>NZ_CAUQLJ010000051.1:0-6188 GCF_963519125.1 uncultured Stenotrophomonas sp. | reverse complement strand
TGATCTCGCGCAGGAGGTCATCAAAGTTAACAGAAACCCCCTTGTCTTTCAACTGGTTATGCCGACGCTCGGCGCGCTCCTCGGCGCTGGCGGTCAGGAACACCTTGAATGGGGCGTCCGGGAAGATCACGGTGCCCATGTCGCGGCCGTCGGCGACCAGGCCGGGCAGAACCCTGAATGCGCGCTGGCGCTCCTTCAGGGCGGCCCGGACCTCGGGGATGGCGGCGATGGCGGAAGCCAGCGCACCGGTGGTCTCCAGGCGCAGCTCGTCGGTGGCGTCGGTCTCATTGACGATGACACGCAGGCTGCCGTCGCCGGACTCGACGAAGCGGACATGGGTATCGAAGGTGCAGCGGACCAGCGCGGAGGCGTCGGAGGTGTCGATATCGGCCCAGCTGGCGGCCACGCCGACGGCGCGGTACAGGGCGCCGGAATCCAGGTAATGCCAGCCCAGCCGGCGTGCGACAATGCGGCTGACGGTCCCCTTGCCGGCCCCGGACGGACCGTCGATGGTGAGCACGGGAGGTAGCTGGTTCATGGGTTTCCCTGTGGATTTGACCGCCCATTCTAGCCCCTGGTGGGCCGGCACCGAGACTTTTTTGGTGCAACCACTTGAAAGGATGGAAAAAAGCCCGGTAGAATGGCGGGCTTGAACGAGCGTCACCTGCCGATTGTCATCTGCATATCGCGGCCGCGCTCCACCCGAATCCACGTTTACGCCGAGGTATGCAATGAAAGTCCTGTCTTCCCTGAAGTCGGCCAAGTCCCGTCACCGCGACTGCAAGGTCGTCCGTCGTCGCGGCAAGATCTTCGTGATCTGCAAGTCGAACCCGCGTTTCAAGGCTCGCCAGCGCTGAGCCCAAGGGCGTCCCGACCCCGTGGTCGCGACCTGCCTGAAAAAAAAACCGCCTCCGGGCGGTTTTTTATTGCCGATTTTGTTGTAATTGGCCCACACCTTTCTTGATGACTGGGGAGTAGATCGAGATGAAGCGTTACCTGTCCACCCTGCCGTTGCTTGCCCTGCTGGCCTGCGCCAGCGTCCACGCCGACACCCTGCTGATCGACCGCACCAAGGAGCAGCCCACCACGGCCGTTCCGGTTCGCGGCCAGACCGCCAGCCAGGTCCAGGCTGCCTTCGGCGAGCCCAGCGAAAGGCTGGATCCGCGGGGTGGCCAGAAGCGCCAGTGGCCGACCATCAACCGCTGGGTCTACCCGCAGTTCACCGTCTACTTTGAAAAGTCGAAGGTGATCGACGTGGTGGTCAACAAGGCCGACAGCAACGAAGTCGGCCCGAGGCCGCCGATCCGCTGACCCACCACCCCGCCCGCCGGCTCCCGGCGGGTCAACGCACCGAGACCATGAACGACACGCTCCGTTTTCCGGCCGAATGGGAATCCCAGTCCGCCATCCTGATCGCCTGGCCACACGCCGACACCGACTGGGCCGACCGCCTGGGTGACGTCGAGGACACCTACATCGCGCTGGTCGCGGCCATCACCCGCTTCCAGCCGGTGGTGATCATCGTGGCCGACGACGACCTGGAGGCGTACGCGGACGCGCGCCTGCGCTCGAACCGGATCGATACGGATCGGGTGCGTTTCGTCACGGCGCCGTACGACGACACGTGGCTGCGCGATTCGGGCCCGATCACGTTGCGCCGTGCGGACGGCGGCTTCCGCCTGCTGGATTTCCGCTTCACCGGATGGGGCGGCAAGTTCGAGGCAAGCCTGGACGACCAGCTGGTGGGGGTGCTGCACGAGGCCGGTCTCTTTGCGGACGCGGAGCTGCAGAGCATCCCGTTCGCACTGGAAGGCGGCGCGATCGAAACCGATGGCGTCGGCACCCTGCTGACCACCTGGAAGTGCCTGCACGAGCGACACCCGGAACGCGACCGCGCTTCGCTGAGCGCGGACATGGCCGGCTGGCTGGCCCAGGACCGCGTGCTGTGGCTGGACCATGGTTACCTGGAAGGCGACGACACGGACGCGCACATCGACACGCTGGCGCGTTTTGCGTCGGTCGACAGCATCGTGTACCAGGCCTGCGATGACAGCACGGACTCGCATTTCGCGGAGCTGCAGGCGATGGGCAATGAGCTGGCGGCGCTGCGCACGGCCGAGGGCCAGCCGTACCGGCTGTTCCCGCTGCCGTGGGCACGGCCGGTGATCGACGAGGGCCGCCGTTTGGCTGCGTCGTACGCGAACTACCTGATCCTCAATGGCGCAGTGCTGATGCCGGCCTACGGCGACGTCGCCGACGACGCTGCCCGCGACGTGCTGGCCCTGGCCTACCCGGACCACGAGATCGTGCAGGTCCCCTGCCGCTCGCTGATCTGGCAGAACGGCAGCCTGCATTGCATCACGATGCAGTTGCCGAAGGGTGTTCTGGCGGCCTGATCCTGGTCGGCAGTAGATGATTTCACTGACGCCGGGCTTTGCCCGGCGTTTTTGGTTTTGGGCGAACAGCCGATGGGTGCCAGGTTGCCCTGGCTTGGGCCGCCCGGTGCCGGTTTGCGGGGTCGCCGTGAATCCGTCCATGGAGGCTAAGCGGACGCCATCCATGGCGCCGATTCCCCCGCAAACCGACCCCGGTCGACCCTTTGACAGTTGGCCGGTGGCCACGGGAAACGCGGGTCCGGCCGATGGCCGGCGTTGCGGTGCCGATCATTTCCATGCGTTACCGGACGCGGAGGATTTCACGGCGGTCGTTTGGGAACCGACCCTACCAAAGCGGGTCAGCGCACCGTGTCGAATCCGCGTAGTGACACGCCATGCGTGTCTGCCGTTCCCAACCGCACACGACCCTGTATGGGGGCGGCCGCCGGGTAGCCCCCGGAGAGACGCTAGAAAACATGGATGTTTTCTAGCAGCCCCCATGGACGGGTTCACGGCGTGTCTCGGAGCGGGGCTGCCCGGCGGCCGCCCCTGCACGTAGTACTGAGACGCCGGCGTTGGCTTCGGCTCAAACCCATTTAACCCCCAGCACGCCGTGCACACCCATCCGCGATAAACTGCGTTTTTCCCCCTGCAGGACCCGCCCCGGATGAGCTCACGCCACACCCTTTCCGTCGCCCTGATCCAGGAGCGCAACCACGGTGACGCGGCCGCCAACCTGGCCGTGATCGAAACGCGCGTGGCTGAAGCGGCTGCCCAGGGTGCCAAGCTGGTCCTGCTGCAGGAACTGCACAACGGTGCGTATTTCTGCCAGCACGAGTCCGTCGACGAGTTTGACCTGGCCGAACCGATCCCGGGCCCCAGCACCGAACGTCTCGGCGCGCTCGCCAAAAAGCATGGCGTGGTCATCGTCGGTTCGCTGTTCGAGCGTCGCGCCGCAGGCCTGTACCACAACACCGCCGTGGTCTTCGAAAAGGACGGCACCCTGCTCGGTAAGTACCGCAAGATGCACATCCCGGACGACCCCGGCTTCTACGAGAAGTTCTACTTCACCCCCGGCGACATCGGCTTCAAGCCGATCGACACCTCCGTGGGCCGTCTCGGCGTGCTTGTCTGCTGGGATCAGTGGTACCCGGAGGCCGCCCGCCTGATGGCGCTGGCCGGTGCCGAACTGCTGCTCTACCCCACCGCCATCGGCTGGGACCCGGACGACCAGAAGGACGAACAGGGCCGCCAGCGCGACGCATGGGTGCTCAGCCACCGCGGCCATGCCGTGGCCAACGGCGTGCCGGTGCTGAGCTGCAACCGCGTGGGCCACGAGCCGTCGCCGCTGGGTGCTTCCGGCATCCAGTTCTGGGGCAACAGCCATGTGCTCGGCCCGCAGGGCGAGTTCATTGCCGAAGCCGGTGGCGACCCGACCGTACTGGTATGCGACGTCGACCTGCAGCGCAGCGAGCATGTGCGCCGGATCTGGCCCTTCCTGCGCGACCGCCGCATCGACGCCTATGGCGACCTGCTCAAGCGCTACATCGACTGATCCCACAGGAACCCTGCCCCGTGACCGTGCAGCTGCGCGATGCCACCGATGCCGACATTGCGGCCATCACTGCGATCTATGCGGTGGAAGTGACCGACTTCGTCAACACCTACGAGTACGACGTTCCCGATGCGGTTGAGATGCTGCGACGCATGCATGACATCGTTGCGCGCGGTTTCCCCTATATCGTGGCCGAGGTCGATGGCCGGGTTGCCGGCTACGCCTACGCCAATACCTACCGCGGGCGCATCGCCTATCAGTGGACCGTGGAAAATTCGGTCTACGTTGATGCCGCCTTCCAGGGCCGCGGCGTGGGCACCGCATTGATGCAGGGCCTGATCGACGCCTGCGTCTCACGCGGCTATCGGCAGATGGTCGCGGTGATCGGCGAACCGTCCAACACCGCTTCGATCAAGCTGCACGAACGCTTCGGCTTCCACACCGTCGGCATATTCCGTGGCCTGGGCCGCAAGCATGGGCGCTGGCTGGACACCGTGCAGATGCAGCGCGCGCTCGGCGACGGCGCCGACAGCGCCCCCTCGAATGAATGATGAAATGACTGAGAACCTGATGGACCCCACCGGCGACACCCTGTTTGCCGGCCAGCCCGTGCGCGTGGTCGAACGCGACGGCGTGCGCTATACCCTGCTCGGCACCGCGCATGTTTCGCAGGCCAGCGTCGAGGTGGTGGAGCGCGCGATCAACAGCGGTCGCTTCGACGCCGTGGCCGTTGAACTGGACCCGCAGCGCCTGCAGGCGCTTACCAATCCCGACGCGCTGGCCAAGCTCGACCTGGTCGAGGTGATCCGCAAGGGCCGGGTCGCGCTGTTCGCCGCCAACCTGGCGCTGGCGGCTTACCAGCGCCGCCTGGCCGAACAGCTGGGCATCGAGCCGGGCGCCGAACTCAAGCGCGCAGTCGGCCTGGCCAACGAACGCAACCTGCCGGTCCACCTGATCGACCGCGAAGTCGGCCTGACCTTCAAACGCGCCTCGCAGCGGCTCGGCTTCTTCGGCAAGATCAAGCTGGTGATGGGCCTGGGCACCGGCCTGTTCGCGTCCGAAGACGTTGGCGAAGACGAGATCGAAAAGCTCAAGCAGGGCGACATGCTGGAGGCGAGCTTCGGCGAGTTCGCCAGCGAGAGTCCGGCCCTGTATGAAACCATCATCGGCGAGCGCGACCGCTACATGGCTACCCGCCTGCGCGAGGTGCACGACCCGGCCCAGCGCGAGGTGCTGGCGGTGGTGGGTGCCGGGCATCTTGCCGGCCTGGCGAAGTATCTGGAAACCGATACCGACGCTCCCGGTCCGCTGCGCGAATCGCTGGAGTCGGTACCGAAGAAGCGCAACATCCCGTGGATCACGCTGGGCATCCTGGCCATCGTGCTGACCGGGATCGCAGTGGGCTTCTATCGCGGCGGGCTTGGCGTCGGGACCGAGCTGCTGGCGGTGTGGGCGATGTATACCGGCGGCCTGGCGGGGCTGGGCTGCCTGCTGGCGGGCAGCCATCCGCTGAGCATCCTCACCGCGATCGTGGTCGCGCCGTTCAAGCCGTTCCGCCTGAGCATTCCCACCGGCGCCTTCGCCGCGCTGGTGGAAACCCGGCTGCGCAAGCCGGCGTACGAGGATTTCCTCAAGCTGCGTGATGATGCGCAGAGCGTGCGCGGCTGGTATCGGAACCGGGTCACCCGGGTGGTGCTGACCTTCATGCTGACCAATCTGGGCAGCATGTTGGGGTTGTGGTTGACCGGGTTCCAGGTATGGAACAAGGTCGGCGGGTAGATATCGCCCGAACCTGGTACCGCCTGGGTCGGCCAACGGCCGACGCTACCGGGAACCCGCCAAATGAAATGGGGCCACGCATTGCGTGGCCCTTTTTCTTCATGCCGGTTCGATCACCGCGTCGCTGCCCTTGGGTGGCAGGCCCCTCGCCCGCCGCACGATGCGGGCCACGCTGATGCTCATGTCGTCGAGCATCGCGTAGATGGTCGGCAGGAACAGCAGGCTGACCACGGTGGAGAACGCGAGTCCACCGGCGATGGCGCGGGCCATCGGGTAGTACGGCGGGCCGTCGCCCAGCAGCTGGGTGTCGGTCAGCGAGATCGGGATCATCGCCAGGATCGCGGTGCCCATGGTCATCATGATCGGGCGCAGGCGCTCGCGTGAGCCTTCCACCAGCGCCTGGGTGCGGGCCATGCCGCGCCGGCGCAGGTTGTTGATGTGCTCGATCATCACGATGCCGTTGTTCACCACCACGCCCA
>NZ_CAUQLJ010000050.1:0-6681 GCF_963519125.1 uncultured Stenotrophomonas sp. | reverse complement strand
CTCCCGACCGCCTGGTTCGTAGCCAGGTACTCTATCCAACTGAGCTACGGGCGCGTCAACAGGAGCGGAATTATGCGGATCGACGCCGCATCCGTCAACGTTTTTGTGAAGGACTTCATTCAAATGAATGAAAAAGCGCCTTCACCACGGCATCCGGCGACTTCATCCACGCAAAGTGATCGGCCCGTGCGCCAAGCGTATCGGCGGGCAACACCGACAGCGTCGCGGCGACCTGCGGCAGCTTGGCGAGCAGGCCCTGCATGGAGCCGGCAGGGGCGAACCAGTCGTCTGCCAGCACCACGGCGCTGGCCTGGCCGCGCAGCCGGCGCATGCCGCCTTCAAGGTCGGCGGTGATGCCCACGCCCGCGTAGTGGTTGCCGAGCCCGACGCGCGCCCAGTCGGCGATCAGTCCGCGCGCCTCGGTGCCGCCAAAGCCCAACCGGCGTCCGTGCAGCACGCCCTGGCGCTTGGCCAGCCACGGCAGGAAGCGGTACACCAGTGGCAGCAGCCAGCCGCGCGGAGCGGGGAACGTGCGCCAGTACGGGGTGCCGGTGGCGACCAGCCAGAACCGTGCAAACAGATCCGGATGCTGCCCGGCAAACACGCAGGCCAGCTGGCCGCCCAGGCTGTGCCCACCGATGATCAGCGGCGCGGTCCCGTGCAGCCGGATCGCCGCCAGGCTGGCCGGCAGGTCCTGTTCGAGGATCTCGCGGTAGCCCCAGTCGCGGTCGCGCGCGGGGCGGAGGCTGCTGCTGCCGTTGCCGCGCCACTCGTGCAGGAACACGGCGATGCCGTGTGCGGCCAGCGCCTCGGCAAACGGCTCGTAGTTGCGCGCCGACACGCCGAGCGCCGGCAGCCACAGCAGCTGCGCGCGCGGCTGCGTCGGGATCCGCGCGATGAGCTCGAAGTGGTGGCCGTCGGTGGTCTCTACTGGAACCCGGACGGAACGGGTCATGCCAACCGTCCCGCGCCGAAGTGGTCGAGCACCAGCACCGCACTGCGGCCGGGCGTGTAGCCGCCCTGCAGTGCGCGCGCGACGTAGTCGATGCCGGCCTCGCAGGCGTTGGGTAGCGAGAGTCCGCAGCACAGCTGGGCGGCAATGGCCGAGGCCAGCGTGCAGCCGGTGCCGTGCGCGTCCACCGGCAGGCGTGCGTGGATGAACTCCTCGCGGGTGACGCCGTCGAAGTAACGATCGATCACGCGCGCACCCTCGGGCAGGTGGCCGCCCTTGAGCAGTACCGCGCCCGCGCCCAGGTCGAGCAGCGCCGCAGCGGCATCCTCGGCCTCGTCGGCGGTTTCAATCGGGTGGCCCAGCAGCAGTTCGGCTTCGGGGATGTTCGGGGTCAGCAGCGTGGCCAGCGGCAGCAGCCGCGTGCGCAGCGCCTGCAGCGCGCTGTCCTCCAGCAGCTTCGCGCCGCTGGTGGCGACCATCACCGGGTCCACGATCACGTGGGTCGGCCGATGGCGCTGCAGGGCGTCGGCAACAAGCTCGATCACCTCCGCATTGGCCAGCATGCCCAGTTTGACCGCATGGATGTCGAAGTCCGCGAAGCACGCCTCGATCTGCGCCTGCAGGAAGTCCAGTGGCGGCACGTGCACTGCGGTGACCCCGCGCGTGTTCTGTGCGGTCAGTGCGGCAATTGCCGACAGGCCATGCACGCGGTGCGCGGCGAAGGCCTTCAGGTCGGACTGGATCCCGGCACCACCGCCGGAATCGGAGCCGGCGATGGTGAGGGCGGAAACAGGAGTCGATGGGCTCATGCCCCGATTGTGCCACGGGGTAGAGCCACGCCCTGCGTGGCTGCCTTCAGGGACCCTAAATCGACCCGTTGAACTGCACCTCGGAGAACTGGTTCGTGGCCGGGTCGAACACCGCGCCCCAGAACATGCGGCCGCCATCGCAGACGCGGATCGCCTCGCGCGAGGGATCCACGTCGCTGTGGTCGGGCAACCGGAAGGCGTTGAGGTAGATCACCTTGCGGCCTTCCATTTCGATGCCCACGTACTGGCGGTTGAAATCGGTGACGCCGGGAATCTGCGCGGCCAGCGTCGGCAGCTGCGCTTCCAGCTGCTCAACCTGCTGGCGGCTCGGTGCCCAGTAACCGGTGACCCGGCCCGGGGTCTGGCCCGGGCTGGGACGCGAGCAGGTGTCGAGCACCTGGGCGACGATCACCGGGCGGGTCACCACCCACGACTGGCCGGTCTTGACCGCGGTCGGCACCGTCGCGCCGGGACGCGTATTGGCAGGCGTGCAGGCCGCCGCCAGCGCGGCAAGCGCCAGCGGCAGTACGACACGGAACAGGGAACGGTTCACAACACCTCCGAAGCGTAGTCGGCCAGGCGCGAACGCTCGCCCCGGCGCAGCGTGATGTGTGCGCTGTGCGGCCAGTTCTTGAATCGGTCAACCGCGTAGGTCAGGCCCGAGGTGGTTTCGGTCAGGTACGGGGTGTCGATCTGTTCGACGTTGCCCAGGCAGACGATCTTGGTGCCGGGGCCGGCACGGGTGATCAGCGTTTTCATCTGCTTGGGGGTGAGGTTCTGCGCTTCGTCGAGGATCAGGTAACGCGACAGGAAGGTGCGGCCGCGCATGAAGTTCAGCGAGCGGATCTTGATCCGGCTGGCGATCAGGTCGTTGGTGGCCGCACGCCCCCACGCACCGCCTTCCTGGGTGTGGGTGAGCACTTCCAGGTTGTCGGTCAGCGCGCCCATCCACGGCGTCATCTTTTCTTCTTCGGTGCCGGGCAGGAAGCCGATGTCCTCGCCGACGCTGACCGTGGCGCGGGTCATGATGATCTCGCGGTAGCGCTGCTGGTCCATGGTCTGGGCCAGGCCGGCGGCCAGCGCCAGCAGGGTCTTGCCGGTACCTGCGGTGCCGAGCAGGGTGACGAAGTCGATCTCCGGGTCCATCAGCGCGTTGAGCGCGAAGTTCTGCTCGCGGTTGCGCGCGCTGATGCCCCACACAGCGTGGCTGCCGTGGCGGTAGTCGTTGACCAGCGACAGGATCACCTTGCCACTGGCGTCGACCTTGGCCACGCGCAGTTCGACTTCATCGTCGCCGGGCAGGTAGGCGTACTGGTTGGGGTGCCAGTCTTCGTCTTCGCTGGCATGGATCTCGTAGCTGGTGCGGCCCTTGTCGCTCCAGCTGCGCAGGTCGTCGGTGTGCTTCTTCCAGAAATCTTCCGGCAGCTCGGTGGCGCCGGTGTAGAGCAGGCTGAAATCGTCCAGCGCACGGTCGTTCTCGTAGTCTTCGGACACGATCCCGGCGATCGCCGCCTTGATCCGCAGGTTGATGTCCTTGGACACGAACACCACCGGAATCTCCGGGGTCTGTTCCTTCAGCGCAAGGATCGCGCCGAGGATGGCGTTGTCCGGAATCACCGCGCCGAAGCTCTTGCCGGCGTCGAAGTGGCTGGTCTGGAAGCGCAGCAGGCCTACGCTCTGCTTGCCGCGCAGCTGCAGCCCGTTGGGACGCTGCAGCGGAATGCCGTCGGCGAGGTTGTCCAGGCCCGAGGCCTGCACCAGCTCGTTGAGGAAGCGGCTCACCTGGCGGGCATTGCGGCTCGCTTCGGAGGTGCCCTTCTTGCCGTTGTCCAGCTCTTCGATCACCTGCATCGGCAGGTAGACATCATGCTCCTCGAACTTGAACAGCGCGGTTGGATCGTGCATCAGCACGTTGGTATCCAGTACGTAGATGCGCTTGCCTCGGGTCATCGTCATTTCCTGGTGGCAGAACAGGGACAAGCCATCACGGCCTGCGGGGCAGGGTGATGGCCATTGCGGGGTGCCGGGTTGGTCACTGGGTTTTCGCGGCCTTCAGGGCTTCAAGGACGGACTGCGCGTGGCCGGCGACTTTCACCTTGCGCCACAACTGCACGATACGACTGTCTGGAGAAATGAGGAAGGTGCTGCGTTCGATGCCGCGCACCTGCTTGCCGTACATGTTCTTCAGCTTGATGACGTCGAAGGCGGTGCATAGCGCTTCGTCGGCATCGCTGATGAGCGGGAAGGCGAAGCCCTGTTTCGCGCAGAAGTTGTCATGCGACTTCACCGAATCGCGCGATACGCCGAAGACGCGTGCGCCGGCGTGCTTGAACTCCGGCAGCAGGGCGTTGAAGTCGATGCCCTCGGTGGTGCACCCGGGGGTGCTGTCCTTGGGGTAGAAGTACAGCACCAGCCACTGACCGACCAATTCAGCGAGGGTGGTGTGCTCACCGCCGGACAGCGCCAGCGGGAGGGAAAGGGTGGTGCTGTCCAGGGTATCGCCGTTGTTCATGAGGTCCTTGCTTCGGAGCCTGAGTGACGCGTCTTACAACTGCATGAAACACCGCGCCCGGGTGACGGGCGCGCGAAGCCGTCAGAACTTCATCGGGTCCATGATCGCGTCCAGGTTCAGGTGGTCGCAGAATTCGAGGAAATCGTCGCGCAGCGCGGCGATGTGCATGTTGGCCGGCACGCCGATGGTTACCTGCGCCGAGAACATCTCCGCGCCGGTCTGCATCGCGCGGTAGCGGGTGCTCTGCAGGTTTTCGATGGTGATGCCCTGGCGGTCGAAGAAGTCGGCCAGCTGGAACAGGATGCCCGGCTTGTCGGCGGCAATCACTTCGACGATGTAGGGCAGCAGGTTGGACTGCGCCTGCTTGGCGCCGGTGCGGTACCACACCAGCTTCAGGCCTTCCTCGCGCTCGAGCCGGGTCAGCATCGCTTCGAGCTTTGCCACCGCGTCCCAGGAGCCGGTCGCCAGGGCGGTGACGGAGACGTCGCGGCCCACGGTGGACAGGCGGGCGTCGACCAGGTTGCAGCCGCTGTCGGCGATGCGCCGGGTGACGGGCAGCAGGGGAGACTCCGGATGCGTCGTGTAGGCGTTGATCAGGAGGTGGTTTTCGGTCGGCGCAGGCCGCGGCGTGGAGTCGGTCAAGGGGGTTCCGGTAATGCGGGGTGAGTCTGAACGGCGCCGAGGGCGGCGCGTTCGCCGGAGTCCAGCATACTTGCCCGCGCTTTCGACCCGCAAGTAACATGCAACGTACCTCCGGCCGCGGTTTTCCGCGGCCTTTGGCCCCCTTACTTCCGAGCATCGTTTCCTTGTCCCTTTCCGGTCTCATCACCGCGCTGGCCACGCCTTTCCAAGCCAATGGCGCATTGGATCCCGACGGTTGGCAGCGCCTGCTGCACCTGCAACTGGAGGGTGGCGTTCACGGGGTGGTGGTAGCCGGTTCGACCGGCGAAGCCGCGACCCTGTCCGATGACGAGTACGACCAGCTGCTGCGCAGCGCGGTCAAAACCGTAGCCGGGCGCATCCCGGTGCTGGCGGGTACCGGCCTGTCGGGAACGGCCAAAACGATCGCGCAGACCCGCCGTGCGGCGGCGAGTGGCGCCACGCATGCGTTGGTGGTGACCCCGCCGTACGTGCGCCCGACCCAGGCCGGCCTGCTGGCGCATTACCGCGCGGTGGCGGACCAGGGCGGCCTGCCGGTGATCCTGTACAACGTGCCGGGCCGCACCGGCTGCGACATGCTGCCGGAGACGGTGGCGGAGCTGGCGGCGCACCCGAACATCGTCGGGATCAAGGAAGCAGTGGGCGACATTGGTCGGGTCCAGGCCCTGCTGGCGCTGCGTTCGCCGGAATTTGCCATCCTCAGTGGTGACGACGGCACCGCTGCGCGCTCGATCCTGTCCGGGGTGGACGGGCTGATCTCGGTCGGTTCCAATGCGCTGCCGGGTGCCTACCGCCGCATGTGCGACCTGGCCGCGGCCGGCGAGCGCGAGGCCACCGAGGCCTGGGATGCACGCCTGGAGCCGTTCCACGAATTCTGCGGTGTGGAGTCCAACCCGATTCCGGTGAAGGACCTGCTGCGCCGTATCGGCATCGGGCACGGGCTGCGCCTGCCGCTGCTGCCGCTGTCGGCCGCCCACCACGCTGCCGCCGAACACCTGGCCACCGACATCGGTGCGCTTGAAGCCCTTTCCAGCCACTGAATACAGTGGCCTGACCCAGGAGATTCACATGCGTCAATCCGTTTCCGCCCTCCGCGTACTGTCGTTCGCGATCGTTGCCACCGCCACCCTGGTCGGCACCACCGGCTGCTTCAAGCGCGGTGCCCGCGGCGACTACGCCATGGCCCCGGAAGTGCGTCCGCTGGAAGTCCCGCCGGACCTGAACGCGCCGGGCAACAACCCGGCCGCGCAGGTGCCGGTGCTGGCCTCGCAGGCGGCCAAGCCGGCCCCGACCCAGGCCGCGGCCAACACCGCCGGTTTCACCGTTCCGGGCACCAAGGAAGAGGTGTTCGGCAAGGTCGGCACCGCACTGGAGTCCGTTGAAGGCGTGAAGATCGCCAGCAAGGCCCAGCTGCTGGGTTCCTTCGACGTGAACTACGAAGGCAGCGATTTCCTGGTCCGCGTGGTGGCCGTCGAAGCCGGCGCCTACATCTCGACCGTCGACCCGCGCGGCCTGCCGGCCACGGGCGCCGCCCCGACCAAGCTGCTGGGCGAGCTCAAGGCCAAGCTGGCGCAG
Organism: uncultured Stenotrophomonas sp.; assembly: GCF_963519125.1. Taxonomy (GTDB): domain Bacteria; phylum Pseudomonadota; class Gammaproteobacteria; order Xanthomonadales; family Xanthomonadaceae; genus Stenotrophomonas. Next base: position 173 of record NZ_CAUQLJ010000050.1, on the reverse strand, counting down.
TAATGCTTGCCGCGCCGGGCTCTTTGCCTGGCGCTTTTCCCTGATTGCATGCAATCACCTGGAGCCGGGCTTTGCCCGGCTTCATGCGTTTGGGCGAACAGCCGTTAGGTCCAGGGTATCCCTGGTCAGGGCCGTCGGGGGTGGGTTGGTGGGGGACGCCGTAAACCCATCCA
>NZ_CAUQLJ010000049.1:0-7432 GCF_963519125.1 uncultured Stenotrophomonas sp. | reverse complement strand
CGCCGCCTTCCAGCGAGAAGCGCTTCTGGCCGACGTACTTGGTGTGCAGGTAGCGTTCCAGGCCTTCAGCGGCGGTCAGGCGCTCCAGCGTGCGGCGCTGGGTGTCAGCGTCCAGGCTGTAGTTGCCACCGGCCAGTTCCAGGCGCTGGTACAGCCACTGGCGCTGCTCGACCTCGGAAATATGCATGAATTCCGCACCGATGGAGCCGGTGTAGGTCTTCTTGAGGCGGGCGAGCAGGTCGCGCAGCTTCATGCGCGGCTGGCCGCCGACACCGCCGGTGCTGAACTCGGCGTTGAGGTCGCCTTCTGACAGGCTGTGGAACGGCAGGTCCAGGTCCGGCGAGTTGACGGCCTGGGCCAGGCCCAGCGGGTCCAGGCGGGCGTCGAGGTGGCCGCGCGAACGGTACGCCGTGATCAGACGACCGACATTGCGCTCGCGTTCGTCGCTGGCACCGGAGTTGCCGCCGCCCTTGACCGCGTTTTTGGCGGCGTCGGCGATGTGGGCGATGACGGCCGAATGCGGAATGTCACCGGCTTCGCGGCCCTTGAAGCCGTCGAAGTAGGTCTTCCATTTGGGATCGACACTGTCCGGAGAAACGAGGTACTGCTCGTACAGATCCTCGATGTAGGAGGCGTTGCCGCCGGCGAGCTGCGAAGACTGCGCAAACTGCTTCAGTAGATTGTCCACGATGGAGGGTCGGATTCGCTTGTGGGGTAGGGCTTCGATGATCCGGCAGGGAAGATGAATAGCCCTGCACGGGCGGTATCTAACGGGCCAAATTGTACCCCCATCGGGACAGGAAGGGGCACCACAACGGCCTGCGGAGGGCCTGCGGTGTCATTCCCAGACAGGTTCAGGCGCCGGAACGGGACTAGAAGCCGAGCGCGCGCAGTTCGGTACATTCCCGCGAACGTTCCCATACGCGCTGCAAACCGTCCTGCAACGGCCGCGAACGTGCCGGCAGTGACAACCCGGCTTCGCCGTCGAAGCGCAGGCCGCTCAGACGAAAGTAGTAGTCGCCGGCGTCGTTGACCAGGCAGGCCGAGGCGAGGGCGCGGTCGATGGGATCGCTGACCTGGCGCACGCGGAACACGGTGGGCAGGCGCTGGATCAGGCCGAGCAGGGGCGAGCCGGCCTGGGCGATGGCGGTGGCGTCGTGGACGAGCAGGGTGGCCTGCTTGTCGTGGCGGGCGGTGGCGAAGCGGCGCAGGGCCTCGAGCACCGGCGGGGCGTCGAGCAGGCCGGGGTCGAGCAGGCGGGTGTGGATCCAGAGATGGCGGCGGGCGCGGTCGACCAGGGCGGTGGTGAACGCCACCGCCTGGTCGGCGCTTTCGATGTTGATCGCGCCGTTCGGGAGGTCGGGCGCGGTCATGTCAGGCCTTGCCGCCGTGGCCGTCGGTGGCTTCGGCGTCGTCGTCGCTGTCGCTGTCGTCGAAGTCGACGATGACTTCGACGCCGTCTTCGTGGACGGTGACTTCGTGGACGTTGGCCTGGACGTCTTCGTCTTCGACGACCTCGACGGTGTCGGTGGCGTCGATGATGTCGTACTCGGCGACGTCGTCGTTGGCGTCTTCGTCGTCGAAGTCGTCTTCATCCTCGAAGTCGTCGCCGTCGAGCAGCTGGTAGTAGCCGCCGGCCATCAGTTCGTGCAGGGCGTCGCGGCCCTTGGCGGAGAGCTTCTGGTAGAAGGCGGCGCCGATCTGTTCGGCGGCGGCCAGGGCCTGGGCGTCCTTGACCGGCAGGGCGAATTCGAGGCCGCTGCAGTAGAGGCTGGCCCCCTTTTTGGCGCGACGCCAGGCGAGGCGGGCCCAGGGGTGGCGGCCGAGTTCGATGCCTTCGGCCAAGGCGGCTTCGACGTCGTGGCGCGGCAGGGGTTGGCCGGAGGCGACGACGTCACCGGCGGCGCGGTAGGTGGTGATGAAGCGGCCGAACCAGTCGCCGAGGCGGTCGGGGTCGTTCATGCGGATGGCGTTGAGGGCCTGGACGACGCGGTTCATGGCGACGACGTCGATCTCATTGGGGTCTTCGGGGACCTTGAGGTCGGGGTCCTGGTACCGGATGGCCTCGTCGGCATCCATGATCAGGGTGTCGAGGTAGTCGCTGATCAGTTCGGCGGAGGCGGGGGCGCGCATGCCGAAGGAGAAGGTCAGGCAGGGGTCTTCGGCAACGCCGTTGTGGGGGACGTTGGGCGGCAGGTAGAGCATGTCGCCGGGTTCGAGCACCCAGTCGTGGGTGGGCTTGAAGCGCTGCAGGAGCTTGAGTTCGACGTCGGGGCGGAAGTCGAGCGGGGGGCGCTTGCCCTTGATGGATTCGCTGGCGTCGATCTGCCAGCGGCGGTGGCCGTAGGCCTGGAGCAGGAAGACGTCGTACTGGTCGACGTGGGCGCCGACCGAGCCGCCGGTGGCGGCGAAGCTGATCATCACGTCGTCCATGCGCCAGCGGGGCAGGAAGCTGAAGTGGGCGAGCAGGGCACGCACGTCAGGATCCCATTTGTCGACGTCCTGGACCAGCAGGGTCCAGTCGTGGTCGGGCATGCCGGGGAAGTCTTCTTCCTGGAACGGGCCGGTGCGGACGGTCCAGCCGTCGGTGGTGCGGTCGTGGCTGATCAGGCGGGCCAGGGCGGTCTCTTCGCAGGCGAGGCCGGCGAGGTCTTCGGGCTGGAGCGGGGTTTCGAAGTCGGGGAAGGCGCCACGGATGAGCAGGGGGCGCTTCTGCCAGTAGTCGCGCAGGAAGGTGGCGGCGGGCATGCCCAGCGGCAGGCCGGGGCGGGCCTGGACTTCGATGATGGGGGTTTTGGTCTTGCGCACAGCCATGGGGGAATCCTTGCAGCGTTCAGGCGGGATACGTGGGTATTGTCCGCTGGTTCTGTGTCATGTGCACCTGCGGTGGGGTGTCGCAACGAAAACGGGGCGCCGGAATGACCGGCGCCCCGTCTGGGGTTCACGCGTGCGTGGGCTCGATCAGATCGCCTTGGCCAGATCCGCGGCCAACCCGATGTACCCGCCCGGGGTCAGCTCACGCAGGCCCTGCTTGGCGTCTTCCGGCAGGTCCAGGGCCTCGACGAACGCCTTCATCGATTCGGCGGTGATGCCCTGGCCGCGGGTCAGGGCCTTGAGCTGCTCGTAGGGGTTGGGCAGGCCATAACGGCGCATCACGGTCTGCACGGCTTCGGCCAGCACTTCCCAGGCGGCGTCGAGGTCGCCGTCGAGGCGCTCGGGATTGACGGTCAGCTTGCCCAGGCCCTTGGCCAGCGAGTCGAGGGCAACCTGGCTGTGGCCGAAGGCGGTGCCGACGGCGCGCAGCACGGTGGAGTCGGTGAGGTCGCGCTGCCAGCGGCTGATCGGCAGCTTGGCGCTGAAATGCTCGAACAGGGCGTTGGCGATGCCGAAGTTGCCTTCGGCATTTTCGAAGTCGATCGGGTTGACCTTGTGCGGCATGGTCGAGGAGCCGACTTCGCCTTCCTTGAGCTTCTGCTTGAAGTAGCCCAGCGAGATGTAGCCCCAGATGTCGCGGGCCAGGTCGATCAGGATGATGTTGGCGCGGCGGGCGGCGTCGCCGATCTCGGCGATGTTGTCGTGCGGCTCGATCTGGGTGGTGTAGGGGTTGAACACCAGGCCCAGGCTTTCGACGAAGCGCTTGGCGAAGGCCGGCCAGTCCACGTCCGGGTAGGCGATGGCGTGGGCGTTGTAGTTGCCGACGGCGCCGTTGATCTTGCCGGTCAGTTCGACCGCGGCGATCTGGCGGCGCTGGCGCTCGAGGCGAGCGACCACGTTGGCCACTTCCTTGCCCAGGGTGGTGGGCGAGGCGGTCTGGCCGTGGGTGCGCGAGAGCATGGGCTGTTCGGCCTGGGCGTGGGCCAGGCTGCGCAGAATGGCGGCGATGCCGTCCAGCGAGGGCAGCAGCACCTCGCGGCGGGCCTGTTCGAGCATCAGGCCGTAGCTGAGGTTGTTGATGTCTTCGCTGGTGCAGGCGAAGTGGACGAACTCGAGGGCGGGGGCCAGTTCGGCGTCATCCTTGAGCTGTTCCTTGATGAAGTACTCCACCGCCTTGACGTCGTGGTTGGTGGTGCGTTCGATCTCCTTCACCCGCGCGGCGTGGGCCGGGGCGAAGTCGTCAGCCAGGGCGCGCAGGCGGGCGGCGGCGCCGGTCGAGAACGGCGCCAGCTCGGCGATGCCGGCCTCGTTGGCCAGGGCCAGCAGCCATTCCACCTCGACCTTCACGCGGGCCTTGATCAGGCCGTACTCGGAGAAGATCGGGCGCAGCGCGTCGACCTTGCCGGCGTAGCGGCCATCGAGCGGGGACAGGGCGAGCAGGGCGAATTCGGACATGGCGGGCGCAGGCAATGACGGCGGGGGCCGTCATTCTACGCTGCCCCGGGGTCCTCGTCGGCCTGTTCGGGCGCGCGGCGTACGGTGACGGCCTGGATCCGGTGGCCGGCCATGCGCTTGACCGTGAACAGCTGGCCGTCGATCCGCACCTGCTCGCCTTCTTCGGGCAGCCGCTGCAGCTGGTGGACGATCAGCCCGCCGACCGAGTTCAGGTGCTCGGGGGCGGCGAGGTCGCGGCCGAGCAGGCGCTCGAGGCGGAAGATGGAGGTCGAACCGGCCACCAGCAGGCTGCCGTCGGCGCCGCGGGTGGGGGCGTCGGTGACCACGTGCGGGTGTTCGTCTTCGATATCGCCGACGACCACTTCAAGCAGGTCTTCCAGGGTGAAGTAACCCAGGATGCGGCCATGCTCCTCCACGCACAGGGCCATGTGCGTGGTGCCGGTGCGGAAGCGCTCTAGCACGGCCGTGACCGGGGTTTCCAGCGCGATCAGGTTGGCCGGGCGGAGCAGGGCGCGCAGGTCGTCGGTCGGGTTGCCGCGCGCGATCTCGACCAGCAGGTCCTTCATGTGCAGCACGCCCAACACTTCTTCGCCGTCCGCGTCGAACCACGGATAGCGGCTGTAGCGGCTTTCGGCGAATTCGGCCATGACCTCGGCCAGGCCCATGCCCTGGCGGAACACGCGCATGTGTTCGCGCGGGCGCATCAGGTCGCCGGCGACCAGCTCCGGCAGTTCCAGCGCGTGGCTCATCAGGGTGAGGTCCTGGTCCGGCGCATCGGCGCCGGGCTGCTGGCGGGCGACGATCAGCTTGAGCTCCTCGCGCGAGTAACGGTGCGAGGTGTGCTCCACGTCGCCCCAACCGGCCAGGCGCAGCAGGGCGTTGGCGCTGTGGTTGAGCAGCCAGATCGCCGGGAACATCGCCCAGTAGAACAGGTACAGCGGCGCGGCGGTCCACAGCGACATCGCTTCGGGGCGGCGGATCGCCATCGATTTCGGTGCGAGTTCGCCGAGCACGATGTGCAGGAACGAGATCAGGCTGAAGGCGATGATGAAGGCGGTGAGGCGGGCTGCTTCGGGGCCCATGCCGAGCGTGTCGAACAGCGGCTGCAGCAGGTGGGCGAAGGCGGGTTCACCGACCCAGCCGAGGCCGAGCGAGGACAGGGTGATGCCGAGCTGGCACGCCGAGAGGTAGGCGTCGAGGTGCGAATGCACGTTGAGCAGCAGGCGGCCGCGCCAGCCGTGGCGGGCAGCCAGGCCGACGGCCTGGGTGTGTCGCAGTTTGACCAGGGCGAACTCGGCGGCCACAAAGAAGCCGTTGAGCACCACCAGGAACAGGGCCAGCAGCAGGAGCAGGAGGTTGCCGACGATCATGCGTGGCGGCCCTGCGGGATGGAGGGAATGTGGTTACAACAATGAGGGTCGTCGCCCATGGGAGAAGAGGTGATGCCTGAATGAACACGAATCCCGAGTCTAGCCGAACCGGCGCACGCTTGGGTTTCAATCCGGCTTGGGAGTATCGTGAGCGGAGCCGCCAGCCAGGGAATGAAGGCCCGTTGCCAGCCGCCGTTCCCTTTCCCCACTGAAAGAACCGCGGAGTGATGCAATGAGCAAGGGTTTCCGGACCGAGCATGACAGCATGGGCGAACTGCAGGTACCTGCAGACGCGCTCTGGGGCGCGCAGACGCAGCGTGCGGTAGACAATTTTCCGGTCTCGGGCCAACGCATGCCGCGCGGTTTCATCCGCGCGCTGGGGCTGGTGAAGGGGGCTGCTGCGGCGGTCAACGCCGAGCTGGGCCACCTGCCGAAGAACATCGCCAAGGCGATTGAAGGTGCGGCGGACGAAGTGGCCGCTGGCGCGCACGACGCGCACTTCCCGATCGACATCTACCAGACCGGTTCGGGCACGTCGTCGAACATGAATGCCAACGAGGTGATCGCGACGCTGGCCAACCGTGCGGGCAAAGCCGGCAAGACGGCGGTGCATCCGAACGACCACGTGAACCAGGGGCAGAGTTCGAACGATGTGATTCCGACCGCGTTGCGGGTCTCGGCGTTGCTGGGGGTGCAGGAGCAATTGCTGCCGGCGCTGGTGCACCTGCGCAAGACCATCGACAAGCGCGGCCGGGCGTTGCGCAAGGTGGTGAAGACCGGGCGCACGCATCTGATGGATGCGATGCCGCTGACCTTCGAGCAGGAATTCGGCGCGTGGTCGGCGCAGTTGTCGTCGGCGCAGGAGCGGCTTGAAGACAGCCTGAAGCGGCTGCGCCGGCTGCCGCTGGGTGGCACGGCGATCGGGACCGGGATCAATGCGGATCCACGTTTCGGCGAGCGGGTGGCCAAGCGCTTGAAGCAGCAGACGGGCGCGCGCTTCGACAGTGCGGAAAACAAATTCGAAGGGCTGGCAGCGCAGGACGATGCGGTGGAGCTGTCGGGTCAGCTCAATGCGTTGGCGGTGGCGCTGATCAAGATCGCGAACGACCTGCGCTGGATGAACGCCGGTCCGCTGGCAGGCCTGGGCGAGATCGAGCTGCCGGCGCTGCAGCCGGGCAGTTCGATCATGCCGGGCAAGGTCAATCCGGTGATTCCGGAGGCGACGGTGATGGTGTGCGCGCAGGTGATCGGCCACCACACCGCGATCACGGTGGCGGGCCAGACCGGCAATTTCCAGTTGAACGTGACCCTGCCCTTGATCGCGGCCAACCTGCTGGACGGGATCGGCCTGCTGTCGAACATCTCGCGCCTGCTCGCCGACACCGCGATTGCCGGGCTCAAGGTGCGCGAAGACCGCGTGCGCGAAGCGCTGGGTCGCAACCCGATCCTTGTAACCGCGCTCAACCCGATCATCGGTTACGAGAAGGCCGCGGCGATTGCCAAGCGTGCCTATAAAGAGCAGCGGCCGGTGTTGGAGGTTGCGAAGGAAGACAGTGGATTGAGCGAGGCGGAACTGCGTCGTCTGCTGGATCCGGCCGCGCTGACAGCCGGTGGAATTCAGGCTGGCGGCGGTGGTGCAGGCGGCTGAGAAACAGCAGCCGGGCAGGGCCCGGCTCTACCGCTTTTTGGTGACTCACCTGCCAACTGTCGGAGGGTCGGCGGGGGTGGGTTTG
>NZ_CAUQLJ010000048.1:0-8544 GCF_963519125.1 uncultured Stenotrophomonas sp. | reverse complement strand
TCAAGGTGCTGGAAGTCGACAAGCAGGGCCGTATCCGCCTGTCGATGAAGGCCGTCGAAGAAGGCGAAGGCGCTTCGGCCGAGTAATCCGCCAACGGCGTACTACTCTGTGATTAAAAAAAACGGGCCTCGGCCCGTTTTTTTTTATGCGTCGCTTTCTTCTTCGTTCCCGTCGTCGCCGTCGTGCCCGCGCCACCACACGGTGCCTTCCACCGGTCCGCTCACCACCACCTGCCGGTGCTCGATCGCATCGACCCGACGCCCGGGACCCGCTGCCGCCCAATCGGCCAGCAGCCGCTGCACGGCCGCCTTGCCCTGCGCCCCGATGCCCAGGTGGCGGTCCATTGTCCAGTCGTCATTGCGGGCCTCGCCGTCGCGGTGCTCGCCCGCCTCATGCGGTACGCCGTAACTGCAGCGCAGGCAGAGATGCCGGATGGAATGCGTCCAGTCCTCGACGAAACCGATTCCCGGCAGCTGCGCGTTCTCCAGCGCAGTGGCGTCTTCGAACGTGGGGCAACGGACGAACGCGACGAAGGTCTGGTGATCCGACCGTTGCAGGGTCTGCAGCACGTTGAACACCGGCACCGTCTTGCCATTGAGGGCGCGCTCGCCGGTCACCGCGCCGTCGTGCAGCACGATGTCGAACAGCCGGTGGCCACTCTCCGGCAGGGGCACGTTCAACAGCTGCGCGCGCACTATGTCGATCCGGCGCGCGAACACCGTTTCGCCATTGCCCCATGGATTGAGGCGGACGCTGACCGTGCCGAAATTGGTTTCAATCGGGCCTTCGCCATCGGGCACGGTCATGCCGCAGCGCGCCCACTGGCGACGGGCTTCGGCCCAGTCGCCGAGCGCGGTGGCGGCAATGCCGGCGTTCCACGCCGACGCCTCGTCGAACGTCTCTTCCAGCTGCTGCGCACGCAGGTTGTGGGCGAGGGATGCCGGCCAGTCGCGCAGGTATTTGTGCGCCAGTCCGCGCATGTAGTGCAGGTGCGCGGCCTCGGGCCGGAGCTCGCTCAGCTCACCGAACAGCGCGCTGGCCTCGCGCAGTTCACCGTTGTCGAAATGGGCATAGGCGCGATCACGGAGATCGTCGAATGCAGCGCTGTCGATGGTTTCGGCGTTGTCGTCCATGTAGGTCATCGCAATGGGCAGGGCTAGACGATAGCCTGCCGGACCATCGCCACGCCATGGCCCGATGCCGCCCTGGCGGGCTGCTGCAGGTTGTCCGGAGGACAGATTCGCAGGACATGCCACAACGCCGTGCCGTGGCTTGGTAACGTTGGCGAAGTCCTGATCCACGGAGTTGCCATGTCCCGTTCCATCGTCTCGTTGCTGGGGGCGGCGATCATTGCCGCGCTGCCGCTCACCAGCCATGCTGCGCCCGCCCCGGACGCCGTGATCGGGGCCTACTACCCGGGCGGGTCAGCCGAACGCTACCCGGTGGCCGCGATCCCGGCCAACACGCTCACCCACCTGTTCTACGCCTTCGCCCGCATCGAAGACGGCCGCTGCGTGGTGGACGACGCCGCACCGGCACACTTCAAGGCACTGGCCGAACTCAAGCGCGCGCACCCGCAGCTGCACAGCATGATCTCCATCGGCGGCTGGAACGCAGGCGGCTTCTCCGATGCGGCGCTTACCCCTGAAAGCCGCGAACGCTTCGTGCGTTCCTGCGTGGCCATGTTCTTCGAGCAGCATCGCGGCAGTTTCGACGGCGTGGATATCGACTGGGAATTCCCGGTGTCCGGCGGCCCGCTCGAGATCACCGACCGCCCGGAAGACCGCCACAACATGACCCTGCTGGTGCGGGAGTTCCGCCGCCAGCTCGACGCACTGGACGGCGGCAAGGGCCCGCACCGCCAGCTTACCGCTGCGCTGCCGGCCGGCCGCGTGCAGACCGACGGGCCCTATGATCCTGCGCTCAGCTACGAGCTGGAAGCGCTGGGCAGGGAACTCGATTTCATCAACCTGATGAGCTACGACATGGGCACCGGCTTTTCCAAGGTGTCCACCTTCAACGCGCCGCTGCGCGAAGTGCCGCAGGACCCGCTGGCGAAAGAGCAGCGCCGGTGGAACAGCGTGGAAGGTGCGGTGAAGTTCTACCGCGACCACGGCGTGCCGGCCGACAAGCTGGTCCTGGGCGTGCCGTTTTACGGACGCGGCTTCAACGTCACCGGCGCGGGCGCCGATGGCCTGTACCAGCCGTACAGCGCACCGTTCGACGCCGGCGACTGGCGCCGCATCAAGGCCGAGTTCCTCGGCAAGCCCGACTGGCAACGCCATTGGCACCCCGTCGCGCAGAGCCCGTGGTTGTACAACCCGGCACAGAAGGTGTTCATCAGCTACGAAGACCCGCAGTCGATCGGCATCCGCGCTGAATTCGCCAGTGAGCAAAAGCTGCGTGGTGTGTTCACCTGGGAACTGACGGGAGATGATGACCAAGCCAGCCTTCTGAAGGCCATGGCCGCCCCCTTCAAGTGAGAGCGATGCAAGTGGCCGGTAGAGTCGGTTCCCAAACGACTGCCGATAGCACTGATCGGCAGGGCGACGCATGACCAACGAACGGAGACGTCCGGAAACGCTCGATCTCGATTGAAGGTCATGCGTTACCCGCGCAATCGCTGCTATCGGCAGTCGTTCGGGAACCGACTCTACCGGCGGATTGCACCCGGGTAGCCGGGTTGTAACGCCCCCGCCGGGCCTGCACTATGTTGCCGCATGACTATCGTCCGGCTGCTAGATCTGCACATCGACCGTGCCCTGCAACAGGTGCGGCGCGGCGACGTGGTGCTGCCGGTCAGTGGGCTGAGCTGGCGCCTGTTTGACTGCCTGCTGGATCACGACACCGCCGTCGTGTCGTTCGACACCTTGGCGCAACAAGTGTGGGCCCCGGCGGTGGTGGGCGAGGACGCGATCAGCCAGCGGGTGAAGCTGCTGCGCCAGGCACTGGGGGATGACAGCCGCAAGCCGCGATACATACGCTCCGTGCGCGGTCGGGGTTACCAGCTCTGCGCGCCCGTGCAGGCTTGTGCGGATGAAGCCCCGCAGGCCGCTGCCGCGGCGGAACCGCAGCGGCAGCGGCGTTGGGCCTGGGCAATCGCTGCCGCAGCTGCAGCCGCTTGCGCCGTCGTCGTTGCGATTGTTGCCTTGCTACCTGGCAACGCGACCCGCTCGCCGGCTGACCCGGTGCTGGAACGTGCCGGTTATTACGCCGGCATCGGCCAGGCGACCAACAACGAGCGCGCCATCGCGCTTTACCGCCAGGCCCTGCAGATCGACCCGGATTCCAGCACCGCACGGCGCGGATTGGCGCGTGCATTGGCGGCCGACGCCTGTCTGTTCAACGGCAAGCCGGGTAATGCACAAGAGGCGCTGCGGCTGGCCGGACAGGAGCTGCGTGCTGCGCCGGACGATGCCGCCGCGCATGCGTTGCGCGGCTACGCGCACGATTGCCTCGGGGCGATGCCGCAGGCGATTGCCGATTACCAGCAGGCACTGCTGCGCGACCCAGACGACGAACGCACCCGCGCTTCGCTGGCCTATCTGCAGCAGGAGCAGGGCCACCTGGCGTTGGCGCTCGAGGCCAACCTCGCGCTGCGAGCGCCCGAGCGGATCCGCTTCCGCGAGGTCCAGGTCGCGCGCGAACTGGAGCTGCTCGGATTCACCGACGTTGCCGCACGACGCCATGCGCGCAACTTCCAGCTGTATCCGGACAACGTCTTCAGCAATATCGCGTGGCCGCGTGCCCTGATGAACATGGGCGAGCAGGACAAGGCACGGCAGGCGCTTGATCAGGCCCTGGCGCGTGGCACCCCACATCCGCAGCTGCTGCGCCTGCAGGGCGAACTGCTGCTGATGAGCGGCGACCCGCAGGGCGCTGCCGAGGCGTTCGAGCGCGGCCGCCTGCTGCGCCCGCTGCAGTCGATGGGGCAGACCTTATCGGGCCTGCATCGCGGTGGTGGCAGCCCGGCCGGAGAGTGGATCTCCGCCCGGCTCACCGAGCTGAAGGGGCAGTCTGACGATGGCTGGTCGGATGCGGCGCTGGAGCGTGCGCTGCTGCACCAGGCGCAGGGCGATGCCGATGCAGCGATCGCCGACCTGCATCGTGCGGTGGATGCCGGCTTTCGCGATGCGGCATGGCTGCGGGTGACCCCGCTGTTCGCGCCGCTGCGGCAGGCGCCCGGATGGGAGCGCCTGCTGGCCCGTATCGAGGACGACGTGGCCACGCAACGGGCGCAGGTGCTGGCAGCAACCTGGCGCCCGAAGGACCTCGACGGCCTCAGCGCAACGCCGGCAACAGGAAATCGGTGAGCACGCGGCGCGACTGCGGATGGGCGTAGCTGCGGTTGTAGGCCTTGCTGCTGACCACCGCGACCAGCTTCTTCTCCGGCATCACGAACACGTAGTTGCCGCCGTTGCCCGACATCGCCCATACCCTGGTTTCGCGGCCGTCCACCGGCAGCTTCAGGCCCCACCACTGGTAGCCATAGTCGCTGCCGTCGTCGGCCTGCGCCTGCGGGCTCACCATCGCAGACACGAACCCGGCGGGAACGAGCTGCTTTCCCTGCCAGCTGCCACCGGCCAGCACCAGTTCGCCCAGTCGCGCCAAGTCGCGGCTGCGGTAGCGGGTGCCGCCGCCGCCCATGCCGATGCCTTCGGGTGACCGGTTCCAGTGGCTGGTGGTGATACCGAGTGGGCGTTCCAGGGCCTGCGCGGCATAGTCGGCCAGTGGCATCTTCGTCGCCCGTTCCACCACCGCACCCAGTACGAAGGAATTGGCCGTGCAGTAGGCGTGCGCGCGGCCCTGCGGACTGTCTTCAGGCCGGCGCATCCACGGCGCGAAACCCTTCACGGGCAATGACAGCGCGAAGTCCAGCCAGCGCTCGGTGACGTACATGCGCTCTTCGTTGCCGCTGGAGAATTGGTTCTGGTCATCGCACTCCCAGAGGCTGCTCATGGTGAGCAGGTCTTCCACGGTGGTGCCCAGCAGGCGCGGGTCCACGCGGTGCTGGGCAGTGAATTCGGGGAAGTAGTCGTAGACACGGGCCTGCACCCCCGGCAGGTAGCCGTCGCCGATGGCTGCCCCGACCAGCAGAGCGGTGACGCTCTTGCTGGCCGAGCGCACGTCGTTCAGGGTTTCGGCATCGGCGCCGTTGAAGTAGCGCTCGTAGGCGACCTTGCCGTCGACCAGCAACAGCACGCTGGTGACCTGCTTGATCTCGTCGCTGGCAACGGCGGCCTCCAGCGCCGCGAGCGGCGCGGGGTCCAACGGCGGCGGCGCGGCCAGCGCGGCGAGCGGCAGCCACGTGCAGAGTGACAGGACCAGCGCGGCGAAACGGCGGGCGGGGCAGGGCATGGTGGAGCTCCTTGGATGTGGAGCTCCACTACGCCATCACGGCGCCTGAAGTGCTGGAAAAGCGCCTGAAGAATTCTGAAAGCCAGGCTCAGGCCCGGGCGAGGGCCCACACGCTGTTTTGATCGCCCTGCACCGCACGGCGACGGGTGGCACGCGCCATTGCCGCAAACCCGATCGCCATCGCCAAGGCCACGCCATCTACCCAGAACAACGGCCAATAACCGTTCGCGGCGCTGGTCCACAACCACAGCCCGCTCATCACGCCGTGCACCACCGGGATCAACGCGGTGACCACCGCCGCCGCCCACAGCAGCTCCACGGCGGCCTTGGCGGGCGCGCGCAGCGCCGCCCACAGGGCGCAGCCGCCCCACACCAGGAAACAGGTCCAGCGCATGCCGGCGTCGGCGTGCGCCGGTGCCAGGTGTTCCAGCAGCTGCACGCTCACGAACGCGGCCGACACGGCCACGCACAGCCCGATGCACACCCCCACCGTGGCCCGCGCCATGTTCACCTGTGCGCGGCCCTGCTGGACCTGGCGGCGCTTGCGGCGCGACTCGATCCACAGCAGGTTGCCCGAATAGAACAGGAACGCCCCGCCAAGCCCGAGCACGAAGTACAGCCACGGCACCAGGCCGTTGCCGAACTCGCCGAAGTGAAGCGCATACGCCGCTGCGAGTGTCGCGTGGTTGGCGTCGCGCTGGCCCGGCAGCTGGGTGTGCAGGACCTCGCCGGTGTTAGCATCCATCGCCACCGCACCCAGCGGGCCCAGCGACACGCCGCCGTCGCCGGTGATTTCGATCACCGCGTTGGCGTCGCCGGCATTGGCCAGTTTCAGGTAGGCCGGCTCGAAACGCTGCTGGCCCATCTCGTTGGCCACCGCGATCGACCGCGCATGCAGCATCGCCAGGCTGCCGGCGCGGACCGGTTCATTGGCGGGCGCGCGGATCGGGGCGGTGTCGGTGGCACCGGGAATCGCCGCCAGCAGCTTGCCGTCGTAGATCAGCGGGTTGAGCGCGGCCATCTGCAGGAACATCAGGCACAGCAGCGCACCGGTCACCGCGAACAGCAGGTGGAACGGCAGGCTGAGCACGCCGATCACGTTGTGCGCGTCCTGCCACATCTGCTTCAGGTTGCGGCCCGGGCGCAGCGCGAACAGGTCGCCGACCAGCTTGGGCAGGTGGATCACCAGCCCCGACAGCAGCGCCAACCCGTACAGCAGGCTGACCACGCCCATCAGGTAGATGCCGGCGACCGGCAGCCCCAGCGTGTAATGCAGCTCGTTGACCAGCTCGGCCAGCCCGGCCTGCGGCGGGGTGGGACTGCCGTCCACATGGTCGGCCCAGGCGAACAGCCAGGTGCCCTTGGCGTCCTGCCAGTACGCGATCGACTGCGGCGTCTCCGCGCCGGGGAAGGTCATGCCGATGTGCTTGCGCGCGTCCGGATGCCTGGCCAGCACGCCATCGAGCAGGCGCTGCGCATCGTCCAGGGTCTGCGCCGGCTGGTCCATCCCTTGCGGCGACTGCCACAGCGGCAGGTCGTGGTGGAACACGGTGATCGCGCCGGCGTAGAACGCCACGAACAAGGCAAAGCCGGCCACCAGGCCGACCCAGGTGTGCAGCGTGGTGAAGGTGCGCAGGGTGAGCGAACTGAATTTCATCGAATAAACCTCACTGCACCCAATCGAAGTGGCGCAGCAGCCACAACAGGCCGAAGCCGAACGCGGCGCTGGCGCTGAGCCACAGCCACGCGCGCAGCCCGGTACGGAACGCGAATGCCCACAGCACGGCCAGCATCCACAGCGGAATGAAGGCGACCATGCTCGGCACGATCACCGACTGCCACGGACCCGGCGGCAGCCAGGTGATCAGCCCCGCGGCCGCCGCCGCCACGAAGAAGCCAGCCAGCAGGCCGGCGAGCGCACGTGCCCACATCAGCGTCGCACCTCTGCCGCGGGCCGCGTCCAGGCGGCCAGGTAGGGCAGCGCCAGCGCAGTCAGCATCCAGATCCCCAGCGTGACGCAGAAGCCGGTGGCCAGCCCGAGCTGGCCCATCCACAGCCACAGCGCGGTGGCCGCAGCCACCAGCCCGAGCTGGCGACCCAGCCGGCCGGCGCGGCGCAGGCGCGGCCAGCGGCAGTGCGGCGAGGCGGCGTAGAAGGCCAGCGCTGAAAAGGCCGACGCGGCGCCGGCCAGCGCGCAGTACAGCAGGGCCAGGGCGTCAGCGCTCAGCATGGGGGTGCTGCGCAGGGCAGGGTCGTGCGGGCCGAGGGGGCGGCGCAGGGCATGGGAGAATCCTTGGAAAGGAAGGCAGGCCGGGCGAGGCGGCAACCTGCGCATGGTAATCATTGCTGTTTTCAATCGCCATACGGCCCGATTCAGGCGGGGCAGGATTGGGCATCCCCCGGCGTTTGGTTTAAGATCGACCCCATCCACCTCGAGGCAACAAGGTGACCCGCGCTCCGCGCCGGTCCAGCGTGCGACATGAGCACTACCACCGCCCAGCGCTGAACGTCCCGACGGCCCCCTGACAGGCGCCTTCGTGGCGCTTTTCTTTTATCCGGCCGGCGCTTCCGGACACCCTCGACCCCTGTTTCCCCGGCCTGCACCCAGGCCCCCCGAGCACAAAGCCAGAGCCATGATTGCGATCACGCTTCCCGACGGCAGCCGCCGTGAGTTCGAAAACCCCGTCAGTGTCATGGACGTCGCCCAGTCGATCGGTGCCGGCCTGGCCAAGGCGACCATCGCCGGTGCCGTGGACGGCACCCTGGTCGATGCCAGCGACGTGATCGACCACGACGCGAGCCTGCGCATCATCACCGCCAAGGACGAGGAGGGCGTGGAGATCATCCGCCATTCCTGTGCCCACCTGCTCGGCCACGCGGTCAAGCAGCTGTACCCGGACGTGAAGATGGTGATCGGCCCGGTCATCGCCGAAGGTTTCTATTACGACATCCAGTCCGAGCGTCCGTTCACCCCGGACGACATGGCCGCCATCGAAAAGCGCATGGGCGAGCTGATCGCGCAGGACTACGACGTGATCAAGAAGGTCACCCCGCGCGCTGAGGTCGTGGAGATCTTCAAGGCCCGCGGCGAAGACTACAAACTGCGCCTGATCGAAGACATGTCGCCGGACATCCAGGCGATGGGCATGTACTACCACCAGGAATACGTGGACATGTGCCGCGGCC
>NZ_CAUQLJ010000047.1:0-10520 GCF_963519125.1 uncultured Stenotrophomonas sp. | reverse complement strand
CCTTGGCAAGGTTGCGCTCTACCAACTGAGCTATTCCCGCTTGGGAGGCGAAATTCTACAGCCAAATGCGGTGCTGTCAATAGCCCTCAGCCCTTCTTTTTCGCACGCGCGGTTTCGCGTGCGGCGCGCTCGTCCTCGCGCAGGCTCGGCCATGCGGCGTGCAGGTACTGCAGGCCGGAGAACAGCGTGAGCACGGCCGCGATGGCCAGGGTCCAGTCGCCGATATGGAACACCGGTTCGCCCATCCAGATATCGGACACCGGGGTATTCGGTGCCACCGAATACAGCAGGCACAGCAGCGCGACCATCTGTGCGGTGGTCTTGATCTTGCCGATCAGGGCCACGCGTACTTTCGCGCGCTGGCCGATCTCGGCCATCCATTCGCGCAGCGCCGACACCGCGATCTCACGGCCGACGATCACCGCTGCCCAGAACGCCATCCACGGGGTCGGGTGGCCCTGCACGATCAGGAACAGCGCCACCGCCACCATCAGTTTGTCGGCGACCGGATCGAGAAAGGCACCGAACGCCGACGCCAGGTCGTAGCGGCGGGCGATCCAGCCATCCAGCCAGTCGGTCAGCGCCGCCAGCCCGAAGATCGCCGCCGAGGCGAAGTTGGTCCAGGTGTAGGGGAGATAGAACACCAGCACCAGCACCGGGATCATCACGATCCGCAGCAGGGTCAGCCAGGTGGGGAGGGTCAACTTCATTGCGTCTCTCTACTCGCCAGCCGCAGGGGGCGTTGGCAGTCCATGCAGGTTAGCGTAGATGCGTGCGGCGAGGGCGTCATTGATGCCTTCCACCTTGGCGATTTCCGCTTCGCCTGCCGCTTTCAGGCCGACCAGGCCGCCAAAATGCTTGAGCAGGCTGGCGCGACGGCGCGGCCCGATGCCCGGAATGTCTTCCAGCTTGCTGGTCATGCGCGCCTTCTGGCGGCGACCGCGATGGCCGGTGATAGCGAAACGGTGCGCTTCATCGCGCACCTGCTGGATGAACTGCAGCGCGGGCGATGCCGCGCCCGGACGCAGCTCGCGACCGTCGGGCAGCACCAGCGCTTCGTGCCCGGCGCGACGCTCCACGCCCTTGGCCACGCCCACCAGCATCACCCCTTCCACGCCGAGGTCGGCGAGCGCCGCCTGGGCCTGGGAGAGCTGACCGGCACCACCGTCGATCAGCAGCAGGTCCGGCAGCACGCCCTCCTCTTCCACCGCGCGGCGGAAGCGGCGGTCGATCGCCTGGCGCATGGCGGCGTAGTCGTCGCCCGGCTCGATGCCGCTGATGTTGTAGCGGCGGTACTGGCTCCGCACCGGACCGCTGGCATCGAACACCACGCACGAGGCCACCGTGGCTTCGCCCATGGTGTGGCTGATGTCGAAACACTCCACCCGCTTGACCTGTTCGGCCAGGCCCAGCATCTGCCGCAGGTCCTCGCTGCGCGCATGCTGCGCGCTGCGGCTGGTGAGCTCGCTGACCAGGGTGATCTGCGCGTTGCGGCTGGCCAGTTCCACATAGCCGGCACGCTCGCCACGGACGTTCCACTTCAGCTGCACCTTGTAGTCGGCCGAGGTACTCAGGGCGGACTCGATCAGGCTGGCATCGGGGATCTCGCGGTCGAGCAGGATCTCGCGCGGCGGGGTCTGCTCGGCGTAGTACTGGGAGACGAACGCGCCCAGCACTTCCTCGGCGCTTTCCTCGCCATTGGTGCGCGGGTAGAACGGCCGCGTGCCCATGTTGCGCCCATCGCGGAACGCCAGCAGCATCACGCAGGCGTTGGCGCCCTGGGTGGCGCAGGCCAGCACGTCCAGGTCGGCGGCGCGGCCATCGACGTATTGGCGGGTCTGCATGCTGCGCAGCGAGGTGACCAGGTCGCGCAGGCGCGCGGCCTGCTCGAATTCCAGCGCTTCGCTGGCGGCCTGCATCTGGGTGCCAAGCTCGCGCGCCAGCTGGTCGCTCTTGCCTTCCAGGAACAGCGACGCGCGGCGCACCGACTCGGCATAGTCGGCTTCAGCCACGAGCGCGACGCAGGGCGCGCTGCAGCGACCGATCTGGTACTGCAGGCACGGCCGCGAACGGTTGCGGAACACGCTGTCTTCGCAGTTGCGCAGCTTGAACAGCTTGTGCATCAGGTTGAGCGTTTCGCGCACCGCAGTCACGCCCGGGTACGGGCCGAAGTAACGCCCGGGTACCGCGCGCGGGCCGCGGTGCAGCGCGATGCGCGGCCACTCCTCGCGGGTCAGCAGCACGTGCGGGTAGGTCTTGTCGTCACGCAGCGAGACGTTGTAACGCGGCGACAGCGACTTGATCAGCTGGTTTTCCAGCAGCAGCGCTTCGGCTTCGGAACGGGTGACGGTGACGTCCATGCGCGCGACCTGCGACAGCATGGACATGATCCGCGTGGTCTTCGGCGCGCCGTTGAAATAGCTGCCCACCCGGTTGCGCAGCGCGCGCGCCTTGCCGACGTACAACAGGGTGTCGTCGGCGGCGTACATGCGGTACACGCCGGGCGCGGTGCTCAGGTGGGCCGCGAATGCCTTGCCGTCGAAGGCCGGTGCGGTGGGCAGGGTCATTCGCTGATCGGCACGTCGCTCAGTACGCCGCTGACCGGGTCGAACCGCAGCACGGCGTGCGCGTCGGTTTCGGCAATCCAGACCGCTCCGCCGCCCAGTGCCAGGCCGGACGGGCCGTGCAGGCGGCGCGGCAGTTCCACCGTGCTCAATTCACCGCCGCCCAGGCGCAGGGTACGCAGGCGGCCGTTGCCGGCGTCGGCGATCCACAGCACCGGGGCATCCGGGCTCATTGCGATCGCCTGCGGGTACTGCAGCAACGCGGTGGTACGCGGGCCGTCCTGTTCGCCGAACGTCCACGCGCCCTGCCCGACCAGGGTCTGGACAAGGTCGCCACGCAGCTGCATGGAACGGATCGATGAACCCAGTGCATCGCACACGTACAGCACCTGCTGCACGGCGGCCAGCGCGCTCGGCTGGGCGAATGCGGCGAGGTGGCCGCTGCCGTCGCGCTCGTCCAGCGCGCCGGAGCCGGCCCGCCAGGACAGCGTGCGCTGGCCCAGGTGGTAGCTCCAGATGCGGTTGTCGCCGGCCATCGCGATGTGGACCTGGTTGTCGGCCACGGCGATGCCCTGCGGGTGGTTCAGCGGCGCCTGGCGGGGATCGGCCACCGCGCCTTCGCGCGGGTCGCCCGGGCGGCCGTTGCCGCACAGGGTATCGACCTGGCCGGTCAGCAGGTGGACGCGGCGCAGGGCGTGGTTGCCGGTGTCGGCCACGTACAGCCACTCACGCTCCAGCGCCAGGCCCTGGGGCCGGTTGAACGCGGCCTCGCCGGGGCCGCCATCCATCATGTCGGCGGTGCCCAGGCCGAACTGGCGCAGCACGCGGCCGGCATGGCTGCATTCGAGGATGCGGTGGTGGCCGCTGTCGGCGATGTACAGCCGCTCCGTGCTCACCGCCAGCGCGGACGGGAACAGCAGCGGCAGGCGCGGCTCCGGGCTCAGCTCGCGCAGGCGCGGCGCGTCGCCGTCGAGCGGCGCGGCAATGCCCTGGCACAGCGCATTGAGCGCGCGGTCCAGGTCCTCGCCAAAACCGACCAAGCGGTCCACTTCCCGGCCCTGCGCGTCCAGCAGCACCAGGGTCGGCCAGGCGGTCACGTTGAAACGTCGCCAGCCATCCCAGTCCGCATCCAGCAGGGCCGGCGATCCCACGCCCTGGCGGCGCAGCAGCTTCAACGCCTGCTCCGGCTCGCGCTCGAAATCGAAGCGCGGTACCTGCAGGATCAATGGCTGCAGCTTGCCCGGATTGCGCGACTGCCACTGGCCCAGCTCGGCCAGGCGCTGCGCGCACCAGACCGACCCGGCGTTGACGAAGGCGAGTACGACCGGGCGACCGCGCATCTCGGTCAGGGTGGTCGGCGCAGCGTTGAGCCACGTGGCGAATTCGGGAAGGTCCTGGACGAGCTGTACGTTCATGCGGTGATTATGCAGGACTGAGCGTCATGCAACCGTCGTGCCACCGTCAATTTGACGACGGGCCAGCCAGGCCTCGGCGCGCTCCAGGTCGGCCGGGGTGTCGATGCCCGGCGGGAAGGCCGCCGGGGACAATGCCACGCTCAGGCGGTGCCCGGCTTCCAGCACCCGCAGCTGCTCCAGCGATTCCAGCTGCTCCAGCCGGCCCGGCGGAAGCGCGGCGAAGCGCTGCAGGAAGCCGGCGCGGTAGGCATAAATGCCGATATGACGCAGCCAGTACGGGCCGGAAAGGCTGTCGCGCGAACGCGCGAATCCGTCGCGGTCCCACGGAATCGGCGCGCGGCTGAAATACAGCGCGTCCAGGTTCTGCTGGCGTACGACCTTGACCACGTTCGGGTCGAACAGGGTCTCGGCGTCTTCGACCGGGGTCGCCAGGGTAGCCATGTCGGCCCCGCTGTAGACCAGCGCTTCGGCCACGGCGCGGATGCCCTCGGCCGGTGCGAAAGGCTCGTCGCCCTGCAGGTTGACCACCAGTGTGTCGTCGGACCAGCCGGCCTGGCGCGCACACTCGGCGAGGCGGTCGGTACCCGAGGCGTGGCCGGCGTCGGTCATCGCTACCTTCACCGTGGGCAGGCCCTGCAGCGCATCCGCAATACGCGTGTCATCGGTGGCCACCCAGACCTCGCGTGCCCCGGCCTGGAGGGCGCGCTCGGCTACGTGCAGCACCAGCGGAGTTCCACCGAGCAGCCGCAGCGGTTTGCCGGGCAAGCGCGAGGCGGCGTAGCGCGCCGGGATGGCGACAACGAAATCGACGGGCTGGCTCATGCGGGACACCTCCGGAAAAACGCAACGAAACGGCAGCGCTCAGCGCATGCCGAGTTTATCGACACGGTCAAGCAGCGCGACCCAGAACGCAGCCGGCAGGTCGGCCGACAACGGCACGGCGAAATGCCATTCGTTGGCGAACACCTTGCACTTCACTGCGTCCTTCTCGGTCATCAGTACCGGCAGTTCGCTGCCGAAGCGCAGGTCGGCCGCCTGGTAGGCGTGGTGGTCGGCAAACGCGTGCGGGACCACCCCGATGCCCTGCGCGCGCAGCATCTCGAAGAAGCGCTGCGGATGCGCGATGCCGGCCACCGCATGTACGCGCTGGCCACGGAAGTGGGACAGCGCGCGGGCACGGCCGCCGCTGAGCGGCTCGGCGCGGTCGATATGCAGCTGCATCGCCCATTCGCCGAACCCGCACGATGCCAGCGCGGCCGGGTCGGCGCTGGCCTGGCCCAGGTTGACCACGCGGAAGTCGCAGTCGCGCGCGCGGCTGGCCGGTTCGCGCAGGGGACCGGCCGGAATCAGCCGCCCGTTGCCGTAGCGACGCTGAGCGTCGACCACCTCGATCTCAATGTCGCGCGCCAGCCGGTAGTGCTGCAGGCCGTCGTCGCAGACGATGATGTCGCAGCCCGCTTCGATCAGCGCCTTGCCGGCCGCCACGCGATCCGCATCGACCCGCACCGGCACGCCGGTTTTCCAGGCGATCAGCACCGGCTCGTCGCCGCCCAGCGCGGTTTCGGTATCGGCATCCACCCAACGCGCCAGCTTGGCGTCTTCGCGGCCGTAGCCACGGCTGGCCACGCCGGGCTTCCAGCCGGCTTCGCGCAGGCGGTCGACCAGGGCGATGGTCAGCGGGGTCTTGCCGGTACCGCCGGCGGTGACATTGCCGACCACGATCACCGGCACCGGCAACGCGTGGCGCTTGAACCAGCCGCGCCGGTACAGCGCCCTGCGCAGCGCCACCACGGCGCCGTACACCGGCGCCAGCACGCGCGCCGCGAACGGAACCGCACTGCCGTCATACCAGTACGACGGCGTCTGGGACCCCTTGGACGCCATCAGGACTGCCTTTCGCGGAACTGCATCTTGTGCAGGTGTTCGTACAGCCCGCCCAGCGCCAGCAGCTCGCTGTGGGTACCGCGTTCGACGATGCGGCCATGGTCCATCACCAGCACCTGGTCGGCGTGCTCGATGGTGGACAGGCGGTGCGCGATCACCAGCGTGGTGCGTTCGGGCATCAGGCGCTGCAATGCGTCCTGCACCAGCCGCTCGGATTCGTTGTCCAGCGCGGCGGTGGCTTCGTCCAGGATCAGCACCGGTGCGTCGCGCAGGATCGCGCGGGCGATCGCCAGGCGCTGGCGCTGGCCGCCGGAGAGCAGCGCGCCGTTCTCGCCCACCGGGGTCTGCAGCTGTTGCGGCATGCGTTCGATGAACTCCCACGCATTGGCCGCTTCGGCCGCCTTGCGGATCTGTTCGTCGGTCGCGTCCATGCCATAGGCGATGTTGGCGCCCACGGTGTCGTCGAACAGCATGACCTTCTGCCCGACCATCGCCACCTGCCGGCGCAGGTCGGCCAGCGGGTACTCGTCCAGTGGCACGCCATCGAGACGGATGCAGCCACCGCTGGGTTCATAGAAGCGCGGCACCAGGCGGATCAGGCTGGTCTTGCCACTGCCGGAGCGGCCGACGATGGCGGTGACGGTGCCCGGCTTGGCCTCGAACGTAATGTCGTCCAGCGCGATGCCGGTGTCTTCGCGATAGCGCAGCATCACGTGCTCGAACGACAGCTCGCCGCGCACGCGCTGGGCGCGCGTGCTGCCCTGGTCGCGCTCGACCGGCAGGTCGAGGATGCCGAACAGGCGTTCGGCGGCGGCCACGCCGCGCGAGATCGACGTCTGCACGCTGGTCAGGCGACGCAGCGAGGGGATGATCGCCATCATCGAGGTCATCAGGCCCATGAACTGGCCGGCATTCAAGCGGCCGGCAAGTGCTTCGCGGGTCGACACCCACACGATCACCGCCAGCGCCAGCGCAGCCAGGAACTGCACCGTGCTGGACGCCAGTGCGCGCGTGGTTTCGACCTTCATGTTGAGGCCGAGCATGCGGTTGGCAAGGCGCGAATAGCGCGCGATCTCGTGCGCCTGGGTGCCGTGCACCTTCACTTCCTGCTGCGCGGCCAGCGACTGTTCGGCGGTCTGGGCCATGCTGCCCATGCCGTCCTGGATGCCGCGGCTGATGCGCCGGTAGCGCTTGCCCACGAACGACACGATCACACCGATCAGCGGCACCACCACCAGCATCGCCACGGTCACCTTGACGCTCATCTGCAGCATCACCACCAGCATGGCGATGATGGTCAGGGTGTCGGCGACCAGGGTCTTGAGCGCGTCGGCGCTGGCCTGGGTGACCTGTTCGGTGTCGTAGTTCAGCCGGCTGACCATGACCGGCGTGGCTTCGCTGTCGAAGTGCGACGACGGCAGGTGCAGATACTTGGACAGCACCTGCTCGCGCAGGTCGCGGACCACGCTGCGGCCGGTGCGGGCCAGCGCGTAGTCGCTGACCAGGGTGGCCAGGCTGCGCATCATGAACAGCCCGAGGATAGTCAGCGGCAGGATCACCGCCATGCGCGGCTCGGGATTGACGAAGCCGCGGTTGACCAGCGGCTCCATCAGCTTGGTGAAGTGGTAGCCGGCCAGCGCTTCGATCACCATCGCGATGACGGCCGCGACCATGAATACCCAGTAGGCGCGGGTATAGCCCAGCAGGCGTTTGTAGATCGGCCAGATCGGCGCGTGTTGTTTACTCATGGACGCACCTCCGGCGCGGTAGCGATGGCGATGCGACGGAAGCCGAGCTGGCCCAGGGCGTCCTGGGCGGTAACCACGGCCTGGTACGGGGTGCGGGCATCGGCGCGCAGCAGCACGGTCTGTTCACGGTCGCTGCCGGCAACGGCGGCAATGGTCTGCTTGACCGACTCGACGTCGGTGCGCAGCACTTCCTGGTCGTTGATGAAGTAGCGGCCTTCGGCGTTGACCAGCACGCTCAGCGAACGCGGCGGCTCGGTGGTGTCCTGCTGGCTGGCGGTCGGCAACTGCAGCTGCAGGGTCGAGCGCGCGTCGAAGGTGGTGGTGACCACGAAGAAGATGATCAGCACCAGGATGACGTCGATCAGGGGCACCAGATCGATATGCACCTCGTCCTGGACCCGGTCGTTGCGGATGCGCATCCGTCAGCCCTTGGCCGTGACGGGGGCGGCAGCCGCAGACGCGGCGCCGGCGCGGGGCGGCGTGTTCAGAACGCTGGGGCGGCCGTCCAACGCATCGAGCAGGGCCGACGCTTCCATTTCCATCTCGATCACGTAACCGCCGATGCGGCCCTTGAAGTAGCGATGGAACATCAGCGCGGGAATGGCCACGATCATGCCGGTGGCGGTGCACACCAGCGCCTTGCCGATACCGCCGGCCAGCTGGTTCACATCGCCTACGCCGTGGTCGAGGATGCCCATGAACATCTGGATCATGCCGACCACCGTGCCGAGCAGGCCCAGCAGCGGACCGGCCGAGGCGATCGTGCCCAGCGCATTCAGATAACGCTCCATGCGGTGCACCAGGTGCCGGCCGGCATCTTCGATGCGCTCGCGGATCTGGTCGCGCGGGCGGTTGCGCGCTTCCAGCGCCACGGCCAGCAGCGCGCCCAGCGGCGAGTTGGCCCGCAGCGACTGGATGTGGGTCGGGTCGAGCTTGCCGCGCGCGGCCCAGTTGCGCACTTCCTGGCCCAGCCCGGCGGGCAGGACCTCATTGCGCCGCAAGGTCCAGAAACGCTCCAGGACAATCGCCAAAGCCAGTACGCCCAACAGCAGCAGCGGCAGCATCGGCCAGCCACCGGCCTTGACCAGTTCCCACACGGTTCAACCCTCCGGCCCATTGGCCGTCTCTATGATCGTCGATAGGATAGCAGCCGACCGCGCCCGCTCCGCGGCATCCCACCAACGGCGTTCGAAAAGACGCTGTTCGCGGACCTGCAGCCCGTCCCGGCCCAGCCAGATCCGCAGCGCACCGCTGTCGGCGGTGCCCAGTACTTCGGCACCGGCGTCGCGCCAGCGCTGCACCACCTCCCGGCGCGGGTGCCCGAAGCGGTTGCCGTGCCCGGACGACACGATCGCCAGGCGGGGCGACACCGCCTGTACCCACGCCTGGCTGGAGGACCCGCCGCTGCCATGGTGGGCCACCAGCGCAACCTCGGCGCGCAGCGCGCCGGGTGCGGTCGCCAGCAAACGCGCTTCCTCGGCTTGGCCGATGTCGCCGGTCAGCAGCACGGCGCCATGCACGGTCTGGATGCGCAGCACGCAGCTGCTGGCGTTGCCGGCGTAGTCCATTCCCGCAGGCGGATGCAGGAAGG
Source organism: uncultured Stenotrophomonas sp. (assembly GCF_963519125.1). GTDB lineage: Bacteria > Pseudomonadota > Gammaproteobacteria > Xanthomonadales > Xanthomonadaceae > Stenotrophomonas. The sequence goes on along the minus strand of NZ_CAUQLJ010000047.1, from coordinate 1,318 downwards.
TGAAGTCCACCTGGTCCCAGCGCCAGGCGTCCCCGCGTTGGCAGGGCTCAAGGTCGGCGTGCACCGCCCCGGCCGGGGCATGCAGCGGCGGATTGCCGAAGTGAAGGCGCACGGCCGGCATGCCACCCGCGTGATCGCGGTCGCCGTGGCTGAGCAGCGCGCGGTCAAGGCCAGCTTCGCCCACTGCGTGCAGGGTAGGCACGACGACCCGCTCGCCGGCGTCGAAACCGCCCTCCGCCGCCGGACCGGCGTCGTACAGCAGGCGGTGCCGATGGGTGCGCACCCACACCGCCAGTCCCTGCCCGACGTCCATGACCAGCAGTTCGACCTCGCCGGGCGCCGGACGGTCGCGGGTCGGCCAGAGCAGCGGGAGGCACAACAGCAGGGCCGGAAGACGGGCCCCGGCGGCACGCGGCAGCAGCATCCAGAACACGCCGAGGAGGGCTGCCGGTACGGCGCCTGCGCCCGCCAGTGGCGCCCACCACAGCGCCCAGGGGTGCCGCGCGACGACGCCGAACAGCCACCAGCTGGCCTCGAAACAGGCCGCGGCCGCACGCCACGGCCAGCGCCCGGCACCTTCGTATACCGCCTCCAATCCTGTCCCCAGTAGTGACAGCGGCACCACCACCAGGCTCCACCACGGAATCGCCAGCAGGTTCACCAGCGGCCCGGCGCGGGAGGCCTGGCCGAACAGCGCCACGGTCAGCGGCAGCAGCGCCAGGGTGGCCACGCCCTGGGCGGCCAGGAAGGTGCGCAGCCAGTGCAGGTCGCGACCCGGCAGGCACCAGACCAGCCACAGCACGCCGGCGAAGCTGAGCCAGAACCCGGGCGCCAGCACCGACAGCGGGTCGACCAGCAGTACCGCCAGCGCAGCCAGTGCCAGCGACTGCCCGACCGTGCCGGGCCGCCGCGTGCACCGGGCCAGCGCCACCACCGCGATCATCAGCACCGTGCGCACGGTTGGCAGGGCGAAACCGGCCGCTGCCGCGTACAGGCCAGCCCCGGCCACGGCCGCCAGCGCGGCGGCCAGCGGCCGGGGCCAGCAAAGCCCCAGCATCGGGAGCAACCGCCAGGCGAGCGACGCCAGTGCCGCCGCAAACCCCGCGACCAGCCCGACGTGGAACCCGGAAATGGCGATCAGATGGGTCAGCCCCAGCGCGCGCAGGTCGTCCCAGTCGCGCTGCCCCAGCGCCCGGGTGTCGCCCAGCGCGAGCGCCTGCACGAAGCGCGCGCCCGGGCCGGGCACCTGCACGGCGATGGCCGCGGCCATCCGCTCGCGCCAGGCCGGCAGTCCCGTCGGTGAGGCCAGCGCCCTGCC
>NZ_CAUQLJ010000046.1:0-10923 GCF_963519125.1 uncultured Stenotrophomonas sp. | reverse complement strand
CGGGGGGGGCCGGGGGGGCCCGTCTTCATGGGGGGGACGGGGCCCGCCACACCGGGGGGGCAACGGGCGTTGGGCCCGCCGCGGCGGCCACCGGCCCAGGCCACATGGCCGGCGCTGCGGGCGGCGCGGCCGGCACCGGCACGGGAACCGCTGCCGGTGCGCCGGGTCCGGGCGGTGTGGCGGCTGACGCGGCCGATGCTCCAGCCGACACCCTCCGTCCGCCACCGGTACCGGTGGACAGCAGCGCCGTGCATGCCACCCTGGCCAAGCTGCAGGCGCAGGCCGCCGGGGTCCGCCGCAGCATGGCCGACCTGCACAACGCTCTGCTGGCGCAGATGCGCGCCGAGCACGGCCCGCAGGCCAGCCTGACGGTGAAGGACACCGACACCTTCGACCTGCTGGACATGCTGTACGGGCAGATCCACCGGGAGGTCCGTCCCGATGCGGCCGCAGCCGACCTGCTGACCCGCCTGCAGGTGCCGGTGGCACGCGCGGCGCTGTCCGACCCGGCGTTCTTCGTCCGCGACCAGCACCCGGCGCGCGAGCTGCTCAACGCGGTGGCCGAAGCCGGTGCCAACTGGCTGGGCGAAGACGATGTCGATCCGCAGCTGGTGCAGAAGCTGGACCGCGCCGTGGACAAGGTGGTCACCGACTACGAAGGCGACGCGGCGGTTTTCGACGCGGCCAATGAAGAGATCCAGCAGCACTTCCGTGCGCTGGCGCACAAGGCCGAGCTGGCCGAGCGCCGGCATGTGGAGGCGGCGCGCGGCAAGGAACGGCTGGAGTCGGCCAAGCAGCAGGCAGGCGCAAGCATCGAGCAGCTGTGCGCCCAGGCATCGCCGCCGCGCTTCGTGCAGTCGCTGCTCAAGCAGGCCTGGTCGGACGTCCTGACCCTGACCCTGCTGCGCAACGGCGAAGGCTCCGAGCAGTGGCACGCGCGCGAAAAGGAAACCGCGCGCATCGCCGAGGTCACCTGCCAGCCGCCGGGCAGCGCCGAAAGCGATGCCGAGCTGGGTTCGCAGGTGGAAGCGGCGCTGCTGCAGGTGGGTTACCACCAGGACGAGGCCTCGGCGATCGCCCGGCGCCTGTCCACGCCGGGCGGCGAAGACGAGGCCAGCTCGCGCACCGAACTGACCGCGCGCATCCGGGCGCGTTCGCGGCTGGGTGAGCAGGCCGAAGGCACGGAAGCCCGGCGCGAGGCGCCGCTGGCGCGCACCCCGGCCGAGGAAGATTACTACCGCCAGCTGCGCACGCTGCCATTCGGCACCTGGTTCGAGTTCACCACCAACCAGCAGGGCGACATGCGTCGCCAGCGCCTGTCCTGGTACAGCCTGATCACCGACAACGCGCTGTTCGTGAATCCGCGCGGGCAGAAGGTGGCGGAGCATTCGCTGGACGGTTTGGCCCGCTTGATGGCACACGGCCAGGCGCGGCTGGTCAGCGAAGGCAAGAGCCGCCTGATCGACCGGGCCTGGCAGGCGACCCTGCGTACCCTGCGTTCGCTGGCCGGCACCCCGGCCCCTGCGGAGTCTGAAGCATGAACGACGACACCCGCCGCGCGCCGCGCCGCAACGTCAACGACCAGGTGCCGGTGACCGACACGCTGGCCGAAGCCGTGATCGGGCGCTTGGGCAACATTTCCGAAACCGGCATGCTGATGCTGTGCTCGGTGCCGATGAACGAAGATGCGCTGTACCAGATGCGCTTCGCCATTCCCGGCGCGAATGGGCAGCCGCAGACCCTGGACGTGGGCGTGCACCTGCTGTGGAACGAGCCCAGCCATGTCACTGGGCAAAGCTGGGCCGGCTTCCGCTTCCTGACCCTCAGCCGCGAGCACAAGGAGCAGCTGCGGGCGTGGATCGCCGAGGAATCTTCGGCGGTCTGAGTGCCGGTTCCGGCACAGCACGCGCTGGCCGATTGCGGCAGAATCAAGGGCTGCATTCCGCACTGCCTGATGAGCCTCCGCGATGAACCAGCCCGACCTTGGTGCCCTGTATTCCCAGCACGTGCGCGTGCTCTGCCAACGCGCCGACCAGGCGCTGGCACGCGGGGGATTCGATCATCTGGTGATTCCCAGCGGCACGCTGCATTACCAGGCGTTCGATGACCGCGATTATCCGTATGCGGTGAACCCGAACTTCAAGGCGTGGCTGCCGCTGACCAAGGTGCCCAACAGCTGGGTGGTGTACACGCCGGGGCAACGCCCGAAGGTGATCTTCCACCAGCCGTTCGACTACTGGCACGTGGTGCCGGACGCGCCCAACGGCTGGTGGGTGGAGCATTTCGACATCGAGATCATCCGCACGGCCGACGAGGCGCTGGCGCTGCTGCCGCGCGATGCGGCGCGCTGCGCGATCCTGGGTGAGCGACAAAGTGCGATGGGCGCGTTCGTGCCGAACAATCCGGAGCCTGTGATCCATTACCTGGACTGGCACCGGGCGTACAAGACGCCGTACGAGATCGCGCTGATGCGCGAGGCGCAGCGACTGGGTGTGCGCGGGCATCGCGCGGCGGAGGCGGCGTTCCGTGCGGGCGCGAGCGAGTTCGAGATCCACATGGCGTATTGCCGTGCGGTGGGCCAGGACGCCAATGAGCTGCCGTACGGCAACATCATCGGATTGAACGAGCATGCGGCGGTGCTGCATTACACGGACCTGGGACGTACGCCGCCGCAGCCGCTGCGCAGTTTCCTGATCGACGCGGGCGCGAGTGCGTTCGGCTACGCGAGCGACATCACGCGTACGTATGCGGCGGCGGGCCACGATGAGTTCCAGGCGATGATCGAGGCGGTCGACGCGGCGCAGCAGCGGATGGGCGCGGGGGTGCGCGCGGGTGTTGATTACAAGCAGCTGCACGTGGACGCGCACGTGTCGCTGATGGGCATCCTGAAGGACTTCGGGGTGCTGAAGGTGTCGCCGGAAGCGGCGCTGGCGACGGGCGTGAGCGCGGCGTTCTTCCCGCACGGCCTGGGCCACCTGATCGGGCTGCAGGTGCACGACGTGGCGGGCTTTGCGGCGAGCGACAAGGGCGGCCGCGTGGAGCGTCCGGACGGTCACCCGTACCTGCGCCTGACGCGTTCGCTGGAGCCGGGCATGGTGGTGACGATCGAGCCGGGCGTGTACTTCATCGACATGCTGCTGGACGAGGTGAAGCAGCGCGGCCATGCCGACAGCATCGACTGGAACCGAGTGGACTTCTTCCGTCCGTACGGCGGCATCCGCATCGAAGACGAAGTGCTGTGCACCGAGGGCGATGCAGACAATCTGACGCGTCCTGAGTTTGCGAAAGCCTGACGTCGACAGGATGCCGTAGAGCCGGGCTCTGCCCGGCTGCTGTTGGATTCAGGCGAACAGCCCTCGGCTGAGGCGTTCCCTGGTGTGGGGCCGGCGGGCGGGGGGTACGGGACACGCCTTAAATCTCCCGTTAGGCTCGGGCGGCACATCCATGTGCCTTCACGGTCCCGTACCCCCCACCCGCCGGCCCCTCGATAGTGCGTCGGTGGCCACGGGAAACGCGGATGCCGGGCAGAGCCCGGCTCTACGAGCGATGCGCCTTCTGCATCTCCGCTTCAATCTCGTCTGCGCTGCGCGCCAATGCCGCGGTCAGCACGTGGTGGCCGTCATCGGTAATCACCACATCGTCTTCGGTGCGGATGCCGATGCCGCGCCAGCGCGCTTCCACGCTGGTGTCGTCGGCGCTGATGTACAGGCCGGGCTCGATGGTGAAGGCCATGCCGACTTCGAGCATGCGTGAGTCGCCTGCCAGGCGGTAATCACCGACGTCGTGCACGTCCAGGCCGAGCCAGTGGCCGGTCTTGTGGCGGTAGAAGCGCTGGTAGTGACCTTCGGCGATGTTCTCTTCCAGCGTGCCCTTGAGCAGGCCGAGACGCAGCAGGCCTTCGGTGAGGGTCTGCACGGCCGCGAGGTGGCCGGCTTCATAGGCGGCGCCGGGCCGGGCTTCGGCCAGTGCGGCAGCCTGCGCTGCGCCGACCAGGTCGTGCAGCGCGCGCTGCTCGGCGGTGAAGCGGCCGTTGACCGGGAAGGTGCGGGTGATGTCGCTGGCGTAACCGCGGAACTCCGCACCGGCGTCGATCAGGACCAGCTCGCCGTCGCGGCTGCGCGCGTTGTTGGCGCGGTAATGCAGGATGCAGCCGTTGCTGCCGGTGCCCACGATGCTGCCGTACGCCGCCCATGCGTCGTTGGCGCGGAACACGCGTTCCAGGTCGGCCTGCAGTTCGTATTCGTGGATACCCGGTCGCGCGGCGTGCATGGCGGCGCGGTGCGCCTGCACGGTGATGTCGGCGGCGCGCTGCATCAGCGCAATCTCCGCATCGGACTTGAACAGCCGCTGTTCGTGCAGCAGGTGGCCGAGCTCGAGGAATTCGTGCGGTGGCTGCGCGCCGTGGCGCACCTGGGAACGCACGCGGTTCACCCAGCCGATCAGCTTCAGATCGAACTCGGCGTCGCGACCAAAGTGGTAGTAAACGCGCGAACGGCCTTCCAGCAGGCCCGGCAGGATGTCGTCCAGATCGTCGATCGGATACGCGTCGTCCATGCCGTACTGCGCCACCGCGCCTTCCTGGCCGGCGCGGGCGCCGTCCCATGCTTCGCGCTCGGCGTCGCGCTCGCGGCAGAACAGGATCACCTCGCCATGGCGGCGGCCCGGGATCAGCACCAGCACCGCGTCCGGTTCCGGGAACCCGCTCAGGTACCAGAAATCGGAGTCCTGGCGGAACGGGTAATGCGTATCCAGGCTGCGCACCCGCTCGGAGGCGGCCGGCAGCACCAGGATGGCGTCATCGCCGGCCATCTCCATCAGCTGCTGGCGGCGGCCGGCGTACTCGGCGGCGGAAATGCCGGTCAACGCGTGGTTGTCCATCTCAGTTCAGGCGCTGCCGGTGGCGCGCGGCCATGACGCAGTCGCCGTGCAGCAGCAGGGCCGCCACGCGGATGAATTCTTCGATCTCGGCGAGCGCGTCGTCGTCGTCATCGTTGCCGCTTTCGAAGTCCTCGCTCGACGCCTGGGCCAGCTTGGCCAGGTCGGTGAGCGCTTCTTCGCCTTCCTCGGACAGGGGCGGCCGCTTGCTGCCCGCGCCAAGGCCGAAACCGCCGAGGAACGCGCGCGCCCAGGTGAACAGCGCATCGGCCTGCGCGGCGGTGTCGTCGCTGTCGGTCAGCAGCAGCTCGAAGGCGAAGTCGCGGTCTTCCAGCTGCGCCACGCTGGCGATCCGCAGCTGGTCCAGCGCATCGCCCTCGACCGGGGTCGGCGCATTGTCGTCGGCCAGCACCCGCGCCGGCCATTCGCGCACGGGGGCGCCGCCGGCCGACAGCCAGCCGCACAGGCCGCCGTGCAGCTCGGCTGCATTGGCACCCAGGCCGGCCGCCTGGCTGGCCTGGTTCACGTCGTTGACACTCGGAAGTTCGGTCATTTCAAGGCTCGATCTGGTGGGGCGCCCGGACAGCCGGCGACCACGGGGTGGCAGCGCCACAGTGTATCAATCCACCGGTGTTCATTATTCGCTTGACCGGCTCCAGCTCCCTTGCCTATCGTGCCGGACATGGAACCTTCCGATGCCATCGCCCAGCTACAGGCCTTTGCCGCCCGGGTGGAGGCGTTGCTGGAGCGCAACCAGCGCCTGGCCGAGGAAAACCGCAGCCTGCGCCACCAGCAGGAGACGCTGGTCAACGAGCGCTCGCAGCTGCTGGCCAAGAACGAGCAGGCCCGCTCCCGGGTGGAAGCGATGATCACCCGGCTCAAATCGCTGGAGCAGCACACATGAGCCAGAACGAACCGGTCAGCGTCCGCATCCTGGATCGCGAGTACACGGTGGGCGTGGGCGCGGACGAACGCGAAAGCCTGACCGCCGCCGCACGCCTGCTCGATGCCAAGATGCGCGAAATCCGGGGCAGCAACCGCATGGCTGCGGTCGACCGCATCGCCGTGCTGGCCGCGCTCAACCTGGCGCATGAGCTGCAGCAGCTGCGTGATGACCACGCGCGCCAGGCGGTGGCCCTGCAGCAGACGCTCGCCGATCTGAACAGGCGCCTTGATCGTGCCATCGACGGCGCGTGATCTGCCCTTCATTGTTCTGAATTGGCCTGTAATCCTACCGACGAACGGGGTATCCGATTTCGCCGCGTTGGCTATAATGACCTCGCGTTCTCTGCTGTGAACGACGGCGTGTGCAAACATTCGCCTTGTCCCTTAATTACGACCACGGGTGCGCGACGGCGCCGGGAGTGCAGGTCCGCCTTGTAGCGGGAAGCCCGAAGGAGTCCCAGCGTACCCACTTGAACCCCGGGTTCAAGGTCGTTTCGCACGCATCGTCACCGCGGAGAATGCAGTATTCCTGCAAGAGCGACGTTCCATCGGGACGTCGCTCTTGTTTTATCCGGCCCCAACGGACCCAGGCATGACCGACCCGCGCTCCGCACTGCGCCAGCAGTTGCGCCAACGCCGCCGAGACATTCCCGCCGCGCAGCGCCTGGCCGCCGCCGAACAGCTCGCCGATGCTTTGCTTGCCCTGCCCTTCGCGCCCACTCGCGGCCACGTGGCCGGGTACTGGGCACTGGATGGCGAGATCGCCCTGCACCGCTGGCAGATGCGCCTGCCCGACACCGTGACCTACTGCCTGCCGGTGCTGGACGGCGACACCCTGCGCTTCGCACCGTGGCGCCCGGGCCAGCCGCTGACCGCCAATCGCTTCGGCATTCCCGAACCCGACGTTGCCGTTGACGACACCCTTGCACCGGCGCAGATGGCGCTGGTGGTGGCGCCGCTGGTCGGCTTCGACACGCACTGCCGGCGGCTGGGCATGGGGGGCGGCTGGTATGATCGCAGCTTCGCATTCCGCCAGCAGCGCCCGGCCCCACCGTGGCTGGTCGGCGTCGGGTTTTCGGTGCAGCAGGTCGACGACCTGCCGGTGCAACCCTGGGACGTTGGCGTGGATGCGATCTGTACCGACGCCGCGACCCTTTTCCCCGTACCGAACGATCCCGAATGACCGCACGCAAGCGCTACTGGCTGATGAAGTCCGAACCGGACGCCTTTTCCATCGATGACCTCAAGCGCGTGGGCCAGGAACCCTGGAACGGCGTGCGCAACTACCAGGCGCGCAATTTCATGCGCGACGGCATGAAGGTCGGCGACGGCATCCTGTTCTACCACTCCAATACCAAGGTACCCGGCATCGTCGGGCTGGCCACGGTTGCCACCGAAGCCTACCCGGACGACACCCAGTTCGATCCGAAATCCGACTACTACGATCCCAAGGCCACCCGTGAAACCCCGCGCTGGCTGCTGGTGGACGTGGCCTTCGAGCGCAAGCTGCGCGACACCATTTCGCTGGACGAGATCAAGCTGCACGCCGACGCGCTGGGCGAAGGCTTCGCGCTGACCGCGCGCGGCAACCGCCTCTCGATCATTCCGGTGACGGCCGCGCAGTGGAAGCTGCTGCTGTCGCTCGAAAAGCACTGACCCCTTTCCCGTACGAGTTTCCCGCCATGTCCGAAGCCAAACGCCTCGCCGCAGAGAAAGCCCTGGAATACGTCGAAGACGGCATGATCGTCGGGGTCGGCACCGGCTCCACCGTTGCCTACTTCATCGATGGCCTGGCCCGCATCCAGCACCGCATCAAGGCCACGGTCTCCAGCTCCGAGCAGAGCACCGCGCGCCTGCGCCAGCACGGCATCGAAGTGCTGGAGCTCAACCACACCGGCAACCTGTCGCTGTACGTGGACGGCGCCGACGAGTGCGACGGCAACAAGAACCTGATCAAGGGCGGTGGCGCCGCGCTGACCCGGGAGAAGATCATCGCCGAGGCCAGCGAGCGCTTCGTGTGCATCGTCGACCCGAGCAAGCAGGTGCCGGTGCTGGGCCGCTTCCCGCTGCCGGTGGAAGTGATTCCGATGGCACGCAGCCTGGTCGCGCGCCGGATCATGGACATGACCGGCGGCCAACCGGCCTGGCGCGAGGGGGTCATCACCGACAACGGCAACCAGATCCTGGACATCCACCATCTGCAGATCACCGACCCGGTGGCACTGGAGCGCGAGCTCAACCAGCTGCCCGGCGTGGTCTGCGTGGGCCTGTTCGCCCGCCGCCCGGCCGACGTGGTGATTGTTGGCGGCGAACCGCCGAAGGTGTTCTGATAACCCCCGCCGGCACGTCCGTGCCGGCGCCTGCCCGAGGGACTGCCCATGCGCTTGATGCGTCTGCTGTTGCCGTTGCTGTTGCTGCTTACCCTGTCCGGCTGCGCCAGCACCGGCACCAGCCATTGGGTGGAACTGGGCGGCGCCCGTTACCAGGTCGAACTGGCCACCAATGACGAAACCCGCGCGCGCGGGCTGATGTTCCGCGATGAAATGCCGGCCGACCACGGCATGCTGTTCCTGCACGACCGCCAGGAGCTGCAGGCGTACTGGATGAAGAACACGAAGATCGCGCTCGACATCCTGTACTTCGATGACCAGCGCCGGCTGGTGACCCAGCAGCGCGACGTGCCGCCGTGCTCGGCCGGCGACCGCTGCCCGCCCTATCCCAGCAGCGGCCCCGCCCGCTATGTGCTGGAGCTGAACGCTGGCCAGGCCGAAAAACTGGGCCTGCAGGACGGCGCCCAGCTCACCTTTGGTCCCGGCATCGCCGACCAGCCCTGAACGCCCTGCGGTGGCGGCGTTGTTTTCACGCCGCACCGCTTGAATCGCACCGCGTTTGTCGCCAGTCTGTCTCCATGCAGGGGCACATGACATTGCCGGCGTGGGACTCCCTGGCCGAACTGGACGACGAGGCGCTGCCCCTGTTGCCGACGGCCCTGCTGATCGCGCGTGATGAGTACCCCGACCTGGACCCGCAGGTCTACGACGCACTGGTGCAGAGCCACGCCGACCACCTGCGCGGCGAGGTGGAAACCATCGCACACTGGCCGCTCAAGATCGCGGCGGTCAACCGTCATCTGTTCGACGAGCTCGGCTATGGCGGCGATCACGGCGAGTATTACGACCCGCGCAACAGTTACCTCAACCAGGTGTTCGAACGCCGGCTGGGCAACCCGATCTCGCTGGCGATGGTGCAGATGGAAGTGGCGCGGCGGCTGGGCATTCCGCTGGACGGTGTGTCGTTCCCGGGGCACTTCCTGGTGCGGCTGCCGGTCGACGACGGGATGCTGGTGATGGACCCGTTCAATGGCGGACGCCCGCTGGACGTGGACGAGCTGCGTGAGCGCGCGCGCTCGCACCTGGGCGGGGAAGCGCCGGACGACCAGGTATTGGCACAGATTCTGGACGCGGCCCCGGCGCGCGCGATCCTGATGCGCATGCTGCGCAACCTGCACGGGGTCTATGCCGAACGCAGCGAGTGGGACCGTGCCGCGCGCAGTGCCGACCGCCTGCTGAAGCTGGCCCCGGAACAGGACGATGCCCTGCGCGATCGGGGGCTGGCCTACCTGCAGCTGGATTACGAAGCCGGCGCTCGCCACGACCTGGGGCTGTACCTGCAGCGCAATGGCCAGGCCAATGACGCGCAGTGGGTGCGGGAGAAATTGATCGAGATGGGTGGCCGGGTGCCGCGGTTACATTAGTCGATCTCGACCATTTCGAAATCGTCCTTGGTCACGCCGCAGTCCGGGCAGGTCCAGGTGTCGGGCACGTCTTCCCACGCGGTGCCCGGGGCGATGCCCTCTTCGGGCAGGCCGTCGGCCTCCTTGTAGATGAAGCCGCAGACAACGCACATCCAGGTGCGGAAGGTGGTGGCAGTGGCGTCGGTCATCGGATAATCAGGCGTTGGACAGTACGGTCATAGGCCATTGTCCCACTCCCGCCGCGCTACCGGTAGCCATCGATGACAGCTCCTGCTTCCCCGTCCGCGCCCGTGCGCGGCGTGTACCTGATCACCCCCGACGACGCCGACACCCCCCGCCTGCTGGCCCGCGTGGCACCGCTGCTGGCGGCCGGCCCGACCTGGCTGCAGTACCGCAACAAGACCGCCAGCACCGAGCTCCGCCACGAGCAGGCGCTTGCCCTGCAGGCGCTGTGCGCCGCGCATGGGGTGCCGCTGATCATCAACGACGACCCGGCGCTGGCCCTGGCGGTCGGCGCGGCCGGCGTGCACCTGGGCGGCACCGATGGCGACGTCGGCGCGGCACGCGCCCTGCTCGGCCCCCAGGCCATCATCGGTGCGTCCTGCTACGACCAGCTGGAGAACGCCCAGCGCGCGGTGGCCGCCGGGGCCAGTTACGTGGCCTTCGGTGCGTTCTTCCCGACCACCACCAAGGTCACCCGCAGCCGCGCCCATCCGGACCTGCTGCGGCAAAGCGCCGCACTCGGGGTGCCGCGGGTGGCGATCGGGGGTCTGACGCCGGACAATGTGGCCCCGCTCATCGGCGCCGGCGCCGACCTGCTGGCCGTGGTCAGCGGCGTGTTCGCCGCCGCCGACCCGGTCGCCACGCTGCGCGCCTACCTCGCCCGTTTCCAGGAACCTTCCGCATGAACCACGACCAGTCCCACACCCTGTTCACCCGCGCCCAGGCCCTGCTGCCGGGCGGCGTCAATTCGCCGGTGCGCGCGTTCAAGTCGGTGGGCGGCGAGCCGTTCTTCGTCGAGCGCGCCGACGGCCCGTACCTGTATGACGTGGACGGCAACCGCTACATCGACTACGTGGGCTCGTGGGGGCCGATGATCGTCGGTCACAACCACGCCACGGTACGCCAGGCGGTGAAGCAGGCGATCAACAACGGCCTGTCGTTCGGCGCGCCGTGCGCGGCCGAGGTGACCATGGCCGAGACCCTGACGCGGCTGGTGCCGTCGTGCGAGATGGTGCGCATGGTCAACTCCGGCACCGAGGCGACCCTGTCGGCGATCCGGCTGGCGCGCGGTGCCACCGGCCGCAACCGCATCGTCAAGTTCGAAGGCTGCTACCACGGCCACGGCG
>NZ_CAUQLJ010000045.1:0-10927 GCF_963519125.1 uncultured Stenotrophomonas sp. | reverse complement strand
TTCTTCCGGCGGGTTCTTGCCGGGCGAGACGAGTTCCAGACCCATGGTGTGCTCCGAGAGGGGGGATGGCGCGATAAGACCTCCCATTTTATGCCTTTGCCGGCCGCCGTGCAGGTGGGGTGTGGCCGACCGGTGGTTGCGGCATGGGCCGACCCTCGCCCGCGCACCTGCCTGATCCTCCCGGCGCCCGGGCCGGCGCACGGTAGAGCTCCTTCCACGGAGCCCGACCATGACCCTGCATTCCGCCTGCTTGCGCCGCCTGCTACCCCTGTCCGCCGCCCTGCTGGCGCTGCCTTCGGCCGCGTGGGCCCAGGCGCTGGCCAGCCCGCCGCGCTACATCGACCTGGCCGACCGTCTCCAGCCCGGCGAGACGCCTGACGATACTGCCTACCGGGAGCTCGACCGCTGGCTGGCCGACGAGTTCAACGACGCCTGCCCGGACGCGTTCTGTGCCGGGCGCGTCGGCAACTACCGTCCGCTGCGCCTGGACTGCGTGGTCGACACCCGCCAGGACCGGATCCATACCTGCCGCTATGCCGTGGTCGCCAGCCAGACCTGGGTGCACCCAGGCACCGGCACGGTCCGTACCGAGCTGAGCCAGTGGTACTGCCCGCTGCCGTTGCCGTATGCACTGTCGGCGGCGGATTTCCTGGCGCACATGACCACGCTGCAGCCGAACAGCTCCGGCTACCTGTTCAACCGCCTGCCCGGCGGGCAGGTGTCGATGTTCGACGTGCTGCGTCGCTGCCTGTCCTGATGGCCCGCCCAAGGAGAATAGCCATGACTGCCGTACTGCCGTTGGTTCGCCTTCCCGTGCTGGCCGTTGCGCTGGCCCTGCTTTGCTCCGGCCCGGCCTTGGCCACCGAGGTACCGCCGCCCGCGCACGTGGACCTGGTCGACTACCCCACCCCCCAAGCGAACTGGAACGCGTTCCGCGACCTGCGTCGCCGGCTGGAAAACGCATTCGACGACGTCTGCCCCGATACTTTCTGCGAGGGCGAATACAGCGACTACGAGCCGATGAAGCTTCGCTGCTCGGTCGAGCTGGCCACCGGCCGCGTCAACGGTTGTGCGTGGGCGTTTGCCGCCAGCGAGCTGCAGGTCGACCCGGCCACCGGCGCGCTCCTGCACCAGCAGCCGACCTGGCTGTGCCGCATTCCGATTGGCGGGCGCACGTCGGTGGCGTCGCTGTTGGCATCGCTGGATGGACCCCAGCCGCTGTTCCAGTCGCTGCCCGGCACCCGCCTGACTGTGTTCGACGCGCTGGCCGACTGCCTGCGCTAGCCTGCACGCATGGACTCCCTGCTTGCCGCCGCCGCCCGTGCCCTTGCTGCAGGTGATGTCCTCACCGCGCTGGGGCACGTCTCCCTGCGCGACGACCCACCCGCTCTGGCGCTGCGTGGCGTGGCCATGGCCCAGCTGGGCGAACTGGAGCGGGCGCGGGCGTTGTTGCGGCAAGCCCAGCGCGGATTTGGCAGCGACGAGGTGCTGGCACGGGCCCGCTGCGTGGTAGCCGAGGCCGAAGTCGCGCTGGCGCTGCGTGACCTGGGCGGTTCCAGTACGCCGGTGCTGGCCGCGGCGCGTGCGTTGCACGCGCGTGGCGACCCGCACAACGCACAACAGGCGTGGCTCATCCTGGCGCGACGCGCACTGCTGCTGGGGCAACGGCAGGATGCTTGCCGCGCATTGGCGCACGTCCACGCGCGCCCACAGACGCCGGCGGTGGCGGCGATGGCCGCACTGACCGATGCCGCATTGGCAGCCTGCGCCTTGCAGGTTCCACACGCGCAGGCCGCCCTGGCGCGGGCGGCCGATGCGGCCCACGCATCCGGCATCGACGCGTTGCAGGCAGAGGTCGCCCGCGCCTGGCAGCAGCTCGCGCAGCCCGCGGCGCGCAGGGTGGGGCAGGGCGCCGACACGCCACTGGACCTGGCCGCCGTACAGCGACTCCTCGGCTCGCCCACCTGCGTGATCGACGGCTGCCGGCGTGGCATCTGGCAGGCAGGGCAGTGGCGTTCGCTGGCGCGCCGTCCGCTGCTGTTCGCGCTGTTGCGCGCGCTGGGCCAGGCGTGGCCGGGCGATGTGGATCGCGACCTGCTGATCAACCAGGTATTCCGCACCCGTGCCGGCGACCACACCCATCGTGCACGCCTGCGCGTGGACATTGGACGGGTCCGCGCAGCGGTTCAGGGCCTGCTGGAGATCGACCCGACCGACACCGGATATCGGTTGCGTGCACCGCCCGGTACTGACGTCACCGTGCTGGCGCCGCCGCGCGATGGCGAGCCGGCGGCGTTGGAAGCGCTGCTGGGCGATGGCGCGGCCTGGTCCACCTCGGCGCTGGCACTGGCGGTGGGCGCAAGCCAGCGCACCGTGCAGCGCGAGCTGGTGGCGCTGGAGGCCGAAGGTGCGGTCCGCAGTCACGGGCGGGGACGCGCGCAACGATGGCTGGGCACACCGCTGGCCGGATTCACGACGATCTTGTTACTCCCTGCCTCGCTGCCAGGCGACTAGTGTCATGGCCAGGCACCCCTTCCGACGTGCCAGGAGATGTTGAGATGGACACTGCAATTGCCGAAGTCACACGCGAATACGGCCCGTTCGACGGCGCCGATGCCGTACACGGAGTCAGCTTCGATGGCCACCACGTCTGGGCTGCCACCGGCGCGGCGCTGCTCGCGATCGATCCGGACACCGGCCAGACCGTGCGCTCGCTGCCGGTCCCCTGCGATGCCGGTACCGCCTTCGACGGCACCCACCTGTACCAGATCGCCGAAGCGCGGATCGACCGCATCGATCCACAGAGCGGCAAGGTGCTGGGCTCGATTCCCGCGCCGGGCGGCGGCACCGACTCGGGCATGGCCTGGGCGGAGGGCAGCCTGTGGGTGGGCCAGTACCGCGAGCGCCGCATCCACCAGATCGACCCTGCCGACGGGCGCGTCCTGCGCACGATCGAATCGGACCGTTTCGTCACCGGCGTGACCTGGGTGGATGGCCAGCTCTGGCACGGCACCGACGATGGCGAGCGCAGCGACATCCGCCGCGTGGATCCTGACACCGGCAAGGTGCTCGAGCGGCTGCAGATGCCTGACGGCATGCACGTCAGCGGTCTGGAAGCGGGCGGGGACGGGCTGTTCTACGCCGGCGGCGGGCGCAGCGGCAAACTGCGCGTAGTGCGCCAACCACGGGCTTAACGTGACTCATTCTCATTTGGAGGGTAAGATGCCGCGCCCATGTCGTCCAATGCCTCGACCCTGACTGATCTGCTGATCCGCGAACGCCCGGCGCTGCTGCGCCTGGTGCGGCGCATTCTGGGCAGCGACAGCAGCGCCGAAGACGTGATCCAGGCGATCTGGTTCAAGGCCCGTGGGGTCGATGGCAACGTGACCATCGACAACCCGCGGGCCTATCTGTACCGTCTGGCGACCAACCTGGCCACCGACCAGGGCCGGGAACGCAGTCGCCAGGCGCGGCTGTTGGCCGACCACTACCTGTGGGGGCCGGAGGAAGTGCTGTCCACGGAAGAGCAGGCCATGGCCCAGGACGAGCTGCAGCGCGTGCTCGCCGCCGCCGACCATCTTCCCGAACCGACCCGCACGATCTTCCGCCTCAACCGGTTGCAGGGGCTGACCCAGGCGGAGATTGCCCGACGCCGTGGCGTGTCGGTCACCACCGTGGAAAACCATGTGCGGGCCGCGCTGCAGCGGCTGGCATGGGCGCGCAGCGGGCGGTAAGGCGCATGGACTTGGGGAAGTGCCGTTCCCACGCGTCTTGATGGTAACGGCACTGCCACCGCATACCCTGCCAGCCATGAGCCCGCACGACCTGCCAACCGATTCCGCCCGACCCGTATCGCCCGACCTGCTTGCCGAACAGGCGCAGGCGTGGATTGCATGGCTGGCGTCCGGCGCGGCCGAGCCCGAACGCATGCAGGCCTTCGAGCACTGGCTGAAGCAACCCGGTCACCGCCGCGCGTTCGAGTATGAGCGGCAGTTGTGGAAGGCCGTGGCGCAACCTCCGCAGCGCGTGACCCGGCCGCGACGCCGGCGCGGACCCCGTCTTGCGTTGGCCGCTGCTGCGGTGCTCGCGCTGCTCTGGGTATCGCCTGAAGCGTGGCTGCGCCTGCGCGCCGACCATCGCAGCGGCAGCGAAGTGGTGACCCTGGCCCTGCCCGACGGCAGCCGTGCGGTGCTCGATGCCGACTCGGCCATCGCGGTCGACTACAGCGACGCCGAACGCGGCATCCGCCTGCTGCGCGGTCGTGCCTGGTTTGAAGTCGCGCCCGGGCACGCGCAGCCGTTCCGCGTCCGCGCGCAGGGTGGGGTGGTGGAAGACATCGCTACTGCGTTCGCGGTGGCCGACAGCGCACACGGTGTGGACGCCGAAGTCTCGCAGGGACAGATCCGCGTGGCGGCGACCGCAGAAGGCGGCTGGACCTACCTGCTGGCCGGGCAGCGCGCCGGCTTCGTACGCGGTGGGCAGGTGGTGCGCTACGACGATCTCGCACCCGACCGGATCGCGGCGTGGCGCGATGGCGAGCTGTTGCTGGACGCGGCGCCGGTGCGCGCGGCGGTCGACCAGATCGCGCGGTATCGCAGCGGTCCCACCTTCGTGCGGGGCGACCTGTCGGCCCTGTCGCCGGTCAACGCCGCGCTGCGCGTGGACCAGCCCGAGCAGGCACTGGACGCGCTGGCGATGTCGGCCGGCCTGCGCGTTACCCGCCTCCCGCTGGGCGTGGCGATAGTGAGTCGCGCAGCGGCGCACTGAATCCGCCTTGGGGATGCGCGCCCCGCAGTCGTCTTACCCCCGAACGTACCCGCCGCCGCCACGTACTTCGCAGCGCCCGCACGCCGTGCGGGGACGCCGTCTGCACGGCATCGCCTTTCCTACAGGTTTCAACATGCTTTCCATCTCCCGACCGCGCGCACTGCCGCGCCCGTCCCGCCTGTGCATCGCCCTGCTTGCGGCCGGCCTTGCCGCTGCGCCTGCGGCGCCGGTACTGGCCCAGTCCGGCGACGACACCGCACTCTCTGCCGTGCAGTCGTTCGATATTCCGGCCCAGCCCCTGGCCGATGCGCTGCGCAGCTACATGCGGCAGTCCGGCGTGCAGGTGGCGTATCCAGCGGCATTGGCCGAAGGCGCCACGTCCACCGCCGTACGCGGCACGCTGGATGCGCAGACCGCACTGTCGCAGCTGCTCGGCGGCAGCGGGCTGGCGCCGCGCGTGCTCGGCCCCGGTGCAGTCACGCTGGAGCGCGCTACCCGCGGGCAACGCGCTGACGGCGTGATCGTCACCGACGCCCTGCGCGTGGTCGGCGACCAGGCCAGCGTGTCCGGCAACGACAACGAACGCGCGCTGGAGGTCTATCGCAGCAGCGGCTCGAGCGTGTACGTACCGCGCGCGACCATCGAGCGTTTCCGCGGCACCTCCACCGCCGACATCGTCAAGGGCGTGGTCGGCGTCACCGCCGGCGACCCGCGCACCGCCAACGCGCTGGACCTCAACATCCGCGGCATCCAGGGCCAGAGCCGCATTCCGGTCATCATCGATGGCGGCCAGTCGACCATGGACACCTACCGTGGCTACGCCGGCCAGTCGCAGCGCACCTACCTCGATCCGGACCTGATCTCCAGCCTGACCGTGACCAAGGGCCCCAGCCTGGGCGCGAACGCGTCCGGCGGCATCGGTGGCGTGGTGGAAATGGAAACGCTGAACATCGGCGACGTGCTGCGCGACGGCCAGGACGCCGGCCTGCGCGTGCGCAGCGGCGTGTCCAACGGCAGTGCCCGCGACGTACCGGCCTACAACGCCGTGCCGCGGACCGACCGCAACAGCCTCGGCGGCCAGTTCTTCAACATCGCCGGCGGCAAGCACTGGGACCGCTTCGACCTGGTCGCCGCCTACGCCTGGCGCGACACCGGCAACTACTACTCCGGCAAGCACGGCTACGACGACTTCCCGCAGACCCGGCGCACCCTGGCCCCGTTGAACCCGCCCAATACCGAAGTGTTCAACACCTCGTCCAAGTCGAACTCGGTGCTGCTCAAGGGCACCTGGCGGATCGACGACGTGCAGACCCTGGAAGCCGGCTACCGCCATTACAGCGGTCGCCAGGGCGAGATCATGGCCTCGCAGATCATCCGGGTGGACCGCGACCGCGTGCCGCAGTGGGAACCGGGCAGCGTCGACCTGGATGCCTACAACCTGCGCTATCGCTTCAACCCGGGCAACGACATCGTCGACCTCAGGGCCAACCTCTGGTACACCGAGGCCGACAGCCTGATGTACAACGGCCTGACCGGCATCACCCCGTGGTACTTCGACCGCCGCACCGAGTGGTACGACGGCCCGACCTTTAATACCGACCCGGGCTACAAGGACGCCTACCGCAACGACATGACCCAGAAGCGGTTCGGCCTGGACGTGTCCAACACCACGGTGCTGGTCACCGACAGCGCGGGTCTGTTCACCTTCGACTACGGCCTGGCCTTCAGCGACGAAGACGTGGGCCCGGGCGACAACGCCCCGATCAAGCATGACGACCTGATCAACAACCGTTTCCTGCGAAATGCGGCGCGCAAGGAGTACAGCGCGGTCGCGTCGATGAAGTGGCAGCCGGGCGAGCGCTGGGACGTGCTGGTGGGCGGACGTTTCAGCCGGGTCAGCATCCATGACCGCAACCGCCTGGCCACGCCGGACGGCGAGGAGGTGATCGGTCAGTACCGCTACACCCAGCTGCTCAACGGCAACCCGGCGCTGCCGGCGTGGCGCGCGCAGCGCATCGCGATGCTCAACTGGTACCCGGATGCGAACGGCCAGTTCACCGAAGCCTCGCTGCTGGCCTCGCCGTACAAGCAGGGCACGGTGGCCGACATCACCGGCTGGAACTTCCACGACGTCACCGCTACCGAAGACCTGGTCGTGCCCACCAGCTGGACCTGGTCGCAGCCGATCCGCCGCACCGACAATGCGTTCATGCCCACCGCCAGCGTGACCTGGCATGCCGACGAAGACACGTTGCTGTACGTGAAGTACGCCGAAGGGGTGAAGCTGCCGAGCCTGTTCGAAAGCACGCTGGGCCTGTTCACCGCGGCCAAGCCGATCGACGGCGAGCTCAAGCCCGAACGCGCGGCGACCTGGGAAGTGGGCGCCAGCACGGTGAAGCACGATCTGTTCGCCGACGGCGACCAGGCCGCGTTCAAGCTGGCGTACTTCAATACCCGCATCGACGACCTGATCACCCGCGACTACCGCACGTTGTCGGCCGGCTACATCCGCAACATCGACCGCTTCAAGGTCTCCGGCCTGGAGTTCCAGTCCAGCTACGACGCCGGCAAGGTGTTCGCCGACCTGTCGGCGCACTACTACTTCGAAGCCAAGACCTGCGCGCCGGACATCGCCGCCGAACGCCGCGCCTATGGCGTACAGCGGAAGATTGCGGAGCTGGCCGCCACGCCGGACTGCGTGGACGGTGGCTTCGAGGGCTCCTACAGCAACACCCAGAACCCGCCGCGGTATACGGTGAACCTGACCCTGGGCTCGCGCCTGTTCGACCAGCGGCTGAGCTTCGGCACCCGGGTGATCCACAACAGCGGGCCGATCAGCAAGCTGGACAAGGAATGGAACGTGGGGTTGTCGGCGATCCAGCAGCTGTACCAGCCGGCGACGGTCGTGGACGTGTTCGCCAGCTGGAAAGCCAGCGAGCAGCTGGCCTTCGACTTCAACGTGGACAACCTGACCGACCGCTACTACCTGGATCCGCTGGCGCTCGGCGTGATGCCGGCGCCGGGCCGGATCATGCGGCTGGCCGTGACCTGGCGGTATTGATGGAACGGGCGCGGCCATGGCCGCGCCCATGTTCCGTTTACGCCGCGGTCGAATCCGCGTGAAGCGCCTCGTTCAATTCATCCACCACGATCGCCCAGTCGGCATCTTCCTTCAGCTCTTCGCCCAGGAACTGCCGCTGTGCGTCGTTCCAGTAAGGCGCTTCGGCCAGGGTGACATCGGCCGGCAGCTGATGGTCGAGGATGAACCTGGCAATGGCCTCCTTGCTGGAGTCCAGCCCCAACTGTTCGAACAGGTTGGTCATGCGCGATTCGGTGGTGTCCATCATGGCAATCCTTGTGGGGCGGAAGAATGCGCCATTATCAACACCACGGGGTGAGGATGGCATCGCCGGAATGGGGGAGCAGGGCCTGCCCCGGCAATCCCGCTTGGGGTAGTCTGCGTGGCAGGCGTCTTACCCGTGTGACGCGCGCTGCGCGGCACTGCCACCTTTTCCTGCCAGAACGCCATGAACGCCACCGAGACCCTTGAAGCCACCCGCAGCCAACGCCTGAAGGCCGCCACCCGCGACAGCCACGGCGCGCTGGACAAGCGCATCATGGCCGGCGAGATCTTCGCCGACCGCGACCGCTTCGCCCGGTTCCTGCGTGTGCAGTACCGCTTCCACCGCGACATCGACGCGCTGTACGCCAATGCCGCGCTGGACGCGCTGCTGCCGGACCTGGCCGAACGCCGCCGGTTGCCGCAGGTCACCCGCGACCTGCATGACCTGGAACAGGTGTTGCCCGGTCCGGTGCCGATGCGGCTGGGTCCGGACCTGCCGTTGCCGGCGGCGCTGGGCTGGTTGTACGTGGCCGAAGGCTCCAACCTCGGTGGCACCATCCTGTACAAGATGGCCGGCCAGCTCGGCCTGGACGCCGGCTTCGGCGCGCGCCACCTGGCCGCCCATCCCGATGGCGCGGCCCGGCATTGGCGCGCCTTCACCGCCGCCCTCGACAGCGTGGCGCTGACTCCCGAGCAGGAGCAGCAGGTGATCGATGCCGCCGACGCGGCGTTCCGCAGCGTGCATGACCATGTCGAGCTGGAATTCGCATGAGCGCTGACGGCAGGACCCGGGCACCCTGATGCGTTGGCTCTGGTTCTGCCTCGGCTGGGTGATGGTCGCGCTGGGCGTGATCGGCGCGCTGCTGCCGGTGATGCCGACCACCATTTTCCTGATCCTGGCGGTGGGCTGCTTCGCGCGCAGCTCGCCGAAGTTCGAGCGCAGGTTGCTGGAGCATCCGCGCTATGGCCCGTCGCTGCGCGCGTGGCGCGAGCAGGGCGCGATCAGCCGCAAGGGCAAGGCCTTCGCGGCCGGTGGCATGGCCTTCGGGTTCGTGATGTTTCTCTGGGGCGCGCGGCCGTCGTGGCCGTTGTTGCTGGGGGTGGGTGTGTTTTTCCTGGCCAGCGCGGCTTACGTGCTCTCAAGGCCGTCGCCCGCGCCGTGATCTACGTGGGACACGCATGGCGTGTCGCTACGACCCTTGGTCGCCCGGTGGCGTAGAGACACGCCATGCGTGTCCCACGTGGTCCAGGTGCCGCGACGCCCTGACGGACGTCGCGGCCCCAAACCTCTTACAACAACGGCACCAGCAACAATGCCACGATGTTGATGATCTTGATCAACGGGTTGATCGCCGGCCCCGCCGTGTCCTTGTATGGATCGCCCACCGTGTCGCCGGTCACCGCGGCCTTGTGCGCTTCACTGCCCTTGCCGCCGAAATGCCCGTCTTCGATGTACTTCTTCGCGTTGTCCCACGCGCCACCGCCGGTGGTCATCGAGATCGCCACGAACAGGCCGGTCACGATGGTGCCGATCAGCAGGCCGCCCAGCGCGCGCGGCCCCAGCAGCAGGCCAACCACCACCGGTACCGCCACCGGCAGCAGCGACGGCACGATCATTTCGCGGATCGCCGAGCGGGTCAGCATGTCCACCGCGCGGTCGTACTGTGGCTTGCCGGTGCCCTCCATGATTCCCGCGATCTCGCGGAACTGGCGGCGCACTTCCTCCACCACCGCGCCGGCCGCGCGACCCACCGCTTCCATCGCCATCGCGCCGAACAGGTAGGGGATCAAACCACCGATCAGCAACCCGATGATCACCGTGTGGTCGGAGAGGTCGAAGGCGAACACCTCACCGGGATGGGCGGCCTGCAGGTTGTGCGTGTAGTCGGCAAACAGCACCAGCGCGGCCAGCGCCGCCGACCCGATCGCATAGCCCTTGGTCACCGCCTTGGTGGTATTGCCCACCGCATCCAGCGGGTCGGTGATGTCGCGGATCTCCGGCGGCAGCTCGGCCATTTCGGCAATGCCGCCGGCGTTGTCGGTGATCGGCCCGTAAGCATCCAGCGCCACGATCATGCCCGCCATCGACAGCATCGAGGTGGCCGCAATCGCAATGCCATACAGCCCGCCATGCAGGTGCGCCAGCCAGATCGCCGCGCACACCGCGATCACCGGCAACGCGGTCGACTTCATCGACACGCCCAGCCCGGCAATGATGTTGGTCCCGTGCCCGGTGGTGGACGCCTGTGCCACGTGCTGCACCGGCTTGTACTGGGTGCCGGTGTAGTACTCGGTGATCCACACGATCAGGCCCGTCAGGATCAGGCCGATCAGCGCGCAGATGTACAGGTTCATCGCCCCGTGCGCGTTGTCCGGCATCAGCTGCTGGGTGATCGGGTAGAACGCGATCGCCGCCAGCACGCCGGACACGATCACGCCCTTGTACAGCGCGCCCATGATCGAGCCGCCAGGCTTCACCTTGACGAACAGCGCGCCGATGATCGAGGCGATGATCGAGACCCCGCCCAGCACCAGCGGGTACAGGATCGCATTGCGCCCGGCCTCGGCGATCATCAGGCTGCCCAGCAGCATGGTGGCGATCACCGTGACCGCATAGGTTTCGAAGAGATCCGCGGCCATGCCGGCGCAGTCACCGACGTTGTCGCCCACGTTGTCGGCGATCACCGCCGGGTTGCGCGGGTCGTCTTCGGGAATGCCGGCTTCGACCTTGCCGACCAGGTCCGCGCCGACGTCGGCGCCCTTGGTGAAGATACCGCCGCCCAGCCGCGCGAAGATCGAGATCAGCGACGAACCGAA
>NZ_CAUQLJ010000044.1:0-13025 GCF_963519125.1 uncultured Stenotrophomonas sp. | reverse complement strand
AATGCTGGCCTGTCACGCCGGAGGTCGCGGGTTCGAGTCCCGTCCGCTCCGCCAATTCTTGAAGGCCCCTGGTGAAAGCCAGGGGCTTTTCTTTTGGGCGCACGCCCGTCCCTGTTGGGGAGCGGCGCGAAGCGGGGTACACTGCCGGATTCGCCAATCGGGCCTTGATTTCTCCCATGCTGCAGAAACTTCGCGACAAGACCTCGGGCTGGATCGTTACCGTGATCCTGGGCCTGCTGATGATCCCGTTCCTGTTCGTGATCGACTCCAGCTATCTGGGCGGTGTCGGTGCGCAGAACGTGGCCAAGGTGGCCGCGCCGCCGACCTGGTGGCGCTCGGCGCCGTCGTGGTGGCCGATGTCGTTCCTGTGGCAGCACCATGAGATCAGCGCACAGGACTTCCGTACCCGCTTCGAACAGGCGCGCCAGCAGGCCCGCCAGCAGCAGGGCGAAAACTTCGACCCGCGCGAGTTCGAAAGCACCGAAAACAAGCTGACCGTGCTCGACCAGATGATCGACGAGCAGGTCGTGCGCCTGGCCGGCGAACAGTCCGGCATTGTCATCGGGGACGCCCTGGTGCGCGAGACCATCGCCTCCATCCCGGCCTTCGTCGGCGCCGACGGCAAGTTCAACCAGGACCAGTACCGCCTGGCGCTGAGCACCGGCAACCCGCCGCGCACGCCGGCCCAGTTCGAAGCGCTGGTGCGCGAGAACATCCAGCAGTCGGTCATTCCAACCGCGCTGCAGAACTCGGGCTTCGTCACCAGTGCCGAAGCCACGCGGATGATGAACATGCTGGGCGAAACCCGCGACGTGGAAATCGCCGCACTGCCGGAACTGCCGGCCGACACCGCCGACGTCACCGACGCACAGATCAAGCAGTGGTACGACAGCCACGGCAAGGATTTCCGCCAGCCGGAAACCGTGTCGCTGGAGTACGTCGAAATCAACGCGGCCAGCCTGCCCGCCGCCGCGCCGGCCGATGAGGCCGTACTGCGCAAGCGCTACGCCGACGAGAAGGCGCGCTTTGCCACGCCCGAAGCGCGCCAGGCCTCGCACATCCTGATCGCCGCCGACGGCAGCGATCCGGCCAAGCTCAAGGCCGCTGAAGAGAAGGCCACGGCGCTTGCTGCACAGGCCAAGGCACCGGGTGCCGATTTCGCTGCGTTGGCCAAGGCCAATTCGGACGACACCGGCTCCAAGGGCACCGGTGGCGACCTCGGCTGGGTCGAGCGTGGCGCCATGGTCAAGCCGTTCGAAGACGCGTTGTTCGCGATGAAGGCGGGCGAGGTCAGTGCACCGGTCAAGACCGAGTTCGGTTACCACGTGCTGCAGCTGCGCGAGATCAAGGGTGGCCAGGAGCGTCCGTTCGAAGAGGTGCGCGACCAGCTGGCCGCCGAACAGCTCAAGGCCGACACCGAAGGTGCGTTCTCCGAACTTAGTGGCCGCCTGGTTGATGAGGTCTACAAGAACCCGACCTCGCTCAAGAGCGCGGCCGACACGGTGAAGCTGCCGGTGCAGACCATCGGTCCGTTCAGCCGTGACACCGCCAGCGGGATCGCCGCCAACCCGGCGGTGCTGCGTGCCGCGTTCTCCGACGTTCTGATACAGGACGGCACCGTCAGCGACCCGATCACGCTCGCACCGGACCACAGCGTGCTGATCCGCGTCACCGACCACAGTGCTGAGCAGCCGTTGCCGCTGGACAAGGCGCGCGACCAGGTGATTGCCGCGATCCGCGCCGACCGGACCCGTCAGGCGTCGGAGAAGGCCGCTGACGCGCTGCTGGCCAAGCTCAAGGCCGGTCAGACCCTGCAGGCGCTGGCCGCTGAAGAAAAGCTGCAGCTCAGCCCGCTGCCGGGCCTGCCGCGCACCCAGCCGGTGCCGACCCCGGAAATCAACAAGGCGGTGTTTGCCGCTCCGGTGCCGGCCGAAGGCAAGCCGAGCTACGGCAAGGTCGCCGTGCAGGACCGCTACGTGGTCTTCGCGGTCAACAAGGTGAGCCCGCCGAACCTGGCCGAAGTGCCGGCCGAGCAGCAGAAGCAGTTCCGCGACCAGCTCGACCAGGTCGACGGCATGGCCGCCGCCAAGGACTTCGTCCAGGCCCTGCGCAAGAGCTACAAAGTGCAGGTGGAAGAAGCAAACCTGTAAGTATCGCGTATTGCCGGGCTCTGCCCGGCAAGCGCAAACAAAGAAGGCCCGGCAATGCCGGGCCTTCTGCGTTCGATGTTCCGGCCCTGCGTCCAGCGGTAGGGTCGCATCCCAATCGACCGCACGTGTATCGCCAACATCCGGTAGGGCATGACCCCAAACGGAGCTGGGCTCTAATCCTCAACGCGCAGCACAGCCCCCGGCTTCAACACACTGCTGCCACTGAGGTTGTTCAACGACATCAATGCCTTCAACGGCATCCCATAGCGCTTGGCGATCGTCCACGCCGACTCCCCATTGCGCACCGTATGCCGACGCGCACGCGGACGATCCGCACTGGCCACAGTCCGGCTGGCGGCCAGCGCATCCGCACGCGGGCTGACCGTATCGTTCACCGGCGCCTCGACCTGCGCCACCATCACCGAGGTATCGGCCGGTGCATGCGTCGCCGGGGCCAGTACCGTCACCTGGCCACTCGGACGTCCCTTGCCGCTGGCCAGGGCCGGATTGAGCCGGGCAATGCGGGCCGGATCCAGGGCGCGCTGTGCGGCCCACTGCTGCACGGTGGTGCCGGCCGGCAGGGTGTGTCCCTTCAGCACCGGCACGGTGCGATCCAGCGAGGCCATCACACCCGGCGAGGTTTCGGCGTCTTCCAGCACGCACGCCAGCGCGTGCAGCTTCTCCACGTACGAATAGGTGATCGGCGACAAGCCCGGCAGCGCCGCTGGCTGCGCGTTCTGGGCGTTCATGCCGGCCTTGCGCAGCGACTGCAGCACGCGGTACTCGCCGGCGTTGTAGGCCATGGTGGCCAGGCGCCAGTCGCCGCCGAACATGCCATGCAGGGTCTTGAGGTAGCGCACCGCTGCCTGGGTGGAATCGGCGGCGGACAGCCGGCCGTCGTAGCCCGCCGTCATCTGCACGCGGTGGTTCTTCGCCGTGCTGGCAATGAATTGCCACAGTCCGGCCGGGCCGCTGCCGTTGCGGGCATTGGGCCGGTAGCCGCTTTCCACGAACGGGATCAGCGCAAATTCGGTGGGCAGGTCGGCCTTGCGCAGTTCTTCGACCACGTAGCCGAACAGCACCAGCGCATCGTCATCCTGGTTCGCCAGGCGCGAGGGCGCATGGGCGAACTGCTTCTGCCAGCGCGGGCTGGTGGCCTCGGCATCGCAGGTGGGTTCAGCCAGGCCCTCGCGGAAACTGGCGAAGATGTCCTGGCCATTACGGACCGAGGCGGGGGGCAGGGCGGCAGCGTCCAGTGGCAGCTGCGAAAGCCCGGCCACGTTCTGCGACATCCCTGCACTCAACGACTGGGCGCCCGCGGTGCCGGCCAAAGCGATCGCCAGGCCGGCCGCGAGCGGCAACCATCGCCGACTCATGTTCGGAATCCGTCTTTCCAGCCCCGCAGACCCGCCAGGACATCGACTTCATCGGTGACGGGACGACCGAGGTGCTGGCTTACCGCGGCACGTACGGCGGGGGTATCGGTACGCAGGAACGGATTGCATTCCAGCTCGCTGGCCAGTGCAACCGGCAGCGTGGGGCGTTCATCGCGGCGCATGGCCAGGGCCTCCTCTTGGCGTCGCGCGAGCGCGGCGTTGGCGGGGTCGACATGCCGCGCGAAGACGGCATTTGTCACGGTGTACTCATGTCCGCAGCACATCAGCAGGTGCGGCGGCAGGGACGCCAGCTTCTTCAGGGATGCCAGAAGTTGGGGCGGCGTACCTTCGAACATGCGTCCACACCCCAGGCTGAACAGCGAATCGCCACTGAAAAGATGTTCAGCAGTGTGAAACGCGACATGCGAACGGGTGTGTCCGGGCACGGATACTACGTCGATCTCCAACCCCAATGCCTGAACGCGTTCACCTCCGGCGACCCGTTGGGTGGCCATGGGAATGCGCGGATCGTCCGGGGCCAGCACGGAAACCCCGGGATAGCGGGCCTGCAGCTCGGCCACACCGCCGATATGGTCATCGTGGTGGTGGGTCAGCAGAATCGTGTGCGGGCGCCAGTTCTGCTGCGTCGCCGCAGCCAGTACCGGGGAGGCCTGGCCGGGGTCGACCACGATCGCACGGCCGTCGTCGGCGACCAGCGCCCAGATGTAGTTGTCCGCGAATGCGGGTAGGGCAGTCAGTCGCATAGAATTGGACCATGCCCGCCGCGCCGAGCCTCCGTCAAGCTTCTGTCGCATCCTGGTTTGATACTGAACCGGCGCAAGTGCTGCGTGAACTGGAACGACAGACGCTGGAATCGGTGCTGGCCTCGCACCCGGTGACCCCATGGCTGTGGATCGCACCGACCCCGTCGTGGCATGAAGAAGCGGTAAGCCTGCCGGGGCAGGGTATGCGCCTCTACCGCACCGCGCGCGGCTACTCAGGCGATGTCACCTGCGCGCTCCCGCTGCCGTTCCCCAGCGAAAGCCTCAACGCCATCGTGCTGCAGCACGTGACCGCGCGCGACGCGGAGCAGCTGATCGCCGAATGCGAGCGGGTGCTGATGCCGGGCGGGCGGCTGTGGTTGTCCACGCTCAATCCGTTCAGCCCGTTCCGCCGCCAGTGGCGCCACCACGGCCTGGTGGTGCGCACCCCGCAGCGACTGCGGCACACCCTGGAGCAGGCCGGCCTGGCCTGCGACGCGCTGGACTGGCTGGGCCCGATGTGGCGCGATCGCGCACCGGGACAGCGCAGCGTTGCGGCGCTGCGCGCGGCCTGCCTGTTTACCGCCGAAAAACGCACCCTGGCCCTGCCAGGACCCAAGCCACTGCCGGTCCGCCGCTGGCACGGTACCGTGGCGACCTGATCTGGAGTTGTATTGAAAACCATTGAAATCCACACCGACGGTTCCTGCCTGGGCAACCCCGGTCCGGGCGGCTGGGCCGCGTTGATGCGCTACAAGGGCCACGAGCGCGAGCTCAGCGGCGGCGAAGCGCACACCACCAACAACCGGATGGAACTGATGGCGGCCATTTCCGGCTTGGAAGCGCTGACCGAGCCGTGCGAGATCGTGCTGTTCACCGATTCCCAGTACGTGCGCCAGGGCCTGACCCAGTGGCTGCCGGGCTGGATCCGCAAGAACTGGAAGACCGCCGGCGGCGATCCGGTCAAGAACCGCGACCTGTGGGAGCGCCTGCACGCGGCCACGCAGAAGCACAGCATCGACTGGCGCTGGGTAAAGGGGCATTCCGGCGACCCGGACAATGAGCGGGTGGACACGCTGGCGCGCGACGCCGCGATCCGTATCCGCGCCGGCGGCCCGGTACACTGAGCACATGCGTCAGATCATCCTCGACACCGAAACCACCGGCCTGGAATGGCGCAAGGGCAACCGCATCGTCGAAATCGGCTGTGTGGAACTGCTCGAGCGCCGCCCGAGCGGCAACAACTACCACCAGTACCTCAAGCCCGACTGCGAGTTCGAACAGGGCGCGCAGGAAGTCACCGGCCTGACCCTGGAGTTCCTGGCCGACAAGCCGGCGTTCGCGCAGGTCGCCGAGGAATTCCTGGCCTACATCGACGGCGCCGAGCTGATCATCCACAACGCTGCGTTCGACCTGGGCTTCCTGGATTACGAGCTGTCGTTGCTGGGCGACCAGTACGGGAAAATCACCGACCGCTGCACGGTCATCGATACCCTGAAGATGGCGCGCGAGCGTTATCCCGGCCAGCGCAATTCGCTGGATGCACTGTGCAAGCGGCTGGGCGTGGACAACGCGCACCGCCAGCTGCATGGCGGCCTGCTCGACGCCCAGATCCTGGGCGATGTGTACATCGCGCTGACCTCGGGCCAGGAGGAAATCGGCTTTGGGTCTGCCGACGATGTCCGTCCCGGCAGTGCACAGGCCCAGGCCTTCGACAGCAGCCGCCTGCTGCCGCGCCCGCGCGTGGTGGCCACCGCCTCGGAGCTGGAAGCGCACGAAGCGCGCCTGGCCAAACTGCGCAAGAAGGCCGGTCACGCGATCTGGGACGGCCCGAAGGCGGAAGAGGCCGTTGCGTAAGGGGGTCACGACCAACGGTCGTGACCCACGCCAATCAATGGCAACGCACAAGAATCGCCGTGATGTTGTCCGACCCACCGCCATCCAGCGCGGCCGCCACCAGCGTGTCCACGCATTCCTGCGCACTGGCGTCGTCGTAGGCCAGGGTGCGGGCGATGTCCCGGTCTTCGACCTCTTCGGTCAGCCCGTCGCTGCACAGCAGCAGCTGCATGCCCGGGCGTAGTTCGCCGGTGGTGGTGGCCACGTTCAGGTGCGCCGGGTCGGTCACTCCCAGCGCCTGGGTCACCACGTTGCGGTGCGGGTGGGCGCGGGCCTGTTCAGCGGTCAGGTTGCCCTGCGCGACCATTTCCTGGACGACGCTGTGGTCCTGGCTCAACTGGGCCAGGCTGCCGTCGCGCCACAGGTAGGCCCGGCTGTCGCCGACCCAGGCCACCTCATAGCGGTTGCCCTGCACGCGCGCGGCCACCACCGTGGTACCCATCGGCAGGCTGTCGTTGCGGCGGCGCGAGGTGCGGATGATTTCCTCGTCGGCGACCCGGATCGCGTGTGCCAGGGTGGCGCCCTGGCGGATCTCGCGCACGATGGTCTCGCGCGCCAGTGCGCTGGCCACCTCGCCACAGGCGTGCCCGCCCATGCCATCGGCCACCAGCCACAATGCCAGTTCGCCGTCCCCGTAGTAGGTATCCTCGTTGAGGTCACGGCGCAGGCCAGGGTGGGTCAGGTGTCCGAATTCGATCATGGTCGCGCGCAGGCCAGGGGAGTGTATTGCTGAGGGATAACGGCATGATCGCGGCCCTGCGGACATCCGGCAAGGCATCGATACAGAAGAAATTCATCGGCAGCTGCGGAATGGCTTGCCGTCGGCGCGTCGTCACCGTATTATTCGCTCCCCGGTTCGCCGGGGACCATCTGGAGAGGTGGCAGAGCGGTTGAATGTACCTGACTCGAAATCAGGCAGGCGTTTATAGCGCCTCGGGGGTTCGAATCCCCCCCTCTCCGCCAGATTAGATGAAGCGCCCGCCAGTCAAAGACTTGCGGGCGTTTTCATTTTGGGGCTCTTGGGCACTCGCTTGGACACTCTCATGCGATTGCCGAACTATCTTGTTGTCTCTTCCACTGGGGTCTATCACTTTCGTTGGAAGGTCCCCAAGCGCTTCCAAGGCCCGCTGGGCCTGAAGGTGGTGAAGCGCTCCCTTGGTACTCGTGATGCCCGTGTGGCGCATCTGCAAGCCCTTGTGCTCGCCTCCCGCTATGCTGTGGCCCTTCAAGGAGGGGATATGGCAAAGAGCGTGGATGAACTGCTCCGCAGCGCGCAGAAGGGGCAGGCTGACTTTGAAGTAGTAGCCGGTCCTCACGGCTACACAGTCAAAACGGACGGTTCGGCGCAGGACAACGCGGCGGCTTTGGAAACCGTCCGGTTGCTGAACGCGCAAGGGGTGGCCTCTGTTGGTGGTGCGCCGCTGTCCGCGTCCACTCGCATCGCCTTGGAGATGGCAGTCGAAAAATGGTCCAAGACGTTGACCAGCGGAGCCCGTAAAACGCCAGGTCAGAAGTTGGAAGCCGTGAACGCCTTTGTTGCGTGGAAGAACTCCACGCGTAAGCCCTCACCGGCGCGGGTGGCAATGGGCGATCTGTCCAAGACTGATTGCGCTGAGTGGGTTATCCACCTCAAACAGACACCAGCCGAGCGATCTGGTAAGCCGCTGACCGATGGTTACATTGAAACCAAAACGAGGTGGTTGTCTCTGTTTTTTGACTGGGCTATGGCTGCGGGCTACTACCCCAAGGGCGACAACATCGCCCGAGGCCACATCAAAGTCAGTAAGAAGGCCAAACGTTTGCAGTCCAAAAAGACCGGCTGGCAGGCCTTCGATCTGCCACAACTCAAAATTATTTTTAGCGCTACTGCGCTCAAGGCCATGAGGCGGCAGTCGTCGCGTTGGGTGGCCTTGATTGCTCTGTACACCGGGGCGCGCAGCAATGAGATCGCCCAGTTGGAACTGGACGACTTCAAGGTGGTGGATGGGATCAAGTGCATCCACATCACTACAGAGGGGCAAGACAAGAGCCTAAAGACCGAAGCCAGCGAGCGCATCATCCCGATCCACCCAGACTTGCTCCAACTCGGCTTGTGGGTCTTGGTTGAGCGGCTGCGCGGGGAGGGGGAAAGCAAGTTGTTCCCCAATCTGACGTTTGACGCTAAGAACGGCCCAGCCAATGGCCCACAGAAGGCATTCAGTCATCTGCTCAGTGACACTTTGAAAATATCCGCGCGCGGCGAAGGGCGGATTGGCCTCCACAGTTTTCGCAAGACAGTCATTCAGCGCATGCAGGATGGTTTGGTAGGCAAGGAGTACCGAGTCGCCTACGTTGGTCACGAAGGCGGGCGGGACGCTGATGACGATCATTCCGCGGTCTACGGTAAGAAGGTCTCTCCGGCAGCGCTGTCAGCGCAATGTTTTCCAGCCTTGGATTGGAGCGCAGCCGGGGTGATAAAGATCAACGCGCTGACTCCGCTGTTTTCTCCTGTCTAAAGCGCGGATGCGTGCGGGGCTCTGTCCCCGCCCGTTTTTATAATTCCATGCCAGCCCGGCAATCCCATCTGGGGCGCGCGCACCGGCTTCATTTCATTACGCCCCTCCGGGCTTGTATTTTATTTATTGGCTTTCCATGGTGCAGTAAAGCTTTACTACTAGAAAAACCTAGCTTTTCTAAAGTATTAGGTCGTTAGACTTAGGAGTGGATTTATCCACAATATTGCTTTTAGCTTTGGCTTGAGGGTGTTCACAGATGTTATTCGTTTTCCCACAGGGAAAACTCCCCAAGGGCAACGAACTTGTCTGTGAACGCCCGGAATGTGATTTCAAACCCACCCTACCGTAGCCCACAAGCAACACACGGTTTATCGGTGTTGCCAGCCCTGTGCGCGGAATAAACTCCGCCTTGAACCTGGTCAGGGCCAGTGCGTCGGGGGGAAATCGTCCAGCCCTTCGTACCTAGTTATGCAGTGCGCCGTGTTCAATAATCCCCGCCTTGCGCGACAGTCACGAATATTTGCGGCGTGGTTACTTGCCCCGTTTCTTCAGTATCCGATGGCCTATCGGCTGAGCAGAGAAGTGGGCGAGAAAGGGGCTTGATTTTTTTGCGTTCATTGCTACCTTGAATGAGTAGGAGCAACTGCTTGGGTATCGCAAAGTCTCTTTTTGCCTTACTCGCCATACGGTCTGTCAACCGTGTGGCCATATATTCAACATAATAAACCCCGCCTAATTGTCAAGCGGGGTTTATTTTTTTAATTATCAATCAGTCGCTATTGACATATCTCGTGGTGATGCTAGTTTGACCATGTCGGCTCAATTTGCCCCACGCGTGGGGCTTGAAATAGAAGAGTCAATGGCCGATAAAGTATCAAAATCAATTTCTTGATATTGATGCGGATGAAGAAGGGGCCGGAAACGGCCCCTTTTTCAATGGGCGAGTTCCCGTGTTTGAAGGGCGCACGGCGAAACCGTTGCGGCGCTTGGCTATCAGCCATTTTTTCGTCTCAGATCGTCACACGCCCGTGTACACGCCGAAACCCTTGCGGAGCAATGGTTTCAGGGTGATTTTTCAGAAAAATTGACACACGGCGTTAGAACACCTGCGGTGCGACATGTGCATATGTTCAGGACAGTCACCAACACACACCCAATATCTATCAGCCAGTGCGGCTTTGTTTTTATGACGCTCGGCGTCCACGCGCATCCGTCCGCAATACCCGCTCGTTCCATCGCTGCGCGTCCTTCCATGCACTGCGCCAAGCATCCGCACCTCTGGCGGCGTTCGTGCTGAGTCGGCACTACTGGGCGGTTTGGTACGTCATTCGCGAGCAGGAGTTTGGTCACCCAGACCCATTGCGCGCTTTCGTTTTTCTGTTTCAATTAAATTATGAAACAGAAATCACCTTCAACCATACATGCTTCAAACCATTTTCGGACGGTTATTCCGTCCGAGAATGGGGGGAGTGTGGACGGGGTGGAGCGAGAGCGTAACCCCATAAGGCCACACGGGGGCACAGCCCCCGCGCTCGTTTCAGATTATGAAACGGGCGGACGTGCGCACGATGTTCGCCCGTCACCCCTGTGTGACGGGTGGACGAGGAAGCACAAAGAAAAATTGGAACGGGATGAACAGTGGCACCGCCGGGAGGCCATTGCCACCGGTAAGCCGTGGACATTGGAAGCCGACAAGTACACGCGGAAGGTTCTGGCCGAGTGTCCGGAGCGCGCGCTAACGCCCGAAACGTCAGACGAGTACCGGCGCGTGTACACGCGATTGGTGCGCGAGGGAGTGACGGCGTGGGAGAAGGCGAACAGTGCGCAACATTGGAACAAGTTGCGAACGGCGTGCCGCTGGGCAATGGCCGAGGACGTGCGGGCGTGGCGCGCACTGTCTGAACAGGCGCGCAAATCCGGCGACGTGGCTAAGGCCCAACAGTGCACCGCAGAAGCGTGGAGATTGGCCGTTGCGCTTGATGACCAATTTTTGGCGGCGGGTCGAAAGGCCTGGGCGGCGAAGGCCCTCAAAATAAAAACGGAGGGCCGCAAGCCGGTGGACAAGTCCAAGCGCCTCAGTGGCGCGCCGACAGCGGACACCGCTGCTTGTGCGCTGTTGGACAGCAGACACCGTGGAACGAGGCTCCTAGAGCGGCACAGCGAGCGTCTGGCGCTGTTGGCGTTGACGGGATGCCGCCCGGCAGAGTTGATGGCCGGGGTTAGCGTGAAATTGTTGAGGGACAAGCATGGAAAGCCCAGCGGCATCGGTGTGGAAATAATTGGAGCGAAGGTGGACGCGTTACGGGGCCACGAAAAGCGCCGCTTGGCCTTCCCCCTGTCGGGCGGCGGTAAGGCTGTCCAAGGGCTTGCGCTGTTGTGTGCCGAGCGTGGCGGGCTCTACACGCTTGCCACGACGCCCGCCGACTACAGAAGCCTAAACCGTGCGTTGCAGGTGCAAGGCATGAGTTGCTACACGTTCCGCCATGCTGTCGGGAGCGATCTGAAAGCAGACATTTCGGACGGAAAGGCTACGCCGGAAACGGCTGCGAAAATTATGGGCCACCGTTCTACCGCTTCCCTCATGTCCTACGGTACGAAGCGGCGCGGCCGGGGTGGTCAGCGGCCTCGCGCCAGTGTGTCCGGCCCCGTGAAAAATGTGGCGGTAACCAAGGCCGCACGTACCAAAGCAAGGAAGCATGAAAAGGCTAAGAAATTAAAGGCAAAAGCGGCTTTGGTGGGGGCTTCGCCCACCCAGGTGCCTGCATCTGCACGGGCACCACAAACGCCGCTTGCCGCCGGTCTTCGGCCGCGCTACAAATAGAGGCTCAACTGAAAGCAGGGGGCAAATATGGCAGTCGATGCACCGTGGACTTGCGACCAATGCGGCCATCCTATCCTCAGCGTCGATGATGGCTGGGTAGAGTGGCTCAATGGACGAAACGGACCCGATGACATTCAGCGGAGTGCCCACCATCTCCGCCTTGTCCACCACCGACACGCATCCCCAAATGCGGACCGCAAAAGCGCGTGCTACCACGACGAGGACCAGTGGTTTGCCGCCAAGAGATACACGGTTGCCGACCTGCCGCTTTCCAGTTTTGTGGGTCCCGATGGCCTGATTACGCTCCTGTCGTTCCTAGCGGATAAGCGTTTCTCGGAAGAGAGCGAGGTTCTGGAACTGATCAAGCGCCTGCATGTGCCGAACTATGAAGCCGCACGCCATTATTTTGATGCCGCGATTGCTAACGGAGTGTTTGAGCCGCGCTCTGCGCCTTCCTACTACGACCAGAGAGAGATGCGCGCGGTATTGGATTGGGTGGAGGAACAGGAAGAGCAAGCCTAAGGCGAACCGCTCGACGGCTGGCTAGTACGCCAGCCGTCGGCCCAACAGTGGCGGACTCAAACTAAATTTGATCACCCCTTGGGCTCAAATTCATCCGTACCAGGGACGCGCCCAAAAGAACGTCCCGGATTACTCTTCGCCCAGTCACTGGCCTCCCGAAACGTCTTGAACGTTTTTTTTCTGGGCGTTGGACTGCTGCGCGTGGATCGCTGCTCTCGGAAGTGATCTCGATTAAATCCACCGA
This sequence comes from uncultured Stenotrophomonas sp., assembly GCF_963519125.1. Taxonomy (GTDB): domain Bacteria; phylum Pseudomonadota; class Gammaproteobacteria; order Xanthomonadales; family Xanthomonadaceae; genus Stenotrophomonas. The sequence goes on along the minus strand of NZ_CAUQLJ010000044.1, from coordinate 760 downwards.
TAATAGAGTCGAGATTGGCCCCTGCCCCGAAGGTGCGCTCAAAGTCGCCCATTACGCTCTCCGAATTCGTTTTAGTTGGACCTGCAACTAACGTAAATCCCATTCACAAGGCAGCGCGTTTGATATCCGCCGGGAGGCGTTATGGGTGCCACTTGAGGGGCAGTGTACTGCTGACTCTGCTGTAGCAACTGTTGGGTGCTGTTCTGTAGGGCTTGGTTGGAACGTTGGAGTTCTTGGCTATACAGTTGTGCTTGAGCCTGCTGGTACTGCATTTGCATGTGGTACATCTGCAACTGCTCGGCAGTCAGTGCGTCCCGGTAGCCTGTGTCATTGCCCTTCTTGTCGATACACATGACTCGGGTGGGCGAGAGGGCCCGGACCTGCTTGCAGGTCGCGTCCCCAGCCATGTAATAGTTGCCGTTGAAGAAGTTCGGCGCGGCACTTGTCGCACATCCGGCCAGAAGAAGGCAGGCCAGCCCGGTAATTGTCTTCATTGATCCCCCTGTGGGCGCGCCTACCTTGGCGCGTTGAGATTGTACAGGCTGAACGCGCGGAACCTGCATTGTGGCCTCGGGAACGGCGGTGGTATCGTGGCCCCTTCCTTGGACACCTTATGCGGGTGCCTCGGGCGTTAAGTCTTGCGCTGCAAGGGTTCTGGGAGTTGTGTGGCTTAGACTCCCCCCCTCTCCGCCCACAAACCAACAAATCCACCCCCAGGGGGGGCCGTTTTGGTGGGATGGGGGGGAGGGGGGGGTTGAAA
>NZ_CAUQLJ010000043.1:0-13305 GCF_963519125.1 uncultured Stenotrophomonas sp. | reverse complement strand
CGTGCCGGTGCCGGCCGCGCCGCCCGCAGCGCCGGCCATGTGGCCTGGGCCGGTCGCCGCGGCGGCGGCCGCAAGGCCAGTTGCACCCTGGGTGTGGCGGGCCGCGTCCAGCAGATGATGCAGGGCCGACAGGGCCGGCGCGTTCATGTCGGCGCCAGGCCCCGGCGTGCCGGTGGCGGGCAGCGGCGGCGGTGTCGCGGTGGAGGCGGAGGCCGCGACCGGGCCGATCGCCTCGCTGGTCATCGCGGCCCAGCTGCCGGCGCCGGCCGACCCGCTCCAGCCGGTGACCGGGCGGTTGGCGGCGCCGCCAGCGGCGTTGCCCGCGCCACGCTCCGGCCCGGTGACGATGCGCCGGGTGGTGGCCGAACGGGCCAGGTAGGGCGTGTAGACCAGGCCGGGCAGCACGCCTTCGTGGGTCAGCAGGATATTGGCGCGTTCCAGCAGCTCGCCCAGCCGCTCGATCAACTGGCGGTCGAACACCCGGTACAGCGCCAGCTGGGTTTCCAGGCCGAGCGCGAATTCCTCGCCCAGGTCGCGCGCGATCCGGCACAGCACGTTGGGCCCGAACGGCAGGTCTTCCACGTCGAAGGCAGGACTGGCCGCGAGCACGCCGAAGCGCTGCCCGAGCAGCTGCAGCGCACCGGCCGAGCGTTGCGACTCGCGCCGGACGATGTCGGCCAGCACGATGTCGCGGTCGATGTCGGTATCGGTGACCAGGGTCAGCGTGGTGGCCGAGACCGGCTGGGTCGGCACCGGCACGTGGCGCACCCGCGGTTCGCGCAGGGTGGCCAGCACCGTGCCCAGCGCGTCCAGGAAGCGCGGCGCGAACTGCGCGTTGATCTCGTGCAGGCGTCGAGCCTGGGCGTAGATGTCGGCCTGGATCTGGCTGTTGCGGGCGCGCTCGGCGTCGCGGAACAGCTCGCGTTCCAGCTCCACGATGGTCAGCTTGAGCGGCGTACCCAAGGTCTTTTCGGCCAGCGCGTGCAGGGCCGCCAGCAGGTGGCGCACGCGCGGCGGCGCGTTGACGCCGGCGAACCGGGTCGGATCGGGCTGCGATGAAGGTGCGGACGCTGACATCCGTTGTAGGTTCCGGCTCCCCTGAGAGCACAGAATCTACCGTGTTCCCGGGGTCCCCGCCAGAAGGGAACTCCCTACAGGAACAGTTCCACCACATCGTTGGTGAAGCGTCGGCCCAGCTCGGTCGGCTGCACCCGGTCGCCGTCCACCGCCAACCAGCCCCGGGCCACCGCCACCTGCACCGGCGCGGCGATCCGCGCCCGCTCCAGGCCGGTACGCGACTCGAAGTCCCGCAGCGAAAATCCTTCGTGCAGGCGCAGCAGGTTGAGCATGTACTCGAACGGCAGGCGCCCGGCATCGATCACCTCGTCGCCCCCCAGGGACGCGGCCGTGCCGGCGGTGTCCATGAAGGTCTGCGGATGCTTGTGCTTCCAGCGGCGCAGCACGTTCTGCCCGGCGCCGCTGCTGATCTTGCCGTGGGCCCCGGCCCCGATCCCCAGGTAGTCGCCGAAACGCCAGTAGTTCAGGTTGTGCTGGCTCTGCCGGCCGGGTCGCGCATAGGCGCTGACCTCGTACTGCGCGTAGCCGGCCTCGGCCAGCATGCGCTGGCAGTGCTCCTGCATGTCCCAGGCCGAATCGTCGTCGGGGATCCCCTGCGGCGGTCGCGCGAAAAACACCGTGTTCGGTTCCAGGGTGAGCTGGTAGTGCGACAGGTGGGTGGGCTGCAGGGCGAACGCGCGTTCCAGGTCATGCTCGGCCTGGGCCAGGGTCTGCTCCGGCAGCGCGTACATGAGGTCGATGTTGAAGTTGTCGTAGCCCGCGTCCTGGGCCAGCTTCACCGCACGCTCGGCTTCGCCACTGTCGTGGATGCGGCCCAGCCGCTGCAGTGCGGCGTCGTTGAAGGTCTGGATCCCGAAACTGATCCGGTTCACCCCGGCCGCGCGGTAGCGGTCGAAGCGGCCGTGCTCGGCGGTGCCCGGGTTGGTTTCCAGGGTCACTTCCAGGTTCGGCGCGAAGCGCAGCCGTGCCGACGCCGCCTGCAGGAAACGGTCGATCGCTTCAGGCGGGAACAGGCTGGGCGTACCGCCACCGAAGAACACGCTGTTCACCACCCGGCCCCAGACCAGCGGCAGGTCCTGGTCGAGGTCGCGGATCAGCGCATCGACATACGCCTCGAACGGCAGTTCGCCCTTGGCCTGGTGCGAATTGAAATCGCAGTACGGGCACTTGCGCACGCACCACGGCAGGTGCACGTAGAGCGACAGCGGCGGTGGCACCAGCGACACGCCATGGTCGTGGTCGCAGCGCTCGCCAGGCAGATGGTTGCAATCGTCTTGGGACATCTGGGTAGTGCCGGCCGCTGGCCGGCTCCTCGCAATGCGTAGTGCCGGGCTCTGCCCGGCAAGGATCAATAGATGGACGCCAGCTTCGACTTCAGCAGCTGCAGTGCCTTGCCGCGATGGCTCATCGCGTTCTTCACGTCCGGCGCCATTTCCGCCGCAGTCTGGCCCAGCACCGTGTCCAGGAACACCGGGTTGTAGCCGAAGCCGTGGCTGCCGCGCAGCTCGTCGAGGATCTCGCCTTCCCAGCTGCCTTCGCAGATCAGCGGCTGCGGATCGTTGGCGTGGCGCAGCAGCACGATCACCGCGTAGAAGCGCGCGGTGCGGCTGCCGGCGGGAACATCGCGCATCGCCTCGAGCAGCTTGGCGTTGTTGGCCGCGTCATCGGTCGGGCTGCCCGCATAACGCGCGCTGTAAAGACCGGGCGCGCCGTTGAGCGCATCCACGATCAGGCCCGAGTCGTCGGCCAGCGCCGGCAGGCCGGTGCTGGCGCACGCATGCCGCGCCTTGATCAGCGCGTTCTCGACGAAGGTCAGGCCGGTTTCCGGTACGTCGCTGACGCCCAGCGCGGCCTGCGCCACGATCTCCAGCGGCAGGCCGGCCAGCATGGCCTGCAGTTCCTTAAGTTTGCCGGCGTTGCCGCTGGCCAGTACCAGTTTCATTGCTTCGGCTCCAGCAGGTCCCACGTGTTGCCGTACAGGTCGCGGAACACGGCGACCGTGGCATACGACTCGTCGCGCGGGGCTTCAAGGAATTCCACGCCACGCGCGGTCATCGCGGCATGGTCGCGGTGGAAATCGTCGGTGTTGAGGAAGAAGCCGACCCGGCCACCGGTCTGGTTGCCGACCCGGCTGCGTTGCTCGTCGTTGCCTGCGCGCGCCAGCAGCAGCGCCGCAGCGCTGCCGTCGGTCGGGCCGACCACGACCCAGCGCTTGCTGCCCTGGTCTATGTCCTCGATCAGGTGGAAGCCCAGCTTGCCCGTGTACCAGGCGATCGCCTCGTCGTAATCGGCCACCACCAGCGTGACCAGGGCCAGGCGTTGGTTCACGGCTGCGCCAGCGCGGCCTGCTGGGCCGCGAACAGGTCGGTGATGCCTTTCTCAGCCAGCGCGAGCAGCGCGTCCAGTTCGTCGCGGCGGAACGCATGGCCTTCGGCGGTGCCCTGCAACTCGATGAAGCCGCCGCCGTCGTTCATCACCACGTTCATGTCGGTGTCGCAGTCGCTGTCTTCGGCGTAATCCAGGTCCAGCACCGGGGTGCCGCGATAGACGCCTACCGACACCGCCGCGACGGCGCCGAAGATCGGGTTGCGCTTGATGTCGCCGCGCTTGATCAGGAAGTTCACCGCGTCCACCAGCGCCACGTAGGCGCCGGTGATGGCGGCGGTACGGGTGCCGCCGTCGGCCTGCAGCACGTCGCAGTCCAGGGTGATGGTGCGCTCGCCGAGCGCGCCACGGTCGATGCAGGCACGCAGGGTCCGGCCGATCAGGCGCTGGATCTCCAGGGTGCGGCCGCCCTGCTTGCCACGCGCCGCTTCGCGGTCGTTGCGGGTGTGGGTGGAGCGCGGCAGCATGCCGTACTCGGCGGTGACCCAGCCTTCGCCCTTGCCGCGCAGGAAGCCCGGCACGCGGTTTTCAACGCTGGCGGTGCACAGCACGCGGGTTTCACCGAAGCTGACCAGCACCGAGCCTTCGGCGTGGCGGGTGAAGGCGCGTTCGATGCGCACTTCGCGCAGCTGGTCGGCCTGGCGGCCGCTGGGACGGGAATCGGACATGGGTGGCTTCCGGTATGACGGGGGATGCGGTTCCGCGCCCGGGCCGGGGACCGGCAGGCGAGGAGGCTCAAAAGGAACCGCTAGGGTACCATTCCCCCTTTGAGAGCATCGGAAACCCCGAATGATTCGAAGCATGACCGCCTATGCCGGCGGCGAGCGGGCGACCCCCTGGGGCACGCTGGGGTGCGAGCTGCGCTCGGTCAACCACCGCTTCCTGGAAGTCGGCACGCGCCTTCCCGAAGAGCTGCGCGCGCTGGAACCGCAGCTGCGCGAGCGGATCGCCGCGCGGTTGAGCCGTGGCAAGCTGGACCTGGTGATGCGCCTGCGCGCGCCGGAAAGTGGTGCCAGCCTGCAGGTCAACGAGGTGCTGCTGGGCCAGCTGGGCGCGCTGGCGCACCGGCTGACCTCCGACTTTCCCAACCTGCAGGTCAGCTTCACCGACCTGCTGCAGCTGCCGGGCGTGACCCTGGGCGAAGCCACCGACGCGCCCGCCCTCCAGGCCGAGGCGCTGGCCCTGCTGGAGCAGGTGCTGGACGGCTTCCTGGCCGCGCGTGAGCGCGAAGGCGACAAGCTGGCCACTGCCATCAGCGAGCGCGTTGACGCGATCGAGCGCATCGCCGCCGACGTCACCACCCTGATCCCGCTGATCCGCGACGGCCAGCGCACCAAGCTTGCCGCGCGCCTGGCCGACCTGCCCCACCCGGTCGACCCCGGCCGCGCCGAGCAGGAGCTGGTGCTGTGGCTGCAGAAGCTGGACGTGGACGAGGAACTGGACCGCCTGCGCAGCCATATCGTGGAGATCCGCCGCGTACTCAAGCAGCGCGAACCGGTCGGCCGCCGCCTGGACTTCCTCCTGCAGGAGTTCAACCGTGAAGCCAACACGCTGGGCTCCAAGTCGGTGGACAGCCGCACCTCCAACGCCGCCGTCGAGCTGAAGGTGCTGATCGACCAGATCCGCGAACAGGTGCAGAACATCGAATGAGCAGCCAGCCCACCTCCAGCGGCGCGCCGGCGCGCGGCACCCTGTACATCGTGGCCGCGCCTTCCGGGGCCGGCAAGAGCAGCATCGTCAACGCCACCCTGGCGCGCGACCCCCAGATCGCCCTGTCGATCTCGTTCACCTCGCGCGCCACCCGCCCGGGCGAGGTCAACGGCGAGCACTACCACTTCGTCAGTGCCGAGGAGTTCGAGCGGATGATCGCCGCCGGCGACTTCTTCGAGCACGCCTGGGTGCACGGCGACTGGAAGGGCACCGCCCGGCAGTCGGTGGAGCCACAGCTGGCGGCCGGCCAGGACGTGCTGCTGGAGATCGACTGGCAGGGCGCCCAGCAGGTCCGCCAGCTGGTCCCGGGCACGGTCACGGTGTTCATCCTGCCGCCGTCGAAACAGGCGCTGCAGGACCGCATGCGCAAGCGCGGGCAGGACAGCGAGGCGGTGATCGCCCAGCGCCTGGCCGCCGCGCGCGAGGAAATGCTGCACTTCAACGACTTCGACTACGTCATCGTCAACGAGGTGTTCGAGACTGCCGTGGACGAGCTGTGCGCCATCTTCACGGCCAGCCGCCTGCGCCGCGAGTCGCAGAAAGTCCGCCACGCCGGCCTGATCCAGGCCCTGCTGACCCAGGACGGCAACGGCAACTGACTGATTCACAAGGGGCGGCTAGCCGGTCGGCTTGATTTTGTCCAGCCCCGGCCGGTACAATCGCTCCCCTTTCCCTCATTCGATTGCGCAGCCCTTGCCGGCTGCCGGGAGCCCGCATGGCCCGCATCACCGTAGAAGATTGCCTGGAAGTCGTCGATAACCGTTTCGAGCTGGTCATGATGGCGTCCAAGCGCGCCCGTCAGCTGGCCAATGGCGTCCAGGCCACCCTGGACAACAGCGAAACCGAAGACAAGCCGACCGTGCTGGCGCTGCGCGAAATTGCCGCCCGCAAGATCGACAACGCGCTGATCGACGAAGTCGAGAAGGCCGAACGCGAGCGCGCCGAGCGTGAAGCGCTGGAATGGGCCGCTGCCGAAGTCGTTGCCGACGAAGACATGTCCAAGAACGACGACTGATCGTCCGCGCGATCACCGTTGTCCACGAACAGCCCGCCTTGTGCGGGCTGTTTGCATTTCAGACGTTGTCAATCGAACCGATCGATACGCAATAGTTTGCCGATATCCCATTGCTGGAATAGTCTTCCAGCCATGAACCCAGGCCCCTCTGCCAAGGTCGCCACGTCTCCCGGCGCGGCCGTACCCGACTATGTCCTCCAGCTTGAACGCGCGGCCCACTACCTGCCGCCCGAGCAGCTGCCGCTGCTGCGCCGTGCCTGGGAAGTCGGCGCATCGGCGCATGCCGGGCAGACCCGCAAGTCCGGCGAGCCCTACATCACCCATCCGGTGGCCGTGGCCCAGGTGCTGGCCGAGCTCGGCCTGGACGTGGAAGCGCTGATCGCCGCGATCCTGCACGACACCATCGAAGACACCCCGCTGACCCGTGAGGCGCTGGCTGCCGAGTTCGGCGAAGCCGTGGCCGAACTGGTCGACGGCGTGACCAAGCTGGACAAGCTGAAGTTCCGCGACCGCCAGGAAGCGGCCGCCGAGAGCTTCCGCAAGATGCTGCTGGCAATGTCGCGCGACCTGCGCGTGATCATGATCAAGCTGGCCGATCGCCTGCACAACATGCGCACGCTGGGCGCGCAGAGCCGCGAAGCGCGCGGCCGCATCGCCCGCGAGACGCTGGAGATCTACGCGCCCATCGCCCAGCGCCTGGGCATGAGCCTGGTCAAGAGCGAGCTGCAGAACCTCGGCTTCAAGGCGCTGTACCCGTGGCGCCATGCGATCCTGGAAAAGCACATCCGCAGCCAGCCGGTGGTGCGCCGCGAAGCGATGGCGCAGGTGGAAGTGCAGCTTTCCCAGCGGCTGGCCAAGGAAGGACTGGAACACCGCCTGGTCAGCCGGATCAAGACCCCGTGGAGCATCTACAACAAGATGCGCGACGAGAACAAATCCTTCGACCAGGTCATGGACGTGTTCGGGTTCCGCCTGGTCGTGCGCAGTGTGCCCAACGCCTACCACGCACTTGGCGCGGTGCATGCCACGTTCAAGCCGCTGGACGGACGCTTCCGCGATTTCATCGCCATTCCCAAGGCCAACGGCTACCAGTCGCTGCACACGGTGCTGTTCGGCCCGTACGGCTCGCCGATCGAAGTGCAGATCCGTACCGAGGAAATGGACCTGATCGCCGAGCGCGGCGTGGCGGCGCACTGGACCTACAAGTTCGGCGGCGACAGCCCCAACAGTGCGCAGAGTCGTGCCCATGCCTGGATCGTCGAACTGATCGACTCGCAGCGCGCGGCCGGTTCGTCGCTGGAGTTCCTCGACAACGTCAAGGTCGACCTGTTCCCGGACGAGGTCTACCTGTTCACGCCCAAAGGCAAGATCCTCGCCCTGCCGAGGAATTCCACCGCGCTGGACTTCGCCTATGCGGTGCACACCGACGTCGGCAACATGGCGGTGGCCTCGCGGGTCGACAAGAAACTGGTACCGCTGCGCACCCGGCTGGTCAGCGGGCAGACCGTGGAAGTGATCACCGCGCGCTCGGCCACGCCCAAGCCGCAATGGCTGGAGTTCGTGGTCAGCTCCAAGGCGCGTACCGCGATCCGCCACCAGCTCAAGCAGCTCGAGCACGAAGATGCCGTGCAGCTGGGCCATCGCATGCTGGACCGCGCGCTCGAAGCGATGGACAGCTCGCTGGAGCGGCTGCCCAAGGGGCGCCTGGACGCCTTCCTGGCCGAACACCGGTACCCGCGCCTGGAAGCACTGCTGGCCGAAGTGGCGCTGGGCAACTGGATGCCCAACCAGGCTGCGCAGGCGCTGATGGCGTATGCCGAACTGCGCGGCGGCGCGCATTCGAAGCATTCGCAGGAAAAGATCCTGATCAACGGCAGCGAGCGCGGCGTGGTCAGCTTCGCCAACTGCTGCCAGCCGATCCCCGGCGACGACATCATGGGGTACCACACCGCCGGCAAGGGCATCGTGGTGCATCGACTGGACTGCCCGAACCTGGCCGAACTGCGCAAGTCGCCGGAGCGCTGGGTGCCGATCGGCTGGGACACCACCGTCTCCGGCGACTACGACACCGCGCTGGTGGTGGAAGTGGAGAACGGCACCGGCGTGCTGGCGCAGCTGGCTGCGGCGATCGCGCAGAGCCATTCCAACATCGAACGGGTGGATTACCTGGACCGTGACTTCAATGCTGCGGTACTGGCCTTCAACATCCAGGTCCGCGACCGCAACCACCTGGCCGAGGTGATGCGCAGGTTGCGCAGGCTGTCGGTGGTGCAATCGGTGCGTCGACAATAACGCCGGTACAATGGGGACTCTGTTTTCCGACCCTGGATTCCCCATGTCCCGTCAGATCATCAACACCGAAAAGGCCCCCGCCGCGATCGGTCCGTATTCGCAGGCCGTGCGCGCCGGCAACACCGTGTACTTCTCGGGCCAGATCCCGCTCGATCCCGCCACCGGCGACATCGTCGGTGCCGGTGACGTCGAAGCGCAGGCACGCCGCGCGTTCGACAACCTCAAGGCCGTGGCCGAAGCGGCCGGCGGCTCGCTCGACCAGGTGGTCCGCCTGGGCCTGTACCTGACCGACCTGGCCGAATTCGCCAAGGTCAACGCGGTCATGCAGGACTACTTCCAGGCGCCGTTCCCGGCCCGCTCCACCATCGAAGTGTCCGGCCTGCCCAAGGGCGCGAACTTCGAGGTCGACGCGGTCATGGTCATCGACTGACCGCCACGTGGCACGCAGGTCGGCGGTCACCCCGGCGCTGGCGCCGTCCGGCGACACCGCGCTGGCGGTGCTCGCTGGCGTGGGTCCTGCCGTGGCCGCCAAGCTGGCGGCACGCGGCCTGGCCTCGCTGCAGGACCTGTGGCTGCACCTGCCGCTGCGGTATGAAGACCGCACCGCACTGACCCGCATCCAGGACCTGCGCAACGGCGTGCCGGCGCAGGTCGAAGGGCGGGTGGTCGCGGTCGACCGCGGCATGCGCTTCCGCCCCACGCTGAAGGTGGCAGTGGAGGACGAAGGGCAGGGCACCCTGGTGCTGCGCTTCTTCCACTTCCGCCAGCAGCAGGTCGCGCAGTTCGCCGTCGGTACCCGGCTGCGCTGCTTCGGCACGCCCAAGCCGGGCCAGCTGGGGCTGGAGATCGTCCACCCCAGTTACCAGATACTCGGCCGCAATGACGATCCGGCGTTGGGCGACAGCCTGGATCCGGTGTATCCCACCGTGGAAGGCATGGGCCCCGCCACCCTGCGCCGGCTGATCGGCCAGGCCTTGGACCGCTTGCCCGAAGAGTCCACGTTGGAACTGCTGCCGCCCGGCTGGCTGGATGGCCTGGCGCTGCCCTCGCTGCGCAGCGCGCTGCTCACCGTGCACCGGCCACCGCCGGACGCCAACCTGGCCGCACTGGCGGCCGGCACCCATCCCGCGCAGCGCCGGTTGGCGCTGGAAGAACTGCTCGCCCACCACCTCAGCCTGCGCCGCCAGCGCATCGCGCTGCAGGCGCATCATGCGCCGCCACTGGCCGGGCCCGGGCGGCTGTGCAAGGCCCTGCTCAAACAGTTGCCGTTCGCCCTCACCGGTGCGCAGAAGCGGGTGTTCGGCGAAATCCGCGATGACCTCGCCAAGCCGCGCCCGATGCTGCGCCTGGTGCAGGGCGATGTGGGCTCGGGCAAGACCGTGGTCGCCGCGCTGGCGGCCATGCTGGCGGTGGAGCAGGGCAAGCAGGTGGCGCTGGCGGCACCGACCGAGCTGCTGGCCGAACAGCACCTGACCAACCTGCGCGGCTGGCTGGAACCGCTCGGCGTGCAGGTGGCGTGGCTGGCCGGCAAGGTCACCGGCAAGGCGCGCAGCAAGGTGCTGGAGCAGGTGGCCAACGGGCAGGCCCAGGTCGTGGTCGGCACCCACGCGCTGATGCAGGACGCGGTGGTGTTCCATGACCTGGCGCTGGCCATCGTCGACGAGCAGCATCGCTTCGGCGTGCACCAGCGGCTGGCGCTGCGCGACAAGGGGGCGGGTGGGCGCAGCGTGCCGCACCAGCTGGTGATGACCGCAACCCCGATTCCGCGCACCCTGGCGATGTCCGAATACGCCGACCTGGACGTCTCGGCGATCGACGAACTGCCACCCGGGCGCACCCCGGTGCAGACCGTGGCGCTGAACAACGACCGCCGCCCGGAACTGATCGAGCGCATCGCGCTGGCCTGCCGCGAAGGCCGGCAGGTCTACTGGGTGTGCACCCTGATCGAAGAGAACGACGAGCTCGACGCTACCCCGGCCCAGGCCACCTACGAATCGCTGCAGGCGCTGCTGCCCGGGGTGCGGGTCGGGCTGGTGCACGGGCGGCTGAAAGCCAGCGAGAAACTGGCCACGATGGTCGCGTTCAAGGCCGGTCAGATCGACCTGCTCGTAGCCACTACAGTGATCGAAGTCGGCGTGGACGTGCCCAACGCCTCGCTGATGGTGATCGAGAACGCCGAGCGGCTCGGCCTGGCCCAGCTGCACCAGCTGCGCGGCCGGGTCGGGCGTGGCTCGGCGGTATCGCGTTGCGTGCTGCTGTACCAGGCACGGCTGTCGGCGATGGCGCGCGAGCGACTGGAAACCATGCGCCAGACCAACGACGGCTTCGTCATCGCCGAAAAGGACCTGGAACTGCGCGGCCCCGGCGAACTGCTCGGCACCCGACAGACCGGCCTGGCCGGCTTCCGCATGGCCGACCTGGCCCGCGACGCCGACCTGCTGCCGGAGGTGCACGCGCTGGCCGAGCGGTTACTGGGCGAGAAACCCGATGTGGCGGACCGGGTGGTCCACCGCTGGATAGGCTCTGCGGTGAAGTACGCGGGCGCCTGACCCCGCCTTGTATTTGTCATGCAGGGGTGCGACATTCCCTTGCCGCTAATTCAAGACGGCACGCATGTCCAAGAAGATTCCGCTGTTGATCGACACCGATCCGGGTGTTGATGACGCCCTGGCCCTGTTGATGGCCTTTGCCGACGAACGCCACGACGTGGTCGGCCTCACCATTGCCGCCGGCAATGTCGGCCTGGACCACACCGTCCGCAATGCGCTGAAGCTGTGCGAAGTGGCCGGCCGCGAAGACGTGCCGGTGTTCGCCGGTACCCCCGAGCCGCTGGTGCACCCGTCCGTCGACGCCGCCCACGTGCATGGCGCCGATGGCTTCGGCGATGTCAACCTGCCCGCTGCCCAGCGCCAGGCCGAGTCCGAACATGCCGCGCTGGCGATCCTGCGCCTGTCCCACCAGTACGCCGGCGAGCTGTTCCTGGTCGCACTGGGCCCGCTGACCAACCTGGCCTTGGCACTGAAGCTGGACCCGACCCTGCCGCAGCGCGTGAAGCGTTTCCTGGTGATGGGCGGGGCGGTGACCTGCCACGGCAACATCACCCCGGCCGCCGAATTCAACATCGCCTTCGACCCGGAAGCGGCGCACGTGGTGTTCACCGGCTTCCCGCAGATCGAAGTGGCCGACTGGGAAGCCACCGTGGCCCACGGCCTGCTGCACAAGGATGTGGAAGGCTGGCTGGCCGCCGACAGCGACAAGGCCCGCTTCTACGAGCTGATCTCGCGCCAGACCCGGCTCTGGTCCGAGGACAGCCGCGGCGACCGCTGGTTCGCCGCCGACGCGCTGGCCATGGCCTGGGCGCTGCAGCCCGAAGGCGCGCTGCGGGTCGAGGCCCGTCCGCTGAACGTCGAACTGGCCCCCGGCCATGCCCGCGGTGCTACCATTGTCGACTGGAACCGCCAGACCGGGCAGCCGGATAACACCCAGCTGCTGATGGCCTACGACCAGGGGCGCTTTGAAGCCCAGGTCCGGAGTGCGCTCGGGGTCCAGTAAGGCCGCCACGGCGGGCCTGTTCATGCAGCGTGCGTCCCGGCTTGCCCTTGAGGGTCGCCGGGACTATAATGTCGCGCTTACGTTTTTCTTATTCAAATTACGGTGTGTCCATGAAGGCCGATATCCATCCGAACTACCGTGACGTCGTCTTCCAGGACGTCACCTCTGACTTCAAGATCCTGTCGCGTTCGACCATTGCGAGCAAGGAAACCACGACCTGGACCGACGGTAAGGATTACCCGCTGGTCAAGATCGAAATCTCCTCGGCCTCGCACCCGTTCTACACGGGCCAGCACAAGGTGATCGACACCAGCGGCCGTATCGACAAGTTCAAGCGTCGTTTCGGCAAGCCGGCGGCTGCTGCTGCTGAGTAAGCGGTCCAGCCTGCTGCATGAAAACAACGGTCGCCCAGGCGGCCGTTGTTTTTTTTTGCCTGCCTGAACCCTGCTGCCGGATGAACGGCGGTTCATAAATTGCGTCGGTCGTGGGAACGCAGTGTCCATTCCGGCCCGGTTTTGTCCCGCCAGCGCTTGCACGCGCAAGGCCCGGCGCCCGTTCGTCTACGACTTCCGTCCTAGGGCGTGGCAAATGTTGCTGTGCGATAATGACGTGATCCGCAGCACAGGTTGTGGACTTCATTCACGTGCCCGCCCCACGCGCTTGGGTGGGCGCCTTCCCCTGAGGAGCGCACACAGTGTCCGATCTTGATCAGGTCACGCTCAACGCCGGCGAAAAGTCGGTTGTTCTGCCTGTCATCAAACCCACGCTCGGCAACGATTGCGTCGATATTTCGAAGCTGACCAAGGAAACCGGTCTCTTCACCTACGACTCCGGCTTCACCGCCACCGCCAGCTGCAAGTCCGCCATCACCTATATCGACGGTGACAAGGGCGTGCTGCTGTATCGCGGCTATCCGATCGAACAGCTGTCGGAAAAGTCCAGCTACGTCGAAGTGGCTTACCTGCTGATCAACGGCGAGCGTCCGAGTGCCGAACAGCTGAAGGCCTTCACCGACGAGCTGGCTTCCGAAGCCAACGTCGACGCCTCGATCAACGCGCTGATCGCCAGCTTCGACAAGGACGCCCATCCGATGGCGATCCTGGCCGCGGCCATCGCGCAGCTGTCGGCGAAGTACCACGCTTCGCTGGACCTGTCCGACGCCGAACAGCGTCGCCAGTCCGCCGTGCGCCTGATCGCCAAGGTGCCGACCCTGTCGGCCCTGATCTACCGCCACGGCAAGGGCCTGCCGGCCAACAAGCCGGACACCTCGCTGG
>NZ_CAUQLJ010000042.1:0-14132 GCF_963519125.1 uncultured Stenotrophomonas sp. | reverse complement strand
TAGCGTCCCTCCGGGGGCTACCCGGCGGCCGCCCCCATACATGGTCGTGTGCGGTTGGAAAAAGCAGCCGGGCAGAGCCCGGCGCTACGCGTTTGCCGTGGCCACCGACAGTCTGTCGAAGGGTCGACCGGGGTCGGTTTGCGGGGGAATCGGCGCCATGGATGGCGTCCGCTTAGCCCCCATGGATGGGTTTACGGCGACCCCGCAAACCGGCACCGGGCGGCCCAAGCCAGGGAAACCCGGCAAGCGACGGCTGTTCGCCAAAAGCATGAAGCCGGGCAAAGCCCGGCCTCATGCATCACATGCAATCCCAAGCATCACTTGGACTTGGAAATCTCACCGCTGCCTACCGGATTGCGCGGGTCGCTACCGACGCTGAGCACGTTGCTGCGGCGGTTCCATTCGACCGTCTGAAGGTTGCCCCAGACGTGGCTGGAACCGCGGCCGCCTGCGGCGCTGTTGCCCGGCAGGTCGATCTTGTGGCCCATCGCCTGCAACTGCTTGATCGTCGCCTCATCGAACGCGTTGCTTTCCGCCTCGATCACGTCCGGCAGCCACTGGTGGTGGAAGCGCGGCAGCGCCGCGACCTGCTGTGCGTCCAGCCCGTCGTCATAGCCCAGCACACCCAGCAGCACCATCGTGATGATCCGGCTGCCGCCCGGCGTGCCCAGCACCACCACCTTGTCCGCCGACTCCATGAACGTCGGCGTCATCGAGCTCAGCATGCGCTTGCCCGGCTTCGGCGCGTTCGCCGCATAGCCCATCACCCCGAACGCATTCGGCGTGCCCGGCTTCAGCGCGAAATCGTCCATCTCATTGTTCAGCAGCACCCCGGTGCCCGACGGGATCAGGCCCGACCCGTACAACAGGTTCACCGTCTGCGTCGCACCCACCCGGTTGCCCTCGCCGTCGATGATCGAGAAATGCGTCGTCTCATCATCCTCCAGCGGCGTCGGATTGCCCGACAGCAGATCGCTCGGCGTCGCCTTCTCCGGATGGATCGTCGCACGCAGCCCCTGCGCGTAATCGCGGCTGGTCAGCACCTTCTGCGGAATCTGCACGAAATCCGGATCGCCCAGGAAGAACGTACGGTCACGGAACGCACGACGCATCGACTCCACCACCAGGTGCGTCCGGTGCGCCGGATCCATCGACTTCAGGTCCCAGCCTTCCAGGATCTGCAGCATCGACGCCAGCGCAATCCCGCCCGACGACGGCGGCGACGCCGTGGTCACCTTCCAGTCCCGGTAATTGAACACGATCGGCTCGCGCTGCTTGACCCGGTAGCCCGCCAGCTCTTCCGCCGTCCATTTGCCGCCGGCCTGCTTCACCCCGGCCAGCAGCAGCGTGCCGGTCTGGCCCTTGTAGAAGCCATCGAATCCGCCGGCCGCCAGACGCTCCAGCGTCTGCGCCAGCTCCGGCTGCTTGAACACATCGCCCTCGGCGATCGGTTTGCCGTTGCGCAGGTACACCTCACGCGTGCCCGGGAAACGCTCCATCACCTCACGGCGCGACGCGTAGCCCTTGGCCATGCGCGCATACACCGGGAAGCCCTCCCGCGCGATCCGGATCGCCGGTGCCAGGGAATCCTTCAACGGCAGCTTGCCGTGCTTCGCAGACAGCTCCACCAGCGCTGCCGGCAGGCCCGGAATGCCGGCCGACCACGGCCCGTTCACCGAACGGTCGCGGTCCAGCTCGCCGTTCTTGTCCAGGAACGCTTCCGGCGTCGCCGCCGCCGGCGCCGTCTCGCGCGCGTCCAGCATCACATCCTTGCCGGTGCTCGCATCGTGCAGCAGGAAGAACCCGCCGCCGCCCAATCCCGAACTGATCGGCTCCACCACCGCCAGCGTCGACGACACCGCCACCGCCGCATCGAACGCATTGCCGCCCTTGGCCAGGATCTCCATGCCGGCCTCGGTCGCCAGATGATGGCCGCTGGCGATTGCCGCGCCCTTTGGATGGGTGGCCAATGGCGCCTTCGCGGGCTCAGCGGCCCAGAGCGCAGGGGTCCACAGCAGGACCAGCAACAACCAGCGACGCGACGGGTTTTTCATTCGGGGGAAGACTCCGCATACAGTTCGGGATGATCGCGCTGCAGCCCAAACAACTTGGCCAGCAACGCCTCCTGGGTTTCCGGAATGTCCGGATCGGGATCGATGCATTCCACCGGGCACACGACCACGCATTGCGGTTCGTCGAAATGCCCCACGCATTCAGTGCAGCGTGCAGGGTCGATCACGTAGATGGTTTCACCCATCGAAATGGCCTGGTTGGGACAGGCCGGCTCGCATACGTCGCAGTTGACGCAGAGCTCATTGATTTTCAGCGTCATGGCGTTACTCCACGCCAGTGCCGGCAGGGGAAAAGCGGCGCCCCGATGCAGGGACGCCGCCCGGGCCGCGCACAGGGCGCGGCCGCCATGGCACGGCTTACTTGGCTTCTACGAAGATGTACTCGGCGCCGGTCGGCTGCACGATCGACTGCACCCGGGCGTTGTCGGCGGCCTGGCCGATATACACCACGCGCACACCCTTCATCGAGTCGGCGGACACGTCCTTGAACACGGCCTGGATCATGTCGGCCATCTTGCCCGAGGCAGACGAACCGAAGGCCAGCATGTTGCCCGGCTGCACGCCACGGGCGACCGCAGCGGTGGCGCTTTCGACCTGGCGGTCGTACTTGGCCTGGAACTCCGGATCCGATTCCGGCGCCAGGTAGTACAGGAACGGGCTGTTGGTGATGTTGCCCATGTTCTGCACGGCCACGGCCTGCAGGTACTTCTTCCAGCCCGCATCGTCGTCCTTGGCCGGGGCGACCAGCGCCTGCTGGGCTTCGGCGACCGGCGCGGCCTCTTCCTTCTTGCAGGCGGTGAAGGCCAGCGCGAACGACGCGATCAACATGGCACGCATGGTGTTGTTCATGGAGTCTCCCTCTTGGTGATTCTTGGTATGTGTAGGTCTTGGGGTTACGACGGGCCAGACTTCGCTTCGCGGACCTTGCGCAGCGCCTCGAGCACCGAGGCCGGCACGAAGCCGGACACGTCACCCCCAAGGCGGGCGATCTCGCGGACCAGCGAGGACGAAATGAAGCTGTACTGCTCGGCCGGGGTCAGGAACAGGGTCTCGACCTCCGGAATCAGGTGGCGGTTCATGCTCGCCATCTGGAACTCGTATTCAAAATCGGACACCGCGCGCAGCCCGCGCAGCAGTACCCCGCCCTGCTCGGAACGCACGAAATGCGCCAGCAGGGTATCGAAACCGCGCACTTCCACGTTGCGGTGGTGGGCCAGCGCATCCCGCGCCAGCGACACCCGCAGCTCCAGCGGCAGCGAGGGCCCCTTTGACGGGCTCTGCGCCACACCCACCACCAGCTTCTCGAACAACGGCGCGGCCCGGTTCACCAGGTCGATGTGACCGTTGGTGATCGGATCGAAGGTGCCCGGGTATACAGCGATGCGGCGGTTGGCTACGGTCATGCGGACGCTACGCGTTCTGATCTGGTGAAAGTGTAACAGTGGCGCGGCGGTACAGGGCAAAGGTGACCTCGCGGGTACCCCCCTCCCGGTGCAGCAGCAAGCCCGGGGGCAGGCGCAGGGTCTGCCCGGCCGGCGACTCCAGGTACAGCCAGGCGTCGGCAGCCAAGTGCGGCCCCAACCCGGCCAGGACGCTGTCCCACAGGCCATCGGCGAACGGCGGGTCGATGAAGACGATGTCGGCCAGCCCCGACGGCCGCTGCGCCAGCCAGTGCATCGCATCGCCCTGGACCACCTCGACCTGGGCCTGGGCCCCCAGCTTCGCCACCGATTCACGCAGCTGCCGGGCCAGCCCGGCATCACGCTC
Organism: uncultured Stenotrophomonas sp.; assembly: GCF_963519125.1. GTDB lineage: Bacteria > Pseudomonadota > Gammaproteobacteria > Xanthomonadales > Xanthomonadaceae > Stenotrophomonas. The sequence continues at coordinate 10,293 of NZ_CAUQLJ010000042.1, read as the reverse complement.
GACCAGGGTCGCCTGCGCGGCGCCGCGCGAGACCGCCTCCAGCCCCAGCGCCCCGCTGCCGGCGAACAGGTCCAGCACCCGGGCCCCGCCCAGGCGCGGCGTCAACCAGTTGAACAGCGTCTCGCGGACCCGGTCGCTGCTCGGCCGCAGGCCCGGCGCCAACGGCACCGGCAGTTTGGTATTACGCCATTTGCCGCCAATGATGCGGACCTGGCCGACAGGGGCCGAAAGTGAAGAGCGAGATTTCATGTGTGAAGGATACCGCGCCGCCGCAGATTCACGAGGGCCGGCCAACGGCCGGCGCTACCGGCGTTGCCTTTCTTTCCGGACCCGACCATCCGTCGGGGGAAGCCGCCGGGTAGCCCCCGGAGGGACGCTAGAAAACATGGATGTTTTCTAGCAGCCCCCATGGGTGAAGGCGCACTGCTTGCGAGGCACTGCCTCGCGTGCGACTGAACGCCCAATCGCTGGCGATTGGGCCGGGGCCCGGAGGGCGGTTCACGGCGTGTCCCGGAGCGGGGCTGCCCGGCGGCTTCCCCAGCACGTATAAATTGAAACGCCGCCACCTTGAAATTGGAACAATCGATCCCTACCCCTTGAGCCAGCCGCCGCGCACCGCGCGCCACCGTATTCAAGGAGCACCGTCGCATGACCGAGCAGACCCACAAAGAGACCCTGGGCTTCCAGACCGAGGTCAAGCAGCTGCTGCAGCTGATGATCCACTCGCTGTACTCCAACAAGGAAATCTTCCTCCGCGAGCTGGTCTCCAACGCCGCCGACGCCGCCGACAAGCTGCGCTTCGAGGCCCTGACCCAGCCGGCCCTGCTGGAAGGCGACAGCGAACTGCGCGTGCGCGTCAGCTTCGATCCGACCGCCCACACCATCACCATCGAAGACAACGGCATCGGCATGAGCCGCGCCGAAGCCATCGCCCACCTGGGCACCATTGCCAAGTCGGGCACCGGCGACTTCCTGCGCCAGCTGTCCGGCGACCAGAAGAAGGATTCGCAGCTGATCGGCCAGTTCGGCGTCGGCTTCTACAGCGCCTTCATCGTCGCCGACGAAGTCGAAGTGACCTCGCGCCGCGCCGGCCTGGCCGCAGCCGAAGGCGTGCGCTGGACCTCGCGTGGCGAAGGCGATTTCGAGGTCGCCACCATCGACAAGGCCGAGCGCGGCACCCGCATCGTCCTGCACCTGAAGGATGGCGAGCACGACTTCGCCGATGGCTGGCGCCTGCGCAGCATCCTCAAGAAGTACTCGGACCACATCGGCCTGCCGATCCAGATGCCGAAGGAAGGCGGCGAAGAAGGCGCTGCAATCGAATGGGAAACCGTCAACCGCGCCAGCGCGCTGTGGACCCGCCCGCGCACCGAAATCAGCGACGCCGAATACACCGAGTTCTACAAGCATGTGGCGCACGACCATAGCGACCCGCTGGCGTGGAGCCACAACAAGGTCGAAGGCAAGCTGGAGTACACCTCGCTGCTGTACGTGCCCGGCCGCGCGCCGTTCGACCTGTACCACCGCGACGCGCCCAAGGGCCTGAAGCTGTACGTGCAGCGCGTGTTCGTGATGGACCAGGCCGAGCAGTTCCTGCCGCTGTACCTGCGCTTCATCAAGGGCGTGGTCGATTCCAACGACCTGTCGCTGAACGTCTCGCGCGAAATCCTGCAGTCCGGCCCGGTCATCGATTCGATGAAGGCGGCGCTGACCAAGCGCTCGCTGGACATGCTGGAGAAGCTGGCCGCCGACAAGCCGGAGCAGTACGCCACGTTCTGGAAGGAATTCGGCCAGGTGCTGAAGGAAGGCCCGGCCGAGGACTACAACAACCGCGAGAAGGTGGCCGGCCTGCTGCGCTTCGCCTCCACCCGCGGCGAGGCCGATGCGCAGACCGTGTCGCTGGCCGACTACATCGGCCGCATGACCGAAGGCCAGGACAAGATCTATTACCTGACCGGCGAGAGTTACAGCCAGGTGCGCAACAGCCCACACCTTGAAGTGTTCCGCAAGAAGGGCGTGGAAGTACTGCTGCTGACCGACCGCATCGACGAGTGGCTGATGGGCTACCTGACCGATTTCGACGGCAAGGGCTTCGTCGACATCGCCCGTGGCGACCTCGACCTGGGCGCGCTGGAAACCGAAGCGGACAAGCAGGAGCAGGAAGCGGCAGCGAAGGACAAGCAGGGCCTGGTCGAGCGCCTGAAGACGGTACTGGGCGATGACGTGGCCGAAGTGCGCGTGTCGCACCGCCTGACCGATTCGCCGGCGGTGCTGGCCATCGGCGAACAGGACCTGGGCCTGCAGATGCGCCAGATCCTGGAAGCCAGTGGCCAGAAGGTGCCCGACAGCAAGCCGGTGTTCGAGTTCAACCCGGGCCATCCGCTGATCGGGAAGCTCGACCAGGAAGCCGATGCCGGCCGTTTCGGCGACCTGAGCCGGGTGCTGTTCGACCAGGCCGCGCTGGCGGCCGGCGACACCCTGAAAGACCCGGCCGCGTACGTGCGCCGGCTCAACAAGCTGCTGCTGGAACTGTCGGCATAACACTGCCACCGGCCAATGCACACGGGCCCAACGGGCCCGGGTGCTAGCATATCCCCCTGATTTCAGCGCCGATTCCCATGCTCAGTTTCTTCCGTCGCAAAAAGCCCCAGGACGCTCCGCAGGACGCGCCCAAGACCCAGCACTACACGGCTGAAGAGCTGGCCGCCGCGTTCCCGCAGGCCGGTGAGGCCCCGGTTGCCGAAGACACCGCCGCTCCGGTCGGCCGCGCAGAGCCCAGCGCTACGCCCGTCGAGCGTGCCGTACCGGCCGTGGCACCTGCTGCGTCGCCGGACGTCCCGACCGCTTCGCCAGGCGCCCTGAACGAAACATCCGCCATTCCGGCTGCACCGCTGGCGGCTCCGCCTGCGTCCGCGGTTCCGGCTGCGATGCCTTCTCCGCCGTCCGCCGTAGAGCCGGGCTCTGCCCGGCTGCTCGCTGACCCGGCCCCGGTTCTGGTAACCACCGAAATCATCCAGGAAGCGGCCCAACCGCTGGCCTCACCCGCCGCCACCGACATTGCCGCCCCGGCCGCCCCCGGCAAGACCGGCTGGCGCGACCGCCTGCGCAACAGCGTCATCGCGCGCAGCTTCGGCGGTCTGTTCTCGCGCAACCCCAAGCTTGACGACGACCTGCTCGACGAGCTGGAAACCGCACTGATCACTGCCGACGTCGGCGTGGGCGCCACCACCGCGCTGGTCGAAGGCCTGCGCAAGCGCATGAAGGCGCGCGAATTCGAAGACGCCCCGGCACTGCTCAAGGCGCTGCGCGCCGAGCTGATCGCGATCCTGCAGCCGGTCGCCAAGCCGCTGGTCATCGACCGCACCGCCAAGCCGTTCGTGATCCTCACCGTCGGCGTCAACGGCGTCGGCAAGACCACCACCATCGGCAAGCTGGCCAAGCGCTTCAAGGACGACGGCCACAGCCTGATGCTGGCCGCCGGCGACACCTTCCGTGCCGCTGCCGTGGCGCAGCTGCAGGCCTGGGGCGAACGCAACGGCGTGGCCGTGGTCGCCCAAGGCCAGAACGCCGATGCCGCGTCCGTGGCGTTCGATGCACTGCAGGCCGGCAAGGCGCGTGGCACGGAAGTGCTGATCGCCGACACCGCCGGCCGCCTGCACACCCAGGGCGGGCTGATGAACGAACTGGGCAAGATCCGCCGCGTGCTCGGCAAGATCGACCCCAGCGCGCCGCACGAGGTGCTGATGGTCATCGACGGCACCACCGGCCAGAACGCGCTGTCGCAGCTGCGCCAGTTCCATGCCGCCGTCACTGTCACCGGCCTGGTAGTGACCAAGCTGGACGGCACCGCCAAGGGCGGCGTGGTGTTCGCGCTGGCCCGAGAGTTCGGCATTCCGATCCGTTTCGCCGGCATCGGCGAGCGCCCGGAAGACCTGCGCGTGTTCGATCCGGAAGCCTTCGTCGATGCGTTGCTGCCGGAAGCGCTGGGTGGCTGACGCCTTCGTCACCCACCTGCTCCCCTGGTTCGACACCCACGGCCGGCACGACCTCCCCTGGCAGCACCCGCGCTCGCCCTACCGGGTCTGGCTCTCGGAAATCATGCTGCAGCAGACCCAGGTCGCCACGGTCATTCCGTACTTCCTGAAGTTCCTTCAGGTCTTTCCCACCCTGCCTGACCTGGCCGCCGCCAGCAACGATGCGGTCATGGCGCAATGGGCCGGCCTGGGCTACTACGCACGCGCGCGCAACCTGCATGCCGCCGCGCAACGCTGCGTTGAACAGCACGGTGGTGAACTACCACGCGACTTCGACGCCCTGCACGCCCTGCCCGGCATCGGCCGCAGTACCGCCGGTGCGATCCTCAGCCAGGCCTGGAACGACCGTTTCGCCATCCTCGACGGCAACGTCAAGCGCGTGATGAGCCGCTACCACGGCATCGAGGGTTTCCCCGGCCTGCCGGCTGTGGAAAAGGTGCTGTGGGCGCTCGCGCAGACCCATGTCGAAGCGGTCCCCGCCGACCGCCTCGCCGACTACACCCAGGCCCAGATGGACCTTGGCGCCACGGTCTGCACGCGTGCAAAGCCCGCCTGCGTGATCTGTCCGTTGCAGCAGGACTGCGTGGCCCGCCGCGAAGGCCGCAGCGATCAGCTGCCCACCCCGAAACCGAGCAAAGCCCTGCCCGAACGCGAGGCGGTGGCGCTGCTGCTGCGCGATGCGCAGGGCCGCGTGCTGCTGCAGAAGCGACCTGACACCGGCATCTGGGCGCAGTTGTGGACCCTGCCCCAGGCCGACAGCGGCAGCGCGCTGCAGGACTGGTTCGACGCGCACGTGCAGGGAACGCTGGAAGACGCCGAAGAACTGCCGGTGTTGCAGCACACCTTCAGCCACTACCGCCTGCACCTGCAGATACTGTCGCGACGCGTCGAGGGACTGCTTGGCGAGGACCCTGCGATGCGCTGGGTCGCCGACCATGAACTGCCTGCGCTGGGCCTGCCCGCGCCGATCCGGAAACTGCTGGATTCAGGCAGCCTTCCGCCCGCCCCCGCGGTGCGCCGTAAACTACGCGCTGCACCGTCCCTGAAAAACATCGAGTAGCCCATGCCCCGCACCGTTTTCTGCCAGTACGAACAACGCGAGACCGAGGGTCTGGATTTCGTACCCTACCCCGGCGAGCTGGGCCAGCGCATCTTCAACGGCATCGGCAAGAGCGCCTGGAGCAAGTGGCTGGCGCACCAGACCATGCTGATCAACGAGAACCGCCTCTCGCCGCGCGACCCGAAGCATCGCGCGTTCCTGGAAGAAGAACTGGTCAAGTTCCTGTTCGCAGGTGGCGCGGAAAAGCCAGCCGGGTTCGTTCCCGAGGCATGATCCCGGTAGAGCCGGGCCCTGCCCGGCTGCTCTTCGTTCCGGGGACGCGCCAGCGTTTTCAGTTCTCCGGCGCGGCCTGGTTTTCCTCCCGCTCCTGGACCTGGGCCTGGCGCATTTCCTGCTCTGAGGCGCGCAGCGCCTTGACGTCGAGCTTGCGGATGCTGCCGATGAAGCACGGTACGCTCGGGCCCTGGTTGGGGTCGCGTATCAGCACCTTGTCGAAACGCGCGGACACCTGCCCTGTGCGGCTGGTCAGCCCGATTGCCGTGGCGTAGCTCAGCCCGTAGCACGGACCACGCAGCTCCATCAGGTAGGCCTCGCTGGGACGCGTCCAGACCGCCAGCGCGCTGTCGCCCAGCTCGGTCCAGCCGCTGAGCGTGCCGAAATACGGCATTGAGTTCTGCGGCGGCCCGGCGTGGGCGCGGTACAGGTCCAGGCGCTCGGCACTGGTCAGCCGACCGGTGGCGCAGCCGGCGAGCGTGAGACCCAGCACAACGATGGCGATCAGCTTCTTCATGGCAGCTGCCTGAAAGTGGATACCGCGATCATGCACCTGTCCGGGTCGAACGGCAGTGATCGACCCGAACCCGTTCAGCTACCAGCTCAGACGTCGGAATGGGCGAGTGCGTGCAGACGTCCTTCGCGCAGCTCCAGCACGCGGTCCAGCTTGCGCGCCAGGCTGCGGTCGTGGGTCACCAGCACCAGGCTGGTGTGGTGCGCGCGGTTGAGCTCGAGCATCAGCTCGAACACGGTGGCGGCGGTCTTGTCGTCCAGGTTGCCGGTCGGTTCGTCGCCGAGCACGCAGGCCGGGCGGTTGACCAGCGCGCGCGCCACGGCTGCACGCTGGCGCTCGCCACCGGACAGCTCGCCCGGCTTGTGCTCCAGGCGGTGGCCCAGGCCCACCGACTCCAGCAGCGCGTTGGCACGCTGGCGCGCATCGTTGACCTCGGCCCCGGCCAGCAGCACCGGCATCATCACGTTTTCCAGCGCGGTGAACTCGGGCAGCAGGTGATGGAACTGGTACACGAAGCCCAGCGCGCGGTTGCGCAGCTGGCCTCGCTGGCCGTCGGACAGCGAGGACATCTTCTGGCCGGCCACGAACACTTCACCGGCGGTCGGCGTGTCCAACCCGCCGAGCAGGTGCAGCAGGGTGCTCTTGCCGGCGCCGGAGGCACCGATGATGGCCACGGTTTCGCCGGCAGCCACGCTCAGGTCCAGCCCGTTGAACACCGGGGTCTGCATGCGGCCTTCGGCATAGGTCTTGGCCAGGCCTTGGGCACGGATCACTTCGTCGCCGCGGTTGATCGGCTCATTCATAACGCAGGGCCTCGGCCGGCTGGGTGCGGGCAGCGCGCCACGCGGGGTACAGGGTGGCGAGGAAGCTCATGACCAGCGCAACCACGGTGATGATGACGATGTCCGGGGTCTGCATGTCGGTCGGCAGGCCGGTGATGTAGTAGACGTCTTCCGGCAGCAGCTTGATGTTGAACAGCGACTCGATGGCGCCGAGGATGCGCTCCAGGTTCAGGGTCAGGGTGATGCCACCGACCACGCCGAGCACGGTGCCGAAGATGCCGATCAGCGAGCCCTGCACCATGAACACCTGCATGACCCCGCCGGGGGTCAGCCCCAGGGTACGCAGGATGGCGATGTCGGCCTGTTTGTCGGTGACCAGCATGACCTGCGAAGACACCAGGTTGAACGCGCCCATGGCGATGATCAGCGAGAGCAGGATGCCCATCACGACCTTCTCCATGCGCAGCGAGTGGTACAGGTTGGCGTTCTGCTTGGTCCAGTCGCTCACCCGGTAGGCACCGCCGAGGTTCTGCGCGAGATCGACGCCGACGTCCAGCGCCTTGTCCATGTCGTGCAGCTTCAGGCGCACGCCGGTCACCCCGTCCATGCGCAGCACCCGCTCCAGGTCAGCCATGTTGGCGTAGGCCACGCCACGGTCGATCTCGTTGTAGCCGGCTTCGAAGATGCCACTGACGGTGAAGCGTTTTAGTCGCGGCATGGCCCCCATGGGCGTGCCCTGCACTTCGGCCAGGGTCACCAGCACGGTATCGCCCACGTCCACGCCGAGCCACAGCGCCAGCTCCTGGCCGAGCAGCAGGTTGTAGCTGCCTTCGGTCAGGCTGTCGAAGCTGCCCTTGGTGACCTTGGTGTTGATCACCGAGACCGCCGGCTCCAGCGCCGGGTCGATGCCCTGCACGATCGCGCCCTGCACGCGCGGACCGCTGAGCATGGCCTGGATCTCGATGTACGGCGCGGCGCCGGCCACGCGGGGATCCTTGCGGGCCATGTCGACGGTGCGCTGCCAATCGGACATCGGCGCACCGTCGGTGGTCACCGTGGTGTGCGCGGTCATCTGCAGCAGGCGGTCGCGGATCTCCTTCTGGAAGCCGCTCATCACCGCCAGGGTGGTGATCAGCACGGTCACGCCCAGCGCGATGCCGAGGATCGAGGCCATGGAGATGAAGGAAATGAAGCCGTTACGGCGCTTGGCCCGCAGGTAGCGCAGGCCGATGGAGACGGGTATGGGTTTGAACATGCAGGTACGCCGGACAGTTCAGCCTATGGTGCCATCACGGACGTGAACGGGAAATGGGACGGGCCTGGATGGCCAGTCGAAGTTCACGCCGAAGGAGCGGCGGCAGCGTGTCCGGCCAGAACAGGCAGGCCTGGCGGCGGCCGTCGAGACGCCAGCGAAGCTCAAGCAGTGGGCCGCGGTCATGCAGGGTAAGGCCTTCTACCGGCTGGCCATCCACACAGGCTGGGCCCTCTCCACTGGGGATGACGAGGCTGCAGGATGGGCGGCGGGCATAGTGCCAGCCCTGCCCTGCCGCCATCGCGGCGGCCAGCAGGCCCATCGGCCACTGCGCCGCGGCAGGCAGCGCCGTAGCGCTGGCGACCCAGGGCATCAGCGCGGCGAACCCCAGGTGCGCGGCAAGCTGCCAGCGCGAGGGGCGCCACTCAAGCCGGCAGGGCGCCGATCTTGTTGAGGAGCGGTACGGCGTGGGCATGCGGGCACTGCTCGTATCCCATGAACCAGCGCCACAACTTATCGTCTTCGCAGTCGAGCAGGAACAGGAAAACCTCGCGCTCCTCGGTAGGGGCGGTGGGCCATTCGCGGTCAAGATAGCGGCCGAACAGCTGGTCGAGTTCGCGCATGCCGCGGCGGCAGCGCCAGCGGAGTTTCTTTACGAGGACGTCTTCTTCCATTTTGCTGGCTCCGGATACGGTAAAGCCACGCAGGGCGTGGCTCTACCGGTTTCGATCATTTCAACGCATCCACGCAGGGCGTGGATCTACATCAGGCGCGGCGCGCCATCATCAGCTTCTTGATCTCGGCAATCGCCAGGGCCGGGTTCAAACCCTTCGGGCAGGTGCGCGAGCAGTTCATGATGGTGTGGCAGCGGTACAGCTTGAACGGGTCTTCCAGCTCGTCCAGGCGGGTACCGGTGTCCTCATCGCGCGAGTCGATGATCCAGCGGTAGGCCTGCAGCAGGATCGCCGGTCCCAGGTAACGCTCGCCGTTCCACCAGTAGCTCGGGCAGCTGGTCGAGCAGCACGCGCACAGGATGCACTCGTACAGGCCATCCAGCTTCTTGCGGTCGTCCGGCGACTGCAGGCGCTCGCGGTCCGGCGGTGCCGGGGTCTGGGTCCGGATCCACGGCTTGATCGACGCGTACTGCGCGTAGAAGTGGGTCAGGTCCGGCACCAGGTCCTTGACCACGCTCATGTGCGGCAGCGGGTAGATCGGCACTTCGGCCTTGCCGCAGTCGGCAATGGCGCGGGTGCAGGCCAGCGTGTTGGTGCCGTCGATGTTCATCGCGCACGAACCGCAGATGCCTTCACGGCACGACCGACGGAAGGTCAGGGTCGGGTCGATCTCGTTCTTGATCTTGATCAGCGCGTCGAGAACCATCGGGCCGCAGGCGTCCAGATCGATCTCGTAGGTGTCGGTGCGCGGATTGCTGTCGTCGTCGGGACTCCAGCGGTAGACCTTGAAGGTGCGCAGGTTCTTCCCACCGCTGGCGGCGGGGAAGTGCTTGCCCTTCGTTACTTTTGAATTCTTTGGCAGGGAAAACTCGGCCATGGCTGCTCTCGTTGGCTCAGGCGGCCCGCGCCCTCAAGGCGCGGATTGCATGGTAGGCGGGGGTCGCGATCAGTACACGCGCGGCTTCGGCGGCACCACGGCAACCTCGTCGGTCAGCGTGTACATGTGCACCGGACGGTAGTCGAAGCTGCACTTGCCCTTGTCGTCGACGCTGACCAGGGTGTGCTTGTGCCAGTTGACGTCGTCGCGGTCCGGGAAGTCCTCGTGCGCGTGCGCACCACGGCTTTCCTTGCGCTGTTCGGCCGAGTTGATCGTCGCCACTGCATTGAGCAGCAGGTTGTTCAGCTCGTAGGTTTCGATCAGGTCGGAATTCCAGACCAGAGAACGGTCGGTGACCTTGACGTCCTGGAACGAATCGAACACCTGTGCCATCTTCGCGCAGCCTTCCGACAGCGTTTCGCTGGTGCGGAACACCGCCGCGTCGGCCTGCATGGTGCGCTGCATGTTGTCGCGGATGACCGAGGTCGGGGTGTCGCCGTCGGCGTAGCGCAGCTTGTCGAGCAGGCCCAGCGCCTTGTCGCAGGCATCGGCGGCCAGCGGCTTGTGCGAGGCACCCGGCGTGATCGTTTCGGCGCAGCGGTTGGCCACCGCACGACCGAACACCACCAGGTCCAGCAGCGAATTGGAGCCCAGGCGGTTGGCACCGTGCACCGAGACGCAGGCGGCTTCGCCGATCGCGTACAGGCCCGGGACCACGGCGTCGTTGTTGTCGCCGACCTTGCGCACCACTTCACCGTGGAAGTTGGTCGGAATGCCGCCCATGTTGTAGTGCACGGTCGGGATGACCGGGATCGGCTGCTTGTGCA
>NZ_CAUQLJ010000041.1:0-14738 GCF_963519125.1 uncultured Stenotrophomonas sp. | reverse complement strand
CCGCGTTTCCCGTGGCTACCGGCAGACTGTCGGAGGGTCGGCGGGGGTGGGTTTGTGGGGGAATGAGCCGCATGGATGCGGCGACTTAGCCCCCATGGATGGGTTTACGGCGTCCCCCGCAAACCCACCCCCGACGGCCCTGACCAGGCAAACCGCGCAGGCCACGGCTGTTCGCCTGAATCCAACAGCAGCCGGGCAGGGCCCGGCTCTACCGATGCCTTCCAACCACAGACCCGATCAACCGAAATCGAAGTTCATCACGGGGCCGGCCGGGCCGACGAATTCGCCCTGCACGTAATCGACGCCGGCGCTGAACAGCATGCTCATCGAGTTCGCATCGGCGATGAATTCGGCGATGGTGCGGATGTTCGCTTCCTGCGCGCGCGTGGTGATTTCGCTGATCTTGTCCGCATTCTCGCGGGTGCGGGCGAAATCGCTGGTGAAGTCGCGGTCCAGCTTCACGAACTGCGGCTGGAAGTGCGCCAGCAGCTGGAACGAATCCAACCCCGAGCCGAACTGCTCCAGCCCGATCCGGCAGCCCAGCGGTGCCACATCGGCCAGGAACTGCTGCGCGTTGCGCAGGTGCGTGAACACCTTCGCTTCCGGCGCGTGCAGCCACAGGCGTTCGCCCGGTACCCCGTGCGCCTCCAGCTCGCGACGGATCGTTGCCACCATCTGCGGGTCGTTGAACGACTCCGGCGTGATCTTCACCATCATGTGCGTCGCATGGCCCGCACGTGCGCGCTGGCCGAGCACGCTGATCGCATGCCCCACCACCCAGCGGTTGATGTCCGCCAGCAGCCCGTGTTCCTCCGCAATGCCCAGGAAGGCCGCCGGGCTCACCAGCTCGCCGTTGTTGTCCAGGCGCAGGTACGCCTCGTACAGCTCCAGCGGCTCGCCACCCAGGTTCAGCACCGGCTGGTAGTGCAGCTGGAAACCGTCGCCGGCCAGCGCCTCGTTGATCCGCGCCACCCAACGCTGGATGCGCTCCTCCTCCACCCGGTCCACCGCCGCCGGGTCGAAGATCCGGCTGGTGTTGCCCAGTTCCGACGCCGCCTGCTGGCATTCCGTCGCACGCGCCAGCACCTGGCCGACGCTGGCGATCTTCTCGCCCACCTGCACACCGCCGATGCTGACCGTCACCGTGGCCGAACGCTCACCGATGCTGAATACCTGCGCCGCGAAGGCCTCCCGGATCCGGTCTGCCAGCGCCTCGGTGTCCGCGAACGCGCCTTCGGTCAGCACCGCCAGGCTGTGCTCGCCGTAGCGCGCCAGCTGCGCGCTGTCGCCCACCGTGTCGGCCAGGACCTTCGCCAGCGCCGCGATCAGCGCATCGGCCGAATCCAGCCCGATGTCCGGCAGCAGCCGCGCGTAATGATCCGGCTCGACCAGCAGCAGGCCGAACCGGCCCTCGCTGCGGCCGGCCTGCGCCACCGCGTTTTCCACATGCAGCATGAAGGTCTGGCGGTTGAGCAGCCCCGTCACCTGATCGCGCTGGCGAAGGTCCTCGACCTCGCGCGCCAGCTCCGGGTCGAACTCCATGCGGCGGCGGAACACCACCTGCAGGCAGCTTTCACCCTCATAGGTGGCCGGGGTGAATTCCATCGTCGCCGCGAACACCGCGCCGTCCTGGTTCCGCGCATCCACCTGGTACTGCGGCGGCGGCGGCTCGCCCTTGCTGAGCGACTTGAGCAGCTGCTTGAAGCCTTCCACATGCTGCGGAGCGACCATGTCCAGCAACGAAATGCCTTCCACGTCGTCAAACGCCTCGTACCCGAACATCTCCAGGTACGCCTCGTTGGCACGGATATGCATGCCTTCGTGGACGTAGGCGATCGGGTCGCGCGAGGACGCGATCAGCGCATCGCAGCGGCGCTCGGTCTCGCGCATCTGCGCCTCGATCCGGCGCAGCCCGCGGCGGGCGTGCAGGTCGGTCCACTCGTTGCGCACCACCGCCAGCAGGTGCTCCGGGCGGTTGCGCAGGGCCACCGCGCGGATGCCGTTGGCACTGGCTTCCACCCATTCGGATTCATTGATGCTCTCGGCCAGCAGGATCATTGGGATGTCCTTGCCGCTGGCCGCGATCTGCTGGGTCACCTGCAGCAGCGGAATGCTCTGCGCCGGCGCCGCCAGGACCAGGTCGATCGGCTGGCCGCCGATGATCTGCGCCAGCTCCTCCGCGTTCTGCGGCCGCGCCGGGCGCACCGCGATGCCGCTGTTGCGCAGCAGGCTGACGATGGTTTCGGCGTTCTCGCCGCTGTCATCCACGATCAGCAGGCGGACGGTGATGTCATTCGCGTTCTGCATTCACTACTCCCCGGACTGCAAACTTGATACACGATGCGTGCCGCTTCGTCCATGCCGGCGGCGGGCGCCGGTCACGGAATGCGCGCGCGCTTATACGACCTGGCCGGCGGCGTGACCGCTGGCCCAGGCCCACTGGAAGTTGTAGCCGCCCAGCCAGCCGGTCACGTCCAGCACCTCACCCACGAAATGCAGGCCCGGAACCAACTGCGACTCGAACGTACTGGACGACACTTTGCGCGTGTCCACGCCCCCCAGCGTGACCTCGGCGGTACGGTACCCCTCGGTGCCACTGGCGACCAGCGGAAAATCCTGCAGCAGCGCGGCAGCCTGACGCAGCTCGCGCTCGTCGATCTGGCGCACCGGCCGGTCCGGCAGCCAGTGCTCGCACAGGCGCAGCGCCAGTCGGCGCGGCAGCACCTCGGACAACACCGTGCGCAGCTCGGCCGCGCCGCGGTCGCGTTTCATCGCGCGCAGCCAGTCTTCGGCGTCCTGGCCGGGCAGCAGGTCCAGGCGCAGGTCGTCGCCGGGCTGCCAGAACGAGGAGATCTGCAGGATCGCCGGCCCGCTGATGCCGCGATGGGTGATCAGCAGGGAATTGCGGAACTCGACGTCGTTGCAGCGCGCCGCCACCGGCAGGGCGACCCCGCTGAGATCGTGGAAGCGTTCCTGGTGCTTGCCGCTCAGGGTCAGCGGCACCAGCCCGGCGCGGGTCGGCAGCACCTCGTGGCCGAACTGGCGGGCCAGCTCATAGCCGAACCCGGTGGCGCCGAGGCTTGGAATAGACAGGCCGCCGGTGGCGACCACCAGCGAGGCGGCATGGAAACGCCCCTGCGTGGTCTGCACATGGAAGCCATCGCTGCCACGCTCGACCTTCTCCACGGAGCAGTCGGTGCGAACATGCGCGCCCGCCGCCGTGCATTCGTCCATCAGCATGCGCACGATCTGCTTGGACGAAATGTCGCAGAACAGCTGGCCGAGTTCCTTCTCGTGGTAGGCGATGCCGTGCCGCTCCACCATCTCGATGAAGTTCCACGGCGTGTAGCGCGCCAGTGCCGACTTGCAGAAGTGCGGGTTGGCCGAGAGGAAGTTGGCCGGGGTGGTGCCGGTGTTGGTGAAGTTGCAGCGGCCACCGCCGGACATCAGGATCTTCTTGCCCACCTTGTTGGCGTGGTCGATGACCTGCACCATGCGCCCGCGACGACCGGCGGTGAGCGCACACATCAGGCCGGCAGCACCGGCGCCGATCACCAGGACATCGCAGCGGATGGTGCTCATGCCGCGTTGCTCATGCCTGCGGTGCGGGCTTGCGCCAGGTGGGGATGACGCTCAGCTCGGCCTTCTCGGACATCAGCTGCACCTCGCCATCCTGGATCAGCACGGTCCAGCGCATGCTGCGCTCGATCTGCGCGCCCCACTGCTCGACGAAGTCGCCCGGCAGGTCGATCACTTCCAGGGTCTTGAGCTTGTTCAATGCCGACGCATTGCGCTCCCACCAGATATCGGCCGCGCGGCCGCCGTAGGTGATCAGCTGCACCGCGCCGGCGCGGCCAGCGGCCTTGCGCAGGCGCGACTCGTCCGGCTGGCCCAGGTCGATCCAGCGCTCGATGGCGCCGGTGTAGTCCTGCTTCCACAGGTCCGGCTCGTCGTCCACGCTCAGCCCGCGGCCGAATTCCAACCGGTCCTCGGCATTCAGTGCGAACGCCAGCAGGCGCACCATCAGCCGGTCATCGGTCTCGGAAGGATGCTGGGCCAAGGTCAGGTTATGGCTGGCGTAATAGCCGCGATCCATGTCGCTGATCTGCAGTTCGGCCTTGCGGATGGTGGCGGTGAGGGCCATGGGGGTACCGTGAACAAAGAGCGCCATGATAATGGGTGGGCCATGACTGCGCCCGATTCCCTTCACCCAACCGAACGGCCAAGCCGGCTGCAACTGCCGCCCGGTGCCTGGACCTGCCTGCTGGACGGCCTGTGCGCGCGCTTTCCACGCATCGACCGCGCCCAGTGGCAGGACCGTTTCGCACGTGGCCGGGTGCGCGACGCGCAGGGCAGGGCACTGTCGGCCGACCAGCCCTGGCAGGTTGGGCTGGAGATCCAGTACTTCCGCGAAGTGGCCGACGAGCCGGTAATTCCGGTCCAGGAAGCGATTCTGCACGCCGATGCGCACCTGCTGGTGGCCGACAAGCCGCATTTCCTGCCTGTGACGCCGGCCGGGGGCTATGTACGCCAGACCCTGCTGGCGCGGCTGGAGGTGCGCACCGGCAATCCGGCGCTGGTGCCGTTGCATCGGCTGGACCGGTTGACAGCAGGGCTGGTGCTGTTCTCCACCAACCCTGAGACGCGGGATGCCTACCAGCGGCTGTTTCGTGAGCGACGCATCGTGAAGACCTATGAGGCCCTGGCCCCGGCCTTGCCCGGCGTGAGGTTTCCACTGGAGCGGCGCAGTCGGCTGGTGCCGGGTGAACCGTTCTTCCGCATGGCGGAGGCGGCAGGTGAGCCGAATGCGCTGACCAGGATCGAAGTGATCGACGCGGATGGCCCTATATGGCGCTACCGGCTGCACCCGGAGACCGGCCGCAAGCACCAGTTGCGGGTGCACATGGCGGAGTTGGGCGCGCCGATCTGCGGCGATGATCTGTATCCGGCGCTGGGCGGGGCGCCAGTCGCGGAGCCTTTACAGTTGCTGGCGAGGGAACTGGCGTTCGACGACCCGCTGACCCGGGAGCGAAGGCGTTTCACCAGCGGCCTGACCCTTGGCGATGTCCCGAGGTGATGCGGCGGGTGAATGGCGCGTGGCGACGCGTTCATCAGTACAGCGCCCTCTGGTCTAGGGGCGCGGGCGCGGCTCTACCTCCCCTATCGGCGCCCCGTCTACCCATCCTTAGCCATCACGGCGCCGCTGTTTGGCTGAAATTAAGCCTGGAAATACATGAATGGGGGCGCCCGTTTCGTGTAGCATTGGCCCATCCCTTGTCCTGTCAGGCGGGACGGGGGAGATGGCTGAATCACGCAGCTATCGCTTTTTCGGTAAAAGGCGCGTATCGTCCCCCACACTGTGTTTGCTAGGGTCACCGTGAATCGTGGCCTGGTGCAGTTGATCTCACGATCCGCTCATCGATCCGCTTTACCAACGCCTGCAACTCAGTCTCGGCTCCGGAAATCCGGCGGCCGCGATTATTTCAACTTATGTTTCAGGAGTTAGTAACATGTCTGATCGTCAGAACGGTACCGTCAAGTGGTTCAACGATGCCAAGGGCTTCGGCTTCATCACCCCGGAAAGCGGCCCGGACCTCTTCGTCCACTTCCGCGCCATCCAGGGCACCGGCTTCAAGTCGCTGCAGGAAGGCCAGAAGGTCACCTTCGTCGCCGTGCAGGGCCAGAAGGGCATGCAGGCTGACCAGGTGCAGGCGGCTTAATTGCCCCTGCAACCGTAAGGTTGCCAGAAACGCCGGAAGCGAAAGCTTCCGGCGTTTTTTATTGCGCGTTGCATACGTGGCGGCAGGTAGCATGGTGGTTTGCCTTCGCGGACCTGCCGATGATCAAGGTGCACCATCTGGACCACTCGCGCTCGCAGCGCGTGTTGTGGATGCTTGAAGAACTGAACCTGCCGTACCAGCTGGTCAATTACCAGCGCGATGCAAAGACCTGGCTGGCCCCGCAGGCCCTGCGCGACATCCATCCGCTCGGCAAATCGCCGGTACTGCAGGACGATGCGCTGGTCCTGGCCGAGTCCGGCGCGATCCTGGATTACCTGGCCGACCGCTATGACAGCGGCCGCCAGCTGTCGCCAGAGCTGTTGCCCGCGCAGGCGTCCGAGCGCGTGCGCTACCGCTACTGGATGCACTATGCCGAAGGCTCGGCGATGCCGCCGCTGCTGATGAGCCTGGTCTTCGCGCGGGTGCGCAAGGCGCCGATGCCGTTCTTTGCCAAGCCCATTGCCCGCGGTATTGCCGACAAGGTGATGAAGACGTTCGTGGGCCCGCAGCTGAAACTCCACCTGGACTGGATGGAGCGCGAACTGGCTGCCGCGCCCTGGTTCGCCGGCGAGCGCTTCACCGCCGCCGACATCCAGATGAGCTTCCCGATCCAGGCCGCCGCGTCGCGCGCGGGCGGCATGGAGGCGTACCCGAAGCTGCAGGGCTTCCTGCAGCGCATCGAACAGCGGCCGGCGTATCAGCGGGCAGTGGAGCGGGGCGGGCCGTTGAACCTGGGCGCTGGCGCGGCCTGAGCTTGTGGGGGCATCCCCGCGCCCCCACCTTGTCGTGATGAGCACTGAATCGCTGCGCTTCGACAACCGTTTCCTCCGCGACCTGCCCGGCGACGACGAAACCGGGCCGCGCGTGGGCGAGGTGCGCGGCGCGCTGTGGTCGTCGGTGATGCCGACCCCGGTGGCGGCGCCACGGTTGCTGGCGTACTCCCCCGAGCTGGCCGCCCAGCTTGGGATGGGCCGCGACGTGCTGGACAGTCCCGATTTCCCGCGGGTGTTCGGCGGCAATGCGCTGTACGAAGGCATGCAACCCTGGGCCGCCAACTACGGTGGGCACCAGTTCGGGCACTGGGCCGGCCAGCTCGGCGACGGCCGCGCGATTTCGCTGGGACAGCTGGTGGCATCGGACGGGCGCTACTGGGAGCTGCAGCTGAAAGGGGCGGGACGCACCCCTTACTCGCGCGGCGCCGATGGCCGTGCGGTGCTGCGTTCGTCGATCCGCGAGTTCCTGTGCAGCGAGGCCATGCATCACCTGGGCGTGCCGACCACCCGCGCGCTCAGCCTGGTGGCGACCGGCGACCCGGTGGTGCGCGACATGTTCTACGACGGGCACCCCGAGGCCGAACCGGGCGCAGTAGTGTGCCGGGTGGCGCCTTCGTTCCTGCGCTTCGGCAGTTTCGAGCTGCCGGCTTCGCGCGGCGACGTCGCCCTGCTGCGGCAGCTGGCCGATGTCTGCATTGAACGGGATTTCCCCGAGCTGGCTGAGGCCGGCGCGGACCGTTACGGCGCATGGTTCGCGCAGGTCTGCGAGCGCACCGCGGTGCTGGTCGCGCACTGGATGCGGGTCGGCTTCGTGCATGGCGTGATGAACACCGACAACCTGTCCATCCTCGGCCTGACCATCGACTACGGCCCGTACGGCTGGGTGGACGACTATGACCCGGACTGGACCCCCAATACCACCGACGCCCAAGTCCGCCGCTATCGCTTCGGCACCCAGCCCCAGGTGGCGTACTGGAACCTGACCCGGCTGGCGCAGGCGCTGGCGCCGCTGTTCGAGGACGTGGCGCCGCTGCACGCCGGCCTGGCCCGATTCCAGGCCGTGCACGCGCAGTGCGAGCGCGAGGATGCTGCGGCCAAGCTTGGCCTGGCCGAATGCCGCGATGCCGATCTCGGTTTGATGGCCGACTGGCTGCAGCTGCTGCATGACGGGGAGATGGACATGACCCTGGCGTTCCGCGGCCTGATCGAGTTCGATCCGCTGGCACCGGAGGTGGGCGTATTGGAGGACGCGTTCTACAGCCCGGAACGGCGCGCCGCCGTGCTGCCGGCGCTGCAGGCGTGGCTGCAGGCGTACGCGCTGCGGCTGCAAGCGGATGGGCTGGATCCCGCACAGCGCCAGCAGCGCATGCGCGCGGCCAATCCGCTGTATGTGCTGCGCAACTGGCTGGCGCAGGAGGCGATCGAGAAGGCGGAGCAGGGCGACCTGAGTGGCGTGCACGCCCTGCAGGAGGTGCTGCGCCATCCTTACGAAGAACAGCCGGGCCGCGAGCATTACGCCGGCAAGCGTCCCGAATGGGCGCGGAACAAGGCGGGCTGCTCGATGCTGTCCTGCAGTTCCTGAGGGGTTACCCTATGCCACCCTCTGTTGTTGCGTGACCATGACCGATTCCTCCGCCCCCGTTCCGGCCTGGGCCGGCCGCCTGCGCGACGTCGCCGATTTCCCCAAGCCGGGCATCCTGTTCAAGGACATCATGCCGCTTCTGGCGAATGGGCCGGATTTCGCGGCCGCCGTGGACGCCATGGTCGCGCCGTGGCGGGATGCCCGCCTGGATGCGGTGATGGGCATCGAATCGCGCGGGTTCATCCTGGGCGCGGCGATGGCGCAGGTGCTCGGCGTGGGTTTCGTGCCGGTGCGCAAGCCGGGCAAGCTGCCCGGGCGCACGCTGAAGCAGGACTACACCCTCGAGTACCGCACCGACAGCATCGAAGTGCATGCCGACGCGTTGCCGCCGGGTGCACGCGTGCTGGTGGTGGACGACGTGCTGGCCACCGGCGGTACGCTGCTGGCGGCGCTGTCGCTGGCCCGCCAGCTGCAGGTCGAGGTGGTCGGCGCGGCGGTGCTGGTCGAGCTGGCCGGGCTTGGCGGGCGTGAGCGCTGGAGCAGCGACGTGCCGCTGGTGGCGAACCTGGTGTATTGAGGCGGTGCAGCCACGCAGGGCGTGGCTGCACCGTACCGGACGCGATTACATCTTGCGCACGCGGAAACGCTTGCCCTTGATCTTCCCGGCTTCCAACCGCGCAATCGCCTTGCCGACATGCTCGCGCGCGATCGCCACATACGAACGCGTGGCATAGATATCGATCTTGCCGATCACCTTGGCCGACAATCCCGCGTCGCCGGTCAGCGCGCCCAGGATGTCGCCCGGACGCAGCTTGTCGGTCTTGCCGCCGTCGATGCGCAGGGTGGCCATCGCCGCCTGCGGCAGCACCGCCGGGCGGGCAGTGGCGAGTGGCGTCTTCTGCCAATCCAGCGGCTTGCCCTGGGCGGCTTCCAGCGCGTCGGCGCGGTTGCGTTCACGCCCGGTCACCAGGCTGATCGCCAGCCCGGTGGCACCGGCACGGCCGGTACGCCCGACGCGGTGCTCGTAGGTTTCGATGTCGGTCGGCAGCTCGTAGTTGATCACCGCCGCCAGGTCCTGCACGTCCAGGCCGCGCGCAGCCACGTCGCTGGCGACCAGCACGTTGCAGCTGCGGTTGGCGAAGCGCACCAGTACTTCGTCGCGGTCGCGCTGTTCCATCTCACCGTGCAGCGGCAGTGCGGAGAAACCGAATTCCTGCAGCGACACGGCCACGTCGTCCACGTCGCGACGGGTGTTGCAGAACACCACGGTCGATTCCGGCGTGTACTTGAGCAGCAGGCCGGCCAGTGCCTTCTGCTTGCTGGCCAGGTCGACCTCGCAGAACAGGTGGCGGATCGCCGGGGCGTGGTCGGCGCCTTCCACGGTCACTTCGACCGGATCGCGCAGCAGCACCCGCGCGATCTCGCGGATCTCGTCGGGGTAGGTCGCCGAGAACAGCAGTGTCTGCCGGTCCTTGCTGGTGCGCCCTGCGATCTCGCGGATCGGCTCTTCAAAGCCCATGTCGAGCATGCGGTCGGCCTCGTCCAGCACCAGGGTGGTCACCCCGCCCAGTTTCAGGGCGCGCTTGCGGCCCAGTTCCTGGATCCGGCCCGGCGTGCCGACCACCACGTGCGGGTCGTGCGCTTCCAGCGAGGCCAGCTGCGGGCCGAGCGGCATGCCGCCGGTAAGCACCACCAGCTTCAGGTTGGGGATGCCGGTGGCGAGCTTGCGGATCTGCTTGCCGACCTGGTCGGCCAGTTCGCGGGTGGGGCACAGCACCAGCGCCTGGGCGCGGATCACCGCCGGGTCCAGCGCCTGCAGCAGGCCCAGACCGAACGCAGCGGTCTTGCCGCTGCCGGTGGGAGCCTGTGCGATCAGGTCGCGGCGCGCCAGGATCGCCGGCAGCGCCTGCGCCTGCACGGGGGTCATCTGGGTGTAGCCCAGCGCGTCGATGCCCGCCGCCAGCGAGGCCGACAGGGGCAGTTCGGAGAATTCGTTCATGCCACATTCTACCCGTTCGGGCTGGCGCGGGCGACGCCGCACGCCGCCAGCCCGTACAATGGCGGGATGCCTCTGATTACTCTGCAAAACGTCGACTTCAGTGTCGGCGGCCCGCTGCTGCTGGAAAAAGCCGAACTGTCGATCGAACCGGGCGAACGCATCGCCCTGATCGGCCGCAACGGCGCCGGCAAGTCCACCCTGCTCAAGCTGCTGTCCGGCGACCACAAGCCCGACGACGGAGAAGTGCGCGTGCAGCAGGGGGTGCGCATCACCCGGCTGGAGCAGGAAGTGCCGCATGGCGCGGCCGGCAGCGTATTCGACGTGGTGGCTGACGGCCTGGGCGAGCTGGGCCAGTGGCTGGCCGAGTTCCATCATCTGAGCGTGGCCGAGGAGTTCGACGGCGACGCCCTGGGGGCTGTGCAGGCCAAGATCGACGCCGCCAATGGCTGGGGCCTGGACCAGCGGGTCAGCGAAACCCTGACCAAGCTCGACCTCGACGGCGACGCCGAGTTCGCGCGCCTGTCCGGCGGCATGAAGCGCCGCGTGCTGCTCGGCCGCGCACTGGTCTCGGCACCGGACCTGCTGCTGCTCGACGAACCAACCAACCACCTGGACATCGAGGCCATCGACTGGCTGGAAATGTTCCTCAAGAACTGGAACGGCAGCGTGGTGTTCGTCACCCATGACCGCCGCTTCCTGCGCGCACTGGCCACCCGCATCGTCGAGATCGATCGCGGCCAGGTCACCAGCTGGCCGGGCGACTGGGCCAACTACGAACGCCGCCGCGAAGAACGCCTGAACGCGCAGGCGCAGGAAAACGCGCGCTTCGACAAACTGCTGGCCCAGGAAGAAGTCTGGATCCGCCAGGGCATCAAGGCGCGCCGCACCCGCGACGAAGGCCGCGTGCGCCGCCTCAAGGCGATGCGCAGCGAGCGCTCGCAGCGTCGCGAGCTGGGCGGCAACGTGCGCATGGAAGCCTCGCAGGCGGAGAACTCCGGCAAGAAGGTCATCGACGTCAAGGACATTTCGTTCGCCTTTGGCGACCGGGTGATGGTCAAGGACTTCAGCACCACCATCCTGCGCGGCGATCGGATCGGCCTGATCGGTCCCAACGGCAGCGGCAAGACCACGCTGCTCAAGCTGCTGCTGGGCGACCTGGCGCCGGACAGCGGCGAAGTACGCGCCGGCACCAACCTGCAGATCGCCTATTTCGACCAGTACCGTTCGGTGCTGCGCGAAGACTGGACCGCGATCGAGAACGTGGCCGAAGGCCGTGATTTCCTCGAGGTCAACGGCAAGCGCAAGCATGTGCATGCCTACCTGCAGGACTTCCTGTTCACGCCAGAGCGTGCGCGCGCGCCGATCACCCGCCTGTCCGGTGGCGAGCGCAACCGCCTGCTGCTGGCCAAGCTGTTCGCGCAGCCGTCCAACCTGCTGGTGATGGACGAACCGACCAACGACCTCGACGTGGAAACGCTGGAATTGCTCGAAGAGCTGCTCGGCGATTACACCGGCACGCTGCTGCTGGTCAGCCACGACCGTGACTTCCTGGACAACGTGGTGACGTCCACGATGGTGATGGAAGGTGACGGCGTGGTCGGTGAGTACGTGGGCGGTTACAGCGACTGGCAGCGCCATGCGGCGCGTGTGGAAGCTGCAGCCGCGCCCGTGGCAGCGGCGAAACCGGTTGCGACCCCGGTCGCGGCCGCTGCCGCACCGGCGCCGTCGGCCAAGCGCAAGCTCAGCTTCAAGGACCAGCGCGAGCTGGAACAGCTGCCGCAGAAGATCGAGACCCTGGAAAAGGACGTCGAAGGCCTGACCGCCGCGATGAACGACCCGGCGTTCTACCAGCGCAGCGCGCCGGACATGGCCGCACATACCCAGCAGCTGGGCAAGGTGCAGGCAGAACTGGACGCGGCCTACAAGCGCTGGGAAGAGCTCGACAGCTGAGTAGCGACACGCCACGCGTGTCCCACGCACCGCATGGGACACGCATGATCGGCACCGGTCACTTCAATCCGTGCAGATCCCGCAACTGGCTCGGCCGCGAACCAAAATACGCAGCCAGATCCGCAATGTCCTGATCGCTCAGCTCCGCCGCCTGCGGCGTCATCAGCGCATGCTGGCGGTCGCCGGCACGGTAGGCCTGCAATGCATGGGCCAGGTAATCGCCGTACTGCCCGCCCAGCTTCGGGTAGGTCGGGTCTATCGGATTGTTGCCGTCGATGCCGTGGCAGTCGATACAGCTCTGGTTGGTCGCCTTGCTGCGGCGCTGGGCGAGCCCCTCACCCTGGCCGATGCGGCCCGCTGGCAGGCCGGCCGAGGAGCTTGACCCGTGCTCGCCACTGGCGTGGCCCGGGTCGGTGGCGGAATCTGCGCTGTTTTCCACCTGCGACTGCGAACAGGCAGCCAGCAGCAGGGTAACGGACAGGGCGATGGCGTAACGCTTGAATCGCGTGGCTTTCGTCATGAGCGCGCTTATTTGACGGTGGACAGGTAAACAGCGAGATCGGCGATCTCCTGTTCGCTGAAACTCATGGACTGCGCCTGCATCGTCGGATGCCGGCGTTTGCCCTGGCGGTACTCGCTCAGCGCCTGGCTGAGGTACTGCTGGGTCTGCCCACCGATCTTGGGCACCCGGTAACTGGGATAGGCATTCTTGTACCCGGTGATGCCGTGGCACCCCTGGCACGTGTAGGCGAGCACCCGGCCATTGTCGAACTGCCCGGTCAGGGCGGTCGGGGCGGCGGGCGCGGCTGCCGGGGCAGCGGCGGGTACTGCGGGTACGGCTGGAGCGGGAGCAGGTGTGGCCTGGACGGCAACCCCGAAGGGCAGGAGGACGGCCAGAGCAAGACAAGCGGCGAGCGGCTGCGGGCGCATGATGTCGTTTCCGATATACGGGTTCTGGTCGTTCCGGCGTGGGGTACGGAACTGACCCGAGTATAGCCTGCGTTTTCATCTAGCTGAAACCGGGCATTGCCGACAGGCGGCCGCAGGTCACCATGACCTTTGGGATATGGTGTAGTCGTGACGTGGTGCATTACTTTGCTACCACACCTGCCCACGCATCCTTCAGGGACACGACGATGTTGCGAATCTCTCTTCTGCCCGGCCGCACCGGAACCTGCGCCGCGGCGCTGCTCATCACGACCTCCTTGCTGCTGGGCGGCTGCGGCGCCGGTGGCCCGGCCGGCGACGCGTCGGCTGCCGAAAAGGACCCCAAGGCCGAGAAGGCTGCTGAAGCGGTGCCGGTGGAGGCCGCTGCGGCCACCCGTCGCGCGGTCGCGGCCAGCTACACCGGTACTGCCGCGCTGGAAGCCCGCGCCGAATCCCAGGTGGTGGCCAAGACCTCCGGCGTGGCCCTGGCCGTGCTGGTCGAGGAAGGCCAGCAGGTGCGCGCTGGCCAGCCGCTGGTGCGGCTGGATCCGGACCGTGCACGCCTGGCCGTGGCGCAGAGCGAGGCGCAGATGCGCAAGCTGGAGAACAGCTACCAGCGCGCACAGAAGCTGGTCGGCCAGCAGATGGTCAGCGCCGCCGACGTGGACCAGCTGCGTTACGACCTGGAAAACGTGCGCGCGCAGTACCGCCTGGCCACGCTGGAACTGTCCTACACCACGGTGGTGGCGCCGATCTCCGGCGTGATCGCCTCGCGGTCGATCAAGACCGGCAATTTCGTGCAGATCAATACGCCGATCTTCCGCATCGTCGACAACTCGCGGCTGGAGGCCACCCTCAACGTGCCCGAGCGCGAACTGGCCACGCTGCGTCCGGGCCAGCCGGTGACCCTGGTGGCCGACGCGCTGCCGGGCAAATCCTTCCCCGGCAAGGTCGACCGCATCTCGCCGGTGGTCGATGCCGGCAGCGGCACCTTCCGTGTCGTAAGTGGCTTTGGCGAAGGCGCCGAAGGCCTGCAGCCGGGCATGTTCGGCCGCATCCGGATCGACTACGACCAGCGCGCAGACGCGCTGGTGGTTCCGCGCCTGGCCCTGCTCGACGACGGCGACCCGGCGGTGTTCCGCGTGCGTGACGGCAAGGTCGCACGGGTCCCGGTCAAGCTGGGCTACGCCGAAGGCCCGTGGGTGGAGATCCGCGACGGCCTGGTCGCCGGTGACAAGGTGGTCACCGCCGGCAAGGTCGCGCTGCGCGACGGCACTGCGGTACAGGTGATCGGCGACAAGCCGGCGGCCACCGTGGCCAGCAAGGCCGCTCCGGCCAAGGCGGAGACCCGCCAATGAGTCCGGCCGGCCACGACCACCCGGACGCCCCCGGCGGCGGCCTGGTGGAGTTCGCCACCCGCCGCCGCGTCACCATCTTCATGTTCATGATCACCCTGGTGCTGTTCGGGTTGATCGCACTGGGCAACCTCAAGGTCAACCTGCTGCCCGACCTGAGTTATCCCACGCTGACCGTGCGCACCGAGTACACGGGCGCGGCGCCGACCGAGATCGAAACGCTGATCACCGAACCGGTCGAAGAGGCCGTGGGCGTGGTCAAGAACCTGCGCAAGCTCAAGTCGATCTCGCGCACCGGGCAGAGCGATGTGGTGCTCGAGTTCGCCTGGGGCACCAACATGGACCAGGCCAGCCTGGAGGTGCGCGACAAGA
>NZ_CAUQLJ010000040.1:0-14777 GCF_963519125.1 uncultured Stenotrophomonas sp. | reverse complement strand
CGAAGGAGATCCGTCTGCGCAAGAAGTTCCTGACCGAAAGCGACCGCAAGAAGGCCTCGCGCGGCTGATCGGACCCTCGTGACCGACACTGCCTACAACCCGGATCCTCACAAGCATCCGGGGCTTCACCTGATCGCCTTGCTGGAAGCCAGCAAGGCGGTCCTGGCGCTGCTGGCTGCCACCGGGCTGGAAGTACTCGGCCCGCAGCCCCTGCGTGATGGGGTCAATGCCCTGATCCGGCGTTTCAGCCTGGACCCGGATCACGGCACCCTGCCCTCGCTGCTCAACATGATCAGCCCCGATGCCGTGCACCTGGCCGCTGCTGCCATGGTCGCGTACGGCATCCTGCATCTTTTCGAGGCCTGGGGCCTCTGGCGCGCCAAGGCCTGGGCCTCCTGGCTGGGCTGCGTCACCGCCGGCATCTACCTGCCGTTCGACATCTTCGCGATCATCCGCCACCCGGGCTGGGCCTCGTGGTCGGTACTGGTGATCAACCTCATCGTGGTCGGCGTGCTCGCCCGCGACATCCGCAAGCGCCATGGTCCGGCCCAGCCGTCGGCCTGAAAGTTGCCAAGCGCGCCGGAGGCTGGTTAGCCTGAGCACGGGTAGCGGGGATACACGGATGCGCGTGCCACTCACATCACTGTTGTTGGCCCTCGTGGTGCTGGGCTGCACGCCCTCGCCTGCGCGGCTGTTCAACCAGGCGCATGCGGCGGCACCGGCCGAGACGCCGTTCGCCTATGCGGAGGCCGACATTACCCAGCTGCAGGCCGCGATGGCCGCCGGCGAGCTGGACAGCGTCACCCTGACCCGCGCCTACCTGGAGCGGATCGCGCGACTGGACCGGTCCGGGCCGCGCCTCAACGCGGTGCTGGAGCTAAACCCGGATGCGCTGAAGGAAGCGGCCGCGCTGGACGCCGAACGCCGCCGTGGGCAGCTGCGCGGGCCCCTGCATGGCATCCCGCTGCTGCTCAAGGACAACATCGGCGCACGCCCGATGGCCACCAGTGCCGGCTCGCTGGCGCTGACCGGCTTCCGCCCGGACGACGCGTTCCTGGTCACCCGGCTGCGCGCAGCCGGCGCGCTGATCCTGGGCAAGACCAACCTCAGCGAATGGGCCAACTTCCGTTCCAGCGAATCGATCTCGGGCTGGAGCGCGCGCGGTGGCCAGACCCGCAACCCCTACCGGCTCGGCTACTCGCCCTGCGGCTCCAGCAGCGGCAGCGCGGTAGCGGTCTCGGCCAACCTGGCGGCCGCTGCCGTAGGGACCGAAACCGACGGCAGCATTGTCTGCCCGGCCGCGATGAACGGCGTGGTCGGGCTCAAGCCGACAGTCGGACTGGTCAGTCGCGACGGCATCGTGCCGATCTCCTTCAGCCAGGACACCGCCGGCCCGATCACCCGCAGCGTGGCCGACGCGGCCGCCCTGCTTACCGCGATGGCCGGCCGCGACGACGCCGACCCGGCGACGGCCACCATGCCCGGCCGCGCGGTGTACGACTACACCGCACGACTGACCCCGGACGGCCTGCGCGGCGCCCGCATCGGCGTGCTGCACGGTCCGCTGGACCAGTTGCCGGGGGTGGCACCGGCCCTGCAGCACGCGGTGGGCGTGCTGCGCGACGCTGGCGCGGCGGTGGTGCCGGTACAGCTGCCGACCCAGGGCCAGTGGGAAGACGCCGAACAGGTGGTGCTGCAGCACGAGTTCAAGGCCGGCATGCAGCGCTACCTGACCCGCCACCAGGCACCGGTGCGCGACCTGGACGGGATCATCGCCTACAACCGCGAGCACGCCGACAAGGAGCTGGTGCTGTTCGGCCAGGACCTGATGGAGAGCGCCGCGCAGGCCGACGGGCTGGGCAGCGCCGCCTACATCGCCGCACGCACCCAGGCGCGCCGCCTGGCCGGTCCGGAGGGAATCGACGCAGTGCTCAAGGCCGAACGCCTGGACGCGCTGGTGGCGCCCACCACGGGCACGGCGTGGCCGATCCGCACCGGCGAAACCGACGCATTTCCCGGCGGCAACTACAGTGCCGCTGCCGTGGCGGGCTACCCCAGCCTGAGCGTGCCGATGGCGCACGTGAATGGGCTTCCCCTGGGCCTGCTGTTCATGGGTACCGCGTGGAGCGAGCCGAAGCTCATCGAGCTGGCCTACGACTACGAACAGCGCACGCGGGCGCGCAAGCCGCCGGGCTTCGGCAGCGACGCCTCCCGGTAACCGTCACCCCACCTTGGCCTCGTCGACCGGGACCAGCGCCGGCGGGCCATCCTCGGCACCGGGCGAACGTACGTCGTCGGCCGGTTGCGAGCGCGGGCTGCGGGTAGGCGGATCGTCGCGCTCGAGCAGTTCGGCGCGGGTGCGCGGCAGCGCCTGCGGGTGCTCGCGGGCGAGGAAATCGAGCATGCGTTCGCGCACGATGCAACGCAGGTCGAACGCGTCGCCGGAGTTGCGCGCGCTGACCAGCAGGCGCACCTGCAGGGTGTGTTCGCTGGTTTCGGTGACCTGGGTGACGCAGACGCGGCCATCCCAGAGCGGTTCGCCCTTGCAGATGCGCTCGAGCTCGGCGCGGATCGCCACGATCGGTGCGCGGTAATCCAGCCACAGGAACGCGGTACCGAGCAGGTCGGCGCTGCGTCGGGTCCAGTTCTGGAAGGGGTTTTCGATGAACCAGGTCAGCGGCACCACCATGCGCCGCTCGTCCCAGATCCGCACCACCACGTAGCTGCTGCCGATCTCTTCGACCCGGCCCCACTCGCCTTCCACGATCACCACGTCGTCCAGCCGGATGGGCTGGGTCAGCGCAATCTGCAGCCCCGCGATGAGGTTGCCGAATACCGGCTTGGCCGCGATGCCGGCGACCAGGCCGATGATGCCGGCCGAGGCCAGCAGTGCGGTGCCGATCTGCCGCACCATCGGGAAGGTAAGCAGCACCATGGAGGCGCCGACCAGGATGATCGCACCCATCAGCACGCGGCTGAGCACGCGGGTCTGGGTCTGGATGCGCCGCGCGGCGAGGTTGTCGGCGACCTCCATGGGGTTGTCGCGCAGGATCGCCTGTTCGCCGGCGGCCACGGCGCGCACCAGCAGCCAGATGAAGCAGGCGGTCAGGCCGATGTGCAGCAGGCGCAGGGACTGGTCGAGCCAGCGTCCGTCCAGCGGAGTGGCTTCGAGTGCGGGAATCAGCACCAGCATCGGCAGCGCGAAGGCGAGCGGACGGCTGATCACGCGCGCGATGCGCGCACGCCGGTAGTCGCGGCCCTTGAGCCGACGGGTCAGCAGCATCAGCAGCCACCAGCCGGTGATGCCGACCGCCAGGGCGATCCCGATCGGCCACAGGTACGCTGAGGCCATCTGCCAGTCCACTCGCATGCGTGCTCCCGCATTGATTCAATACGGGACCCACGTTGCCAGAACCGGGATGATCGTCATGTAGGGACACGCCATGCGTGTCCGTGGGGCAACCCGGATGTTTCAGCCACGCAGGGCGTGGCTTTACCGCGGACGCGACGTTTACGCCGTCGCACTACCCTGCTTGCGCACGATCGCCATCGCAATTTCCAGCGACTGTTCGTAATTCAGGCGCGGATCCACCGAAGAACGGTAGGCACGCTCCAGGTCGCGCTCGGTCAGTTCGCGCGCGCCACCGGTGCACTCGGTGACGTCCTCGCCGGTCAGCTCCAGGTGCACGCCACCGAGGCGGGTGCCGGCTGCGGCATGCAGGTCGAAGGACAGTTCGACTTCGCTGCGCACGTTGTCGAAGCGGCGGGTCTTGAAGCCGTTGCTGGTGCTTTCGGTGTTGCCGTGCATGGCGTCGCACACCCACAGCACGCGACGCCCATCGCGCTTGACGGCTTCCAGCAGCGGCGGCAGCTTCTCGGCGATCTGCGCGGCCCCCATGCGGTGGATGAAGCTGAGGCGGCCGGGTTCGTCGTCAGGGTTGAGCACGTCGATCAGGCGCAGCAGCTGGTCGGGCTGCACGGAGGGGCCGACCTTGATCGCAATCGGGTTGCGCACGCCGCGCAGGTATTCGACGTGGGCGCCATCGAGTGCGGCGGTGCGCATGCCGATCCACGGATAGTGGGTGCTCAGGTTCAACCAGCCGTGCTGGCGCGGGACCTGGCGGGTCAATGCCTGTTCGTAGGGCAGCAGCAGGGCTTCGTGCGAGGTGTAGAAGTCGATGCGGTTGAGGTTGTACACCTGGGCACCGGAAAGGGTCTCCATGAAGTGCACGGCGTCGCCGATCGAGGAGACCATCTTCTGGTAGTCGGTGGCCAGCGGCGAGTGCCGCACCCAGTCCAGGTTCCAGTACTCGGGATGGTGCAGGTCGGCGAAGCCGCCATCGATCAGGGCGCGCACGAAGTTCATGGTCATGGCCGAGTGCGCGTGGGCCTGGAGCATCCGTCGCGGATCGGGCAGGCGGGCGGCTTCGGTGAACTCGGGTGCGTTGATCACGTCGCCGCGGTAGCTCGGCAGGGTGACGCCATCGCGGGTCTCGGTGTCGGCCGAGCGCGGCTTGGCGTACTGCCCGGCGAAACGACCGACACGGATGACCGGCTTGCGCATGCCATGCACCAGCACCAGGCTCATCTGCAGCAGGACTTTGAGCCGGTTGGAGATGGTGGTGGATTCGCAGTCGCTGAAGTTCTCGGCGCAGTCGCCGCCCTGCAGGAGGAAGCGCTTGCCTTCCTGGGCCTCGGCCAGCTGCTGCTTGAGCGAAAGGATCTCCCAGGAGGTCACCAGCGGCGGCAGGCGCTTGAGCTCATGCAGGGCGGCGTCGAGCGCGACCGGGTCGGGATAGGTCGGCATCTGCAGCGCGGGCCGGCCGCGCCAGCTCTCGGGCGACCAGTCGGTCGGCACGGAAGCGTTGGGGGTGGCACGGCCGGAGGCAGTCATCTCAGTATCCAGTCAATCGAGAGGGTAAACGAGCAATCAGTGGCGGCGGGCAACGCGGCGGAAGCTGACCAGCAGCGCCCACAGGCCCAGCACGATGAACCACACCAGGCTCCACATCGGCATGGTCAGGCCGAGGAAGGTCCAGTCGATGTTGCCGCAGTTGCCGGTACCGGTAAGAACGGTGCGGAACACTTCGAACGGCCCCATGGTTTCGCTCAGGAACGACAGCGGGGGGCCGCAGCTGGAGCCCATGTCCTGCGGCAGCATCTGCACGTACACGTGGCGCCCGGCAATGCCGATACCCACCGCGGCGGCAATGAAGGCCAACACGCCATAGGTGATGCGCCCGGGGCGGTCGCGCGGACCGTGCAGTGCGCCGATCAGGAACAACAGGCCGAGCGCGGCGAACGCAATACGCTGGAAGATGCAGAGCGGGCATGGTTCCAGGCCCATCTTCAGCTGCAGCCAGATCGCGTAGCCCAGCAGGGCGGCGCAGACCAGGAACCCCAGCAGGAACTGGGCGCGGTAATTCCAGCGCAATGGATTCATTGCATGTACTCGTGAATAGTCCAGGCGCCAAGATTAACAGGGTGGTGATTGGGTTGGCCTGTGGCGTATTGCCGTATGTCGGCGTCAGTTGCCGACTGCACTGTTCTGTTTGTATCTGGGCGAACAGCTGCAGGGCTGAAGGCTCCACTGCCCGGCCACGCCGGGGATGGGTTTGCGGGGGACGCCGTAAACCCATCCATGGGGGCTAAGTCGCCGCATCCATGCGGCTCATTCCCCCGCAAACCCATCCCCGACGTGGCCCCGAAGTTGCGTCGGTGCGCATGGAGCCCAATGGCTGGGCGTGAGAGGCCGCGATCTGGGGCACGCCGGGCACTCCCGGCCCTTCTTCGTTGGGGAAGAGCAGCCGGGCAGAGCCCGGCGACCTACCGATCACGACCTCCCACGCCCCGCCGATGGGCCACATGCTCACCGACCAACTCGCTGGGCCCCGGCCGGTGCGGGTTTGCGGGGGAATGAGCGGCATGGATGCCGCGACTTAGCCCCCATGGATGGGTTTACGGCGTCCCCCGCAAACCCGCACCGGTCGGGGCCCCACAGTGACCAGCGAATCACCAGCGCCTTTGACGTTGACGTTGACGTTGACGTTGACCTTAGAGAAAGCACACAACAAAAAACCCGGCACAAGGCCGGGTTTCTCGATGATTCTTGGGTACCGCCAGTCGAAGATTATTCTTCGACGGCTTCGGCAACGGCCGGGCGGTCAACCAGTTCCACGTAGGCCATCGGCGCGTTGTCGCCGGCGCGGAAACCGCACTTCAGCAGGCGCAGGTAGCCGCCCGGGCGGTTCGCGTAACGCGGGCCCAGGGTGGTGAACAGGTTGCCAACGGCTTCGTTGTCGCGCAGACGGGCGAAGGCCAGACGGCGGTTGGCGACGGAGTCGACCTTGGCCAGGGTGATCAGCGGCTCGGCAACGCGGCGCAGTTCCTTGGCCTTCGGCAGGGTGGTCTTGATCAGCTCGTGCTTGAACAGCGAGGCGGCCATGTTCTTGAACATCGCTTCGCGGTGGGCGCTGGTGCGGCTGAACTTACGGCCAGACTTCTGGTGACGCATGGTGATATTCCTTGGTTAATGATGAGGCTGTGCGGATCGTTGTCGCCTTCCTGGCGTTGCTGCGCGGACTGCGGTTGGTCCTGGCCGCCCGTCCTGGACGACCTGCCCCGCGAACCTTCGGTTCGTCGTGGCATGTTGTGTTGCGTTGAAGGCCCCACCGCGAACGGTGGAGCCTTCAGGCATTACCGATATCAGCCCAGCATGCCGTGGCTGGCGACGCCGGCCGGCGGCCAGTTCTCCAGCTTCATGCCGAGCGACAGGCCGCGCTGAGCCAGCACTTCCTTGATCTCGGTGAGCGACTTCTTGCCCAGGTTCGGGGTCTTCAGCAGCTCCACTTCGGTCTTCTGGATCAGATCGCCGATGTAGTAGATGCTTTCAGCCTTCAGGCAGTTGGCCGAACGCACGGTCAGCTCCAGATCGTCGATCGGGCGCAGCAGCACCGGATCCACGCCGTTGTTGGCCGGCTTCGCCGCACCGCGGTCGCGGTGGGTGAAGTCACCGAACACCGACAGCTGGTCGCTGAGGATGTCGGCGGCGGTGCGCACGGCTTCCTCGGCGTCGATGGTGCCGTTGGTCTCGATATCGATGACCAGCTTGTCCAGGTCGGTACGCTGTTCGACGCGGGCCGCTTCAACGGCATAGGCGACGCGGCGGACCGGCGAGAACGAGGCATCCAGGACCAGGCGGCCGATGGCACGGGTTTCTTCGTCCGGACGACGACGCGCGGCAGCCGGCTGGTAGCCGAAACCACGTTCGATCTTCAGACGCATGTTGATCGCCGTATCCTTGGTCAGGTGGCAGATCACGTGTTCGCCGTTCAGGATCTCCACATTGTGGTCGACCTTGATATCGGCAGCGGTGACAACGCCCGGGCCCTGCTTGGACAGGGACAGGGTGGCGCTGTCGCCGGAGTGCATACGGATGGCCACGTCCTTCAGGTTCAGCAGGACTTCGAGCACGTCCTCCTGCAGACCTTCGACCGTGGTGTACTCATGCAACACGCCGTCGATTTCGACTTCCGTGATGGCGAAGCCCGGGATGGACGACAGCAGCACGCGACGCAGGGCATTACCCAGCGTATGCCCGTAACCCCGCTCCAAAGGTTCGATAACGACCTTTGCACGGGTGTCGGTAAGGCGTTCGATCTGCGGACCGCGAGGACGCAGAACCTGGTTGGCGGTAACCGTCATGTTGCGGGTTCTCCTAGTGAACCCCCGGCCGTCGCCGGGGGCTCTCCAATGTGAATTACTTCGAATACAGCTCGACGATCAGCGCTTCGTTGATGTCCGCAGGCAGATCCGAACGATCCGGAACAGCCTTGAAGATGCCGGTGAACTTGCCGGAATCCACTTCAACCCACGACGGGCTCAGGTCATGCTGGGCGGCGACGGTCAGGGCTTCCTGGACGCGCAGCTGCTTGGCAGCCTTTTCAGACAGGGCGATGGCGTCGCCAGCCTTGACCTGGTACGAAGCCAGGTTGACCGACTTGCCATTCACGGTGACGCCGCGGTGCGACACCAGCTGACGGGCAGCCGGACGGGTCACGGCGAAGCCCATGCGGTAGACGACGTTGTCCAGGCGGGTTTCCAGCAGCTGCAGCAGGTTCTCGCCAGTGTTGCCCTTCTTGGTCGAGGCCTTCTTGTAGTAGTTGCGGAACTGACGCTCCAGCAGGCCGTAGATACGCTTGACCTTCTGCTTTTCACGCAGCTGGGTGGCGTAGTCGGACAGCTTGCCCTTGCGGGCAGTGGCGCCGTGCTGGCCGGGCTTCTGCTCCAGCTTGCACTTCGAGTCCAGCGCACGCGCCGGGCTCTTCAGGGACAGGTCGGCGCCTTCGCGACGGGCGAGCTTACAGGTAGGACCGATATAACGAGCCATTTCTTATCGCTCCCTTTAGACGCGACGCTTCTTCGGCGGACGGCACCCGTTGTGCGGGATAGGCGTCACGTCGATGATGTTGGTGATCTTGTAGCCGACGTTGTTCAACGAACGCACGGCCGACTCACGGCCCGGACCCGGGCCCTTGATGCGGACTTCCAGCGACTTCACGCCGTAGTCCAGCGCAGCACGACCGGCCTTTTCAGCAGCCACCTGGGCAGCGAACGGGGTCGACTTGCGCGAACCGCGGAAGCCAGCGCCACCGGAGGTCGCCCACGACAGAGCGTTGCCCTGGCGGTCGGTGATGGTGACGATGGTGTTGTTGAACGAAGCGTGGACATGGGCAACGCCGTCGGTGACGACGCGCTTGATCTTCTTCTTGGTCTTAGCAGCGGGCTTAGCCATTTCTCAGTCCCTTACTTCTTGATCGCCTTGCGCGGACCCTTGCGGGTGCGGGCGTTGGTACGGGTGCGCTGGCCACGCAGCGGGAGGCCACGACGGTGACGCAGGCCGCGGTAGCAGCCCAGGTCCATCAGGCGCTTGATCGCGATGCCGATCTCACGGCGCAGATCGCCTTCCACGATGTACTTGCCGACTTCGGCGCGCAGGCGCTCGATTTCCGGCTCCGACAGATCGCGGATCTTGGTGGTCGAAGCAACGCCTGCGACTTCGCAGACCTTCTTCGAACGGGTACGGCCGATGCCGTAAATGCTTTGCAACCCGACCCAGACGTGCTTCTGGGCTGGCAGGTTGACGCCTGCAATACGCGCCATGACGCGGTTCTCCAGCTGAGTGATGGCCGACAGCGCACCTTGAAGGCGCGCGGTTCCGGCGGGATGGATCAAAAATTGAACCAGCAATACTAACAAGGTTCCGGTGTGCTTGGAAGCCCGTGAAACCTGAAAGGTTTCATGGACCCGGCCCAGGGAGTGTGCCCAGGCTCCGGCGCCGGATCAGGTTGACCTCGATGGAAGGACCCTTGCGAGCCCTTCCCCGGTGTCGCCCGCGCTACTCCAGCGCGGAACCACCCGATCTCACCCCCACCCGGAACCGCTGCGGGGGCCGCCCTTCGTTTGTGTGGCCAGGTCCGCGAAGCGGAGGACCATCACGTCAGGAAGACGAAAGTGTAACAGGCTTATCAGCCGCGGGCAAAACCGCCGCGGTTGCCGCCCTTCAGGTTGGCCTTCTTCAGCAGGCTCTCGTACTGGTGGGACATCAGGTGCGCCTGCACCTGGGCGATGAAGTCCATCACCACCACCACCACGATCAGCAGCGAAGTACCACCGAAGTAGAACGAGGCGTTCAGCTGCGTGCGCATCAGTTCCGGCAGCAGGCAGACAATCACCAGATAGGCCGAGCCGGCCGCGGTCAGGCGGGTCAGCACGCCGTCGATGTAGTCGGCGGTGGCCTTGCCCGGACGGATACCCGGAATCAGCGCGCCCGACTTCTTCAGGTTGTCGGCGGTTTCCTGCGAGTTGAACACCAGCGCGGTGTAGAAGAACGCGAAACCGGTGATCAGCGCGGCGAACACGATCATGTGCAGCGGCTCGCCCGGGCCCAGCGCGTTGGCGACCTTCTGCAGGACCTGGCCGAAGCTGCTCTGGTTGGCCGCCTGGCCGGACCACATGGCCAGGGTTGCCGGGAAGGCCAGCAGGCTCGAGGCGAAGATCGCCGGGATGACGCCGGCCATGTTGAGCTTCAGCGGCAGGAACGAGGTCTGGTTCATGTACGCATTGCGACCACCCTGGCGGCGCGCGTAGTTGACCGTGATCCGGCGCTGGCCACGCTCGACGAACACCACGAAGAAGGTGAAGGCGAGCACGACGATGGCGATCAGCAGCAGCTGGATGAACTGGATGTTGCCGTCGCGGTAGGCGTCGAAGGTGTGGATGATCGCACCCGGCAGGCCAGCGACGATACCGGCGAAGATGATCAACGACACACCGTTGCCGATGCCGCGCTCGGTGACCTGCTCACCAACCCACATCAGGAACATGGTGCCGGCGGTCAGCGCGACCACGGCGGTGAGCACGAAGCCCATGCCCGGTGCGTACACGACCGGAGCGCCCGACGGCGAGACCTGGCCCTGCAGGGCCAGCGCGATCGAACCGCCCTGCGCCACTGCCAGCAGCACGGCGCCGATGCGCGAATACTGGGTGATCTTGCGACGGCCGGACTCACCTTCCTTCTGCATCGCCTTCAGGGCGGGGAAGATGTGCACGGCCAGCTGCATCACGATCGATGCCGAGATGTACGGCATCACGTTCAGCGCGAAGATGCTGAAACGGTGCAGGGCGCCGCCCGAGAACATGTTGAACATGTCCACGATGCCGCCGCCCTGCTGTTGCATCATGGCAAGCATGGCATCGGGATTGACGCCCGGCACCGGCACGTAGCAGCCGATGCGATAGACGATCAAAGCCCCGACGACGAACAGCAAACGTTGGCGAAGTTCAGTGAACTTGCCCATTCCGCCCGCGAGGTTACCGATGCCAGCTTGCGCCATGATTTTCTTACTCCGTTACGCTGCCGCCGGCAGCTTCGATCGCGGCCTTGGCACCCGCCGTGGCAGCGATACCCTTCAGGGTGAACGCCTTGGTCACTTCGCCCTTGACGACGACCTTGGCCTTCTTCGCAGTGCTCGGGACCAGCTTGGCAGCACGCAGGGCGGCGAAGTCGATCTCACCGGCCGGCAGCTTGTCCAGCGCGTACAGCAGCACTTCAGCGGTGTCCTTGGCGATCGGCGAACGGAAGCCGATCTTCGGCAGACGACGCTGCATGGGGGTCTGGCCGCCTTCGAAGCCAGCCTTGATCTTGCCGCCACCCTTACGGGCGAACGAACCCTTGTGGCCGCGGCCGGCAGTCTTGCCCAGGCCCGAGCCGATACCGCGACCGACGCGGGTGCGCTCGGTGCGGGCGCCCGGTGCCGGGCTCAGTTCATTGAGACGCAGAGTCATGATCGATTACTCCTCAACCTTGACGAGGTAGTGAACGGTGTTGATCAGACCGCGAACCTGCGGGCTGTCCTTCAGTTCACGCACATCGTTGAGCTTGTTCAGACCCAGAGCACGCACCGACAGGCGGTGACGCGACTGAGCACCACGCAGGCCGCGCACCAGGCGCACCTTCACAGTCTTGTTGGACTCATTAGCCATGGTTGAGTTCCTCCACCTTCTTGCCGCGCTTGGCCGCGATGCGGGCCGGCGACTGCGCAGCAGACAGGCCCTTCACGGTGGCACGCACCAGGTTGATCGGGTTGCGCGAACCGGTGGCCTTGGCCAGCACGTTCTTCACGCCAACGGCTTCCAGCACGGCGCGCATGGCACCGCCGGCGATGACGCCGGTACCTTCCGAAGCCGGCTGCATGAACACGCGGGCTGCGCCGTGACCATCCTTGATGGTGTGCCACAGGGTGCCGTTGTTCAGGTCAACGCTGACCAGGTTCTTGCGGGCCTGCTCCATCGACTTCTGGATGGCGACCGGCACTTCGCGGGCCTTGCCATAGCCGAAACCGACCTTGCCTTCGCCGTCGCCGACCACGGTCAGGGCGGTGAAGGTGAACTGGCGGCCACCCTTGACGGTCTTGCTGACGCGGTTGACCGCGACCAGCTTTTCGATCATGCCGTCGTCGACTTTCTCTTCGCGGTTACGGTCGCGATCGCGACCCCGCTGCTGACGCTCTTCTGCCATTTTGATTCCTTGGTAGTTTGGGTATGTACGGCTCGGGGCCGCTTATGGTTGTGGAATGTCGCGTTGTTCCGGTGGACCACTGCAGAAGAGTGGCGCCGTCCAGCCTCACTCAGGCGGGCGAGCAGGCGGGCAGGAGACCACAGGTCCCCTGCCCTTATCCCTTAGAACTGCAGGCCGGCTTCGCGGGCGGCTTCTGCCAGGGCCTTGATGCGGCCGTGGTAGCGGTAGCCCGAACGATCGAAGGCAACCTTCTCGACGCCGGCGGCCTTGGCGCGCTCAGCGACGATGCGGCCGACCTTGGCGGCGGCGTCGGCGTTCTTGCCGTTCTTCAGACCTTCCATGACGTCGGTCTGGGTGGTGTTGGCAGCAGCCAGCACCTTGGAACCGTCGGCGGTGAAGACCTGGGCGTACAGGTGCTGGCCGGTGCGCAGCACCGACAGGCGGGCGACGCCGAGCTCACGGATGTGGGCGCGGGTCGACTTGGCGCGACGCAGGCGGGCGATGTTCTTGTTCATTTTGATTGTTCCTTGAAAGCTGAAGGATGGGCTTTTCCCTGAG
Source organism: uncultured Stenotrophomonas sp. (assembly GCF_963519125.1). Classification (GTDB taxonomy): domain Bacteria; phylum Pseudomonadota; class Gammaproteobacteria; order Xanthomonadales; family Xanthomonadaceae; genus Stenotrophomonas. The sequence goes on along the minus strand of NZ_CAUQLJ010000040.1, from coordinate 2,140 downwards.
GAGTCCGCACATGGATGTGCGGGCTCTTGCGAGGGACTCGCACTTACGCCTTCTTGGCTTCCTTACGGATGATGACTTCGTCGGAGTACTTCACGCCCTTGCCCTTGTACGGCTCCGGCTTGCGGAACGCACGGATCTTGGCGGCAACTTCACCGACGACCTGCTTGTCAGCGCCCTGGACCAGGATCTCGGTCTGGGTCGGGGTGGTGATGGTGATGCCTTCCGGCGCCACGAACACGACCGGGTGCGAGAAACCGAGCGACAGGCTCAGGTCCTTGCCCTGCATGGCAGCACGGTAACCGACGCCGACCAGCTCGAGCTTGCGCTCGAAACCTTCGGTAACGCCCTTGACCATGTTGGCCAGGATGGCGCGCACGGTACCGGTCAGCGGGACCAGGTTCGCGTCGTTGGCGGCCAGGGTGGCAACGCCGTCTTCGATGGTGACTTCAACGCCAGCAACCTTCGGCAGCACCAGGGTGCCCTTCGGGCCCTTCACGCTGATGGATTCCGGCTGGATGTTCAGTTCAACGCCCTTGGGCAGGTTGACCGGCTTCTTGGCTACGCGGGACATAACTTTCTCCTTCTCGCCTTAGGCCACGAAGCACAGGACTTCGCCGCCGACGCCCAACTGGCGCGCCTGCGCATCAGTCATGATGCCCTTGGAGGTCGAAATGATGGAAATGCCCAGGCCGTTCAGGACCTTCGGCAGCTCGGACTTGCCACGGTACTGGCGCAGACCCGAACGCGAGAAGCGCTTCAGGGTCTCGATGACCGGCTTGCCCTCGAAATACTTCAGGACGATTTCAAGCTCGGCCTTGTTGTTCTCGGTCTTGGTCACGCGCAGGTCGGTGATGTAGCCTTCGGCCTTCAACACTTCTGCGATTGCAACCTTGATCTTGGAGGACGGTGCCTTCACCGTCTGCTTGCCCACCGCGGCCGCATTCTTGATGCGTACCAGCAGGTCGGCGATGGGATCAGTCATGCTCATAGTCGATACCTTTGAGTGCACCGATATCCGCTTTCGCGAAAATCTAGCTGTTTTTGAAAATCTGGGATGGGCCAGGACCCTTGGAACATGAACCAGCGGGCAGCGCCCCCTGCTTCAGCGGGACAGAGCCCCGCTCTACCCCCTGCCCCTGACGAGGCAAGACCGGGAGTATACGACAAAAAGAGCCCGACTTGCGTCGGGCTCTTTCGAGAGAGGATGAACCTGAACAGGTTCACCCTCTTCCAGGGAATGATCCCTTACCAGCTTGCCTTGCGCAGGCCCGGCACGTCGCCGCGCATGGTGGCTTCGCGCAGCTTGTTACGGCCGAGGCCGAACTTGCTGTAAACGCCACGCGGACGGCCCGACAGTTCGCAACGGTTGCGGTGGCGGCTCGGCGACGAATCGCGCGGCAGCTTCTGCAACTTGATCACGGCCTGTTCCTTCTCTTCGTACGAGGCGGTCGTGCTGGAGATGATCTTCTTCAGCTCTTCACGCTTGCCGGCGTACTTCACTGCCAGCTTCGCACGCTTCAGGTCGCGGTTGACCATGGAGGTCTTTGCCATTTCGGTATCCTCGACGTATCAGTTACGGAACGGGAACTTGAACGCTGCGAGCAGCGCCTTCGCTTCCGCGTCGGTCTTGGCGGTGGTGGTGATGGCGATATCCATGCCGCGGATCGCGTCGACAGCGTCGAAGTCGATTTCCGGGAAGATGATCTGTTCCTTCACACCCATGTTGAAGTTGCCGCGACCGTCGAAGGAACGACCCGAGACACCACGGAAGTCGCGCACGCGCGGCAGCGAGATGTTGATCAGGCGGTCCAGGAACTCATACATCTTGGCGCGACGCAGCGTGGTCTTGCAGCCGATCGGCCAACCATCACGGATCTTGAACGAAGCCACCGACACGCGGGACTTGGTCACGATCGGCTTCTGGCCGGAGATCTTGGACATGTCGGCGACGGCATTTTCCAGGATCTTCTTGTTGGTCGCCGCTTCGCCGACACCCATGTTCAGGGTGACCTTGACCAGCTTCGGGACCTGCATCGGATTGGTGTAGCCGAACTGCTTCATCAGCGCCGGCACCACTTCTTCCTGGTAGAACTTTTCGAGACGGGAACTCATCTTCTCATTCCTCAGGCGTCGAGCGCCT
>NZ_CAUQLJ010000039.1:0-14815 GCF_963519125.1 uncultured Stenotrophomonas sp. | reverse complement strand
CTACTTCCTGGCGCGCATCCTGCAGTTCCAGTTCTACAAGGGCCTGTGCGACGCGGCCGGTTACAAGGGCCCGCTGCACCAGTGCAGCTTCTACGGCAACAAGGAAGCCGGGCAGAAGTTCTGGGCGATGCTGAGCAAGGGTGCCAGCCAGCCGTGGCAGGCGACGTTGAAGGAGATCACGGGCGGCGACAAGCTGGATGCGGGTCCGATGATCGAATACTTCACGCCGGTCAACGAGTGGCTGAAGCAGCAGAACCAGGGGCAGATGTGCGGGTGGCAGCCGCCGGCTGCCGCTGCCGCGGCGCCGAAGGCGCCGTAAGATGGAAAAAGCCGGCTGAGAGGCCGGCTTTTTCTTTGGGGTCACGCAGCCACGCAGGTGCGTCAGGATTTGGGTTTCAACGACGCGGCCAGCTCCGTCTTGAACTGGTCGAAATCCTTGCCTTCCGCCTTCGCTTCGGCGTGGGCGGCGTCCTTCAATGCATCCGAATACACCAGGCGCACGGGGGTGCCCTGGCGTTCGTGAAGCTCAGCGGCCTGCATGATCAGCGCCAGCACGCGCGCGGCGCTGGGGGTCTGGCCGGCGATGCGGCCGTCCATGCCAAGCACCCACTCACCGCCGCGGCGGACCACGCCGGCGAGCAGCGTGCGCTGCTGGTCGCGGAGTTCGGCATGCGGCTCCACCGGTGAGGCATGCGCCTTTTCACGGTTGGCTTCTTCGATTTCGCGGCGCCGGCGCAGGTCACGGCGCAGTTTCGAGGTGGTCGACATCAGGGGGACTTCCGGACTGCATCAATGGGGACAGAATAGCGCACGGGGACTCAGGCGAGGCTTGCCGCCGCCTCGCGACGGCGCTCGCAGCGACGCTCCCAGAACCAGAAGCTGGCACCGATCGCGAAGAAGCCGGCATAGCCCAGCGCCAGGTGCAGCGGCGTGCCGCTGAGCAGGGGCGAGACCACCCCGGCCACCACGGTGTTGATCATCAGCTGGATGAACATCTGCATGGACGAGGCCAGCCCGCGCTGGTGCGGGTACATGTCCAGCACTGCCAGCGCCAGGATCGGGAAGATCAGCGCCATGCCCACGCCACCGATGAAGATCGGCAGCACCGCCCACGGCAGCGCGATCTGCCCCACGGCCAGCACATAGGCCAGGTTCACCAGCGCCGACACCGCGCACAGGCTGAAGCCGATGCCCACCTGGCGCTGCGCGGTGATCCGGCCCGCCATGCGCCCGGACAGGAACGAGCCCATGGTCATGCCACCGATGGTGGGAATGAACAGCCAGGCAAACCCGCCCTGCCCCAGCTGCAGGTGCTGCATCACGAACACCGGCGCCGAGGCGATGTACAGGAAGATGCCGGAAAAATTGAACGCACCGGCCGCCGCCAGTCGCAGCAGGCGTGGGTTGGTACCCATCTGCACATAGCTGCGCAGCAGCGCGCCGGTGGACAGCGGCGTGCGCGCTTCCACCGGGTGGGTTTCCGGCAGCCACTTGCCGGTGGCCACCAGCAGCACCAGCGCGAACGCCACCAGGAACCAGAAAATCAGCGGCCAATCGCCGCCGCCGAGCAGGATCCAGCCGCCGATGATCGGTGCGATCGCCGGGGCGATGCCGAAGATCATCGAGACCTGGCTCATCAGCCGCTGCGCGTCGGCACCGTGGTACAGGTCGCGGATCACCGCACGGCCGACGATCACGCCGACGCCGGCGGTGACGCCCTGCAGCGCGCGGAACACCAGCAGCGTGGTCAGGTCGCGCGACAGCGCGCAGCCGATGGAGGCGGCAATGAACAGGACCAGCCCGCCCAGGATCACCCGGCGGCGCCCGAAGGCGTCTGAAAGCGGACCATGCGCCAGGCTCATCAGGCCATAGAACAGCAGGTACACGCTCACGGTCTGCTGCACCGCCACCTGGTCGACCTGCATGCGCTCACCCAGCAGCAGGAACGCCGGGAAGATGGTGTCGATCGAGAACGGACCGAACATGGCCAGGCCGGCAAGCAGCAGGGCCAAACGGCGGGTGGAGGGCGAGGCGGCGGTCATCGGGGCTTCCGTCAGCGGCGTGCGCGAACGCACGCGGGGCGCCGGGCCGCAACGCGGTGGCGCCTGATGAATACGAGGATCCGCCCATGATAGGCCGTCCGTCTGCCTGGCACCATGCCCGCGAGTCGGTTACGACACCGTTCGCGCTCCCTGTTCAGGTGTCGGACGGCCGCTGTGGGAGGGGCCGCTGGGCTATAATCGCCGCGCTACATGGTGGGAGAAGCGGCGCTTTTCTGAAGTGCCCGCTGCCGAAGGCGCAACGCCCGTAATCGCTCAGGCCCGATACCACCCGCACCAAAACTCTGGAGAGACCGGCCAGTGCCGGCGCCGAAGGGGCACGAAGCGCGCAGACGCGTACTTCCAAACTCTCAGGCAAAAGGACAGAGGGGCACCCAGGAAGACCGCGAGGTCCGGTGGTTCGTTGTCGTTTTCGACACGCCCGGCCCCAGGGCTTCCGAACGTGCGTGCCCACTCTTTTGGATGCCAGCCATGTCTCACAACGCCCCTACCCTGCGCGAGCTTGAACACCACAACGCGTTCGTCGAACGCCACATCGGCCCGAACGACGCCGAGATCGCGCAGATGCTCGACGTGGTCGGCCACGCCTCGCTGGACGCCCTGACCGACGCCATCGTGCCGGCCGGGATCAAGTCGCCGGCCCCGCTGGCGCTGCCCGACTCGCTGACCGAAGTGGAAGCGCTGGCGAAGATCCGCGCCATTGCCGACAAGAACCAGGTGTTCCGCACCTTCATCGGCCAGGGCTACTACGGCACCCTCACCCCGAACGTGATCCTGCGCAACGTGCTGGAAAACCCGGCGTGGTACACCGCGTATACCCCGTACCAGGCCGAGATCTCGCAGGGCCGCATGGAAGCGCTGATCAACTTCCAGACGTTGTGCGCCGACCTGACCGGCATGGAGATCGCCAACGCCTCGCTGCTCGACGAAGCCACCGCCGCCGCCGAAGCGATGACCCTGGCCAAGCGTTCGGCCAAGAGCAAGTCCGACACCTTCTTCGTGCATGACGCCGTGCACCCGCAGACGCTCGAACTGCTGCGCACCCGCGCCGAGCCGCTGGGCATCGTGCTGCGCGTGGGCACCCCGGCCGAAGCGCTGGAAGCCGATTCCTACGGCGTGCTGCTGCAGTACCCGGACACCTTCGGCCACGTGGGCGACTACAAGGCGCTGGCCGATGCCGTGCACGCACGCGGCGGCCTGGTTGCCGTCGCCACCGACCTGCTGGCCCTGACCCTGATCGCCGCCCCCGGCGAATGGGGTGCGGACATCGTGGTCGGCAACAGCCAGCGCTTCGGCGTGCCGTTCGGCTTCGGTGGCCCGCACGCCGCCTTCATGGCCTGCCGCGACGCCTACAAGCGCTCGATGCCGGGCCGCCTGATCGGCGTCTCCATCGACGCCCAGGGCAACGCCGCCTACCGCCTCACCCTGCAGACCCGCGAACAGCACATCCGCCGCGAGAAGGCCACCTCCAACATCTGCACCGCACAGGTGCTGCTGGCGGTGATGGCCTCGATGTATGCGGTGTACCACGGCCCGGACGGCCTGACCCGCATCGCCCGCCGCACCCACCGCCTGGCCGCGATCCTCGCCGCCGCGCTGCGCGCCGCCGGCGTCAACGTAGGCGAGCACTTCTTCGACACCCTGCACGTCAAGGACATCGACGCCAAGGCGATCCACGCCAAGGCCGCCGCCGCGCGCATCAACCTGCGCGCGATCGACAGCGAAGCGGTGGGCATCAGCCTGGACGAAACCACCACCCGTGCCGACATCGTCGCGCTGGGCCAGCTGTTCGGCGCCACCGTTGATGTGGACGCGCTCGACGCCGCCACCGCCGACGCGCTGCCGCCGGGCCTGGTGCGCACCAGCGCGTTCCTGACCCACCCGGTGTTCAACACCCACCACAGCGAACACGAGCTGCTGCGTTACCTGCGCTCGCTGGCCGACAAGGACCTGGCAATGGATCGCACCATGATCCCGCTGGGCAGCTGCACCATGAAGCTCAACGCCACCGCCGAGATGATCCCGGTGACCTGGCCCGAGTTCGCCAACATCCACCCGCTGGCCCCGGCCGACCAGGCTACCGGCTACACCCAGCTGATCGACGGGCTGGAAGCGATGCTGGTGGAGTGCACCGGCTACGACGCGGTGAGCCTGCAGCCGAACTCCGGCGCGCAGGGCGAATACGCCGGCCTTCTCGCGATCCGCGCCTACCACCGCTCGCGCGGTGAAGCGCACCGCGACATCTGCCTGATTCCGGACTCGGCGCACGGCACCAACCCGGCGTCGGCACAGATGTGCGGCATGAAGGTGGTGGTGACCAAGACCGACGCCAACGGCAACGTCGACGTCGAAGACATCCGCATCAACGCGGAGAAGTACAGCGACCGCCTGGCCGCGCTGATGGTCACCTACCCGTCCACGCATGGCGTGTTCGAGGAAGAGATCATCGAAATCTGCGAGATCGTGCACAAGCACGGTGGCCAGGTGTACACCGACGGCGCCAACATGAACGCCCTGGTTGGCGTGGCCAAGCCGGGCAAGTGGGGTTCGGACGTTTCGCACCTCAACCTGCACAAGACCTTCTGCATTCCGCATGGCGGCGGCGGTCCGGGCGTCGGCCCGTGTGCGGTGAAGTCGCACCTGGCGCCGTTCCTGCCGAAGGTGCTGGGCGGCGAAGGCGACGTCGGCATGGTCAGCGCGGCCAGCTTCGGCAGCGCTTCGATCCTGCCGATCAGCTGGATGTACATCACGTTGATGGGCAGCGCTGGCCTGCGCAAGGCGACCCAGGTCGCCCTGCTCAACGCCAACTACATCGCAAAGCGCCTGGCTCCGTACTACAAGACCCTGTACACCGGTCGCAACGGGCTGGTGGCGCACGAGTGCATCCTCGACGTGCGTCCGCTGGAGAAGACCTCCGGCGTCGTCGCTGAAGACGTGGCCAAGCGCCTGATCGACTTCGGCTTCCACGCCCCGACCCTGAGCTTCCCGGTGGCCGGCACGCTGATGGTGGAACCGACCGAAAGCGAATCACTGCATGAGCTGGACCGCTTCATCAACGCGATGATCCAGATCCGCGAAGAAATCGCCGCGATCGAAGACGGTCGCCTGGACCGCGAAGACAACCCGCTCAAGCACGCCCCGCACACCGCCACCGCAGTGTCGGGCACGGAGTGGGCACACGCCTACCCGCGCGAACTGGCCGCCTTCCCGCTGGCCAGCCTGCGCCAGCAGAAGTACTGGCCGCCGGTGGCGCGCGTGGACAATGTGTATGGCGACAAGAACGTGATGTGCGCCTGCATCCCGATCGACGCGTACAAGGAAGATGAGGGCGTGGAGGTCTGAGACCTCACCGCTGGAAATGAAGAACGGCCCGCGCAAGCGGGCCGTTTTTGTTACGGCAACCGGTCGCGCATCTGCAAACGGACAATGCCGGTAGGGTCGCATCCCAATCGACCGCCATCAATGCTGCCGCGTCCGGTAAGGCATGAAAATTCATCGAAGGAGTCTCACCGAAGCACTCGCGATGATCCGAGATATATCTGGAAGCAGCCGGACTACCAACGCACAATGCTCATAGGTCCCTTGCCAAATCGGGCCTCCGCAATGGACTCCATCTCCCCCGCCTCCCCCGCCATATCGATCGGCACAGCCTCCCGCCTTCCAACGCAGCCACCGTGTCCGGCCGTTGCCACATCAACAGTCACAGACGTACGCAACCAACCCAGCCCCCAGGCTCGCGCGACGCGCGTAAAGGCAAATGACGTTTTCACCGCTTTGCGTGATCCAGCACGCAGCAACTCAGAGAAGTCCACCCTCCTCATCGAGGCGATCACCAACGGCCTCGACAACGTCAATGCCCAGGATCGCCTCAAGGGAACCGGCATGGAGAAGTGGTCGATCCTTCACCACGCTGTCCACCTGGACAGTCCTGCGGCGTTGAAAGCCGTCCTGGACGCACCGCATATCAAGCTCCACACGATAGACAAGTCCGGGGGTTCCCCGCTCCACCTGGCTGCCAAGTGCGGAAACGACAGTGCCGTGGCGTCCCTTCTGGATAAGCAGCGCCAGCTTCATCCCGATGACGCAAAGACCTTGGCGCAGTACGCAAACGCCACCAACCAGGCGTGCAGGACGCCCATGCATCTCGCGGCAACCGCGCCGCAGGGCGTGAAGGTCATGCAGCGGCTGTTCGATGCAGGCGGGACCGTGGACCCCTCGACCCGGACCGGTCTCAGTACCCCGCTGAGTTATGCAGTCAAAGCGTTCCGTGACAACCGCGCGCAAAGCCTGGAAGCGTCCAGGTGGTTGATCAGCAAAGGGGCCAACGCCGAAACGCCACTGCTGATCAACAAGACGAATCGCTCTGTCATGGCGGCTGAGGCCCGGCAGAACGTCAAGAGCAACTTCACGTCTCCCCTGAACATTGCGAAGGAGAACAACTGGAGCTCCCTGGTCCGAGTCCTCGATCCCACTACGCCGACGCCGATCCCATCAACCTCCCCGCAGCTCGAAGGCTCGTCCACGCCTGGCCGCTACGTGGACCCGGTCGGCACCATGACACTGGAAGAAGAGTTCAGTCATGCTCTAGCCACCAACCCCGGCAAGGAAGTCATCCAGTCCTACGCAATACGCCTCTGCAGCGATTGCTTCGACAAGGAAGCTTCACTCCGAAACTGCTTCTACGCATCGGAAGACCCTTACTACATCGCAATGGATCTTCGAAACAATGAAGGGCTGGATACCAACGATGTCGACAGCCTTGACACGCTGCGCGATTGCAGAGAACGCTTCGTGGAAGGCAAGACATCCTGGATCGAAGCCGCCATGGACACTGTCTGCGAGAACATCCGCGAGCATGTGTCCAGTCCGCCGAAGGATCTCAGTGAAGCCTATGCCGAATTGAGAACCAGAATCGACTCCTTCTTCTCCGATGAGGCATACGGGCTGATGCAGGAGACGATTCGTGCACAGTTCGGGAACCCGTCCGACAGCGACTGACGCTCCTCCGGCGAAGGTCCATGCGTTACAGCACTGATCAACGCTATCGGCGGTCGTTCGGGAACCGACCCTACCCCTCCAGACATTCCCCAATCGGAGACGGCCCGCGCATGCGGGCCGTTTGTTTCCTCAAGATGGAAAGCTGCAAGCGCTCCGCAACGTTGGAAATCACACTGACGGTTCCCACCGCCCTGAGCTGACTCCTATCGTGAACATTTCGCCTCTTTCATCCCCTTTGATGGCGCGTTCGAACCACGCGCGACCGACGCCGGAACAGACCGCGAACGCGGGTGGCGATAGCGCGCGGTTCGCGCCAACGACTGTAACCAACCGCGACCTCCAGGACCTTCCGATCGGCATCGCACGTGCCGTTGAAGCCCACCGCGAAGCGTCCCTGTTCCGGTCGACTACGCCGTACAGTTCCGATCTTCGCGCGCCCACAAGGACAGACGGAGTACCGCCCAGGGACCTTGCCGCCCTCCGTCACCAACTGGATCGCGCTTTCATGGCGGGCTATGTCGATGGTCTGACCTCAACAGCAATCGCTTCCCACATGGACCGCAGGCATCAAGCCAACCCAGGTACCACTGAGAGCCCGAGTGCTTTGGCAGACAGCATCCGCCGCGCCTCCTGATCTGCGAACGGTGGCTCGCCCGGCGTTTAAGCCCGTCGACAACTCTCCAAACGCAAACGGCCCGCTTTCGCGGGCCGTTTCTGCATCAGCAGTTCTCGCGGCTCCGCCGCACCCGCCGCGCAATCTCACTGCTCGCAGCAATCACCGCAGTCAGCATCGCCATCGACAGGAACTGCAGGCGGGTGTGTTCTTCAGACAGCAGCAGGCCGAAGATCAGCGCCAGGATGCACAGCGCGGCCACGGTCAGGTACGGGTAGCCGGCCATGCGGAACGGCAGGCGGGTGCCGTCGCGGTTGGCGCGGTGGCGCAGGATCAGCTGCGACAGCAGCGCCATGGTCCACACCAGCAGGCAGGTGGAGCCGACGATGTTCAGCAGCACCGGCAGCACCTGGTCAGGGAACACCAGCTCCATGATCGTGGCGGCGAAGCCGAACAGCACGCTGGCCAGCACCGCGACGATCGGTACCTGGCGCGGGTCGGTCCAGCCCAGCACCGCCGGCGCTTCGCGCCGACGTGCCAGCGAATACATCATGCGCGAGGCGCCATACAGGTTGGCATTCAATGCCGACAGCAGCGCGATCACCGCGATCAGGGTGATGGCTGCGGCCGCGCCTGGAATGTTGGCCACTTCCAGCACTGCCGCAAACGGCGACTTCAGCGATTCGCTGTTCCACGGCACCACCGCGATGATCACGGTCAGCGAGCCGATGTAGAACACCAGGATGCGCCACGCCACAGTGCGGATCGCGCGCGCGATGCTGCGCTCGGGGTCCTGGGTTTCGGCCGCCGCCACCGCCACGATCTCAGTACCACCAAAGGCGAACACCACCACCAGCAGCGCCGCGCCGATCCCGGCCAGGCCATTGGGAGCGAAGCCACCATGCGCGGTGAAGTTGCTCAGGCCCGGCGAGGTCACGTTCGGCAGCCAGCCCATCAGCAGCGCGACGCCGATCAGGATGAAGCCGATGATCGCCACCACCTTCAGGATGGCGAACCAGAATTCGAATTCGCCGAAATTCTTCACCCCCAGCAGGTTGATCGCGGTAAACACCAGCATGAATGCCAGCGCCGCCATCGGCACCGGTATCACCGGCCACACCGTGGCCAGCAGGCCGGCCGCACCCACCGCTTCGGCGGCGATCACGATGACCAGCTGCACCCACCACAACCACCCGACGGTGGCACCGGCGGTGGCGCCCATGGCGTCGGCGGCATTGACCGAGAACGCACCGCTGGTCGGCTTGGCGGCGGCCATCTCGCCCAGCGCATTCATCACGATGATCACCAGCGCGCCGGCGACCAGGTAGGAGAGCAGCACCGCCGGCCCGGCCGCCTGCACGCCCACGCCGGAGCCCAGGAACAGACCGGCGCCAATGGCGCTGCCCAGCCCCATCATGATCAGCTGGCGGGGCTTGAGCGCGTGCTCGAGGCGGGTGTTGGGGGGCGAAACGGGCGTGGCCGAGGTCTGGGGTGCGGGCATCGGTGTCGAAGGCGGGCAACAGGTGCGACACGATACCCTTTCCGGGCTGTCGCAGGCATCCTGCTGTGCGTCATGGACGCGGGTCAGGCCTCGGCGCGGCCGGTGACCTGGGCGCGGTAGGCGCGGGGCGACACGCCGACTTCGGCCTTGAACTTGCGGGTGAACGCGCTCTGGTCGGTGAAGCCGCAGGCCTGGCCGATGCTGGCGATGGTGTCGCTGCCATGCAGCAGATGCACCGCCATCTGGATCCGCAGGCGGGTCAGCACCTGCTGCGGGGTCATCTGGAACACCTTGCGGAAGGTGCGCTCCAGCTTGGACAGCGAGAACCCGGTGATGTCCAGCAGGGTCTGCATGCGCACGTTCTCGGCGTAATGCGCGTTCAGATGGGCCAGCGCCAACCGCAGCTGCTCGTACTGGGTCCCCAGGCTGTCCTTCTGGCCGAGGTCGCGGGAAATGCCGATCAACCCACGGATCTCCCCCTCCACCAGCAGCGGCCGCTTGCAGGTCAGGCACCAGCCCGGCTCGCGGTTGGCGAACAGGTGCAGCTCCATCAGGTTCTCGATGACCTTGCCGGCCAGTACCTGTGCGTCTTGGGTTGCATAGTCGGCGCCCAGCCCGGTCGGGTAGATTTCCGCCGCCGTGCGCCCGATCACGTCTTTGCGCGACTTCAGGCCCAATCGCCGCAGCATGGTCTGGTTGATGTGCGTGTAGCGCCCGTCGCGGTCCTTCATGAAGAACAGCACATCGGGGATGGCATCGAAGAGGGCTTCGATGTCGGCAGGTTCAACGCGCATGCGGGGCGGAGTGAGGAAGGGTTCTACGTAAGGATACCCCGCGCGGCCGACGGGGCGAACGCGCGCGCACATGTGAAGCACAGGTGCAGGCAGCGGCCGGTTCGGCGACCGGCGATTAACGGACGCATCGCCAGTGTTGGGCATTGACCCCCGCCAGCCCGGAGCGCCACATGGCCACCAGCAAGCCCCGCAGCAAATCCGCCCCGCCCGCCGACCTCCGTGGAGAGGGCGACGAACTGCACCAGCGCGCCGGTGGCACGCACCCGGCGCTGACCACCAACCAGGGCATTCCAGTCGGCGACAACCAGAACTCGCTGCGCGATACACCCCGCGGGCCGACCCTGCTGGAAGACTTCATCCTGCGCGAGAAGATCACCCACTTCGACCATGAGCGCATTCCCGAGCGCATCGTCCACGCGCGCGGCAGCGCCGCCCATGGCTACTTCGAACTGACCCGCTCGCTGCAGGACTACACCCGCGCCCGGGTGCTGACCGAGGTGGGCGTACGCACGCCCGTGTTCACCCGATTCTCCACCGTGGCCGGCGGCGCCGGTTCGGTGGACACCCCGCGCGACGTGCGCGGCTTCGCGGTGAAGTTCTACACCCGCGAAGGCAACTGGGACCTGGTGGGCAACAACATCCCGGTGTTCTTCATCCAGGACGCGATCAAGTTCCCCGACCTGATCCACGCGGTGAAGATGGAACCGGACCGCGCGTTCCCGCAGGCCGCCAGCGCCCATGACACCTTCTGGGACTTCATTTCGCTGATGCCCGAGTCGATGCACATGGTGATGTGGGCGATGAGCGACCGCGCCATTCCCCGCTCGCTGCGCATGATCGAAGGGTTCGGCATCCACAGCTTCCGCCTGCTCAATGACGCGGGCGAGTCCACCTTCGTCAAATTCCACTGGCGCCCGAAGCTGGGCATCCAGTCCACGGTCTGGGACGAGGCAGTAAAACTGCAGGGCGCCGACAACGACTACCACCGCCGCGACCTGTTCGAGGCGATCACCGCTGGCGACTTCCCCGAGTGGGAACTGGCCGTGCAGCTGTTCACCGAGGAAGAGGCGGAAGGCTTCCCGTTCGACCATCTGGACCCCACCAAGATCATTCCCGAATCGCTGGTGCCGCTGACCGTGGTCGGTCGCATGGTGCTGGACCGCTGGCCGGACAACTTCTTCGCCGAGACCGAGCAGGTCGCCTACTGCCCGGCCAACGTGCCGCCGGGTATCGATTTCAGCAACGACCCGCTGCTGCAGGGTCGGCTGTTCTCCTACCTGGACACCCAGCTCAGCCGCCTTGGCGGTCCGAACTTCCACCAGATCCCGGTCAACGCCCCGAAGTGCCCGTTCGCCAACAACCAGCGCGACGGCCACATGCAGATGAACATTCCCAAGGGCCGGGTCGCGTACGACCCCAGTTCGCTGCAGGGCGACAGCCCGCGCGAGAGCGCAGACGGCTTCCCGAGCCACGCCACCCCGGCCGATGATGGCCGCAAGGGCCGCGTGCGCGCGCCCAGCTTCGCCGACCACTACAGCCAGGCGCGCATGTTCTTCCGCAGCCTGGAAGCGCCTGAGCAGTCGCACCTGGCCTCGGCCCTGGTGTTCGAGCTCTCCAAGGTGGAGACCGCCGCCGTGCGCGAGCGCACCGTGAGTCACCTGCGCAACATCGACGAGAGTCTGGCCAAGCGTGTGGCTGACGGCCTTGCCCTGCCCGCCCTGCCCGACCCCGCCCCCACCGCCACCCCGGCCAAGGACATGCCCGAGGCGCCGGAAGTGCGGATCATCGGCCGCACCAAGGACCTGTTGAAGGGGCGCTGCGTGGGCATCCTGTTCGACGAAGGCTCGGACGCGGGGCTGATCGCCAACCTGCGCAAGGCCGCTGAAAAGGCGGGAGCCACGGTCAAGCTCGTCGCCCCCAAGGTCGGCGGCGGCAAGCTCAGCGACGGCAAGCTGCAGCCGGCGGACGGCCAGCTTGCCGGCACGCCGTCGGTGGTGTTCGATGCCGTGGCGATCGTGCTCAGCGCGGAGGCCGCCAAGCGCCTGTCCAAGGAATCGGCCGCCATCGACTTCGCTGCAGACGCCTGGGCGCACCTGAAGGCGATCGCCGCCGACGAGGGCGCCCAGCTCCTGCTCAAGACCGCCCGCGTGGGCAAGGACAACGGCGTGGTGGAAGCCGAAGACGCCAAGGCTTTCCTCGCCGCCGCAGCCACCCGCCAGTGGGCCCGCGAGCCCAAGGTCCGCACCCTCGCCTAAGGAGACGCCAGCATGCCCCGTGGAGACAAATCCAGCTACACCGACAAGCAGAAGCGCCAGGCCGCCCACATTGAAAAGAGCGAGAAGGCGGAAGGACGGAGCGAAGAGGCCGCAGAACGCATCGCCTGGGCCACCGTGAACAAGCAGGACGGCGGTGGCAAGAAGGCGCCTGCGAAGAAGGCAGCCACCAAGAAGGCGGCGAAGAAGTCCACTGCAAAGAAAACTGCGAAGAAGGCGGTCAAGAAGGCCGCGAAGAAGACGACAAAGAAAGCGGCCACAAAAAAGGTCGCAAAGAAGGCCACAAAGAAGGCCACAAAGAAGGCCGCTACGAAGAAGACTGCTACGAAGAAGACTGCCACGAAGAAGGCAGCCAAGAAGACTGCAAAGAAGGCCACAAAGAAGGCAGCTGCCCGGTAGGGTTGGTTCCCAAACAACCGCCGATACACGATCCACGCTCTTTAACGCATGGACCCGAATCGGACAAGGCTTCCGCAGACCCCAGAACACGGGGTGTCGGCAACTCCGGCACCCCGTCGTCGTTTCTGCCCCCCGCTACGCCGCCACTCCCAGCACCGCATTCGCTTTCCGCCGCATCGCCAACGCATGCAACACCGTCCGCCGCGAAGCAAACCGCGACGCCGCCCCCACAGGCGCATGCGCCAACGACAACACCACTCTGCCCGGCGCAATCGACACCACAACCCGGCTGCCAACTTCCAACCCCGCCATGCTCATCCACATGCCGCGCAGAAACAACGAAGGAACACACAGCTCCTCCCCTTTCGCGCCCGAGCGCCAGTCATACAGCGCGCGGATCTTCAAACTCACCGGCCTGATCCAATGCAACCCATGCGCACCAGACGCACTGACAGGCGCAACAATTCCGGAACCATGCATATGCCACCTCCAACGGAAGATGTCCCTCGCCGGGATGGGGAGGGAGTCGGGAGGCTGAAATCCGTGCAAACGATACGGAGCGGCGTATTCCCCGGGGGTGTTCTATTGCGCCACCCTCCCGACGCATAACTATCCAACTTCAACTCGTTCGCGGAGATTTCAGTCTCCAAGGCACAGCTTGGTTGATGCGATCAACGATGACCAATCGAATGTTCCGAATGATATGCGAACTTCAGTAGGCAGCATCTTTGGTGCGTCGCAATCAACGCCAGCAAGGCGCTTTGCACCGTCTGACTTGACGCTATATGCATCGAATCGGCGATACTCAGGCATCACCGCAGGACGCGGCTATCCGGGGGAACACGTCTTATGAAACTCGCACGTACGCTCGCGTTTGCGGCCCTGCTGCTCCCGTTGTCGGCACTGGCCCAAAACGCGCCGGGCAACGCTCCCGGCACTGCCCTGCCCGGCGCTTCCGCCACGCAGTCCAGCGAAGGCTTTTCGGCCTCGCTGGTGATCACCGCTGATCCAGACTGGCAGCAGAAGTGGGAAAGCCCGCCCGAAGTGGCCCCGCGCTTCGACCTGGCCACCGAGGTCAAGGAAGGCGGTTCGCTCTACATCCTCTCGTTCCTGTCCAATCCGAAGCTGGACGCACAAGGCATGGCCCAGGTGCGTTGCGACCTGCGCATCAGCAAGCCGGACGGCAGCCTGAGCGGCGACGAACGCGACCTGCCCTGCTTCGTCACCCCGCTGGAGACAGATCCCAAGCTGGTCTATCTGTCCACGGTGGGCGTGAAGTTCACGGCCGAAGCCGGCGATCCCAAGGGCACCTGGACGGTGGCGATCAACGTGCGCGACACGCTGCGCAACGTGACCATTCCGCTGCAGTCTTCGTTCGAGATGCGCTGACCGGGGGAGCACCACCGGCTGCCGGCCCAGGCAGTCGGGGGGCCGGTCAGGGGTTGGCGCGCATCCCGGCAATGGCCTTGGCGATGCGGCCGATCACGTAGACCACCACGCCGCCGGGAATCAGCACCATGGCGATGTTGGCCAGCCAGGGGAACTGGCCCATGCGCGGGCCCAGCACCAGCCCCAACGCGAAGATCAGCGCGCCCACCAGCATCATGCCCAGCCCCAACTTCAGATAGATGTTGGTGAGCCCGAAATTCCTGCCAGCCATGTGGCCTCCTTGCCTGTGTGTTGTTCTGCCGCTGATTGCGGTGAACGTTGATGGAAGCATGGCAAGTCTCCGAGCTCAAGGCCTTTCGATCACAGCAGCGACCAGTTCGAAACCATCGTTTCGCTTTGCGCTCAAATGCCGGGAAAAAATGAAAACGAAACGATCGTTTAGATGCGTAATGCGCCAGGTTGTGCAGCGCTGAGTGCGTGGCCGACTTACCCAATTTGGGTAGATTGATGCCCGAATTGGGCATGTTCAAGGTCGTTCCGTGGAAAAGCAGAAGCCCCGCTTTCGCGGGGCTTCCTTGCCGGGCAAGGCCCGGCACTACCAGCCGGGCAAGGCCCGGCTCTACCAGCCGGGCAAGGCCCGGCTCTACCAGCCAGGCAGGGCCTGGCTCTACCGGCGGTGGTCAGAGCCCGGCGTTGAACGCCGGGTCCTGCGTCCTGCCATCAGGCGAACGGGTCCTGCAGGACCATGGTGTGGTCGCGGTCCGGGCCGGTGGAGACGATGCTGATCG
>NZ_CAUQLJ010000038.1:0-15371 GCF_963519125.1 uncultured Stenotrophomonas sp. | reverse complement strand
TGGTGAAGATACCGCCGCCCAGCCGCGCGAAGATCGAGATCAGCGACGAACCGAACGCCAGCCCGACCAGCGCATGCAGCGCCGCGCCGGTGTCCAGCCCCAGCCGCAGCAGCAGCGCGTAGTAACCGGCCACGCCCAGCAGGCCCAGCCCGACCACCAGCATCCCGGTGATCGCACCGCCACGGAACGCCACGTCCATGGCCGGGCTCAGCCCATTGCGGGCCGCTTCGGCGGTACGCACGTTGGCGCGTACCGACACGTTCATGCCGATGTAGCCGGCCGCACCGGACAGCACCGCACCGATCGCGAAGCCGATCGCGGTGTACCAGCTGAGGAAGATCCCGACCAGCACGAACAACACGATGCCGGCGATGCCGATGGTCAGGTATTGGCGGTTGAGGTAGGCGCGCGCGCCTTCCTGGATGGCGGCGGCGATTTCCTGCATGCGGGCATTGCCGGCCGGTTGCCGGAGGATCCAGCGTGCCGACACGATGCCGTAGAGAATCGCAAGGATGGCGCAGAACAGCGCAAGTGAAAGCCCATAACGTTCCAGCATGTCCCCTCCCGGGTGATGGATGGCATCCAGTCGACGGACGAACCTCACCACGCGGGGCACAACGGGCTGCAACGATGGACCAACCCGTTCAGACCGTCCCCGGTCATCAAGCGTGTGGCTTTTGTTCAGCAATCCTGGTGCTTCCCGATTATGCAGGGAAAACGCCCAGAGCGACCACACCAACGCGCCACGCCCCAAACGCAACCCGTAGAGCCGGGCTCTGCCCGGCCCGGCCCTTGGCGCAACATTCATCCGCCGCGCGCCATCTTGACTGCATTCCCCCAAGGCGCCGCCCCATGTCCCCACGCCACCTCCTCCTGTTGACGCTGCTCCCCACCTTCGCAGCCACCGCCGCAGAAACCCCCGAACTCCAACGCCCCACCGGCGCCCCGCAGGCCATCAACGCCGTCCATACCCTGCGCCAGATCCCCGAAGCCTGTGCCCGCCTCGAAGGCACTTTCACCGGCGACGCCGCCCAGCCCTACAAGTTCGCCGTGGTCCGCACCAGCGAGCAGTGCCAGCCCCGCGCCCGCTTCGTCGACTACACCAAGGCGCAGCCCAGCGAAGCCAAAGGCTGGAAGCTCAACGACGTGATCCGCGTACCGAGCGCGTCGTGCCCGGCCCAGCAGGCGGTCGTGCGCGTCTGGCGCCTGCCGGTGACCCAGAAGACCGAGCTCGACGGCCAGGGCCAGTCGCGGATCTACCTGGAAGACGCCAAGAAACAGGCTGCGGCCGGAAAAATCCCGCAGATCCCGATGTTTGCGGCGCAGATGACGATGGAAGGCAACGCCTGCCGGTAATGCTGGATTCTGGTGCCACCGTATCCGGATCCACTTCCGTTCGGGAGGATTCGTAGGTCCGGCCGTTGGCCGGACACCGCGCGCAGCGCGGTTCAAGCGTCCGGAGCCCATGATGCTGGCGCCGGCGATCATGCATCCGGGTGTACGCCCAACCGAAGACATGCGTCAGGGTTCATGACCCAAAAAAAAACCCGGACAGCAGGGCCGTCCGGGTTTCGGGTATCGCTACGGCGGGAAGCGCGGGCTTAGTTGCCCTTGCAGTCACGCAACCACATCACGCGGTTGTTCTGATCGTAATGATCGACCACACCCTTGAGCGTGACGTTTTCCTTCGGACGCAGCGCCATCGCATACGCGGTCTGGCTCGGCGCGAAGCGGCAGGAGATGGCGACGCTGTCGAAATCGATGCCACCGCTGGGATTGCCACCGACATCGAACCCGGTGTTGTAGCCGTTGCCGTCCTTGAACACGGTGATCACGCGACCGGTGATTGCGTATTCCTTGCCCTGGTAACGCGCTTCCATCGCGCCCGGGTTGTCCTTGTGCTGCGAGCGCAGGCGCGAACCGAATTCACGGGCCGTGGTGTTCACCACCGACGCCTTCGGGGTTGCAGCAGCCAGCTGCTCACCGGCCTTGCCAGGCTTGACCTGGGTCAGCAGGTCGCACATCGCCTTCTTGATGCCATCGGCGCTGGCGAAGGCGCCGGGGTTGACCTTCAACAACAGGCCGACGGTGCCGGTACCGCCCTCGCTGGTCGCACTGACGATCAGCGGCAGGTTCTTGTGCATGCCGGTCTGCGGCTCTTCGATCAGCATCGCGCCGTTCTCGGCGTCTTCGCTGATCACGTCCATGTTGGCGTTCTTTGCGATCACGCGCATCTGGCCGATGGCGTTCGGCACGGTCAGGCCGGGGTGGCTGACCGAAGCGGTGAAGTTGGTGCCCTTCAGCGGGTTGCCCTTCTTCAGGAACGAGCTTTCACAGGAATCGGCAAACGCCGGGGCCGCTGCGGCAAGCAGCAGCACGGCAAACAGGGGTGTGCACTTCATGTCGGGTACTGTCCTTGTCATCGTCCGCAGGGCGCGGAGGGTGGGTCGCGGTTGCGAACGCCGACGTGTCCTGCCGGCGTTGGGGGATTGTAGGGGGCGGTGGAGGGTGTCGCAAACGGCTTCACGCCTCGAAGGCGGGCAGTTTCTTTTTCACCGCCGCGTTCTTCAGCGTCACGTACTTCGGCAAACCGTCGGCGCCGTAGGGGAGGGGTGCCTCGCCTTTGATCAGCGGCGACAGGTAGGCCCTGGCCTTGTCTGTGATCCCGAAGCCATCCCGGCGGATGAAACCGGCCGGCATCTTCTTCTCGTGGTTGGCCACCTTGTGCAGGGGGGCCGGCTCGATCTTCCAGCGGTACGGCGCGTCGCTGCTGCGCACGATCACCGGCATCACTGCGTTCTGGCCCTTCAGTGCGTACTGCACCGCGGCCTTGCCCACTGCCTGCGCCTGCTCCCAGTCGGTCTTCGAGGCGATATGCCGCGCCGAGCGCTGCAGGTAGTCGGGCAGGGTCCAGTGCACCTTGTAGCCCAGCGCGTCCTTGACCCGCCCGGCCAGCTGCGAGGCCACGCCGCCGAGCTGGGTGTGTCCGAACGAGTCCTTGCCGCCGCCGGCGTCGGCCACGAAACGGCCGTCGGCGGTCTGGATGCCTTCCGACGCCACCACCACGCAGTGGCCCACCCGTTCGACCACCTGCTTGACCTTGGCCAGGAACGCGGCCTCGTCATAGGCGCGCTCGGGCAGCAGGATGATGTGCGGCGCCTCATCGGGGCCGTTGCCGGCCAGGCCGGCGGCAGCAGCCAGCCAGCCGGCATGCCGGCCCATGGCCTCGTACACGAACACCTTGGTCGAGGTTTCGGCCATCGCCGCCACGTCCAAGGCCGCTTCGCGCACCGACACCGCCGTGTACTTGGCCGCAGATCCGAACCCGGGGCAGGTGTCGGTCACCGCCAGGTCGTTGTCGATGGTCTTGGGCACGCCGATGCAGGTCAGGTCGTAATCGAACGCCTTGGCCAGCTGCGACACCTTCCAGGCCGTATCGGCCGAATCGTTGCCGCCGTTGTAGAGGAACCAGCGCACATCATGGGCCTGCAGCACCGCCAGCAGTCGCTCGTAGCGGGCGCGGTCGGCGTCCAGCGACTTGAGCTTGTAACGGCACGAGCCGAATGCCCCGCCCGGAGTGTGGGCCAGCGCCGCAATGGCCGCCGCCGACTCCTTCGAGGTGTCGATCAGCTCCTCGCGCAGCGCACCCAGGATGCCGTTGCGCGCGGCCAAGACCTTGATTCCCTTGGCCCTGGCGGTGCTGATCACGGCCGAAGCGGTGGCATTGATGACGGCGGTGACGCCGCCTGACTGGGCGTACAGCAGGGTACCTTTGGACATGATGGGACCTTTGTCGGGGGGAAGGACATTGCAGGGACATTACCGGTATGAGGTAAAGTGCGCGTATTGCGGTGCAGCGTGATTGTGGACAATCCCGGGGCGCGCGCCCTTCCATTTTTTACCAAGTTGGAGTCAGGTTGATGCGATTGGTTCTGTTGGGACCGCCCGGTTCGGGCAAGGGGACACAGGCGACGCGCCTGAAGGAACACCTGGGCATTGCCCACATTTCCACTGGCGACCTGCTGCGCGCGGAAGTGGCCGCCGGCACCGAGCTGGGCAAGCAGGCCAAGGCCGTGATGGACGCCGGCAACCTGGTGTCCGATGACATCCTGCTGGGCATGCTCGAATCGCGCCTGGGCCAGCCGGACGTGGCCAAGGGCTTCATCTTGGACGGTTACCCGCGCAACGTGGCCCAGGCCAACGCACTGGACGTCCTGCTGGCCAAGATCGGCCAGCCGCTGGACGCGGTGGTGCAGCTGGATGTGGACAGCGAACGCCTGGTGCAGCGCATTGCCGGCCGTGCGGCCGAGCAGGGCCGTGCCGACGACAATCCCGAATCGGTGCGTCAGCGCCTGAAGGTGTACACCGACCAGACCGCGCCGGTGGTGGACTTCTATGCGGGTCGCGGCACGTTGGCGCGCGTGGATGGCGTGGGCGAGCTGGAAGAAGTGGAATCCCGCATCCACGCTGCCATCAAGGGCTGAACAACCTACACGCGCACGCCCGGTCCTATCGGAACCGGGCGTGCGGTGTAGAGCGCCAGCGATCGGGCCTGCTCAGAGCCCCACAATATGAGCCCCCCGTTGGATGGCCTCTTGGGGAGTAGGACCATCGGGAGTACTGCGGCTGGCGCGGGCAATTGTGTCCGTATTCACAGTACAGAGGTATCGGGAATTTCCCTACAGCACGCAAACGCATGCGTGCTGTCGTCCCACAGTTTGCTGCGCAAACAGTGGGCCCCTTCATCAGCCTCCAGACCCCGGCCGCTGCGCGGCCGCCCCCTGACTCAGGGGGCTATCCCCCAGATGCATTGCGGTTGGACGGTCTCCCCAACGTGGCGGGGGATAGGCGACAATCGGAGCATGAGCACGATCCACATTCTTGGTATTGCCGGCACCTTCATGGGCGGCGTGGCCGCGCTGGCGCGGGAACTGGGCCATACGGTCCGTGGCAGCGACCAGGCGATCTATCCGCCGATGTCCACCCAGCTTGAGCAGTTGGGCATTGCCCTCGATCCGGGCTATCGCAGCGACAGCGTCGCCAGCGACTGCGACGAGGTCGTGGTCGGCAATGCGCTGTCGCGCGGCAATCCCGCTGTCGAAGCCGTCCTCGATGCCGGCCAGCGCTACATTTCCGGTGCGCAATGGCTGTCCGAACAGGTGCTGCCGGGCCGTGACACCCTGGCCGTCGCAGGTACCCACGGCAAGACCACCACCACCACCATCCTGACCTGGCTGCTGCAGGCCGCCGGCCGTGAGCCCGGCTTCCTGATCGGCGGCGTGGCCGAAGACTTCGGCGTTTCCGCGCGGGTCGGGCAGGGCCGCGAATTCGTGGTCGAGGCCGATGAGTACGACACCGCGTTCTTCGACAAGCGCAGCAAATTCGTGCACTACCGTCCGCTGGTAGCAATCCTCAACAACCTTGAGTACGACCACGCCGATATCTTCCCGGACGTTGCCGCGATCCAGCGCCAGTTCCACCACCTGGTGCGCACCGTACCCGCGCGCGGACGGCTGATCGTCAACGGCGAGGATGCCTATCTTGCCGAAGTGCTGGCCATGGGCTGCTGGACCCCGGTGGAACGTTTCGGCTTCGACCCCGCCCTGGAATGGCATGCCGAGCTGGGCAACGCCGATGGCAGTGCCTTCATCGTGCACCACCGTGGCGTGGCGCTGGGCGAAGTACGCTGGTCGCTGCTCGGCCGGCACAACGTGCTGAACGGCCTGGCCGCGCTGGCCGCCGCGCATGCGGTGGGCGTCGAACCGGCCACGGTGATCCCGGCGCTGGCGAACTTCCGCAGCGTCAAGCGGCGCATGGAAGTGATCGGCGAAGCGGGTGGCATTACCGTCTACGACGATTTCGCCCATCACCCCACCGCAATCCATACCACGCTGGAAGGGTTGCGCGCCAAGGTCGGCGCGCACCGCATCGTGGTCGCGATGGAGCCGCGCAGCAATTCGATGCGGCTGGGCGCGCATGCCGACGCCCTGGCGCCGTCGCTGGCGCTGGCTGACGCGGTGGTGTTCCTGCACCGCCCCGAACTGGCCTGGGACGCCGCCAGCGTGATCGCGGCGGTGCGCGGCCAGGCGCATGCCGTGCCCGACACCGACGCCCTGCTGGCCCGGTTGGGCGGCGTCGTGCAGCCCGGCGACCACGTGGTGTTCATGTCCAACGGCGGCTTCGACGGCGCGCCGCGCCGCTTCCTGGCCCAGTTGCAGGCACGGTGAGCGTGCTGCAATGACCGATACCGCCACGCTGCCGCTGTTTCCCCTGCACTCGGTACTGTTGCCTGGCGCCGCACTGGGCCTGCGCGTGTTCGAGCGTCGCTACCTGGACATGCTGCGCGAATGCAGCCGCAACGGCACCCCGTTCGGGATCTGCCTGATCCTGGAAGGCGAGGAGGTCGGCGCCCCGGCCACCCCGGCCGCGCATGGCGTGGAAGCACGCATCGAAGACTTCGACATGGGCGCCGACGGCGTGCTGGTGCTGCGCCTGCGCGGCCATCGGCGTTTCCACGCGCGCCCACCGCGCATCCGCGACAACGGCCTGATCGTGGCCGAGGTCGAATGGAGCGCGCCCGACCCGGACGACGAACTGCGTCCCGAACACGCGCTGCTCTCCACCGTACTGGCGCACATCATCGAACAGGCCGGTAGCGCCTACGAACCGAGCCATCCGGCCCTGCTCGACCAGTCTGCCTGGGTCGGCTGGCGGCTGGCCGAACTGATGCCGCTGGAAGAAGCCCAGCGCCTGCAGCTGTTGCAGATGGACGACCCGCACCAGCGCCTGGAGGCGCTGCTGCGCTGGATGCCGGCCAACACCACCGTCATCGACGAAAACTGGTAATGGAAGATCACGACCGCTGGTCGTGATTCCTTCAATAGGTTTTTACCCGCAGCACCGGCATGCCCGTGTCCGGGTGGTTGCCCACGTCCTGCGGCAGCCCTTCCAGCGCTTCGCGCACCGCCGTCAGCGACGGGTCGATGCCGCGCATCGGCCGCCACATCCCGATCAGCTTGAAATGCTGCTGGTAGTGCAGGGTCTGCGCGCTGCCGAGCCACAATGGCTGGTCGCCCGGCTGCAGCTGGGCCGGCGCCGGCCACAGGCGCAGCGCGAAGATCTCATTTGGCGCATTGCCCGGACGCAGCATCAGCAACGATTCGACCTGGGTGTCCAGCGTGGCCGGCAGCACCGGCACTTCGTCCTGGGTGGCGGACTTGTCCAGCATCAGCAGCGCCTGCTCCCAACCGGCCTGCGGCTGCACGCGCCAGCCCTGGCTTTCCAGCCGCTCGCGCAGCGGCGCCAGCGGTCCGGCGACCTGCACGTCCAGTGGCCAGCGCTGGTCGTCGTCGAACTCATTGCGGCGCGATGGCAGGCTGCGCCATTGGCCGCCCCACCACGCCTGCGCCACCAGCTTCGCCGGTGCGGGCTGGGCCGGTTCGAAGCGCTGCAGCTTCAACTCGATGTTGCGCGGCGCATACCACAGCGCGGCCACCGCGAAGGTGCCGTAGAACAGCCACGACACCGGCTTGACCCAGAACGAGCGGTTGAACCGGCGGCGGTAGGCTATGCCCAGCACCAGCAGCCAGAACGTGCCGAACAGCATGCCGCCGATCACGTCGCTCAGCCAATGCGCACCCAGGTACAGGCGCGAGAAGCCGATCAGGCTGACCACGATGCCCGACACCAGGTACGGCCAGACGCGGGTGCGGCCGGGCATCTCGCGGGCGATCAGCACCGCGAAGAAGCCGAAGGTGATGGTGGCCATGGTCACCGACACCGACGGGAAGCCGAAGCCGCTGCTCGCGTCCGGCGGCCGTACCACGTCCACCGTGGCGCCCAGCAACCGGGTCAGGGCCAGGCCGAAGGCCAGTGCGGCCAGCCAGTGCGCGGCGGCCATCCAGCGCCGGCGCCAGATCAGGTACCCCATGGTCACCAGGGTCGGCGGCAGCAGCACCTGCCAGGCGCCGAGCGAGGCCAGCGCGGCCATCGGGTAGTCGGCCAGCGGGTTGCGCAGCGCCAGCATCGCCTGGTGTACGGCCAGGTCCAGGCTGAGCGGTTCGCCATGCGCGACCACCGCCATCAGCAGCGCGAACCAGCCCCAGCCCAGCAACAGCAGCATCAACGCCAGCATCGCCAGCGGCACCGACTCGCGCCGCTGGGGGTCGAACACGGAGACCGAATAACGACCCAGCGTGGGGTGGCGCTGCGACCACTGCAGCAGGCTGGCCAGCCAGCTGTCCATGCGCGCGGCCGACCAGCGGTAGCCGTACAGCACGATCGCCCAGACCACGCCCATCACCACGCCGACCAGCGCCAGCACCATCACCAGTCGCCCGGCCACCGCCGCCACTGCGTCGTAGGCTTCGCCCAGCACCCAGCCGGGGGCCAGGAACAGCACCGCCCAGGAAATGCTGGCGATGCCGCTGGCCTGCACGTAACGCATCGCCGGCATGTTCATCATCCCGGCAATGGCCGGCACGAACGGGCGGATCGCGCCCACGTAGCGGGCCACCAGGATGCTCTTGAAGGCATTGCGGCGGAACATCGTCTCGCCGCGGTCGAGCAGCTGCGGGTAGCGGCTGAACGGCCACACCCCGCGCAGCCGGTCGCCCCAGCGCCGGCCGATCCAGTAGCTGATCCCGTCGCCGGCGAAGGCGCCGAGCGCCGCGCACGCCACCGCGTACGGCCCGGAGATCTGGCCAAGGCCAATGAAAACGCCCACCGCAAACAGCAGCGGCAGGGCAGGCACGATTGCACCCAGCACGATCACCGCATCGCAGAAGGCGATGAGGAAGATGACCGCGCCGGCGAGTACCGGGTGAGCTGATATCCACGCGAGCGTGGCATCGATCCATGACGAGTCCATGCCGGGATTATAGGGGCGGCAACGTGACTGACTGCCGGACAGCGCCGGCCAATGTGCGTCATCTGTCGGCAAAGAACGCGATCTGCCGCCTAGAATGGCCGGCATGAACCGTCCGCTCCCACCTGCTTCACGCGCACTGAAGGCCGACAGCTTCGGCCGCATCCTGTTGATGGAACAGGACGGCCGGCGTTTCGTCCGCCGTGACCTGGGCGCCACCCCGTGGTGGTTGCGCCTGCCGGCCTGGTGGCTGGCCCGGCGCGAGGCACGCGCGCTGGCGCACCTGGATGGCATGCAGGACACCCCGGCGCTGCTGGCCTGGAACGGGCGTTGGCTGGACCGCAGCTTCATGGCCGGCGACGCCATGTACCAGCGCCCGCCGCGCGGCGACATCGCCTATTTCCGCGCCGCGCGCCGCCTGCTGCAGAAGGTCCACCGCCACGGCATCGCCCACAACGACCTGGCCAAGGAAGCCAACTGGCTGGTGCGCGACGACGGCAGCCCGGCGCTGATCGACTTCCAGCTCGCGGTGATAGGCAACCCGCGCTCGCGCTGGATGCGCCTGCTGGCCCGCGAAGACCTGCGCCACCTGCTCAAGCACAAGCGCATGTACTGCCGCGAGTCGCTGACCCCGGTGGAAAAGCGCGTGCTCAAGCGCCACTCCTGGGTACGCGACCTCTGGTTCCGCACCGGCAAGCCGGTATACCGGTTCGTGACCCGGAAGATCCTGCACTGGGAAGACAATGAGGGGCAGGGGCCGAAGCCGTGATCTTCATCCTGTCGCTGATCGTCACGGCGGTGCTGTTGGTTGGCGCCCTGGTGGCGACCGCCTTCGCCATCGCGGGGCGCGACGCACGTGGCAGGGCCCTGCGATGGTGGAAGGAATTCCTCGATTCGCTGTTTGGGTTCTGAGCGTGGCTACGGCGTCGCAGGCACGACCTGCTGCCCGATGAAATTGCGCTGCGCATCGAAGTCATAGCCGATCTGTACCGTGCCGACATCGGCACAGGCGTGGCACTCGCGTAGCGGCGTGCGGTACAGCAGGCGCACGCCGCCGCCGTCCAGAGGTGTGCTGGCCGCCGCCTGCGCCGGTGCGAACGGCATGGCCTGCGGGTCGGTGGCCAACAGCGCCTGTATGCCGGGGTCTGCGCGCAGGGTGTCGTCGAGTTGCACGTTGTCCACGTCGATACGCTTGCCGCTGGCATCGATCAGCCGGGTGCCTTCGTTGGTGTTGGCGCGGAACGGGTAGGTGACGGTGGCGACGCCGATGCCGTCCTGGTCGTGCCAGGCGCTGGCGTAGGCGAGTTCGCCGCCGCTGGACAGTTGCTCGGCGGCAGCGATGGCGTCTGCATTCGCGCCGGCACTGCGCATCGCGGCGATCAGGCATTCGCGGGTGGCGGCCGCTTCGCCTTGGCGGCAGGTGTTGAGGTCGCCGCTCCAGACCACCGCATTGCTCCAGCGCAGGTTGGCGTTGGCGGCCGCCGACGGGGCGGTCGCTGCGGCAGCAGGGGTTGGCGCCTCGGCCGTTTCAGAGGGGCTGCGTTGGCAGGCAGTGGTGACAACGAGCAGGCCCAGAACGGGCAGCAGACACAGGGAACGGTGCATGGCAGGGACCTCGCAGCGGTAACCAGGCTGTCACTATCGTCAAGAGGCGGTTAATTGTGCGTGGGCGCGGCATACTGGGCGAATCATGAATTCGCAGGAGTGATCGACGTGGCCAGTCTGCAAGGGAAAACCCTGTTCATCACCGGTGCCTCGCGCGGCATTGGCCTGGCCATTGCGCTGCGCGCGGCCCGCGACGGCGCCAACGTAGCGATCGCGGCGAAGTCGGCGGTGCCCAACCCGAAGCTGCCGGGCACCATCCACAGTGCGGCCGAAGCGGTTACCGCAACTGGCGGCCAGGGACTGGCACTGAAGTGCGACATCCGTGAGGAAGACCAGGTGCGCGCGGCCGTGGCGGCCACCGTCGATACGTTTGGCGGCATCGACATCCTGGTCAACAACGCCAGCGCGATCTGGCTGCGCGGCACGCTGGATACGCCGATGAAGCGCTTCGACCTGATGCAGCAGGTCAATTCACGCGGCAGCTTCCTGTGCGCGCAGGCCTGCCTGCCACACCTGCTGCAGGCGCCGAACCCGCACATCCTGACCCTGGCACCGCCGCCCAGCCTGGATCCGAAGTGGTGGGCGCCGCATACCGGTTACACCCTGGCCAAGATGGGCATGAGCTTCGTCACCCTGGGCCTGGCGGCGGAGTTCGGGCCGCAGGGCGTGGCGGTGAATGCGCTGTGGCCGCGCACCGTGATTGCCACTGACGCAATCAACATGATTCCCGGCGTCGACGTGGGCGGGTGTCGCACGCCGGAGATCCTGGCCGACGCCGCGCATGCGGTGCTGACGCGCGAGGCGGCGGGATTCAGCGGGAAGTTCCTGTTGGATGACGAGGTGCTCGCGGAGGCCGGGATTACCGATCTGAGCGGGTACGCGGTGGACCCGTCACGGCCGCTGTTGCCCGATTTGTTCCTGGATTGATGGGCCGCAGGAGCCACGCAGGGCGTGGCTCTACCCCTGATTGAACGTCTCCGGGAGCGCATGCCCGCACTGCCGGCAATGCTTCGCCTCCGCCTCATGCCCTTCCAACCCACATGAGGGGCACCCGCGTGCGTCGCGCTTGGCGGCGCGCTCTGCGTCCCGCATCGTATTGGCCAGCTCGGCGGTATAGATGCCGGTCGGCACCGCGATGATGCTGTAACCGATCAGGATCAACACCGAGGTCACGAACCGTCCCAGCACCGTCGCCGGCACGATGTCGCCGAACCCCACCGTGGCCATCGTCACCACCGCCCAGTACATCGCGCTGGGAATGCTGGTGAAGCCATGGTTCGGCCCCTCGATCACGTACATCAAGGTGCCGGCAATGATGGTGATGGTGACCACCGTGAACAGGAACAGCAGGATCTTGCGCCGGCTGCGCCACAGCGACTCCATCAGCACGCCGCTTTCTTCGATGTAGCGGGTCAGCTTGAGGATGCGGAACACGCGCAGGATGCGAAGCGCGCGCACCACCAGCAGGCTCTGCGCACCGGGAATGAACAGCGACAGGTAGGTAGGCAGGATCGAGGCCAGGTCGATGATCCCCCAGATGCTGAAGGCGTAGCGCAGCGGTCGTTTCACCACCACCAGGCGCAGCAGGTACTCGGCGGTGAACAGCAGGGTGAAGCCCCATTCGACCACGTACAGCCAGCTGGCATGTTCGATATGGAAGCGCTGCACGCTGTCGAACATCACCACCAGCACGCTGGCGATGATCGCGTAGACCAGCAGCAGGTCGAAGTTGCGCGAGGGCCGGGTGTCGTGCCGGTAGATGATGTCGAACCAGGTCCGGCGCCAGCCGGTCTCGGTCGCGGGATTGAGCTGGGGGGCGCGGAAGGGGTGCATGGGCCGCATTGTGCCCCAGCCGGTGGAGGGGGAGAATGGACGCTTTCCCGGACCCCTGACCGCCATGACCGCCGCTGCCCCCGATCCGCTCCTGTCCCTGTCGCATTACTACCTGCCGGTCTACAAGCCGCGCCAGGTGGTGCTTGAGCGCGGCCAGGGCGCCCGCGTCTGGGACACCCAGGGCCGTGAGTTCATCGACCTGGCCGCGGGCATCGCGGTCTGCGGGCTGGGGCACAACGACCCGGACCTGAAGGCCGCGCTGATCGAACAGGCCGGCAAGCTGTGGCACACCAGCAACGTGTTCTACAGCGAACCGCCGCTGCGCCTGGCCGAGGAACTGGTGACCGCCTCGCGCTTCGCCGAGCGCGTGTTCCTGTGCAATTCCGGCGCCGAAGCCAATGAAGTGGCGATCAAGCTGGTGCGCAAGTGGGCGTCCTCGCAGGGCCGCCCGGCCCACCAGCGGGTGATCGTGACCTTCCGCGGCAGCTTCCATGGCCGCACCCTGGCGGCGGTGACCGCCACCGCGCAGCCCAAGTACCAGGAAGGCTATGAGCCGCTGCCCGGTGGCTTCCGCTACGTCGACTTCAACGACGAAGTGCAGCTGGAAACGGCCATGGCCGCAGGCGACGTCGCCGCGGTGATGCTGGAGCCGATCCAGGGCGAGGGCGGGGTGATGCCGGCCAAGCCGGGCTTCATGAAGCGCATCCGCGAACTTTGCGACCAGCACAACGCGCTGATGGTGCTGGACGAGATCCAGGTGGGCATGGGCCGCACCGGCACCCTGTTCGCGCACTGGCAGGACGAGGTAAAGCCCGACATCGTGACCCTGGCCAAGGCGCTGGGCGGTGGTTTCCCGATCGGCGCGATGCTGGCCGGGCCGAAGGTGGCCGAAGTAATGCAGTTCGGCGCGCACGGCACCACCTTCGGCGGCAACCCGTTGGCGGCTGCGGTGGCCCGGGTGGCGCTGCGCAAGCTCTCCTCGGCCGAGATCGCGCGCAACGTGAGCCGCCAGTCGCAGGCGCTGCGTGATGGGCTGGGGAAGATCAACGACGAGTTCAAGGTGTTCGGCCAGGTGCGCGGTCGCGGCCTGATGCTGGGCGCGGTGCTGGACAAGGACTTCGCCGGCCAGGCCGGCGCGATCCTGGACCATGCGGCCGAGCAGGGGCTGCTGACGTTGCAGGCCGGGCCGGACGTGCTGCGCTTCGTGCCGGCGTTGAACATCACCGATGAAGAAATCGCCGAGGGTTTGAAGCGGCTGCGGGCTGCTGTGCAGTCGTATATCGCGTCGCGGTGAGGAAGAGCGGCCGGGCAGCGCCCGGCGCTGCGGCGCAGCGTTCGTCAGGTGTCGATGCCGAATCGGTGCATCAGCTTGCCGAAGCTGCGGCTGTCGTGGGCGGTGTCGGCATGCAGGCCGGCCTGGCGCGCACCGCGCACGTTGACGAACAGATCGTCGACGAACAGCGTGTGGCTGGGGCGTGCGTTGAGCCGCTCCACCGCTTGAAGGAACACGGCCGGGTCGGGCTTTCGCCCGCCCAGTTCGCCGCTGCACAGGATGCGGCCTTCGAGCGACGGGGTAAGGCTCGGCAGGATCTGCGGAATCGTCTTCGCCATCAGCGCGCCGTTGTTGGTGAGGATCGCGATTGGCAGCGTGCATGCGATGCGCTGCACGCGCTCGATCACCCCTGTCTGTGGCGGTGAGGCGGCGATGCGTGCGGCCTGCCAATCGGCGAGGCTGATCCGCGTGCCCAGCGCTGCGCCCAGTTCCTGAAGGTATGCCGTGCTGTCCATGCCCTCGTCATGGCGCCGTTCCAATCCACTGTCGAACAACGCGGCCTGCATCTCTGCAGGTGCACGCCCACACGCTTCGGCCAGGTGGCGCACACGCAGGTGCCGCGCGTAGTTGACCAGCACGCCATCGAAATCCAGCAGCAGGCACTCCAGGGCGACGCGCATGGTGTCCGTTGTCGGTGCAGTAGCGGCTGACGTTACCGCATTGGACGCCATCGCTGCGACATCGCGTCGCACCACGGTCACCGCGCGCCTGCCTAGAATTGCAGTGTCCGATGATGGAGATCGCCGTGAAACTGCTTGTTCCCGTGTTGCTCGCTGGCCTCGCCCTGGCTCCTGCCGCGCAGGCGCGCATCTGCGCGGTCAGCCTGGACAGTACCGACCAGATGAGCTTCAGCCAGAAGGAGATCAAGGTGGCCGGCGACTGCACCCAGGTGAAGCTGACCCTGCGCCACACCGGCAAACTGGCCGCCACGGCGATGGGGCACAACTGGGTCCTGACCCGCACCGCCGACTACCAGCCAGTGGCGATGGCGGGGATGCGCATGAGCCTGGCCGACAGCTACCTGCCGAAGAAGGACCCGCGCGTGCTGGCGCACACCGCCGTGATCGGCGGTGGACAAACCACCAGCGTGACCTTCGCCACCGCCGCATTGCGCAAGGGCGGGGATTACACCTTCTTCTGCTCGTTCCCCGGGCACTTCGCGATGATGAAAGGCCGCCTGGTTTTCGGTTGAACCGAAAACCAAACGACCGGTTGGCGATCAACCCGCCTTTACCACCTTGAACGCCTCACGTGCCGCGTCCAACGTGGCATCGATGATCGCGTCATCATGCGCGCTCGACAGGAACCCCGCCTCGTACGCCGAGGGCGCCAGGAACACACCGCGTTCCAGCATCGCGTGGAAGAACCGGTTGAACGCCGCGGTGTCGCACGCGGTGGCCTGCGCGTAGGTTTCCACCTTCTGGTCGGTAAAGAACAGCCCGAACATCGCGCCCACCTGGTTGGTGGTCACCGCCACGCCCGCGTCGGCCGCGGCCGCTTCCAGCCCGGCACACAGCCGCGCGCTGGCAGCGGAAAGCCGGTCGTGGAAGCCGGGTTCCTGCACCAGTTCCAGCATCGCAAGGCCTGCGGCCATCGCCACCGGGTTGCCGCTCAGCGTGCCGGCCTGGTAGATCGGACCGGCTGGGGCGATCTGCGACATCAGCTCACGGCGGCCGCCATAGGCGCCCACCGGCATGCCGCCGCCGATGATCTTGCCGAAGGTGGTCAGGTCCG
>NZ_CAUQLJ010000037.1:0-16746 GCF_963519125.1 uncultured Stenotrophomonas sp. | reverse complement strand
ACAGCGGCGGCAGCGGGTTGTAGGCCAGGTCGTAATAGATGTGGCCCAGCTCGTGATAGATCGTGGTGAAGTTTTCTTCGTTGGGCTTGATGCACATCTTGGTGCGCACGTCGCCTTCCATGTTCATGTCCCACGCGCTGGCGTGGCAGACCACGTCACGGTCCAGCGGCTTGATGAACTGGGTCTTGTCCCAGTACGACTTCGGCAGCGCCGGCATGCCGAGCGATACATAGAAGTCCTGCGCGCGTTCGGTCATCTGCTTGGCGGTGCGCAGTTCGGCTTCACGCTGTGCCTTGAACAGCGCTTCGACGTTGCCGTTGCTGCTGCCGGCCTTGGCCAGCGCGCCGCTCAGGTTGGCCTGGTACTGCTTTTCCAGGGCGGCAGTGATATCCAGGCTGCCCGCACCCGGGTACGGTTCCAGCTGGTCCCACAGGTTCGACCAGTCCTGCTGCCACATGTTGCCAAGCAGGTGCGCGGCGATCAGGCCGCCTTCTGTTTCGGCCTTGTCCTTGCCGTAGGTGCCGTCCAGCTTGGTACGCGCGTAGCAGTGCAGCTGCTCGTACATCGGCTTGACCTGTTCCCACAGGCGGTCGGTTTCCGGGCCGATCTGCTCGGCCGGCATGTCATAGCCGCTGCGCCACATCTGGCCGGCATCGGCGAAGCCCATTTCCTTGGCGCCTTCGTTGACCAGGCCAACGAAGCGCTGGTAGTCGGCGCGCATCGGCTTGGTGGTGGCGTGCCAGCCCTGCCAGGCGTCAAGCTGCTTGTCGTAGTCGCGGCTGCTGGCCAGCACCTGCTCCAGGTCGCCGAGCTGGCGGCAGGTGGCCGGGTTGGCCTCGTCGGTGCAGTACTTGCCCGAGCCGTAGGCGCCTTCCATGCGGCTGGCGATCCGGGTCAGCTCGCCCAGCTTGGCCGGGTCGCGCGGGGCCGGCATGGCGGTCATCAGCTTGAGCAGGTGGATCTGGCGCTTGGTGTCCTCGCTCATCGGCTTGCCGTCGTAGGTACCGGCCTGGGCGATCCAGCCATTGAGGATGGTCAGCCAGCGCTCGTTGGCCTTGGCCGCCACGCGCTCGGAATCGTCATTGATGTAGGTCGAGGACAGCCACTGGGCCGAGGTCATTTCCGGGTACAGGGCCTTGTACTCGGCGTTGACGCGGGCAATGAACTGATCTGCGGTTTCGGTCGGCGCGGCGGTGCCGGCGGCCGGCGCATCGGCCGGGGACGGTTCCTTCTGACAGGCCGCCAGGGTCAGTGCGGCAGCACCGACAGCCAGGGCCAGCAGGAGCGGGCGGTGGTTCACGGGTACATCCTTGGGTGGTGACAGACCGGCGAAGGCTAGTGGGGCCGCCGCCGCACCGCAAGGGCCACAGGTACCGGGCCTTGCTGCGGCAGGCAGCGCGGGCGTACCAGCAGGTACAGCAGCAGCGACACTGTCCAGCAGGTCGCCAGCGTCCACAGGTCATGCGACAGGAAATGCGCACCGCGCAGCTGTTGGGACACCCCGAAGATGCCGCCGGCGACCATGCCCACTGCCAGGCCGCGCCAGCGCCAGGCGGGGTGCACCAGCAACGCCAGGAAGTACAGGCTGACCCACGCATAGCCCGCGCTGGAATGGCCGCCCGGGAAGCACGCACCGCGCGGCATGCCGTGCGGGCGCGCTTCGAACAGGCCGACGAACGCGCGCAGGCCGCCGTACCGCGACAGGTCCCACGGACAGTCCATGTGCGTGACCGATTTCAGCAGCGACACCGTGCCGGTGCCCAGCGCGATCGCCAGCACCAGGTACAGCAGCGGCCAGCGCCACGCCGCCGCGCGTTCCGTCCGCCACGCGTGGAAACACAACAGCATGGCCACCAGGGTGGCCACCGCGCTCAGCCACTTGCCACCCTTGTGGATCAGCTGGCTGGTGATCCACGCGTTCTGCAGCAGCCACTGGTTCCCCTGGAGGCGATATAGCTGGTCGGCCAGCCACTGGTCGCCACCGGCACCCATCAGCAGGGTGCTGGCTGCCAGTGCGGCCAGCAGCGGCCAACCCAGGTGGCGGCGCAGGAACAGCGACATCGAGGCGGACGTGCGCGACGCGAAGGCAACGGACGCAGCAGGAACAGGAAGCATCGAGGCAGGCCGGCGTGGGAACCGGCGCCATGGTCCTCAGCCACGTGTCGGAGCACGGTCGGAGCTTCGTTGCCCGTGCGTTAAGCGGCAACCTCGCACCGCCGCGATTCAGTCGCCGTCGTCGATGCCGTTCGCTGCATCGCGTGGCAAGGCGGCGTGGCAGGCTGGATCCCAGGCCGTGCCGGGCACCAGCCACCAGCGATTGCGGTTGGAACTGCCAATCATGACCGCCTGGTCACGTCGCACGCACGGGCTGATCGCCTGCTCCAGCACCAGCAGCCACCGGTTGTGCGGGGCCTGCGCCAGCCACGGACCCGCGTCATGCCACTGGTCGTCCCAAGGGCGCTTGAAGCCGAAATCCGTCACCGGGCGGTCGGCCTGCAGCAGGTTCTGTTCGCGCCAGGCGAGCGCGCCAAGTTCGGCGCCCGGGCCAATCCGCTCTCCCACCTGCTGCATCAATGCCGACGCGGAACTGTACGGTCCCAGTGCCGGCATGAGACCCCAGCCATGCAGGTTCCACAGCAGCAGCGCGGTGACCACTACCAGCGTCCCGGCGCGGCGCTGGCGAAGCCACGCGGCCAGCAGCAGGACCACGATGCCAAAGCCCAGCAGCCAGCCGCCCAGTATCGGCAACAGTGTCTCGGGCATGCCGCGCTTCGCCAGCTGCGCGTGTGCCCATGCGCCATTGGCCAGCAGCTCCGCGCCGATCACCGTGGCGGCCACGCCCAGCACCAGCACGTAGGCCAGCAGCAGCCAGCGCGTGCCGGCACGGCGCAGCAGCCCGGGCAGCAGCGGCGCGGCGGCCACGCACAGCGCGGGCAGCATCGGGAAGATGTAGACCTCGCGCTTGCCCGGGCTGGCGCTGAAGAACAGCAGCACCAGCAACGACCAGCCCAGCAGCAGCCACCAGCGGCCATCGCCGCGGCGCAGCCGACGCCACCAGCCTGGCAGCAGCGCCGGCAGCAGCAGGCTGCCGGGCAGCCACAGGGTGGCGATCACCTGCAGGTAGTACCAGGCCGGCTGCACGTGGTGCCAGGCGTTGGCGTAGCGGGTGCCGGTCTGCTTGAACAGCAGCTCGCGTGCGTAGCCCTGCAGTTCCGGTGAAGGATCATTGAGCAGCGCGATGCCCAGCGGCCCCAGCCACACTGCCGTGCCAAGCAGGAATGCGGGGATCAACCAGAGCAGCGCTCGGGCACGGGGCAGGGCAGCGCCCACGCCGGAGTTTCCCTTCCAGCGCCACAGGACCCACGGCAACAGCACCAGCAACGGCAGGAAGCCCACCCCCTTGGTGACGGTGCCCAGCCCGGCGGCGAAGCCGGCCACCCAGAGAAGGCGCGTCTGCGGCCGCTCGAGCAGGTAGCGCAGTAACGCCCACAGCGACAGTGTCGTCAACGCAACCAGCACCATGTCGATCTGCGCGCGCTTGGCCATCAGCCCGAACTGCAGGCAGCTGGCGAGCGCCAGCACCGCCCACCAGGCCATTCGCGGTGTCCACAGCCGTCGGGCCAGGTCCCAAGTCAGCCACAGCGTGGCCAGCGCCGCCAACAGCGAGGGCAGCAGGAAGGCCAGGTTCCAGTGCCCGATCACCTGGTAGGTCGCCGCCTGCATCCACATGAACACCGGCGGCTTTTCTGCGTACAGTTCGCCGCCCCGGTGCGGCAGCAGCCATTGCCCGGTCTCGACCATGGCGCGCGCAGCCAGTACGAAGCGCGGCTCATCCGGCGGGGTGGGGGGACGCAGGCCAATGCCGGCGGCCAGTGCCATCAGCACGGCAAGCAGGGTCAACAGGCGCCACTGATGGCGCAGCAGGGTCGTCGACAAGGGCGGCCGCTCGCGAGGAAAGTGGGGACTTTGGCCTATTTCGTGTAGGAAATGTGTCGAATCGGGCTGATTGCGACCTGACTCCGACAAACCAGCCGGTACCATGGGGCATTGCCCCCGAGTACCCGACGCATGCGGCTCCTGGTCATCGAAGACAACCGTCAGCTGGTCACCAACCTGTTCGAGTATTTCGAAGCGCGTGGCCACGTGCTGGACGTAGCGCCCGACGGCATCACCGGCCTGCACCTGGCGACCACCCAGAACTACGACGCGCTGATCCTGGACTGGATGCTGCCGCGCATGGAAGGACCAGACGTGCTGCGTCGCCTGCGCCAGGAGCATGCATCGGAAGTGCCGGTCATCATGCTCACCGCGCGCGATGAACTGCCCGACAAGATTGCCGGCTTCCGGGCCGGCGCAGACGACTACCTGACCAAGCCGTTCGCGTTGCCGGAGCTTGAAGTGCGTCTGGAAGCGTTGCGCGCGCGGGCGCAGGGCCGCAACCCGCGCAAGGTGCTGCAGGTAGCCGATCTCGTCCTTGACCTGGCCACCCTGGAAGCGCAACGCGGCGGCCAGGCGCTGCACCTGTACCCGGCGTGCCGCAAGCTGCTGGAAGTGCTGATGCGCGCCAGCCCCGCTGCGGTCACCCGCCAGCAGCTGGAGTTTGCGTTGTGGGGCGACGAACCGCCCGACGGCGACCTGCTGCGTTCGCACGTCTACGAACTGCGCCGCAGTGTCGACGGTCCGTTTCCTCACAAGCTGATCCACACACTGCCACGGGTCGGTTACCGCCTGGGTGCACCGGCCACCGAGGGGCGCGATGAGCCTGCGTAAGCCCGCGCCGCTGCACCGGCGCCTGGTGTGGTGGTTGCTGGGGTATCTCGGGCTGATCTCGCTGGCGGTGTTCAGCGTCGGGAACTATGTGCACGAGCATGCAGAACACGCGGCCTGGCGCGCGCTGCTCAACTCCGAGCTGGACAGCATCGTCAGCCACATCGAACACGAACCGCATTACCGCTGGCAGGACTCGGACACCCTGCGTCTGTTCACCATCGACGACAGTCCCCGGGTTCCGGCGATCCTGCGCACACTGCATCCCGGCCTGCACGACGGCATCGACATCGATGGCCGTTCGGCCGCTGTCATGGTGCGCGACACCGCGAACCAGGGGCGCCTGGCGCTGGCGCTGGACATCAACGACTTCCACGAGCTGGAGGAGTTCGCCACCCGGTGGGTGATGCTGGCCGGGGTGGTGATGATTTTCGTCACCGTGGTCATGGCCTCGTTCGGGGTCAGTCGCTTGGTCAGCCCGCTGCGCTCGCTGGCGCGGCACATCGACGGCCTCACGCCCGGCGCGCCGGGCCAACGCGTCGATGTCGATCCCCGCGGCAGCTCCGAGTTGTACGTGATCGCGGCAGCACTCAATGACTACCTGACCCGCAACGAACAGTTCGTCGAACGCGAACGGGTGTTCATCAGCACCGCCAGCCACGAACTGCGCACCCCCATCGCGGTGATCACCGGCGCGGCCGAACTCGCGCTCGAACAACCTGGCGTGCCCGACCGCGCGCGCCAGCAGATGCAGCGCGTGCATCGCACCGCGCAGGGCGTTGAGCAGCTGATCCAGCTGCTTCTGGTGCTGGCCCGCGACCCGGCGCGGCTGGCGTCGCTGAAGGAGCGCATTCCGCTCGACCAGCTGGTGCCGGACATCATCGAAGACCACCGCCACCTCTTGGGCGACAAGGACCTGCAGATCACCGTGAGCGGCCTGGCACGCGTGGACATCGTTGCCCCGTTGGGCGTGGTCGAGGCCGCGATCGGCAACCTGCTGCGCAACGCCATCGAGAACAGCGGTCGCGGCACCATCACGCTCAGTGTCTCCGACCGCGCCGTGGTCACCCTGCAGGACCCGGGCGAAGGCATGAGCCCGGAAGAGATCGCCGCCGTGTACGCGCGCATGGCACGCGGCGACCGCAACGAACAGAGCGGCATCGGCCTGGAACTGATCGCACGCCTGTGCGAACACCTCCGCTGGCTGCTCACCCTTGAACAGAGCCCACCGCGCGGCACCCGCGTGATCCTCGACCTGGGCGCCTCGCTGCCCTGATCGTCCGGTGAAGACAATGTTAAGCTCTAGGAGCGTCGCACCCTGCGACGCTTTTTTTTGCCCTTTCGATCGACAGAGGACCCCATGCCGACCGAACCGAGTACCGCGCTCATCACCAACGACATCGTTGGCCTTGGCCTCATCGCCGCCACCCTGGCCCTGATCTTCTGGGCCGCCAGTGGCCCGACCCCCCTGTTGAAAAAGATCTTCGCCTGGGTCCCCGCACTGCTGCTGTGCTACTTCATCCCGGCCATCTACAACACCGCCGGCCTGATCGACGGCCACAACACCACCCTCTACAACCCCATCGCCCGCGACGTCCTGCTGCCCGCCGCACTGGTGCTGCTGACCCTCTCGATCGACCTCAAGGGCATCCTCAAACTCGGCCCCAAACTGCTCATCGTGTTCTGCGCCGGCACCTTCGGCATCATGCTCGGCGCCGTCGTGTCCTTCCAGCTGATGTCCTGGATCCACCCCGAAACCGTCGCCGGCGACACCTGGGCCGGCATGGCCGCCCTCGCGGGCAGCTGGATCGGCGGCGGCGCCAACATGGTCGCCATGCGCGAAGTATTCGGCACCGACGCCACCACCTTCGGCCAGTTCGCGGTCGTCGACGTCGCCTGCGCCAGCCTGTGGATGGCCGTCCTGCTGTTCCTCGCCAACCGCGCAACCCAGATCGACACCCGCAACGGCGCCGACACCCGCGCCATCGACGAAATGAAAGCGCGCATCAGTGCCTACGAGGCCCAGAACGCCCGCATTCCCAGCCTCACCGACCTCATGCTGATCGTCGGCGTCGCGCTCGGCGGGGTAGGGCTTGCACATGCCGTTGCCGCACCCCTGAGCGCCTGGTTCAAAGCCAACATCAGCTGGGCCAGCCAGTTCAGCCTCGACAGCGCCTTCGTCTGGGTCGTCC
The DNA here is from genome assembly GCF_963519125.1 of uncultured Stenotrophomonas sp. Classification (GTDB taxonomy): domain Bacteria; phylum Pseudomonadota; class Gammaproteobacteria; order Xanthomonadales; family Xanthomonadaceae; genus Stenotrophomonas. The sequence continues at coordinate 9,787 of NZ_CAUQLJ010000037.1, read as the reverse complement.
TGCTCTCCACCCTGCTGGGCCTGGGCCTCAGCTTCACCCGCGCACGCAAGCTGGAATCCGCCGGCGCCTCGCGCCTCGGCACCGTGTTCCTCTACTTCCTCATCGCCTGCATCGGCATGCAGATGAACCTGCTCTCGCTGCTCGACCGCCCCTGGCTGTTCCTGCTCGGCGTGATCTGGATGCTCACCCACATCCTGGTGCTGTGGATCGTAGCCAAGCTCGTGCGCGCGCCGCTGTTCTTCTTCGGCATCGGCTCGATGGGCAACATCGGTGCAGCCGCATCAGCACCCGTAGTGGCAGCGGCATTCCACCCGAGCCTTGCACCGGTGGGCGTGTTGTTGGGCACGGTGGGGTATGCAACGGGTACCGGATTGGCGTACGTCACCGGTCTGATATTGAAGTGGATGGCGGGCGGGTAAAAGCAAAGCAAGAGCAGCCGGGCAGAGCCCGGCTCTACTGCTTTTCGTTTCCGTCATCGGCAATGTATCGAGGGTGGGGCGGGGGGGGGGGTTGGGGGGGGGGGGGGGGGGGGGGGGGGGGCCGGCGGGGGGCGGGGGGGGGGTTGGCGGGGGCCCCCCCGGGGGGCCCCCCCCCCCCCCCCCGCCCCGCCCAAAACCGATAAAAAGACAGAGCCAAAAGAAAAGGCGGCGCCAACGGCGCCGCCTTTCCGCTTTAAAGCGTCCCGACCAACGGTCGGGACCTACCGACGTGCCTCAGCAACAACGCCCACCATTACGACCACCATAACGAGCTTCCTGACGTTCCCGGAAGAACGTCTTGTAGTCCATCGGCGTGCGGTCCGGATGCTTCTCCAGCACGTGCCGCACATAGTTGTCGTAATCGGGAATGCCACAGCACAGGCGTGCCGTCTGCACCAGGCGCCGCCAGATCCGGCGGTGCGCCTGGTACTGCCCGACCGGAACCAGACCCGTACCCATCACAGGTCCGCCATCTGGTGCGGCTGCAGCGCCACGTACTCCGTCTCACGGTCCGTACGCCGCGGCGTACGACGCGCCACCACGATCGTCTTGATCGCATACGCCAGGATCGCGAACACCACGAACAGGAACAGCACCGTCAGCCCCGTGTTCACGTACGCATTCACCACGATCTGCTGCATCTGTCCCACCGTCTTGGCCGGTGCCGTGATCGTCCCGCTCGCAAGCGCGTCCTGGTACTTGTGCGCCTGCGCCAGGAAGCCCTGCGACGGATTGCTGTCGAAGATCTTGATCAGCCCCGCATAGGTCGTGCAGATCAGCAGCCACACCGCCGGCACCGCCGTCACCCACGCATAGCGGTCGCGCTTCATCTTGAACAGCACCACCGTACCCAGCATCAACGCGATACCCGCCAGCATCTGGTTCGAGATGCCGAACAGCGGCCACAGCGTCTGGATGCCACCGAACGGATCCACCACACCGGTGTATAGCAGGTAGCCCCACAGCGCCACGCAGCCCGCCGTCGCAATGATGTTCGCCGTCCACGACTCCGTCTTCTTCAGCGCCGGGATGAAGTTGCCCAGCAGGTCCTGCAGCATGAACCGGCCCGCACGCGTACCCGCATCCACCGCCGTCAGGATGAACAGCGCCTCGAAAAGAATCGCGAAGTGGTACCAGAACGCCATCATCGCGTTGCTGCCGCTCGGAATTGCCTGGTGCAGGATCTGCGCGATACCCACCGCCAGCGTCGGCGCACCGCCGGCACGGTGCAGGATGGTCGGCTCGCCAATGGCCAGTGCCGTCGCCTCCAGCTGTTCCGGGGTGATCGTGAAGCCCCACGTATTGGTGATGTAGTGCGCCGCCGACACCGCGTCCGCACCGATCACCGCCGCCGGACTGTTCATCGCAAAGTAGATGCCCGGATCGATGATCGACGCTGCCACCAGCGCCATCACCGCCACGAACGACTCCATCAGCATGCCGCCGTAGCCGATGTAGCGCATGTGGCTTTCATTGGCCAGCAGCTTCGGCGTCGTACCCGACGCGATCAGTGCATGGAAACCCGACACCGCACCACAGGCAATGGTGATGAACAGGAACGGGAACATCCCGCCCTTCCACACCGGACCATCACCGCTGGCCGCGAACTGCGTCAGCGCCGGCATCTTCAGCTCCGGCATCACGATCAGGATGCCGATCGCCAGCGCCACGATCGTACCGATCTTCAGGAACGTCGACAGGTAATCGCGCGGCGCCAGCAACAGCCACACCGGCAGCACCGATGCCACGAACCCGTACCCGATCAGCATCCACGTGATCTGCACCCCGGTGAACGTGAACGCCGGGCCCCAGACCGGGTCCGCCGCCACCTTGCCGCCGTACCAGATCGCCAACAGCAGCAGGATCAACCCCACCACCGAAATCTCGCCGATCTTGCCCGGCCGGATGTAGCGCATGTACACGCCCATCAGGATTGCGATCGGCATCGTCGCAATCACCGTGAACATGCCCCACGGACTTTCCGCCAGCGCCTTCACCACCACCATCGCCAGCACCGCCAGGATGATGATCATGATCAGGAACGCACCGAACAGCGCGATCGTGCCGGGCACCTGTCCCATTTCCTCACGCACCAAGTCACCCAGCGAACGCCCGTTGCGGCGGCTGGAAATGAACAGCACCATGAAGTCCTGCACCGCACCGGCCAGCACCACGCCGACCACCAGCCACAACAGGCCGGGCAGGTACCCCATCTGCGCCGCCAGCACCGGGCCCACCAGCGGGCCTGCACCGGCAATCGCCGCGAAGTGGTGGCCGAACAGCACGTGCTTGTTGGTCGGCACGTAATCCAGGCCGTCGTTGTTCAACACCGCAGGCGTGGCCCGGGTCGGATCCAGCTGCATCACCTTGTCGGCGATGAACAGGCTGTAGAAGCGATACGCGATGAGATAGATGGAGACTGCGGCCACCACGATCCACAGCGCATTGATGTGTTCGCCCCGCCGCAGCGCGACGGTGCCTAGACAGAATGCGCCGAGCAGCGCCAGCGCCGCCCAACCCAATTTCGAAAAACCTTTCATGAGATTGCGTCTCCCTGAAGAACTCGTTAAGGGTCCGCCCTCGCACCGACCGGGTCAATGCGCGCGCGCAGGCTTGCCGCTAGTACTTTGGTCGTAGACTCAACTCCCCACCGTTGGAACGATCGGTTGCGGGCGTGACGGTTGGCGCCTTCCTGGGCTGCGCCCATCTTGTACCCAGTATCCTCTTGTCGGAGCCACCATGAGCACCTCCCCTGCACGCGTGCAGCGCACCATCCGCGGCATGCCCACGTCCGACGGCGCCGGTGTGCGCCTGACCCGGGTCATCGGCGGCCCCTCGCTGCCGGACCTGGACCCGTTCCTGCTGCTGGACGAATTCGGCACCGACCGTGCCGAGGACTATATCGCCGGCTTCCCCAGCCATCCGCACCGCGGCTTCGAGACCGTCACCTACATGCTCGACGGCCGCATGCGCCACAAGGACAACCATGGCAACGAAGGCCTGTTGACCCCGGGCAGCGTGCAGTGGATGACCGCCGGCCGCGGCCTGGTGCATTCGGAGATGCCCGAGCAGGAATCCGGCCAGATGCGCGGTTTCCAGCTGTGGGTGAACCTGCCGGCGCGCGACAAGATGACCGACCCGAAATACCAGGAATTCGCCCCCGACCGCATTCCGGTGGTGCAGCCGGCGCCGGGCGTGCAGGTCAAGGTCATTGCCGGACAAGTCGGCGACACCGTCGGCCCGATCGTGCAGCCGGCCACCGACCCGCTGTACCTGGATGTCGAACTCGCCGCCGGCAGCGGCTGGGACTACGTGCTGCCCGAAGGCCACAACGCATTCGCCTACGTGTTCGAGGGCGACCTGGTGGTGGGCGAGGGCGACGATGCCCGTCCTGTCGGCCGGCAGGACATGGCCGTGCTCGGTGGCGGCGAGCTGCTGCAGCTGCGCGCAGGCACGGGTGGCGCGCGCCTGATCCTGGTGGCGGGGCGTCCGCTGCGCGAACCGGTCATGCGCCACGGGCCGTTCGTGATGAACACGAAGCAGGAACTGATGCAGGCCTTCGTGGATTTCCAGGAAGGCCGCTTCTAGCCCGATCGATCCCGGTGTCGGGGATGCGCACTGCATCCCCGATATCGTCACCGCTCTGCGGCAACCGCAGACGGATTGAGGTTCATGCCCTGCGACATCAACTGCAGCGAACGCAGCTCGCTGGCATCGCCGGGGTACAACGAGATCTGGGCGTACTGGTTCTTGTCGAACTTCACCACGGTCATGCGCCGCGTGGCGTAACCCGGCGGCTCCTGGCCGCCCAGGTCGGGCTTGTACCAGTACAGCGACTCTCCAGCGAAACCACCCTTTTCCTGCCGAAGAGTGCGGGCCAGCGGAATGTCCGGATCGCGTCCGGTCAGCATCAGGGTCATGACCTCGCGACCACCCGCGTCGACCGCTTTGCACAGCACATAGGTGCTTTGTGCGGTTTCCTGCCATTGCAGGTTGCTGTCGGCAGGCAGTGCAGGGCATTTGGCCGCCGACTGTGCAGACGCAATGCTGGCCACCAGTGACAACCCCAGTACAACCAAGGCGTGCAGGATCTTCATGCGTTCCCCCGTATGAATTGGCCGAGCCATCACCGGAGGAGGCGGACGCCCCCGCAGGTGATGGCTTGGTGATTTTGACCTTAACGGAATGTGACTGGATCTTCAAATAACCGTTTCAAATGAATCTGAAGCCGGTTAGCGAGGTGAGGGCTCGGCCCCGATCCACTTGTAGACGATGCCGCCGATCAACCCGCCCAGCAGCGGCGCCAACCAGAACAGCCACAGCTGGCCGAGCGCGCCGCTGCCGGCAAACACCGCCACGGCGGTCGAGCGGGCGGGGTTTACCGAGGTATTGGTGACCGGGATGCTGATCAGGTGGATCAGGGTCAGCGCCAGGCCGATCGCAAGCGGAGCGAACCCGGCCGGGGCCCGCCCATGGGTGACGCCCATGATCACCACCAGGAACATCGCGGTGAGCACGACTTCGCACAGGAACGCCGCCGCCACGCTGTACCCGCCCGGCGACAGCGCGCCGTAGCCGTTGCTGGCGAACGCGCCGGCCTGGCTGCCGTCGATCTGGAAGCCGGGTGCGCCCGAGGCGATCTGCAGCAGGATGAAGGCGGCCAGCAGGCCGCCCAGCACCTGGGCCACGATGTACGGCGGCAGGTCGCGGGCAGGGAATCGGCCGCCCGCCCAGAGGCCGACGCTTACCGCCGGGTTGAAGTGGGCGCCGGAGATGTGGCCGAACGCGTAGGCGCCGGTCAGGACAGTGAGGCCGAAGGCGAGTGCAACGCCTACAAAACCGATGCCGAGCGGGTTGCCATCACCGCCGAATTTCGCGGCGAGGACGGCGCTGCCACAGCCGCCCAACACCAGCCAGAACGTGCCGAGGAATTCGGCAACCACGCGCTTGCCCATGCTCATTGAGGATCTCCACGAGTGTCCAAGGGGGAACACGGCGGAAATAGGACAATGCGGCGTGCGCTCAACGCTCCGGCAGTGGAATGAATTCCTTGTCATCGCCGGGGATGGTGCCGAAACGTCCGGATTCCCAGTCGTGCTTGGCCTGCTCGATGCGTTCCTTCGAGCTGGACACGAAGTTCCACCAGAGGTGGCGCGGTCCATCCAGAGGTTCACCACCGAGCAGCATGGCCTTCAACGGCGTCTTGGCACGCAGGCGGCCACGTGCGTTTTTCTCCGGGATCACCAGGTGCTGTGCAGGCAGGTCGACGCCGTCCAGCTGTGCATCGCCTTCGAGGATGTAAAGCGCGCGTTCGAGGTGGCCAGTGTCCAGGTCGAGTTCGGCGCCGGCGTCCAGATCGATGGCAACATTGAGGGTGTCGGTGAATACCTTCACCGGCGACTCTTCGCCGTACGCGCGGCCGGCGATGACGCGCAGCCATGCGCCGTTGCGACGCTGCTGGGGCAGGGTGGCCGCACTGTGGTGGAAGAAGCCGGGATCGGTTTCCTCATGGCTTTTCGGCAGCGCCACCCAGGTCTGCATGCCATGCACGGGGTGGTCGTGTTCGCGTTCCACCGGCGGCGTGCGCTCCGAATGGGCGATGCCACGCCCGGCAGTCATCCAGTTGACGTCGCCGGGGCGGATCACCTGGTCCGAGCCGAGCGTGTCGCGGTGGCCGATTGCGCCGGACCACAGGAAGGTCACGGTGGCCAGGCCGATATGCGGATGCGGACGGACGTCGATGCCGGTGCCAGGCGCCATCACCGCCGGCCCCATCTGGTCGACGAACACGAACGGTCCGATGCTGCGTGCCTGGATGCTCGGCACGGCGCGGCGTACTTCCAGGCCGCCGATGTCATGGACGCGCGGGGCGATGATGGTCGTCATGCGGGCTTTCTCGCTGGCGGGGACAGGGAGAAAGGATGGCACGTGCATCCATGCGCTGCATGGCCCGTTCGGGTAACAGGGTGTTTCGTTTGCGGCACCCGGAAACGACAACGCCACCGTCCGGTGGCGTTGTCGTGGTTTCGATCAGATCACCGGTTCACGCAGCACCGCTGCGTCCCATCCCGGGCGCGGTGCGAAACGATCACCGTGGCGCTGCTGCAGCACCTTCAGGCGTTCCACCAGCGCATCTGCGCCGGTAGCGCGGATGTACTGGATCGGGCCGCCGCGGAACGGCGCAAAGCCGGTGCCGAAAATCACGCCGGCGTCGAGCAGGTCGGCATCGCTGACCACGCCGTCGTGCAGGCAGGCCACCGCTTCGTTGAGCAGCGGCAGGATCAGGCGGTCTTCCAGGTCGTCCGGCGCCTGGTAGTTGGCCGACACGTCCGGCTTCTGCGCGCGGCCGTTGTCCCACTTGTAGATGCCCTGGCCGTCCTTCTTGCCGCGCTTGCCCTGTTCAACGGTCTGGAGTGCCGCCGGGATCTGCAGGCCGAGGAACGGTGCGAGCTCCTTGCCGACACCGGCGGCCACATCCAGGCCCACGGTATCGAGCAGCTCGATCGGGCCCATCGGCATGCCGAACTTCACTGCAGCCTTGTCGATCACCGGGCCGGGAATGCCTTCGGCATAGGCGGTGGCCGCTTCCAGCATGTACGGGAACAGCACGCGGTTGACCAGGAAGCCGGGGGTGCCGGCGACCGGCACCGGGAACTTGCCCAGCGCCTTGCAGAACGACGCCAGGCGGCGCTCGGTCTCCGGTGCCATGCCGTCGTGGTGGATGATTTCCACCAGCGGCATCTGCGCGACCGGGTTGAAGTAGTGCAGGCCGGCGAACTGGGCCGGACGCTGGATGTGGTCGCGCAGTTCCACCAGCGGGATCGACGAGGTGTTGGTGGTCAGCAGCGCGTCGGCCTTCATCTTCGGCTCGAGCGTCTGGTACAGGCCACGCTTGGCGTCGGCATCCTCGATGATCGCTTCGATCACCAGGTCCGCCACGGCCACGCCGTCACCGGCCAGGTCGGCCTTGAGCCGTGCCGCCACCGCCGGGCGCTTGGATTCATCGCGCACCTTCTTGGCGAACAGCGCCTGCGCGCGCTCCATGGCCGGGTCGATGAAGCGCTGCTCGCGGTCCTGCAGGGTGACCTCGAAGCCCTTGTAGGCCGACCAGGCCGCAATATCGCCGCCCATCACACCGGCGCCGACCACATGCACGTGGCGGATGCCATGGTCCTTGCCGCCCAGTGCCTTCAGGCGTTCGGTCAGGAAGAAGATGCGGATCAGGTTGCGCGCGGTCGGGGTGCCGGCCAGCTTGACCACGGCGCGGCGCTCCGCATCCAGGCGCGCCTGGATGCCGCTGCCGCCGGTGCGCGCCCAGGTGTTGATCAACGCGTAGGGGGCCGGGTAGTGCTCCTTCTTGGCCTTGCGGGCGACCTGCTTGGCCATCTGCGGCGCCAGCAGCTTGCGCGCCAGCCAGGTGTTGGTGGCCCACGCGGTCAGGCGCTGCTTGAACGGGCGCGTGGTGCCGGCCAGGGCCAGCGCCACCGCCGTGTCGAGCAGCACCGCCGGGGCCACCACCTTGTCGACCAGGCCGATGTTGCGGGCGGCCGATGCCGACAGGTTGCGGCCGGTCAGCATCATGTCCATCGCCGCCGGAGCGCCGACCAGCTGCGGCAGGCGCGCGCTGCCGCCCCAGCCCGGGAAGATGCCCAGCTGGGTTTCGGGGAGGCCGATACGGGTGGACGGATCGTTGGAGGCGACGCGGTAGCGGCAGGCCAGGGCCAGCTCGGTGCCGCCGCCCAGGCAGTGGCCGTGGATGGCGGCCACGGTCGGGCAGGGCAGCTCGGCCAGCTTCTGGTAGGTGGTTTGGCCACGGCGGATCGCGTCGTTGACGGTGCCGCGTCGGTCGAACTCCTGGAATTCCTTCAGGTCGGCCCCGGCGATGAACCCGGCCGGCTTGACCGACTGCACCACCACCGCCTTGGGCGGATCCAGCGCCAGGCGTTCGACCAGGTCGCCCAGTTCCAGCAGCACGTCCTGCGACATCGCATTGACGCTGCTGTCCTGCCGGTCGAGGCTGAGCACCACGACACCATCGTCACGGATCTCGGGGTGCCAATGTGAGAAGCGGAGCCCATCGAAGCCTGAGAGCATGGGGACGTTCCATCCGGTTGTGTATGGAGAAGGGGGCTATGATCCAGAGGTTGTTTCCTCCCCGTCAAATCCCTATAGCTGGGGGGAGGGAGGGAACCTTAACGGAACCGTAGTTAAAAGCTGGTGCGGCGTTCACGGATGGGCGCTGAACTTTTCCCGGGATTGGCAGTCTCATTGCCCGACGTCGGTTGGGCTGACAGGAGTGCGGCCCCCAATGGCCGAGGTCGAAACACCACAGGAGCTGGACCTGGAGCTGGTCCGGCGCGTGCAGCGCGGCGAAAGTGCGGCGTTCGATGTACTGGTGCGCAAGTACCAGCACCGGATCGTCGCCCTGATCGGGCGCTACATCGCCGACTGGAGTGAATGTCAGGACGTCGCCCAGGACACGTTCATTCGCGCCTACCGCGCGATCAACAGTTTCCGTGGAGACGCCCAGTTCTATACCTGGTTGCACCGGATCGCCGTGAATACTGCCAAGAACCATCTTGCCGCCCACAACCGCCGCCCGCCCACCGATGACATCGACATCGGTGACGCCGAGCAGTTCGACAGCGGTACCCGCCTGCGCGACACCGACACGCCCGAGCGTGAGCTGATGCGCCAGGAACTGGAGAACACGGTGATGAAGGCGGTGGCCGCGTTGCCGGAAGAACTGCGATCGGCCATCACCCTGCGCGAGGTGGAAGGCCTGAGTTACGAAGACATCGCGCAGAAGATGGGGTGCCCGATCGGCACCGTGCGCTCGCGGATCTTCCGCGCCCGCGAGGCGATCGACACTGAACTTCGGCCGCTGCTGGACATCGGCAGCGCCACCCGCGAAAAGAGCCGCGCATGAGCAATCAACTGCCAGACAAATTCGACGCCCACCACCGCCAGCAGCTGTCGGCGCTGGTCGACGGTGAGCTGCCGCTGGAGGAAGCCCGCTTCCTGCTGCGTCGGCTGGAACACGACGAAGACCTCTCCCGCTGCCAGGAACGCTGGCAGGTGCTCGGCGACGTGCTGCGCGGCCAGGCCTGCGCGCCGGCGCCGGCCGATTTTGCCGACCGCATCCAGGCGGCCGTGAGCGCCGAGCCGCGACCGGCGGCAGCGCAGGCTGCGCCGGTGGCGCGCGCGCGCCGCAGCGGCTGGTTGCGCCTGGGAGGCGGTGCCGCGCTGGCTGCCTCGGTCGCGGCCATTGCCCTGTTCATGACCCGCGAACAGCTGCCCGGCCAGGC
>NZ_CAUQLJ010000036.1:0-16790 GCF_963519125.1 uncultured Stenotrophomonas sp. | reverse complement strand
TGAAAGCCGGTTCTACGGAAACCCGCAATTCCGGCAATCTGGCGCTGCCCGCGTCGCCGTATCAGGTGATGGCCGGAACGGTGATCGCCGGTGCGCTGGTGACAGGCATCAAGTCGGACTTGCCGGGCGACGTGATCGCCACGGTGACAGAGCCAGTCTTTGACACAGCCACGGGCAAGTTCCTGCTGATTCCGCAGGGGGCGCGCATCCTTGGGCGCTACAACAGCCAGGTCAGCTACGGGCAGAGCCGCGTGCAAGTAGTGTGGAACCGGATCATCTTGCCCGACACGTCTTCGCTGACGCTCGACAACCTAGTGGGCACCGATCCGGCCGGCTACGCTGGCCTGGAGGATGACGTGAACTGGCACTGGAATCGCATCGTTGCGGGCGCGGTGTTGACGACGCTGCTGGGCGTGGGCGCCGAACTGGCCGCGCCGGAGAACCGGCAGGACGGCAACCGCATTGTGATTGCCGGGCGCGACAGCGCGCAGGACAGCATCAATCAGGTCGGCCAAGAGATCACCCGGCGCAACATGAATATCCAGCCGACGCTGACCACGCGGCCGGGCCTGCCGGTGCGCATCATCGTCAACCGCGATTTGGTGTTGCGGCCTTACCAGCCGATGTTCTTCCAACGGGGGGCGATGCAATGAGCACAACCAAGAAGCTGCGGCTCGGGCCGCTGCCCAAGACCGAGAGCATCAAGCTGACCTTTGCGTGCCCGGTCAGCTTGAAAGCCGACCTTGACCGCTACGCCGCGCTGCACGCGCAGGCGTATGGCGAGACGGTCGATGCCATGACGCTGATCCCGCATATGCTGGAGGCGTTTATCGCTGGGGATCGAGGATTCCGGCGGGGCAGGGGAGATGACACCCGACCTTCTTCCCGCACGGCTATGCCGAAAGGGTGATTGTTTGGATTAGATTCCATTGTCGTATCCAGCCTACGATTGGTGGTTCCATATCAAATTGACGTTTTCTTGGAAAAGATATATATATCGTAGTATGGCTACGACTAATTCAAGCAGACTAAATGTGCTCTACACCCGGTTGGCACCGGGAACGCCGCTGACCTCGCTGGACTTGGCGGCGTTGGGCATCTCTGCTGACCTGGCTGTTCACTACGTCCGGGCAGGGTGGCTCAAGCGCCTGGCGCGGGGGGTGTTCTGCCGCCCCAACGATCCCCCGGCGCTTCATCCCAGCCTGCTGCTGTTGCAGCGCCAGTTCGAGGGGCTGCACGTCGGCGGCAAGTCGGCGCTGGACTGGTACGGTGTGCGGCAGTACGTAGCGCAGCAGCCGGTGCTGCATCTGTATGGCTGGAAGGCCGCACGCTTGCCGGAATGGTTCACGGAACGATTCCCAGCTGAATACCACCGCAAACGGCTGTTCGACGAGCAGCCGGCCGCCTTGTTGCACGTTGGCGCGTTCGAGAAGCGCAGCGGGGCGCCGCAGGTGTCCGCGCCGGAGCGCGCCTTGCTGGAACTGTTGAGTGAGGTTGGCGTGCGCCAGCCCTTACAGGAAGCCCGCGAACTGGTGGAGAGCGCCTATAGCCTGCGCCCCGACGTGTTACGCGAGCTGTTGCAACACTGCACAAACGTCAAGACCGTGCGGCTGTGCCTGCAACTCGGCCGCGAGGCGTCATTGCCCTGGGCGGCCAAGCTCGATCCGGCCGCGCTGCCGACGGGTAGCGACCGTCCCTGGGTGTCTCGATCGGCCGATGGCCTGCTGGTACTCAAGCCATGAACCAGACCTATCTCGATACCGCGCGCCTGCTGACGCAGGTCGCGCCGCTGGTGTTTGTTGACGATACCTTTGCCCTGAAGGGCGGTACGGCGATCAACCTGTTCGTGCGCGACATGCCGCGCTTGTCGGTCGATCTCGATCTGGTTTTTCCCGATCACACCTTGCCGCGCGACGAGGCACTGGCGCGCATCAACGAGGCCATCCGGCAAGCTGCGGAGCGGTTGAAGAAGCGAGGATTCCACACACACGCGCCAGCGGCAGCAGCAGGGGAAACCAAGTTGCTGGTGCGTCGCGGCTCGATTCAGGTCAAGGTCGAAGTCAACTTCGTCATGCGCGGCACGGTGCAGCCGGTGCGCCGCGCCTCGCTGACGCCGATGGCCCGTGACGTGTTGATGGCCGATCTGGAGATTCCGGTGGTGTCGCTGGAAGAAGTGTACGGCGGCAAGCTGGTGGCGGCGCTGGATCGGCAGCATCCGCGTGATCTGTTCGACGTGATGCAGCTCTTTGCGCACGAGGGCATCACGCCCGGCATCCGGCGCGCCTTCGTGGTCTATCTGGCCAGCAGCAACCGGCCGATCCATGAAGTGTTGTTCACGCCGCTGCGAGACATCCGGCACGACTACGAGCACAACTTCCAAGGCATGACGACCGAGCCGGTGCCGCTTGATGCGCTGCTCGACGCGCGAGAACGCATGGTGCGCGAAATCCAGCAGGGTTTGGACGACGACGAGCGGCGCTTCCTGCTGTCGCTGGCCGCTGGCACGCCGGAGTGGTCATTGCTGGACATCGCACACCTCGAACAACTGCCGGGCATCCGCTGGAAGCTGCACAACCTGGCGCAGTTGCAGAAGGCCGATGCGAAGAAGTTTGCCGAGCAAGCAGATGCGCTGGCCGCAAGGTTGGGGTAGGGGGATTCCTCAACACAAGCCGGCCTGACCCGCTAAAAAATGGACACGAAACCCAGTGACTTCTCCCCGCATTGCCGACCGATTTGCGTTCCATCGTTCTACGCCACAGATCACGGTCGATGAGTATGAGCGACGCCGCGTGATCGAACTCGGTGAGTGGGTGGCTGCGCGGGGCCGCATCTACCTCGACAAGTGCTTCTGGATTCACCTGCGCGCCGCACGCACGCTCGCGTCGAGTCCACCGGGAGCGGCGGATCTTTTGGATGCCCTCGTAGCTGGTGTCTCCAACGGGCAGTTGGTGTGTCCCATCAGCGATGTACTGTTTCTTGAACTAGGGCCTGTTAACACATTCTCAGTCCATCTGCGACAAGCACGAAGCTGATGAAGCCGAGGAACATGAGATCGAGTTTCTCGAAGCGCGAGAAGATGCGCCGGTAACCCTTGAGGCGACGAAACAGTCGCTCGACCTCATTGCGGCGCTTGTACATGGCCCGGTCGTATTCCCAAGGATCAAGGCGTTTGCTGGTCGGGGGCACGACCGGAATGAATCCCAGGTCCAGAGCAAGTTGGCGGGTTTCATTGCCTTCGTATGCCCGGTCCATGAGCAAATGAACGGGTCGGCTTGTCGCCCCGAGGCTGCTGAGCAAACGCCTGCCTTCAGGTGCGTCGTGCGCTTGTCCTGGCGAGAGGCAGAACGTCACGGCCGTTCGAGCATCCGCGGCAACCATATGAATCTTGGTGTTCCATCCGCCTCGGGACTTGCCGATGGACTGAGGGCCGTTTTTTTTAACGCTCCGGTGCCGTCTGGGTGGACCTTGATGCTGGTGGAGTCCAGCGAGACCGCCTCGATCTTGATGCGCACGACCTGGGCCCGCTGCAATTCCTCGAACATGCGATCGAGTACACCGGCCTTGGTCCAGCGGTTCATGCGCGTGTAGATCGTGTGCCAGTTGCCGAACCGTTTGGGCAGTCCACGCCACTTGCAGCCATGCTCGGCCACATAGAGGATGGCGTTGACTACCTGCAGGTTGCTCAGGCTGACATTGCCGCGCTGCTTGGGCAGACAGTGCTCGATGGTGGCGAATTGCTCGGGTGTGATCTCCATGCCAGAGATTGTCCCGCGCAGTCGCAGAAATCGCCATTAGTGTTAACACGCCCTAACTCCAGGAGCTTCACGATGCACCATCTTCATTCCCACCGCGCCCGGCAGCAACGTGCCACCACCATCGCCATCACGCCATCGGTCACCCGCTGGCACCCCGCGGCGCGAGCCGCTGGTTGGACACTGCTGGCCATGACGCTGACCGTCTTCGTGGTGTTCAGGCTCGGCTGACCACCGCCATCCACCGCTCTCCATAGCCCCTTAAGGCGGACCAAGCCAATGAACCACCCAGTTTTCCGGCACTACCCCCGCAACAGCCCTCAGGCCGCCGGGCGCATCCTGGCCACCGCCTTGCTGGCCAACGGCGACATCAAGGATGTCGAATGGCAGCGACTGGCCGACACGCAGGCCTTCGAACGGCTCGATCTGCATGGCCTGCAATGGCATGTCGTTCTGGACGAGTTGTGCCAGGACCTGATGACCGGTGTTCGCCCAGGGCGGGATATCCTGATCGACGGTCCGACGCTCGCCGCCTGGCTGGACGAGATCGATAACGTCGCGTTGCAGGCGCTGGTGATCAAGCTTTGCGCTCAAGTCATCGAGGCCGACGGCGAGGTGCACCCGGGCGAGTCGATGTTGTTGCGCGCGGCACTTGAGCGGTGGGTGCTGCCGATGGAAGACCAGGAGTGTGTCGAACCACTGGTCTACGGCCTCGACTTTCAGGTGGTGCCGCGCCCTGGCATCTCGATGCCGGGCTAACGTTCGATCAAGCATCAGGCGATTCCCCTTCCCCCATTCTCCATTCCCGAGGCCGGCCGCGCTGCAGCGCTGTCGGCCTTGTTGTTTGTCGAGCTGACCAACAAAGGTATAATTCCCGCAACAGCTTGTCTGCTGTGCGAAGAGAGAACAACATGAAATATGTCTACTTGGCCCTGCTGCTCGCCATGACGGCTGTCGTTTTTCTATTCAAGTTCCAGAACCTCGACACTGTGACCGTGCAGTTCCTGTCTGCGAGCTTGACGCTACCGCTGTCGTTGCTGCTGCTGGCGGTGTACGTGCTGGGCATGCTGACGGGAGGCACGCTCCTGTCCATGGTTCGCAGCTGGGTGCGCGGCGCCACCTCGAAACCTCCCTTGAGCAACTGAGCCATGGCGACTTTGCGGCAATGACTTTTCTTCTGTTCGCGGGGGGGCTCCTGGCCTTGGTTGCCGGCGCCTTCATCCTCGTGCGCGGTGCGTCGCTCCTGGCATTGCGCCTGGGTCTGTCGCCGCTGGCGGTGGGTCTCACGGTGGTGGCTTTTGGCACCAGTGCACCGGAGTTGGCCGTGACAACCGGCGCAGTGCTGGCCGGGCAGGGCGGGCTGGCGTTGGGCAACGCCGTGGGTAGTAACATCTTCAACGTCCTGTTCATCTTGGGCGTGGCCGCGCTCATCACGCCACTGGCGGTGCACAGGCAAGTCATTCGGCAGGAAGCGCCGATCATGATCGGCGGCGCGGTGTTGCTCATCGTCCTGGGCCTGGACGGTTCGCTGGGGCTGTTCGACGGATCGCTGTTGCTCGGCCTGCTGATGGCCTACACCGCGTTCCTGGTCCGGCAGTCGCGCGCGGAGCCGGCCGCGACCGGTCCCGACGAGTACGCCGACACACTGCAGCCGGCCAAGGCGGGGCGGTGGGACGCCCGGCTGCCGGCACAGCTCGGTCTGATCGTCGCCGGGCTGGTGCTGCTCGTGCTGGGATCGGATTGGCTGGTGCAGGCGGCAGTCATCTTCGCGCGTGCACTCGGTCTGTCGGAGGTGATCATCGGCCTGACCATCGTCGCCTCGGGCACTTCGCTGCCGGAGGTGGCGGCATCGGTAGTGGCCAGCCTCAAGGGCGAACGCGACATCGCCGTGGGCAACGTGGTGGGCAGTTGCGTGTTCAACCTCTTTGGCGTCGTTGGCCTGGGGGCCGTCGTGGCGGCTGTGGGCACCGGTGCCGCGCTGCCGCTGCCGCCGGACGTGGCCCGGTTCGATCTGTGGGTCATGCTCGCCGCACTGGTGGCTTGCCTGCCGGTCTTCCTGACCGGTCGCGAGATCGCCCGTTGGGAGGGCGGCCTGTTCCTGGGCTACTACGTCGCGTATGTGGCCTACCTGGTGCTGGCGGCGCAGCGCCATGACGGCGTCCAGGCCTTCGGCGACGCGATGCTGGGGTTCGTGGTGCCGCTGACCATCGTCACGCTGGGCGTGACGATGTTGCGGCGGGCGGGGCGCTGAGCGTGGGCACGCCGCTTCTGAGCTCGGCGGCCGATGGCGGCATGGGGCTGGCCTCTCGTGCCGCCTTCACGGTGCTGCCTCTGGCTGCGCTGGGTGTCGTGGTGGGCATGTTGTTGTGGCTGCCGCTGCCTCTGGGGGGTGCGCTCGATTGGATACCGGCGCTGGGCATCTCGCTGGCCTGGCGCATTGACGGCCTGGCGGTGCTGATGCTGCTGATGATCACGGGTGTGGGCAGCGCGGTGTTCGTCTACGCAGGCGGCTACTTCGCAAGCCACCCGGGGCAACGGCGGCTGTTCGTGCAGCTCACGCTGTTCATGGTGGCGATGATCGGCTGCGTCACTGCTGACAATCTGTTCACGCTCTTCCTGTTCTGGGAAGCCACCAGCGTGCTGTCCTTCCTGCTCGTCGGCTTCCACCATGAACGCGCGGTCAGCCGCAAGGCGGCGCAGCAGGCGCTGCTGGTGACAGGCACCGGCGGCCTGGCGCTGCTGGCGGGCTTGATCCTGATCGGGCAGGTGATGGGCACCAGCACCATCAGCGTGATCGTCGAACGCCTGCCGGCCACCGCGCCCACCCCGCTGCTGACGGCGGGTGTCCTGTTGGTGATCGTGGGCGCCTTCACCAAGAGCGCGCAGTTCCCGTTCCACTTCTGGCTTCCCAACGCGATGGCCGCGCCAACACCGGTGTCGGCCTACCTGCATTCGGCCACGATGGTGAAGCTGGGTGTGTACCTGCTGGCGCGGCTGGACGCCGGCCTCGACGACTGGCTGCTGTGGCAGGTGCTGCTGCAGGGCGCGGGTTCGATCACCGCCGCCTGGGGCATGGTGCTGGCGCTGCGCGAGCGCGACCTCAAGCGCATCCTGGCCTGGTCGACGGTGGCCACGCTGGGCACCTTGGTGGCGCTGGTGGGCATGCCAGGCGAAGGTGCTGCGGTGGCTGTGGGCGCGCTGCTGCTGGCGCATGCGCTGTACAAGGCGCCGCTGTTCTTCGTCGCTGGCAATGTCGATCATGGCACCGGCACCCGCATCATCGACCGACTGGGCAACCTGCGCCACGCCATGCCGTGGACCGCGGCGGCGGCGGCGCTGGCCGGCATGTCGATGGCCGGCATCCCCTTGTCGTTCGGCTTCGTGGTGAAGGACCTGATCGGCGACGCCAAGGCGGCCGACAACGTGCTGGCTTTCGCGCCGCTGGCCAACACGGTGTTCTCGGCCATCGCGGTGGCCGTGGCCGGTGTCGCCGCCGTGCGCGTGTTCTGGCACCGCGCGCCCGAGCCCGCGCTCACCGGCGTGCATGAGGCCGGTCCCGCGCTGGTGCTGCCGCCCATGGTGCTGGCCGGCTTCGGCGTCGCGCTGGGGCTGTTCCCGGCCTGGGCCCAGCCGATGGTAGAAGCTGCGGGGGTGGCCATGACCGCCGGCGACGGCCCTGTGCTGGCGCCGCTGGCGCGGGCACTGCTGGCAGAGTCGCTGACCTTTGCCACCACGCTGGCGCTGGGTGCGATCGTCTATCTGCTGTGGGACGTGCTGCACCGCATGGTGGATGCGGTTGCCCCGCGGCTAGCCACCTTCGGCCTTGCCAGGCTCTACGAACGTTCCCTGGACTGGATTCCGCGTCTCGCTGCGTTCAGTACGCGGGCGTTGCAGCACGGACGCTCGCCAGGTTACATGGCCGTGGCGGCGGCCGCGGCGGTGCTGGCCATCGGGCTCCCGCTGGTGGCAGCCGCGCCCACGCTGGCCTGGCCGGCCTGGTCTGCGCCGCCATTGGGCGTGGCCGGTGCCGTGCTACTGATCGCTGTCGGCGCCATGGCGGCCGCCACGCTGAAGGACCGCCTGGTGCTGCTGCTGGGTGCCGGTCTCGTGGGCTACGGCAGCGCAGTGCTGTTTCTCTTTGCGGGGGCGCCGGACGTCGCCTTCACACAGGTGGTCGTTGAGACGGTGTTCGTCATCGTCGTTGCGGCGGTGCTGTTGGCGTTGAAACGCCAAGGCAAGGCCATGAGCGTGCCCGAGCCGGTCTGGCGTCCGATGGCGCTCGTGCTGTCGCTGGCCTTCGCCACCGTGCTGACCGCGCTGCTGCTGGCCGCCGTGGCGCTGCCCTTCGACGACACGCTGTCGCGCTGGTTCGGCGAGCACAGTGTGCCGGCCGCGCAGGGCCGCAACGTGGTAAACGTGATTCTGGTCGACTTCCGAGCGCTGGACACGCTGGGCGAGATCACGGTCGTGATGCTGTCGCTGCTGGCGGCGGTGCCGCTGCTGCGTGCTGTGCGCACCCGGCGCGACACGGAGGCCGGACGATGAACCGCCGGCTGGTCATCCTGGAGGTAGTGGCTAAGCCCCTGTACGTGGTGATCCTGGCCGCGTCGCTGGTGGTCCTGCTGCGCGGCCACAACGAGCCCGGCGGCGGCTTCATCGGCGGCCTGCTGGCGGTGACCGCCAGCGTGCTGTGGGCCGTCGCGCACGGACCCGATGCCGCCACGCAGCGCCTGCCGCTGCGCTCGCCGGTGCGGCTTGCGGCGCTGGGCGTGCTGGTCGGCGCGCTGTCGGGCCTGCCGGCCTGGCTGATGGGCAAGGCCTACCTTACGCACCTGTGGGCCGGTGTGCCGCTGGGCTTCACGACGCTGCCGGTGTCCACGGTGCTGGTGTTTGATCTCGGCGTCTACCTGTGCGTGTGGGGTGCGCTGGGGGGTTATGCCATCGCACTGCTCGACAGCGACGAGGCGGAGGAGGGCGCGCAATGATCTGGGCCGTCGCCTTCGCGCTCTGGATCACGTTGACCGCAGGGCTGTACCTGGCGCTGTCGCGCGACGTGCTGCGCTGCGTGGTGGGCCTGGCGCTGCTGGGCAGCGCGGTGAACCTGCTGCTGCTGGCCGCGGGCCGCCTGGGGTCGGCGCAGCCGGCGGTGATCGAGGCGGGCGGCCGGGTGCTGCAGGAGGCGGCCAACCCGCTGCCGCAGGCGCTGGTGCTGACCGCCATCGTGATCGGGTTCGCGCTGATGTGCTTTGCGCTCGTGCTGGTCATGCAGTTGGTGCGGCGCGTCGGCACCGACGATGCGCTGGCGCTGCGGCTGGTGGAGCCCGAGCCGGCGGACCCCGTGAAGCCGCCGCTGGCCTTCGATGCCGTCCATGCCGACGACGATGCGCGGCCGCAGAGGGCCGACACGTGAGCATCGTCGCCACCGCACCCGTGCTCGTGCCGCTGGCCACCGCGGGCCTGACGGCGCTGTTCTCGGGCCGGTCCCGCACGCAGCAGGCCATCAGCTTCGTCGGCGTCCTGGGCTTCCTGGGGGCGGCGGTGACGCTGCTGGCGCAGGTCAGCGCCAGCGGCCCGGTCGGCGTCAGCTTCGGCGATTGGCCCGCGCCCTACGGCATTCAGTTCCGCTTCGACGGCCTGTCCACCGCCTTGCTGCTGTTGACGGCGCTGATGGGCCTGGTCACGCTGATCTTCCTGGGCAGCGACGCCGACCCCGGTCCGCGCCACCGGCTGCTGCTGCCGCTGCTGCACGGCACGCTGGCCGGCGTGGCCGGTGCCTTCAGCACCGCCGACCTGTTCAACCTCTATGTCTGGTTCGAGGTGATGCTGATCTGCGCCCTGGGCCTGATCGCGCTGGGCGGCCGGCGCGACCAGCTCGATGCCGCCTTCAAGTACCTGGGCCTGAACCTGTTCGGCACGCTCCTGCTGCTGGCCGCCATCGGGCTGCTCTATGCCGCCACAGGGCAGCTCAACTACGGCGGGCTGGCACTGGCGGCGCGCCAGCTCGACCCGGCCCTGCTGCACACGTTGCTGGCGGCGCTGACGGTGGGGCTGCTGCTGAAGGCCGGGGCTTTTCCGCTGTATGCCTGGCTGCCGGCGTCCTACCCCACGCTGCCCGCGCCGGTGCTGGCCCTGTTCGCCGCGCTGCTGGGCAAGGTGGCGGCCTACGCCGTGCTGCGCATGCTGGGCGACGTGTTCATGCCCGAAGGTGCGGCGCTGTACGAGGTGCTGGGCTGGGTGGCGGTGGCCACCATGGTGGCTGGTGTGCTGGGCGCGGCGCACCACTGGGACATACGGCGCATCCTGGCCTTCCACAGCGTCAGCCAGATCGGTTACGTGCTGCTGGCGGTGGCACTGGGCGGCCCGGCCGGCCATGCCGCGGCGCTGTTCTACACGCTGCACCACAGCCTGGTGAAGGCCAGTCTGTACCTGACCGCCGGCATGGTGGCCAGCGTGGCCGGCAGCTACGACCTGCGGCGCATCGGTGGCCTGGCCGCCGCACGGCCGATGCTGGCGCTGCTGTTCGCGGTGATGGCCTTGTCGCTGGTAGGCATTCCGCCGCTGTCGGGCTTCTGGGCCAAGCTGCTGGTGCTGCAGGAGGCCTTTGCACAGGGGCGCTACACGTGGGCCGCGCTGGCCCTGCTGGTGAGCGTGCTGACGCTCTACTCGATGATGAAGATCTGGACCGAGGCCTTCTGGAAGCCCCATCCCTTGGCCGATGCGGAAGGTGTATGGCCAGCGCGGCGCGTGGCGCTCGCACCGGCCTGGGCGGCGACGGTCAGCCTGGCGGCCGTGACGCTTGCGATCGGATTTGCACCCCAGACACTGATCGAGTTCGCGCAGGCCGCGGCCGCGACGCTGGGCCGGAAATGAACCGCAGGAGCCGCCACATGAATTGCCGTGCCGCATGAACAAGCTCACCGCCGCCGTCCTTTTGCCACTGCGCTTTGGCTGGGCGATGCTCGCCTCGGGCGTGCAAACGGTTGCCGCGATCATTCGGCGCGGCCTGGTGATCGGCACGCCGCCTGTGGCGACCTTCGTGCGCATCGGCTTCGCGCCGATGAGTCCACAGGGCGCTGCGCTGCTGGGCTGCATGATCTCGCTGACGCCGGGGACGACGGTGATCGACATCGACCTGGTGCGCCGGGAGATGGTGCTGCACGTGCTCGACGCGAACAACGCGGCGGCTGAGGTCGACGCCATCCGGCGCGACTTCGAGCCGCCGCTGCTGGCCTGGTTTGGAGAGTCGGCATGAACGGGCTGCTGAACGCGGCCTCGGTGGGCTGGGCCACAGCGGTGCTCACCTTGCTGGCGCTGTGCGCGACCCTGATCGCCACCGTGCGCATCGTGCGCGGGCCTCGGCATGCGGATCGCGTGGTGGCCCTCGACATCTTCCTGGCGGCCGCCGTGGCGCTGTGCGTTGCGGCCTCGCTGGCCACCCGCCGCACCGTGTTCCTCGACGTGGCCATCGGCCTTGCGCTGGTCGGCTTCGTGGGGACGGTGGGGTGGGCACGCTTGATCGAGCGGTCGGCGCCGTCCGATACGCAGGAGGAGCGGCGATGATGACGACCCTGGGCGGGCTGCTGCTTGCTGCTGGCGCGGTGTTGCTGGTGATCGCAGCCTGGGGCGTGATCGTGTTGCCCGATGCACTGGCCCGCCAGCACGCGGCGACGAAGGCGGGCACGTTGGCGCTGACACTCGTGTGCGTGGGCGCCTTGCTCGTGGCCCAGGACACGGCCTGGACCTGGCGGCTGCTGCTGATCCTGGGTTTTCTGCTGGCGACCTTGCCGGTGGCTTCTCACCTACTGGCACGGGCTGCAGTGCGCGAAGGGGGTCTGGCTCAAGCGGTCGACGCGGCGGAGTTCGTCTCCAACACGGACTGGGACGGAACGCCTGACTGAAACAGGTGTTCCGTCAGCGCCTGATTAAACTCAGCCAAGAGCGTTGAATTGCTGCCGTTCAAATCAAGCTGCCAGTTATTCTGAACAACGAGCATGCATACACCGAAGTCGCGGGGGTTTCGGTGACGAGACTGACGAACTGGTTGTCGGTATAGAAGTCCCCGGCAATATGGGGTCTGGTGTAGGCGGCTACGAGGGAAACCTTGGTCGAGCGCATGGCTGGCGCCACCTGTACGTACTGTGCTTTGGCCCGCTGGGTCGAGGTGTATTCATTGCTTTCGTTTGTAGCTTGTTCTTTGACATCGGTGGTTCTCGCAGAACTTGATGTTGTTTGGTGCGAGAGATTGGCGTTCGCGTCTCGGCGTACCTCCGTCGGGCTCTGCGGGCTGCGCCCCGCGCCCCTGCGGGTCGCAGCCATTCGGCTCCGATCTCTGACGCGCTCCGGCCGTCGGTGGGCCCCCGGCCTGCGCGCTGCGCTTGCCTGTTTCGTGCCTGCTTGTGTGGTGGGGCTGGCTTGCTGATCCCTTCATCCTTGCACACCGTTCTCGCTGTCAAGGTCTGCGCGTCCTGTGGTCGCTGGCGGCCGTTCGGCCGTCTTCGAACCTGTGACCGCTGCGCTGCGGCGTGCCGTTTCCGGTCTCGGGCAATCCCGCCCGATCACCGGAGTTGGTCATGGACGACAAATCACACGTTTCGCTGGAGCAGCAGCTTTGTCTGGTGTGCGGCACTGCTTTTGATACCGGCAACATCTTGCTCGACCGGCGCCTGCGCGCGAGCATGAAGCACCACACGACGACGGGCTGGGGGCTGTGTCCCAAGCACCAGCGCCTGTTTTCGGAGGGCTTCGTGGCCTTGGTCGAATGCGATCCGCAGCGCAGCGGAACGCCGTCGGGTTCGGGCCTGATGAAGCCTGATCAGGCGTACCGCACCGGGCGGCTGGCGCATTTGAAGCGGGATGCCTTCGCCCGGGTGTTCAACGTTCCGGTCGCGGCCGAGCAGCCGTGTGTCTTTGTCGAGCTTGGCGTGATCGAACAACTGCAGGCGATGGTGCCTGCGACAGATTGACGCTGCGTTGAGGCCTTGTGGCGCCGCCCCGTACATCGCGGGAGCGGCGCTTTTCTGATGCTGTGCTGCGCTGTTGGGGTTGACCCTCAACCCAATGGGCCGACCCCTTTCTCTCCGGCAGTGCTGCGCGATTCGCACCCCCTGCGCGCCGGTTTCACCGGCTTGCCTGGCCTTTGCGGGCGCTCCCCCCGTCAAGGGCCGCTGCGGCGCCCGTGTCCTCGGCTGCGCCTGCGGGCCGCGCCAGCGCCTTCGCTTCCTCCCTTGACGGCGCACCCGCGCCGGCCCCAGCTGCTGCCCATGGCCGCGAAGGGCTTCGCGGCCCCTGCGGAGCCCAACACCCAAGGAGAGCGCCCATGCACAGCAACGACTGACTTCCCAACCTTTTCACTATGTCTTCCATTGTTTGAACAAGGTCCCCTTGTGGGACAGGAGATTTCACATGAACACCGTTACCGAGGGTTGGCCGTTAATTCGGGAAAAGTCCGACAATCTTCGGTAACCGATTGTCGCTGCAGCAATTTCGCCACCGCAGATCAGTGAGACGTTGTGTTCCTTCGCCGCGCCGCTGGCGCCCATTACTTCAGAGGAAGGTCTTGGGTCGCCTCTTCGGCTGCAGGCGGACGCACGCGACGCTTGCCGGTGCGCTCGACGGGCTCCGTCGCCGGCGTCAATGTCGCATCACGCTGAGCCCACGCGGCCTGCATGCCTTCAAACCGAGCCTGGGTTCGCTCGCGTTCGAGTTCGGAATCGCGTAGCTCTCGGCGCGTTTGCTCAAGTTGCGATCTCGCCTGGTCCAGGTGGGACTGCAGCACCTCTGCGTCTGTGATCGCCTTTGCCGTTCGCTGTTCGAGGGATGTCACTTGTGCCGGAAGCGGTCGCAAGGATTCCAGTTCTTCACGAGCTTTGCGGACCTCGCGTTCGGCCTCCGTCAACGCCTTCTGCTGGTGCGTGGTCTGTTCAAGCAGGCGGCCGTTATCACGATTGAGTCTCAGCAGCTCCGCGTTCTTGGCGGTGACCTGGTCCGCGGCCTGGCGGAGTTCGACCTGCAACGCCTGAAGGGCCTGTTCGTGCTGACGTTGCTCGCGTGCCCTTTGCTCCTGCGCCTGGGCCCGGAAGTGGTCAACGTCAGCGCCCACGACGAGCCGCGCAGCCCCGAGCAGAAGCGCCGTGCGATGAGCTGGGCGCAACGGCTCAAGCGGGTCTTTTCCATCGACGTCACCACCTGCGCCCACTGCGGCGGCGCGGTACGGATCGTCGCCAGCATCGAGGAACCCACCGCCATCCGCGCCATCCTCGCCCACTTCGAGAAGCACGGCGCGCTGGAGCAAGCGCACTACCGGCCCGCAGCGCGCGCGCCGCCGCCGGCCGCGTGACGAGGTGCCGGCCACACAGCCGGCAGCCAAGCCAGAGTCCGATCCGATGCGGCCACGACCCCGCAGGGCTGCGCTCGGCCCTGTGCCGGGATTCGGTGAGAAATGGCTACGCACTGAGCCGCTGCGTGGCCCCGCGATGTCGAAAACCCACGCATGAACCCCCGATCTGTGCCCGATCTGTGCCCAAAGCGGCGCTTGCGCGGCCGCTTCCTACCCGCCAGACTCGCAAAAAAGGGCGGTTGAACTTCCTATACCCGCTTCCGCATCGCCGGCCGGCTGAACTACGCCGACACCGACGACCATCGCGACCGCCTGGCGAACGCGCGCTTCATCGAAGGCAACGCCGGCTTCGCCTGGCGGCCGTGGGATAGCGCGCGCTGGGAAATGTTCGGCCGCTACACCTACCTGTACGACCTCTCCAGCCTGGGCCAGCGCGAGCAGGACTACGACCAGAAAACCCAGGTGCTGTCGGTGGAAGGCGTCTACCGCCACGACCAGCATTGGGAAGTGGCCGGCAAGCTCGCCCGGCGCGAGGGCGAGGTGCGCTACGGACGCGGCAGCGGGCCGTGGTTCGACTCGGCCACCGACTTCGCCGCGCTACAGCTGCGCTACGAGGTGGTCTACGCCTGGCACGCGCTGGCCGAATACCGCTGGCTGGACGTGCAGGCCGGCGGCACGCGGCAGGGCTGGCTGGTCGGACTGGACCGCGACATCGGCAAGAACTTCCGCATCGGCGCCGGCTACAACTTCACCGAGTTCAGCGACGACCTGACCGACTTCGACTACGACCACGAGGGCTGGTTCCTCAACATGGTCGGGATGTACTGAGGGTGCCGGTCCACGCAAGACCGTCGACGTTCAGCCGTCCACGGTCTCCTCGCCGCCATCCTTGGACAGCTCTTCGGCCCGGCGCTCATCCAGGTGGCGCTGCAGGCGGGCCACGTCTTCGGGCGACCAGTCGTCGATGCCGGTGACTTCCAGCCAGGCGTTGATGTAGTGCGATGGCGCGTAGACGTGGCCGAAACCCATTGGTGCGCTCATCGACAGCGAAGTATCCATTGCCATCTGCATCATCGTCACGACCGGATACCAGCGCATCGCCGGGGATACGTCCGGCGGGCGCGGGGCATCGAGCAATTCCGGTTCGCGGAAGAAGCTGTGACGGTCGAAGAACGTCACCGCGTCGCTGCCGTACTGCAGGTAGACCACGCGCATCGGGCCCCACGGCGTGCCGGGCGGGGTGGAGCTGCCGTCCTGGTTCATGAAGCGGACGAACGAGCCGTCCTGGAACTGCGGCAGCCACACCGGCGAACCGGGATTGCGCGAGCGGGTCAGCCCGGCCCACTTGCTGGCGGCGAACGGAGGTCCGCTCCAGACCGCGCCATCGAATGGTTCGCCGAGCAGCTCGAACATCTCGAACGAGCGTTCCGAATTGAGCGCGCCCAGGCTCAGGCCGTGCAGGTACAGCTTCGGCCGCCGCTCGGGCGGCAGCGTGCGCCAGTAGCCGTAGACCTCGCGGAACAGTGCGCGCGCGGTGACCCCGCCTGTATCCGGATCCAGGAACAGCGTCAGCGGACTGGACAGGTACGAGTACTGCACCGCGACGCTGGCCACATCGCCGCGGTAGAGATATTCGATGCCGTCGATGCCGGACGGGTCGACCCAACCGGTGCCGGTCGGAGTGATGATGATCAGCGCCTTGCGCTCGAAGCCGCCGACGCGCTTGAGTTCTTCCAGCGCCAGCTGGGCGCGCTCTTCGGGCGTGTCGCCGGTGGGCAGGCCCGCGTACACGCGCAGCGGCGCCTTGGCGCCGGGACCGGCGTAGGCGGCGAGTTCGTCGGCGGTGGGGCGGGCATCGACGTAGCGCCGGCCCATGCGCCCGAGCTGGTTCCAGGCCACTAGCGACTGCGCGCTGCCGGGGCTGTCCCATTCGGTCGGCGGCGGCATGTCGGGCGGGATCAGTGCATCGGCCTGGCGATAGGAGGCGTCCAGGGTGTCCAGCAACGAGGACAGGATCACGCCGTTGACCAGGCCCACCAGCAGCAGCACGCCGGCGATCGCACCGACCACGTGCGCGATCCGTCGCGGCACCTTGCGGGTGACCAGGCGCATCACCGCCTTGATGATCATCAGCGCGATGCGGCCCAGCACGACCAGCAGCAGCGCCACGACCGCCGCACCCGCGAGTACGCCCAGGATGCGCGATGGACCGGCGGGAGCCAGGTGCATCAGTTCGCGGACGATGTTTTCCCAATGCTGGCTGCGCCAAAGCGCGAGCGCGGCGATGACCGCGCAGGCGACGACCGCGATACGGCGGCGACGCGGCTGTCCCGCCGGCCCGGGGAGCGGCAGCTCCAGGTATCCCCACAGCCAGCGCAGCAGCACGCCCAGGCCGTAGCCGGCGGCCAGGCACATGCCCGACAGCACCGCCTGCGCGACCGTGATCCGTGGCGTGAGGCTGGGCGTGAGCGAGGCGGCGAAGAACAACGTCCCCAGCACGAGCCCGGTATTGCCAAGGCGCGCCAGCAGCGAACGCCGGAGCCGGGTGAACCAGCCATCGGATGTAGTACCGGAAGCGAGTGCAGCGTCGTCGTCCTGTTGCATCAAGTATCCCCTGCGAGTGGTCCCCTTGGGCCAATATACGGACACGGATAGGCGTTTTAACCGCATGAGGCCAAGTATCGCACCGCGGAAGCGCCATC
>NZ_CAUQLJ010000035.1:0-19967 GCF_963519125.1 uncultured Stenotrophomonas sp. | reverse complement strand
CCAGGTGCGCATCCAGCGCGGCATCTTCGCCATGCAGCAGGCCTGCCACAACTGCAATGGCCGTGGCCAGATCATCCAGAATCCCTGCAAGACCTGCCACGGCAACGGTCGCGTGGAGGAAGACAAGGTGTTGTCGGTGAAGGTGCCTGCGGGCGTCGATACCGGCGACCGCATCCGCCTGGCCGGTGAAGGCGAGGCCGGTCCGGCCGGCACGCCGCCGGGCGACCTGTACGTGGAAGTACGCGTGCGCGAGCACGAGATCTTCCAGCGCGACGGTGACGACCTGCACTGCGAAGTGCCGATCCGCATCTCGCAGGCTGCACTGGGCGACACCGTGCGCGTAGCGACCCTGGGCGGCTATGCGGAAATCCGCATCCCGGCCGAAACCCAGACCGGCAAGCTGTTCCGCCTGCGCGGCAAGGGCGTGCGTTCGGTGCGCAGTCGCAGCGAAGGCGACCTGTACTGCCGCGTCGTGGTCGAAACCCCGGTCAACCTGACCAGCGAACAGCGCAAGCTGCTCGAGCAGTTCGAAACCACCTTCACCGGCGAGGAAGCGCGCAAGCATTCGCCGAAGTCGGCCACCTTCATGGACGGCGTGAAAGGGTTCTGGGACCGCATGACCTCGTAACGAAAAGGTTTCAGAAGCAACAACAGCGCCGGGCACAGCCCGGCGTTCTTGTTTCCGAGCACGGCGATCCCCGGTAGCGACGGCCGTTGGCCGTCCCACGCACCCCCATCACCACCCGCACCAACTAAACTGCAACGATGAACGATTCCCTCGAAAGCCACCTGGTCCACGGTCGCCGCCAGCGCCCGGACGGTCCGTCGCCGGTCGACGTCATCTCGGTTCAATCGCAGCTCGTGTACGGCCACGCCGGCAACAGCGCCGCCGTCCCGCCGCTGCGCGGACTCGGCGTACGAGTGGCCGAAGTGCCGACCACGCTGCTCAGCAATGCGCCGTTCTATCCGACCACGCGCGGGCGCGTGCTGCCGGCCGACTGGTTCGCCGACCTGCTGCTGGGTGCGGAAGAACGCGGCCTGCCGTCGCGCGCGAAGATGCTGGTCTCCGGCTACTTCGGCAGTGTCGGCAACGGCGCGGCGTTCGCCGACTGGCTCGAGCGCGTGCTGCCGGCCTCGCCGCAGCTGCGCTACTGCCTGGACCCGGTGATCGGCGACACCCATACCGGTCCCTACGTGGAACCGGGACTGGAAACCATCTTTGCCGAACGCCTGCTGCCGCACGCGTGGCTGGTCACGCCCAATGCATTCGAACTGGGCCGGCTGACCGGCCTGCCGAGCCTGGCCGAAGCCGACGCCATCGCTGCCTCGCGCGCGCTGCTGCAGCGCGGGCCGGAATGGGTGCTGGCGCACAGCGTAGGTGGCGACCCGGGAGAGCTGGTCACCTTGGCGGTCAGCCGCGACGCGGTCTGGCGCTGGTCCTCGCCGCACCTGCCGGTGGACGTGGCCGGCACCGGCGACGTGCTGATGTCGCTGCTGGTCGCCTTCCTGCTGCGTGGCGAGCGCTTCGAACAGGCCCTGTCGCGCTCGATCTCCGGCGTGCACGCCGCGCTGGAGGCCACCCTGGCCAACGACCACGAAGAGTTCGACGTGCTGGCCGCCGCTCCGGCGGCGCTGGCCCAGCCGCACCGCTTCACCGCCGAGCGGATCGCGTGAGCCCGCATCCGGTTGTCGGCATCGTCGGCAGCGCCGGTGCTTACGGGCGTTGGCTGCGCACCTTCCTCGAGCAGCGCATGGGGCTGGAGGTGATCGGCCACGACCCGGCCGATCCGGCTTCCGATGATCCCGAACTGCTGCTGGAGCGCGCGCAGGTGCTGGTGTTTTCCGCACCGATCCGGCACACCCCCGCGTTGATCGCCGAGTACGTGCAGCGCTCGGCGGGCCGTGAGGCCGGACGCCTGTGGCTGGACGTCACCTCGGTCAAGAGCGAACCGGTCGCGGCGATGCTGAGGTCGCAGGCGGAGGTGGCCGGCCTGCACCCGATGACCGCCCCGCCCAAGGCGCCGACGCTGAAGGGCAGGGTGATGGTGGTGTGCGAGGCGCGCCTTGCGTCGTGGCAGCCATGGGTGGCGCAGCTGTGCGCGGCGCTCGAAGCCGAATGCGTGCGCGCCACGCCCGAGCATCACGACCAGGTCATGGCGCTGGTGCAGGCGATGGTGCATGCCACCCATCTTGCCCAGGCCGGCGTGCTGCGTGATTACGCCGCGCTGCTGGGTCCGCTGCAGGACCTGATGCCGTACCGGTCGGCCTCGTTCGAGCTGGACACGGCGATCATCGCGCGGATTCTGTCATTGAATCCGGCCATCTACGAAGACATCCAGTTCGGCAACCCGCACGTGGCGCCGATGCTGGACCGGCTGCTGGCGCAGCTGCAGACGTTGCGCAGCCAGGTTGCGCAGGGCGACGATGCCGCGCGCGCCGCGTTCCGCCAGCAGCTGCTGGCCGACAACCGCGAGCATCAGGGCGCCGCGCTGCTGACCGACGGCAACTACACCTTCGAACGGGTCGGTTACCTGCTGGCCGACCTGACCGAGCGCAACGCGATCAGCGTGCACCTGCCCGAGGACCGTCCCGGCTCATTGCGCGAGCTGCTGCATGTGTTCGAACGGCATGGGGTCAGCCTGGCCTCGATCCATTCCTCGCGCACGCCCGGCGGCGAAGTGCATTTCCGCATGGGTTTTGTGCCGGGCAGCGACCTGCAGGCCATGCAGCGTGCAGCGGTGGAAATCGACGCCAGCGGCATCGGCCGGGTCCTGCCACGCTGACGCGCTGCCGCATTCATCCACAGGGGGTGTGGATGAAATGCGGACAAGCATGTGGATAAGCGTGCGCAGCCCCCGTACCGCAAGGCTGTCAAGATGGGTGGCGATTAATTGACCACGTCAATTACGTGGTCAAGGTGAGCTCGCCACCGCTGGTGCGGAAGGTCCTGCCATCGCGGACCAGGTGCCGGCCGTCGGCCAGCTCATAGCGCACATGCGGATCGGCCGCGGTGTTCGCGGTGGCGGCCAGCTCATCCTTGAATTCGATGACGACGTAGTCATCACCGTTCGCATCGGTAGCGGGAAACTGACGGAACGACATGCAACACCTCCTGCAGCGGTCTCATGGGACACGTGCCACCATGCGACCGCGCGTGTTAGCGGTGCGTCATCAATCGATGAACTGAAGTCGTGCCAGTTCAGCATACAGACCGCCCTCGGCCAGCAGCTGCGCGTGGGTGCCTTGGGCCACGATCCGGCCGTGGTCCATCACCACGATGCGGTCGGCCTTCAGCACCGTCGCCAGCCGGTGCGCGATCACCAGCGTGGTGCGCCCGGCCATCAGCCGTTCCAGCGCCTGCTGCACTGCGCGTTCGCTCTGCGCGTCCAGCGCACTGGTGGCTTCGTCGAGCAGCAGGATCGGGGCATCCTTGAGCAGGGCGCGTGCAATCGCGATGCGTTGCTGCTGGCCACCGGACAGGCGCGCGCCGCGCTCACCCAGTTCGCTCAGGTAGCCATCGGGCAGGGCCTGCAGGAACTCGTCGGCCTCGGCGGCTTCGGCTGCGCGCTGCACCTCTTCGTTGCTGGCTTCCAGTCGCCCGTAGCGGATGTTGTCGAGCGCACTGCTGGCGAACAGGGTCGGCTGCTGCGGCACCAGCGCCATCTGCGCGCGCAGCTGTGCCGGGTCGACCCGGCGCACGTCCACCCCGTCCACCTGCACGCTGCCGGCGGCCGGGTCGTGGAAGCGCAGCAGCATCGACAGCACCGTGCTCTTGCCGGCACCGGAGGGCCCGACCAGCGCCACGGTTTCGCCTGGCCGCACATGCAGGTCGAAGTGGTCCAGTGCGGCGGTGTCTGGACGCTGCGGGTAATGGAAGACCACGTCCTGGAAACGGATCTCGCCGCGCAGCGGCTGCGGCAGCGGTAGCGGGTCAGTCGGCGTGGTGATCTCGATGTCTTCCTGCAGCAGTTCGGCGATCCGGCCCATGCCGCCGGAGGCACGCTGCAGCTCATTCCATACTTCGGCCAGCGCACCGACCGAACCGCCACCGATCAGCGCGTACAGCACGAACTGGCCCAGCGTGCCGGCGCTCATGCGGCCGTCGATCACGTCATGCGCGCCCAGCCACAGCACGCCCACGATTGCGCCGAACACCAGCACGATGGCGGTGGCGGTCACCAGCGACTGCGCACCGATGCGGCGCCGTGCGGCGCGGATCGATTCGCCCAGCGCAGCGTTGAAACGGCTGCGCTCGTAGGGCTCGCGCGCGTGCGCCTGCACCGTGCGCACCGCGCCGAGGGTTTCGGCGGCCAGGCTGTTGGCATCGGCGATGCGGTCCTGGCTGGCGCGCGAGATGCCGCGCAGCCGGCGCGCACCGATGATGATCGGCAGCACCGCCAGCGGAATGCCGACCAGCGACCACGCGGCCAGGCGCGGGCTGGTCACGAACAGCATCACCAGGCTGCCCACCACCGTGACGCTGCTGCGCAGGGCCACCGACATGGTCGAGCCGATCACGCTGCGCAGCAGTTCGCTGTCGGCGGTCAGGCGCGAGACCAGTTCGCCGCTGCGGCTGCGGTCGTGGAAGCCGGCGCCGAGTGCGATCAGGTGCGCGTACAGGCGGCTGCGCAGGTCGGCGACCACCTTTTCGCCCAGCAGCGACACAAAGAAGAAGCGTGCGGCGGTAGCCAGCGCCAGCACCACCGCGACCAGGAACAGCAGCGCGAACGCGCGGTTGATCTGGCCGTTGCTGTTGAAGCCGTGGTCGATCATCTGCTTCACCGCCGGCGGCAGGCTCAGCGTGGCCGCCGAGGACACCGCCAGTGCCACCAGCCAGGCCGCGAACAGCCCGCTGTGGCGGCGCACGAACGGCCACAGCGTGCCCAGGCTGCCAAGGCGGCGCAGGGTGGGGGCGGCAGGGGAGACGGGGTCAGTCATGGGCAAAGCCTGGTTCGGTGCGTGCGTGCACCCGGATACGATCACGGGTGGCGTCGCGAAGGCGGATTTTCAACGGGTCGACCTGCTCGGCAGGCAGCCGGACGTGCAGTTCCACCCCGGAAGCGGTGAAGGTTTCCTCCAGCTTGTCGGCCAGGTGCTGGGCCAGTGCCGCATGCAGCGCGCCCAGGTCCTCGAACCCGGCCTGCACGGTCAGTTCGGCCAGGGCCACCAGCGGCAGTCGCGGTGCGGTGCGCAGGCATTCGGCCGCAGTGCCGCCATAGGCCCGCACCAGGCCGCCGGCACCGAGCTTGATGCCGCCGTACCAGCGGATCACCACCACCATGATGCGGTCGAAACCCTGGCCGTCGATGGCAGCCAGGATCGGGCGCCCGGCGGTGCCGGCCGGCTCGCCATCGTCGCTGGAGCGGTATTCGTTGCCGTGCCGGTAGGCCCAGCAGTTGTGCGTGGCGTCGGCCACGGCGACCTGCTGCAGGAAGGCGAGCGCATCGGCGGCCGACTCGATCGGCGCGGCGTGCGCGACGAAACGGCTGTGTTTGATGTCCAGGCTGTGGCTGACGGCGGTGGCGAGCGTATCGGGCATCAAGACTCAAGCAACACGCGCAGGTCGCCCGGAATACGCGCTTCCGGATATGCCTGCAGATAACGCTCCAGGCTCGCCCGCGCCGTGTCCAGATCGCCCGCATCGCGACGCTCGCGGATGCGCTTGATCCATTGCCGACGTGGCAGCGCAGCGTCCGCGTCCACCGCCAGGGTAAGCGCATCGGGCGATGCCAACGCGCCATAGGCCTGCGCCGGCGCCGGTTCGGCGCGGCGCATCACCCCGGGTGCTCCCTGTGTGCGTGCAGCGGCAGGTGCGGCCAGCTTGGCGCGCTCGCGCGCATCGGTGGCCCGGCTGCCAGTAACGTCCACGCGGTCCAGTTCCGCCGACTGCGCGGCATCGGCCTGCTCGCTCTGCAGAACCGGGGCTGCCATCGGCGCGGCGGGCGCCGGGGGAGCGGGCATGGCGATCGGTGCTGCAGCGGGCAGTGGCGGTGGAGCCGGCACTGGCGCCGGTTTGGGCGCAGACAGCACGCGCGCCGGCGCAGGCGGCGCAGCGACAGGTTTGGCCTGGGCCGCCACGTCGGCAGCCGGCGCCTCGGCCGGGACCGCCGCAGGTGCCGCGTCGCCGCCTGCGGCGGAAGCGGCCTGTGGTGCCCTTTCAGTGGCCATTTCGCTTGCCATCGGTGCGGGTGCGGCCGGCGGTGGCCCCTCGGGCTTGAGCTGCCACGCGATGCCCACCGCGAACACCAGCGAGGCGGCCAGGCCGAGTGCGGCCGGGAAACGCGAACGCCTGCGCGGCGTCGTATTGGGCGTGGGCGCGGGCGCGGCGTGGGGCGCAGCCGGTTCGGCAGTGGGTGCAGAGGCCATCGGTTGCACCGCGGCACGCGCAGCCGCCAGCACCGCCTCGTCCACCGCCGCCGGCGGTGCACTGGACGCCGGCCGGCCCATCAGGCGGGCCAGTTCGCGTTCTTCCGGCGTCAGCGGATCGGGACGGTTCATGGGCTCAACTCCGCGCGCAGTTTGTCCATCGCGTAGCGCAGCCGCGACTTCACGGTTTCGCGGCCCACGCCAGTGACCTGCGCGATCTCTTCCAGGCTCAGCTCCTGCTCCAGCCGCAGTTGCAGCACGGTGCGCTGGTCATCGGGCAGCTGCTCCATGGCCAACTGCAGGCGGCGGCGCTGTTCGAATTCGGACAGCTGGGTTTCCGGCGTGCGCGTATCGCTCATCCGCGCCATGCGCTCGTCGGCGTCGCCGGGCGCAGCCGGGCGGTGGCGCAGCGCCCGCCAGTGGTCGTTGAGTCGATTATGGGCAATCCGGAACAGCCAGGTAGTGAAGGCTGCCTCCGGCTGCCAGCCGGCACGGGCCGCGATCACCCGTTGCCATACGTCCTGGAACATCTCGTCGGCCAGCGCCGCATCGCGCAGCTGCCGCAGCAGGAAGCTGTACAGGCGGTTGCGGTGACGCGCGTACAGGCTCTCGAAGGCACGCAGGTCGCCACCGGCCCAGGCCAGCATCAGCGACTCGTCGGTTGGCAGGGCAGCGGCATCCACGGCGCACAGAGTAAGCGCTGGAGGGGGCTGCGCATAGCTGCGCGCGGCAGGGGCGGTGGCGATGATCACCCTCCGAACAACGGCCGAAGGGAGGCAATGGGGTGAAGGACTTCCATTGACCCCCGGTTTGCGCGTTATGCTCGGGGCACAGGGGAGGCGCCGGGTATCCGGCGTCAGAAGAGATGAACATGTTGTCCAGCCAGGCAGTGACGACTTCAGGGCAGAAGGACCGCAGCGCAGCCGTATCGGCTGCGCTTGGGCGCACGCTGTGCGCGCTGTTGCCGGCCGGCGCCCGGCTCACCCTGGGCTGGTCCGATGCTACGCTGGGCGAAGGCTGCCTGCGGCATCCGCCCCGCGCGGGCTCGGATCGGGGGGTGCTGGACGCGCTGCTGGCCTCGCCGCCGGTCTGCCCGCAGGGCGGGGCGGTGTACCGCTGGCAGCACCAGGGCGGTGAGCTGGTCATTCACGTCGTGCTCGAGGATGGCGCAAGCCCACCCGACGCCTGGTGGGGCGTGGCGCGCAGCGGCCTGCAGGACGCACTGGCACTGGCCCGGCAACGCGAGCAGATCCGCTCGCTGGAAAATTCCAAGCGGCTGCAGCAGGCGTTGTACGAAATCGCCGACCTGGCCGGCGCCGACCTGGAAATGAGCGAAATGCTGCGGCACTTCCACCGCGTGCTCAATTCGCTGATGTACGCGCAGAACTGCTACATCGTCGAGTACGACGACGTACGCCGGCGGATCCGCTTCCTGTACTTCGCCGACCAGCGCGACAATTTCGTGGCCGACCCCGATCGCAGCTACGAAGAACATGAAATGCCGCGCAGCCTGACCTTCGCGCTGCTGCGCCACGGGCAGCCGCTCAGTGGGCCGTCCAACGAGTTGCTGGCCGCGATGAGCGACGAATACGACCCCAGTCGCGGGCCGGAAAGCCTGGACTGGCTGGGCGTGCCGATGCTGCGCGACGGTCGGGTCTGCGGCGCCATCGTGGTGCAGAGCTACGAGCAGCGCGTGCGTTACAACGAAGCCGACCGCACCCTGCTGGGCTATGTGGCGCAGCACATCCTGACCGCAATGGACCGGCGCCAGGCGCAGGTGCAGCTGGAGCGCCAGGTGGAGCGGCGCACGCTGGAGCTGCAGCGCGCCAACCACAGTCTTCAGGACGAAGTGATCGAGCGCCGCCGCGCCGAGAAACTGCAGCTGGCGCTGTTCAACATCGCCGAAATGGCAATGAGCGCCGAAAGCCTGGCTCAGTTCTACGTGCAGGTGCATGGCGTGGTCGGCACGCTGCTGGATGCGCGCAATTTCTACATCGCCCTGGTCGACGAGTCCGGCGAGGGCCTGGAGTTCGTCTACTCCGTCGACGAATACAACCCGGCCCGTGCGCCACGGCCGTTCAGCATGGGGCTGACCGAGTACATCGTGCGCAACCGGCAGCCGCTGCTGGCCTCGCGTGAGCATATCGACGCGCTGCGCGCCTCCGGAACCGTAAATGAGTTCGGTGCGCGCTCGCACTGCTGGCTGGGCGTGCCGCTGCTGAGCGACGACGACGTGGTCGGCGTGATCGTGGTGCAGAGCTACTCGCCGGAGATCAGTTTCACCGCGCACGACCAGCGCCTGCTGACCTTCGTCGCGCAGAACATCGGCAACGGCCTGGCCCGGCAGCGCGACCAGGAGCGCCTGCGCAACGCGCACGCCGAGCTCGAAGTACGCGTCGACGAACGCACCCGCGAGCTGGCCGAGGTGAACGACAAGCTGCTCGGCCAGATCGGCGAGCGCCTGCGTGCCGAACAGCGCCTGACCCACCAGGCGCTGCACGATGCGCTGACCGGCCTGCCCAACCGTGCGCACCTGCTCGACCGTCTTGAGGACGCCATCGCCCGTGCCCGCTCGCGCGACGGCCTGCGCTTTGCGGTGCTGTTCCTGGACCTGGACCGCTTCAAGCTGGTCAACGACAGCATCGGTCACGCCGCCGGCGACCAGATGCTGGTCGAGGTCGCCAAGCGCATCGTGTCGATGGTGGGCGGCGACGACGTGGTGGCCCGGCTGGGCGGCGACGAGTTCGCGATCCTGCTTGAATGCGAGCAGGGCCTGGAGTCGGCGCGCGAGTTCTCGCAACGCATGTTGGTAGCACTGGAAGAATCGATGTGGGTGCAGGGGCGCGAACTGTTCCCGTCCGGCAGCCTGGGCATCGCGATGTGGAGCCCGCGCTACCGCAACGGCGAGGAAATGGTGCGCGATGCGGACGCGGCGATGTACCGCGCCAAGGCGCAGGGCAAGGACCGCTGGGCGGTGTTCGACGAAGCGATGCGCGAAGAAGCCCTGCGCAGCCTGGACCTGGAGGCGGACCTGCGCCGGGCGATCAACAACCGCGACTTCATGCCGTTCTACCAGCCCATCGTGCGCCTTGCCGATGGCCAGGTGGTCGGCTATGAGGCGCTGTTGCGCTGGCAGCACGAGCGGCGCGGCCTGTTGCTGCCGAGTGCGTTCCTGGACCTGGGCGAAGAGAGTGGGCTGATCGAGCAGGTGGACTGGCTGCTGTATGAAGAGGTGATCGGCCAGCTCGCGCGGGGTGGCGAAGGCTATCTGTCGGTCAACGTGTCGCCGCGGCATTTCCGTTCGCCGGACTTCAGCTCACGCCTGTTCGGCCTGATCGAAGCGGCCGGTGCCGACCCGCACCGTTTGCGCCTGGAGATCACCGAAGTGGCGCTGCTCGACGACGGCCCGCGCACGCTTCGGATCCTGCAGGCACTGCGCGAACGCGGCGTGCTGGTGCAGCTGGACGACTTCGGCACCGGTTTCTCGGCGCTGTCGTACCTGCACCGCTTCCCGATCTCCACGCTGAAAATCGACCAGAGTTTCATCGCCGGGCTGCACGGCCAGGACCTGCAAAGCACCTATGCGCTGGTCCAGGGCGTGCTGTCGCTGGCGCGCACGCTGGGCATCGAAACGGTAGGCGAGGGCATCGAAAACATGGCCCAGCGCGAGACCCTGCTGCAGCTGGGCTGCGATTACGGGCAGGGCTACCTGCTGGGGCGCCCTGCACCGATGGAAACGTTTGTTACCGCGTAATCAACGCAACGCGGTACGCCGCTTCTCATCAATCCACTTCGAGGCCTGCGCGGGCTCATACGCGCGCATCCAGTCCAGCATGGCGTCGATGTCCGAGCCGTACCACAGGTCGGCGCGCTGGTCCGGGTGCAGGAAGCGCTCTTCGACCATGCGGTCGATCATGCCGATCAGGGGCGCGTAGAAACCGTCCACGTCCAGGAACGCGCACGGCTTGTTGCCGATCCCGAGCTGGCGCCAGGTGAGCATCTCGAAGATCTCTTCCATGGTGCCGAAGCCGCCGGGCAGGGCGACGAACGCGTCGGACAGGTCGAACATGCGCGACTTGCGCTCATGCATCGAACCGACGATCTCCAGTTCGGTCAGGCCGCGGTGGGCCACTTCCCAGTCGGCCAGCTGCTGCGGGATGACGCCGGTCACTTCGCCACCGCCCGCCAGCACCGCGTTGGCCACCGTGCCCATCAGGCCGACATTGCCGCCGCCGTAGACCAGGCGCAGGCCATCGCGGGCGATGCGGTCGCCCAAGGCGATCGCGCGTTCGGTGTAGATGGGCTTGCTGCCGGCGTTGGAGCCGCAGTAGACGCAGATGGACTTCATGGGTGGTTCCCGGTGGAAACCACCCATTGTCGCATGGCGGGCTTCAGGCCGCCTGCGATTGTTCCCGGCGCGGGCCTTCCTTCAGGGCGCGACCCACCAGATTCACCAGCAGGTCCAGCTCTTCGCTGTCCATCCCGAAATGCGGGGTGAAGCGAAGCGAGTTCTCGCCGCCATGGATGACGTTGATGCCGTGGTTGCGCAGCCATTCCTCGGTGGAATTGGCGCCGTAGCACTTGAACTGCGGGGCCAGCTCGCAGGAGAACAGCAGGCCGGTGCCCTGGACCTTGGTGATCAGGCCGCCCAGCTCGCTGCGCAGCTGTTCCAGCTTGCGCACCGCTTCCTCGCCACGCTGGCGGATGTTGTCGCGCACCTGCGGCGTGAGCAGGCCCAGGGTGGCGCAGGCCACGTCCAGCGCACGCGGGTTGGAGGTCATGGTGTTGCCGTAGATGCCCTTGCGGTACAGCTGCGCGGCATGCTCGGTCACGGCCAGTACCGACAGCGGGAACTGCGCGGCGTTCAGCGCCTTGGAGTAGGTCTCCATGTCCGGCACCTCCAGCCCTTCGAAGCCGGGGTAGTCCACGATCGAGAGCACGCCATGCGCGCGCAGGCCGGCCTGGATCGAGTCCAGCAGCAGCAGGCTGCCGTGCTGGCGGGTGAGCTCGCGGGCCAGTGCGTAGAACGACGGCGGCACCGCGCGGCCCGGGTCGCCTTCGCCCATCACCGGCTCCAGGAACACCGCTTCGATGAACCAGTGGTTCTGTTCGGCCTCGGCGAACACCCGCTTCAGCGCGTCTTCGTCGTACGGCGCGATGGCGATCACGCTGTCCTCGCCACGGTAGCTGGCCAGGTGCTGCATGTAGGTCTTGCGGCTGGAATCCGAGTACAGGCCCGGGCGGTCGGTACGACCGTGGAAGCTGCCCTTGACCACCACGCGCTTGATCTTCGCGCCGGCATGGCGGGCGCCCGGATCGGTCTGCAGCTTGGCGTTGACGTCGGCGATGCGCGCGGCCAGGCCGACCGCTTCGGAGCCGGAGTTCAGGCACATGAATCGAGCGTACGGGCAGCCGCCGCGGCGGTGGCCGATCTCGCGGCGCAGCGCCTGGATGAAGCGATGCTGGGACAGGTTCGGGGTCATCACGTTGGCCATCACCTGCGGCGCGGCCATCGCGTCCAGCACCGCCTGCGGGGTGTGCCCGAAGCCGAGCATGCCGTAGCCGCCAGCGTCGTACAGCACGGCTCCCTTCAGCGTGACCACCCACGGACCGCGGGCGGCGAGGGCGACGTACGGCGTGACCGCGTCGTCGGCGTAGAAATTGACGAAGCCGTCCTGCATGGCATCGATCTGGGCGCGTTCGTCCAGCGCCAGCAGCTCGGCCAGGTCGGCGCGGACCCGCTCGAATTCGACGGCGGCGGCGTCCACGGCAGCCAGCAGCTGCGGGTGGCCGGCGGCCAGGCGGTCGAGGGTGGCGTCATCCAGGCCGGCGGTGAGGCGGGTGCCGGGCTGGGCGCGGAGGGGGGCGAGGCGTTCGATGAAGCTCATTGCAGATCTCCTGAAACGATTGGCGGCACGGCGCAAATGCAAAACGCGCGACCGGGGCGCGCGCTTGGGGGAATGCGGCTCGTGCATCAGACTTCCGGTTCGATGCTAGCACGCGGTTTTTCGCGCGATAACCCCGGCAAAAACTGTTGCAGAGCAGCATTTTGCGCGACGTTCGCTGCCATGCGCGTTGCCACCGGGAGCCAGTCGTACAATGCGCGACATTGCCTACACGTTCCCGTGCGCTCCCTTGAAAAAGTCTGATTTCCATTACGACCTGCCCGCCGAATTGATCGCCCAGGCTCCGCTCGCGGAGCGCTCGGCCAGCCGCCTGATGGTGGTGCCGCCGGCCCCGGCGGCCTTCGACCACCGCCAGGTGCGCGACCTGCCGGACCTGCTGCAGCCCGGCGACCTGCTGGTGTTCAACGACACCCGGGTCATCCCGGCGCGCCTGTTCGGGCAGAAGGCCAGCGGCGGCCGGGTCGAGATCCTGATCGAACGCCTGCTCGGCGGGCAGCAGGCGCGGGCCCAGGTGGGCGCGAGCAAGTCGCCCAAGCCGGGCAGCCGGATCGCGCTGGACGCCGGCGGGGAGGCCGAGGTGCTGGGCCGCGACGGCGAGTTCTACGTGCTGCAGTTCCATGTGCCGGAGTCGCTCGAGCAGTGGCTGCTGCACGCCGGCCGGCTGCCGTTGCCGCCCTATATCCAGCGCGAGCCGGGGCTGGACGACCGCGAGCGCTACCAGACCGTGTTCGCCCGCGAAGTGGGCGCGGTGGCCGCGCCGACCGCCGGCCTGCACTTCGACGAGGCGCTGCTCGCTGCCCTGAAGGAAAAGGGGATCGGCTTCGGCCACGTCACCCTGCACGTCGGCGCCGGCACCTTCCAGCCGGTGCGCGCCGATGACCTGAAAGACCATGTCATGCACCGCGAGTGGCTGAACGTCGGCGCCGAACTGGTCCAGCAGGTCCGCCAGACCCGTGCGGCCGGCGGGCGGGTGATCGGCGTGGGCACTACGGTGGTGCGCGCGCTGGAAAGCGCGATGCGCGACGGCGAATTGCTGCCGTATGCCGGCGAAACCCAGATCTTCATCACCCCCGGCTATCGGATCCGCAGCGTGGATGCCATGGTCACCAACTTCCACCTGCCCGAAAGCACGCTGCTGATGATGATTTCGGCCTTTGCCGGGCAGGAACGGGTATTCGAGGCCTACCGCGCGGCGATCGCGGAAAAGTACCGGTTCTTCAGCTACGGCGACGCCATGTTGTTGTTCCCGCAGGGGGATTGAAAGCGGGCGCGGCGGTTTTAGGCGATAATCGAGGATTATTTGCCCCGATTCCGCCCGATGTCCCGACTCCAGTTCCAGCTCCAGACCACCGACGGGCGTGCCCGCCGCGGCCGCCTGACCTTCCCGCGCGGGACGGTGGAAACCCCGGCCTTCATGCCGGTGGGCACCTATGGCTCGGTCAAGGGCATCCTGCCGGAGCAGATCCGCGCGCTGGGCGCCGAGATCATCCTGGGCAACACCTTCCATCTGTATCTGCGCCCGGGCCTGGACGTGATCGCCGATCACGGCGGCCTGCACGGGTTCGCGCGCTGGAACGGGCCGATCCTGACCGATTCCGGCGGTTTCCAGGTGTTTTCGTTGGCCCATCGCCGCAAGATCACCGAGCAGGGCGTGACCTTCGCCTCGCCGACCGATGGCGCCCGGGTGTTCCTGGGCCCGGAAGAGAGCATGAAGATCCAGAAGGTGCTCGATTCGGACATCGTGATGATCTTCGACGAGTGCACCCCGTACCCGGCCACCGAGCCGGTGGCGCGCACCTCGATGGAGCTCAGCCTGCGCTGGGCCCAGCGCAGCCGCAACGCGCACGACGAACTGGGCAACGACGCGGCGCTGTTCG
Source organism: uncultured Stenotrophomonas sp. (assembly GCF_963519125.1). Taxonomy (GTDB): domain Bacteria; phylum Pseudomonadota; class Gammaproteobacteria; order Xanthomonadales; family Xanthomonadaceae; genus Stenotrophomonas. The sequence continues at coordinate 5,818 of NZ_CAUQLJ010000035.1, read as the reverse complement.
GCATCGTCCAGGGCGGGGTCCACCACGACCTGCGCAGCCGTTCGGCCGAAGGCCTGCAGCAGATCGGCTTCGACGGCTACGCCATCGGTGGCCTGGCGGTGGGCGAGCCGGAGCACGAGCGCAACGCCATGCTCGACCACATGCATCCGATCCTGCCGGCCGACCGCCCGCGTTACCTGATGGGCGTGGGCCGGCCGGAGGACCTGGTCGAAGGGGTCGCCCGTGGCGTGGACATGTTCGACTGCGTGATGCCCACCCGCAACGCCCGCAACGGCCACTATTTCACCTCGACCGGCACGGTGCGGATCCGCAACGCCCGCTATGAACGGGACATGGACACCATCGAACCGGGCTGCGGCTGCCATGCCTGCACCAGCGGCTACACCCGGTCCTACCTGCGCCACCTGGACCGCTGCAACGAGATGCTGGCGCCGATGCTGGGCACCATCCACAACCTCTTCTATTACGAGAAGCTGATGGCCGACATGCGCGCGGCCATCGCGGCGGGAACCTTCGGGGCCTTCCGCGAGTCCTTCTATGCGGCCCGGGGCATGGCCACGCCGCCGCTGTAACCCGCCCGGGGCCGTGGCATACTTCGCGGCTGACCCCTGTTTCGCGGCGACACCCGACCCCATGTGGGGAAGGGCGCCTCCCAACCCAAGGACACACCATGAACCTGATCGCCTTCCTGATTCCCGCCGCCCACGCCCAAGCCGCCGGTGGCCAGCCGCAGGGCATGGGCCTGACCACGCTGCTGTTCCCGATCATCCTGATCGCGATCATGTACTTCCTGATGATCCGCCCGCAGATGAAGCGCCAGAAGGAACACAAGGCGATGCTGGAAAAGATCAAGATCGGCGACGAAGTCCTGACCAACGGCGGCATCGCCGGCACCGTCAAGGGCATCGGCGACAACTTCGTCACCATCGAAGTGGCCGACAACGTCAACATCCGCGTGCAGAAGGGCGCCGTGGGCAACGTGCTGCCGACCGGCACGCTGAAGTCGGCCAACTGAGTCACCTCCTTTCCGAAGCACAACCGCGGCGCCGGGAATGGCGCCGCGCAGGAACCTGGCAATGCTTGAATTTCCACGCTGGAAATACGTCGTCATCCTGATCGTACTGGCGCTCAGCGCGCTGTACGCTCTGCCCAACATCTACCAGAAGGACCCCGCCGTCCAGATCACCGCCAACCGTGGCGGACAGGTCGACGAGGCCCTTCGCGAGCGCGTGCTGGCCGACCTGAAGGCCGCCGGGATCGCCAACATTGGCGTGGACAAGGAAGGCGAGAGCCTGATCGTGCGCCTGCCGGACCTGCAGACGCAGGCCGCGGCCAGTGCCCGGCTGCGCGACAGCGTGGGTGAGAACTACACGGTAGCGCTGAACCTGGCTTCGACCGTGCCGGACTGGCTGCAGCGCCTGGGCGGTCGCCCGATGGTGCTGGGCCTGGACCTGCAGGGTGGCGTGCACTTCGTGCTGCAGGTCGACCAGAAGGCAGCCATCGACAAGCGCATGGACGCCTATGCCGAAGACGTGCGCGGTACGCTGCGCGAGTCGCGCGTTCCGTTCCAGTCGGTCGAGCGTCGCCCGGACAACTCCATCGTTGCCACCCTGAGCCCGTCCACCGACGACGCGGCCGTGGACCGCGCCCGCGTGGCGCTGGCCAAGGCGCAGCCGACCCTTGGTTACGACGTGGTGGGCAAGCGCATCACCGTGACCGTGCCGGAAACGGAGCTGAGCCAGATCACCAACGGCGCCATCGAGCAGAACATCACCACCCTGCGCAACCGCGTCAACCAGCTGGGCGTGGCCGAGCCGATCATCCAGCGCCAGGGTGCCGACCGCGTGGTGGTGCAGCTGCCGGGCGTGCAGGACACGGCCGAAGCCAAGCGCATGATCGGCGCCACCGCTACCCTCGAGTACCGCGCGGTGGTTGACGGCAATGCACAGGACGCCATCAACTCCGGTCGCATCCCGCCGGAAGCGAAGGTCTACCAGCGTCGTGATGGCGGTGGGCCGGTCCTGCTGAACAAGCGCGTGATCGTCACCGGTGACCAGATGGTCGGCGCGCAGGCGGTGACTGATTCGAACAGCGGCTCTCCGGCGGTCAGCGTGACGCTGAACAATGTCGGCGGCCAGCGCATGTTCGACTTCACCAGCGCCAACGTGAACAAGCCGATGGCGGTGGTCTACACCGAGCGCGTGCCGACCGTGACCGTCGTCGACGGCCAGGAAGTGCGTGGCTTCAAGGTCAACGAGGAAGTGATCTCGGTGGCCAACATCAACGGCGTGTTCGGCAAGAACTTCCAGACCACCGGCCTGCAGAAGAAGGAAGCCGAGGACCTGGCCAAGCTGCTGAAGTCCGGCTCGCTGGCCGCGCCGATGGACTTCGTGGAAGAGCGCGTGGTCGGCCCCAGCCTGGGTGCCGAGAACGTCGAGCGCGGCATCACCGCGGTGATCTATGCCTTCATGTTCACCCTGGTGTTCTTCACCGTGTACTACCGCATGTTCGGCCTGATCACCTCGGCGGCGATGCTGTTCAACCTGCTGATCGTGGTCGCGGTGATGTCGCTGTTCGGCGCCACCATGACCCTGCCGGGCTTCGCCGGCCTGGCGTTGTCGGTGGGCCTGTCGGTCGACGCCAACGTGCTGATCAACGAGCGTATCCGTGAGGAACTGCGTGCCGGCGTGCCGGGCAAGACTGCGATCGTGACCGGTTATGAGCGCGCCAGCGGCACCATCCTGGACGCCAACCTGACCGGCCTGATCGTGGGCGTGGCCCTGTTCGCGTTCGGTACCGGTCCGCTGAAGGGCTTCGCCCTGACCATGATCATCGGTATTTTCGCCTCGATGTTCACTGCGATCACCGTGTCGCGCGCCCTGGCGACGCTGATCTACGGTCGTCGCAAGAAGCTCCAGAACGTGGCCATCTGACGGGACGACTCGCACAATGAAACTGTTTCCGCTGCACATCCTCCCGAACGACACCACGATCGACTTCATGCGTTGGCGCCATGTCGCCATGGCAGTCACCATCGCGGTGTTCCTGGCCTCGGTTGCCATCATCGGCATCAAGGGCTTCACCTTCGCACTGGACTTCACCGGCGGCACCCTGATCGAAGCGCGCTTCGATCGCCAGGTGGACGTGGAAGAAGTCCGCTCGCGCCTGGAAGCCAATGGCTTCGAAGGCACCCAGGTGCAGAGCTTCGGTGGCAACACCGACGTGCTGATCCGCCTGGCCCCGCACGGCGAGCATGCCCCCGGCACCGGCGCAGCTAGTGCCGAGGACAAGGCCACCGGCGCGGCGGTGCTCAAGGCGATCACCACCAGCGAGAACCCGGCCACGATCCTCCGCAATGAGTTCGTGGGCCCGCAGATCGGCAAGGACCTGGCCATGAACGGCCTGTACGCGACGATCTTCATGCTGGCCGGCTTCCTGATCTACATCGGCTTCCGCTTCGAGTGGAAGTTCGCGGTCACCGCGAGCATCGTGGCGCTGTTCGACCTGCTGGTGACGCTGGCCTACGTGTCGCTGATGGGCCGCGAGTTCGACCTGAACGTGCTGGCCGGCCTGCTGTCGGTGATGGGCTTTGCGATCAACGACATCATCGTGGTGTTCGACCGCGTCCGCGAAAACTTCCGCAGCCTGCGCGTGGAGCCGCTGGAGGTGCTGAACCGCTCGATCAACCAGACGCTGTCGCGTACGGTGATCACCGCAGTGATGTTCTTCCTGTCGGCACTGGCGCTGTACATGTACGGCGGCGCGTCGATGGAAGGCCTGGCCGAAACCCACATGGTGGGTGCGGTGATCGTGGTGCTGTCCTCGATCCTGGTCGCGGTGCCGATGCTGACGATCGGCTTCCTGCGCGTGAGCAAGCAGGACCTGCTGCCGAAGGCCAAGGACGTCGAAGCCCTGGCCCGACGTCCGTAAACATGGGTAGGTCCGGCCGCTGGCCGGACACCTATGGAGAGAAAAAGCCGCGCCCTGCGCGGCTTTTTCTTTGGCACCGTACCGGGGCGTCGGTTGTGCTGTCTGCCCGTGCACACTACGATTTCAGGGTTGCGTGCGGCCGTTCCCGTGGCCGCACCGTTCCTGACGAGGTTTCCATGGTCATCAAACCGCGTGTGCGCGGCTTCATCTGCGTCACCACCCATCCGGTCGGCTGCGACGCGGCCGTCAAGCAGCAGATCGATTACATCAAGGCGCAGCCGAAGATCCAGAACGGTCCCAAGCGCGTGCTGGTGCTCGGTGCGTCCACCGGTTATGGCCTGGCTGCGCGCATCACCGCCGCCTTTGGCAGCGGCGCGGCAACGCTGGGCGTGTTCTTCGAGCGTCCGGGTACCGAAACCAAGCCGGGCACGGCGGGCTGGTACAACTCGGCCGCGTTCCAGAAGTACGCTACCGAGGCCGGCCTGTACGCCCGCAGCGTGAACGGCGATGCGTTCTCCGACGAGGTGAAGGCCAAGGTCATCGAACTGATCCGGCAGGACCTGGGCCAGGTCGACCAGGTGGTGTACAGCCTGGCGGCGCCGCGCCGCAAGCACCCGAAAACCGGTGAGGTGATCAGCTCGACGCTGAAGCCGATCGGTGCGCCGATCACGCTGCGTGGTCTGGATACCGACAAGGAAGTGATCACCGAAACCACGATCGAGCCGGCCACCCCGGAAGAGATCGCCGGCACGGTGGCGGTGATGGGTGGCGAAGATTGGCAGATGTGGATCGACGCGCTGCTGGAAGCCGGTGTACTGGCCGAAGGCGCGACCACCACGGCATTCACCTACGTGGGCGAGGAGATCACCCAGGCGATCTACTGGAACGGCTCGATCGGCGCGGCCAAGAAGGACCTGGACCAGAAGGTGCAGGGCATCCGCGCCAAGCTCGCGCCGCTCGGCGGCGACGCCCGCGTGTCGGTGCTGAAGGCGGTGGTGACACAGGCCAGCTCGGCCATTCCGACCATGCCGCTGTACCTGTCGCTGCTGTTCAAGGTGATGAAGGAACGCGGCACGCACGAGGGCTGCATCGAGCAGCTGGATACCCTGTACGACATCGTTTACGGCGGCAAGGACAGCGGCACCGCAGTGGAGCGCCTGCGCCATCAGCTGCTGGCCGACGGCCGCACGGTGGAGCTGGTCGACGAAGCCGGCCGCCTGCGCGCGGACTACAAGGAAATGGCGCCGGACGTGCAGGCTGAAGTCGTGGCGCTGTGGCCGCAGGTGACCAACGAGAACCTGTACGAGATCAGCGACCTGGCCGGCTACAAGGCCGACTTCCTGCGCCTGTTCGGGTTCGGTGTCGAAGGCGTGGATTACGAAGCGGATGTGGCCACGGATGTGGCGATTCCCGATCTGGTCGACATGACCTGATTGAGGCTCGTCTTCGCAACGAGATGCCGCCGTTACTGGCGGCATTTTCGTTTCTGAAGCCAAGTGCAGCGTCTCAGTTCGTACGTGCAGGGGCGGCCGCCGGGCAGCCCCGCTCCGGGATAACACGCGCCTACGGCCCGCGTTATCCGCGCATTCCACCTTAACCCCGCGCCTTCGGCGCGCCCCCTTCAACAAGAAGGGGGCTTTCCTCCAGTGAGTCATGCGTGGGCTTCAGACACGCGTGGCGTGTCCCTACGCGGGTGCGCGGCGTTGCGATGTCGCGGGATCTCGCGATGAACCCGCTTGGTAGGGTCGGTTCCCAAACGACCGCCGTGGAATCATCCGCGCCCGGTAACGCATGGAAATGATCGGCATCGCAACGCCGGCCAACGGCGGGCACCCGCGTTTCCCGTGGCTACCGGCAGACTGTCGGAGGGTCGGCGGGGGTGGGTTTG
>NZ_CAUQLJ010000034.1:0-21793 GCF_963519125.1 uncultured Stenotrophomonas sp. | reverse complement strand
CGCGTTGGCTCAATGCTGATCAGAAATCGATGCAGCGTCCGTTTTTCTCCCAATCTCCATACCGCACCGGATCAAGTCCGCCGCGGCCGCCGATTTCCACAGGCTCCACCGGCGTCGGGACGAGCGTCTGCTCCTCCGGCACCAGCGGGGCTTCAGGTTCGGAATCTGGAATGGGGGTTGTTTGGCCTATCATGGGTGGTCTCGCAACGCACAAATTTTAGACCCCGTTCACGTGCCTGACAACCTGCCCCTCGATTTCATCGGTTTTCCGCGGCTTTCCGGTCACGCGCTGCTCAGCCTGCGCGGGGCGGATGCGGCGGTCTTCGCCCATGCCCAGTTCTCCAGCGACGTCACCGCCCTGCCCCTGCGGCACTGGCAGTGGAGCGCGTGGTTGAGCGCCAAGGGCCGCACCCTTGCTGTGTTTCAGCTGTTGAAGGTGGACGCCGAGCACGTGCTGCTGGTGCTGGCCGACGGCGACACCGATGCGATTGCGTCGCAGTTGCAGCGCTTTGTGTTCCGACGGAAGGTGAAGGTCGAGGTGCGAAGCGACCTCATGGTGGCCGGCAGCTTCACCGCGCCGGAAGCCGCGTCCGACGCAGCAATCGCCGTTGACGGTGAGACGCTGGAGCTGGATGTGGGCAGTGACACCCTGCCGCGCACGCTGAAGATCGGCTTCGCGCCCGCCGAAGCGCTGCCCGCCGATGCGGGCTTCGAACTGGCCTGGCGCCAGTCCGACCTGCGCTATGGCCTGCCCCGGCTGGCCGCCGACCAGCGCGAGCAGTGGACGCCGCAGCAGCTGGGCCTGGACCGGTTGAACGGCTACAGCGTCAAGAAGGGTTGCTACCCCGGCCAGGAAATCGTGGCCCGTACCCACTTCCTGGGCAAGGCCAAGCGCGCCCTGCAGCTGCTGCGCGTCGCCGACGGCGTGGAAAGCGGGGCCAAGGTGCAGCAGAACGGCGCCGACATCGGCACCGTGGCCAGCGTGGCCGGGGACCTGGCGCTGGCGGTGTTGCCGCTGGAGCTGGCTGAGGGTGCGTTGAGCGTGGGTGGGGTGGAGGCGCACGGCGTGCCGCTGCTGGAAGGGCTCGCCCGCTGACGGGTTCCGTGGGACACGCATGGCGTGTCTCTACGCGTCCGACCCGCGTAGCGACACGCCACGCGTGTCCCACGCACCACCCGCACCGTTCGACCCATTGGCGGCGGCACGAACAACGTGCCGCCCTACCCTCAAACGTCGTGGTTCAACCGCTCGCCGCTGTCCGCATCGAAGAAATGCAACCCCTGCGGCTGGATCGCCACGCGGATCGTGCCGCCCACCGCCGGCAGGGCCTGCGGGGCAACGCGCATCACCAGCGCCTGGCTGCCGTGGGTCATGTTGACGAAGATCTCGTTGCCGACCGGCTCGATGCCGTCGATCACCGCTTCGAATGCGGTCGCATCGCCCGCCACCGCCGGCTGCAGGTGCTCCGGGCGCACGCCCACGGCGAGGGTTCGACCGATCCACGCCGGATCGATGGTCGCATTGCCCAGCGGCGCGCGCAGCGCACCGTCCTGCACGACAACGCCTTCGCCGCCCTGCTCCAGCCGCCCGCGCAGCACGTTCATCGCCGGGCTGCCGAGGAAGCCGGCCACGAACAGGTTGGCCGGGCGGTCGTACAGCGCCATCGGCGTGTCGATCTGCTGGATGACGCCGTCCTTGAGCACCACGATGCGCTGGCCCAGGGTCATCGCTTCGACCTGGTCATGGGTGACGTAGATCATCGTCGTGCCCAGCTTGCGGTGCAGCTGCGCGATCTCGGTACGCACGCTGTGGCGCAGCTTGGCGTCCAGGTTGGAGAGCGGTTCGTCGAGCAGGAACACCGCCGGCTCGCGCACCAGCGCCCGGCCCAGCGCCACGCGCTGGCGCTGGCCGCCGGACATCGCCTTGGGCAGCTTGTCGAGCATGTCGGTCAGCCCCAGCGTCTGCGCGGCCTCGTTGACCCGCTTTGCAATCGTCGCCTTGTCGTGCCCGCGCAGCTTCAGCCCAAACGCCAGGTTCTCGGCCACGGTCATGTGCGGATACAGCGCGTAACTCTGGAACACCATGGCGATGTCGCGGTCCTTGGGGGCCACGTCGTTGACCACGCGGTCGCCGATGCTCAGGGTGCCGCCACTGATTTCCTCCAGCCCGGCCACCATGCGCAGCAGGGTCGACTTGCCACACCCCGATGGCCCGACCAGCACCATCAATTCCCCATCGGCCACTTCGAAGGTCGCGCCCTGCACGGCCACCTGGCCGTTGTCGTACACCTTGCGCACGCCCTGCAACTGCACTTTTGCCATATCACCCATTCCAGTCCGCCCGCTGCCGGGCTGTTGTGCGGAACTGCCGTCGGCCCTCCCGATGGCAGGTCGATGGCGTGGTGCCGCATGACGGCGACCACTGCAATCGAATACAGTCTGCTCATTCTGCCATGTAAACGTTTTCACGTGGCAGTATCCAATGGTCGGTCATGACCACGTCGCACTCAGGGAATCACATTCTCCCGTTTCGCCCGTGACATGCCCCATGATGAGCGGGTACGCGCCTGTTCATGTTGCGACGCAGCAACCGGACATCGCGCCCCGCGGGACCCCCGAGAACATAGACGAGAAGCGATTGACAACGATGTCACCCGGATCTGAAACTCGAGCGATGCACGACACCCTCTTCCTGTTCGGTGCCACAGGTGATCTGGCCCAGCGCTACCTGTTCCCTTCGCTGCTTCGCCTGCTTGGCGACGGCCTGCTGCCGGAGGACTTCCGCATCCGTGCGCTGGCCCTGTCCGGGCATGACACCGAAGCCTTCCATGACATCCTGCGGCCGCGCCTGCAGCAGGCCATGCCGATGGCCACGCAGGACGACATCAGCGCCCTGCTGCGCCGCATCGACTACCGTTCGGTGGATCTGCGCGACGTCGACTCGGTTGCCGCCGCGGTCTCCGACCTGGTGCACCGCAAGTGCGTCAGCTACCTGGCCATCCCGCCGGGCCTGTACATCTCCACCTGCGAAGGCCTGGCCAAGGGCGGCGCACTTGCCGCACCGGCACGCCTGATGCTGGAGAAGCCGATCGGCAGCGACAGCGAGAGCGCCGAGGAGATCATCAGCACCATCGGCCAGTGGATCGACGAGGACCGCGTGTTCCGTCTCGACCACTACCTGGGCAAGGCGGCAGTTCAGAACCTGATCGCGCTGCGCTTCGGCAACACGCTGCTGGAGGCAGTGTGGAACCGCAACTACATCGAATCGGTGCACATCCTGGTGGCCGAGAGCGAAGGCGTGGATGGCCGCGACGCCTACTACGCCCGCTCCGGCGCGCTGCGCGACATGGTGCAGAGCCACATCCTGCAGTTGCTGTGCATGGTGGCGATGGAACCGCCGGCGTCGCTGGAAGCCGACCGCATCCGCGACGAGAAGGTCAAGGTGCTGCGCGCCCTGCGTCCGCTTGATGCCAAGCACGCCGCGCGTGACAGCATCCGCGGCCGCTACACCGCCGGCACCATCAACGGCCAGCCGGCACAGGCCTACCAGCCGCCGGAAGGCAGCGACGTGGAGACCTTCGCCGGTGTCACCGCGCACATCGACAACTGGCGCTGGAGCGGCGTGCCGTTCCACCTGGTCACCGGCAAGCGCCTGCCCGAACGCACCACCCGCGTGGTGGTCACGCTGAAGCCGGTCACCCACTGGCTGTTCGAGCGCCCGCAGCGCGCGCAGGCCGCACCGAACCGCCTGGTGTTCCAGCTGCAGCCGCAGGAAAACATCGAACTGGGCCTGATGAGCAGCCTGGCCGGTCCGGAATGGGGCGCACTGGAACTGCATCCGCTGGAACTGGAACTGTCGGTGCCGACCGGCCTGCACCGTCGCATCGCCTACGAACGCCTGTTCCTGGATGCATTCAACGGCAACCACGCGCTGTTCGTGCGCGACGACGAAGTGCGCGCGGCCTGGGCCTGGATCGACAGCGTCAGCGATGCGTGGAAGGCGGCGGACCTGCCGCTGCAGCCGTATCCGGCTGGTGAGTGGGGTCCGGAGCAGGCCTTTGGTTTCCTGCCTGCCGACGTGAACGCCGACGCCGCGCGCAAGGATCCGGCATGACGGTGTCGACCCAACCGGCGCTGGTCGCCGACATCGGCGGTACCAACGCCCGCTTCGCGCTGGCCGACACCTCGCTGGCCGCACCGCTGATCAATGACAGCATCCGCGAGTTCGTGGTCGCCGATTTCCCGTCGCTGGGCGATGCCGCGCGGCACTACCTGGAGCAGATCGGTGCGGAAGCGCGCCGCGGCGTGTTCGCCGTTGCCGGCCGCGTCGATGGCGATGAGGCGCGCATCACCAATCATCCGTGGGTGATCTCGCGGATGCGCACCGCGCACATGCTCGGTTTCGAGGAGCTGCACCTGATCAACGACTTCGCCGCACAGGCGATGGCGATCTCGCTGCTGCAGCCGCAGGACGTGGTCCAGGTCGGCGGCGCGGCATGGGTGCCGGGCAAGCCCGGCCAGCCGCGCAACTATGCGGTGATCGGCCCGGGCACCGGGCTGGGCGTGGGCGGGCTGATCCTGCGCCACGGCCGCTGCTACCCGCTGGAAACCGAAGGCGGACATGTCAGTTTCCCGCCGGGTACGCCGGAGGAGATCCGGATCCTGGAAATCCTGTCCGAGCAGTTCGGCCGGGTCTCCAACGAACGCCTGATCTGCGGCCCGGGACTGGTCAACATCCATCGCGCGGTGTGCGAGATGGCCGATGTCGATCCGGGCCAGCTGCAGCCGGTGGACGTCACTGCGCGTGCGCTGCACGGCGACCCGCAGGCGATGCGCACGGTGGACGTGTTCTGCGCGGTGTTCGGCGCGATCGCCGGCGACCTGGTGCTGATCCAGGGTGCGTGGGACGGCGTGTTCCTGACCGGCGGGCTGGTGCCGAAGATGCTCGATTCGCTGCAGCATTCCGGGTTCCGGCAGCGTTTCGAACACAAGGGCCGGTTCTCTTCGATCATGGCCCGGGTGCCGTCGCTGGCGGTGATGCACCCGCATGCCGGGCTGCTGGGCGCAGCCGCCTATGCCGCCGATCTCGAACGCGACCTGCCAGGAGGCGCCGCATGAATTCTCTGGAAAACTCCACCCGTTTCACCTTCGTCCGGCACGGCGATGCCGACGCGTGGATCGAGGCCGTTGCTGCGGAAATGGCGCAGATCCTCAACCATGACATCGCCGAGACCGGCCGCGCACGCATGCTGCTGTCCGGCGGCTCCACGCCGGCGCCGGTGTACCAGGCGCTGGCTGAAATGGACGTGCAGTGGGACCGGGTGGAAGTGAGCCTGGTCGATGAGCGCTGGCTGTCGCCGCGTGATCGCGACAGCAACGCGTTCCTGGTCAGCGAGAGCCTGCTCAAACGCGCCGAAGGCGCGCACTTCGACCCGCTGGTGCGGGTCGGCAAGCCGCTGCCCGAATGCGTGTATGCCGCCAACCTGCAGGCGCAGCACAACCAGTCGCCCAGCGTCGCGGTGTTGGGCATGGGCAACGATGGGCACACGGCTTCGTTGTTCCCGGGCTCGCGCGATCTGGCGAAGGCGCTGGAAAGCACCCTGCCCTATGCGGCGCTGGATGCGACCGGTTGCCCGGGCGCGAACCAGTGGCCGCTGCGCATCACGCTGACCCCGCGCGGACTGCGTACCTGCCGCCAGCGCCTGCTGCTGCTGCGTGGCAAGCAGAAGCTGGAAGTACTGAAGCAGGCGCTGGAAAGCAACAACGCACAGCTGTACCCCATCCTCAACGCGATCGACATCGACGGCCCGAAGCTGCGCATCCATTGGTGCGACTGACCGCATGCCACGTATTTCTTTTCGCCTTCTCATAGCCGGTAGTAGCCAATGAGCCTGCACCCCACCCTTCATGCCATCACCGAGCGGATCGTCAAGCGCAGCGCTGCCTCGCGCGCGGCGTACCTGGCCGGTATCGACGCTGCGCTGCGCGATGGTCCGTTCCGTTCGCGCCTGAGCTGCGGCAACCTGGCGCACGGTTTCGCTGCGTGCGGGCCGACTGACAAGAGCCGCCTGCGCGGCGGTGTGACGCCGAACCTGGGCATCATCACGGCGTACAACGACATGCTGTCGGCGCACCAGCCGTTCGAGCATTACCCGGAGATCCTGCGCGAGACGGCGCGTTCGCTGGGCGCGACGGCGCAGGTGGCTGGCGGTGTGCCGGCGATGTGCGACGGTGTCACGCAGGGCCGTGGCGGGATGGAGCTGTCGCTGTTTTCGCGCGATGTGATCGCGCAGTCGACGGCGATCGGGCTGAGCCATGACATGTTCGACAGCACGGTCTACCTGGGCGTGTGCGACAAGATCGTGCCGGGGCTGCTGATCGGGGCGCTGGCGTTCGGCCATCTGCCGGCGATCTTCCTGCCGGCCGGTCCGATGACGCCGGGCATTCCGAACAAGCAGAAGGCGGAGGTGCGCGAGCGCTACGCAGCCGGCCAGGCGACGCGCGAGGAGCTGCTGGAGGCGGAGTCGGCGTCGTACCACGGGGTGGGCACGTGCACGTTCTACGGGACGGCCAATTCGAACCAGACGCTGCTGGAGGCGATGGGGGTGCAGTTGCCGGGCGCGTCGTTCGTGAATCCGGAGACGCCGCTGCGCGATGCGCTGACGCGGCATGCGGCGGCGCGGGCGTTGGAGATCAGTGCGCTGGGCGACGATTTCCGGCCGCTGGGGCGGTTGATCGACGAGCGGGCGATCGTCAATGCGGTGGTGACGCTGATGGCGACGGGCGGGTCGACCAACCACACGATCCACTGGATCGCGGTGGCGCGGGCGGCGGGCATCGTGCTGACCTGGGACGACATGGACCAGCTGTCGCAGCTGGTGCCGCTGCTGGCGCGGGTGTACCCGAACGGCGAGGCGGACGTGAACCGTTTCGCGGCGGCGGGTGGTACGGCGTTCGTGTTCCGGGAGCTGATGGACGCGGGGCTGATGCATGCGGACCTGGTGACGGTGGCCGAGGGCGGGATGCGGCAGTACACGCAGGATCCGGCGCTGCGCGAGGGTGGGCTGACCTGGATCGACGGGATCGCGGAAAGTGCGGACCTTGAGGTGGTGCGCGGGGTGGCGGAGCCGTTCGAGGCACAGGGCGGGCTGCGACTGCTGCGCGGCAACCTGGGCCGTTCGCTGATCAAGCTGTCGGCGGTGAAGCCGCAGTACCGGACGATCGAGGCGCCGGCGGTGGTGGTGGATGCGCCGCAGGTGCTGAACAAGCTGCACGCGGCGGGGATGCTGCCGCAGGATTTCGTGGCGGTGGTGCGTTACCAGGGTCCGCGTGCGAACGGGATGCCGGAACTGCATTCGCTGGCGCCGCTGCTGGGGCTGCTGCAGAACCAGGGGCGGCGGGTGGCGCTGGTCACGGACGGTCGTCTGTCGGGTGCGTCGGGCAAGTTCCCGGCGGCGATCCACATGACGCCTGAGGCATCGCGTGGCGGTCCGCTGGCGCGCATGCGCGAGGGCGACATGATCCGCCTGGATGGCGAAGCCGGCACGCTGGAGGTGCTGGTGGACGCGGCGGAGTGGGCGGCGCGCGAGCTGGCACCGAACACGGCACCGGCGGCGCACGATCTGGGCCGCAATCTGTTCGCGATGAACCGCCGTCTGGTGGGTCCGGCCGACCAGGGTGCGATTTCGATCTCGTGCGGGCCGGCGGCCGACGATGGCGATGTCTGGAATTACGATGCGGAGTACGAGCTGGGGCACGACGCTGCTGCAGCGCTTGCGCCGCATGAAGCCAAGGATGCCTGACGGGTCTGCTCCAACGGCGGCGGTAGGTTTCGCCTGATGTGAGGCGACGGCGGGGGCCTCCTCCGCGACACGCCGTGAACCCATCCATGGGGGCTGCTAGAAAACATCCATGTTTTCTAGCGTCGCTGCGGAGGCCCCCGCCGCCGCCTCACCACACATTTCGGCGCCTCGTTGGCGTCGGCGAATCGGGAAAAATCATGTCTATTGCTGAACATCAGAAACGCGCTGAATCTCTTCTGCTTGCTGCTGGCATCCTGCCGGTCGTTACGGTTCACACCCTTGATCAGGCCCGCGCTGTCAGCGCTGCGCTTCTCGAGGGCGGTCTGCCGGCCATCGAGCTGACGCTGCGTACGCCGGTGGCGATGGAAGCGTTGGCCATGCTCAAGCGTGAGCTGCCGGATGTGGTGGTGGGTGCGGGTACGGTGTTGACCGTGGAGCAGATGCAGCAGGCCATCGATGCGGGCGCGGATTTCCTGGTGACGCCGGGGACGCCGGCGCACATGGCCGATGCGCTGGCCGCGGCGCCGCTGCCGGTGGTGCCGGGTGCGGGGACGCCGACCGAGATGCTGGCGCTGTATGCGCGCGGGTTCCGGGTGTGCAAGCTGTTCCCGGCCTCGGCGGTGGGCGGGCTGGCGATGATCAAGGGCCTGGCCGGTCCGATTCCGGACCTGAAGCTGTGCCCGACCGGCGGCATCACGGAAACCACGGCGGCCGAGTACCTGGAGCAGAAGAACGTGGTCTGCATCGGCGGTTCGTGGATGGTGCCGAACAACTGGATCGAGAACGGCGAATGGGACAAGGTGCGCGAAAGCGCTGCGCAGGCGGCGAAGATCGTGGCGCGCGTCAGGTCACATTGACCGCCAGCCACGCAGGGCGTGGCTCTACCTGCGTAAAAAAGCCCGGACATGTCCGGGCTTTTTTTACGCGGTGCCGCAACGATTACAACGGCCGGGCCGGATCCACCAATCCATATTGGCTGGCCATGCGCGCCAACGCGATGTTGTCGTGGATGCCCATTTTCTCGAACAGGCGGGCCTTGTGGGTGTTGACGGTCTTGGCGCTCAGGCTGAGGCGCTTGGCAATGTCTTCCTGGCGCAGGCCCTGGGTCAGCAGCAGGGCGACCTCGAGTTCGCGCGGGGAGAGGCTGTCGAACGGGGACTGGCTGCCTTCGACGTTGGACAGGGCCAGGTTCTGGGCGATGCTGCTGCCCAGGTAGCGGCGGCCAAGGGCGGCGTCGCGCACGGCGCGCAGCAGTTCCTGGGCGTCGCAGGCCTTGCCGATGTAACCGGAGGCGCCGGCTTCGAGCAGGCGCTTGGGCATGGGGCCGTCTTCGAGTACCGAGACGATCACCACGCGGGTGCCGTGGTCGCCACGGATCACGCGTTCGGTCACTTCCATGCCGCTCACGCCGGGCAGGTGCAGGTCGCACAGCACCACGTCGGGACGCAGCTTGCGGATCTCCGGCAGCGCGTCTTCACCGGATTCGGCCTCACCCACTACTTCGATGTCTGTCTCATGCGACAGGATCATCTTCATGCCGGTACGCACCAGCGCGTGGTCGTCCACCAGATACACTCGAATCGTCATCCCACCCACCCTGTTCCAAACGCTGCAATCCGGGGCAAGCCTAGCCCCGGGGTCCTGCGATAACAAGGAAGATCGATCCCCATCAGCGCGTTCTGATGCCCACATCACATACCGAATGCATTACCCAAGACGCCGCCTTTTAACCGGGGCCCTTTCGGTTTACCGGGCCTATCGAAGGCCGCAGAAACCGTTGCCGCTTCCAGCCCGTTCCCTGCGGGCGGGCGTCAGTTCCGGCGGCGCCAGGGATGGCGGCGGCGGAACATCACCAGGAAGCACCCTACCACCCAAACCAGCGCGGCACACCACCCGGCCAGGATGTCGGAGGGGTAATGCACGCCCAGGTAGACCCGCGACAGGCTGACCGAGCCGGCGAACAGCACGCCGAACACCACCGCCGGCCAACGCCAACGGGTGTTCCAGGCCAGCAGGACCAGGACGGCGGCCAGGGTCATCGAGCCCATCGCGTGGCCACTGGGGAAACTGTAGGTGCTTTCGGGGGCGATCGACTCCCACAGGGTCGGCCGGTCGCGCTGGAAGAACTGTTTGCTGCCGATGTTGAGCAGCGCCGAGCCGGCGAAGCTGATCGCCGCGAAGCTGGCCTCGCGCCAGCGTCGGTACAACAGCAGGGCCAGCACGATCAGGATGTCGCCGGGAATCACGCCCCACTGGTAGCCGATCTTCGAGATCAGCACGAAGGCGGCATCCAGCCCGGGGCGGGCCACGTCGTGCATCCGCCACAACAGCGGGGCGTCGAAGTAGAAGGCTTCCAGCTCGTGCACTTCTTCAGCCAGCGCCACGAAACCGGCCAGCGGCAGCAGCACGCCGGCGAACAGCAGGAAGAAGCGCCAGGCATTGCGCGCCATCCAGTGGCGGAACCCGGCAGCCGGTTCCGGCGCCGCCATGACCGGCGGCTTATCCGGCGTTTCGGACATACGTGCGTTCGACGTAGGCGTCGATCAGTTCCACGAATTCCTGGGCGATGTTCTCGCCACGCAGGGTGACGGACTTTTCGCCGTCCACGAACACCGGCGCCGAAGGCGCTTCGCCGGTACCGGGCAGCGAAATGCCGATGTTGGCGTGGCGCGATTCACCGGGACCGTTGACCACGCAGCCCATCACCGCAAGCGTCATGCTCTCGGCGCCGGGGTTGTTGATCTTCCACAGCGGCATTTTTTCGCGCACGTGGTTCTGCACCACCTTGGCCAGTTCCTGGAAGAACTCGGAGGTGGTGCGGCCGCAGCCCGGGCAGGCCGTGACCAGCGGGGTGAAGGCGCGCTGGCCGGTGGTCTGCAGCAGTTCCTGGGCGACGATCACTTCGGCGGTGCGCGACTGGCCCGGCTCGGGGGTCAGCGAAATGCGGATGGTGTCGCCGATGCCTTCCTGCAGCAGCACCGCCAGCGCCGCCGAGGAGGCGACGATGCCCTTGCTGCCGATGCCGGCTTCGGTCAGGCCCAGGTGCAGGGCGAAGTCCGAACGCTGGGCCAGGTCGCGGTACACCGCGATCAGTTCCTGCACGCCGCTGACCTTGGCCGAGAGCACGATGCGGTCGCGCGGCAGGCCCAGCTCCACGGCGGTATGCGCCGAGTCCAGCGCCGAGCGGATCAGCGCTTCGCGCAGCACCCGGCCAGCGTCCCAGGGCTGGGCGCGGTGGTTGTTCTCGTCCATCAGGCGCGCGGCCAGCGACTGGTCCAGCGAGCCCCAGTTGGCGCCGATGCGCACCGGCTTGTCGTAGCGGATCGCGAACTCGATCAGCTGCGCGAACTGGGTGTCCTTCTTCTTGCCGAAGCCGACGTTGCCGGGGTTGATCCGGTACTTGGCCAGGGCTTCGGCGCAGGCCGGTTCCTGGGTCAGGAGCTGGTGGCCGTTGTAATGGAAGTCGCCGATCAGCGGGACCTCGATCCCCATCATCCGCAGTTTTTCCACGATCCGCGGAATGGCCGCGGCCGATTCGGGGTTGTTCACGGTCAGCCGGACCATTTCCGAGCCGGCCCGCCACAGTTCGGCCACCTGCTTCACGCTGGAGGCCACGTCGGCGGTGTCGGTGTTGGTCATCGACTGCACCACCACGGGCCTGCCCCCGCCCACGACCACGCCGCCGATACGGACGGCCTGGGTCTGGCGGCGGGCCCACACGGTGGTGTCGGAAGGTTGGGTCGGTTGGCTGACGGCGTCGTGCATTCCCCATTTTACCGCAGTCGTGCACGCCGGGCGCGGCCGATTGTCGCAGGCACGCGGGCGCGCAAGCGCATACGATGGCAGCCGATGACCGGTACCGACGCCCCCTTCCTCCGCACCCTGTGCAGCCTGCGCTGGCTGGCCGTGGCCGGCCAGGCCGCGACCATCCTGGTGGCGAGCCGGGTGCTGGGGCTGGAGCTGCCGCAGCTGCCGTTGTGGTCCGGGGTGCTGGTGCTGATCCTGTTCAACCTGTACGCGCAGCTGCGGGTGCTGGACGACGACACCGCGCCGCTGACCGCGTTCTGCCACATCCTGGTGGACGTGGCGGTGCTGACCTGGATGGTGGGCTGGAGCGGCGGCGTGGCCAACCCGTTCGGCTCACTGTTCCTGATCCTGATCGCGCTGGCGGCGTTGGCCCTGCCGGTGCGCTGGACGTTGGCGGTAGCGGCGGCCTGCCTGCTCGGCTACGCGGTCAGCGGAATCTTCGGGAAACCGTTGCCGCACGGTTACTTCAGCGCGATGGACCTGCACCAGTGGGGCGTGGTCGCCAATTTCCTGCTTTCGGCTGCGGTGGTGCTGGCGTTCGCGACCCGGCTGGCGATGGCGCTGCGTCGCCGCGAACACGAAGTGGCGCTGCTGCGCGAGCGGTTCGCACGCAACGAAGGCATCGTGGCGCTGGCCACGCATGCCGCCTCGGTCGCACATGAACTGAACACCCCTCTGGCGACGATGACCCTGCTCGCCGACGATATCGCCGACCAGACCGACAACCCCGAGGTGCGCGACGACGTCGACACGCTGCGCGAGCTGCTGGTGCAGTGTCGCGAGCGGGTACTGGCGCTGGCGCGACCTGCGGCCGGACAGGCGCGCGGCGTGGAACCGGTGACGCTGCCGCAGGTGCTGGAACAGTGGCGCCTGGTACGCCCCACAATCGCCCTCAACCGCAACGACGATGCGCCCCTGCAGCTGCCGCTGGACCCGGGCATCGGGCATCTGCTGATGGTGCTGCTCAACAATGCCGCCGACGCGGGCGAACAGGCCGGGCGCCCGCAGGTGGACCTGACACTGCGCATCGAAGGAGCGGACCTGATCGGCGAAGTGCGCGATTATGGCCGTGGCTTCGACGCGCGCGACGCCGTCTTGCCCGGCACCCTCTTCAACAGCGGCAAGACCCAGGGCATGGGCGTGGGCCTGGCCCTGTCCCATGCCACCATCGAGCGCCTGGACGGCGAGTTGTGGATGCGCCCGGCCCAAGGGGCCGGTACCCGCGTCGGCTTCCGCCTGCCCCTGGCTGCACCGGAGACTCCAGAATGAACACCCCTGCCCTTACCGGCGCCAGCCATGGCCTGCTGGTCGACGACGACGAACTGTATCTGCGCACGCTGCAGCGCAGCCTCGCCCGCAAGGGTCTGGAAACCGTGACCGCCAGCGACATCGCCTCGGCACTGGTGCTGGCCCGGCAGAACCCGCCGGCCTATGCGCTGATCGACCTCAAGCTCGGTTCGGAATCCGGGCTGGCGTTGATCCAGCCGCTGCGGGCACTGCGCGAAGACATGCGCATCCTGCTGGTGACCGGCTATGCCAGCATCGCCACCGCGGTGGAAGCGATCAAGCTGGGCGCCGACGATTACCTGCCCAAGCCGGCCACGGTGCCGATGATCCTGCGTGCGCTGGGCGAGGAAGACGACGGTCCGGCCGATGACGGCGAGATGGAGCCGCCGGATGCGATGACCCCGATCAGCCGCCTGCAGTGGGAACACATCCAGCAGGCGATGCATGAGACCGGCGGCAATGTGTCGGCCGCTGCACGGCTGCTGGGCATGCACCGGCGGTCGTTGCAGCGGAAATTGGCGAAAAGACCCAGCCCGGAGCCGCGGTAAAAGCGCATTCGCGCTTTCACACCCCGCGCCTTCGGCGCGCCCCCTGACCCAGGGGGCTTTCCTCCAGACGCGGTCCGCAGGCGTCTCAGCCCTTCAGGCGGCCCAGCAACTCCAGCGTCACCGGATCGGTGATCGCGTGCGCTTCACCCTGCAGCGCCGGCAGCAGCTGGCTGGCCAGCTGCTTGCCCAGCTCCACGCCAAACTGGTCGAACGCGTTGATGTTCCAGACCAGCGACTGCACGTACACCGCGTGTTCGTACATCGCGATCAGCGCGCCCAGCGACTGCGGGGTCAGCGCATCCAGCAGGATCAAGGTGCTCGGCCGCCCGCCCGGATACTCGCGATGCGGATCATCGCTGCCCTGCCCATTGGCCAGCGCTTCGGTCTGCGCCAGCAGATTGGCCATCAGCGCCTGGTGGTTCACCGTATACGGGTCGTCGTTGTGCACGCAGCCGATGAAGTCGGCCGGAATCACGCTGGTCCCCTGGTGCAGCGCCTGGAAGAAGCTGTGCTGCACGTCGGTGCCCGCCCCGCCCCACCACACCGACACGGTGTCGCTGCCGACCGGGCTGCCGTCCAGCTGCACGCGCTTGCCCAGGCTCTCCATCACCAGCTGCTGCAGATAGGCCGGCAGGAGCGCCAGGCGCTGGTCGTAGGTCATCACCGCGTGCGTGGCATGGCCGAGCAGGTTGCGGTTCCAGATGTCGGTCAGTGCATGCAGCACCGGCAGGTTCTGCTCGAGCGGCGCGTTGAGCGCATGCGCGTCCATCTCGGCCGCGCCGGCCAGCAGCTGTTCGAAACGGTCGAAGCCTATCGCCAGCGCGATCGGGAAACCGACTGCCGACCACAGCGAGTAACGCCCACCGACCCAGTCCCACATCGGCAACACGCGGCCGGCGGCGATCGAGAACGCCTTGGCGGCGCGTTCCGGGTTGGCACTGACCGCGTACAGGCGGTCGCTGCCGCCCAGCCAGTCATGCAGGATCTGCCCGTTGAGCAGGGTTTCCTGGGTGCCGAAGGTCTTGGAAATCAGGATGCCGGCGGTGGTCGCCGGGTCCAGCGTGGCCAGGGTGCGCTGCATGGCGGCGCCGTCCACGTTGGAGACGAAATGCACGCGGAAGCGCGCACCGGTGACCGGACGCAGCGCGTCGGCGACCAGGCGCGGACCGAGGTCCGAACCGCCGATGCCCACGCTCACGATGTCGGTGACGTCGGTCTTTTCCAGCGCGGCGATCAGGTCGCCCATCTGCGCGCGCACCTGCGCGGCCGTGGCGAACGCTTCGGCCGCGACCGGGCTGCCGGTGGCATCGCCACGCAGCGCGGTGTGCAGCGCGGCGCGGCCTTCGGTCACGTTGACCGTCTCACCGCGGAACAGGCGCTGGAAGCCACCGGCGACGTCGCGCTCGGCGGCCAGCTGCAGCAGCGCATCCAGCGCCGCGCGGTCGTACTTCTGCCGCGCGAAGTTGGCGTACAACGGACCGACTCGCAGCCCCAGCGATTGTGCGCGGCCGGGTTCGGCGGCGATCAGTGCGGGGATGCTCGCGCCACGCAGGCGCTGGGCATGGGAATGAAGCGGGTCGAATCCGTTGTTCTGTGTCATGCGGCCTGTGTCGGAATGCTGTCGTTGGTGTGGGAGATCTGGTTGTTGCCGTCCACATATACCAACTTCGGCCGGAAGCTGTCAGCTTCTTCTTCGCTCATGCTGGCGAAGGCGGCGATGATGATGATGTCGCCGACCTGCACGTGGCGCGCGGCGCCACCGTTGAGCGAGACCACGCCGCTGCCCGCTTCGGCACGGATGGCATAGGTCGAGAAGCGCGCACCGTTGGTGACGTCCCAGATATGCACCTGTTCGAACTCACGGATGCCGGTAGCCAGCAGCAGGTTGTCATCGATGGCGATGGAACCTTCGTAGTTCAGCTCCGAATGGGTCACGGTAGCGCGGTGGATCTTGGTCTTGAGCAGGGAGAGGTGCATGGCACGGGACGACGTAAAAGGAAAGGGAAATTCTAGCACCCACCGCCCCGCCGGCAGGGGCCGGGGCGCGGCCGCTGCCAACGATTCAGGCAGGTGACGGGTCAGAACTCGAGATTGTCGATCAACCGGGTGTTGCCGATACGGGCCGCGATCAGCGCCACGCGGTTGCCGACCTCGCTGTCGGCAGGCTCGGACAGGTCCGGCTTGCGCACCACGGCGTAGTCGACCTGGAAGCCGGCCGACTGCAGGGCGGCGGCGGCCTCGGCTTCGATCAGGCTGCGCGCCTTGCCGGCAATGAAGCCTTCGCGCATGCCCAGCAGCACCTGGTGGATGGTGGTCGAGACCGGGCGCTGTTCGGCGTTGAGGTACTGGTTGCGCGAGCTCATCGCCAGGCCGTCGGTTTCGCGGACGATGTCGCCGCCCACGATCTGGATCGGGAAGGCCAGGTCCTCGACCATCTGGCGGATCACCGCCAGCTGCTGGTAGTCCTTCTTGCCGAATGCGGCCACGTCGGGCTGGACCTGGTTGAACAGGCGCGAGACCACGGTGCAGACGCCGTCGAAATGGCCCGGGCGGTGTGCGCCTTCAAGCAGGCTGGAGATGCCCGGCACGTTCACGCTGGCGGCCAGCTCGACCCCGAACGGGTACATCGACTCGACGGTCGGCAGCCACAGCACGTCACAGCCGGCCTGCTCCAGCCCGGTGGTGTCGGCTTCGGGGGTGCGCGGGTAGCGGGTGAAGTCTTCGTTGGGTCCGAACTGGGTCGGGTTGACGAACACGCTGGAGACCACGCGGTCGGCGTACTGCCGGGCCAGGGTGACCAGCGAATAGTGGCCGGCGTGCAGGTTGCCCATGGTGGGGACCAGCGCAACGCGCAGGCCCTCGCGCTTCCAGCCATTGACGACGGTGCGCAGGCGGGACAGGTCGGTGACGGTGTCGATCATGAGGCGTAGGCGTGTTCTGCGTCGGGGAAGGAGCCGTCGCGCACGGCGTCGGCGTAGGCACGGACCGCGCCGGCGACCGACCCGCCTTCGGCAAGGAAATCCTTGACGAACTTGGGACGGCGATGGCCGCTGTCCAGGCCGAGGAAATCGTGCAGCACCAGCACCTGGCCGTCGCAGCCGGGGCCGGCGCCGATGCCGATGGTGGGCACGGCGATGTCGGCGGTGACCTGGGTGGCGATCGGGGTCGGCACGCACTCCAGCACCACCAGGGTGGCGCCCGCTTCGACCGCGGCCCTGGCGTCGTCGCGCAGTTGCTGGGCGGCGTCGCCGCGGCCCTGCACCTTGTAGCCGCCCAGGCGCAGCACCGACTGCGGGGTCAGGCCCAGGTGCGAACACACCGGGATCTCGCGCTCGACCAGGTAACGGATGATGTCCAGCTTGAACCCGGCGCCTTCGATCTTGACCATCTCCGCGCCGGCCTGGAGCAGGCGCAGGGAAGCGTCCAGCGCGCGTTCCGGGGTGGCGTCGGCGCCGAACGGCAGGTCGGCGACCAGCAGCGCACGCTGCAGCACCCGGGCCACCGCGCGGGTGTGGTAGACCATGTCGTCGGTGGTCACCGGCAGGGTCGAATCATGCCCCTGCACCACCATGCCCAGCGAGTCGCCAATCAGGATCAGGTCGACGCCATTGGCGTCGAACGCGCGGGCAAAGCCGGCGTCGTAGGCGGTCAGCATCACCAATTTCTGGCCGTTGCGCTTGGCCTCGGCCAAGGCGGGGACGGTCCAGGGCTTGCTGTCTGCGTGGGTACTCATTAGCTGATAACCGGTGGCGATAAGCCCCGCATTATCCTCCTATTGGCGCGATCCCGCAGGCCTCGATACGCATCGCAGCATCCTGCACGCGGCCGTGCCCGGGAATCACCGCCTCCGGGGCGATCTCGGCCAGCGGCAGCAGCGCGAAGCCACGTTCGTGCAGATAGGGGTGCGGTACCTTGAGCTGCGGCAGGTCGATCACCGCCTCACCATAGAGCAGCAGGTCCAGGTCGAGGGTGCGCGGGCCCCAGTGCACGGCCGCATCGCGGACCCGGCCGAAGTCGCGCTCGATCCCCAGCAGCGCCTCCAGCAGCGCCGTCGCCTCCAGCCCGGTATCGAGCACGGCGGCGGCGTTGACGAAGGCCGGCTGGTCTTCATTGCCCCAGGCCGGGGTGCTGTAGAGCTGCGAGCGCGCGCGCAGCGTGGTCAGCGGCAGCGCGGCCATCGCCTCGAACGCGCCGCGCAGGGTGCGCGCGGCGTCGCCGAGGTTGGCGCCCAGTCCGATACAGGCCAGGGTCACGGCTCAGCCGCCTGCGGCCCCATCGGGACGACGGCGGCGGCGACGGCGCTTGCGCGGTGCGCCGTTCTCGTCCAGCTCGGTTTCGGCGTGCGCCGCGTCCAGGGTCGAGTCCAGTTCGGGACCGGACTGCAGCTGGGCCTCACGCCAGAACTCCACGTCGGCCGCGTGTTCGCTGGAGGCGACCTGGCGCAGCGCCAGGAAGTCGAAGGCGGCACGGAAACGCGGATGGGTCAGGGTGCGGATCACGCGCTTGCGCTGGCGCGAGCTGAAGCGGCCCTGCAGCAGCCAGATTTCCTGCATCGGCAGCGAGAACCGGCGCGGCAGCGCGATGGTGGTCAGCTGGTGCAGGGTGACCCGGTCGGCGGCCCGACGCTGGGCTTCTTCCAGGGCCACGCCCTGCTTCTGCAGGGTCGCCAGGGCGCGGCAGAACGCCGGCCACAGCAGCAGCGCGAACAGGAACGAGGGCGACACCGGCTCGTCGTTGGCCACGCGCAGGTCGGTGTTGCGCAGGCCTTCGATCACCATGCGGCGCAGCGCGCCACTGCGGTTGCTGCGCAGCGCGGCGGCGCTTTCGGGGAACATCACGTCGAGCAGGCCGTAACGCTCAAGGCCTTCGAAGCTGGCCACGCCATGCCCGGACAGGAACAGCTTGAGCACTTCCTCGAACAGGCGCGCCGGCGCGGCTTCGCCGAGCAGGCTGGCCAGGCGCGGCAGCGGTTCGGCAGTGGCGTCTTCGATCTGGAAACCGAGCTTGGCCGCCAGGCGCACCGCGCGCAGCATGCGCACCGGGTCTTCCTGGTAGCGCTTTTCGGGGTCGCCGATAAGTTTCATCAGGCGCGCCTGCACGTCTTCGAAGCCGCCGGTGTAGTCGCGCACCGAGAAATCTTCGATGGCGTAATACAGCGCGTTGCAGGTGAAGTCGCGGCGCACCGCGTCGTCTTCGATGCTGCCATACACGTTGTCGCGCACGAGCATGCCGTTTTCCATCTCGCGGTCGCCGCTGCCGTCATCGCTGTTGGCACGGAAAGTGGCGACTTCGATGATCTCGCGGCCGAACACGACGTGGGCGAGGCGGAACCTACGGCCGATCAGGCGGCAGTTGCGGAACAGCTGCTTGACCTGTTCGGGCGTGGCATCGGTGGCCACGTCGAAATCCTTGGGTTGGCCATTGACCAGCAGGTCGCGCACCGCGCCGCCGACAAGGTAGGCGCCGAAGCCGGCATCGCGCAGGCGATAAAGCACGCGCAGGGCGTTCGGGCTGATGTCCTTGCGGGAGATCGTGTGCTGGTCGCGCGGGATGACGCGCAGGCTGAACGGTGATGTAGCAGAGGAAATGATGTTGGCGCTTCCGGTTGAAGTTTCGGGATTGCCCAATGGCATCGAGGTGCATATACTAGCGCTCCTGCCTCGGCAGCGACACAGTTACGCTCCCTTCGTCTAGTGGTTAGGACGTGGCCCTCTCAAGGCTAAAACAGGGGTTCGAGTCCCCTAGGGAGCACCATTTGCCGCGCTGAGCTACGAAAAACCCCGCCTCGGCGGGGTTTTTGCGTTGCGGGGGCAGGCCTGCCGCCCAGGGGGCGGCACTACCCGACCATCTGCTCCAGTTCCTTGCCCTTGGTTTCGCGCACGTAGCGCAGGACGAAGAAGATCGAGGCCACGGCCGCGACCGTGTAGATGCCGTAGGCACCGGCCAGGCCGATGCTGGCCAGCAGGACCGGGAAGGTCACGGTGATGGCGAAATTGGCGCTCCACTGCGCCGCGCCGGCGACGGCCAGGCCCGAACCACGGATCTGGTTGGGGAACATCTCGCCCAGCATCACCCACATCACCGGGCCCCAGGACATGTTGAAGAACACCACGTAGACGTTGGCTGCCACCAGCGCCAGTCGGCCCATGCCGTCGGACAACTGCAGGCGACCGTCGGCCAGGCTGCCACTGGCGAAGGCAACCACCATCAGCACCAGCGCCACCGACATGCCGACCGAACCGATCCACAGCAGCGGCTTGCGCCCGATGCGGTCGATCAACAGCACCGTCAGCAGACAGGCGCCGATGCTCAGCGCGCCGGACAGCACGTTGATCAGCAGCGCATCGCTTTCCGAGAAGCCCACCGCCTGCCACAGCACCGCGCCGTAGTAGAACACCACGTTGATGCCGACCAGCTGCTGGAACACGGCCAGGCCGATGCCGATCCAGACGATGGTGCGCAGCTTGCCGGTGGATTTGTCGACCAGGTCGGACAGGCGCGGGCGGTGCTGGTCCTGGGCCAGCGAGCCTTCGATCTCGGCGATCTTGGCCTGGGCCTCTTCGGCGCCGTACAGGCGGGTCATCACCGCGAGCGCTTCGTCGCGGCGCTTCTTCACCACCAGGTAGCGCGGGCTTTCCGGAATCCCCAGCAGCAGCACCAGGAACAGCGCGGAGGGAATGGCCTGCATCCAGAACATCCAGCGCCAGGCTTCCTGGCCCAGCCACAGCACTTCGGTGGAGGCGCCGGCGGCGCGGGCGAGCAGGAAGTTGCTCAGGAACGCGCAGAACAGGCCGCTGATGATGGCGATCTGCTGCACGGTGGCCAGCCGACCGCGATAGCGTGCGGAGGCCACTTCGGCGATGTAGGCCGGGGACATCACGCTGGCCGCGCCGACGGCGATGCCGCCGATGACACGGGCGATCACGAAGGCCAGTGAGGTGTGGGCAGACCCGGCGCCCAGCGCGGAGAGCAGGAACATCACGGCGGCGATGATGAGCACGCCGCGACGGCCGATCCGGTCGCCGAGGCGGCCGGCGAAGAAGGCACCCACGGCGCAGCCGAGCAGCATGGAGGCAACTTCGAAGCCGATCCCGGCCTCGCTGGACTGGAAGGTCTGCTTGAGGCCGTCAACGGTGCCGTTGATGACGCCGCTGTCGAAGCCGAACAGGAAACCGCCGATCGTGGCCACGCAGCTGATCAGGACGATGAAGGCGGTGTTTTCGCCGCGGACGGCGCTTGCGCTAAGTGTTGTGGACATGAAGGGCCCTGGCAGGAAGGGAACAGCGACGGGTCAACACAGCAGGCGGCCCCGGCTCCCCAGCCTGTCTACCGCTAGCCAACGCATTCAACCCCAGCGGCGGCCCCCAGCGCATCGTGCACTGCGTCAAAGCGCCAACTGTTCTAGAATTGTCCGGCTCAACGTCGGATCCAGATCCAGCCATGCCCTTTGTCGTCACCGAAAACTGCATCAAGTGCAAACACACCGATTGCGTGGAAGTGTGCCCCGTGGATTGCTTCCACGAAGGCCCGAACTTCCTGGTGATCGACCCGGACGAGTGCATCGACTGCACCCTGTGCGAGCCGGAGTGCCCGGTCAACGCGATTTTCCCGGAAGACGACGTGCCGGCCGGGCAGGAACCGTTCGTGGCGCTCAATGCCGAGCTGGCCAAGGCCTGGCCGGTGCTGACCGTGCGCAAGGACCCGCCGGACGATGCCGCCGAATGGGATGGCAAGCCGGACAAGCTCCAGTATCTGGAGCGGTGAAGCGAAAAGGCGCCCTTGGGGCGCCTTTTTTGTTTGGTTGCAGTGTGTCGTCTGGCGCCGGGCTGTGCCCGGCTTCACGCTTTCAGGCGAACAGCCGTAGGCTGCGTGCTTCACCTGGTCAGGGCCGTCGGGGGCAGGCCTGCGGGGGACGCCGTAAACCCATCCATGGGGGCTAAGTCGCCGCATCCATGCGGCTCATTCCCCCGCAAACCTACCCCCGCCGACCCTCCGACAGGGTGTTGGCGGCCAGGGGAAACGCCGATGTCGGCCGTTGGCCGACATTGATTCGATCGATTTTCAGACGTTACCGGGCGTTGATTTGTTCACGGCGGTTGTTTGGGAACCAACCCTACCCGTAGTGACACGCCATACGTATCCCCCGTAGACCAGCAGCCCCGCTTCCGTGTCGACCATCGGTCGACACACCGGCTATTCCCCTGGCCCGCGTCGCACTATCGGAGGGTCGGCGGGGGGGGGGGGGGGGGGGGGGGTGGGGGGCGGGGTAAACCCGCGGAGAACGACCACACGTGAGTGGTGGTCGCGCCCCCCAAACACACCCCCCCCCCCGCCCACCCGCCCGACAGG
>NZ_CAUQLJ010000033.1:0-22358 GCF_963519125.1 uncultured Stenotrophomonas sp. | reverse complement strand
GGGCAACGCCGAGGTGGTGTCCAGCGCCACCGGCGGCGGCGCGGTCCCCGGCGCGCCTTCGGCCACGGTCACGCGCAGGTCGGGCAGCGTGGCGCTGCGCGCCTGCCTGGCGCGCACGTCCCACCAGCCCATGCGCGGGCCGGGGATGGCCAGGGTGCCAGGCTGCCGCGGCACCACCGAATAGCGCCGGGTCAGGGTCAGGCGCGGGGTGCCACCGTTGAAGGTCTCGTCGTACTGCGGCGGTTCGGCGAACACCTGCGCGCCGGGGCCGACGTCCAGCGGCGGCAGCTCCGGGAACTGCGCCCGCGTGGCGCCCTCGGCGACAGCCTCGACCACCACCGTGACCGCTTCGCCGGCGCGCCCGTGGGTGGGCGCGGCGGTGTAGCGCAGGCGCAGGTCGTGCAGGGGCAGCCACGGCTGCGGCGCCGCGCCCGGTTGCGCACGGACCTGCAGGGTGCGGTCGGGCGCATTGGCGCGCAGCCGGCCGTCGCCACCGAACAGGTCGTCGAAGAAGCCGCCGGCACTGCGTCCTTCGAAGCGCGCGCCCTTCACCACCAGCGGGCCGCTGCGCTCGGGAATCAGCAGGTAGCGGCGCTCCACCACGTTGTAGCGGCGGCCGTTGACCTCGCGGACCAGGCTGCGGTCTTCACCCACCCGCTGCAGCGATGCGCCTTCGGGCGCGTCGAATCCCAGCTCGCCCGACAACAACTGCGAGGCGTAGTAGAGACGCACCACCACGCCCACGCTCTGCTGCACGTAGGGGTTGGCATCGTCCACTTCGGTTTCGACGAAGGCTTTGGCATTGCCCGGCACTGCTGCCGATGCGCCGGTGCTGGCCGACACCGTCAGCGGCATCGGCGCGGTCAGCACGTTGCCGACCCGCAACGACGGAATGGTCAGCACACCGCTGCGGCGCGGGGTCAGCGCCACGCCGTACAGCGAGCGCGACTGCATGGCGCCGTTGCTCCACTGCACCTGGCGGCTGCTGGTCTGGCCACTGAGTTCGAAGTCGGCCTGCAACGGGGTGTAGTCGGGCGCGCCGCCGTCGGACTCGATGTTGAGGGTGACCGTCTCGGTGTCGCTGATCGCATCGCGGTCCAGCCAGGCCCGGGTCTGCGCGTTGGCCACGCCGCTCACGCACAGCAGCAGCCAGACGCAGGCGCGCCACCCGAGCCGCGTGGAAGTTGCTGGGTTCATGGTCCTTCCCGTTTCCTGCGTTCGTTTTCGAGTTGGAACTTGGCCCGCAGCAAGCTGCCGGGATCGTCCGGCACCCGCCGCATCCAGGCCTCCACGGCCTGGCGCTGCTCGCGCTGCTGCGGCGTCTCGTTGGCCTGGCGGCGCTGCGCCGGCGTCTGGTCGGCCTGGCCCTGCTGGCGCTGCATCGCCTCGTCCATGCGCTGGCGCTGCGCGGCGTCGGCGCGTGCCTGCTCGGCCGGGTCTGGTTTGCCCGGCTCGCTCTTCCGCGGCGCGTTGCCCTGCCCGGTCTGCGGCTCGCCTTGTTCACCCTGCTTGCCAGGATCCTGCTTCTGCTGCTGCGGGCTCTGCTGGTTACTGTTCTGCTGGTTCTGCTGGTTCTTCTGGTTCTGCTGCTGGTTTCCGCCCTGCGGCGGCTTGCGCTTGCGCGCGGCGTCCACCGCTGCACGGTTGGCCACCGCATCGGGCATGCCCGGTCGCTGGCGCAGCGCATCGTCATACGCGGCGATGGCGGCGTCGTACTGGCCTTGGCGGGCCAGCGCGTTGCCCAGGTTGTAGTGGGCTTCGGGACCTTCGATGCCTTCGAACTGCTGCTGGGCAGCCGCGAAGTCACCGCGTCGATACGCGTCCACACCGGCGGCAATCCGCTGCTGGTCGCGCTGGTCGTCGCGCTGCCACAGCGAGCGTTCGGCCGCGTACGACGGCGTCGGCGCGGCCAGCGGCAGCAGCACGCACAGCAGCGCCACCGCAGCGAAGCCACGACGTCGGAAGGCCCATAGCGACAACAGCATCAACGGCGGCAGCAACCAGAAACCTTCATCGCGCCAGGCCATGCCCTCGCCCTGCCGGCTCTGGCCTTCGCCAGCGCTGCTGCGCGGGGTGAGCACACCCAGTGCACGCAGGTCGCGATCGTCGTTGGCCACGGCGGCGTAGCGGCCGCCGCCGGCATCGGCCAAGGCACGCAGCCCGTCCGGTTCCAGCTGGGCGCGTTCGATCTGCCCATCGCTGCTGCGGTAGGCGGCGCCGGCCGGCGTGCCCAGCCCCAGCACCGATACCTGGATGCCCTGCGCACGTGCGGCAGCGGCGGCCGCACGTGCCGCATCGTCGGCGCGGTCGGTCAGCAGCAGGACGTCGCCGCCCTTGGCCCCGGACTGCTGCAACAACAGCACTGCGGCTTCGATGGCGCGGTCGGCGCGCTGGCCATCGCGCGGCATCACGTCCGGCGCGAGGGCATCGAGATACAAGGCCACGTTGGCGCGGTCGCCAGTCAGCGGCGCCACGGTGTAGGCATCGTCGGCGTAGGCCAGCAGGGCCAGTTCGCCACCGCTGCGCTCGCGCAACAGGGTGGCCAGCTTGGCCCGCGCCTGCAGCAGACGGGACGGCGGCAGGTCGGTGGCGGTGATCCGCGAGGACAGGTCCACTGCCACTACCAGCGGCGCAGGCGCCTGCCACAGCGGCTGCGGCAGCTGCCGCCAGCCCGGGCCGGCCAGCGCCAGCACGGCCAGTGTCCAGCCCAGCAGCAACAGGAGCAGGCTGCCCCACGCGCGGCGGCCACCGGCGACCAGCAGGTGCGGCAGCAGGTGCGCGTCCACGTTCTGCCGCCACACGCTGCCGCGACGGCGGCGCCAGTGCCAGAGCAGCGCGATCAGCGGCAATGCAGCCAACGCCCACAGCACTGCGGGGCGCGCAAAGTGCAATGGCATATCCAGCATGTTCATGCCCAGCGCCTCGGCAGCAGCCAGGCCAGTGCGCCCAGCAGCATGGCCATTGCCAGCGGCCACCCGTAGCGCTCGATGCGGGGGCGCACGGCGGCGCCGGCGGCGGTGATGGGTTCCAGCCGGTCCAGCTCGGCGTAGATTCCCGCCAGCTCATCAGTGTTGCGCGCGCGGAAGGCGCGACCGCCGGTGAGCTCGGCAATGCGGCGCAGCGTCGCTTCGTCGACCGGGTCGTCCCCTGCCGCGATCTGCACGCCGAACAGGCTCATGCCGCCGTCGCCACCAAACGCCACCGGGTACACCCGCACGCCTTCGGCCTTGGCCAGCTCGGCGGCGCGCAGCGGCGGCAGCACGCCGGCATTGCTGACGCCATCGGTAAGCAGGATCAGCACGCGCTGGCCTTCGGGCTGCTCGCGCAGGCGTTTGACCGCCAGTGCGATCGCGTCGCCGATCGCGGTATCGCGACCGGCCAGGCCGACCTCGCTATCGGTGAGCTGATTGCGCACGGTGGTCAGATCGGCGGTGATCGGGGTCAGCGTGTACGCGCGCTCGCCGAAGATCAGCAGGCCGACCCGGTCGCCGGCGCGGCGGTCGAGGAAGTCGGCCAGCACCGCCTTGGCCGCTGACAGGCGTTGCACGACCTGGTTGCCCAGCGTCATGTCCGGTTCGCTCATGCTGCCGGAGACATCCACCGCCAGCATCATCTGGCGGCCTTGTTGCGGCGGCGCGATCGGCTCGCCCAGCTGCTGCGGGCGGGCCAGTGCCACGCACAGGCAGGCCCAGGCAAGCCACAGCAGCAACCGGCCCACGCGCCACGCGGCAACGCCGTGGGCCTGGCCGAGTTCGGCCAGCGCACCCGCGGCATACGGCACCCGCAGCGCGGGCCCGGCCACTGCACGACGCGGCCACCAGCGCATCAACCACGGCAACGGCAGGGCCAGCAGCGCCCAGGGCCAGGCCAGGTCGTCGAGCCACGGCAGCAACGAAAGCAGGCTCTGCGGCATCATCGTCCGCGCCCGCTGATCAGGGTGAGGAAACGCGGCCGCGCCAGGCTCCGCAACCGCTCCACCTCGTCGGCGGCCAGCGTGGGGCGGTAGGCGCCGTCGAGCAGCAAGCGGCCGTCACCGTCGGAAAACGCGCGGCTGCCGGGGGTATCGAGGAATTCAAGCCACGCCTGGCCCTGCAGCAGCTCCGCACCGGCCTGCCGACGGCGCGCGGCGCGGCGCAGCAGTTCGGCGACGGCCGCCACCTGCGCAGCGCCCGGGGCGGCGCCATCGACGGCCGCGTCGAACAGCTGCAGCCAGCGCCGCTCGCGTCGACGACGCAGCGCGCGCCAGGCCCACAGCGCGGCCACGATGATGACCAGCACGGCCAGCACCAGCCACCAGCCCAGCGGCAGCGGCCACCAGGACGGGTACGGCGGCAGATGCACGTCGCGCAGTTGCAGTGCGGCGGCGGTGGTCATGCCACCACCGCCGACGGCAGCGGGCCCAGCCAGCAGTCGCTGGCATCGTCGGTACTGACCACGTGCACCTGGATGCGGCGCGCGCCCAGGCTGCGCTGCAGCGCTTCCAGCGGTTCAACGAAACGCGCGTGCCAGTGTGCGCGCACGGCGCTGTCGTGCAGGTCGAGCACCACCGGGCGACCCTGCGACAGGAACGGCAGCACGGCGTCGGGCGGCGCCAGCTCGAGCGGGTCGGCCAGCAGCATCAGCTGCACTTCGTGGTGCATGGCCAGCGCGGTCCAGCGCGGAATGTCGATCGCGGCCGCGCGCGCCGGATCGGCCAGCACCACCACCCGGGCGCCGGGTCGGAGCACGCGTGCGGCCTGCTGCAGGGCACTGTCCAGGCCGGTGTCGTCGGCCGGCGGTGCCGCGTACCAGCGGGTCAGCGCGTCGAGCACGCGCAGCACGCCGCGGGTGCCACCGGCGGGTGCGATAGGCGCTTCGCTGCGGCTGCCGCGCAACGCGCTCAGGCGGTCACCCTGGCGCTGCGCCAGCCATGCGGCCACCGCACCGACGCGTGCGGCCTGCACCGACTTGAAGCGCACCCGCGTGCCGAAGTACAGCACGGGGTCGGTGTCGGCCACCAGCAGGGTCAGGCGTTCGCGTTCGGCCTGGAACAGCTTGGTGTGCGCACGGCCGGTGCGCGCGGTCACCCGCCAGTCGATGTGGCGGGCGTCGTCGCCGGGCACGTACTCACGCGACTCGGCGTACTCCATGCCACGCCCGCGCATCGGCGACGGTGCCTGGCCGGCATGGGCCAGGCGCCCGCGTCGTGCCGGCGCGAGCCGGTGCGCGCTGCCGCGCAGCGCCACCAGCTCGGCCAGGCTCGGCTGCACGCCGTTGCCTGCCAGCGTCGTGGCCGGGGTGTCGTCGGAATCGCGCATGCCGGGCTCAGGGCACCGGCACGCGGGCCAGCAGTTCGGCCACCAGGCGTTCGCCGTCCCAGCCTTCGGCCGTGGCTTCGTAGCTGGGCAGTACGCGGTGGCGCAGTACATCGGGCGCCACGCTGCGCACATCGTCGGGGGTGACGAAGTCACGGCCGGCCAGCCAGGCGCGCGCACGCGCGCAGCGCTCCAGCGCGATCGAGCCACGAGGACTGGCGCCCCAGGCGATGCGACGCGCCAGCGCCGGGTCGTAGCGGGCCGGGTCGCGGGTGGCCAGCACCAGTTCGATCAGGTAACGCTCCAGCGCCGGGGCCATGTGCAGCGACAGGATCGCGCGGCGAGCGGCGAACACATCGTCCAGCGGCATCCGCGACGGGGCCGGTGCAGGCGCGCCCAGCGCGTCGCGGGCGCGTTCGCGCGCCAGCCGCAGGATCTCGGCTTCGGCGGTGGAATCGGGATAGCCGATCCGGACGTGCATCAGGAACCGGTCCAGCTGCGCTTCGGGCAGCGGGAAGGTGCCCTCCTGCTCGATCGGGTTCTGGGTTGCCATCACCAGGAACAGCGGCGGCAGGGCGTAGGTGTGCCGGCCGACGGTGACCTGGCGTTCGCCCATTGCCTCCAGCAGCGCCGACTGCACCTTGGCAGGCGCGCGGTTGATTTCATCGGCGAGCAGGATCGGGTGGAAGATCGGGCCGGGCACGAACTCGAAGCGCCCTTCCTGCGGGCGCCAGATCTCGGTGCCGGTCAGGTCGGCGGGAAGCAGGTCGGGGGTGAACTGGACCCGGGAGAAGTCGGCTTCCAATCGCGCCGCGAGGGCGCGGATGGCAGTGGTCTTGGCCAGTCCGGGCGCGCCTTCGACCAGCAGGTGGCCGTCGGCCAGCAGCGCGGTGAGCAGGCGCTCGACCAGGGCATCCTGGCCAACGATCTCGGCCGAAAGCGCTGCGCGCAGCGCGCGGAAGCCGTCGTGCAGGCGGTCGTGCTCCGGGGCCGGGGCGACGGGCGTGGAGTCGGGTGCGGGCATGGGGGGTGGCAGGTTCATGGGTCCATCTGACCACGCGACAGGCGTAAGGTTCCGCGCCCATGATGGCAGGCCCGGCCCCGCTGCGGGATCAAGATTGCCTGAACGCGAAAAGGGCCGCACGGTGGCGGCCCTTTCGCTGTACCACGGTGCCAGGACTCAGTTGGTCTTGGCCACGCGCAGCACCTTCGGGGTGACGAAGACCAGCAGTTCGGCCTTGTCCTTGTTGCGGCTGCGCTTCTTGAACAGGTTGCCGAGGAACGGCACGTCGCCCAGGAACGGCACCTTGTTGACGCTGTTGCGGTCGGTGAACTCGTACACGCCACCGATCACGACGGTCTGGCCATCGTCGACCAGCACCGCGGTGTTGACTTCGCGGCGGTTGATCGTCGGGACCTGGCCGTAGCCTTCCAGCACGATGTAGCTTTCGACTTCATCCTTCTTGACCGACATGTTCAGGAACACGCGGTTGTCGTTGGTGATGGTCGGGGTGACCTTCAGTTCCAGCAGCACTTCCTTGAACTGTACGTTCGGGGTCGCCGCCTGGCCACCGGTGCCGCCGGTGATGGTGACGTAGCCGATTTCCTTGCCCTGCTTGATCACCGCTTCGCGCTGGTTGGTGGTGACCACACGCGGGTTGGAGATCACTTCGCCGCGCGATTCCTGCTGCATGGCCGAGAGCTCCACGTCCAGCAGGTAGCCGGCGTTGAGGATCGACAGTGCCAGCGAACCCGGGTTGAGGGTGCTTGCAACCGGCAGGTTCCAGTTCAGGCCACCGGCGTTGATGGTGCGCGGCGGACGAACCGGCACGGGTCCGGTACCGCCACCGGCGGCCCACTCGTTCAGCGCTTCCTGGTACTCGGTGGCGTTTTCGCCGTCGCTGGTGATGTTGCTGTGGTTGGTGGTGGTGTTGCCGCTGAAGTACACGTTGTCGCGGCTGCCGGTGATGCCGAACTTGGCACCCAGCTCACGCGCGAAGGTGTCGGTGGCGATCACGATGCGGCTTTCGATCAGCACCTGGTCGACCGGGCGGTCGATCACGCTGATCAGCTCGCGCATGCGCGCGACCTTCTTGGGGATGTCGCTGATCATCAGCGTATTGGTGCGCTCGTCGGCCACCAGGCGACCGCGCGACGACAGGAAGCCGCTGTCTTCCTGCGACGAGCTGCCACCGCCGCCGCTACCACCACCGCCACCACTGCTGCCGCCGATGCCCTTGGCTTCGGTCAGCGCTTTGAAGATCTGCGCGGCGTTGTGATAGTTGATCTGGACGTATTCGGTGACGAGGTCCACACGCTGGTCGATCGCGATGCGCGCGTCTTCCTTGTCCTGCTCGAACTTGGCCAGCTCCGGCTGCGGCGCGACCCAGATCACGCCGCCCTCGCGGCGCTTGTCCAGGCCCTTGGCGCGCAGCACGATGTCCAGCGCCTGGTCCCACGGCACGTTGACCAGACGCAGGGTGACGTTGCCGGCGACGCTGTCGGAGGCCACGATGTTCAGGTTCGACTCTTCCGCGATCAACTGCAGCACGGTGCGCACCGGCACGTCCTGGAAGTTGAAGGTCACCGGCTTGCCGCTGTAACCGCGCTGGGCAACCGCCGCGGCCGCCTGGGTCACGGTGGCCGCGTTGATCGCACCGGTGGCCGGGGCGTTCTTGCGGGCGCTGATCTCGACCACGTACTCGTTGCCGGTCTGGTAGGCCAGCGACTCGAACGCGGTATTGGTGTTGAGCACCAGCTGGGTGCCGCCGCCGTACGGCTTCGGGTCGATGCGCTGCACCGGGGTGGCGAAGTCGACCACGTTGATCGACTTCTGCAGGGTGTCCGGCAGGGTCGCATTGCCGATGTCGACGACCACGCTGTTGCCCTGGGTGCGCAGGTCCGGGTTGGCGCCGGCACCGTCGAACTGCAGGATCAGGCGGCCGCTGCCGTCTTCGCCGCGCTTGAAGTCGATCTTGGACACCGCCAGCGAGGCCGGTGCGGCGGCCGGCGTGGCGCCAGCCCCCTGGGTGGTTGCCGCTGCAGCCGGCGTGGCCGCCATCAGCGTGCCATTGGCCACCATGAGCGCGACTCCCAGCGCGCACAGGTGGATCAGCTTCGGGCGCCGGACGGAGCGCTGCAGCATGGCGTTGGAAAAGGTCATCGTGCTATCCCCATAATCATTCATTGATCTTCAAGCGCGATCGATGCAGGCCGTTCCAGCCAGCCGCCCGCGCCATCCGGCACCAGTTCAATCAGTTCGATCCGGTCTTCGAAGACCCCGGTCACGCGACCGTCGCTCTGCCCCATGTAGACCCCCGGACGCACCCGATAGGTGACCTTGTCCGGTGCCATCACCAGCGCGACCAGTCCGCCGCCGTTGCCGATCGAACCGACCATGTCCAAGGCGTCCAGCGGGAAGGCTTCCAGCGGCTCCTTGCGGCGGTTCGGGTCCGGGCGCAGGCCCGAGCCACCGGCCTGGGGGTTGGCCCAGGCGTCGGTGAACGGGTCACGCATGCCCTGTGCGGAGTACTCGAAGGTCTCGAACTGCTGCATGACCGGCAGCGGTTCGAGCGGCGGTGCCGGGCGTGCACGCACGTCGGCGGTCCACTTTTCCAGGTTGGGCGCATCGCCGGGCGTGCTGGAGATGCTGCGTGCGCAGCCTGCCAGCAGTACCAGCATCAGCAGGCCACAGATCCGTGCGGTGTATGCAAGGTTCATGGCTTGCCTCCGTTCGCAGCGGCGGTCTGGGCGGCAGCTTTTTCCTGCGCTTCCATTTCCACGTCGTCCAGGTACCGGTAGGTCTTGACCGTACCGGACAGCTCCAGCGCGCCACTGCGTGCGGTGATGCCGGTCTTGGGGTCCTTGGGCTTGAGGTTGATGTCGTGCATGGTCAGGATGACCACGCGCGGCAACGAGGCCACGCCGCTGACGAACGCGCCGAACTGGTGGTAACTGCCCACCATGCGCAGGGCGATCGGTTTTTCGGCGTAGAACTCCTTGGGCACTTCCTCACCGGGCTGGAACAGCTCGTTGACCAGGCCGCTGGACAACGCGGTCTGCGAGATGTCGATGATCAGGTCCGGCATTTCGGTCTTGCTGGGCAGCTGGCGCAGCATCTGCTGCAGCACCTGCTCCATCTGGGCCAGCTGCTGTTTCAGCGGCTCCAGGTTGACCGCGCGGCCCTGTTCCTTCTCGAAGTCCGCGCGCAGCCCGACTTCGGTGCGCTCCAGGGTTTCAAGCTCTTCGCGCTTGCCGCTGATGAGGACGAACCAGGCCAGGATGATGATCAACAACGACAGCAGCGAGCAGAAGACGATCTTGGCCTGCTGCGGCCAGCTGCCGATGTTGTTGAAGTCCAGGTCCTTCATGTTGACTTTCTTGCTCATGCGGCCCCCTTCTGCGGCGCGCTGGACGCCGCCGGTTGCGTTGCCGGGGCAGGAACGATGCGGCTGCCAGCGGGTGCCGGTGCGGCCGGAGCCGGAGCCGGTGCATCAGCAGGTGCCGGGGCGGTGCCCGGCGCCGGGGCCAGCGGTGCCACGGCCGGCGCGGTGGCCGGTGCGGCGTTCGGGTCGGCGCCCGGCGTGACCGCGCTGCCGTCCGGCGCCAGGCCGTCGACCGCTTCGCTCTGCGCCGGCAGCGTCACCTTGACCACGAACACGTACGGCAGCGCCGAGATGTCCGCGACCGGGCCCACCACCTTGTCCTTCTCTTCTTCCGGCTTGCGCGCTTCGATCACCGACAGTTCCGGCTTGGTCATCCAGCCCGAGCTTTCCAGGTTGCGCATGTAGGCGCTGACCCGGGCGTTGGACTGGGTGCGGCCTTCCAGGGTCAGGATGTCGCCTTCCTGCTTCAACGCGGTCAGCACCAGACCATCAGGAATGGTCCGGACCAGCGCGTCGAACAGGTGCACCATCTGCGAACGCTTGGCCTGCAGCTGCTCGATCACCTTCTTGCGGGCCAGCAGACGATCGCGCTGGCGGTCCAGGCGGTCGATCTCCTTGTTCTGCTCCTTGACCTTGGCGATCTCGGCCTGCAGGAACGTGTTGCGATCCTCCTGGCCGCTGACCTGACGGTCGTAGTAGAACCAGATCAAGGCCGACAACACGACGCCGGCGATGGCGGCGAAGCCCAACATCGTCATGAACTCGCGCTGGCGTTGCTTGCGCCGTTCGGCGCGCCAGGGCAATAGATTGATTCTTGCCATCAGTCGAAGCTCCTCAGCGCCAGCCCGGTGGCAATCATCAGCGCCGGGGCATCCTGGGCCAGGGCATGTGCCTGTACCTTCGGACCCAGCGTCATCTGCGCCAACGGGTTGGCCACCACGGTAGCCACGCCCAACTGCTCTTCCACCATTTCCGGAAGACCGGCCAGCGCCGCGCAACCGCCGGCCAGCACGATGTGGTCGACCCGGTTGAACTCGCTGCCCGCGTAGAAGAACTGCAACAGGCGGCTGATCTGCTGGACGGTGGCTTCCTTGAACGGCTCGAGGACTTCCACCTCGTAGCTTTCCGGCAGCCCCCCCTGGCGCTTGGCCAGGCCGGCTTCCTCGTAGGTCAGGCCGTAGCGGCGCATGACCTCGTCGGTCAGCTGCTTGCCGCCGAACACCTGCTCACGGCTGTACAGGCTGCGCCCGCCACGAAGCACGTTCAGGGTGGTCATGGTGGCGCCGATGTCGACCAGCGCAACCACGCCATCGCTGGCGATCGGCAGCTCGCTGGCGACCAGGGCGAAGGCGTTTTCGACCGCGAAGGCCTCCACGTCCATCACCCGGGCGGTCAGGCCACCGAGTTCCAGCGCCGACTGGCGCAGCTCCACGTTCTCGGAGCGCGAAGCCGCCAACAGCACCTGGACCATTTCCGGGTTGTTGGGGATCGCCCCGAGCACCTCGAAGTCGAGGTTCACTTCCTCGATCGGGTACGGGATGTAGTTGACCGCTTCGAGCTCGACCTGGGCTTCCATGTCGTTCTCGTCCAGGTCGGCCGGCATCGGGATGAGCTTGGTGATGACCGCAGAACCGGCCACGGCCGCGGCGGCATGCCGTGCCTTGGTACCGGAGCGGTTCACCGCGCGGCGGATGGCCTCACCCACGGCCTCCACTTCCACGATGTTCTTTTCCACCACCGCATTCGGCGGAAGTGGTTCCACAGCGTAATGTTCCACACGGAAACGATTGCCGCTGCGGGAAAGCTGCAGAAGCTTTACTGCAGTCGAACTGATGTCGACGCCGATAAGCGGCGACTGGCTTTTTGGGATAAGCCCCACGGTTTCTCCCCTGCCGACGGGCACTTGAACGCATAACCTGCGTCCGCGCATTAATAACGTTTTTTTTGCAAATGGCAACAGCCAACGTTCAAAACGCGCAGCAGCGCACGCTTTGCCCGTCCCCTGACGGTCACCGAAATGCTCTCCCCGGGAACAACCCCAGCCGTTCCCTTGCGTAATCTATACTCTGCGGCCACGAAATTCGCAATCGGAATCTGTCACTGATGACTCGTCTTCGACGCTGGCTGCGCTGGATGCTGGTGGTTTTCCTGGTCCTGGCCCTGATCGGCGCGGCCGTCGCCGGTGGCCTGTACTACGCCATTTCCGCGCGGCTGCCGGACGTCCAGACCCTGCGCGACATCGAGATGCAGGAGCCGATGTACGTCTATGCGGCCGACGGCCAGCTGATGGCGGTGTTCGGCGAGTCGCGGCGCACCCCGATCACCATGAAGGAGGTCCCCGAGCGCCTCAAGCAGGCCTTCCTGGCCACCGAGGACGCCCGCTTCTACGAGCACGGCGGGGTCGACTACAAGGGCATCGCGCGCGCGGTGTGGCTGCTGGCCACCACCAACGACAAGCGGGTCCCGGGCGGGTCGACCATCACCCAGCAGGTGGCCCGGCAGTTCTTCCTGAGCTCGGAGTACAGCTACACCCGCAAGCTGGCCGAGATCCTGCTGGCCCGCAAGATCGAGCAGGAGCTGAGCAAGGACGAGATCTTCGAGCTGTACCTGAACAAGAGCTTCTTCGGCAACCGCTCCTACGGCGTGGCCGCTGCGGCCCAGTTCTACTACGGCAAGACCCTGGCCGAGCTGGACCTGGACGAGATGGCCTCGCTGGCCGGCATCCCCAAGTTCCCCTCCAGCGGCAACCCGATCAGCAACCCCGAGCGCGCCCGCGAGCGCCGCGACTTCTACGTGCTGCAGCGCATGGCCAACCTGGGCTTCATCAGCCAGGCCGAGGCCAACGCGGCCAAGGCGGTGCCGATGCACGCCACCGCGCATGAGCCGCCGGTCCAGGTCGACGCCCCGTACGTGGCCGAGCTGGTCCGCCAGGAAATGATCGCCCGCTTCGGCGGCGACGTGCTCAACAAGGGCTACCACGTCACCACCACCATCAATGCCGAGATGCAGGCGGCGGCGAACCTGGCGGTGCGCGACGGCCTGCTGCAGTACGACCATCGGCACGGCTGGCACGGGGTGGAGCAGCAGGTGGCGCTGGGCGCGGGCGACGATGCGGCGGCGCTGGCCGCGCATCTGCGCGGCATCAGCGCCCAGTCCGGGCTGCTGCCGGCCATCGTCGCGTCCACCAGCGCCGACGGCAGTGCCACCGTGGTGCTGGCCAACCGCACCGAGCTGGTACTGCCGGCCTCGGCCGCCAAGTGGACCAACAAGACCCCGGCCAAGCTGGTCCAGCGCGGCGACATCGTGCGCGTGCGCACTGGCGAGAAAGAGGGCCAGTGGCTGTTGGACCAGATTCCGCGCGGCCAGTCCGCGTTGGTCTCGCTGGACGCCCAGACCGGTGCGCTGAAGGCGCTGGTGGGCGGTTTCAGCTTCTCCGGCAACAAGTTCAACCGCGCCACCCAGGCGCGCCGCCAGCCGGGTTCCAGCTTCAAGCCGTTCATCTACGCGGCCGCATTCGACAAGGGCTTCAACCCGGCCTCGATCGTGCTGGACGCCCCGGTGGTGTTCCGCGACCGCCGCGGCAAGACCTGGCAGCCGCAGAACGACGGCGGCGGGTTCCGCGGCCCGATGCGCCTGCGCGAAGCACTGGTGCAGTCGCGCAACCTGGTGTCGGTGCGCCTGCTCGACGGCATGGGCGTGGAGTACGCACGCAAGTACATCAGCGAGTTCGGCTTCGCCGAGGCCGAGCTGCCGCCGAACCTGTCGATGTCGCTGGGCACCGCTTCGCTGACCCCGTTGTCGGTGGCGCGCGGCTATGCGGTATTCGCCAACGGCGGCTCGCGCGTGGACACCTGGTTGATCGACCAGGTGAGCGACCGCGACGGCAACCTGGTGTTCAAGGAGAATCCGGCCCGGGCCTGCCGCGAGTGCGTCGGCACCAGTGGCGGCGCGCCGGTGAGCCAGGTGGTGGACGGCTTCAACTTCGGCGCGGCTGCGGCGCCGGCCCCGGCCGGTGCGGCCACGCCCGAGCAGGTCGCCGCACCCGTGGTGCCGGTCGACCCGAACGCGCGTACCGCGCCGCGGGCGATCGATGCGCGCACCGCCTACCAGCTGGTTTCGATGATGCGCGACGTGGTCCAGCGCGGTACCGGCACCGCGGCCAAGGTGCTGGGCCGCGAGGACGTGGGCGGCAAGACCGGCTCCACCAACGACCACCGCGACGCGTGGTTCTCCGGCTTCGGCGGTCCATACGCCACCACCGTATGGGTGGGCCGCGACGACTTCCGCTCGCTGGGCTACCGCGAATACGGCGGCCGTGCGGCACTGCCGATCTGGATCGACTACATGCGGGTGGCGTTGAAGGACACCCCGGTGGCGCAGAACGAGCCGCCGACCGGCATGGTCCAGGCCACGCTCAATGGCGCTACCGAGTGGGTCAAGGTCGAGGACATGGAAAAGCTTGCCGAGTACGACTTCAATACCCAGACCCAGCAGGCCGACGACGCGGCGTTCGACATATTCTGATCGTTGAAACGTCACGCGCAGCATGCGCGTGACGTGTAGAGTCGGTGGCAGGTCGCAAAGGGGAGATCCGCTCATGCATCGTGCACGCCAGCATGCCGAGAGCCAGACCCGCGAACGCCGCCACCGGCTTGCCCACGAGGCAGCCCGGTTGATGGCCGAAGGCGGAATCCGCGACTACCACCAGGCCAAACTGAAGGCCGCCGGGCGGCTCGGCATCCATGACGATGCCTCGCTGCCGCGCAATACCGAGATCGAAGACGCCCTGCGCGAGTACCAGCGCCTGTTCGCCGGTGCCGGGCACGGCACACAGCTGCGCCAGCGCCGCGAAGCCGGGCTGCGCGCACTGGAATTCCTGCACGGGTTCTCGCCGCGCCTGTGCGGGCCGGTGCTGGAGGGCACCGCCGACGCCAACAGCCCCGTGCAGCTGCAGCTGCACAGCGACGACGCCGATGCCGTGCAGCGCTTCCTGGAGGAGCACCGGATCCCGGCCGAGTCGCGCATGCGGCGCCTGCGCCTGGATCGCGAGCGCACGCTGGATGCACCGGTGTGGGTGTTCAGTGCCGAAGGGCTGACCTTCGACGTGGCGGTGCTGCCCTACGACGCGCTGCGCCAGCCACCGCTGTCGAGCATCGACGAGAAACCGATGCGGCGCGCCTCGGCCGCGCAGCTGCGCACGCTGCTGGCCGAAGACGAGATCAGGGGCTACCTGGACAGCCCCTGAGGTTTCTACGCCGCCTTTACCAGCCGATGCCCACGCCCACCGCCACGGCGCTCTCACCGCCTTGGCTAAAGGCACCGTTGAGGCTGAAGGTGGTGGTGGCGCGCCGGTCGAGCACGCGCTGGTAGCCCACCGCGAGCGCAGACTCGCCATCGGCATGGCCGATGCCTGCGCCCAACCGGTTCCAGGTAGGCAGCCCGGCGGTGTTCATCGCCATGGCCGCCTGCGCGCTGCCCATCGCGGCCATGCGGTTCATGCGGCGGTCGAGCCGGTCGAAGCGGCGGTCGACGCCGGCCAGCGCCTGGTCGGTGTAGGCATTGGCACGCTGCACCGCGTCGTCCACGGCACGCGCATCGACCGGCGGCGGGGTTTGAACCTGTTGTACCTGGGCCGGCGCCGAATCGGCCGGACGTGCTGCGGACTCGGGGACAGGGGCCGCCGACACCACCTCGCGGTCTGCGTCGGCAGATGCGTCCGCGGACGCCACCGCCAGCACGGGGGCCGCTTCCGCGGCGGCACCGCCCTGGGCGTCACTGCCTTGCCCGTCAGCGTCGTGCTGCGCGGCCAACGCACTGACCTGCTCGTCCATGTCGCCCAAGCGGTCATGCGCGGCGCTCACTGCGTAATCCAGCGCATCCAGCGCGCCGGCAATCGTGCCGTGGTACCTGCCCTGTACCGCGAAGCGCATCGCGCGCACTCCGCCTTCGGCGTTGATGCCGGTGCCGAGCACGCTGGCCAGGTCCGAGAGCTGCCGCAGCGACACCACGTCGTCGGGCGCG
Organism: uncultured Stenotrophomonas sp.; assembly: GCF_963519125.1. GTDB lineage: Bacteria > Pseudomonadota > Gammaproteobacteria > Xanthomonadales > Xanthomonadaceae > Stenotrophomonas. The sequence goes on along the minus strand of NZ_CAUQLJ010000033.1, from coordinate 6,658 downwards.
ATGCCCGGCATCGCGTTGGTGATGCGCCGGCGGATGCCCTGCCCGCCTACCGACACTTCGAACGGTCGCTGCACGATCGAAGCAAAGCCCAACGCGACGCTGTCATGGGCGCCTTCCCAGACCTGGGTGGAGGCGCCGATGGCCATGCCGTTTTCGGCCAGCACGCGCGAACGCGAGCCGAGTGCGAAGCCGTCTGCAGCGCCTTCAAGGATGATCGCTGCGCGGCCCAGGGCCACCGAATTGGTGCCCAGCGCGGTGGCGTAGCTGCCGATCGCGGTCGAGCCCGAGCCCTGCGCACGGGCGTCGCTGCCCATCGCGGTACCCAGGTGTCCAGCGTAGGCAGGGAAACTTTCGTCGTCGGCGCCGACCCGTGCGTACAACTGGGTGTACTCCAGCGCTGCGACCCGCTTTTCAGTGGCAAACAACTGCGTTCCGTTGACGGCGTGGCGACTGTCGGGACCGATATCGCCTTCGCCCAGTGCGATCAATCGCGCACCGCGCAGGTGCACCGTGGCGTCCTTGTCGAAGCGCACCACGTCGCTCAGGTCGGGAACGACCGCCTGCATGTTGTCGCGCAACTGGTCGATGTCGAAGCGGTTGCGGGCGATCCGCTGGCCGTTGTCGTTGACCTGCCAGAGCGCGTCGGACCACTCCGGCGGCAGCACGACCTCGGCGGGCAGCGGCGGCGGTGCCGGTGGCACCTGGCAATGGTAGATGCGCTCGCGCCCATGGTCGCGGCCGAACACGCCGGCCACGCCGACACCGACCCCCAGGCCACCGGCAAACGACAGCGCGCGTGCAGAGGCAGGCACCTCATCCTCGCGCGTGTCCACGCCCACAGGGCTGGGCACCAGCGGCGGCGTGGCGGCAACGGCCCCCGGCAACGCCACGATCAGCGCGGCGGCAAGGCGGGCGCGCTGGCGCAGGGGACGTGCGTGTTCTAAACGGTACATGGTGGTTCCCTTCAAGGCAGCAGGACCTGCTGGTGTTCGCGATAGCCGTCGCGGCTGAGCCGGTAATCCACGCGCAGCCGCGCGCCGGATGCCGGCTGGAAAGGCAGCGCCAGCGCAGCGCCTGGATAGACGCTGCGCTCGATGTCATGCGTGGTACGGGCGCCGGCGAGGCACTGTTCGATGCGGCGGATGCCCAGCCGCAGCGTTCCGCGGTTGTGCAGCTGGCCATCGACCAGCTGCATCGCGACGCGGCCGTCGGCGGGCAGCACGTTGACCAGCACGCCCCAGACCAGGCTGACCCCAAGGGTGGCGCTGGTGGCGGACGCGGGCTCCACCGGCGCGTCCGGATCCTGACCGCGCACGCCTTCGAAGTACACCCGGAAGGCGGTTTCCTCGGCCACCGGCGTCAGTGCAATCACGCGGACCAGGCGGCTGCCGCCGCCGGCCAGCGCGAACATGCCTGGCGTGACCGCCAGCGCCGCGGCGTCCCCCGTGGGTTCGTCCACTTCGTGTTCGGCCCCACCCGCCGGTTCCACCACGCGCTTGACCGTGGCCCGTACGTACTGGGTGCGCGGCGACTGCGCATGCACGCGGATGCTGGTGGTGCGCCCGGCGTCGACGTGCACGCGCATCGGGTGCACGTCCAGGTTGGCCGACACCGGGGCGGCCCACAGCAGGAAAATCAGCAGGAAAACAGCACGATGCAGGCGCATTGGAATCTCGGGGACGTCAGGGGCGGCGGGTCGGCAAGCGCATTTCAAGGGTGAGATCGCCCTGGTAGCGCCCATCGCGTTTGTCGGCGGCGGGAAACCGCGGGGTCTGGAAGCTCAGTGGCGTCGGCACGCAGTGCACGGTCTGTTCCATGCCCGGCAGCAGCACCGGCCGCAGTTCGGCGCTGTCGATCCCGTCCAGCACGGTGTGAACGTCGCGGGCGAGGTCGATGCGGCGGCCCCCGTGCAGCAGGTGCAGGCGGTAGTCGATGCGGTCATGGGCGGCGGCACCGCCGCGCAGGTGCCAGACCGAAAAGTGACCGGCCGGCCGGCCGGGCGCGTCGGGGCGGCCGTCGCGCGCGACCAGCTCCAGCTGGCTGCTGAGCGAGCCCAGCCCGTCATACAGGCACATCTCCAGCACCGCTTCCCCGCCCACGCTGGCCGGTGCCGGCTGCGTGCGCACCTGCAACTGCAGGTCCATCGGCGCAACCGAGGCGCCGTGCTCGGGAAAGTGGATGGCCGCACGCGCGGGATCGGTTACCAGCACCTCCAGCGCGAACACATGCCGGCCCAGCACCGCGCCGCCCCGCCCGCTGCGCACGTCCAGGTGCAGCTCGGCCTGCCAGCGCCCGGCCACCAGCTGCGCGATGTCGCGCGCCGCGATCTCCAGCGTGGCAGCGGTGCCGGCGGGCGCGACGTGGCACTCGCGCGTGGACGATGTCCACAACGGGTATTCCGATTTATCCCAGAAGTCGTCGCTGCAGGCGCGCTCCCATTCGGCTCGCTCCAGCCAGCCCAGGACCGCGATCTCGCGGCGCTGCCCACTGCGTTGCTCGTGGAATTCCAGCTGGATCGGGCTGCGCCCGGTCGGCCCTCCCCCGGTGTCGGTGCGCGGGCAGCGCCCACGCTCGGGGGTGTCGGTGCAGGTGACGTGGATGCCGCCGTGCCCGTACACCACTTCCTGGAAGCCGAGCACGGTGCGTGGCCTCCACAGCGACAGTGGCTGCGGTGCGGCCCGGTCGAAGGCGTGGTGCAGCGTGGTGACGGTGGTTCCCGGCGTGGGCACGGTCACCGGCGGGCGCTGTGCTGCGGCGGGCGCGGCCTGCAGCAGCCCGACCAGCCCGATCCAGGCCACCCGATACGCGGGGCCGCTCACGGCCGACCCAGTGCGATCGGCGCGCCATCGAGCAACTGCTGGACCCGTGGCTGCTGGCTGATGCGTTCGGGCAGCGCATCGCGTGCCAGCGGCGCACAGGCCAGCGGCCCGACCAGCAGCACTACGCTGCGCTGCTCGCGCACCTGCAGCGGGCACTGCAGCAGCTTTTCCTGCAGCAGCAGGTACAGCATGGCTTCGCGCTGCGGGAACTCGGCCATGAACCCGCCGTCGTGCCCCAGCGGTGGCGCGGCCGCGTTGAGGATGCGCGCGCCGGCCAGCGCGCTGCCACCGGCGTCGCGCGCGCTGCCGATGTAGGTGAACGTGGTTTCGACGCCGACCGGCAGCGCGATCACCCGACCCGGCAGCAGGAACGGCTGGTGCGCCGTTCCCGGGCGGGTCACGCGCACGCCGGCGTCCTGCACGTGGTTGGCGACATCGTGCACGTCCACCCGGTGGCGCTGGTAGCTACTCAACGGCAGCAGGCGACGCTGGCCGAAGCGCAGGACCTGGCGCTGCTGCGCACCGGCCTGCACCTCGGCGGCGGCACCGTCCAGGGCCGGCAGGTCGGCCTCGGCCACGCTCACCGCGACGCCGGCATCGGCGCCGCTGGCGCTGCCCCAGAACAGACCACGCCGTGACAGGGCCAGGGCCGAACCGTGGCTGACACTGTAGGCAGTGGCGTTGGCATCGGCCTGCCGGAAGTGCGACAGCACCGCACCGGTATGTCCCAACGGCGTGTAGGCACGCAGCGCAAGCAGGGCATCGACATCACCGCGGTCGCCCAGAGCGACTTCGGCACCGGCCTCGCGCGCACTGCCGTCCTGTTCCTGTCGCCAGGACCGCGCCAGCGTCATGCTCCGCTCCGGTTCGGCGTGACGTGGCTGCCGGGCCTCGACGCCGAACCGGCGCAACACGCTGCTGCCTGCCGCATGGCGCAGGCGGGAGACGGCCACGCCGAATTGCACGCCCTGGTCGGGGTGCACGCTGTCCTGGCGCCAGGCACCGAGCCGGGCGCTGACGCTCATGCCGCGCCACTGCCGGGTCAGGCTGTAGTTCATCTGCACGCTGCGGCTGCGCTCGGGGAGGCGGGCGACAACGCCGGAACCTGCAGGCACCGCACTGCGTCGGCGGGTGTGCCCGAGATACAGGCTGCCGCCCGCCAGCGGCAGGCTCAACGACGCGCTCAACGCATCGGCACAGCCGAGCCGGTCGTTGTCGGCGTCCAGGCTCGGGCGGCAGCGCGCACCCCGCATGCGCTGGCGATACAGGTTCCAGGAGGCACGGTTGCGCAGGTTGAGCTGCTGCTGACTGCCGCGGCTGCCATCGCTGCCGGCAATCGCGCCGATCTCGGCCTGCAGGTCATGCGTGCGGACCCGGTGCCGGGTGCCGGAGCGCAGTTCGGCGTAGCGACGATCGCCGATCCGCGCGACCCCCAGGCTGGCCCCAGAATGGGGCGTCAGCGGCAGCCGCAGGCCGGCCTGCAATGCGCCCTGCCCGGCCACCGGCACGCGCGCATGCGCCTGTTCCCGGCCGCCCTGCACGAACCACTGCAGTCCCGGTTCGCCCCACGCCTGGCCGCGTGAGAACGGTTGGATTTCGGTGCGCACCAGGCGGCCATCTTAATGGATGCGCAGGGTGACCTCGTAGCTGCCGGGCGGGAACTGGCGGGTGTCCAGGTCGGTGACGCCGGCGGGCAGGTAGAAGGTCTGCAGCAGGCGCCCGCCATCGAAGGCGTCCACGCGTGCAGGTCGGGACAGCAGCACCGTGAGCGGCGCAGCGCCGGGGTTGGCGTCGACATCGATGTAGGCCTGGGTGGTGCCCATGCGCACGCCGTCGAACCGCTCCAGCGGCAGCAGGCCGAGACCGAACTGGCCGCCCTGGCTGCTGGCCAGGTTGCGCCGGTCCATCCGGCCCAGCTGCAGGTAGTGGCGGCGGGCCAGGTCGTGGCGGTAGTACAGGTCGTCGACCTGGAAGCGGCTGCGGGTGGCATGGCCGCTCCACGCCTGCCTGGCGTAGTTCCAGGTGCCGCCGAGATGCCCGCTGCGCAGCACGCCGAGCGCGGCACTGCCATGCGCATTGAGCGCGTGGTCGCGGCCGCCGCCGCTGAGGGCCAGGCTCTGCTGGTGCAGCAGGGCATTTTCGGCGAGCTCGCTGAGGCGGTGCAGGCCGTCGTCGGCCGGGGCGGCGCGCGGCAGCCAGCGCAGCGCGGGAAACAGCAGCAGGGCGCCGTCGACTTCGTCGAAGATGGCATGCACGCGGTGGGGATCCTCGGCAGGGGCGCGCCAGCCGCAACCGGGCACCGGCTGGGCATGGACGCAGGCAAGATGGCTGTCGCGCGGCAGCGGGGCCGACAGCGCGGGCAGCAGGGTCTGCTGGGCGGAACGGGACATGCCCAGCGCGGCCACCACCTGCGCAGGGTCTTCGAGCTGCACGTGGTCAAGGGTGACCCAGGCGGGCCACAGGCCGGCCGAGCGACCGAACGCGCGTACCTCCAGGTGTTCGCGCTGGCCACTGACCAGGTCTTCGAAACCGGCCGGCACCGGGCTCGCCTGGGCCGTCATCGGACCCAGCACAAGCGCCACCGCCAGCCGGACAAGGGCGGAAGCAGGAATTCGCATGGTGAAGGGCCGACACCGGGCCCTCGGCCCGATGCCGGCGAACGGATCAGAGGCCGCTGGCTCGCTGTGCCAGCACCAGGCTGACCGGGCCGTCGTACAGGCCGGCGGCGGTGATCGGACCGGGCGTGGCCTGGGCCACGGTCAACGGCATTTCGATGGAGGCGCCGGGAATGGCGCCCAGGAACAGCTGGTCGGCAGTGAAGGCAATGGGCGCAACGCCCAGCTCGCGACCATTGAGGCTGATCGACAGCGGGATGTCGGTGGCGCCGGCGGCGGTGACCTTGGGCATCAGCACGGCCGGTTCGGCCAGGCGCACGTCCACGTCCAGGCTGGTGTCGTTGGAGAACACACGAACGCGTTCGCTCCAGCTGCCCAGGCCCTGTCCTGCGCGATACGGCATCTGCACGGCATCGGGGAGCACGCTGCCGTCGGCCTTGAGCAGCGACAGCGTCGGGTCGATATTGGCCCAGACGGTGATATGCGCTTCGGCGGCGTGGGCGGACACTGCGGCGGTAAAGATCGCCAGGCCAAGCGCGGCCTGCTTCAACGTGCGGTACATGAGTTTTTCTCCCTTGATTGGAATGCACCTCGCATGAGGGTGCCGATCAAGGTAGGCAGTGCGCGGTGGCGTCCACACGCAACCATTCTTAAAGCCAGCGCACGCCAGTGGGATCTGCGACAGCGCGCGCGATGCCGCTGCAATTCAAGCGTTCCGAGCAAGTTTCAGTCAATCGCGTCCACGTCTGTCGCTTGCAGCAGGGACAAAAAAAAACACCTCCTTGCGGAGGTGTTTTTTGACGCAACCAGCGCTGGATCAGCCCTGGTAGTCGCGCACGTCGCTGCCGGTGTAGACCTGGCGCGGGCGGCCGATCTTCATTTCCGGATCGACCTGCTGTTCCAGCCAATGCGCGACCCAGCCGGAAGTGCGGCCCAGCGCGAACATGACGGTGAACATTTCGGTCGGGATCTGCAGCGCCTTGTAGATGATGCCGCTGTAGAAGTCGACGTTCGGGTACAGCTTGCGGGCGACGAAGTAGTCGTCCTGCAGCGCGGCCTGTTCCAGCTTGACCGCAACGTCGAGCAGCGGATCCTGCACGCCCAGCTGCTTGAGCACCTTGCTGGTCATCTCACCGATGACCTTGGCGCGCGGGTCAAAGTTCTTGTACACGCGGTGGCCGAAGCCCATCAGGCGGAAGCCGGAGGTCTTGTCCTTGGCCTTGA
>NZ_CAUQLJ010000032.1:0-24682 GCF_963519125.1 uncultured Stenotrophomonas sp. | reverse complement strand
ACGGTGTCGACCAGGAACGGCATGTCGTCGTTGACGATCTGCAGCACGGTGTGCGCCGATTCCCAGCCGTTGGCCTTCAGGGTGGGGTTGAACACGCGCACGTTGGCCTTGCCGGCCTTGCGCACGCGGGCGAATTCAAGGGTGTCGCCGGCCAGTGCGGCCCATTCTTCAACCGTGTGGTGCGGGAACTCGTCCGCTTCCATGCGCTTGTAGAAATCTGCGGCGAACGCCACTGCCTCGGCCTGCCCGGCCGCCGGGTAACGCTTGCGCAAAGCCGTGTACACCGGTTCCAGAGAGAAGCCCACTGGCGAAACAGTCTGCGTATCGGCTGGTTTGGTCGTTTTTTTCACGGTCTTGGCTGCTGTTTTTTGCGGTTTCATGGCAGAGCGATGCGTGTTGCCCAGTTGGGAAAATGAAATTGTAGCCCTACCGCACGAAAACACCTTGCTGCAGGACGGAATAAGGTTTTTCGGGTTGGGTGGCGTTTACATCGCACCCGATCAATGCGCCAAGGTACGGAACGTGTTGCATCCAAGGTGTGCATGCCAGCATCCGCACTGGACATGGCAACTTGACGACGCGCATCACGAACCGTGTCGAAAGCCATGCTTCACCAATTCTGAACTGGACGGTATAGTCCACCGCGTGAGCTCCCCCACCCCCACCGCCGCCGTGCTGGATGCACGCGATCACCGCGTGTGGAACGGCGCCGCCGGATTTCACATCGCTGAACAGACTCTTTTACGACTCTGCGCCGGCGCCGACCGACATGACGACCCGCACTTCATGAGCCACCTGCTATTGAGCAGGATCGCCGTACCGTATTTCCCCCATCGTGCAGACGCCTCGCGGCGGCGCCGGTGGGCCGACATTTCCGTGGACAGCTCCCCTCGCGCGTGCGTTGCGCCGGTCGCGGTCCGCCCACAGCATTCAAACCAACACCGGAGTTCCCCCCGATGATCGCCCCACTCCGCACCCTCGCCATGACGTGCGCAGTCGCCGTCGCGTTGACCGCCTGCAAGAAGCCGGAACAACAGACGCCCCCGCCGCCGGAAGTGGGCGTGATCGAAGCCAAGGCCGGCACCCTGCCGCTGCAGCGTGAGATGGTCGGCCGCCTGTCGCCGTACCGCAGCGCCGACGTGCGTGCCCGCGTACCCGGCGTGCTGCTCAAGCGCGTCTACCAGGAAGGCCAGGACGTCAAACAGGGCCAGGTGATGTTCCTGATCGACCCGGCGCCGCTGCAGGCGTCATTGAACGCCTCGCAGGCCGAGCTGGCCTCGGCCCAGGCGACCTACGCCAACGCCAAGGCCGCCGCGGCCCGCGCCCGATCGCTGGCACCGCAGCAGTTCGTCTCCAAGTCGGACCTGGATGCCGCCGAAGCCACCGAACGCTCGTCTGCCGCCGCCGTACAGCAGGCGCAGGCGGCGCTGTCCAACGCGAAGATCAACCTCGGCTACGCCCAGGTGACCTCGCCGATCGACGGCCGCGCCGGCAAGCAGCAGGTTACCGAAGGCGCGCTGGTCGGCCAGGGCGACATCACCCTGCTGACCACCGTGGATCAGCTCGACCCGCTGTACGTGAACTTCTCGATGAGCTCGGACGAGCTGACCCAGCTGCGCCAGGCCGAAGCCAAGGGCTCGGTGCTGCTGGCCGGCGACGGCAAGTCGACCGTGGCGGTCAAGCTTTCCGACGGCACCGCCTATGAGCACCCGGGCACGCTGGACTACTCCTCGGCCGTGGTCGACCCCTCCACCGGCGCAGTGACCCTGCGCGCGCTGCTGCCGAACCCGGACAAGATCCTGCTGCCGGGCTCGTTCGTCAGCTTCCAGGCGGTGCTGGGCGAGCGCAAGAATGCGTTCCTGGTGCCGCTGCAGGCGCTGCAGCGCGACACCGTCGGCGGCTACGTGATGGTGGTCGGCAAGGACGGCAAGGTCCTGCGCCGCAACGTGGTCACCGAAGGCCAGCAGGGCAGCAACTGGCTGGTCAGCAGCGGCCTGGAACCGGGCGACCAGGTGATCGTGGCGGGCGTGCAGAAGGTCAAGGAAGGCGCACCGGCCACGGCCAAGCCGTGGACCCCGGGTGCACCGGGCGCCAATGGCCAGGCACCGGCAGGCGCCGCGCCCGCGGCTGCCGGCCAGGCGCCGGCCGCGCAGGCCGACGCTGCGGCACCGGCCGACGCGGCCGCCAAGCCCTCCGACGGCGCTCCGGCTGCCGAACCGAACAAGCAATAACGGGAACCGTCCGTCATGCCTAAATTTTTCATTGAACACCCGGTATTCGCCTGGGTGGTCGCGATCCTGATCTCGCTTGCGGGCGTGATCTCGATCCTGGGTCTGGGCGTGGAGTCCTACCCGAGCATCGCACCGCCGCAGGTGACGGTGAGCGCCACCTACCCCGGCGCCAGCGCCGACACCACCGAAAAGTCGGTCACCCAGGTGATCGAGCAGCAGCTGACCGGTATCGATCACCTGCTGTACTTCAGCTCCTCATCAGCCTCGAACGGCCGTGCGCAAATCACCCTGACCTTCGAAACCGGCACCGACGCGGACATCGCGCAGGTGCAGGTGCAGAACAAGGTGTCGCTGGCCACGCCACGGCTGCCGACCGAAGTGACCCAGCAGGGCGTGGTGGTGGCCAAGGCCAACGCCGGCTTCCTGATGGTCATCGCGCTGCAGTCCGACACGCCGGCCATCAACCGTGATGCCCTGAACGACATCGTCGGCTCGCGCGTGCTCGACCAGGTCTCGCGTATCCCCGGCGTCGGCAGCACCCAGCAGTTCGGTTCCGAGTACGCCATGAACATCTGGCTCAACCCGGAAAAGATGCAGGGCTACGGACTGTCGGCCAGCCAGGTGCTGGCCGCGGTGCGCGCACAGAACGTGCAGTTCGCCGCCGGTGCGCTGGGTTCGGACCCGTCGCCGGAAGGCCAGCACTTTACCGCCACGGTCTCGGCCGAAGGCCGCTTCAGTTCGCCGCAGGAGTTCGAGAACATCATCCTGCGCGCGAATCCTGACGGCTCGCGGGTACTGATGAAGGACATCGCCCGTGTTGCCTTCGGTGCCAACAACTACGGCTTCGACACCCAGTACAACGGCAAGCCGACCGGCGCCTTCGCCATCCAGCTGCTGCCGGGCGCCAATGCCCTGAACGTGGCCGATGCGGTGCGCGCCAAGATGGACGAGCTGCAGCCCAGCTTCCCGTCTGGGGTGACCTGGTTCTCGCCGTACGACAGCACCACCTTCGTCAAGATCTCGATCCAGGAAGTGGTCAAGACACTGTTCGAGGCAGTGTTCCTGGTGTTCCTGGTGATGCTGATCTTCCTGCAGAACTTCCGCGCCACCCTGATCCCGACCCTGGTCATCCCGGTGGCCCTGCTCGGTACCTTCCTGGGCATGTGGATGATCGGCTTCACGATCAACCAGCTGACCCTGTTCGCGATGGTGCTGGCGATCGGCATCGTGGTCGATGACGCGATCGTGGTGATCGAGAACGTCGAACGCATCATGACCGAGGAAGGCCTGGCGCCGAAGCCGGCCACGCAGAAGGCGATGACCCAGATCACCGGCGCGGTGGTGGCGATCACCGTCGTGCTGGCTGCGGTGTTCATCCCGTCCGCCCTGCAGGGCGGCGCCGCCGGTGAGATCTACAAGCAGTTCGCGCTGACCATCGCCATCTCGATGGCGTTCTCGGCATTCCTGGCCCTGGGCTTCACCCCGGCGCTGTGCGCGACCTTCCTCAAGCCGACGCACAACGACAACCCGAACATCATCTACCGCACCTTCAACAAGTACTACGACAAGATCAGCCACACCTATGTGGGCCACATCACCTCGGCAGTGCGCCATGCGCCGCGCTGGATGATCCTGTTCGTGGTACTGACCGCACTGTGCGGCTTCCTGTTCACCCGCATGCCGGGCAGCTTCCTGCCGGAAGAAGACCAGGGCTATGCGCTGGCGATCGTGCAGCTGCCGCCGGGCTCGACCAAGGGCCAGACCAACGAAGTGTTCGCGCAGATGCGTGGCATCCTGGAAAAGCAGGATGGCTATGAAGGCATGCTGCAGGTGGCCGGTTTCAGCTTCGTCGGTTCCGGCGAGAACGTGGGCATGGGCTTCATCCGCCTGAAGCCGTGGGAGGAACGCAAGTTCACCGCGCCCGAGTTCATCCAGAACATGAACGGCGCGTTCTACGGCATCAAGGAAGCGCAGATCTTCGTGGTCAACCTGCCCACCGTGCAGGGCCTTGGCCAGTTCGGCGGCTTCGATATGTGGCTGCAGGACCGTAGCGGTGCCGGTTACGAACAGCTGACCCAGGCCCGCAACATCCTGCTCGGCCAGGCCGCGCAGAAGCCGGACCACCTGGTCGGCGTGCGCCCGAACGGCCTGGAAAACGCGCCGCAGCTGCAGCTGCACGTGGACCGCGTGCAGGCGCAGACGATGGGGCTGTCGGTGTCGGACGTGTACAGCACGATCCAGCTGATGCTGGCGCCGGTGTACGTGAACGACTTCTTCTACCAGGGCCGCATCAAGCGGGTGACGATGCAGGCCGACGGTCCGTTCCGGACCGGGGCGGAGTCGTTGAACAGCTTCTACACGCCCAGCTCGCTGCAGACCAATGCAGACGGGACGCCGGCGATGATTCCGCTGAGCACGGTGGTGCGGTCGGAATGGGTGTCGGCACCGCCGTCGCTGAGCCGCTACAACGGCTATTCGGCGATCAACATCGTGGGTTCGCAGGCACCGGGCCGCAGTTCGGGCGAGGCGATGCAGGCGATGGAGCGGATCGTGCAGGACGACCTGCCGGCGGGCTTCGGCTACGACTGGTCGGGCATGTCCTACCAGGAAATCCTGGCGGGCAACGCGGCGACGCTGCTGCTGGTGCTGTCGATCGTGGTGGTGTTCCTGTGCCTTGCGGCGCTGTATGAGAGCTGGTCGATCCCGGTGGCGGTGCTGCTGGTGGTGCCGCTGGGCGTGCTGGGTGCGCTGGCGTTCTCGCTGGCACGCGGGCTGCCGAACGATCTGTACTTCAAGATCGGCCTGATCACGGTGATCGGCCTGGCGGCGAAGAACGCGATCCTGATCGTGGAGTTCGCGGTGGAGCAGCGGGCGGCGGGCAAGAACCTGCGCGAAGCGACCATCGAGGCCTCGCGCCTGCGTTTCCGCCCGATCCTGATGACCTCGTTCGCGTTCATCATGGGCGTGATTCCGATGGCGATCTCGACCGGTGCGGGCGCGAACGCGCGTCACGCCATCGGTACCGGCGTGATCGGCGGCATGGTGTTCGCCACCTTCCTCGGCCTGCTGATGATCCCGGTGTTCTTCGTGGTGGTCCGCCGCATGCTCGGCGACAAGCTGGACGAACCGTCCAAGGAGTTCCTGGAACGCCAGGGCGACGCGAATACGGTGCATCGTCCGGATCGTTGATGAGCATCAAGGTGTAATACGAAAGGCCCCGGAGCGATCCGGGGCCTTTTTTTTTTGCGGCAATCGCCAACGTTGCGTGGCGCCGGGCTCTGCCCGGCTGTTGTTGGTTCTGGGCGAACAGCCGTGGTCTGGGTGGCTTTCCTGGTTGGGGCCGTCGGGGGTGGGCTTGTGGGGGACGCCGTAAACCCATCCATGGGGGCTAAGTCGCGGCATCCATGCCGCTCATTCCCCCACAAACCCACCCCGCCGACCCCTCGACAGTGCGTCGGTCCGCGCGGGAAACGCGGTTGTCGGCCGCTGGCCGACACTGCCTTGCGTTCCATTTTCATGCGTTACCGGACGTTGAATTTTTCACGGCGGTTGTTTGGGAACCAACCCTACCGAAGAGTGCATGCCGCGAATCGTGGCGACCGCAGGTCGGCGCGCCCGCTTTCCCGTGGCCCGCGACACACTGTCGAAGGGTCGGCGGGGGTGGATTTGAGGGGGCATGAGCCGCATGGATGCGGCGACTGAGCTTACATGGACGTACTTGCAGCGTCCCCCACAAATCTACACCCGACGGCCCTGACCAGGGGTACTTGGCAGACGGCGGCTGTTCGCCAAAATCCAACAGCAGCCGGGCAGAGCCCGGCTCTACGTGATTACGCAACCCCAGCCCGTGGCGAAATCGAATGCCAGTAAGCAATCGGGGCCCACGAAGGGCCCCGATGCACTGCACGGTTTGGGGTCGGATCAGCGCAAACCGGTCTCGTTGCGCGCGATCACCAGGCGCTGGATTTCCGAGGTGCCTTCGTAGATCTCGGTGATCTTGGCGTCGCGGAAGTAACGCTCCAGCGGCATTTCCTTGGAATAGCCCATGCCACCGTGGATCTGCACCGCTTGGTGGGTGATCCACATCGCCGCTTCCGAGGCGGTCAGCTTGGCAATCGCCGCTTCATTGCTGTAACGCTTGCCCTGCCCCTTCACCCATGCCGCGCGCAGCGTCAGCAGCAGCGCCGCGTCCAGCTTGCACTTCATGTCCGCGATCTTCGCCTGGGTCATCTGGAACGTGCCTATGGCGGCCCCGAATGCCTTGCGCTCCTTCACGTACTCAATCGTCGCCTCGTACGCCGCACGCGCGATGCCGATTGCCTGCGAGGCGATGCCGATGCGGCCCGCGTCCAGCACGCCCATCGCGATCTTGAAGCCCTCGCCTTCCTTGCCCACCACGTCGTCCGCGTCGGCCACGTAGTCCTGGAACTCGATCTCGCAGGTTGCCGACGCACGGATGCCCAGCTTCGGCTCGGTCTTGCCGCGGTGGAAGCCCGCCTTGTCCGTGTCGATCATGAACGCCGTGATGCCGCGCGCGCCCTGCTCCGGATCGGTCATCGCGAACAGCACGATGTACTTCGCCACCGGGCCCGAGGTGATCCAGCTCTTCTTGCCGTTGATCACGTACGTGCCGTCGGCCTGTTTCACCGCGCGGCAACGCATCGCCGTCGCGTCCGAACCCGACTGCGGCTCGGTCAGCGCGAACGCACCGATCGCCTCGCCTTCGGCAATGGCGCGCACATACTTCTGCTTCTGCGCCTCGCTGCCGAAGTTCAGGATGCCGCTGCAGAACAGCGAATTGTTCACCGACATGATCGTCGAATGCGCCGCATCGCCTGCGGCCACCTCCACCATCGCCAGCACATAGGAGATCGGGTCCATGCCCGCGCCGCCGTACTCGGTCGGCACTTCGATGCCCATCAGCCCGTTCTCGCCCAGCAACTGGATGTTCTCCAGAGGGAACTCGCCGGTACGGTCGTGGTGTTCCGCGCTCGGCGCGATCTTTTCCTGCGCGATGCGGCGCGCAACGTCCTGCAGCATCAGCTGCTCTTCAGTGAAACTGAAATCCACAACACCCTCCCAGATACTGGCTGCAAGCCAACACAATACGCTACCGGATGGTGCGATTGTAGCGGAGGGCGGCCGCTCCGGTCCGACTTGACCGCAGCGGGGCCGAGCGACGAAAATATCTCTATATCGCGATAGGTAGATATTTATGGATCTCGAGGACTGGTCGGTCCGGCTGAAAGTGTTCGCCGACGCCACCCGCGTGCGCCTGCTCACCTTGCTGGAGCAGGAAGAACTCACCGTGGCCGAGCTCTCGGCCATCACCACCCTGGCCCAGCCACGGGTGTCGACCCACCTGGCCCGGCTCAAGGAAGCCGGCCTGGTCCGCGACCGGCGCGCCGGCGTGTCCGCCTACTACCGCTTCGACGACGCCGCGCTCGACCCGGCGCAGCGCGCATTGTGGCATGCCCTGAGTACCGGCAGCGACGACCCGCTGCTGCGCCAGGATGCTGAACGCGTAGCCGCCGTCCTGGCCAGCCGCGCCGCCGACCAGAACTGGGCCGACAGCGTCGCCGGCGACATGGAACGCCATTACTCCCCCGGCCGTACCTGGGAAGCGCTCGCGCGCACCGCCCTGCCACTGCTGGAAACCGGCGACGTGCTCGACATCGCCTCCGGCGACGGCGTGCTCGCCGAACTGGTCGCCCCGCACGCGAAGCGCTACGTCTGCATCGACACCAGCGCCCGCGTGGTTGCCGCCGCCAGCGAACGGCTGCGCCGCCTCGCCAATGTCGAGGTGCGCGAAGGCGATATGCATGCCTTGCCGTTCAAGGACCGCAGCTTCGACCTGGTCGTGCTCATGCACGCCCTGACCTACGCCGCCAAACCCGCCCAGGCCGTGGCCGAAGGCGCGCGCGTGCTGCGCTCCGGCGGCCGCCTCCTGCTGTGCAGCCTGGCCCGCCACGAACACAAGGCCGCCGTCGAAGCCTATGGTCACGTCAACCTGGGTTTCTCGGACAAGGAACTGCGCAAGTTCGCCGAGAAGGCCGGGCTGGTCGTCTCAAGCCTGGAAACGGTGACACGCGAAAAGCGTCCGCCGCACTTCGAAGTCATTTCGCTGATCGCCAGCAAGCCGTGAGGTTGTAACCCGATGTCCCTGCCCTGGCTGCACCCCGACCGTGTCCGCGCCCTTGAAGAGGCGCTGGCCACCCGCATCCTGATCATCGACGGCGCCATGGGCACCATGATCCAGCGGCATGGGCTGGAGGAAGCCGACTACCGGGGCGAGCGCTTCGCCGAGGGCTTCGACCACCAGCATGGCGTCGGCTGCGACCACGGCACCCCCGAAGGCCATGACCTCAAGGGCAACAACGACCTGCTGCTGCTGACCCGCCCCGAGGTCATCGCCGACATCCACACCGCCTACCTGCAGGCCGGTGCCGACCTGGTCGAAACCAATACCTTCAACGCCACCTCGGTGAGCCAGGCCGACTACCACCTCGAGCACCTGGTGTATGAGCTCAACAAGGCCGGTGCCGCCGTTGCCCGCGCCTGCTGCGACGCGATCGAAGCCACCACCCCTGACAAGCCACGCTTCGTCATCGGCGTGCTCGGCCCGACCAGCCGCACCGCCTCGATCAGCCCCGACGTCAACGATCCCGGCTTCCGCAATACCAGCTTCGACGCGCTGCGCGAGACCTACCGCGAAGCCATCGACGGCCTGATCGACGGCGGCGCCGACACGCTGATGGTGGAAACCATCTTCGACACGCTGAACGCCAAGGCTGCGTTGTTCGCCATCGAGGAAGCCTTCGACGCACGCGGCGCGCGGCTGCCGATCATGATCTCCGGCACGATCACCGACGCCTCCGGGCGCACTCTGTCCGGCCAGACCGCCGACGCCTTCCATGCCTCGCTGGCGCATTCGCGTCCGCTGTCGATCGGCCTGAACTGCGCGCTCGGCGCCGATGCGATGCGTCCGCACGTGGAAACGCTTGGCCAGGTCGCCGACTGCTATGTCAGCGCCCACCCCAACGCTGGCCTGCCCAACGCCTTCGGCGAGTACGACGAGACCCCGGACGAGATGGCCGCCACCCTGCGCGGCTTCGCGCAGGACGGCCTGCTGAACCTGGTCGGCGGCTGCTGCGGCTCCACCCCCGACCATATCCGCGCCATTGCCGAGGCCGTGGCCGGGCTGCCACCGCGCGCCCTGCCCGGCCCACGGGAGCAGGCCGCGTGAGCACGCCTGCCCGCCACACCCGCCTGTCCGGGCTTGAGCCGCTGGTCATCACCCCGGACCTGCTGTTCGTCAACGTCGGCGAGCGCACCAACGTCACCGGCAGCGCGCAGTTCCGCAAGCTGATCAAGGAAGAGCGCTACGAGGAAGCCGTGGAAGTGGCGCGCCAGCAGGTCGCCAGCGGCGCGCAGATCCTCGACGTCAACATGGACGAGGGCCTGATCGATTCCGAGAAGGCGATGACCCGCTACCTCAACCTGATCATGTCCGAGCCGGACATCGCGCGCATTCCGGTGATGGTCGACTCCTCCAAGTGGAGCGTGATCGAGGCCGGGCTGAAGTGCCTGCAGGGCAAGAGCGTGGTCAACTCGATCTCGCTCAAGGAAGGCGAAGCGCTGTTCATCGAACACGCGCGCAAGGTGCTGCGGTATGGCGCCGCCGCAGTGGTGATGGCCTTCGACGAACAGGGCCAGGCCGACACCTGCGCGCGCAAGGTGGAGATCTGCACCCGCGCCTACCGGATCCTGGTCGACCAGGTCGGGTTCCCGCCGCAGGACATCATCTTCGACCCGAACATCTTCGCCGTCGCCACCGGCATCGAAGAGCACGACAACTATGCGGTGGACTTCATCGAAGCCACCCGCATCATCAAGCGCACCCTGCCGCACTGCCATGTGTCCGGTGGCGTCTCCAACGTCTCGTTCTCGTTCCGTGGCAACGAAACCGTGCGCCAGGCGATCCATGCGGTGTTCCTGTACCACGCCATCGCCGCCGGCATGGACATGGGCATCGTCAACGCCGGCGCCATGCCGATCTATGACGAGCTGGAGCCGGAACTGCGCGAGCGCGTGGAGGATGTGATCCTCAACCGCCGCAGCGACGCCACCGAGCGCCTGCTGGAAATCGCCGAGCGCTACAAGGGCAAGAAGGGCGCGGCGAAGACCGAGGACCTGGCCTGGCGCGAGAAGCCGGTGGCGCAGCGCCTGGCGCACGCGCTGGTGCATGGCCTGGACGCCTATGTGGAAGAGGACACCGAACTGGCCCGACAGGCCTCCAGCCGCCCACTGGATGTGATCGAAGGCCCGCTGATGGACGGCATGAACGTGGTCGGCGACCTGTTCGGCGCCGGCAAGATGTTCCTGCCGCAGGTGGTGAAGTCCGCGCGCGTGATGAAGAAGGCGGTGGCCTACCTGCTGCCGTACATCGAAGCGGAAAAGGCGCGCAGCGGCGACACCGCCAAGAGCAACGGCAAGATCATCATGGCCACGGTCAAGGGCGACGTGCACGACATCGGCAAGAACATCGTCGGCGTGGTCCTGGCCTGCAACAACTTCGAGGTGGTCGACCTGGGCGTGATGGTACCGGCGCAGAAGATCCTGGACGCGGCCCGCGCCGAGAACGCCGACATCATCGGGCTGTCCGGACTGATCACGCCGTCGCTGGAAGAAATGAGCCATGTCGCCCGCGAAATGGAACGCCAGGGCTTCACCCTGCCGTTGATGATCGGCGGGGCCACCACCTCGCGCGCGCATACCGCGCTGAAGATCGACCCGCACTACAAGGCGCCGACGGTGTGGGTGAAAGACGCCTCGCGCGCGGTGGGCGTGGCCCAGTCGCTGATCTCCAGCGAGCTGCGCGAGGCGTTCGTGGCTGCCAACGAGGCCGACTACGCCGACATCCGCCAACGCCACCGCAACCGCGGCGATGCCAAGCGGCTGGTGACCCTGGCCAAGGCCCGCGCGCAGCGCTTCGACGGTGGCTGGGACACCTACACGCCCCCTGCCCCGCGCAAGCCGGGCCTGCACGTACTGGACGACTACCCGCTGGCCGACCTGGTCGAGGTGATCGACTGGACCCCGTTCTTCCAGGCCTGGGAGCTGGCCGGCAAGTACCCCGCCATCCTCACCGATGAGATCGTCGGCACCCAGGCCAGCGAGCTGTACCGCGACGCGCGCGCGATGCTGACCCGGATCGTCGACGAGCGCTGGCTCACCGCCCGGGCGGTGTTCGGGCTGTGGCCGGCCAACAGCGTGGGCGACGACGTGCACCTGCAGACCGACGATGGCCCTGCCGTGCTGCACTTCCTGCGCCAGCAGGTGGACAAGCCGGTGGAACGCCCGGACTTCTGCCTGGCCGACTTCATCGCCCCGGCCGACAGCGGCCGCCAGGACTGGATCGGCGCGTTCGCGGTGACGGCGGGTATCGGTATCGAGCCGCACGTGGCGCGCTTCGAGGCCGACCATGACGACTACAACGCGATCCTGCTGAAGGCGTTGGCGGATCGGTTGGCCGAAGCCCTGGCCGAGCGACTGCATCAGAAGGTGCGTACCGACTACTGGGGGTACCAGCCGGACGAGGCGCTGGACAACGAGGCGCTGATTGCCGAGCAGTACAGCGGCATCCGCCCGGCGCCGGGGTATCCGGCCTGCCCGGAACATAGTGAGAAGGGCACGCTGTTCCGGCTGCTGGATGCGGAAAAGAATGCAGGCATGGAGCTCACCGAGAGCTTCGCAATGCTGCCGACTGCGGCCGTGTCGGGCTACTACTTCAGCCACCCGCAGAGCCAGTATTTCGTGGTTGGGCGGGTGACGCGCGAGCAGGTGTCGGATTACGCCAAGCGCAAGGGCGTGGATCGGGCGCAGGTGGAGCGCTGGCTGGCGTCCAACCTGGATTACGATCCCGAATGAACGACGCTGTTCCCGCCGCACGCCTCTCCAGCTACTACCTGTTCTATTACGCGGCGCTGGGCGCGTTCACGCCGTACTGGTCGCTGTTCCTGACCGCGCGCGGCATGAGCGTGACCGCGATCAGCGTGATGATGGGAATCTGGTACGCCACCCGCATCGTGGCGCCGACCACCTGGACCTCGATCGCAGCGGCGTCGCGCGATCCGATCCGCTGGCTCCGCATCGGCAGCGTGCTCACCCTGCTGACCTTCTGCGCGTTCCTGCTGCCGCTGCCACAGCCATGGATGTACCCGGCGATGGTGGTGTTCTGCTTTTTCTACAACGCGGTGATGCCGCAGTTCGAGTCGATCACGCTGACCCACCTGGGCAACGACAGCCACCGCTACGGGCTGATCCGGGTCTGGGGCTCGCTGGGTTTCATCGCGGTGGTGATGGGCTTTGGCTGGTTCCTGGAGGGCCGCAGCGCGGGTGTGCTGCCGTGGTTGATGCTGCCGCTGTTCGCGCTGCTGGTGGCCTCCTCGTTCGCCAACCGCTACGCGCGCGACTTCCATCGTGCCGACGGCGATGCCAGCGGCTTCTGGCAGATCGTGCGCAAGCCGCAGGTGCTGGCGTTCTTCCTCGCCGCGTTCATGGAACAGCTCTCGTTCGGGCCGTACTACACGTTCTTCTCGGTGTACATGGACCACCACGGGTATGCGACCTCCACCCTGGGCCTGCTGTGGACGATCGGGGTGGTGTTCGAGGTGGCGGTCTTCTTCACCATCGGCCGCTTCTTCCGTCGGTACGACGCCAGCTGGATGTTGCTGATCGCGCTGCTGAGCTCAACCGTGCGTTGGACGGTCACCGCGCTGTTCCCGCAGCACCTGGGGGTGATGCTGGTGGCGCAGACCGCGCACGCGCTGGGGTTCGCCGCGTTCTTCGCCGCAGCGATGCAGATGCTGGCCACGTATTTCCCGGGCCGGCTCAATGGGCATGGCCAAGGGCTGTTGTACGGATTCTCGTCAGGCGTTGGCGGCGTGCTCGGCGCATTGATCGCCGGGCAGCTGTGGGTCATCGACAACGGCCGCACCGCCTTCCTGGCCGGCGCGGGTTTCGCCGCGGCAGGTGCCCTGCTCTGCTTCTTCGCGATCAGCCTGCCGCTGTTGCGGCAGGCCAGGAAGAGTATTGGCCAAACCGGGTAATCGACGGGGTGAGGTAGGGTCGGTTCCCAAACGACGACGTGCATGGATGCACGAGTGGCGCGTTCGCAGGATGCGAAGGAGCGCCCCGCCGATAGGGGTGCCGCGTTCGGTAGCGCATGACCTGAAACGAAGGCGCGCGTTTTCGCCACACGTCCATGCGTCAATGAACGTTGCAGGGTTATCGGCGGTCGTTCGGGAACCGACCCTACCGCAAAGCGCTCACCGTCGCGGTTATCTCACCTGCTCGCGGAAGGATGGCAACAAGACACGGTTGCCGTAACCGCTCAGATGGTCACCGTCGAAATACAGCGGCCGGCCATCCAGGTCGGGCTTGCACACTTCGCCCGGGCACAGCAGTGGAAGCGGATCCCATACGCTCGCGCCGGGCAGTGCTGCAGCCACCTGCTTGAGGCTGTCCAGCACCGGGGCGCGCATGGCTTCGGTCTGCGCGCGCGCGATCGTCAGGCCGTTCACGCAGATCGGGTTGTGCCGGTTGAACGCATCCGAACAGCGGTACGGTGGCGCCGGCAGCACGGGCTTGGGGGCTTCGAACACAATGCGCACGCCGCGTTCGGCCAACGGTCGCAGCTGTTCGATTGCCGCGGCGACTTCACCCGCGCGGCCGCTCACCGCCGCCGGGCTGGCCAGCTCGGCCTGCACCTGCGCGATGTCGAACAGCTGGTACTGCTCGGCCAGGCGCGGCACGCGCAGGCCGGGCAGGAACAGCACGTCGCCTGCGCGCGCGGTGGCCAGGATGTCGTCCAGCACGTTGCGGGTGTAGGCATCGCAGGCCGGATTCGGCCCACGCCACGCCTGCATCCCGACCAGCGCACAGCCGCCGCTGCCGTACAGGCGCACCTGGCCGCCGTCCTGCACTACCTTGCGGCGCAGCAGTTCGTTGTAGACCAACGCGTGCGAATCGCCGGCGACGAACAGCACGTTCCCCACGCCAGCCCCGCCCGGGCATTCGCCCCGCTGCAGCAGGCGCGCCTGGCCGCCGGCCACCGGAATGTGCGACTCGACAACCTGGCAGTCCGGCACTTCCTTCTTCAGTCCCTTCGCGTACGGATACCAGTCCAGCGGATGCCGGCTGACCGTACTGAGCGAGTAGTGCCGCTGATGCTTGACCAGCGCCGACTGCAGCCCGGCGCCGAGCACCAGCACGGCCAGCCCCAGCACTACCCAGCGACCGTTCGTACGCGGGCCACGCGCGCCATGCCGCAGCGGCTGCTCCACCCAGCGCCAGGACAGCCAGGCCAGCGCGAACACCAGGGCCACGGCAACGGCGCCATTGGCCACGGTCTCCAGCCCCACGGTCCAGCGGAACAGCACGAATACCGGCCAGTGCCACAGGTACAGCGAATACGAGAGCTTGCCGACCCACACCATCGGCGCGCTGGACAGCGCGCGCCCGGTCCAGCCCTGCGGGTGGCCGTGCAGCACGGCCAGCAGCACCAGCGTGGACAGCACCGGCCACAGTCCGTCCGGCCACGGCGAGTGTCCCGGGCGCGCGGCCCACAGGCCATACCCGAGCGCCGCCACCGCGAGCAGCAGCACGGGCGAACGCCATGACAACCCACGTGTCACCGCTACCGCGTTGAAGCGCCCGGCCAGCGTCATCGCCTGGTACAGCAGCACACCCACGCCCAGCTGCCAGAACCGGGTGGTGGTCACATAGAACGCCTGGATTTCCTGGCCGCCCTGCCCGACCAGGCGCAGCGCGTAGGCCAGCGACGCCAGCGTGGCCAGCGCGAACAGGCCCAGCGACAGCGCGCGGCCGCGTCCACCGCGTGCCCAGGCCAGGAACAGCAGCGGGAACAGCAGGTAGAACTGTTCCTCCACGCCCAGCGACCAGGTGTGGGTGTACGGATTGAATTCGGTGCGCGGCGAGAAGTAGTCGTTGCCGGTGCTGGCCAGTACCCAGTTGCTGAGTCCGAAGAACGCGCGACGGCCGGTCTTGTCGCTGGTCTCGCTGAGCCAGGATTCGGGAATGAACAGCGCGCTGAGCAGTGCGGTGACCAGCAGGCAGACCACCAGCGCCGGCACGATCCGGCGGATGCGCCGCGCGTAGAAACGCAGCAGGCCCTGCCAGCCGCCAACGGCAGGGAGTCGGTCGACCGACGCGCTGACCACGAAGCCGGAGATCACGAAAAACACGTCCACGCCGGTAAAGCCACCGGGCAGCCAGCTGGCCTTGAGGTGGTACAGGATCACCGACAGCACGGCGACGGCACGCAGGCCGTCGATGTGTGGGACGTAGGCTTGTCGCACTTGGCTTTCCTGCATGCACACTCCTGTTTCCCCACGGCGTGTCGCGCACGCCGTCAGGTGGCATTACATGGGGCGGTTACGCGCTTACCAGACCAGGTCGTCCGGTACCTGGTAGGCCGGGTCGGCGTAGGGGTCGTCTTCGGCCGGTGCGTTCGGGTCCACGCGCAGCGCAACTGACGGGGCGAACACCGCTTCGGCCTCGTCGAGCACCGCAGCGGTCACCAGCAGGTAACGGCCACTGCTCTGCAGCACGCCGAGTTCGCCAGCGTTGAGCTGGCGCAGCTGCTCGGCGGTGACGTAGATGCGCTTGATCTTGCCGCCGTACGGGAAGTGCCGGGCAATGTCGGCGGCCTCGTCGTTGAGCGCCTTGTCCTTCAACAGCACGTCCAGCTTCGCCTTCGCTTCGCGGCGCACGCGCGCCTCTTCCTGCTTCAGGCGCTCGGCTTCAATGCGGTCGTCCTTTTCCTTCTGCGCGCGGATCGCATAGGCCTTGGCCAGGTCGATGTCCTCGCGCGAACGCGGCTTGCCCTGGCCGGGGTTCTGACCCTGGCCGGGACGGGCACCGCCACCGGGGCGACCCTTGCCCTGCGGGCCACGACGGGCGTCGCCGTCGCGCGCGGGGCGCTGGCCATCGCGCGGTGGACGCGCGCCATCGGCGGCCTTGCCCTGCGGGCGGGCGCCGTGCGGTTTGTTCGGGGGCCGGCCGTCGCGGCGGGCATCGGGCTTGCGTTCGGGCGTGGGCGCGGACTTGAAGCCCAGGCCCAGCAGCTGGTCGCGGAGGGTATCGCTCATGACGTTGGGTCGATCAGTAGTGCGGGGGCGGTGGTTCTTCGCCCGAATCGGAATACAGCGCGTTGCGGACCTTGCCCAGGTCCTCCAGCAGCAGGCGGGTCAGGTCGGCGTTGCGGCTGCCCTCGATACGGGCGTCGGCCAGCGCTTCGCTGAGCTCGGCCAGCGCCTGTTCCTGGAAGGACACGCGCATTTCAAGCTCGACCAGGCGCGCTTCCAGTGCCTGCTCACGCGCGGAGGGAGTGGACTCATGCATGCAGCGAACGTCCCCGGCCAATGCCGTAGTAGGCCAGGCCCGCGGCTTCGATTTCCTGCGGGTCGTACAGGTTGCGGCCGTCGAACACCACGGCGTCCTTCAGCGTTTCGCGCAGCCGATTGAAATCCGGACTGCGGAACTGCTTCCACTCGGTGACCACCACCAGCGCGTCGGCGCCGTCGATGGCGTCGTAGGCGCTGTCGCAGAACACCAGGTCGTCGCGCTCGCCGAAGATCCGGCGGGCTTCGTCGGTCGCTTCCGGGTCATAGGCGCGCACGGTGGCACCGCCCTCCCACAGCTGCGCCAGCAGGCGGCGGCTGGAGGCTTCGCGCATGTCGTCGGTGTTCGGCTTGAACGACAGGCCCCACACCGCGAAGGTGCGACCACGCACGCCCTCGTCCTCACCGCGGTCGTAATGACGCTGGATCAGCTGGAAGAGATGGCCCTTCTGCGCATCGTTGACCGCTTCCACCGCGTTGAGCAGCTTCGGCTCATGGCCGTACTGCTGCGCGGTGCGGGCCAGCGCCTGCACGTCCTTGGGGAAACACGAGCCGCCGTAACCGGCGCCCGGGTAGATGAAGTGCCAGCCGATGCGCGGGTCCGAACCGATGCCCTGGCGGACCTGCTCTACGTCGGCACCGACCTTCTCGGCGATGTTGGCGATCTCGTTCATGAACGAAATCTTGGTCGCCAGCATGGCGTTGGCGGCGTACTTGGTCAGTTCGGCCGAGCGCACGTCCATTTCCACCACGCG
This sequence comes from uncultured Stenotrophomonas sp., assembly GCF_963519125.1. Lineage (GTDB taxonomy): Bacteria > Pseudomonadota > Gammaproteobacteria > Xanthomonadales > Xanthomonadaceae > Stenotrophomonas. Next base: position 7,270 of record NZ_CAUQLJ010000032.1, on the reverse strand, counting down.
GTCGTGGTTGCGGTTGAACGGTGCGTACAGGCGGCGCATCAGCGCCACCGATTCGGCATTGGCGGCGCCGATCACGATGCGGTCCGGCCGCATGCAGTCGGCCACGGCGTCGCCTTCCTTGAGGAATTCGGGGTTGGAGACCACGTCGAAGGCGATCTCCTCGCCGCGCTCTGCCAGGACCTCGGCAATCGCGGCGCGGACCTTGTCGGCCGTGCCTACCGGCACGGTCGACTTGTTCACCACCACGGTCGGCACACGCATGTGCCGGCCGATGGTGCGGGCCACGGCCAGCACGTACTGCAGGTCGGCACTGCCGTCCTCGTCCGGTGGCGTGCCCACGGCGATGAAGATCACCTGGCCATGCGCGATCGCCCCGGCGGCGTCGGTGGTGAAGGCCAGCCGCGAGGCGGCATGGTTGGCCTTGACCATCGGCTCCAGGCCCGGCTCGTAGATCGGAATGACGCCACGGTTGAGGCCGTCGACCTTGGCCTGGTCGATATCGACGCAGACCACCTGGTGGCCGACATCGGCCAGGCAGGTACCCGTGACCAGTCCGACATAGCCGGTACCGAAAATTGCGACGCGCATGTCCGTAGTAACTCCAGTTCCGATTACGGAAGAACGTCCAGCAGTTCGACGTCGAAGGTCAGCGTCGCGTTCGGACCGATCGGGCCGCCCGGCGTGCCCTGCTCACCGTAGGCCAGTTCGCCCGGGATCCAGAAGCGGTACTTGGCGCCGACCGGCATCAGTGCAACGCCTTCCGACCAGCCCTTGACCACCTGGTCCAGGCCGAACACGATCGGCTCGCCGCGGGTGTAGCTGCTGTCGAAGACGGTGCCGTCGAGCAGCTTGCCTTCGTAGTTCACGCGGACCTTGCTGGTCGGCATCGGGCGCTCGCCCGAACCCGGACGCAGCACCTGGTACTGCAGGCCCGACGCGGTGGTGACCACGCCCGGCTGGGTCTTGTTCTTGGCCAGGAAGTTGTTGCCTTCGGTGCGGTTGGTACCGGCCTTGGCGGCTTCCTTGGCCTGCATCTCACCCTGCTTGGCGGCCATGAAGGTCTCCAGGGTCGACTTGGCCTGCTCGGCGGTGAGCTTCGGGGTGCCCTTCGCGAAGGCGGTCTTGACCGCGTCGAACAGCACGTCCAGGTCCAGCTCGGCCTTCAGCGGCGCAAGCGACGGGCCCACGGCGTAGCTGCCCAGCATCAGGCCGACCTTTTCGCGGTCGACCTTCGGTGCGGGGGTGCCCGGCGCCATGCCCGGCACCGGCTGGCCGCTCTTGACCGCCATGGCCATGCGCAGCGACTGGTCGGTCTTCTGCGCTTCTTCCTGGGTGATCAGCGGCTGCTTGCCGTCGAAGGCGTTGTTCACCGCGCGGCGCAGGGCGGCCAGATCGATTTCGTCGGCGATCGGGGCGAACGAGTTCGCTACGTCCATACCAATGGCGTAGCTGACGTTTTCACGCTGGGAGGTCAAGGTCGAAGTCTCCTTTGCGGCTGCACCTGCAGCCGGTTGTTGCGACATCACGGTACCGGTGGCACCCATCGCCAGAATCAGAACCGACGCCGCGGCGCCGCGCATTCCCATCTTCATTCGCTGCATTCCTGGAAGTTACTGGACGCCGACGTCGGCGCGAATCCGGCATTGTCGCACGCACGTGCGAGATGTCGAGGCTGTCAGCGCTTCGCAGGCGTGACAGACAGCTCACGTTCGAGCGCAGCGACCAGAGCCGGGTCATCCGGGGTGACCTTGCTGGGGAACTGGGCGACCACCTTGCCATCCCGCCCGATCAGGTACTTATGGAAGTTCCAGCCCGGCGCGACCTTGGTAGCGGCGGTCAGTCGCTGATACAGCGGCGTGGCGTCCGGCCCGGTGACCTGCACCTTCTGGAACATGGGGAACTTCACACCATAGGTCAGCGTGCAGAATTCCTGGATCTCCTTCTCGCTGCCCGGCTCCTGGCCCTTGAAGTCGTTGGACGGGAAGCCCAGCACCGAGAAACCGCGTGCGGCGTACTTCTTCTGCAACGCCTCCAGGGCCTCGTACTGCGGGGTATAGCCGCACTTGCTGGCAGTGTTGACCACCAGCAGCACCTTGCCGCCGTAGGTCTTTTCCAGGTTCACTTCCGCCTTGCCCGCCAACGGCCGGTAGCTGACGTCGAGAAGGTCGGCCGCGTGGACCGAAGCGGTGCCCAGCAGGCCCACCAGCAGCAGGCCCATGCCCCAGCGACGGGTGCGCGAGCGGACGGCGGGGTACGGGGGCAGCGCGGAAGACGGATGGGACATCGCAAAAACTCCGGATCGAGGCGGAAAAACCTGCTGTGCAGGGCGCACGCGGACTATATCACCGGGGATTTCGCTCCCGTAGCTGAATGCCCAGGAGTGAAAATGAAGGCGATGACAGGGATATTTCATGTGTTGAATCAACACCTTGCATTTCGCATTCAGGTCGTGTCACACCCCTGCCATCAGTTGGGGCGTGTCGGGTATTGCACATCGGCGTGTCGGTGTTATAGTTGCATACAACACCAGTCACCTGATGCAGGGGAAGCCCATGAACCGCATGCGCCACCACTCCGCCAAAGCCCTTACAGCCGCGTCCGCGCTGCTGTTGCTGGGCTGGTTCAGCATCCCCGCCGGTGACCGTGGCAGCGATACCGCCACCGGTGCGTTTGAAGGCCCGCAGGACGCAGGCGTCATCAAGGCAGGGACCGCCGACGGCGCCCCCACGCCTCCCCGCCGGCTGCACAGCTCCCTGTCCATGCCTTACTTCTCATTCGCACAGTCGCTGAACCCACGGAGCTGACCATGAGCGATATCCAATGGAGCGATGGTGCTCCGATCTACCGTCAGCTGAAGGAACGCGTGATCGCCATGATGCTCGACAGCATCATCAAGCCCGGCGATGCGTTGCCTTCGGTTCGACAGGTGGCCGCCGAGTACCAGCTCAACCCGATCACCGTGTCGCGCGCTTACCAGGAACTGGCCGACGAAGGCCTGGTCGAAAAGCGCCGCGGCCTCGGCATGTTCATGACCGAGGAAGCCGCCACCCAGCTGCGCAGCAGCGAACGCGACCGCTTCCTCAATGAAGAATGGCCGCTGGTCCTGGAGCGCATCCAGCGCCTGGGCCTGCATCTCGACGAATTGCTGCCCCAGGGGAAATCCTCATGAATGCCGTTGCTAGTGATGTCGTCATCTCCGCCCGTGGCCTGCGCAAGGCCTACAAGCAGACCCTCGCGCTGGACAACACCAGCTTCACCATCGCCCCGGGCCGGATCACCGGCCTGATCGGCCCCAACGGCGCCGGCAAGACCACCCTGCTCAAGGCGCTGCTGGGCCTGACCACGGTGGACGGCGAGCTGAGCGTGCTCGGGCTGGACCCGACGGTGCAGCGCAACGCCCTGATGAATGATGTGTGCTTCATCGCCGACGTGGCGGTGCTGCCGCGCTGGATGAAGGTGCGCGACGCGATCGACTTCGTGGCCGGTGTCCACCCGCGCTTCGACCGCGCCCGCTGCGAGCGTTTCCTGGCGGCGACCAAGCTGCAGCCGCGCCAGCGCGTGCGCGAACTGTCCAAGGGCATGATCGTGCAGCTGCACCTGGCGCTGGTGATGGCCATCGACGCCAAGGTACTGGTGCTGGACGAGCCGACCCTGGGCCTGGACATCCTGTACCGCAAGGAGTTCTACCAGCGCCTGCTGGAAGACTACTTCGACGAGCAGAAGACGATCATCGTGACCACCCACCAGGTGGAAGAGATCGAGCACATCCTGACCGACGTGATGTTCATCCGCGACGGCCGCATCGTGCTGACCGCCGACATGGAAGAGGTCGGCGAGCGCTACACCGAAGTGCTGGTCTCGGCCGAGACGCTGGACGCGGCCCGTGCGCTGGGTCCGATCGACGAGCGCAGCCTGCCCTTTGGCAAGACCGTACTGCTGTTCGACGGGGTGCCGCGCGCCCAGCTCACGCCGCTTGGCGAAATCCGCAGCCCGGGGCTGGCGGATCTGTTCGTGGCCATCATGAAGGGAACCTACGCATGAACACCGTCCACTACCATCCGATCAGCAAGGCCAGCACCTTCAAGTGGCTGCTCAAGCGCGAGTACTGGGAAAACCGCGGCGGTTTCCTGTGGGCACCGCTGATTGCCGGCGGCATTTCGCTGGTGATGAGCCTGATCGGCATCCTGATCGGGCTGTGGGGCCTGCGCCGTGCAGCTGCCAACGGCGACCTGCACATCGACAACACCAAGGTCAGCATCAACGGCCTGGACCTGAAACTGCTGACCGAGCACCTGGATGCCAAGAACATGGCCGACCTCGGCAATGCACTGGACGCGACGCTGGTGCTGAGCTCGCTGTGGCCGTTCGTGGTGCTGGCTTTCGTGGTGTTCTTCTACTGCCTGGGTGCGCTGTATGACGACCGCCGCGACCGCAGCATCCTGTTCTGGAAGTCGCTGCCGCTGTCGGACACCCAGACCGTGCTGTCCAAGGCGCTGAGCGCGCTGCTGGTGGCCCGGTGATCGCGGTGATCGCGTCGGTGCTGACCATGGTCGGCTTCCTGGCGATCCTGTCGGTGATCGTGATGACCCACGGCGGCAACCCGATGACCCTGATCTGGGGCCCGGCGAGCCCGCTGGCCTTCCTGGCCGGCCATCTGGCCTGGCTCCCGGTATACCTGCTGTGGGCGCTGCCGACGGTGGGCTGGCTGCTGATGTGGTCTGCGCTGGCCAAGTCCAAGCCGTTCCTGTGGGCGGTGATGCTGCCGCTGTTTGCCGGGATCATCGTCAGCACCACCCGCGTCATGCAGTTGTTCGACATGACCAGCGGCTGGTTCTGGCAGCACATCGTGGGCCGCCTGCTGCTGGGCACCCTGCCGGGCAGCGACCTGTTCTACCGCCAGGACCAGCTGCAGGCGGTGATGCACGACAGCGACAACATCGCCGCCGCGCTGTCGCCGTCCAGCCAGCTGGCCGCGCTGGCCCTGCCGGAATTGTGGATCGGCGCAGCTGCCGGCGCTGTATTCATCATCATCGCCATCCGCCTGCGCCGCCGCGCTGGCGAAATCTGATCCCTCACTGCTTCGAGGAACCGTCCATGATCCGCACGCTTGCCATTGCTTCCCTGCTGTTGCTGCCGCTGACCGCACTGGCCGATGAGCCACAGTGCAAGTTCAACGCACCGCGCGATCTCAAGCTCGACGTCGCCGGCGCCAAGGCGGTGGTGTTCGAGGTCAACCAGCACGACCTGGTGCTGCAGGCCGGTCCGGGCGCTGCCCAGCTGAGCGGACGGGCCTGCGCCTCCAACGCCGACTGGCTGCCGGAGCTGACCGTGACCCAGGAGAAGGTAGGCGACAAGCTGGTGGTGCGCCTGCGCCGCGAGAACCAGGGCCTGAAGTTCAACATGAGCGGCAACAGCTACGCCTACCTGGACCTGCGCGGCACCATTCCGGACAACGTGCTGATCCAGATGAAGGTGGGCTCGGGCGATGCGTCGGTCACCGGGGCGCATTCGCTGAGCGCGGATGTCGGCTCGGGCGACATCAAGCTGCGCGACATCAAGGGTCTGGTGACGGCGGCAATTGGTTCGGGGGATGTGGAGCTGGATGGCGCAGGTGCGCTGAACCTGCTGTCGATCGGCTCGGGCGACTTCGATGCCCGCAACCTGCGCGGCAATGTCACGGTCGGCACGATCGGCTCGGGTGACCTGACCCTGGACGGGGTGACCGGCAACGTCGCCATCAAGACGGTGGGTTCGGGCGATGTCGATCTGCGCCAGGTCAAGGGCAACGTGAGCCTGGGCAACATCGGATCGGGCGACTTCGAGGCACGCGATGTCGGCGGCAGCGTCACGGTGGACCGGCACGGTTCGGGCGACGTGACAGTGCGCGATGTTGGCGGCGACCTGACCGTGGCCAACAGTGGCAGCGGCGATATCAATGACAGCAACGTGCGCGGCCGCGTCCAGCTGCCGCGTGGGAAATAAGGAGAGCACACCCATGAAAACCCGACTGCTGCTGCCCGCGCTGCTGCTGTGCCTGCCCCTGGCGGCCTGCAGCAATGGCGAGTCCAACAAGGCCGATCCCGCCGCCGGCAAGCCGGTGGTGGACGCCGACTCGATCGGCGGAAAGGTCAAGGCCGCCACCGACAAGGCGCGTGTGGAAATCGCCCAGGGCAACATCAACATCTCCAACGACCAGGCGGAGAAGGCCGAGATCACGCCGCAGGGCGACCTGCTGATCAACGGCAAGGCGGTGACCGTGGACGCGCACCAGCGTGCCCTGCTGCTGGACTACCGCAAGCAGGTCGAAGCCCTGGCAGGCGCGGGCATGGACATCGGCGTGGCCGGCGCCAGCCTCGGCGTGAAGGCGGCCGGCGAGGCCCTGCGCGGGGTGTTCTCGGGCGACACCCAGGGCATCGAGGAGAAGGTGAACGCCGAGGCCGCCAAGATCGAGGCCAGCGCCAAGAAGCTGTGTGGCCTGCTGCCGGTGATGATGGCCAAGCAGCAGGCGCTGGCGGCGGCGCTGCCGGCCTTCAAGCCGTACGCGACGATGGACCAGAGCGACATCGACGACTGCCACAGCTGACCGCGGCAGCCTGCGACGTTCGGTCGCAGTCAGGCCATCGGGACGGGGGAAGGACTACACTAGTCCTCCCCTTTTTCGTTGTTCTCCCGCCATGAAGAAGTTGTGCCTGCTGCTGTTCGCCCTGTTCTGCGTGGCCGCCACCGGCTGCGACCAGGAGTACCGCAACCACCGCGCGGAACGCAGCAAACCGAAGATCACGGTCAGCGACGGCATGGTCACGGTGCGCCGGGCGCCGGCGCCGAACCTGATCATCCTGCCGAACGGGCACATGAAGGTGGACGAGATCGAGATTCCGCTGGACGCCAGCCAGCAGGCGCTGCTGCAGAACATGTTCGGCCAGCTGCAGGTGCTGCGCCAGAACACGCTGGTGGACGCGCCGCATGATCCGGACAAGCGCGCGGTAAAGATCGTGGTCCCGCCGGGCATGCAGCCGATTCCGGCCGACATCGTCACCCGCATTCCCGAGTTCAAGGGCTACACCGAGACGTTCGACAACCTGATGGCAGACCGCCGCTGACGCAGGGCCCTGTTGGTAGAGCCGGGCCTTGCCCGGCTGCGACGTGGTTGCAATCCTGGTAGAGCCGGGCTCTGCCCGGCTGCTGTTGGATTCAGGCGAACAGCCTTGAGCTGCCGGGTCTCCCTGGTCAGGGCCGTCGGGGGTGGGTTTGTGGGGGACGCCGTAAACCC
>NZ_CAUQLJ010000031.1:0-30505 GCF_963519125.1 uncultured Stenotrophomonas sp. | reverse complement strand
GCGCCGAGCCGCAGCACGGCCGCCACGCCCTCGACCTCCCCCGCACCGGCCGCGCGCCCGGCGCCGAATCCCGGCGACTGGTCCACCCCGGCCAGGGGCGATGACTGGGGCGCGGCCAACAGCAGCCGCGACGGCGAGCGCGGTGGCGCCCAGGCCAACCAGGGCGCCGGTCGGACCGGGGACGGATTGTTCAACGCCGACGGCAGCGTGCGCGTACCCGGCCAGGAGGGCAGCGGCGACAGTGAGCGCGGCGCCCCCGGCGGCGAGAACGACGGCTGGAGTCGCGAGCGCATCGCGCAGTCGGGCACCTGGCTCAAGCGCCCGCCGTACGACTACACCCCGACCTCGTTCGACAAGTACTGGGCACCGAACGAATCGCTGTTGGCCGAATGGGTGCGCAAGGGCATCAAGGCCGTGGAGATTCCGATTCCCGGCACCAGCTCGAAGATTTCCTGCGTGGTCTCGATCCTGCAGTTCGGCGGCGGCTGCGGCCTGACCGACCCGAACATGCAGGACCAGCCGGCCGTGGCACGGCCGCCACCGGACGTGCCGTTCAAGAAAGAGTTGCAGGAAGACAACGGAGGGTAAACGTCATCGCATGCGCGCTGACGCCCCACGGTTGGCTTCGCAAACCGTGGGCCCCTTCTTACCATCACCCACACCCCGCGCCTGTCGGCGCGCCCCCTGACTCAGGGGGCTTTCCACCAGCGAAATACAGGCGCGTCAGGATTCGTCGTTCAACGCCACGAACGCCCAGAACGGCACATCCTGCCCGGCCCAGAACTGGCTGCTTTCATCAAGCACCTCCAGCAACGTGTCGAAATCCGTTGTCGCATCACCCCGCAAGCCATCGGCATCGCTGAAGAACAGGGCGTAGCCGTTCGCCTTGATCCATGACAGGTCGCGCAGGCAATCCACCAGCGCATCCCAGTTGCCGCCGAACGTCCTCGGAAAATCCAGTTGCGCCGCCATGCGCGTCAGCAGCGTGCGCTTGTCGTGGCAGCCGGCCAGGTCGATGGTGGCCACGCGCAGCCCCGCATCGCGCATGGCCGCGGAGAGCGGCCCGATATCGTCGTTGCCGATCGCATACACGCCAGCGTTGTTGATGTCGTCCAGGCCCAGTTCGAATGCATCGTGATTCATTGCCAGCTCCCGGCAGGTGGGACCTCGAAACTGCGGAAGGTCTCGTAATGGTCGTCGGTGTAGAACCAACCGGTGGGCGGAGTGCCCCCGGTCACGATACGGCGCGCGCCACGGTTGCCGGCGCCCGGCGTGTCCACGGTGTACTCGCGGTAATAACCGCGCGGCCGGTCGGGCAGGCGTTGTTCGCGGTTGCTGAAAACACTGCCGTCCTGGCGGTGCGGATACGGCCCGCCGCGCTGGATCAGGACGATGGTCTGCCGCGCCTCCGGTGGCAGGAAGGCGGGCAGGGCATCGCGGCTCGCCTGTGCGGCGCTGCCTGGATTGCCTGGCGCGTTGTCGCTCGGCGCGGGCGCGTCGGGCTGGGTCAGCGACGGCGCGAACTGCGGTGGCGGCGCGCGCTGCAGCTGCTTGATGCCGATCAGGCCGCCTATCAGCAGGAGGATGGCAAGGACAAGGAGTAGGGGTTTGCGCATGGGGGTAATGTACCGCCAACCAGCTGCACATTCTCTTACATGGGGGGTTGGTAACCTTCACATCCATCCCCATCATCGACTTCGCAACGCCCGGCCTTCGCCGGGTGAGTGAGCTACCAGGAGAACCACATGGCCTACACCCTCCCCAAGCTGTCCTACGCCTACGACGCGCTTGAGCCGCATATCGATGCGGCCACGATGGAAATCCACCACACCAAGCATCACCAGACCTACATCAACAACGTCAATGCGGCACTGGAAGGCACCGAATACGCCGACCTGCCGGTGGAAGAACTGGTCAAGAAGCTGAAGTCGCTGCCGGAAAACCTGCAGGGCCCGGTGCGCAACAACGGTGGCGGCCACGCCAACCACAGCCTGTTCTGGACGGTGATGGCGCCCAACGCCGGTGGCAACCCGGTCGGCGACGTCGCCAAGGCGATCGACGCGGACGTCGGTGGCTTCGAGAAGTTCAAGGAAGCCTTCACCAAGGCTGCGCTGACCCGTTTCGGCAGCGGCTGGGCCTGGCTGAGCGTCACCCCGGACAAGAAGGTCGTGGTTGAGAGCACCGGCAACCAGGACAGCCCGCTGATGGAAGGCAACACCCCGATCCTGGGCCTGGACGTGTGGGAACACGCGTACTACCTGAAGTACCAGAACCGTCGCCCGGAATACATCGGCGCGTTCTTCAACGTCATCGACTGGAAGGAAGTCGAGCGTCGTTACCAGGAAGCGATCGCCTGACCCCAGGTCGGGTTTGAACGCTGGAAGGGCCGGGCGGAAACGCCCGGCCTTTTTCGTTCAACGCGTCTCGCCCTGCAATCGCAGGGTCGCGATGATCCCCAGCCGGACACCACCGCCTTCCGACCCTTCCGGCGGGGGCAGCTTGACCGGCTGCAGGCCCTGGCTGGCGAAGTGGGATACCTGGAACAGCACGTCCAGGCCGTGCCCGCCGGCCACCCCGACCAGCGAGGGCGGGTCGACCCGCTCACCGGGATTCTTGCGTGCCGGCTGGAAGCCCGGCGAACTGCTCACCAGCTCTTCGGTGTCGGCGGAGAAGTCCCCCGCGATCAGCGACGGCAGGCCATCGGAGGTGGCGCTGATCCAGGTCATCAGGTCGCTGGTCTGGTGCTGGCGCACCGTCGCCTCGTCCGGGTCTGGACGCAGCCGTGCCACATAGATGTTGACCAGCTCTTCCTGCAGCTTCACCCGCAGCATGCCGGCGGCGCTGAACTGGCCCGGCGGATGCAGCAGGGTCACCCCGTCCTCGGACACCGGCAGCCGGCTCAGCATGGCGCTGCCATGGCGCAGGCGCTGGCTGGGCGGGTCGGCGGTGACGAAGTCGCAGCTGTAGCGCAGCCGGGTCGCCAGCCAGCAGGCCGGATTGCGACCCTGCGACTGCTGTACCCGCTGCACCGCGATCACATCCGGCTGCAGCCCCTCCAGCACCTGCAGCAGCTGGTCGCGGCGCTGCTCCCACTGGCTGTCGTCGCCCACCGGCAGCTCCAGCGTGGCGATCTTCAGCAGGCGCGGCGCAGGCTCACCCTGGCGGGCATCGGCCGACAGGACGGGGGTGGTCAACATCAGGAGCAGGAGCCAGCCGTGCCAGTGTCCTGCGACAGCCGTGGGGAGGAGGCGCATAACGATAAGTTTACGCTTGAGCCGTGGACGTGCCGTGACTTCCGTCAAATGTCACGTTCGGCCGCAGCGTGCGTGGCCCCGGCCCTTCCGGTAACCTTGCGCCCTTTGATCCTGCAGGACAGCCCCATAGCATGAGCACAAACGCAGCCGCCAGCGTTGGCAAGGGCACCATGCCCCGCCAGATTCCGTACATCATCGGCAACGAGGCCTGCGAACGGTTCAGCTTCTATGGGATGCGCAACATCCTGGTGCAGTTCCTGATCACCTCGCTGCTGCTGCAGGAGATCACCGCAGATGGCCGGGCCGGCGAGGCCAAGGACATCATGCACAGCTTCATGATCGGCGTGTACTTCTTCCCGCTGCTCGGCGGCTGGCTGGCCGACAAGTTCTTCGGCAAGTACCACACCATCCTCTGGTTCAGCCTGATCTACTGCGCCGGCCACGCCTGCCTGGCGCTGTTCGAGAACAGCCGCGAAGGCTTCTTCCTCGGCCTGGGCCTGATCGCGCTCGGCGCGGGCGGGATCAAGCCGCTGGTGGCCTCCTTCATGGGCGACCAGTTCGACCAGAGCAACAAGCATCTGGCGAAGTTCGTGTTCGACGCGTTCTACTGGATCATCAACTTCGGCTCGCTGTTCGCCTCGCTGCTGATCCCGCTGGTGCTGAAGAACTGGGGCCCGCAGTGGGCGTTCGGTATCCCGGGCATCCTGATGTTCATCGCCACCTTCGTGTTCTGGCTGGGCCGCAAGCGCTACGTGCTGGTGCCGCTGCCGCCGAAGGATCCGCATTCGTTCGCCAACGTGGTGCGCACCGCGCTGACTGCGCGCGTGGCAGGCCAGGGCCGTCCGGGCCTGGTGATCGCGGTGCTCGGCCTGGTGCTGGCAGTGGCCTCGTTCGGCCTGGTCGGCTCGCTTGGCATTGTCATCTGCCTGTGCCTGGCGCTGGTGTCGATCCTGGCGGGCATCGGCGGCGGCACCTGGCTGCAGCTGGAGCGCGCCCGTGGCCAGCATCCGGCCGAAGCCGTGGAAGGCGTGCGCTCGGTGCTGCGCGTGCTGGTGATCTTCGCCCTGACCACGCCGTTCTTCTCGTTGTTCGACCAGAAGGCCTCGACCTGGGTCCTGCAGGGCCAGCAGATGCAGATGCCGAGCTGGTTCACCGCCTCGCAGATGCAGGCGCTGAACCCGCTGCTGGTAATGATCCTGATCCCGTTCAACAACCTGGTGCTGTACCCGGCCCTGCGCCGCTTCGGCTTCGAGCCGACCGCACTGCGCCGCATGACCGCCGGCATCGCCTTCAGTGGCCTGGCCTGGATCGTGGTCGGCGGCATCCAGGTGGTGATGGATGGTGGCAACGCCATGTCGATCTTCTGGCAGATGCTGCCGTACGCGCTGCTGACCTTCGGTGAGGTGCTGGTCTCGGCCACCGGCCTGGAGTTCGCCTACAGCCAGGCGCCGCAGGCGATGAAGGGCGTGGTCATGAGCTTCTGGAACCTGACCACCACCATCGGCAACCTGTGGGTGCTGCTGTCCAATGCCGCCGTGCGCAACGATGCCGTGACCCACAAGATCGCCAGTACCGGCCTGAGCGAGGCGGCATTCCTGATGTTCTTCTTCGCCGGTTTCGCCTTCGTCGCGGCGTTGGCCTTCGGTTGGTATGCGAAACGCTATCGTATGGTCGACAACTACCGTAGCGCCTGAGCCTGACATGACCCCCGTCAATCTGCTGTTGATCGCCATCACCGCCATCCTGTCGTGGATGGCGTTCAACAACCGCAAGCTGGCCGACCGCCTGATCCTGTGGCCGCCGGCGGTGGATCGCCACCGCCAGTACGACCGCCTGATCACCTACGGTTTCATCCACGCCGACTGGTCGCACCTGATCTTCAACATGATCACCCTGTTCTTCTTCGGGGGATTCATCGAGAGCGTGATGGTGCAGCTGACCGGCAGCTACCTGGTCTATCCGGCGTTCTACATCGGCGCGCTGCTGGTCTCGATCCTGCCCAGCTACCTGAAGAACCAGAAGAACCCGAACTACCTCAGTCTCGGTGCGTCCGGGGCGGTGTCGGCCGTGCTGTTCGCCTTCATCCTGATCAAGCCGTGGTCGATCATCCTGGTGTTCTTCATCCCGGCGCCGGCGATCGTCTATGCCGCGTTCTACGTCGGCTACAGCATCTGGATGGACAAGCGAGGTGGTGATCGCATCAACCACAGCGCGCACCTGGCCGGTGCCGCGTTCGGCGTGATCTTCATGCTGGCCATGCGCCCGGAGATCTTCGGGCACTTCCTGGCCGAGCTGGGCAACCCGCGCTTCAGCCTGGGCGGCTGATCAGGCCGCGAAGCGCTGGTCGACGCCGTAGGCGCTGAGCAGGCGGGCGTAGACCTCGTGGTCGATCAGGTCGAAATCCGACCCGTTGGTCTGGCCGTTAAGGGCCAGCTGGAACAGGCCTTCCAGCAGCGAGCTGTCGGCATCGCCGGACAGGGCAACATCGGGTGCATTGTCCATGTAACGCTCCTTGGGACACGGAGGGGGCAGGCAGGAGTCGCAAGAGCCATGCCAGCTTTTGCGCCCTGTCCGATCCTTATATCGGCTTGAGCGGGCGGGACTTTAGGTCCAGATGTGACCCGGCGCGTCGCCTGTTGCCCCTGTTCAGGCTTCACGCGATCATGGCGCCACGCTGCGCACTATCGCGACAGTCGCCGCAGGAGACACCGCCCATGGCTTCGGTTACCCCGCCGGGATTGGCTTACGAGGTGGAGCACGATCCGGTCCAGCACCGGTTCCAGGCCCGCATCCAGGGCCATTTGGCCCTGCTGGACTATCAGATCAAGCGCAAGCGGATGGTCATCACCCACACCGAGGTGCCCGAGCCTATCGAGGGCAGGGGCATCGCGGGGGAACTGACCCGCGTTGCACTGCGCTTCGCCCGCGACAACAAACTCAAGGTGGTGCCCGCCTGCGCATACGCGGAGCGTTTTTTCGAACGGCACGCCGAGTATCAGGACCTGCTCGCGACCTGAAGAAAAACAGGCGCCTTTCACGGAAGAAGGAACATCATGACGGGATTCAACAAGGGGATTGCAATGAACATCGCAGGAAACCGCCGCGCGCTGCGTACCGGTGCGCTGGCGTTGGCCGTGGGGCTGGTGCTGCTGGCCGGCTGCAAGCGCGAGCCAGACACCACCGCCGCGCCCACCGATGGCGCGGCCACCACGCAGCCGGACACCACCGCCCCGCAGGCGACCGTTGACGCACCGCTGGAACTGCGCGATGTCATCGAGAACACCCCGCAGGCCGTGGTCGGCATCAGCTACCCGCCGGACGTGAACCGCTACCCGGGCCTGGCCAAGGCACTGTCGGATTACGCCACCGCCGCGCGCGGCGAACTGCAGCAGGCGGTGGACGGGCTGGGCAACGACAAGCCGACCATGCCGTACGAGCTGTCGCTGAGTTTCGAGAAACTGCTGGAAACGCCGCAGATGGTGGTGATCAGTGCCGATGGCAGCCGCTACACCGGCGGTGCCCACGGCGAGCCGCTGGTGGCCCGTTTCGTGTGGCTGCCCGAACAGCAGCGGATGCTCACCGCCGAGACGCTGATTACCGACACCAAGGGCTGGGGCGCGGTCAGCGACTACGTGGCCGACCAGCTGCGCGAGCGCGTGGCGACCCGGCTGAGCAGCGACGACATGGAGCCCGGCCAGCAGCAGGAAGCGCTGCGTAGCGCCAGCCGGATGATTGCCGACGGCACCGGCGCCAGTGCGGACAATTTCAGCCAGTTCCAGCCGGTCACCGACCCCAATGGCCTGATCACCGCGGTTCGATTCGTGTTCCCGCCTTACCAGGTGGGACCGTACTCGGACGGCACCCAGACCGTGGACGTACCGGCCGCCGTGCTGGTACCGCACGTGGCGCCGGCCTACGCCGGCCTGTTCGCCAAGGGCTGACGGAGGCGGCGACATGGACGGGGGGCTGCAACGGCGGGTGATCGAGTTGCTGCACGAGGCGGACGTCACCGTTGACGGCGGGCGTCCGCACGACATCCAGGTCCACGACCCGCATTTCTACACCCGCGTCATCGCCCAGGGCTCGCTGGGCCTGGGCGAAAGCTACATGGACGGGCAGTGGGACGCCGCCTCGCTGGACGGGTTCCTGCTGCACCTGATGCAGGCGCACGTGGACGAACGCGTTCACGGCTGGCGCGAACTGGCCGATGGCCTGAAAGCCCGTCTGTTCAATCTGCAGGCCGGCGGTGGCAACCTGGAGGTGGGCCGTCGCCATTACGACCTGGGCAACGACCTGTACCACGCCATGCTCGGCAAGCGCCTGGTGTACAGCTGCGGGTACTGGGCCGATGCGCGCGACCTCGACACGGCGCAGGAAGCCAAGCTCGACCTGATCTGTCGCAAGCTCGGCCTGCGCCCGGGCCAGCGTGTGCTCGACATCGGCTGCGGCTGGGGCGAAGCGCTGAAGTTCGCAGCCGAGCGCTACGGGGTGTCCGGCGTGGGCATCACCATTTCGCAGGAACAGGCCGACTTTGCCCGCGAGTTGTGCGCCGGCCTGCCGATCGAAATCCGCCTTCAGGACTACCACGACGTGGAAGAGCAGTTCGATGCGATCCTGTCGGTGGGGATGTTCGAGCACGTGGGCGACAAGAACTACCGCGGCTTCTTCGAGATGGCGCGGCGCTGCCTGGAGCCGGACGGCTTGTTCCTGCTGCACAGCATCGGCAGCAACGTGTCGCGGCACCGTACCGACCCGTGGATCGCGCGCTACATCTTCCCCAATTCGATGCTGCCGTCGGCCGCGCAGATCACCGCCGCGTTCGAGGGACTGTTCGTGCTGGAGGACTGGCACAGCTTCGGGCCGGATTACGATCGCACATTGCAGGCCTGGCGTGCGAATGTGGAGGCGGCCTGGCCGCGGTTGGATCCAGAGCGTTACGACGAACGTTTCAAGCGCATGTGGCGGTTCTATCTGGCAGGGTCGATGGCGAGTTTCCGATGCCGCCACGCCCAGCTGTGGCAGCTGGTGTTGTCGCCGAACGGGGTGGCAGGCGGGTACGTGGCACCGCGATGATCGGGGACCGCGATGCTACGCATGGCTTGTCGCTACGAAAAATCCGGGGGTGCGTCGGTAGGGTCGGTTCCCAAACGACCGCCGATGGGGGCGATCGGTTCATTGACGCATGGAGCTGTGCCGGAGAAGCGCTTTTCTCCGTGCAAGGTCATGCCCTAAAGGTGCAATCGCCGTAATCGGCGGTCGATTGGGATGCGACCCTACCAGCAACTTCGCTCAGGCATTTCCCTCTCCCCAAAAAAGAACCGCCCGGCAGTGCCGGGCGGTTTTCATATCGTGCCTGCTCAGCCGATTACGGCTGGGTCAAACCACGCTTTTCCAGCAGCGGACCGATCTCCGGCGCATGACCGGCGAAGTCCTGGAACAGCTGCATCGCATCGACGCTGCCGCCCTTGGACAGCAGGGTCTGGCGGAAATGGTCGCCGTTCTTGCGGCTCAGGCCGCCGTTCTCACGGAACCACTTCTGGGTGTTGGCATCCAGCACTTCCGACCAGATGTAGGCGTAGTAGCCGGCCGAGTAGCCGCCCATGATGTGGCTGAAGTACGGGGTCTTGTAACGCGGCGGAACCGGCGCGTAGTAGATCCCGTCCTTCTCCAGCGCAGCGCGCTCGAAGGCCATCACGTCCTTGGCCGCCGGCACCTGGTCCGGACCGATCTGGTGCCAGCGCTGGTCGAGCATGGCCGCACCCAGGTACTCGGTGGTGGCAAAGCCCTGGTTGAACTTCGATGCAGCCAGCACCTTGTCCAGCAGCGCCTGCGGCATCGCGGTGCCGTTGCGATGATCCTTGGCGTAGTTCTTCAGGATCAGCGGATTGTCGGCCCACATCTCGTTGACCTGCGAGGGGAACTCGACGAAGTCGCGCGGCACCGAGGTGCCCGAGAAGTACGGGTACTTCACGTTCGAGAACATGCCGTGCAGGGCGTGGCCGAATTCGTGGAAGGTGGTGGTCACTTCATCCCAGGTCAGCAGGGTCGGCTGGCCGGCCGGCGGCTTGGGAATGTTGAGGTGGTTGGCCACCACCGGCTTGAAACCGGTCAGCGCCGACTGCGAAACATAGGAGTTCATCCACGCACCGCCGCGCTTGGACGCACGCGCATACGGGTCGAAGATGAAGATCGCCAGCTGGCTGCCGTCGGCATCGAACACGTCGTACACGGTGACGTCATCGTGGTAGACCGGCAGGTCGGTGCGCTGCTTGAAGCTCAGGCCGTATTCCTGGTTGGCGGCGAAGAACACGCCGTTTTCCAGCACGTTCTTCAGTTCGAAGTACGGCTTGAGCTGGGATTCGTCGAAGTTGTACTTGGCCTGGCGCACCTTCTCGCTGTAGTAGGCCCAGTCCCACGCTTCGAGCTGGAAGGTCGGCTTGCCGGCGGCCTTCTGTTCCTTGTCGATCATCGCCTGCAGGTCGGCGGCTTCGCGCTTTGCGTTGGCCACTGCGGCCGGGGCCAGCTGGCCCAGCATCGCGTTGACCGCTTCGGGGGTCTTGGCGGTCTGGTTGGTCAGGTTGTAGGCAGCGAAGTTTTCGAAGCCCATCAGCTTTGCCTTGTCGGCACGCAGCTGCATGATGCGCGCGACCAGCGCGGTGTTGTCGAACTCGCCACCGCGGCTGCCACGGGTGACCGAGGCGTCGTAGATCTTCTTGCGCAGGTCGCGGTTGGTCAGGTTGGTCAGCGGCGGCTGGCCGGTGGTGTTGAGCAGCGCGATGACGTACTTGCCGTCGAGCTTGCGCGCCTTGGCGGCTTCGGACGCGGCGGCAATCTGCTCGGCCGACAGGCCGTCCAGCAGCTTGACGTCGTCCACGGTCACAGCCGAGGCGTTCACTTCGTTCTGCACGTTCTGGCTGAATTTGGTGCCCAGGTTGGCCAGCTCGGCGTTCATCGCCCTGAGCTTGGTCTTGTCGGCTTCATTGAGCTTGGCGCCGGAACGCACGTAGCTTTCGTAGTACTTCTCGACCAGGCGCACGCCTTCGGCGTCCAGGCCGAGCTGGTTGCGGGTGTCGTACAGCGCCTGGATGCGCGCGAACAGCTTGCCGTTCAGCGCGATCGCATCGCTGTGCGCGGCGAACTTCGCCGAGTAGTCGGCCTGCAGCTTCTTGCGGGTGTCGTTGGTGTCAGCGCCAACCAGGCTGAAGAACACGGTGGTGGCACGGTCCAGGGTGTCGCCGCTCTTTTCCAGGGCGATGAGGGTGTTTTCGAAGGTCGGCTTGGCCTTGTTGTTGGCGATGGCCTCCACTTCCTTCAGCTGCTGCGCCATGCCGGCGTCGAAGGCGGGGGCGAAGTCGCTGTCCTTGATCTTGTCGAACTGCGGGTAATGCAGCGGCAGCGGGCTGTCGGCGAAGAACGGGTTGGCCTGCTGGGCGGCGTTGGCGGCCGGGGCGGCGGCAACGGCGGAATAGGCGGGCAGGGCAAGGCCGAGGGTCACGGCGACAGCGAGGGCAAGACGGGTGGTCAAGGGGAAATCTCCGGTCAGACAAGTGCCCGAGGTTAACCCGGGGTGATGGGCCCGGGCTTGTGTCGAAAGGCATGTCTACAATGGGTTTCCCCTGGGAGAATCGCCATGACCACTGCCTACGATTTCACATTCAATGACCTGGACGGCCAGCCGCAGCCGCTGGAGCAGTACCGCGGCAAGGCCCTGCTGCTGGTGAACGTGGCCAGCAAGTGCGGCTTCACCCCGCAGTACGAAGGCCTGGAGACCCTGTGGAAGGAGTATCGCGAGCGCGGCCTGGTGGTGATCGGCTTCCCGTGCGACCAGTTCGGGCACCAGGAGCCGGGCAACGCCGAGGAGATCCGGAATTTCTGCTCGCTGACCTATGACGTGGACTTCCCGCTGTCGGAGAAGATCGAGGTCAACGGCGACCACGCGCACCCGCTGTGGACGTGGCTCAAGAAAGAAAAAACCGGCCTGCTCGGCCTGAGCGCGATCAAGTGGAACTTCAGCAAGTTCCTGATCGGGCGCGACGGCCGGGTGCTGGAGCGTTATGCGCCGACCGACAAGCCCGAGAACCTGCGTGGGGATGTTGAAGCCGCGTTGGGATAACGCCGGTTATTTCTCGACGAACGCGCGCTCGAACACGTAATGCCCGGGCGTGCCGATGCGTGGCGAGGTCTGGAAACCGCGGGCGTCCAGCACGTGGCGCAGGTCGGCCAGCATCTGCGGGCTGCCGCAGATCATCGCGCGGTCGTTTTCCGGGTTAAGCTCCGGCAGGCCCAGGGTGCGCTGCATCTCGCCGCTTTCCATCAGCGAGGTCAGGCGGCCCTGGTTCGGGAACGGCTCACGGGTAACGGCGGGGTAGTACAGCAGCTTGTCGCCGATCATCTCGCCCAGGAACTCGTGCTCGCGCAGTTCCTTCTCGAACAGCTCGCGATAGGCCAGGTCCTTCTCGTAGCGCACGCCGTGGGTAAGGATCACCTTGTCGAAGCGCTCGTAGGTTTCCGGGTCCTTGATCACCGACAGCCACGGCGCCAGGCCGGTGCCGGTGCCCAGCAGGTAGAGGTGCTTGCCGGGATGCAGGTCGCTGATCAACAGCGTGCCGGTAGGCTTCTTGCCGACCAGCACCTTGTCGCCCGGCTTGATGTGCTGCAGGCGCGAGGTCAGCGGACCGTCCTGCACCTTGATGCTGAAGAACTCCAGGTTCTCTTCCCAGTTGGCGCTGGCGATGGAATACGCACGCAGCAGCGGCCGCGCCTCGGTTTCCAGCCCGATCATGACGAACTGGCCATTCTCGAAGCGGAAACCGCTGTCGCGGGTGGTGGTGAAGCTGAAGTAGGCGTCCGTCCAGTGACGGACTTCAAGCACCGTTTCGGCACCAAAAGCGGAAGACATGGGGGTGGGGTCTGATCTGTGTTGTCGACGGTATTCTAGCTCAAATGAGATAAATTCTCATTGACCGGCCCGAAACCTCTCTTTTACCGGTATCCGGCCGCCTGCAGTTCGAACAATTCCGCATACCGCCCTCCCTGCGCCATCAGCTCCGCGTGGGTGCCACTGGCCTCCAGCCGGCCCTCGGCCAGCACCAGGATCCGGTCTGCCATGCGCACCGACGAGAACCGGTGCGAGATCAGCACCGCCGTGCGGTTGTCGGACAGCTCCTTGAAGCGCTGGAATACCTCGAACTCGGCGCGCGCGTCCAGTGCGGCAGTGGGTTCATCGAGGATCATCACCTGCGCGTCGCGCATGTAAGCACGCGCGATGGCGATCTTCTGCCACTGCCCGCCGGACAGGTCCACGCCCTGCTTGAACCGGCGCCCGATCAGCTGTTCGTAGCCTTGTGGCAATCCTTCGATCACCTCGTCGGCCATGCCGCGCCGGGCCGCGTCGCGGATGCGTGCGTCGTCGGTCATCGCATCGACCAGGCCCACCCCGATGTTCTCGCCGGCGGTCAGGTTGTAGCGCACGAAGTCCTGGAAGATCACCCCCATGTTGGCGCGCAGGGCGTCCAGGTCGTACTCGCGCAGGTCGCGCCCGTCGAGCAGGATGCGGCCCTCGTCGGGGTCGTACAGACGCGCCAGCAGCTTCACCAGGGTAGTCTTGCCGGCCCCGTTCTCGCCCACCAGGGCCAGCACTTCGCCGGCGCGCAGCTCGAAATCCAGGTGCCGCACCGCCCAGGCCTCGGCGTCGGGGTAGCGGAATCCCACGTTCTCGAACACGAAGCCAAGGCTGATCGGCTTCGGCACCGGCACCGCGTCGGCGCGCGAATGGATCTCCGGCTCGATCTCGAAGAACGAATACAGGTCGTCCAGGTACAGCGCCTGGCTGGCCACCTGCGAGAACCCGATCAGCAGGCCTTCCAGCAACTGCCGCAGGCGCAGGAAGCTGCCGGCCAGGAACGTCAGGTCGCCGATCGAGAAGTCGCCGCGCACGGTGCGCCAGGCGATGTAGGCATAGGCGGTGTAGTAACCCAGCGTGCCGAGCGCGGCCAGCAGGGTGCCCCAGAACGCGCGGCGGCGGGCGAGGGCACGGTTGGCGCGGAAGAACTTTTCGGCCAGGAAGCGGTAGCGGTCGATCAGGAACCGGTGAAGGTTGAAGATCTTCACCTCCTTGGCGGTTTCCACGCTGGCCCCGATCTGGCGCAGGTAGTCGAGCTGGCGGCGCTCGGGGGTCCACTGGAAGTTCAGGCTGTAATTGGCCGCGTTGAAGTGCGATTCGCCGATGAAGGCCGGCACCAGCGCCACCGCCAGCAGCAGGATCAGCCACGGCGCATACACCAGCAGGCCGACCGCCAGGCTGGCTACCGTGATCGCGTCCTGCACCTGGCCGAACAGCTGGCTCATCAGGCTCATCCGGCCCATGGTCTGGCGCCGGGCGCGGTCCAGCTTGTCCTGCAGGTCCGGGTCCTCGAAGTCCTCCAGGTCCAGCTCGGCGGCGTGCTCCATCAGGCGCACGCTGGTGACGTTGGTGAACAGCTCCGAGAGCAGGCTGTCGGCGTAATTGACGATGCGGCCGAGCAGGTCGGACGCGATCGCCAGGCCGAACTCAAGCGCCAGCAGGCCCAGCAGCGGATTGAGCAGCCCGCTGGACAGTGCCTCCCCGAACGGGGGAAAGCCGGCTTCGTGCCGGCTCAGCAGCAGCGCTGCGTCGATGATGAGCTTGCCCACGTACAGCATCGCCACCGGCAGCAGCGCGCGGACCACACGCAGGCCGAGGCTTGCAATGGTCAGCGCTGGACTGGTCTGCCAGACCTGGCGCAGGAACGGGGGCAGGTTGCGCATCGCCTTGAAGCGTTCGCGCAGGCTGGGGTTTTTCTGCTGGGGGGAGGGGGCCATTCACGCATTGTGCCAGCCGCGCCTGTGACAGCCCGGTGGCGCCGGCCCCAGCTCCTTACGGCAGCGGCGGCAACAACCCCGCGCCCAACCGGTTCCAGGCATTGATCACCGCAATGCCCATGCTCAGGTCGCTGATGCCCTTGGCGTCGAAATGCGGCGCCAGCGCGTCGAACGCCGCGTCCGACGGCGCCGCCGTGCTCAGCCGGGTCAGTGCCTCGGCCCAGCCCAGTGCGGCCTTCTCGCGCTCGTCGAAGAACCGGCTTTCGTGCCAGGCCGGCAGGGTGTCGAGTTTGCGCGGCTCGATCCCGCCCTTGCGCAGGGCGGTGCCGTGCATGTCCATGCAGTAGCCGCAGCCGTTGATCTGGGAGACCCGCAGGAACACCAGCTCCATCAGGGTCGGGTCGATCGAGCTGTCATGCACGGCCTTGCTGGTGGCCAGCAGGCCCTTGAAGGCGTCGGCGGCCAGGCGTGCGTAGGGAACGCGGGGGGAAGCGGACATCGTGAAACTCCGTGACGGCCCGGATGGGCGTCTTCATAGGGTAGACGGATCAGGGTCCGGCGCCGTGACATCCCGGGCGGGATCGATTCTCAACTCCGATCTGCGGGAGGGGTAAAATGGTCGGCTTACCCCCCGCCAGCCCCGAGCAAGCGAGCATTACGTGACATCGATCAAGCAGGAAGACCTCATCCAGTCCATCGCCGACGCGCTGCAGTACATCTCGTACTACCACCCGGTCGACTACATCAAGAACCTCGCCGCCGCCTACGAGCGCGAGGAGTCGCCGGCCGCGAAGGAAGCGATGGCGCAGATCCTGATCAATTCGCGCATGTGCGCCGAAGGCCACCGTCCGATCTGCCAGGACACCGGCATCGTCACCGTGTTCCTGGAAATCGGCATGGACGTGCGTTGGGATGACGCCACCATGGGCGTGGAGGACATGGCCAATGAAGGCGTGCGCCGCGCCTACATGCACCCGGACAACAAGCTGCGCGCTTCGGTGCTGGCTGATCCGGCCGGCAAGCGCATCAACACCAGGGACAACACGCCGGGCGTGGTCAACGTCAAGGTGGTGCCGGGCAACACCGTCGACGTCATCGTCGCCGCCAAGGGCGGTGGTTCGGAAGCCAAGACCAAGTTCGCCATGCTCAAT
Source organism: uncultured Stenotrophomonas sp. (assembly GCF_963519125.1). Taxonomy (GTDB): domain Bacteria; phylum Pseudomonadota; class Gammaproteobacteria; order Xanthomonadales; family Xanthomonadaceae; genus Stenotrophomonas. The sequence goes on along the minus strand of NZ_CAUQLJ010000031.1, from coordinate 15,261 downwards.
CCGTCCGACTCGATCGTCGACTGGGTGCTGAAGACCGTGCCGACCATGGGCGCCGGCTGGTGCCCGCCGGGCATGCTCGGCATCGGCATTGGCGGCACCGCCGAAAAGGCGATGCTGCTGGCGAAGGAATCGCTGATGGAGCCGATCGACATCAACGAACTCAAGGCCCGCGGCGCCTCCAACCGCGCCGAGGAACTGCGCCTGGAGCTGTACGACAAGGTCAACGCGCTGGGCATCGGCGCGCAGGGCCTGGGCGGCCTGACCACGGTGCTCGACATCAAGGTCAAGGACTTCCCGACCCACGCCGCCAACCTGCCGGTGGCGATGATTCCCAACTGCGCCGCCACCCGCCACGCCCACTTCACCCTGGACGGCAGCGGCCCGGTGATGCTGGACCCGCCGTCGCTGGCCGACTGGCCGCAGATCACCTATGACGCCTCCAAGGGCACCCGGGTCGACCTGGATACGATCACCCCGGAAGACGTGGCCAGCTGGAAGCCGGGCCAGACCCTGCTGCTCAACGGCAGGCTGCTCACCGGCCGCGACGCCGCGCACAAGCGCATGGTCGACATGCTCAACAAGGGCGAGCCGCTGCCGGTCGACCTGAAGGGTCGCTTCATCTACTACGTGGGCCCGGTCGATCCGGTGCGCGACGAAGTGGTGGGCCCGGCCGGCCCGACCACCGCCACCCGCATGGACAAGTTCACCCGCCAGGTACTGGAACAGACCGGCCTGCTGGGCATGGTCGGCAAGGCCGAGCGTGGCCCGGCCGCGATCGAGGCGATCCGCGACAACAAGTCGGCCTACCTGATGGCGGTCGGCGGTTCGGCGTACCTGGTCTCCAAGGCGATCAAGGCCGCCAAGGTGGTGGGCTTCGCCGACCTGGGGATGGAAGCGATCTACGAATTCACCGTGCAGGACATGCCGGTGACCGTGGCGGTCGATTCCACCGGCGAATCGGTGCACATCACCGGTCCGCGCGAATGGCAGGCCCGCATCGGCGCCATTCCGGTGGTCGTCGCCTGACGCCCGACCTGCGGAGCGTCGCGGCGCAGGCATAATCGGGGTTTCCCGACTGCAGGCGCCGCACATGGCCACCACGCTGTATGGATCGAGCAGCACCGCCTCGCTGGTGGTGCACTGGCTGTTGATCGAGCTGGGCATCGCGCACGACCTGGTGCTGCTGGATTTCGACACGCGTGAGCAGAAAGGCGCCGATTACCTGGCGCTCAATCCGGCCGGGCGCGTGCCCACGCTGGTCATTGACGGACAGGTGTTCACCGAAGCAGCGGCCATCGCCCTGCACCTGGCCGACCTGCACCCGCAGGCCGGCCTGCTGCCGGCACCGGGCACGCCGGAGCGCGGCCAGGCCTACCGCTGGATGTTCTGGTGCGCCAACACGCTGCAGCCGGCATACCGGGCCTGGTTCTACGCCAATGAGCCGGCCGGTGAGGCCAATACCGAGGCGACCCGCACGATGGCCCGGCAACAGCTTGAAGCGGCCTGGCAGCAGATGGCCGGGCATCTGGAAAGCAACGGCCCGTACGTGCTGGGCGAACGCCTGAGCGTGGTCGATTTCATGCTGGTGATGCTGATGCGCTGGTCACGCAACATGCCGCGGCCGAGCGATTCCTGGCCGGTGCTGAAGGCGTTTGCGGAGGCCATGAAGGCGCGGCCCGCCTTCGCCGAGGTGTATCGGCGCGAGGGGATCACCGATTGGACCTGATCATGCGGTAGAGCCACGCCCTGCGTGGCTGCAACGCAACCTCAATACCACTCCAGAAGGGACACACCCACGCCCACATACGTGGCCTTGTGGTTGTAATCGATCATGCTCTCGCCATACCCGTCGAAGATCTGCACATGCCCGCGCAGCAGGTTGCTGATCGGGAAGCCGTAATCCAGCTGCAGCGCGCCGTGCGAACGGTCGCCACCGCGCAGTGAGTGCCGCGCCATCAGCGAGACTTCGTGGCCGTTGCGGTTCCAGGTCAGGGTCGCGTCGCCGCGGCCCATGTAGTCTTCGATGTCCGGGTTGTTGTCGTCCTCGCGGTCTTCCGGCAGCCGGTACCACGGGCGCAGCACCAGCGCCCAGTTCTCGCGGTCCAGGCCGATGGTGGCGATCACCCGGTTCCAGCTGCGCGACAGCGGATCGGCGCGGCCGTTGGACATGTGGGTCAGGCTGAGCCCACTCATGCGCCCACGCCAGCCACCGATCGAGTAGCCGTTGCGGAACATCATCATGATTTCCGGCTCGTAATTGGTTTCCCGGAACGGACGCGAGTTGTCGGCGTTGTAGGCCTGCCAGCGCGAGCTCTGGGTATAACCCGCCCAGATGTCGCCGTTGTCGCCGAACACGTTCTCCCAGACCTTGGTCTTGAAGCTCAGCTGAAACTTCAGCTCATTGCTGTCCAGCTGCTGCGGCGTGGTCACCGTGTTGTCCGGATTGGGCGACTGCGGGGTCTGGTTCTTGTCGCTGGTCCAGAACGCCGGCAGCAGGTAGACCGGCTTGTAGGCGCGCAGCTGGAACGCGCCCAGTTTGGAGTCCTGGGCCAGTTCCCAGCGGCTGTCCAGCAGCGAACCCTTGCCGGCATTGGCCAGCGCCGCATTGTGGCCGTCATTCTTGAACACCTCGCCCACGCGCTGCCTGACCCGCTCGGTGGCCGGGGCGTCGGGCGTGCGCGCCGCCTGACGTTCCTCGCGCCGTTCCTGCTTGGCCGCGATCGCGGCCGCGTCGGCAGCCTGGGTGGTTTCGGCGGTCGGGCGGAAAAGCTTGTCGTAGCACGCCAGGCGCGCTGCGTCGGTGCTCACCTGCGAACAGGCTTCGGGCGACGCCGGGGCCGGCGAGGCTTCCTGTGCGGCCACGGGCAGGCTTGCGGTTGCCAGGGCCAGGGCAGAGAACAGGGCCGAGCGGGGGCGGTGGGTCATGGGGGCGGGCCGATGAATGAGGGAGAGCCGGAACAGTGTGGCGGCTGCCCCGGATTCCCGCCAGCGCACTTCACGACGCGCGTGACGGTTTCAGCGCGTTTATGCCGGTGCCCCCTGTGCGCACGGCGTGAAGCCGATGCCGATCAGAACCACCAGGCGAACGCGAAGATGCCCAGCATCGCGATCACCAGCGCCAGCTTCAACGCAAACCCGAGCAGGATGCCCAGCCAGGTGGCCAACCCGACCTTGGTGGAGCGACCGAGTTCGCGGGTGTGCCAGTACTCGCCGAGCAGGGCACCGGCCAGTGGACCGGCGAACAGCCCGATCGGCATGAAGAACAACCCGGCAATGCTGCCGATGAAGGTTCCCCACAGCGCCTTGCTGCTGGCGCCGACGCGCTTCGCGCCGACCATCGTGGCGATCACGTCAACCGCGAACGAAGCCAGGGTCAGCAGGCCCAGTACCGTGAGCGGCACCCAGCCCACATGCACGAAGCCATCGCCCCAGGCCGCGACCAGCAGACCCGCGAACACCAGCGGTATGCCCGGCAGGGCGGGCAGGATGATGCCCGCGATGCCGATCAGGACCAGCAGCACCGCGATCAGGTAGAAGATGAATGAAGGGTCCATGCTGTGCCGTATGTTTGCCGAATTTGGGTTGACATTTGTGGAATATGCCAGTTGCTTTTTCATTTTGCGCGGGTTAAGTTGCAGGCGCTGAGCTTGGCAAGGTCACCGTGGATCGTGGCCTGATGATGGTAGGTCTTCCAGATCCGCTCCATCGATGCACCTCGCTTCCCCCTTGCTGTCAGCCGCCCGCAAAGGCGTATCCAACGACAAAGCAGAGATATCAGGGAGTAAGTGAGATGGCTGATCGTGAGCAGGGTACTGTGAAGTGGTTCAATGACGCCAAGGGCTTTGGCTTCATCAGCCGCCAGAACGGTGAAGATGTGTTCGTGCACTTCCGCGCGATTGAAACCCAGGGTTTCAAGAGCCTGAAGGAAGGCCAGTCGGTGAGCTTCGAAGTCGTGCAGGGCCAGAAGGGCCTGCAGGCGGACAAGGTCCAGCCGGTCTGATGCGGCAAGCCACCGCGCACGCGTGGTAATGAAGAAGGCCCGCGCAAGCGGGCCTTCTTCTTTCCAGCAAGGGGCAAACGCCAGGCTTCAGCGGATGACCACCCGACCGTTGACCACGCGCACGTAGGTGTTCTCGCGGATCCCGCCCAGGTCACGCTGGTTCACCACCACGGTGCGGCCGTCGTCCATCCGCACGGTGATGTCGAAGGTGTCGCTGGTGACGTTCTTCTGGATCTGGTTGCCGGCCAGCGCGCCGCCCACGGCGCCCGCAGCGGCGGCCACGTTCTGGTTGCCCTTGCTGCCGCCGGTGTGGTCGGAGATCTCATGGCCGGCCACGGCGCCCACGATGCCGCCCAGGATCGCACCGGTCGCGCTCGGCGCGCTGCGGCCCGAGGCCACCTGGTTGATCCGGGTCACGATGCCGCAGTCGGCGCAGCGGTTGGTGTTGTAGTTGCCGCCGTTGTTGTAGCCGCTGTTGTTGTTGTAACCACTGTTGTAGCCACCACCGCCATAGCCAGGCGAGGTGGCGCAGCCGGCCAGGCCGAGGGTGGCGATGGCAGCTGCAGCAATCAGTTGGATCTTCATGGTGGTTCTCCGTCGGGGTCGCATGGCGCAGATCCTGTCGTGTCCTGCGTGAACAGGGCGCCAATCCAGTCCTCACTTCGTGGCTGGCAGATGAATCAGCGGAAGTCCTGGTGGCAGGCCTGGCAGTCCGCCTTGATCTTCTCCACCAGCTTGCCCATGGCCACGCAGTCGGTGGGTGGGCTGGCCAGGGCGGTGTTGAGCGTGGCGCGCAGGCCGCTGGCGTGTTGCTGGAACTGCGCGTTGTCGCGCATGTCCGGGAAGGCGATATCCATGTCGTTGGACAGCGAACGCAGTGTCTGCAGGCGCGGCACGCTGTCGGCCAGGCTGCAGCGGTTCTGGGCCTGTGCATCCGAGAGCAGGGCAACCTGGCGCTGCATCACGTGCATCAGGCTGTCGGGGAAGGGGTCCTGTCGCGCCTGGATCGCACGCGAGATCATCACCGTGGCGACAACGCCGATCACCAGGCCCAGCCCGGCAACGAACAGGTAGCGGTAAGCGGTGGAGAAGCGACGTTGGGTCGAGGCGGGGGCGTTCATGTCGGTTGCGTCCTTGTGGGTGGCTCGCTGCATCCTACCCGCCGCGCGGGGCGGCCGTACATCGTCACCCTCCGGGCGTCTAAAATGGACGCCATGAACGACGTATTGCGCGAACGCTTTGCCGGCATCGACCGGTTGTATGGAGCAGGCACCGTAGACCAGCTGTCGCAGCGCCGGGTGGCGGTGGTCGGCATGGGCGGGGTCGGCTCGTGGGTGGTGGAAGCGCTGGCGCGCACGGCGGTGGGGCATCTGACCCTGATCGACGCCGACGACATCTGCGTGTCCAACACCAATCGCCAGCTGCCGGCGTTGGCCGGGCAGTACGGCCGCAACAAGGCCGAGGCGATGGCCGAACGCTGCCGCGCGATCAACCCGGATATCGAGGTGGACGCGATCGCCTCGTTCCTGACCGTGTCCAACATGGTGGAACTGCTCGACCGCGACTTCGACCTGGTGATCGACGCCTGCGACAGCTTCCGGGTCAAGGTCGAAACCATCGCCTGGTGCCGCCGCCGCAAGCTGCCGATCCTGACCGTAGGCGCGGCGGGCGGGCGCACCGATCCGACCCTGGTCCGCATTCGTGACGTGTCGCGGACCGAGCACGACGCCATGCTGGCGCTGATCCGCAAGAAACTGCGCAGCGACTTCAACTTTCCGAAGAACGCCTCACGCTATTTCGGCGTGCCGGCGGTGTATTCACTGGAAAACGTGAAGTACCCGCAGGCCGACGGCACTGTATGTGGCGTACGTCCGCAGCTGGGGGCGGATGCGGCGTTGAAGCTGGACTGCGGGGCAGGTCTGGGTGCGGCGACGCACATCACCGGCGCGTTCGCGTTTGCGGCGGTGGGGAAGGCACTGGAGATGTTGTTGAAGAAAAAACCGGCGCGTGTCTCTACGCGAGGTTGAACAGCCGCTTTGCATTTGCCGTGGTCTGCTCCGCAATGGCTTCGGCTGATTCACCGCGCAACTGCGCCACGGTTTCCAGAATCACCGCAAGCCGCGCCGGTTCGTTGCGTTGCCCACGAATCCCCGCATCCGGCTGGTCCGGCGCATCCGTTTCCAGCAGCAGCTGCTCCAGTGGCAGCTGCGCCACCAGCCGCCGAAGGCGCTGGGCGCGATCGTAGGTCAACGGGCCGCCCAGGCCGACCAGGAAGCCGAGTTTGTGCAGCTGCGCAGCCTGCTCGGGGCTGCCCGGAAAACTGTGGATCACCCCGCGCAGGCCGCCCACTTGCCTGATCGCAGAGATCACCGCATCTACGGCGCGGCGTGCGTGCACGATGACCGGCAGGTCAAACTCGCGCGCGATCCGCAGCTGCCCGTCGAAGTAGAACTGCTGCTGTTCCGCATCCAGTCCGTCCACGAAGAAATCCAGCCCGCACTCGCCGACCGCGCACGGCTGCTCGCGTTCAATCCACTCGCGCAGTTGGTCCAGATGCTCTGGCCGGTGCTGGTCGAGGAACATCGGATGCAGGCCATAGGCCGGGTACAGGCCGTCGGCCATCCGGGCGGTCTCGCGCAGATTCGGCCAACTGGCGGCGGTTACCGCCGGCAGCACCTGCGCGTTCACGCCGGCGGCGTGCGCGCGCGCAATGACCTGCGCGCGGTCCGCATCGAACTCGTCTGCGTCCAGATGGGAGTGGCTGTCGAACAGGTTCACGCGTCGTGCTGGTCCAGGCGCGGGGGCAGGGTGTCGCTGCGGCGCTTCCAGTTGGCCAGCAGCAGCGTGCCCAGGCCAAACAGGATCTCGTCCACGAACGGCACCGGATCGGGAATGAACAATGTAACGGCAAACAACGCAGCAGTGACCTTGAACAGCGTGGGATAACGCAGCTTCTGCGCCCACGACATCACCGGCAGCAGCAGGGGACCCGGCATTGTGTGACCTCCTCGACAGATGCTGTAAACGCTATCACGAGCCTCTATCGCACAGAACCTGAATGGGTTACAGCGGTGTATGCGTCATGTGGAGATTCTGTTCAGCAATGGCGTGCTGGAATCCGCATCAAGAATGTTGCGGATCGTCCGCAGGGAGACGGAAATGAAGAGCACTACTACTACTGCCCTGGTCGCCGCAGGCGCCCTGCTGGTCGGCGGCATCGCCACTGCCGCCTTCATGAAGAGCGGTACCTCCGCCGACCCGGTCACCGCCAACCAGACCCGCCCGAACATCGACACCACGCCGCTTGCCGACGATGGTGCCCGCACCGACGACCTCGCCGTGGACAAGGCCGGTCGCCTGGAATACGCCGACGTGGTCAAGGTCGATCCGCTGACCCAGAAGGAAAAGGCCTACGCCACCGTGATCGGCACCGAGCCGGTGCGCGAGACCTCCACCACCCAGACCCCGCACGAAGTCTGCGAGGACGTGGTGGTGCAGGAACGGCTGCCCGAACGCGACGGCAACGTCGGCGGCACCGTGGCCGGTGCGGTCATCGGTGGCCTGCTCGGCAACCAGGTCGGTGGCGGCAACGGCCGCAAGGCGGCCACCGCAGCCGGCGCCGTCGCCGGCGGCATGATCGGCAACCAGGTCGACAAGCGTCACGTGGGTGGCCGCGTGGTCAACCGCACCGAACGCCAGTGCCACACCGAGACGGCGACCTCCGAGTCGAGCAAGGTCACCGGCTACAACGTGACCTACCGCAATGAAGACGGCACCACCGGCACCATGCGCATGGCCAGCAAGCCGGGCAACCGCATCGCCATGGGCACCACCAACGCGGTCACCGGTTACAACGTGACCTACCGCTACGACGGCGCCGAAAAGACCGTCAAGATGGCCAACAAGCCGACCAGCGACCGCCTGCCGGTGATCGACGGCCAGCTGGTCACCCAGACCGCGGCCCTCGACACCACCACCCGCTGACGTAGTGCCGGGCTCTGCCCGGCAATCGGAATCCACGCAACAGGCCGGCACTTCGCCGGCCTGTTGCGTTTTGTCCATGCTGCACCCGCGCTTGGCAAGCGCTGCCGCTTGCCGCCATGCTCGCCCGGTCCGTCCGTTCGGCTCAGCTGGAGGGTAGTGCATGGTGGCCGTGGTCCCCGATCCGATTCCCGCGCGCATGAAAGGCCTCAACCGGGCCGAGATCTGCGACGCCAACTTCATCGAGTTCGTGCAGCATTGGGATGGCCCGGCTGCACCGCGTCCAGCACCGTCCGCGCCGATCCTGCCCGGCAGCACGCTGGACGCGCAAACATTCGACGCCCTGTTCGAATCGCAGTTGGCAAGCCGCCACCTGGACCTGATGGCGCGCGTCCTGCGCGTGCAGAACAAGGTCTTCTACACCATCGGCTCCTCCGGCCACGAAGGCAACGCGCTGGTGGCGCGGCTGGCCCGGCATACCGATCCGGCGTTCCTGCACTACCGCTCCGGTGCGTTCATGGCCGAACGCTTCCGCCAGCTGCCGGACATGGACCCGGTGATGGACGCGGCGCTGTCGTTCGCGGCCAGCCGTGACGACCCGGCCAGTGGTGGCCGCCACAAGGTGTGGGGCAGCAAGCCGCTGTGGGTGCTGCCGCAGACCTCGACCATCGCCTCGCACCTGCCCAAGGCGCTCGGCACGGCCATGGCGATCGAAACCGCGCGCCGGATCGGCCACGCGCTGCCGATTCCCGACGACAGCGTGGTGATCTGTTCGTTCGGGGATGCGTCGGCCAACCACGCCACCGCGCAGACCGCCTTCAACACGGCGGCATGGGCTGCCTACCAGAAGCTGCCAGCGCCCATCCTGTTCGTCTGCGAGGACAACGGCATCGGCATTTCGGTGAAAACCCCCGAAGGCTGGATCGCCGAGAGCTTCCGCCACCGCCCGGGGCTGGACTACTACTTCGCCGACGGCCTGGACCTGGCCAGCGGCCACGAACAGGTGCAACGCGCGCTGGAGCATTGCCGACGCACCCGTCGGCCGACCTTCCTGCACCTGCGCACCACCCGGCTGATGGGACACGCCGGGACCGATTTCGAGATCGAATGGCGGCCACTGCCCGAGCTCTGCGCAGCCGAAGCGGCCGATCCGCTGCTGCAGTCAGCGCGGATCGCGCTGGAATCGGGCTGGATGACCCCGGCGCAGCTGCTGGAACGCTACGAGGCCATGCGCGCGCGCTGTTTCGCTGCGGCCGAGGCGGCCGACCAACGGCCCAAGCTGGGTGCGCTGGCCGAGATCATGGCGCCGCTTGCGCCGTATACGCCGGCCGCCGTTGATGCTGAAGCCCGCCGCGTGCCAGACGCCTCCTCGCGCGAGGCTGCGTTCGGCAGTGCCGCGCAGCTGCCCGAACGACAGCCGCCGCGCCACCTGGCGGTGCAGATCAACCAGGCCCTGCACGACCTGCTGTGCAAGTACCCGGACGCGCTGCTGTTCGGCGAAGACGTGGCGCAGAAGGGTGGGGTGTACACCGTCAGCAAGGGCCTGCTCAAAGCCTTCGGGCCACGCCGGGTGTTCAACACCCTGCTCGACGAAACCATGATCCTGGGCATGGCCCAGGGCCTGGCCAACCTGGGCATGCTGCCGATCCCCGAGATCCAGTACCTGGCCTACCTGCACAACGCCGCCGACCAGCTGCGCGGCGAAGCCTGTTCGCTGCAGTTCTTCTCCAACGACCAGTACCGCAACCCGATGCTGGTGCGCATTGCCGGGCTGGGCTACCAGAAGGGCTTCGGCGGGCACTTCCACAACGACAATTCGATTGCCGCGCTGCGCGACATTCCCGGCCTGGTGGTCGGCTGTCCCTCGCGCGGCGATGACGCCGCGATGATGCTGCGCACGCTGGCGGCGCTGGCCCGGGTCGATGGGCGGGTGGCGGTGTTCCTTGAACCCATCGCGCTGTACATGAGCAAGGACCTGCATGCCGCAGGCGACGGACAGTGGCTGTTCCCATATCCCGAACCTGACCAGGCGCTGGTGCTGGGCGAAGGCCGGGTGTACTTCGACGATGCCAGCGATCTGGTGATCTTCACCTATGGCAATGGCGTGCCGATGAGCCTGCGCGCGGCGCGCAGCATCGAGGCCGAGCTGGGCTGGCAGGTGCGCGTGGTCGACCTGCGCTGGCTGGTGCCGCTCAATGCCGGCTTCATCGCCGGACAGGCCGCCGACGCGCGCCGGGTGCTGGTAGTCGACGAAGGCCGGCACAGCGCCGGCGTGGGCGAGGGCATCATCACCGCGCTGGTCGAGGCCGGGCTGGGCCACCTGCCGCTGCAGCGCGTCTGCGGTGCCGACACCTATACGCCGCTGGCGGGGGCAGCATTGTGCGTGCTTCCAAGCGACAATGCGGTGGTAAGCGCCGCGCGGGTGTTGGCGCAGGACCTTTGACGCATGTGTGGACTGGCAGGAATGTTGCTGGCCGCCCCGGGACGGGAGCAGGCCGCGTTGGAACAGCAGGCACGCCGCATGGGCGATGCCCTGCTGCACCGTGGGCCGGATGACAGCGGGGTATGGGCCGACGCCGCCAGTGGCATCGCGCTGGCGCATCGCCGCCTGAGCATCCTCGACCTGTCGCCGCTGGGCCACCAGCCGATGGCGTCCGACGACGGCCGTTATGTGCTGGCCTACAACGGCGAGGTGTACAACTTCGCTGCGCTGCGGGTGGAGCTGGAAGGGCTGGGCCACGTGTTCCGCGGTCATTCCGACACCGAGGTGCTGTTGGCCGCGTTCGTGGCTTGGGGCTTGGACGACACCCTGCAGCGGGCCAACGGCATGTTCGCCATCGCCCTGTGGGACCGCGCCGAACAGTGCCTGTGGCTGGCCCGCGACCGGGTCGGCAAGAAGCCGCTGTACTACGGCTGGGCCGGCGACACGCTGGTGTTCGGCTCCGAGCTGAAGGCGCTGTGGCAGCATCCGGAGTTCGACAACGACATCGACCGCGACGCACTGACCCTGCTGCTGCGGCTGGACTACATTCCCGCGCCGCACTGCATCCATGAGCGCTGCTTCAAGCTGATGCCGGGCCGCGTGCTGCGCCTGGATGCCGCCGCCGTGGCTGCCGGCGCTGCCGCGCACCGCCCGGACCAGCAGCAGTTGCCGTTCTGGAACGCGCGCGAGCGCATGCAGCAGGCCCTGGCGCTGCCGTTCCTGGGCAGCGACGACGAGGCGGAGAACCAGCTCGATGCCGTACTGCGCGATGCGGTCGGGCTGCGCATGGTGGCCGATGTGCCGGTCGGCGTATTCCTGTCCGGCGGCACCGATTCGTCGGTGGTGGCGGCGTTGATGCAGTCGCAGTCGTCCAGCCCCATCCACAGTTTCAGCATCGGTTTTGAAGGCTCCGACCACGACGAAGCCCCGTTGGCCAAGGCGCTGGCCGGGCACCTGGGCACCGACCACACCGAGCTGTACGTGAGTGGCGCCGACGCGCTGGCGGTGGTGCCGGACCTTCCGGCGATGTTCGACGAACCCTTCGCCGACGCCTCGCAGGTGCCGACTGCACTGGTGGCGAAGCTGGCGCGCAGTGCGGTGACGGTGGCGCTGTCGGGCGACGGCGGCGATGAACTGTTCTTCGGGTACAGCCGCTACCAGCGTGCACTGCGCAACTGGACGATGCTGGGCCGGGTGCCGGCGCCGCTGCGGCGCTGGATGGCCGCGCATGCGCACACCCAGGGCGAATCCTCACGCACCGGCGGGCTGGCCGCGCTGCTGGCCGAAACCGGCGCACGCGGTATTGGCGATGTGTACCGCAACCGCATTTCGCGCTGGCGCGACCCGGTCGCGGCAGTGATCGGCGCGACCGGCGCGGGCAGCTTCTACGACCTGGCCGATCCGCTGCACGGGGCCGGTTCGCCGGCCGACGCGATGATGCTGGCCGACTTCAGCACGTATCTACCCGACGACCTGCTGTGCAAGGTGGACCGCACCAGCATGGCGGTCAGCCTGGAAGCGCGCGCGCCGCTGCTGGACTGGCGCGTGGCCGAGTTCGCCTGGTCGCTGCCGCTGGGCATGAAGCAGCGCGACGGGGTCAGCAAGTACCTGCTGAAGCGGGTGCTGGGCCGCTACGTGCCGCAGGACATGGTGCACCGGCCCAAGCGCGGGTTTGGCGCGCCGGTGAGTGCGTGGTTGAAGGGCGACCTGCGGGGGTGGGCGGATGAACTGCTGGACCCCGCGCGGCTTGCGGCCGAGGGGGTCTTCAACGTGGACGCGGTGGCACCGCTGTGGGCGCAGTTCAAGAACGGCGAGCGCAAGTGGCACACCCACCTGTGGAACGTGTTGATGTTCCAGGCCTGGCAGGCGCATTGGAAGCAGGTGAGGGCGGGGGTTTCGCGCGCGTAACGGGCCACGCGTGTCCCACGGAAGGCTGACCACGCACGCACCCACGGCCTTCACCGCATCCAACGGCCCCCGCCCATAGGCTGACCATTCCCCCAGGAACGGAGACACCCATGGCCAACCCCACCATCGCCGTCCTCGTCGGCAGCCTGCGCAAGGGCTCGCACAACCAGGCGCTGGCCCATGCGCTGGAGAAACTGGTCGCCGGCAAGGCGACCTTCGAGTACGTGCAGATCGGCGACCTGCCGCTCTACAACCAGGACTTCGACAAGGATTACCCGTCCGAGGGCCTGCGCCTGAAGGACCAGATCCGCAAGGCCGACGCGGTCCTGTTCGTGACTCCCGAATACAACCGCTCGATCCCCGGCGTGCTCAAGAACGCCATCGATCTGGGCTCGCGCCCTTACGGCCACAGCGCCTTTGCCGGAAAGCCCGCTGCCGTGATCGGCGCGTCCATCGGCGCGATCGGCACCGCATTGGCCCAGCAGCATCTTCGCAATGTACTGGCCTACCTTGACATGCCGGTGCTCGGGCAGCCGGAAGCGTTCATCCACTTCAAGGAAGGGCTGATCGACGACCATGGCACGATCAGCAACGAAGGCACCCGCGACTTCCTGCGGGCCTTCACCGACAAGTTCCTGGCCTGGATCGCAACCCATGGCGGTCAGCGCTGAGCAGGGGGCTTCTGCGATAATGGCGCGTCGGGGCGTCCAGCTATCCACGGCTTATCCACAGGGTTGTGCATAACCGGGTTGGCCGCTCCGCGCCTACCATGTCCTACGCACCACTCTGCAGGAACTATCCCCGCTCATGTCCGCCCGCTCCGGCTTCCGTTCCGACCGCAAAGACCGCGGTGACCGCTTCGATCGCGACGAGATGCGCATAGACGCGCTGCGCGTGCCGCCGCATTCGATCGAGGCCGAACAGGCGGTGCTGGGTGGCTTGATGCTGGCCCCGGAAAGCTACGACCGGGTCAATGACCAGCTGACCGAAACCGACTTCTACCGGCGCGACCACCAGACCATCTACCGCGCGATCCGCGAGCTGTCCGAACGCGACCGTCCGTTCGATGCGGTGACCCTGGGCGAGTGGTTCGAGTCGCAGGGCAAGATGGAGCTGGTCGGCGACGGCGCCTACCTGATCGAACTGGCCAGCACCACGCCGTCGGCCGCCAACATCGCCGCGTATGCGGAGATCGTCCGCGACAAGGCGGTCCTGCGCCAGCTGATCCAGGTCGGTACCGACATCGTCAACGACGGTTTCCAGCCTGAAGGTCGCGAGAGCAGCGAACTGCTCTCGGCGGCGGAAAAGTCGGTGTTCGCCATTGCCGAGCAGGGCGCCCGGGGCCGCACCGATTTCGTGGCGATGCCCGGTGCGCTGAAGGATGCCTTCGAAGAGCTGCGCAGCCGTTTCGAGAACGGCGGCAACATCACCGGCCTGCCGACCGGGTACGCCGACTTCGACGCGATGACCTCGGGCCTGCAGCCGACCGACCTGATCATCCTGGCCGCACGACCGGCCATGGGCAAGACCACCTTCGCGCTGAACATCGCCGAGTACGCCGCGATCAAGTCCAAGAAGGGCGTGGCGGTGTTCTCGATGGAAATGTCGGCCTCGCAGCTGGCGATGCGCCTGATTTCCTCCAACGGCCGCATCAACGCCCAGCGCCTGCGTACCGGCCAGCTGGAGGACGAGGACTGGAGCCGCGTCACCGGTGCGATCCGCATGCTGAAGGAGACCAAGATCTTCATCGACGACACCCCGGGTGTGTCGCCGGAGATCCTGCGTTCCAAGTGCCGCCGGCTCAAGCGCGAGCACGACCTCGGCCTGATCGTGATCGACTACCTGCAGCTGATGAGCGTGCCGGGCAACAGCGAGAACCGCGCAACCGAAATCTCGGAGATCTCGCGTTCGTTGAAGGGCCTGGCCAAGGAGCTCAACGTGCCGGTCATCGCGCTCTCGCAGCTCAACCGCTCGCTGGAAACGCGAACCGACAAGCGCCCGGTGATGGCCGACCTTCGCGAATCGGGCGCAATCGAGCAGGATGCGGACATGATCGTCTTCATCTACCGCGACGATTACTACAACAAGGAAAATTCGCCGGACAAGGGCCTGGCCGAGATCATCATCGGCAAGCACCGAGGCGGCCCGACCGGCTCATGCAAGCTCAAGTTCTTCGGCGAATACACCCGCTTCGACAACCTGTCGCACGATTCGGTGGGCTCCTTCGAATAACGGTTCGTCGGCCTATGGCCGGTTTCGTCGCAAACCGGTTGAAACGGGCCGGGCAGGGCGGCAACGTGGTCCCACGCGGCAAGGTGCCGCCTTGGAGACCGTCATGAAGACCCTGTTCGCGCTCGGCGTGTGGTGCCTGCTGTTCGTGCTGTGCTGGCCGCTGGCGATCCTGGCCCTGCTGGCCTGGCCGTTCGTGTGGCTGCTGAGCCTGCCGTTCCGCCTGGTCGGCATAACCTTCTCGGCGTTGTTCGCATTCCTGGGGGCGGTGTTCATGCTGCCGGCCCGCCTGCTGGGTGGTGGCCGCCCCGTCGCTGCTTGACCCACCCACAAAAAACCCCGCCGAGGCGGGGTTTTTCGTTGCGTCACGCCAGGGCCGGTCAGTTGGCCTTGTGGATGGCGCGCTTGCTCACGGCCATGGCGGCGTCGTGGACCACTTCCGACAGCGACGGGTGCGCGTGGCAGATGCGGGCCAGGTCGTCGGCCGAACCGCTGAACTCCATGGTCAGCACGCCTTCGTGGACCAGTTCGGACACGTTGGCGCCGACCAGGTGCATGCCCAGGATGCGGTCGGTTTCAGCGTGCGCCAGCACCTTCACGAAGCCTGCCGGCTCGATCATCGCCACGGCACGGCCGTTGGCGGCGAACGGGAAGCTGCCGG
>NZ_CAUQLJ010000030.1:0-35865 GCF_963519125.1 uncultured Stenotrophomonas sp. | reverse complement strand
GAACTCGATCTGGTTGTCCTTGATCAGCTTCTCAACGTTTTCCACGGACATCGGTGAAACCTCAGATGGGTGATTGCCTGTGTCGATAGAGCAATCCCCGTGCCAACTTTTTGCGACGCACAAGTGATTGATTTCACACGGCCTGCACTGAACTGGCGCCTGAACGTTGCGCACCACGATGGTGCAACGGCCGCACCACGCACACATTTGGTGCGTGCGTTGATGTTTTATGATCGGGACCGCCGCCGGGCACCGCCCGGCATCAACCAGAGCATGTGCGCGCCGATGTCCGACCTGTTTTCCGCCCTGCTGTTGGGCATTCTTGAAGGCCTTACCGAATTCCTGCCGATTTCCAGCACCGGCCACCTGCTGATCGCCCAGCACTGGCTGGGCGCGCGCTCGGACTTTTTCAACATCGTGATCCAGGCCGGTGCGATCCTGGCGATCACCTTGGTGTTTCGCCAGCGTCTGTGGTCGCTGGCCACCGGCCTGCACGACCGCGCCAACCGCGACTACGTACTGAAGCTGGGCACCGCCTTCCTGGTCACTGCGGTGGTGGGCCTGCCGGTGCGCCTGGCCGGCTGGGAGCTGCCGGAGACGGTGACACCGATCGCCTGGGCGCTGATCATCGGCGGCATCTGGATGATCCTGGTTGAAATGCGCGCGGCGCGCCTGCCCGACCGTGACGAGGTCACCTGGAAAGTCGCGGTGCTGGTCGGCCTGGCCCAGGTGGTGGCGGGCGTGTTCCCGGGCACCTCGCGCTCGGCGGCGGCGATCTTCATCGCCATGCTGTTCGGCCTGAGCCGGCGCGCGGCGGCGACTGAATTCGTGTTCCTGGTGGGTATTCCGACCATGTTCGCAGCCAGTGGTTACGCGTTCCTGGAACTGGCCAAGGACGGCAAGCTGGCCAGCGAGAACTGGACGGACGTGGGCGTGGCCTTCGTTGCCGCGGTCATCACCGGCTTCGTCGTAGTGAAGTGGTTGCTGGGCTATATCAAGGCGCACCGCTTCACTGCGTTCGCGTACTACCGCATCGCGCTGGGCGCGGCGCTGCTGCTGTTCCTGCCTGCTGGTAACTGAATGGCTCACCGCCGCCGCAACCCTACCGGCGTCGCTGCTGCGTTCTTCCCCGGGTTCCCAAGGAGATGTCCATGAAAACCACCCGCAACCTGATGCTGATCCTGCCGCTGGCCCTGCTGGCCGCGTGCAGCAATCCCTCCAGCCAGGCCCCCGCCGGCCCCGGCCGCGACGACCTGGCCCCGGCGCCAACCGCTGCCGCCGACCAGAAGGCCGCCGCGCAGCTGGACGTGCAGCGCCTGCAGGGCAACCACTGGGTGCTCGACAGCGCCACCGACGCCGGCGGCAAGCGCATCGACGCGCTGTTCGCCCGCGCCGACAAGCCGGTGACGCTGGACTTCATCGACGGCCGCCTCGCGGTGAGCAATACCTGCAACCGCATGGGTGGGGGTTACACCCTGGCCGATGGCACGCTGACCGTTTCGCCGATGGCGTCGACCATGATGGCCTGCACCGACAAGGCGCTGATGGCGCTGGACCAGGCGGTGGGCTCAAGGCTGGAAGGCGCGCTGAAGACCGAGCTGGGCACCGAAGGCCAGCTGACCCTGCGCACCGCCAGCGGCGACGTGCTGGTGTTCACGCCGCAGCCGACCGCCGAAACCCGCTTCGGCGGTCCGGGCGAGACGGTGTTCATTGAAGTGGCCGCGCAGACCAAGCCGTGCCCGCACCCGATGATCCGCGACAAGCAGTGCCTGCAGACCCGCGAGATCCAGTTCGACGAGAACGGGATCAAGAAGGGGACGCCGGGTGCGTTCGAAAACTTCTACGACGTGATCGAGGGCTATACCCACGAAGCCGGCACGCGCAACGTGCTGCGGGTGAAGCGCTTCAACGTGGCCAATCCGCCGGCCGATGCGTCGTCGAAGGCGTATGTGCTGGATATGGTCGTGGAGTCTGCGATCGAGAAGTGATCGGCATTGCGTGCGCCGGCCAACGGCCGGCGCTACCGATGTCCTGCGCCGCCCGATCGATGATCGGGCGGCGTTTTTATTACGCCAACGCCTGGTTCAAGGTATACGTGCCATGCAACGCCGCTTCGGCGAGCACGTGACCGTGCATCGCCTTGTGCACGTCGGCGGCGGTGAACGGCGTCGGCAGGTCCAGCGTGGCCACGTCCAGCGCGAACAGCCGGAAGAAATAGCGGTGCACGCGTTCGTCGTTGAACGGCGGGTACGGGCCGTCGTAGCCGAGGTACTGACCGGCCATGTCCGGGCTGCCGGCGAACCAGCCGGTGAAGTCGTTCAGGCCCTGGCGCGCGCCAACCGGGCCTGCCGGCTGCGGCTTGCCCTTGGCAACGAACCCGTCGCTGCAGCTGCCTTCGGCAATCTCGCGCAGGTCGGCCGGAATGTCGGCCATCGCCCAGTGGGTGAAGTTCGCGCGCGGCTGGTCGGCCGGCACGCTGCAGTCGGTGCGACCGACCGTTTCCGGCACGGTGGGCACGTCCGGGTCGATGCACAGCAGCGCGAACGAGCGCGTGCCCTCGGGCACCTCGCTCCAGGCCAGCGGCGGGTTGCGGTCGGCGGCAAAGCCGTTCGCATCGCCGGCGGCGAAGCGGCTGTCGATCGGCTCGCCATTGCGCAGATGCGTACTGGTGAGTTTCATCAAGGTCTCCTTACGCTTCGGTGTAGCCAAGCCGCACCGCGACCGGGGTGAGCTGGGCAAACGCGGCCGACAGAACCTCGCTGTACTGGCGCCAGTGGCCGGCCGGGAACCGCGCCGGGCCGAGCGTCTGTGCGGGTGGGAACTGCACGCCGAACAGGCGGCCCAGGTGCTCGGCCATGGCCGCCGGGTCGTTGCCGATCTCGTCGATGCGCACCAGCGCATGCGGGTACAGGTCCTGCTCGTGCAGGGTGGCGACCTGGGCCAGCGCGCGTGCCAGCCACTCGGCCGCCTCAGCCACCGAGTTGATCGCGAACGGTGCCGGTGCACCGTGCGCCAGCCACTCCAGCAGCATGTCGCGCGGGTCGCGCAGCACCAGCAGCAGGCGGCCTTCCGGCAGCTGCGGGCGCAGCGCCCACAGCAGCGCGTTGTCCCACCACAGCAGCCAGTCGATCACGTTGCCGTCGGCCAGGCCGCGTTCGGGCAGGGCCGCGCGCCACTGCGCCGCAAGCTGCTCCGGCGCCAGCTTGCCGGTGGAGAGGTCCTGCAGCGTGTGGTAACTCTGGAAGGCGTCGTTGGGCGGGTTCGGGCTGAATCGGTCGCCCCGCACCACCGGGCTGGCCGCCGCAATGGCGGCCACGGCACGCTCCACGCCCGAGCCCGGTGCGCCCCAGACGAACATGGGGCGGGCACCAACGTCGGCAGCAACCTCGCCGAGCGCCGGCCAGCTCAACGGCGCCTTGGCCTGCGGCGGCAGCGGCAGGCGCGTGGACGCTTCGGCGGCGTGCAGGCTGGTCCAGGTGGCCAGTGCGGCAGCGCGCTGCCCGGCACGGTCCTGCACCGAGCCCAGCCAGGCGCGCAGGCCTGCTTTGGCCTCAGCCGGCACCTGTTCGATCAGCAGTTCCACATGGGCGACGGCGGCAGCGGGGTCGCGCGCCAGCAGGGCGTCGACCACGCGCATCTCACCACTGCTGCGGCCCGGCTCGAGCGCGATGATCCGGCGCGCGATGGCTTCGGCCGCGTCGGCTTCGCCGCGCATGTCGTGCAGGCGCATGCGCGTCTCCAGCGCGGCCAAGTGGCCGGGCATGGCCTCGATCCAGCGGTCGGCGACAGCGGCCGCTTCCGGGCTGCCCACGACTTCGACCGACAGCCGTGCCAGCCACAGGTTGTGCTCGCCCGGGTGGTTGGCCAGGGTGGCGTCCAGGGTTTCGCGCGCCTGCGCTTCGCGGCCCAGTCGCTGCCAGGCCATCAGCAGCAGCTGCAGGGTCTGGCGGTCGGCCGGCCATTGCTCCAGCACCGGCAGCAGGTGCTCGATCGCCTTCAGCGGCTCGCCGGACTGCAGGGACAGCTCGCCGGCGAGACGGCGCATGGCCGGGGTGTCGGTGTCCGGCTGGGACAGCACCTGGTTCACCGTGGCTGCGGCGGCTTCGGTATTGCCCTGGCGCAGCGACAGCTGGACCAGCAGGCCGTGCAGCGAGGTGATGCCGGGGTTGATCGCCAGCACGCGGCGGAACGCCTGTTCGGCGAAGGCCAGCAGGTCCTTGCCCATGTAGGCGAAGCCCAGCGCATACAGGATGCGCGCGTCATTGGGCAGCGCTTCGCTGGCCGCCGACAGCAGCGCCAACGCGCGGTCGGCGTCGTTGCGGCGCAGCGCGATCATGCCGGCCAGCGCCACCACTTCCGGGTGGTCCTCGTCGACCCGCGCGGCGGTGCGGGTGATCTTCTCGGCCTCGTCCACGTCGTTGCGCGACAGCGCCAGGTGCGCCTGCATGAGGTAGGCCGAGAGTTCGTTCGGATTGAGCGCGGCAGTGCGGTCCAGCGCGGTGTTGGCCGCGTCGAACTGGCGCAGCGCCAGCAGCAGGCCGGCGTGCTGCAGGTGCAGTTCGGCATTGTCCGGGGCCAGCTCAAGCCCGCGCTGCAGGCTGGCCAGCGCGGCGTCGTGCTGGCCCTGCTGCTGCAGCGCCAGCGCCAGCCAGCGGTGCGCCTGCGGCTGCTCCGGTTCGGCCTGGGTCCATTCGCGCGCCAGCTGCGCGGCTTCGTCCGCTGCGTTGCGACGCAGGGCTTGCAGAATCTTGTCTTGCATGACGGTCCAGCTTGGGGTCAAACCCCGATTGTAGAACACCGGCGGCTGGGCGCCTGGAGTGCCCTCAGCGCAGTGCTTCCAGGCCCAGGCGCTCGGCCACCCAGCGTTCGGAGAAGCCGTCGCCGCGCCAGTTTTCCAGGAAACCGCAGTGCCCGCCCCAGGGCGCGATTTCGAGCCGGGCATGGGCCGGCAGGCGCCAGCCGTCGAAGGTGGCGTAGGGAATGACCGGGTCGTCCTGGGCCATCAGGATGTCGGCCGGCACGTCCAGCCCGGCCAGGCGGTCGCCGGCGATCGAGTAACCGTCGAAGTACGCCTGCAGGGTGCCGAACTCGGTGTGGTGTTCAACCAGCCAGGCGGTCAGCGCGCGGATGTCGAGCTTGAGCACGCGGTCATCCCAGTCGCTCAGCTCGGGGAACAGGTCGCGCTTGCGGCGCAGCGAGCCAGCCCATTTGCGGCGGAAGTACCAGTCGTACATCGCCGGGCCGTTCTCGATGCTTTCCATGGTGATGGCCGGGTCCAGCACCGGGCAGACCGAGGCCACCCGGCGCAGCGGCACCCCGGCTGCCGGTGCGCGCAGCGCCAGCCGCAGCACGAAGTTGCCACCCAGCGAATAACCGGCCGCGACCAGTGGCAGCTGCGGCCATCGCCGTGCGATGTCGCCGGCGGCCTGCACCACTTCGTCGATCCGGTTGGAATGGAAGATGCCCGGATTGAGGTGGTGGGTGTTGCCGTGGTCGCGGAAGTTCAGGCGCACCACGTCGTAGCCGGCGTCGAGCATCCGGGCCGCGGTCATGCGCATGTAGCTGGACTCGGCGCTGCCTTCCCAGCCATGCAGCAGCAATGCCATGCCGACCGGTTCACGGCCTTCGATGCGGCTGTGCCAACCCTGCAGGCGTACGCCTTCGCCGCCATCCAGGATCAGTTCTTCGGTGACCGCGCCGGTCGCCGCCAGCAGCACCAGGCCGCGCTGCATGCGCATGCGGCTGGAACTGAGCATCGACTGCAGGTGCGGGTTGCGCAGCCAACGCGGCGGACAGTAGTCGGCAGCGGTCAGCATCGCACTACGGGGCAGTCATGGCCGCCACGATGCGCGCACGCGAGGTTTCCGCGATGCGGCGACGGCCTTCCAGGTCATGGGTGCCAATGGGCGCGAGGAAATGCACCTCGGCCCGACGTGCCGGTTCGCCCAGCAGGCGCAGGAAATTGGCGAAGAAGCTTTCGCGTTCGCCGAAGGCGACCACGGTCTGCGCGTTGCCGTGCAGGCCATAGCGCAGCGCTACCGGCTGCACCGGGACCTGGGTCTCTACCGCGGCCTGGAAGATGCGCGCGTGGAACGGACCGACCTCATGTCCGCCGCGGGTGCGCCCTTCCGGGAACACGCCCACCGCCTTGCCTTCCTGCAGCCGTTCAACCATCACCTGCATGACCCCACCGAGCGATTCGGTACTGCCACGCTGGTGGAAGATCGTCTGGCCGCGCGCGGCGAGCCAGCCAACCACGGGCCAGCCGGCGATTTCACGCTTGGCCACGAAGCCCATCATGCGCTGGCTGTGCAGCATGCAGATGTCCACCCAGCTGACATGGTTGGCCACGAACAGGACCGCGCCCGGCAGCGGCGTGCCGATACGATGCAGGCGGAAGCCGAAGATCCACATCAGGCCGGCCGACCAGGCGTTGACCACGCGATGCTCCAGCGGCCACCCACCCACGCGCACGCGACCCCACGGCGGCAGCATGCCGATCAGGGTCAGCGGCAGGAACAGCAGGAGGTGCACCAGCAGGAGGGGAACGCGATACAGGTAACGGCATACGCGCGCCACGCCGCCACGCGAGGCCGAAGGGGGGGAAGTCATCCGCGCACGATACTCCAGCGCTGCGGGGTCTGCCAGCAGATCGCGGGCAAACCGCCAGCGGCGGTCAAGGGCGAACCGCCGGAACCACGGCCAGGGTCAGCCGCGAGGTGCAGACCAGCTTGCCCGCCTCGTCTTCGATGCGGATGTCCCAGACATGCGTGCTGCGGCCTACGTGCACTGCCCGCGCAGTGCCGGTAACGGTACCGCCGCGCTGGGCGCGGATGTGGTTGGCGTTGATCTCCAGGCCGACGCAGACCTGCTGGGTGGTGTCCACGCACAGGTTGCCGGCGCTGCTGCCCAGGGTCTCCGCCAGCACTACCGAAGCACCGCCGTGCAGGATGCCGTAAGGCTGCCGGGTGCGCGCGTCGACCGGCATGGTAGCGCTCACCCAGTCTTCTCCGGCGCCGGTGAACACGATGCCGAGGTGTTCGATCAGGGTGTTGCGGCTGAGCGCATTGAGCGCGTCGATCGAAACCGGTTCGCGGAATACCTGGGACATGGGGGCGTCTCCGTACGACGAAGGGGAATTACAGGATGGGAACCAGACCGGCGCCGAACGCGGTGAGCATGCGCACCAGCAACCACTTGGGGCCGACGTTGACCTCGGGGAAGTCGCCTACGGCGGTGTAGCAGGAATGGAACGCAGGGTCCTGCCGACGCAGCGGTTCCGGGCAGTCGGGTCCGGGTTGGAACTCATAGTCGGTGGCGTAGCGCCACGGCCAGAAGTCGAGCACCGGCAGCGCTTCGGAAGCCTTGCCCACGCTGTAGTTCAGGCCGGACAGCACCGGCGGCTTGGTGCGCGGTGCCACCACCCAGGAATTCTTCGGGTGGATGTCGCGCAGGATGCTCTGCGCCAGCGCTTCGGCGAAGGCCGGGTCTTCGATGATGACCGCGCCTTCGGTGTTGTAGTTCTCGCTGCGCGGGTCGAAGTTGTGGGTGCCGATCACGCCGATGCGGCGGTCCACCACCAGCGACTTGGCATGCAGGCCCATGCGCGCGCCGCTGCGGGTCACCGGCAACGGCTTGTTGACCGCCTTGGTACCCAGGAACGAGGGCCGGGTTTCGGCACGCAGCACGCGACGCTCGACCACGCTGCCATCGGTCTGCCGGCGTGCGGCCGGGCCGGGAGTGGGCTGGGGCCGCCGGGCTGCGGGTTCGTCGCCGGGATTGTCGGCGGAGTCCATGTCCGGGTCCGCTGCAGCGACCGGGTCGGCTGCGACCGATGTCTCCGCCACGGCGCTACGGCGATTGCTGTTGCTGCCACTGCTGCCACCACGCCGTGCGTTGCTGCCCGCGGCACTGCCACCCAGCAGGCTGCTGTTCCGGTCGCTGCTGGGCGGCGTGCCCAGCGGTGCCGGCACCAGGTTGCGGTAGTCGACCGGGGCATCCAGCGGGAAAGGCTTGTACTCGTAGATGTTGAAGCCGAGCTCGCGCATGTTGCGGCGCTTGTACTTGTAGGACAGCGCATACACGATCGGATTGTCGGTGGCGGCCAGGCTGTTGGTGGAGACCACCACGCGCGGCGGATTTTCGCGCGCCTTGAGTGCCTCGAACAGCTTGCGGGCCGGCTTGGAGAGCACCAGGTAGGGGGTCTGCAGCAGCACTTCGCTCTGCGCGCCGGCGATCAGCGAATCCAGCTGCGGCTCGGTCACGTGCTGGCCATTGGCGGGCTGGGTCACCGTTTCCCTGCGATGCTTGCGCGGCAGGTCGGCCACGTAACGCACCGGGCCCACCCGGAACGCGGGATCGACGAACATGCGCTGGATGTAGGCCGGGTCCTGGGCTTCGTGCAGCACCTGTTCTACCCGGTCCGGGCGGCGGTAGTCGGCCGCCGGCATGGCCGGGGCGCCCTGCCTGAGCAAGGTGGCGCCGACGTCGTTCAGGCGTTCGGCCGGCACGCTGCGCGGGGCGAGCCAGTACGCTTCGAAATTGGCCGCCATGCCCCGCGCCACCGGGCCGGCAACGACCACGTCGCGGTCGCGGAAGTTGTATTCGCTGTCCCAGTCGTAATAGTCGTCCTGGTAGTTGCGGCCACCCACCACCCCGATCGCGTCGTCGATCACCAGCAGCTTGTTGTGCATGCGCTGGTTGAAGCGGCGGAAGCAGCACAGCACGCTGCCGGCATAGTCGGCGTAATTGAGCTTGGCCTTGCCGAAGGTCGGGTTGTACACCCGCAGTTCGAAATTCTGGTGGCTGCTGGCCAGCGCGGCCAGGATCTCCAGGTCGGAGATCGCCGACAGCTGGTCGATCAGCACGCGCACCTTGACCCCGCGCCGGGCGGCGGCCAGCAGTTCGTCCAGCACCAGCCGGGCGCTGTCGTCCTTGTCGAAGATGTAGGTCTGCAGGTCGATGCTGCGGGTGGCGCTGCGGATCAGGTTCAGGCGCGCCACCAGCGTGGTCTCGCCCTCGTCCAGGATGGTGGCGTAATGCCGCGGCGCGGCCTGGGTGGACTGGTTGAAGGCATCCCCGGCCAGCGCGCGCAGCGGGGAATCCAGCGCGCAGCGGTCCGGCTTGTCGCAATCAACCAGTTGGGAGCGCGCCTGGCTGGCAATGCCGGCCGCGCGGTCGCGCTCGGCATTGGACAGGGACGCACAGCCGCTTCCCAGCAACAGCGTTGCCAGCAGCAACACCCGCAGCAGGGGATTCACGGTTTCGGCGCCTCGTGGAGGCGGGCACGCAATACGAAGGTCACTCGATCACTCAGGGCTAGCTGCCAGCTGTCCATTCCATACCGGCCACGCTGCACGGTACCGCGGCTGACCACGTCGCAATCATACCCGGCCCGGGGGCAGACCGCCGGTTCAACCTTCAGGACCTCCGGGTGGGACACGCCGCGCAGGATCAGCTGGCCCTCGATCACCCCGCCCTGGTGGACCGGGTCCGGCCAGTAGGGCCTGGAATCGAACTCCACCACCGGGTAGCGGGCCGAGTCGAAGAATTCCTCACCGCGCATCCAGGCGGTGTAGCGTTCCTTGCCGGGAATTTCCACGTAACGACTGAACATGCGCAGGTGGACCTGGTGGCGGCCGTCGGGCAGCACGTCCACCCGGCCTTCAAAGCGCGGGAACACCCCTTCGATGCGCTGGCCCAGCCGGGTGCGGATCTCGAACCCGAAGTGGGAGCGGGCCGCGTCGACCTGCAGGACCTGCAGCGGCGGCTGGACCGGTGCGGCCAGCGGATTGGCAGGCGTGGAGGGAAACGGTACCGGCGGTTCGGCCAAGGCCGAAGCCGCCGCCAGCCCGAGCAGACAGCCCAGCATCGTGCGTACTGCTTTCACTGCTTACGGCCACCAGAAGGCGTTCAGCGTCGCAACACCCGGTTCAATGGGCGCGTCCTGGGGAAAATGAAGAACGGCGATGCCACCCGGCGGCATGCCGCGATAGTCGCTCGTGCTGCCTTCGGTCAGCTGGGCCACCAGCTGCTCCAGTCCGGGGTTGTGCCCCACCACCAGCAGCCGTTCGACGTCGCTGCGCTCGGTTACCAGACCGATGAGCGTTCCAGGCGTGGCCTCGTAAACGGCATCTTCAAGCTTCTGCTCGGCATAACCGGTAACCCGCAGTACCGCTTCGAGCGTCTCGCGGGTGCGTCGCGACGGAGAACACAGTACGCAATCGGGCAGCAGATTGTGTTCTTTCAACCATTTCCCGGCAGCCTCGGCTTCGGCCAGGCCAACGGAGGATAGCGGCCGGTCCAGGTCGGCCTGGCCGGTACTGGCCGTTTCAGCATGGGCGTGACGCAGCAGTATCAGTTCTCGCATGGGCTTCTCTTCCAGTTCAGTCGTGTTTCAACCACTGCAGCAGTGGCTCCCAGTCACTCTGGTGCTCGCGCACCTGCGCGGAGCGGTAATCGAAAAGGCTGCGGCCCAGCCCGGTCATGACCACGTAGCTCTGGCTGTCGCGCAGCTGCGCGACCACCGGGTAGGGCCATTCGCCCAGCATCTGCAGCGCCTGCTGCGAGGTCTGGGTCCACGACTTGGTGCGGTTGAGCACGAGCCCGACCGGCAGCTTGCGCTTGTGGATGCGCGGGACCTTGGACAGGCTGTTGAGGAAGCCGACGATGGCTTCGATGTCCAGCGCCGAAGGCAGCACCGGCACCACCACCGCGTCGGCCGCATCAAGGAAGGCATCCAGCTCGCCCGCGCGCGCGCCGGCCGGGGCGTCGATGATCAGTACCTCGGTATCGTCGGGCACCTTCTTCAGCGGGTTCTTGCCGGTGGCGTCGATGGGCAGCACCGCGCTTTCCAGCCCGGCACGGCGTTCGGCCCAGCGGGTGCTGGAGCCTTGGGGGTCGGCGTCGGCCAGTACGGTCCGTTTGCCGGCCAGGGCGGCCTGCGCCGCCAAGTGGGTGGCGACGGTGGTTTTACCCACCCCACCCTTGGAGCCGGCTACCAGGATCGTCTTCATGCCAGCCTCGCTTCCGGGGAACGAGCCCCGAGCGTACACCGCCCGTTGTGATGGAGATAGTCGCGCGGCTGAACCCACTGATTGCCTCGGCGCTTTGCTATCGTGCGCGATCCAAAGGAATGCAAGCCGGCATGAGCGAGTTACAGGACCTGAGCGCGTTGATCCGCGCCAACACCCCGCTGATCGTGATCGAGACCCAGGACGAGGGTCGTATCGTGGAGCTGTTCCGGCAGACCCTGATGCATGTGTGGCGGGCCCTGCATCGCTGGTCGATCACCGAAGGCCTGCGCCGGATCGACATGGACCGCGAAGATGACGCGGTCGGCCCGCCGGACGCCAGTTCGGCCCTGCAGATGATCCGCCAGGCCGACCAGCGCGGCATCTACCTGCTGCTCGATTTCCACCCCTACCTGGGCTACGCCAGCCACCAGCGCGCGCTGCGCGACCTGATCCAGCGCCGCCATTGCGAAGCCCACGTGCTGGTGCTGGTGGGCGCCAAGGTCGAGCTGCCGGCCGAGCTGGAGGCCCTGGCCACCCGCTTCAACCCGCGCCTGCCCGACCCCAACGCGCTGCTCAAGATGCTGCGCGAGGAAGTGGCGGCCTATGCGAGGGAGAACGGCGGTCGGCGCGTGGAGGTGGACAACGACGCGGTCAAGAAGATCCTGCACAACCTGCGCGGCCTGAGCCTGGTCGACGCACGCCGGATCGCCCGCCAACTGATCTTCGCCGACGGCGCGATCAGCCAGGACGACCTGCCGCAGCTGGCCAGGCTCAAGTTCGAGCTGCTTAACCGCGCCGGTCACCTGCATTACGAATATGACACCACGCGCTTCGCCGACGTGGCCGGGGCCAATCGGCTCAAGCGCTGGGTCAACCAGCGCCGGCCGGTGTTCCTGGGTGGCCAGGGCCCGGCCGGGCTGGACCCGCCCAAGGGCATGCTGCTGCTGGGCGTGCAGGGCTGCGGCAAATCGATGCTGGCCAAGGCCACCGCCGCCGGTTTCGGGGTGCCGCTGCTGCGCCTGGACTTCGGCAGCCTGTACGACAAGTTCCACGGCGAAACCGAGAAGAACCTGCGCGATGCGCTGGCCTCGGCCGAGCAGCTGGCGCCATGCGTGCTGTGGATCGATGAGATCGAGAAAGGCCTGGCCAGTGGCGGCGAAGACGGCGGTGTGTCGCGGCGGGTGCTCGGCCACCTGCTGACCTGGCTGGCCGAGCGCAAGAGCACGGTGTTCATCGTCGCCACCGCCAACCAGGTGCACGAACTGCCGGCCGAGCTGCTGCGCAAGGGACGTTTCGACGAGATCTTCTTCGTCGACCTGCCCGACCCCAACACCCGGGTCGAACTGCTGCGCCTGCACCTGGGCCGGCGCCAGCTCAACGCCGACGATTTCGCCCTGCCTGCGCTGGCGGCCGCCAGCGACGGGTTCTCCGGTGCGGAGATCGAACAGGCGGTGGTGGCCGGACTGTACGCGGCGCACGCCGAGCAGCGCACGCTGGACACCGAGCTGCTGATGACCGAAATCCGCAGCAGCCGCCCGTTGTCGGTGCTGATGGCCGAACAGGTCAACGGCCTCCGCGAGTGGGCGAAGGGCCGTACCGTCAGCGCAGACGAATGAGGTAGAGCCGGGCCTGCCCGGCTCCCCCATCAACGGATCACGGCCACGCCGGCGGCTGCGCGGCCCAGGCCTGCTGCACTTCGGCCAGGCTGGCACGCTCGCTGTCGCGCCAGGTCGGCAGAAGCTGCGCATACGCATCGCTGGTGCTCCAGCGCTGCGGTTCGGTGCGCACGGCGGCGGCATACCACTTCACGGCCTCGTCCTTGCGGCCGAGCGTCCACAACGCCAGCGCGTAGGTCGGCGGCACCCACGATGCATTGCCACGCAGGCCCTGCTGGGCCGTGTGCCACTGCGTAAGTGCCGCTTCTGCGTCACCCTGGCGGAACAGGTCCCACCCATGGTTCCAGCGCACCATGCGCCCCGGTGCCGAAGTACCCGGTGCGTTCTTTTCCGCATCGGCATACAGCTCGCGGCCAAGCTCAGGGCGCCCCTGCGCATAGGCCACGCTGGCCAGCTGCACGGTGGCTTCCAGTGCCTTGCGGCCACGTTCGCGTTGTTTCATCAACTGATCGACGACATCGGCGCTGTCGGCAGGCACGACCACGGGCGCGACCGCCGCCACGTCGTCATCGAAGTAGAACTCCTGCAATGCCGGCAACGATTGCGCCGACACCCCGAACATCGTCATCCCCGCCGCCAGCACCACGCTGGACAGCATGTTTCTTCCCACTGACATACAAACTCCCCCAGGTTGTCACAACAACCTCCCTCCCCGATCCTAACCGCAGCCCGGCCCCGGTGCGAGTCCCGAAGGGCAAAAAATGCCCGGCTGATACAATTCCGCCCTTTCCGGCCGCCCTTGCGGTGGCCGTGCCAGCCGTCAGCACGGGCCAGCCATGACCAGTACCGCCGAACTTACCTCGCCTTCGTCCGCCAACCTGCCTGCCGGGCCGCTGGACGACAGCTATACGCTGGACCACAAGTACACCCGTACCGATGGCCGCATTTACCTGAGCGGGGTGCAGGCGCTGGTGCGCCTGCCGCTGATGCAGCAGCTGCGCGACCAGGCCGCCGGGCTGGACACCGCCGGCTTCATCAGCGGCTACCGCGGCAGCCCGCTGGGCGGCTTCGACCTGGAACTCTGGCGTGCCCGCCAACACCTGGAAGCGGCGAAGGTGAAGTTCACCCCGGGCCTCAACGAGGACCTGGGCGCGACCATGGTCTGGGGCACCCAGCAGACCAACCTCTTCCCGGGCGCCAGGGTCCAGGGCGTGTATGGCATGTGGTACGGCAAGGGCCCCGGCGTGGACCGCTGCGGCGACGTGTTCAAGCATGCCAACGCGGCCGGCACCTCGGTGCACGGCGGTGTGCTGGCCCTGGCCGCCGACGACCATGCCTGCCGCAGTTCCACCCTGCCCCATGGCAGCGAAGATGAATTCGTCAGCGCGATGATGCCGGTGCTCAATCCGGCCGGCGTGCAGGACATCCTGGACATGGGTCTGCTCGGCTGGGCCATGAGCCGTTACACCGGGCGCTGGATCGGCTTCAAGACCATCGCCGAAACGGTGGAGTCCTCCGCCTCGGTGCAGGTCGACCCGTTCGCGCGCCGGATCGTGCTGCCCGAAGACTTCGAGATGCCCGCCGGCGGCCTCAACATCCGCTGGCCGGATCCGCCGCTGGACCAGGAAATGCGCCTGCACCGCTATGCTGTCAAGGCCGCGCAGGCATTCGCCCGCGCCAACGGCATCGACCGGGTGGTGATGGATTCGCCGCGCGCGCGGCTGGGCATCGTCACCACCGGCAAGAGCTACCTGGACGTGCTGCAGGCGCTGGAGTACCTGGGCCTGGACGCGCGCGCCTGCGCCGACATCGGCATCCGCGTGTACAAGGTCGGCATGACCTGGCCGCTGGAGCCGGAAGGCATCGCGCGCTTCGCGCAGGGCCTGGAAGACATCGTGGTGGTGGAGGAAAAGCGTGCCTTCATCGAGCGCCAGATGAAGGAACAATTCTACAACTGGCCGGCCAGCGCCGGTCCGCGCCCGTCCATCGTCGGCAAGTACGACGAGGCCGGCCAGTGGATCCTGCCGTCCACCAATGAGCTGACCCCGGCCACCATTGCCGGCGTGATCGGCCGCCGCATCCAGAAGTTCTTCAGCAACGACTCGATCGAGCAGCGCCTGCGCTGGATGGACGAAAAGGAAGCCGAGCTCGCCCTGCCGCGCGCCAGCTTCCCGCGCGTGCCGCACTACTGCTCAGGCTGCCCGCACAACACCTCCACCCGCGTGCCGGAAGGATCGCGCGCGCTGGGCGGTATCGGTTGCCATTACATGGTGACCTGGATGGACCGCAGCACCGACACCTTCACCCACATGGGCGGCGAAGGTGTCACCTGGGCCGGGCAGGCCGCGTTCACCGACACCGAACACGTATTCCAGAACCTGGGCGATGGCACGTATTTCCACAGTGGCTCGCTGGCGATCCGCCAGGCGATCGCCGCCGGGGTCAACATCACCTACAAGATCCTCTACAACGACGCGGTGGCGATGACCGGCGGGCAGCCGGTCGACGGGACCTTGACCGTGCCGCAGATCGCCCACCAGATGCGCGCCGAAGGTGTGCAGACGATCATGCTGGTGAGCGACGAGATCGGGAAGTGGAACAAGCGCGAGCTGTTCCCCGACGGCGTGGAGTTCTTCGACCGCGCCGAACTGGACGCGGTGCAGAAGCAGCTGCGCGAAGTGAAGGGCACCAGCATCCTGATCTACGAGCAGACCTGCGCCACCGAGAAGCGCCGCCGCCGCAAGCGCGGCAAGCTGGTCGACCCGCCGAAGCGGGTGGTGGTCAATTCGCTGGTCTGCGAAGGCTGCGGCGACTGCGGCCAGAAGAGCTTCTGCGTGTCGGTGCTGCCGAAGGAAACCGAGTTCGGGCGCAAGCGCGACATCGACCAGTCCAACTGCAACAAAGACTACTCCTGCACCACCGGCTTCTGCCCCAGCTTCGTCACCGTGCACGGCGGCAAGCCGCGCAAGGGTGCGCGCAGCGACCGCAGTGCGCTGCTCGACAACCTGCCGGCGCCGACCTTCCGCTCCACGCTGGAGCAGCCCTGGAACATCCTGATCACCGGCGTCGGTGGCACCGGCGTGGTCACCATCGGCGCATTGCTGGGCATGGCCGGCCACCTGGAAGGCAAGGGCGCCAGCGTGCTCGACCAGACCGGCCTGGCCCAGAAGGGCGGCGCGGTGACCACCCATATCCGCATCGCGCGGACCCCGGAAGACATCCACGCGGTGCGCATTGCCGCCGGCGAAGCGGACCTGGTGGTGGGCTGCGACATGGTGGTGGTGAACGATTACTGGGCGCTGTCCAAGGTGCGCGCCGAACGTTCGCAGGTGGTGCTCAACACGTATGAAGCGATGCCGGGCACCTTCACCACCCGCCCGGACATGCAGTTCCCGGCCGCCGACATCATTGCCGGCATCCGCGTGGCGCTGGGGGGACGCGACCCGCTGCTACTGGACGCTACCCAGCTGGCCACCGCGCTGCTCGGCGATGCGATCGCCTCCAACCTCTTCATCCTGGGCTACGCCTGGCAGCAGGGGCTGGTGCCGATCTCGTTCGAGGCGTTGATGCGCGCGATCGAGCTCAATGGCGCGGCGGTAGCGATGAACCAGCAGGCGTTCGCCTGGGGCCGCCTTGCCGTGGTCGATCCGCAGGCAGTGCAGCAGGCCGCTGGCCTGGTCCGCAACGGCCACACCGACGCCGAGCGCACCCCGGGCCCGCTGCAGGACCTGCCGCCGGGCGAGTGGGAGGGCAACGAATGGGGCGCCACCGCCGCACCGCGCGAAACCGGCGACGAGCGCGAGCTGCGCGGGTTGCCCGGGCATGGCGGCGGCGACGTTGCATTCCTGCCGTTGGACGACGAGCGCCTGTCGCGTTCGCTGGATGAACTGGTGGAGCGTCGCGTGCGCTTCCTCACCGATTACCAGGACGCAGCGTACGCGGCGCGTTACCGCGCACTGGTCGACCGCGTGCGCAGCGTGGAGTGGGACAAGGCCGGCAGCACCGCGCTGACCGAAACCGTGGCCCGCTATTACTTCAAGCTGCTGGCGTACAAGGACGAGTACGAAGTGGCGCGCCTGTACACCAGCGGCGAGTTCCAGCGCCGCCTGCAGCAGCAGTTCGAGGGCGACTTCGAAGTGCGCTTCCACCTGGCGCCGCCGCTGTTCGCGAAGAAGGACGAGCAGGGCCGCCTGATCAAGCAGGAGTACGGCCCGTGGATGCTGAAGGCATTCGGGCTGCTGGCGAAGTTGAAGTTCCTGCGTGGCGGTACGTTCGACGTGTTCGGTCGTACCGAAGAGCGGCGCGGCGAGCGTCAGTTGATTGCCGATTACGAGCAGACCGTGGGGCTGCTGCTGGACGGCCTGAGCGATGACCGGGTGGCGCTGGCGGTGGAGATTGCCAGCATTCCCGAGCACATCCGCGGCTACGGGCACGTCAAGGAAGCGCACCTGCACAAGGCCAAGGCGCGTGAGGCGGTGCTGCTGGCGCAGTGGCGGAACCCGAAGGCGCTGCATATCGTGCAGGTAGCCTGACGCGGGTACGGGGTGCGTGGGACACGCATGGCGTGTCACCGCCCCCAGATCCGCAACCGGTTGCTCGCGGGCATCGCCACATCCTCCACCAACCCCAACCCCTGCGCGGCAGCCAACGCATCCACCGCCTCGGCATCGCGGATCCCCGATTCCGGATCGCGCGCCTTCAGCCAGGCATCGAACTGCCGGTTGCTGTCGCTGCTGTAGGTGCCGTTGTAGTTGAAGGGCCCATACACGCACAGCAGGGCACCTTCGGCCATCACCGCGGGCAGGCCCGCGAACAGCGCCTGCACATGCGGCCAGCTCATGATGTGCAGGGTGTTGGCGCTGAACACGGCATCGAAGCGCTCGAACGCTTCGGGCAACGGCGCCAACCCCGGCACTGGCGCCAGCTCCGCCTGCAGTGGCCACGGTTCTGGCGCGTTGGGCAACGCCGCTTCCGCCAGCCGCTCGGCGACACCCGGCAGGTACTCCGGGTGGTCGCTGGCCTGCCACAGCAGGTGCGGCAGCTGTTCGGCGAAGTACGCCGCATGCTGGCCGGTGCCGCTGCCGATCTCCAGCACCCGGTGGCGATCGTGCAGGTAGCGGCGCAGCACGGCCAGGATCGGGTCGCGGTTGCGCTCGCAGGCCTCGGACCAGCGTTGTTGGCTCATGACGTTTCGAAATGTCGGGTCAGCGCACATCCAACCATGACCGCAGTCACTTGTGCCAGCACCGGGTCGCAAACGACAGTCAAAGGCTGATCGTTCCCGGGGAATCGCCAGCTGTGCAACGCCGTGAGTTTCTGACCCTGTCCGGTATGGGCCTTGCCGGCCTGATGCTGCCGTATTCCCGCGCGATCGCCGCCGAGCAGCTGCTCGAGCCGGCCAACGCGACCCGCAACAAGGCCCTCGCCGAAGCCGCACTGGCCGCCGCCAAGCGCGCCGGGGCCAGTTACTGCGACGTGCGCATCGGCCGGTACCTCAACCAGGCGGTAATCACCCGCGAGGCGCGGGTGCAGAACGTCACCAACAGCGAGTCCTCCGGCATTGGCGTGCGCGTCATCGTCAACGGCGCGTGGGGCTTTGCAGCCACCCACCAGCAGACTCCGGCCGCGATCCTGGCCGCCGTCGAGCAGGCCGCCGCCATCGCCCGCGCCAACGCCAGCATCCAGACCCGTCCGGTGCAGCTGGCCCCGGTGGCCGGGGTGGGCGATGTGAGCTGGAAGACGCCGATCCGCAAGAACGCCATGGCGGTGCCGATCCAGGACAAGGTGGAGCTGCTGCTCAGCCTGAATGCGGCCGCGATCAACGCCGGCGCCGACTTCATCAACTCCACGCTGTTCCTGGTCAACGAGCAGAAGTACTTCGCCTCCAGCGACGGCTCGTTCATCGACCAGGACGTGCACCGGATCTGGTTGCCGTTCACTGCCACCGCCATCGACAAGGGCACGGGCAAGTTCCGCACCCGCGCCGGCCTGTCCTCGCCGATGGGCATGGGCTACGAATTCCTCGACGGCGACGCCCGCGGCAAGATCCAGCTGCCCGGCGGCATCACCGCCTACCGCGATTCGTACGACCCGGTGGAAGACGCCATCGCCGCCGCGCGCCATGCCCGCGAGAAGCTCAAGGCACCGTCGGTGAAGCCGGGCAAGTACGACCTGGTGCTGGACCCGTCCAACCTGTTCCTGACCATCCACGAGAACGTCGGCCACCCGCTGGAACTGGACCGCGTGCTTGGCTACGAGGCCAATTACGCCGGCACCAGCTTCGCCACCCTGGACAAGCGCGACGCCGGCTACCGCTGGGGCAGCGAGCGGGTCAACTTCTTCGCCGACAAGACCGCGCCGGGCAGCCTGGGTGCGGTCGGCTACGACGACGAAGGGGTCAAGACCAAGCGCTGGGACCTGGTCAAGGACGGCATCCTGGTCAACTACCAGGCCACCCGCGATGAAGTGCACCTGCTGGGCGAAACCGAATCGCACGGCTGCAGCTATGCCGATTCCTGGTCCAGCGTGCAGTTCCAGCGCATGGCCAACGTCTCGCTGGCGCCGGGCAAGACCCCGCTGAGCGTGGCCGAGATGATCAAGGACGTGGAGAACGGCATCTACATCCATGGTCGTGGCTCGTACTCCATCGATCAGCAGCGTTTCAACGCGCAGTTCGGCGGCCAGCTGTACTACCAGATCAAGAACGGCCAGATTGCCGGCATGGTCGAAGACGCGGCCTACCAGATCCGCACGCCGGAGTTCTGGAACGCGTGCAGCGCGATCTGCGACGAGCGCGATTTCCGCTTCGGCGGGTCGTTCTTCGACGGCAAGGGCCAGCCGGGCCAGGTGTCGGCGGTCTCGCACGGTTCGGCGACCACCCGCTTCGACGGCATCAACATCATCAACACCGCACGCAGCCTGGGCTGACCGCCCGGGCCACCGTGCCAAACGTCACTACCGTTGGACCGCTGCGCCCGCAAGAATCAAACACCCGTTGTTCCTGCCACCCCCACACTGACGTGGAGAGCTGCCTTGCAAAGACGTGACTTCCTTGCCCTGACCGGGCTTACTGCTGGCGGCCTGATCGTGCCGTCGTTCTTTGGCAGGGCGATCGCCGCCGAGCAGCTGCAGAGCACGCTCGACCCGGCGCTGAAGAAGCGCCTGGCCGACGCCGCGCTGGCCGCCGCCCGCCAGGCCGGCGCCACCTACTGCGACGTGCGCATCGGCCGCTACCTGCGCCAGTTCGTGATCACCCGCGAAGACAAGGTGCAGAACGTGGTCAACACCGAGTCCACCGGTGTGGGCATCCGCGTGATCGTCAACGGCGCCTGGGGTTTTGCCGCCACCAACGCACTCAACCCCACCGAGGTGGCCCGCGCCGCGCAGCAGGCCGCTGCCATCGCCAAGGCCAACGCCGGCGTGCAGACCGCCAAGGTGCAGCTGGCTGCTGCGCCGGGCGTGGGCGAGGTCAGCTGGAAAACCCCGATCCGCAAGAACGCGATGGAAGTGCCGATCAAGGAAAAGGTCGACCTGCTGCTGGACGTCAATGCCGCCGCGATGGGCGCGGGCGCCAGCTTCGTCAACTCGATGCTGTTCCTGGTCAACGAACAGAAGTATTTCGCTTCCACCGACGGGTCCTACATCGACCAGGACGTGCACCGCATCTGGGCGCCGATGACGGTCACCGCCATCGACAAGGCCAGCGGCAAGTTCCGCACCCGCGAGGGCCTGTCCGCGCCGATGGGCATGGGCTACGAATACCTGGACGGCGCAGCGGCGGGCAAGGTGCTCACCCCGAATGGCGTGGTCAACTACGGCTCCTCCTACGACATGAAGGAAGACGCCATCGCTGCCGCCAAGCAGGCGCAGGAGAAGCTCAAGGCGCCGTCGGTCAAGCCGGGCAAGTACGACCTGGTGCTGGACCCCTCGCACACCTGGCTGACCATCCACGAGTCGGTCGGCCACCCGCTGGAACTGGACCGCGTGCTCGGCTACGAAGCCAACTACGCAGGCACCAGCTTCGCCACCCTGGACAAGCGCGAGCAGCACTTCCAGTACGGCAGCGACCTGGTCAACATCTTCGCCGACAAGACCCAGCCGGGCAGCCTCGGCGCGGTCGCCTACGACGATGAAGGCGTCAAGACCAAGCGCTGGGACCTGATCAGCAACGGCAAGCTGGTGGACTACCAGACCATCCGCGACCAGGCCCATATCCTGGGCAAGACCGAATCGGACGGCTGCTGCTATGCCGATTCCTGGTCCAGCGTGCAGTTCCAGCGCATGGCCAACGTGTCGATGGCGCCGGGCAAGACCCCGCTGAGCGTGGCCGACATGATCAAGGACGTGGAAAACGGCATCTACATCATCGGCGACGGCTCGTTCTCCATCGACCAGCAGCGCTACAACGCGCAGTTCGGTGGCCAGCTGTTCTACGAGATCAAGAACGGCCAGATCACCCGCATGCTCGAGGACGTGGCCTACCAGATCCGTACCCCGGAATTCTGGAACGCCTGCAGCGCCGTGGCCGACGAACGCGACTACCGCCTGGGCGGTTCGTTCTTCGACGGCAAGGGCCAGCCGGGCCAGGTCTCGGCGGTCTCGCACGGTTCGTCCACCGCGCGCTTCAACGGCATCAACGTCATCAACACCGCACGCAGCCTCGGCTGACCGGTCAGGAGCCCTTACACCATGAGTATCTTCACCGAAGCCCAGGCCAAGGCCATCCTCGACAAGGTCATCGCCCTGTCCAAGGCCGACGAGTGCACCGCCGTGCTGGCCGGCGCGATCAGCGGCAACATTCGTTTCGCGCTGAACAATGTCTCCACCAGTGGCATCGTCGACAACACCGAGCTGGCGGTCACCGTCGCCTTCGGCAAGCGCGTCGGCACGGCCTCGATCAACGAGTTCGACGACGCCGCGCTGGAACGCGTGGTGCGCCGTGCCGAGGACCTGGCCCGGCTGGCGCCGGAGAACCCGGAGTTCATGCCGGCCATCGGCAAGCAGAGCTACCGCGCCAGCCCGACGTTCAGCGAGTCCACTGCAGCGATTGATCCGGCCTTCCGCGCCAAGGTCGCCGCCGATTCGATCGCTCCTTGCCGTGGCCATGGGCTGATTGCCGCCGGTTTTCTCGAAGACGGCCAGGGCTTCCAGGCCACCGCCAACAGCAACGGCAACTTCGCCTACCAGCGCACCACCAACTTCGATTACACCTGCACCGTGCGTACCGAAGATGGCCGTGGTTCGGGCTGGGTCGGCCGCAACCTGAAGGATGCGGCGGACTTCAAGGCCGACCAGGACATCCGCATCGCCATGCGCAAGGCCACCGAATCGGCCGAAGCCAAGGCGCTGGAACCGGGCAAGTACACAGTGATCCTGGAGCCCGCCGCGGCCGCCGGCCTGATCAGCTTCATGATGAACTTCTTCAGCGCACGCTCGGCCGATGAAGGCCGCAGCTTCCTGTCGAAGAAGGGCGGTGGCAACAAGCTGGGCGAGCAGGTCTACGACCCGCGCGTGACCATGATCGCCGACCCGTGGCATCCGGACGCACCGGTGCTGCCGTGGGATGGCGAAGGCATGCCGCGCGAGCGCATGGCCATCATCGAGAACGGCAAGATCGCCAACCTGGACTACTCGCGCTTCTGGGCGCAGAAGCAGGGCAAGACCGCCAAGGCAACACCGGGCAACCTGCTGATGAGCGGTGGCGACAAGAGCACCGCCGAACTGGTGCGCGGCACCCAGAAGGGCATCCTGGTCACCCGTACCTGGTACATCCGCATGGTCGATCCGCAGACCGTGCTGCTGACCGGCCTCACCCGCGACGGCACCTTCTACATCGAGAACGGCCAGATCAAGCACCCGGTGAAGAACTTCCGCTTCAACGAATCGCCGGTGATCATGCTCAACAACATCGAAGAGCTGGGCAAGCCGGTGCGCGTGGCCGGTGATGAATCCAGCTACGTGATGATGATCCCGCCGATGAAGCTGCGCGATTTCACCTTCACCTCGCTGTCCGACGCGGTCTGATGGATCGCCGGGCCTGCCTGCGCTGGTTGGCCGCTGCCGCTTCGGCGGCGGCGCTGCCGGCCTTCGCGCAGGCAGGCCCGCGCAGTTCGCGCTACGACTTCTGGTTCACCCGCCTGCAGTACGACTCCGGCGACTGGGACGTGGACGCGCGCATGCCGTCCAACCTGATCACCTCGCTGATCGACTACACCACGCTGCGGGTGGATCCCACCGAGCGGGTCATCGCGTTGTCCGACCCGCGCATGCTGGACGCCCCGTTCTGCTACCTGGCCGGGCACAAGCTGGTGGAGTTCAACGCGGCCGAGCGGCAGAACTTCGTGCGCTACGTGCGCAATGGCGGGTTTGTCTTCGTCGACGACTGCAACCACGACATCGACGGGCTGTTCGCCAAGTCGTTCGAGGCGCAGATGGCCAGGCTGTTCGGGCCGGCCGCGTTGAAGAAGCTGCCCAACACGCATCCGCTGTACCGCAGCTTCTTCAAGTTCCCGGATGGACCACCCGCGACCGGCTTCGAGCTCAATGGCTGGGGCGACGACCTGGTCCACGATTACCTGAAGGGCATCGAGGTCGATGGCCGGCTGGGCGTGCTCTACAGCAACAAGGATTACGGTTGCGAGTGGGATTACGACTGGCGCAACAAGCGTTTCCTGGCCGAAGACAACACGCGATTCGGCGTGAACATCGTGATGTATGCGTTGAACAACTAGGTACCCCCCATGAATACCGTGAGCCCTGTTGAATCCCTGTTGCCGAAACTGCAGCTCCTGCGCGACGCGCTGGGCCAGGCCGTAGTCGGTCAGCACGATGTAGTGGAGCAGCTGTTGATCGGCCTGCTTGCCGGCGGCCATGTACTGCTGGAAGGCGCGCCGGGGCTGGGCAAGACCCTGCTGGTGCGTTCGCTCGGGCAGGCGCTGGAGCTGCAGTTCCGGCGGGTGCAGTTCACCCCGGACCTGATGCCCAGCGACATCCTGGGCACCGAGCTGCTGGAGGAAGATCATGGCACCGGCCACCGGCACTTCCGCTTCCAGCAGGGCCCGATCTTCACCCACCTGCTGTTGGCCGACGAGCTCAACCGCACGCCGCCGAAGACCCAGGCCGCACTGCTGGAGGCGATGCAGGAACGCACCGTCAGCTATGCCGGCACCACCTATTCGCTGCCCGCACCGTTCTTTGTGCTGGCCACGCAGAACCCGATCGAACAGGCCGGCACCTATCCGCTGCCCGAAGCGCAGCTGGACCGGTTCCTGCTGCACGTGCGGGTGGACTACCCCAGCGAACAGGAAGAGCGCGACATCCTGGTGCAGACCACCGGAAGCAGCAGCGGTGCGGTGCCCAAGGTGATGCATGCCGAGGACGTGCTGGCCCTGCAGGCCGCGGTGCGCCAGGTGCACGTCAGCGACGATGTGCTGACCTGGATCACCCGGCTGGTCCGCGCCAGCCGTCCCGGCGAGGGTGCGCCGGCTGCGGTGAACCACTGGATCAAGTGGGGCGCAGGACCGCGCGCCGGACAGTCGCTGGTGCTGGCGGCCAAGGCGCGTGCCCTGCTGCAGGGCCGCTTTGCGGCGACCCGTGATGACGTGCAGGCGCTGATGGCGCCGGTACTGCGCCATCGCCTGCTGCTTTCGTTCGCGGCAGAGGCCGAGCAGAAGAACGCCGACGACGTGATCGCTGCGTTGCTGCAGGCCGTGCCCTTCCCCGCCTGATCCCACACCGCGCATGCACGCCCCGATCGCCATTCCCGCCGATGTGCGCAGCCGCCTGAAGGCGCTGCGCCTGTTGCCACGGCGTGCCGTGGGCGCGCAGGGCATCGGGCAGCACGCCAGCCGCAGCCGCGGCGCCGGGCTGGAGTTCGCCCAGTACCGCGCCTACGAACCCGGCGATGAACTGCGCCAGATCGACTGGAAGCTGTATGCCCGTTCGGACCGCTTCTTCGTGCGCGAATCCGAGCGCGAAAGCCCGGTCACGATCTGGATCCTGCTCGATGCCACCGCATCGGCCGGCCAGTGCGATCGCGCACGCCCCGGCGTGTCGCGGCTCGACCACGCCAGCGCGGTGGCGGCGTGCATCATCGAACTGGCGTTGCAGCAGGGCGACCGCTTCGGGCTGATCGCCGTCAGTGGCGAGGGCGTGCAGTTGGTACCGGCCGGCAGCGGTGCCCGCCAACGCGACCGCATCCACCTGCTGCTGCACCGCCTGCGTGCGCACGGCGCCTGGCCTGCCACGGACGCGTTGCGACCGGTGTGGGAGCGGGTCCAGGCCAACGACATGCTCATTGCGCTGGGCGATGGCTTCGACGAGGCCGGCACCGTGCTGCTGGAGCGGCTGGCCGCCGCACGCCGCGACGTGGCGCAGTTGCAGATCCTCACCGCCGACGAGCGCGACTTCCCGTTCCAGGACGGCCACCGTTTCCGCGACCCGGAAACCGGTGAGGAGCTGCTCGGCGATGGCCGTGCGATCCGCGATGACTACCTGGCCCGTTTCGGCGAGGCCCAGCGACTGCTTCAGTCGCGCTTGCAGCGCGGCGGCATCGCGCATGTGGTGACCCACAC
This sequence comes from uncultured Stenotrophomonas sp., assembly GCF_963519125.1. GTDB lineage: Bacteria > Pseudomonadota > Gammaproteobacteria > Xanthomonadales > Xanthomonadaceae > Stenotrophomonas. The sequence continues at coordinate 10,662 of NZ_CAUQLJ010000030.1, read as the reverse complement.
CGACCAACCGCTGGATGCGCCGCTGCGTGCGCTTGCCGGGGTCGGGCGATGAGCCTGTCGTTGCTGTTCCCGATGGGTCTGTTCGCGCTGGCTGCGCTGCTGGTGCCGTTGCTGATCCACTTGGCCCGTCGCCACCACTACGCGCCGCTGGAGTTCGCTGCGCTGCGCTGGCTGCGGGCCAAGGCGCGCCCGCGCCAGCGGATCCGTTTCGACGAATGGCCACTGCTGCTGGTGCGCCTGTTGCTGCTGGCGGCACTGGCCGTGTTGCTTGCACACCCGCTGCTGCATGGCGCACCGGTACAGGCGCCACCGTGGGTGGTGGTTGCGCCGGGGTTGGCCCCGGTGACGGTGCCTGAGGGCAGCGAAGGCCGCTGGCTGGCGCCGGGGTTCCCGCCGTTGCAGGACACTGCGCCGGGCACCACGCAGCCGCTGGCCAGCCTGCTGCGTGAGCTGGACCAGCAGCTGCCGTCCGGCACCGCGTTGACCGTGTATGTGCCTGACCCGATGACCGGCCTGGATGGCGAGCGTCCCAGGCTGTCGCGCGCCGTCGAATGGCGGTCGGTGGCCACGCCGATCACTGCGACCACCGGCGACACTGCACCACGCCTGCGCGTTGGCAGCGCTGCACCCAATGCAGACGATGCGCAGACGCTGCGCGTGCTCGACGCCGTGCAGCGCGCGTGGAACGCGCAACCACTGTCCGCAACGCTCGAAGGGGACGCGGTGCCAGCCAATGGCGAAATAGGCGTGTGGCGGTCCAGCGCGCCGCTGTCCCCGGCATGGCGTGCCTGGGTGGAAGCGGGGAACAGTGTGCTCGCGTTGTCCGCGACTGCTGTCGCCGACAACGGCACTCCCATCCTTCCGGACCACGAAGGCAAGCCCACCCTCGCGCGGCACGCGCTCGGTCGCGGCCAGGTGCTGCGCTTCACTGCCGCGTTGACCCCCGACGCCTTGCCGATCCTGCGCGATCCTTCCTTCCCGCGCCGCCTGCTGGAACAGGTACACCCCGCCGCCGCACCCCAGCTTGCACCTGCCGCCTCGCAGCGCCCGTTGAGCGGAGCCGCCGCACCCCTCGTGCAACCGCGTGACCTGAGCCTGTGGCTGCTGATCATCATCGTGTGCCTGTTCGCGCTGGAACGCTGGATGGCCACGTCACGCCGTCGCGGGGCGGGGGCATGAGTCCGCTGCAGCAGGCGTGGCAGCGCGCGCGCCGTCGTCAGTGGCTGGCTGTTGCGGCCGTGCTTCTGCCGCTTGCGCTGGCCGTCACTGCCGTGGCGGTGCGCCTTGCAGGCATCAGCGTCGCATCGGTGGTGCTGCTGGTCACGCTGTTGCTGGTCGTGGGCACGGCCACCTGGCGCGCACGTCGGCTCGACCGGCAGTGGCTGGTGCGCCGGCTGGATGCGCATCCGGTCGCGCAGGACAGCGCTGACCTGCTGTTCGCCGATGCCACCACGCTCAATCCGTTGCAGCAGCTGCAACGCGATCGCATCAGCCGCACCCTGCACGGCGCCATGCCTGACCTGCGCACGTCGTGGCCGCGCCGCTGGCTGGTGGCGTCATGGCTGGTCGGCGTGCTCGTCACGGTGCTGGCGGTGGGCTGGCCCGCGCCGGGCGCACCGCTGCCGATGCTTCCAGGCACCGCCGCTCCCGAGGCCAGCGTCGCACTGCCGCCGCGCCTGCAGTCCGCCCGCCTGCAGATCCGTGCCCCGGCGTACACCGGGCAGGCCGCGCGCACGCAGACCGCATTGGACGCCAAGGTGGTGCAGGGCAGCGCGCTGGACTGGTCGTTACGCTTTACCGCACAGCCAACCAAGGCGGCCCTGCAACTGCACGACGGCACCCGCATCGCGCTGCGTCGCGACGGCGAAGCGTGGGTGGCGCAGTGGAACGCCAGCCGCCCCACCCTGTACCGCATCGTCACCGAGCCTGCGCTGAGCGCGCCGCGCCTGTACCGGCTGGACGTGGTATCCGACCGACCACCGACCGTGCGCGTGATCGCGCCCGATCGCACCCTGGTGCTGGCCACGCCTGGCCAGCGCCAATGGACCCTGCAGTTCGAAGCCAGCGACGACTTCGGCGTGGCGCCCACGGCCGAGCTGGCGCTGACCCTGGCCCAGGGCAGCGGCGAGAACATCACGTTCCGCGAGCAGCGCATCGCGCTGAGCGGCACCGGCCCGGCCACGCAGCGCCGCTTCGTGCGCACCCTGGACCTCGCGGCGCTGGGCGCCGGGCCGGGCAACGATGTGATCGCGCAGCTGCACGTGCGCGACAACCACACCCCCACGCCGCAGACCGCACAGAGCACCAGTCTGATCCTGCGCCTGCCCAGCGAAGAAGAGGTGCTGGGCGCGGACCTGGAAGGCATGGTCAAGAAGACCCTGCCGGCGTACTTCCGCAGCCAGCGACAGATCATCATCGACGCCGAAGCGCTGATCAAACAGCGCGGGAAACTGTCGGCGGAGGAGTTCGTGAAACGCAGCGACGCCATCGGCGTGGACCAGCGCATCCTGCGCCTGCGCTATGGCCAGTTCCTCGGCGAGGAAAGCGAAGGCGCACCCAAGGCGCCGCCCACCAGCGACAGTCTGCCGACCAGCGACGCACCGGCCGCTGGACACGACGACGATCACGCGCACGAGCCCACCACAGCACAGGACAGCCACGACGACCACGACCATGGCGCTTCGAAAGCCGACGCCGCACCCGTGTTCGGCACCGCCACCGACGTGCTCTCCGAGTACGGCCACACCCACGACCACGCCGAAGCGGCCACGCTGCTGGACCCGGAAACCCGCGCGATCCTGAAGGCTGCGCTGGATCAGATGTGGTCATCCGAGGGCGAGCTGCGCCAAGGCAGGCCCGAGCGCGCCCTGCCGTTCGCCAACAAGGCGCTGGAGTTCATCAAGAAGGTGCAGCAGGCCGAACGCATCTACCTGGCGCGGGTGGGTCCCGAGTTGCCGCCGATCGATGAAGGCCGCCGCATGACCGGCGACCGCGCCGACCTTGGCAGCCGTACGCTGGCGATTGCACCGGTCGCCGCACCGGACCCGGCGATCGTCGCGGTCTGGCAGCAGCTGGCCGACACCGGCAACGTGCCGGACCTGGACGCGCTCAGCCAATGGCTGGGCCGCAACGAGCGCCGCCTGGCGGATCCGTTGAGCCTGGCAGCGGCCATCGAAGAGCTGCGCATCGAGCCGGACTGCATCGCCTGCCGCAGCACCTTGCGCGCGCAGCTGTGGCGCGCCTTGTTGCGACCGCTGCCGCAGGTAGAACGGAGAGCCACACCGGACCCGATGGCACAGCGCTACCTGGACGCCCTGGAGGCCACCCGATGAGTACCGCACTGTGGGTCGCCATCGCCCTGGCCATCATCGTCATCGTCGGCACCCTCCGCGTAGCGCCGGGCTCTGCCCGGCCGCTCCACCGCGCGATGCTGATCGCCCTGCAGGCCCTGGCGGCGCTCCTGCTCTACTTCACCCTGCTACCCCCACAGGGCAGCGTGGAAGCCGGCCAACTCACCGTGCTGACCCGCAACGCATCACTCGCTAAAGACCCCGCCGCAGGCACCACGCTGATCGCCCTGCCCGAAGCCGCCGCACCGGCAGGCGCCATCCGCGCTCCGGACCTCGCCACCGCCCTGCGCCAGTACCCCGGCAGCACTGCACTGGTGCTGGTCGGAGACGGCCTGTCCGCACGCGACCGCGAAACCGCCTTGCCCGCGCACACCACGCTGCAGGCCGCGCCTGCGCCCACTGGGTGGGTGTCACTGCAGCCACCCACCACCACCGCGCCGGGCGCCTTGTTTACGGTCAGCGCGCGCGTCAACGGCGTCGCCAACGCGCGCGCCGAGCTGCTCGACCCGGCCGGCATGGTGGTCGACCGCGCTCCGCTCGATGCGCAGGGCCGGGTGCACCTGCAGGGCACCGCGCGCGCCGCTGGCCGCAGTGAATTCAGCCTGCGCCTCCTCGATGCGCAGCAGCACGCAGTGGATACCGTTGCGGTTCCATTGCAGACCCTCGCCGTCCCTGCACCACGCGTGCTGGTGATCGCCGGCGCACCGGGTCCGGAGCTGAAGTACCTGCGGCGTTGGGCCACCGACACCGGGCTGGAGGTACAGGCCCAGTCCAGTGCCGGGGGTGGCGTCATGCTCGGTGACACCCCGGTAGCCCTCACCGCCGCCCGGCTGGCCGCCACCGATGTGCTGGTACTCGACGAACGCAGCCTGGCCGCACTCGGCACCGCGCAGCGCAGCGTGGTCGCGCAGGCAGTGCGGGCCGGGCTGGGCGTGGTGGTCCGCACTACCGGTCCGCTCAACGACACCACCCGTCAGGCGCTGCGCAGCTGGGGACTGCCGGCAAGCGGAGGCACCCGCGCCGTACCGCTGCTGTTGGCTGCCGATCCGGAGGCCGCGCTGCTGCAGGCCCGTCGCGGCCCGCAGCGCCCGACCAGCGAGCGCACCGCCTACACCGACGAGGCCGACACCGCTTCGCACAGCGCGGCACCGCCCGCACTGGAACAATTCGAGGTGAACCTGCCCGGCAGCGACGCGCTGCTGCACGACGCCAAGGGCGCGGCCGTTGGCGGCTGGCGCAGCGTCGGTCGTGGCCGCATCGCACTGCTGCCAGTCACCGACAGCTACCGGCTGGTGCTGTCCGGCCGCGACGACCGCCATGCCGAACTGTGGTCCGGCGTGTTCGCCCAGGTGGCCCGCGCCTTGCCCGGCGCACCGGCGGTACGCCTGACCTCCACCACGCCGTGGGCGGGCGAGCGCGTGACCCTGTGCGACGTGTCCGACACCAGTCGGGTCCGCGACCCCGCAGGCCACACCGTCGCCCTGCAGGTCGACCCCGCCACCGGCACCCAGCGCTGCGCCGCCTACTGGCCTCAGCAGCCGGGCTGGCACCAGCTGCAGCACGGCGACATTGCGCAGGCCTTCTACGTATTCGATCCCGCCTCGGCCCAGCCGCTGCACCGCCAGCAGCAGCGCGACGCCACGGCACAGCGCCTGGACGAAACCCGTACCACCGCCGCAACCGCGACCGACACGATGCCGGGCCCGCGCTGGCCCTGGCTGCTCGCCTTCATCGCCGTCGCCGGGCTGTTGTGGTGGCTCGAAAGAAGGCGGGTAACCGCGTAGCGACACGCCACGCGTGTCCCAGGCCATGCCTGCCGCCACGCAGGACACGCATGGCGTGTCCCTACGGTTTACCGGCCGGCACGGCCACACCACATCCCTGCTCTGCCTCACAGAGCTGCAACGCCCTTCGCTGCTGATCCGCATCCAGACCCGGCGGCGGGCGGGCAACGGCGGACTGGATCGGGTCCGGTGCGCGGGTCAGCGTGTGCAGGCCCTTGGCGGTCTGGGCGATGCCGTAGTTGATGCCCATCATCAAGTAGCCACCGCGCATGCCCACTTCTTCCAGCGACGGCGGCTCGCGCCAGGCGCGGTTGAACGCGTTGGGCGCGGGCTCCACCGGGCTCTTGAAGCGGTACAGGTCCAGCGGCACCTCCTCGTCCGGCCTGAGCGCGCGGACTTCGCCGAGCGTGGTGACCTGCGCGTTGGCGCTTTCAGGCGGCGCTGCGCCATCCTGTCCCTGCGCTGCGCCTGCCAGCAGTACACCTGCCAGCCACGTGGTTCCCCGCAGTCCCTTGCCTCGCATCATGCGTCCTGTCCTGTGAGCGGCATCGTCGGCGGAGCATACGCAGCGCGCCCTTCAGAATTCGTTGGGCACTGAACCATTCACCGATTCGCGCCGCCGTGTCTCAGTCACTGAGACCGCTTTATGTTTCCATGGCGTCCTTTGCAGACCGTTGTTTCCCATGGCTTACGAACTCGCCAAGCGCACCGAGGACGCCGAACGGCGCCTTGCGACCACCGATGGGCTGCCCTCGCGCAACGGCGCGCTGCTCACCGAGCGGCTGCAACGGCGCTACTCCGACCGCATCACCGGCAGCTTCACCATCCCCGGCCGCGAGGGTAGCTACGCCCCGATTCCGGCGGATGTGCCGGCCGCGCTGACCGCCGCGCTGAAGGCGCGTGGCATCGAGCAGCTCTACAGCCACCAGGCTGAGGCGTGGGACGCCACCCAGCGTGGCGAACACGTGGCCATCGTCACCCCCACCGCCAGCGGCAAGTCGCTGTGCTACACCCTGCCGGTGGTCAGTGCCGCCATGCAGGGCAAGGCCAAGGCGCTGTACCTGTTTCCGACCAAAGCCCTGGCCCAGGACCAGGTGGCGGAACTGCTGGAGCTCAACCGCGCCGGCGACCTGGGGGTGAAGGCCTTCACCTTCGACGGCGACACCCCCGGCGACGCCCGCCAGGCGATCCGCCTACACGGCGACATCGTGGTGTCCAACCCGGACATGCTGCACCAGGCGATCCTGCCGCATCACACCAAGTGGGCGCAGTTCTTCGAGAACCTGCGCTACATCGTCATCGACGAGGTACACACCTACCGCGGCGTGTTCGGCAGCCACGTCACCAACGTGCTGCGCCGGCTCAAGCGCATCTGCGCGTTCTACGGGGTGCAACCGCAGTTCATCCTGTGCTCGGCCACCATCGGCAACCCGCAGGCGCATGCCGAAGCGCTGATCGAAGCGCCGGTGACCGCGGTCACCGAGTCCGGCGCGCCGACGGGGCCCAAGCACGTGCTGCTGTGGAACCCGCCGGTGGTGAATGCCGACCTCGGCCTGCGTGCCTCCGCGCGCTCGCAGAGCAACCGCATCGCGCGCATCGCAATCAAGTCCGGGCTGAAGACGCTGATCTTCGCGCAGAGCCGGTTGATGGTCGAAGTGCTCACCAAGTACCTGAAGGACATCTTCGACCACGACCCGCGCAAGCCGGCCCGTATCCGCGCCTACCGTGGCGGCTACCTGCCCACCGAGCGCCGCGAAACCGAACGCGCCATGCGCGCCGGCACCATCGACGGCATCGTCAGTACCTCGGCGCTGGAGCTGGGCGTGGATATCGGCAGCCTGGACGTGGTGGTGCTCAATGGCTACCCCGGCAGCGTGGCCGCCACCTGGCAACGCTTCGGCCGCGCAGGTCGCCGCCAGCAGCCGGCGCTGGGCGTGCTGGTGGCCAGCTCGCAGCCGCTGGACCAGTACGTGGTGCGCCACCCGGACTTCTTCGCCGACGCCTCGCCCGAACACGCGCGCATCGCGCCGGACCAGCCGCTGATCCTGTTCGATCACATCCGCTGCGCGGCGTTCGAGCTGCCGTTCCTGGCCGGCGACCCGTTCGGGCCGATCGATCCGCTGGTGTTCCTGGAGGCCTTGGCCGAAACCGAGGTGGTGCACCGCGAAGGCGACCGCTGGGAATGGATCGCCGACAGCTACCCGGCCAACGCGGTCAGCCTGCGTTCGGTGGCCGACGGCAATTTCGTGGTGGTCGACCGCAGCGACGGCAAGCAGCAGATCATTGCCGAAGTGGACTACTCCGCCGCCGCGCTCACCCTGTATGAAGGCGCCATCCACATGGTGCAGTCCACGCCCTACCAGGTGGAGCGGCTGGACTGGGAAGGCCGCAAGGCCTATGTCACCCGTACCCACGTGGACTACTACACCGACAGCATCGACTTTACCAAGCTCAAGGTGCTGGACCGCTTCGACGGCTGCATGGCCGGGCGCGGCGACTCGCATCACGGCGAAGTGCACGTGGTGCGGCGCGTGGCCGGTTACAAGAAGATCCGCTACTACACCCACGAAAACATTGGTTACGGGCCGGTCAACCTGCCCGATCAGGAACTGCACACCACGGCAGTGTGGTGGCAGCTGCCGCAGGGCCTGCTGTTGACCGCGTTCGATTCCAAGCAGGAAGCACTGGACGGCTTCCTCGGCGCCGCTTACGCGCTGCACATCGTCGCCACGGTGGCGGTGATGGCCGACGCGCGCGACCTGCAGAAGGCGGTAGGCAATGGCGATGGCGCATGGTTCGCGGTGGCCGACCAGAGCGGGCGCGGGCAGCTGCGCGGCGCCGAATTCGATGCCAGCGCCATCGAGCTGCAGCAGCAGTTCGTGCCCACCGTGTACCTGTACGACAACTTCCCCGGGGGCGTGGGCCTGAGCGAACCGCTGTGGCTGCGCCAGGCGGAACTGCTGCAGCGCGCGCAGGAGCTGGTACAGCGCTGCGACTGCAAGGCCGGCTGCCCCGCCTGCGTGGGCCCGGTGCTCGCTGGCCAGGAAGAAGACGCCACCACACCCAAGGCGCTGGCGCTCAAGGTGCTGGCGCTGTTCGACGAACACGCGCTGCCCAGCGCTGCCGAGCGCGAGCGGATCGACGCTGACGTGGTGCCGTTTTGAGCCTGAGCCTGGACAAGCTGCGGCTGCTGCGCCGACAGGCGGGTGATGCCACGCCGCGCCCGGCCGTCGACAGCGCTGCACCCGTGGCTCAGGCGGCAGGCCATGCCACGGTGCCTGAACCGCCGGCGCCGGTGGTGCCCGCAGCGGCCAACGATGCTCACGCACGCCGGGCCGCACCGGACTCGGTGTTCGCCTGGGTCGAGAAGGAGATCCGGCACAAGCCGACCGGGGAACGGGTGCCTGCCGCGCCGCCCGCAACAGCGCTGCGCAAGCCCGAAGTAGGCGGCCTGCACCGCCTGCTGGGCCTGCGCGATCGTGGCGCAGCCGCCACGCGACCGCGTGCGGACGCGCAGGACCGCCATGTGCCCGGCGAGGAGATCGCGCCCGGCTTGTTCCTGATCGAATCGTTCCTGCCCCGCGCCATTCCCACCCAGCCGCTGTCGCTGGCCTTCGCCAAACGCGACGGCGAACAGGTGCAGCCGCAGGACCTGTTGTTCTTCGACACCGAGACCACCGGCCTGGCCGGTGGCACCGGCACCCGCGCCTTCATGATCGGCGCGGCCGACTGGCACCGTGATGCCGCGCGCGGCGAGGGCCTGCGCATCCGCCAGCTGCTGATGACCACCATGGCCGCTGAAACCGCGATGCTGCGCGAGTTCGCCGGCTGGCTGCAGCCCACCACCGTGTTTTCCAGCTACAACGGCCGCTGCTACGACGCGCCGCTGCTGAAGACCCGCTACCGCCTGGCCCGCCAGCGCTGCCCGATCACCCCGCTGGACCATGTGGACCTGCTGTTCCCGACCCGCCGCCGCTACCGGGGCACCTGGGAGAACTGCCGGCTGGCAACCATCGAGCGCCAGCTGCTGCAGGTGATCCGCGAGGACGACCTGCCCGGTTCCGAAGCACCGGCTGCCTGGCTGAACTATCTGCGTGGCGGAAGCGCGGTGAACCTGCGCCGGGTGGCCGAACACAACCACCAGGACGTGGTGACCCTGTCGTTGCTGATGCTGCGGCTGGTGGCCGAGGAGCAGCGCGAGCGCGAAACCCTGGAACTGTCAGCGGCGCAGCCGCAGGGCTAGTGGCGTATTCACCGTGTTGACGCGCCGTGCAGCTGGGCCGGTGCAAGCTGGCGCCACATCCCTTCCAAGGAGTACGCCATGCGCCTGCCCATGTTGCTGTTGATCAGCTGTGCCCTGCCGCTGTCGGCGTGCAGCAGCCCGCCGCCGAAGAACACCGAAGAGCCGCCGCAGGCGGTGGTCGACCCGTTGCCGACCGGCATGGGGAACGGCACGAAGTGCGATCCCGAGGCGTTGAAGGGGTTGGAAGGCCAGGTGGCGTCCCCCGCACTCGTGGAGAAGACCGTCAAGGCCGCTGGCGCCAAGCATGCCCGCGTGGTGAAGCCGGGCATGGCGGTGACCATGGATTTCCGCGAAGACCGGTTGACCATTCAAGTGGACGAACAGAACCGCATCACCAGCATCGGCTGTAATTGACCCGGTAGAGCCACGCCCTGCGTGGCTCTATCCATCCGGTGGGCTCAACGCACCCGCTGCGCGGTGCCGTTGGCCAACGCCTGGTCGATGGCCGAGCGCACATCGCGCGCAACCTTGGCCGAGGCCACGCTCTGGCGTTGCGCCAGCGCTTCCTGCTGGCGTGCCAGACCCTGCTGCTGAAGGGCCAGCTCTGCCTGCTTCCGGGCCGCCTGTTCGGTCTGCTCCTGCCGGCCCTGCTCGGTGCGCGCCTGCGCGGCGCGCTGGCGCGCAAGTTCCGATGCACGACGTGCGGCCAGCGCACGCGTAGCGTCACTGCTACCTTGGTGCGCAGCCTGGTTGGCCATTTCCGCCGCGTCCATCTGCAGGGCCTCACGGCTGGCGTCCAGCGCCTCGCGGCTGGCCTGCAGTGAAAGGGCAGCCATGCGCTCGCCCAGGCGCCCCTGTTGTTCGCCCAACCGTCCCTGCTGTTCACCCAGCTCGCCCTGCGCGCGACCCAGGTCACCGATTTCCTTCTGCGACTGGCTGAGCGAACGGATCAGCGCCGGATCGCGGATCACATAGCGATCGTTGCCGCGACGCACCCAGAGCACCGGTTCGCCGCTCGGTGCGTCGCGCTGCGACTGCTTGAGGTCGGCCATCGACGCATTGACGAAGTTGTCGTTGCCCATGCGCAGTACATACGCCTGTGACGGCTGGTGCGACAGGTCCAATCGCCCCTGGGTGATCATCGTGGTGCTGGAGCCGCCACTGTTGATGTGCATGCTGCTGACGTGGTCCGGATGCGGCGGCTCGGCAGGTGCACGCGGTGCGGCCGGGGCGTCGGGTGCGGTCGGCACGGCGGGTGCGCGTGGCGCAGCGGCCGGGCGCGGCG
>NZ_CAUQLJ010000029.1:0-35928 GCF_963519125.1 uncultured Stenotrophomonas sp. | reverse complement strand
GTTCACGGCGTGTCTCGGAGCGGGGCTGCCCGGCGGCCGCCCCAGCACGTATGAAATGAAACGCCGCCGTTCGCGCGGAAACGAAAGGCAGCCTTCAAAAGGGCGATCGCCCAAAAACAGAACGGCCGGGAAAGACCCGGCCGTTTGAACAAATGAAGCGTTTGCGTTGGTGGTTACTCCACCGCCAACCCATCCACCTTCTGCCAACCGCGCGGCAGCAGATGCCCGCGCGTGGCGCGGCTGCCGATGTAGGTTTCCAGATCCTTGTACGACAGGTTCATGGTGCGCTGGCCGCTGCGGACCAGCAGCGTGTTGCCCGGGCCTACCGCCACCACCGCCACCACCCGCTCGGTGGCCAGCTTCGCCTTCGGAATGTCGATGATCTTGTTGCCCTTGCCCTTGTCCAGTTCCGGCAGCTCGCTGGCCGGGATCGCCAGCAGGTTGCCCGAACTGGTCACCGCCACAATGCGGTCGGCCGCCGGGTTGGCCACCACCGCAGGCGTCAGCACCTTCGAACCCGACGTCAGGTTCAACATCGCCTTGCCCGCCTTGTTGCGGCCGGTCAGGTTCTCGAAGCGCGTCACGAAGCCGTAGCCGTGCGTCGACGCCAGCACGAAGCGCGTATCGTTCTCGCCGCTTGCCAGCGTCATGAACGCACTGCCCGCCGCCGGCGAGAAGCGGCCCGTGAGCGGCTCGCCATTGCCGCGTGCCGAGGGCAGGGTATGCACCAGCGTCGAATACGCACGCCCCTCGCTGTCCAGGAACGCCACCTGCTGCGTGCTGCGCGAACGCACCGACCCCAGCAGCGCATCGCCCTCCCGGTACGACAGCGTGGACGGGTCCATGTCGTGGCCCTTCGCCGCACGGATCCAACCCTTCTCCGACAGCACCACCGTCATCGGCTCGCTCGGCACCAGCTCCGACTCATCGATCGCCTGCGCCGCACCACGCTGCACCAGCGGCGAACGGCGCGCATCGCCGAACTTCTTCGCATCCGCCGTCAGCTCGTCGCGGATCAGCTTGCGCAGTTTCGCCTTGCTGTCCAGGATCGACTGGATCTTCTCGCGCTCCTTGGCCAGCTCGTCCTGCTCGCCCCGGATCTTCATTTCTTCCAGGCGCGCCAGCTGCTTCAGCTTGGTTTCCAGGATGTAATCGGCCTGGTCATCGCTCAGCCCGAAGCGCGCGATCAGCGCCGCCTTCGGCTCGTCCTCGGTGCGGATGATGTGGATCACTTCATCCAGGTTGAGGAACGCTACCAGCAGGCCTTCCAACAGGTGCAGGCGACGGTCGACCTTCTCCAGCCGATGGGTCAGGCGGCGCGTCACCGTGGTCCCACGGAACTGCAGCCACTCGCTCAACAGCACCTTCAGGTTCTTCACCTGCGGACGCCCGTCCAGCCCGATTACATTGAGATTGACCCGGTAGCTGCGCTCCAGGTCCGTCGTCGCGAACAGATGGCCCATCAGCTGCTCCGCGTCCACACGGTTCGAGCGCGGCACCAGCACCACCCGTACCGGGTTCGCATGGTCCGACTCGTCGCGGATGTCTTCCAGCCACGGCAGCTTCTTCGCGCGCATCTGCGCCGCGATCTGCTCGATGACCTTCGACGGCGATACCTGGAACGGCAGCGCGTTGATCACGATGTTGGTGCCTTCCTTCAGGAAGGTCGACCGCGCACGCACGCTGCCGTAGCCGGTCTCGTACATCGTGCGCAGGTCTGCGGCCGGCGTGATGATCTCCGCCGCGCTCGGGTAGTCCGGGCCCTTCACGTGCTCCAGCAGCGCGTCCAGGCTCGCGTCCGGATCGTCGAGCAGGTGCAGCAGCGCGCTGACAATCTCGTTGAGGTTGTGCGGCGGCACGTCCGTGGCCATGCCCACCGCGATGCCCGTGGTGCCGTTCAGCAGCAGGTGCGGCAGGCGCGCCGGCATCCAGGTCGGCTCTTCCAGCGTGCCGTCGAAGTTCGGCGTCCAGTCGGTCGTGCCCTGGTTGATCTCGCCCAGCAGCACTTCGGCGATCGGGGTCAGCTTGGACTCGGTGTAGCGCATTGCCGCGAACGACTTCGGGTCGTCGGTCGAACCGAAGTTGCCCTGGCCCTCGATCAGCGGGTACCTGTACGAGAACGGCTGGGCCATCAGCACCAGCGCCTCGTAACAGGCGCTGTCGCCATGCGGATGGTACTTACCGATCACGTCACCGACGGTACGGGCGGACTTCTTCGGCTTCGAGGCGGCGTTCAGCCCCAGCTCGCTCATGGAATAGATGATGCGGCGCTGCACCGGCTTCAGGCCGTCGCCGATGAACGGCAGCGCACGGTCGAGCACCACGTACATCGAGTAGTCCAGGTACGCCCGTTCAGCGTATTCACGCAGGGGCAGCTGTTCAAAGCCGTGGAAAGCGGGGCGGGCTAGATCGGTCATGCGGGATTGGTACCTGTGGCAAGGGACGGCGACGGCTGTCGCCCTCGCAGGCCGTCGATTATCCGGATGCGGCGGGGGATGCCAAGCCATGTGAAGGAATTGCCCTGTATCGGCCAGTGTTCTGAATGGGGCAACACTGCATTTGCTTCCAGATCGAATATTTCCATTGAGAAATATATTTTTCGGAAGTAAAGTGCCTGCCCATGATGATCTGCCCCGACAATCCGCCCAGTCTCGGACTGCTGCTGCGCCAGGTCCGCGATGGCCTGATGCGCCAGCTGGACGTGTCCATGGCCGAGGAAAACCTCGATATCGGCTTCACCCACTACCTGGGCCTGAAGGTGCTGTCGTTCCGCGCGCCCTGTACCGCCAACGAGCTGGCCCAGGCCCTGGACCAGGTGCCCAGCGCCGTGACCCGGTTGTTGGACAAGCTGGAAGCGCTGGGCTGCGTGCGCCGCGAACCGCATGCGCAGGACCGGCGTGCGTTGCAGATCGTACTGACCGACGAAGGCCGCCAGCTGTGGGCCCGGCTGCAGCGGCGCGGCGACGCGGTGATGGACGAGGCCATGCGCGCCCTGTCCACCGAAGAGCGTGCCCAGCTGCTTTCCCTGTTGACCCGTGTCCGTGACTCCCTCACTACGCCATGACTCCTATTACTGATCGCACTTCATCGCTGCGCCCGCTGCGGCCGCTGCTGCTGTCCGTGCTTGCCCTGGCGCTGGCCGCCTGTGCCAGCACCGGCGGCCTGCAACCGCAGGGCACACTGCTCGACGCCGACAGCCTGCAGGCCCAGCGCACCCTGGCCGGCCACCCGCTGAGCCCGGCCGCCTGGCCGGCCACCGACTGGTGGCGGGCGCTGAACGACCCGCAGCTGGACGCGCTGATCGCCGAAGGCCTGCAGCACAACCCGGGGCTGGACGCGGCCGACGCGCGCCTGCGCCAGGCCCGCGCGCAGATCGGCACCGCGCATGCGGACCGCCTGCCCAGCGTCAACGCGTCCGGTGGCTACACCGGCGTGCGCCTGCCCGAATCAATGGTCGGTGACGAGCTCGGCGGCAGCTACGCCGGCAGCGGCCAGGCTTACCTGAGCGTCAGCTATGGCGTGGATCTATGGGGCGGCAAGCGCGCCGCCTGGGAAGCGGCCGTGGACAGCGGCCACGCTGCCGCGGTGGACGCGCAGGCCGCGCGCCTGAACCTGTCGGCCGGCATTGCCGAAGCCTATGCGCAGCTGGGTTACGCCTGGAAGCTGCACGACGTGGCCGGCGAAGAACTGGACCGTTCGCAGAAGACCCTGACCCTGGTCCGCCAGCGTCGCGCGGCGGGCATCGACAGCGACCTGCAGACCCGCCAGGCCGAAGCCCGCATTCCGGTCGCACAGCAGCAGCTGCAGGCTGCGCAGCAGCAGATCGACGAGGCGCGCACCGCGCTCGCCGCGCTGGTCGGGCAGGGCCCGGACCGCGGTCTTCAGATCGACCGCCCGCAGCCGTTGAATCCGCTTGCGCTGCAGTTGCCCAGCGTGCTGCCGAGCGAGCTGCTGGGGCGCCGTCCGGACATCGTCGCGGCGCGCTGGCGGGTGGAAGCGGCCGGTCGTGAGATCGACGCGTCCAAGGCCAAGTTCTATCCGAGTCTCAACCTCACCGCACTCGGTGGCGTGGTGGCCAGCGAGGTCGACCAGCTGCTCAAGAGCGGTTCGACCTTCGCCTTCATCGCGCCGGCGTTGAGCCTGCCGATCTTCGACGGTGGCCGCCTGCGCGCCAACCTGGACAAGACCGACGCGCAGTACGACCTGGCCGTGGCCAACTACAACCAGTCGGTGGTCGACGCGCTGCGCGAGGTGGCCGACCAGGTCAATGCGGTGCGCTCGCTGGCCGAGCAGGCCGCGTCGCAGACGCAGGCCGTGGATACCGCCCGCGCGGCCCACGACCTGGCGCAGCAGCGCTACAAGGCCGGCGTTGGCAGCTACCTGGACGTGCTGAGCGTGGAAGCGCAGCTGCTGCAGTCGCAGCAGCAGCTGGCCGCGCTGCAGTCGCGTCAGATCCTTGTTTCGGTCCGGCTGAGCCAGGCACTCGGCGGCGGGTTCACCCCGTCCGGCGACACCGCCACGCTCGCCACCGCCCCCGAATCCACGCATTCCTGAGAGTCCTCCCATGAGCCAGACATCCGCTCCCGCTGCCGCTCCGGCAGCTCCTTCCCGTCGCGGCAAGCTGCTGCGTGGCCTGCTGGCCATCGTGGTGCTGCTGATCGCCGCCGCGACACTGTGGTACTTCATGTTCGGCCGCTGGTTCGAAGAAACCGACGACGCGTACGTGCAGGGCAACCAGGTCCAGATCACCCCGCTGATCACCGGTACGGTGGTGGCGATCAACGCCGACGACGGCATGCGCGTGGAGCGCGGCCAGCTGCTGGTTCAGCTGGACCCGGCCGACACCGACGTGGCGCTGCAGCAGGCCCGGGCCAACCTGGCCAAGACCGTGCGCCAGACCCGTGGTCTGTACCGCAGCGTGGAGGGCGCACAGGCTGAGCTGAGCGCGCGCCAGGTCACCCTGAACCGCGTGCGCGAAGATTTCGCACGCCGAAAGGGCCTGGCCGCCACCGGTGCGATTTCCGATGAAGAGCTGGCGCATGCGCGCAACGAGCTGGCGGCGGCGGAAGCGGCCGTGGCCGGTTCCCGCGAGTCGTTCGAGCGCAACAATGCGCTGGTCGACGACACGGTGATCGCGACCCAGCCGGACGTGCAGGCCGCTGCGGCGCAGCTGCGCCAGGCATACTTGAACAACGCACGTGCCGGCATCGTGGCGCCGGTCAGTGGTTACGTGGCGCGTCGTTCGGTCCAGGTCGGCCAGCGCGTGCAGCCGGGTGCTGCGCTGATGGCGGTGGTGCCGACCGAACAGATGTGGGTGGAAGCCAACTTCAAGGAAACCCAGCTGCGCCACATGCGCCTGGGCCAGGAAGTGGAGCTGAAGTCGGACCTGTACGCCGGTGACGTGAAGTACAAGGGTCGCATACAGAGCCTGGGCCTGGGCACCGGCTCGGCGTTCTCGCTGCTGCCGGCGCAGAACGCCAGCGGCAACTGGATCAAGATCGTGCAGCGCGTGCCGGTCCGCATCGCCATCGATGCCAAGCAGCTGGCCGAACACCCGCTGCGCATCGGCCTGTCGATGAAGGCCGAAGTGAGCCTGCGTGACCAGAAGGGCGAAGTGCTGCCGAGCACTCCGGCCAAGGGCACGGTGTTCGACACCGACGTGTATGCCAAGCAGCTGCATGATGCCGACGAGGTGATCCACACGATCATCCAGGGCAACCTGCCGCAGCAGCAGGCAAAGGTGGGCTGAGGTCGCCATGTCCGCACAAGCTCCAGCCGCGCCCGGCGCTCCGGGCGCACCGGCGGCGCCGGGTGCGGCCTCCGGGTTCCTGCCGCCCAGCGTCGCCCTGTGCACCGTGGGCCTGGCGATGGCGTCGTTCATGCAGGTGCTCGATACCACCATCGCCAACGTCTCGCTGCCGACCATCGCCGGTAATCTTGGCGCCAGTTCGCAGCAGGCCACCTGGGTCATCACCTCGTTCGCGGTCAGCACGGCCATCGCGCTGCCGCTGACCGGCTGGCTCAGCCGCCGCTTCGGCGAACGCAAGCTGTTCGTCTGGGCCACGCTGGCCTTCGTCATCACCTCGCTGCTGTGCGGCCTGGCGCAGAGCATGGGCATGCTGGTGCTGTCGCGTGCGCTGCAGGGCTTCGTGGCCGGTCCGATGTACCCGATCACGCAGTCGCTGCTGGTCTCGATCTATCCACGCGAGAAACGCGGGCAGGCGCTGGCACTGCTGGCGATGATCACCGTGGTGGCGCCGATCTGCGGCCCGATCCTCGGTGGCTGGATCACCGACAACTACAGCTGGGAATGGATCTTCCTGATCAATGTGCCGCTGGGCATCTTTGCCGCGCTGGTGGTGGGCAACCAGCTGAAGGGGCGCCCGGAGCACATCGAGAAGCCGAAGATGGACTATGTCGGCCTGGTCACCCTGGTGATCGGTGTCGGCGCGCTGCAGCTGGTGCTCGACCTGGGCAATGACGAGGACTGGTTCTCGTCGATGAAGATCGTGGTGCTGGCGTGTGTGGCCGTGGTCACGCTGACGGTGTTCCTGATCTGGGAACTGACCGACAAGGATCCGATCGTCGACCTGAAGCTGTTCCGGCATCGCAACTTCCGCGCCGGTACGCTGGCGATGGTGGTGGCGTACGCGGCGTTCTTCAGCGTGGCCCTGCTGATTCCGCAGTGGCTGCAGCGTGACATGGGCTACACCGCGATCTGGGCGGGCCTGGCGACGGCGCCGATCGGCATCCTGCCGGTGATCATGACCCCGTTCGTGGGCAAGTATGCATCGCGCTTCGATATGCGCATGCTGGCCACGGTGGCGTTCATCGTGTTGTCGATGACCAGTTTCCTGCGTTCGAACTTCAACCTGCAGGTGGACTACACCCACGTGGCCGGCGTGCAGCTGATCATGGGCATCGGCGTCGCGCTTTTCTTCATGCCGGTGCTGCAGATCCTGCTGTCGGACCTGGATGGGCGCGAGATCGCGGCGGGCTCCGGCCTGGCCACCTTCCTGCGTACGCTGGGCGGCAGTTTCGCGGCGTCGCTGACGACGTGGCTGTGGGCGCGGCGCACCCAGGTGCACCATGCTGACCTGACCGAGCACATCTCGGTCTATCAGCCGGGCATGCAGGACCAGGTGACGGCGATGGGGCAGGGCGACCTGCAACATGGTGCAGCGGTATTGAACAACATGATCAACCACCAGGCATCGCAGATGGGCTTCAACGACATCTTCTTCCTGTTGGGCTGGGTGTTCCTGGCGATCATCGCCTTCCTGTGGCTGGCCAAGCCGCCGTTCGGCGCAGGCGCCGGTGCGGCGTCCGCTGGCGGGCACTGATCGCGCGCTGATGCAACTTCAAAGGCCCCGCAGAGATGCGGGGCTTTTCCTTTGTTCGCGCCGCTCGGATTGCACACCCTACGTAGAGCCGGGCTCTGCCCGGCTCGCTGTTGGATTCAGGCGAACAGCTCGGGTCTGCAGGTTTCTCTGGTTTGGGCCGTCGGGGGTGGGTTGGTGGGGGACGCCGTAAACCCATCCATGGGGGCTAAGTCGCCGCATCCATGCGGCTCATTCCCCCACCAACCCACCCCCGACGACCCTTCGATAGAGTGTCGCGGGCCACGGGAAAAGCCGGTGCGCCGACCTGTGGTCGGCACGGATGCGCGTGGGTTGGTCTACGGTGGACACGCATGGCGTGTCACTACGCGCCTGGTTCGTTCCGGGCGGTAGGGTTGGTTCCCAAACAACCGCCGTGAACAAACCAACGTCCGGTAACGCATGAAAATTTGAACGCAATGATTTGTCGGCCAATGGCCGACACCCGCGTGTCCCATGCTCACCGCCGCACTATCGGAGGGTCGGCGGGGGTAGGTTTGCGGGGGAATGAGCCGCATGGATGCGGCGACTTAGCCTCCATGGGTGAAGGCGCACTGCTTGCGAGGCACTGCCTCGCGTGCGACTGAACGCCCAATCGCTGGCGATTGGGCCGGGGCCCGGAGGGCGATTCACGGCGTCCCCCGCGGACCTGCCCCCGACGGCCCAAGCCAGTGGAACCCGCAGACCCGGGCTGTTCGCCCGAATCCAACAGCAGCTGGGCAGAGCCCAGCTCTACGGAAGGTGTGCAATCCGGGGCAGGGGGTGCAAATCGATCACCGTCATCGGCAAACCCCGGAAACGAAAAAACCCGCTTTCGCGGGTTTGATCATTTACCGAGTCGTGGTGCCCAGGAGAGGACTCGAACCTCCACGAAGTTGCCCCCGCTAGCACCTGAAGCTAGTGCGTCTACCAATTCCGCCACCTGGGCGACTCAGGAGGGGAATTCTGCGGGAGAACCGCGAATGTGTCAACAGCATGTCGCAGAAAAAATCGTTCTCGACTGGCGTGATGCAGAAACGAAAAAACCCGCTTTCGCGGGTTTGATCATTTACCGAGTCGTGGTGCCCAGGAGAGGACTCGAACCTCCACGAAGTTGCCCCCGCTAGCACCTGAAGCTAGTGCGTCTACCAATTCCGCCACCTGGGCGACTCAGGGGGCGAATTATGCGGATCGCCCCAAGGTCTGTCAACGCATTCTGATGCCGCGATAGGCATACTCGGCCGATACCGATGGTCTGGAGGTTCCATGGCATTGCCGATCCTGCACGCCCACCCACTTTCGTCGTGCTGCCAGAAGGTGGTGATCGCCGCCCATGCGCTTGGCGTTGCCCTCGACCAGCAGCTGCTCAACCTCGGCGACCCCGCCCAGCGAGAAGCGCTCGATGCCCAGTCTCCTGCCGGCAAGATGCCCCTGCTGGTCGACCAGGGCAGGGCAGTGGCGGAGACCAGCATCATCATCGAGTACCTGCAGCAGCACCATGCTGCCGACGGCGCGCGCCTGATTCCACTCGACCCCGACGCCGCGCTCGCCGTCCGCTTCTGGGACCGCTTCTGCGACTTCTACCTGATGACCCCGATGCAGGCGCTGACCGCCGAGCTGCTCAAGCCGGAAGAACGACGCAGCGAAGAAAACGCCGCATCCGCCCGCGCGCTGCTGCTCAGAAGCTACGCCGCGCTCAACCGCCAGCTCGAAGGCCGCACCTGGTTGGCCGGCGAAGACTTCAGCATGGCCGACTGCGCCGCTTCGCCTGCGCTGTTTTACGCCATCGCCTATGTACCGGTGCCGGACACCGAATGGCATCTGCTTGCCTACTTCGAACGCCTGATGGCGCACCCATCGGTGGCGGCGGTTGTTGACGCGGCTCGGCCCTGGTTCAAGTATTTCCCCGGCAGGGCGGGGTTGGCGTCGCGGTTCTACGTGCCGGACGCCTGAAACGAAAAAACCCGCTTTCGCGGGTTTGATCATTTACCGAGTCGTGGTGCCCAGGAGAGGACTCGAACCTCCACGAAGTTGCCCCCGCTAGCACCTGAAGCTAGTGCGTCTACCAATTCCGCCACCTGGGCGACTCAGGGGGTGAATTCTGGGCATGTCCGCAGGGCTTGTCAACGCTTTTGTTAAATTTCTTCACAATCCTGCATGGGGGTCGGCAATGACCCATTCTGCACACCGCCACGCGGTACCATGGGGGTCGATGAAAACAAAGAAACCGACCCGGGGCGCGAAAGCCCCCAAGTCTCCGGCGCCCAAGCAGGCTGCCGGTCCGTCGGGCAAGCCCCGCGCTGCTGCTGCCAAGTCTGGCAAGAAGCTGCCGCCCTGGATGCCCGAGTCCATGAACACCCCCGCGCCGCCCCGTGGCGGCAAGCGCAGCGGCCCCCGGCCGGACCACGGCGCACCGGTCCCGACCCGTCGCAATCCGCATCCGATGCCTGCCGGGACCCCGGTAGAAGACCCGTATGCGGCCCGCGAAGCTGAACGCTACGCCCAGCCCATCGCCAGCCGCGAAGCCATCCTGCAGCTGCTCGACCGCTGCGACGGCCCGCAGACGCATGAAGAGGTGGCCGTCCAGCTCGGCCTGACCGAACCCGACCGTGCCGATGCCTTGGGCAAACGCCTGGGCGCCATGGTCCGCGACGGCCAGCTGGTGCAGAACCGCCGCGGCGGCTTCGCTCCGGTCCAGGCCACCAACCTGATCACCGGCGTGGTCATCGCCAACCCCGAAGGGTTCGGCTTCCTGCGCCCGGTCGAAGGCGGCGACGACCTGTTCCTGGCCCCGTATGAAATGCGCAAGGTCATGCACGGCGACCGCGTGCTCGCCAACGTCACCGGCATCGACCGCCGCGGCCGCCGCGAAGGCAGCATCGCGCGCGTGCTCGAGCGCGGCATGACCCGCATGATCGGCCGCTTCAGCGTCGAGTTCGGCATCAACTACGTGGTGCCCGACGACAAGCGCATCCAGCGCAACGTGCAGATCCCGCCCGACCAGACCGGCGACGCCCGTGACGGCCAGCTGGTGGTGTGCGAAATCACCCAGCCGCCGGATACCCGGCGCCCGCCGATCGGCCGCATCATCGCCGTGCTCGGCGACAAGCTCACCGCCTCGCTGATCGTCGAAACCGCGATCCACGGCCATGAGCTGCCGTTCGAATTCCCGCAGGCCGTGCTCGACGAAGCGGCAGCCGTGCCGATGCAGGTCGAGCCGCAGATGATCGGCAACCGCGTCGACCTGCGCAGCACGCCGCTGGTCACCATCGACGGCGAAGATGCCAAGGACTTCGACGACGCGGTGTACTGCGAACCCAACGCCGAAGGCTTCCGCCTGGTGGTGGCCATCGCCGACGTCTCCAACTACGTCCGCCCCGGCACCCCGCTCGACGACGAAGCACAGAAGCGCGCCACCTCGGTGTACTTCCCGGGCTTCGTGGTGCCGATGCTGCCCGAGACCCTGTCCAACGGCATCTGCTCGCTGATGCCCAAGGTCGACCGCATGTGCTTCGTCTGCGACATGCAGGTCGGGCGCGACGGCGAAGTGGCGCACGCGCGCTTCTACGAAGCGGTGATGAATTCGCATGCGCGCCTGACCTACAACCAGGTCTGGCAGGCGGTGGGCGAGAACGACCCGGCCGTGCGCAAGCAGATCGAAGCCGTGCTGCCCCAGGTCGAGCGCCTGCACCAGCTGTACAAGGTACTGGCCAAGGCCCGCACCAAGCGTGGCGCGATCGAATTCGAATCGTCCGAAGTGCGCTTCGTGCTCGACAACACCGGCGAAGTCACCCAGGCCGGCATGATGGTGCGCAACGACGCGCACAAGCTGATCGAAGAGTGCATGATCGCGGCCAACGTGCAGGCTGCACGTTACCTGCTGAGCAAGCACATGCCGGCGCCGTTCCGCGACCATGCCAAGCCGCCGGAAGCCAAGTTCGAGGACCTGCTGGAGTTCCTGAAGGAATTCAAGCTGAGCCTGCCGGCGTGGTCCAAGGTGCAGCCCAGCGACTACACCAAGCTGCTCAAGAAGGTGCGCGAGCGTCCCGACGCCGCGCTGCTGGAGTCGGTGCTGCTGCGCAGCCAGAGCCTGGCGGTGTACTCGCCGGACAACCAGGGCCACTTCGGCCTGGCGCTGGACGCATACGCCCACTTCACCTCGCCGATCCGTCGTTACCCTGACCTGCTGGTGCACCGTGCGATCAAGCATGCGCTGAGTGGCAAGCCGGTGGAGAAGTTCAGCTATTCCCAGCGTGAAATGGCCGCGCTGGCGCTGCAGTGCTCCGAACGCGAGCGCCGTGCCGACGAGGCCGAGCGCGAAGTGGACGAACGCTACCGCGCCGCCTGGATGGAAAAGCACGTTGGCGGCGAGTTCGACGGCGTGATCAGTGGCGTGACCAGCTTCGGCCTGTTCGTCGAGCTGGACGAGTCCAAGGTCAATGGCCTGGTTCACGTTACCCAGCTGCCGCACGACTATTACCAGTTCGACGCCACCCGCAAGACGCTGAGCGGCGAGCGCCGTGGCAAGAGCTACCGCCTGGGCGACCGCGTGCGGATCCTGGTGCTCAAGGCCAGCATGGAAGAGCGCAAGATCGATTTCCGCCTGGTCGAGGACAAGGAAGAGCAGGAGCCGACCCTGCCGCCGCGCGGGCAGCCGGCCAAACGCCAGAAACAGAAGTACTGATGCCCCTGGCGGGGTCGGCCACGGGCCGGCCCCGCCCATCGCACACGTTCGAGGAATGTTCGCCATGAACCCGGTTCCCGAATTCTCCGGCGGCTGCCAGTGTGGAGCGATCCGCTTCCACGTCCGTGGCGCGCTGCCTGACCGCTCGATCTGCCATTGCCGGATGTGCCAGAAGGCCTTCGGCGCCTACTACGCGCCGCTGGTTTCGGTGCGCGGCGCAGATTTCCAGTGGACCCGCGGCGAACCCCGCCGGTTCCAGTCGTCCAATCATTTCCGCCGGGGCTTCTGCGCCGACTGCGGGACCCCGCTGACCTATGAAGGCGACGACGGCATGGCCGTTGCGGCGGGGGCCTTCGACGACCCCAGCCGGCTGCCGCCCACCGTCCAGTACGGCACCGAGTCCAAGCTGCCGTTCGTGGACCAGCTGGGGGGCCTGGCGGTGATCCTGCAGGAGGACGACCCGGACGCCGAACGCCTGCGCAGCCTGGTCTCCCACCAACATCCAGACCGCGACACCGAGCGCTGGCCGCCCCGGTGACCCCGGGCGCCCGGCCTCCCGATGCTCTACCATTACCACCCCCTGTACCGGTCCCGCCCCCGCAATGAGCAAGCAAAGCCAGTGGATCGTCGGCGTCAACGCCGTCGCCTCCTCGATCGAGAACGATGCCGATAACGTCCGCGAAGTCCTCATCGAGGCCAGCGCGAAGAACCCGCGGCTGACCGAAATCGAAGAGAATGCCCGCCGCAAGGGCATCGACGTGCGCAAGGTCAACACCCAGGCGCTGGACGGCGTGGGCGGCTCGGTGCGTCACCAGGGCGTGGCGGCACGCTACCAGGCGGCCCGCACCTACAGCGAGAACGAGCTGGAAGGGCTGGTCACCGCCGCCGAAGGCAAGGCGCTGCTGCTGGTGCTCGACGAAGTGCAGGACCCGCACAACCTGGGCGCCTGCCTGCGCAGCGCCGCCGCCGCAGGGGCCACCGCGGTGATCATTCCCAAGGACAAGTCGGCCACGGTGAATGCCACCGTGCGCAAGACCTCGGCGGGCGCCGCCGACCGCATTCCGGTGGTGGCGGTGACCAACCTGTCGCGCTGCCTGAAGGACCTGCAGAAGCAGGGCGTGTGGATCTACGGGCTGGCCGGTGAGGCCACCACCTCGCTGTATTCGATCGACCTGAAGGGCAACGTCGCGCTGGTGCTGGGCGGCGAAGCCGACGGCATGCGCCGCCTGACCCGTGAGAACTGCGACGGGTTGGTGAAGATTCCGATGCCGGGGGATATCGAGAGTTTGAATGTCTCGGTGGCTGCAGGTGTAAGCCTGTTTGAAGCGGTGCGTCAGCGCAGCTGACGCGGCGCTTCAAACAGGCCGTAGCAGCCGACCCTTGGTCGGATGGCATTCGGGCGGTGCAACCGCCCGCGCGCGGGGGTCACCCCGCGCTCCCGCCCAACGCCTTGAACAACGTCACATCGTTCACCAGCAGCTTCTGCTTCACCGACGCCAGCGACAATTCCGCGTCGCGACGCGTCTGCTGCGCTTCCAGCCAGGTGCGCAGATCCGTTGCGCCAACCCGGTAACGCACTTCGTACATCCGCTCGATCTCCACCGCTTCGTCATACGACGCCTGCGAGGCCGCCACCTGCGTGGCGAACTGGGTGCGCGCGGACAACGCGTTGTCGACCTCCGAAAGCGCCGTATACAGCGTGCGCCGGAACGTATTCGCTGCGATCTGGTAATCGGTCCCGGCGATCTTCGTATCCAGCTGCGCCTGGCGGATATTCAGGAACGGCAGCGACAAGCCCGCGCCCAGTGACGCCACCGGGTTCTTCAACACGTCCGACAAGGTGGTCGCGCCCGTGCTCAAGCCGCCGGTCAGGCTCAACGCGGGGTAGTAACTGGTCGCAGTGACCTTGATGTTCTTCAGGCTGTTGCGCAGGCGCAGTTCTGCCGCGCGCAGATCCGGGCGACGGCCGAGCAGGTCGGCCGGCAGGCCTTCGGCGATCACCGGCGTGGCCGCGATGTCCAGCACCTGCGGTTCGTCGGCCTGCGGCCACGGCTGGCCATCCAGCAGCACGGTCAGCGCGTTGCGGCTGGCCACGCGCTGCTGCTCCAGCGCGCTCTGCGCCGCCCGCTGCGCTTCCAGCTGCTGGGTCGCCTGGCGCACTTCCAGCCGCGACACCGCACCCGCGTCGAAGCGCGCCTGGACCAGTTCCTGGGTGCGCTGCAACCGCTCCAGATTCGCCTGGCCAGCAGTGATCGACTGGTTGAGGTAGGCCAGGGTCCAGTACTGGGTGGCCACGTCGCCGATCACCAGCAGCGCCGTGTTCTGCAAGTCTTCCTCGCTGGCCTGGGCTTCCCACTGGGCGATGTCGCGCTGCGCGCGCAGGCGCCCCCACAGGTCGATCTCCCACTGCAGCGAAACGCCCGCCGAACTGCTGCGGTTCCAGTCCGCACCCTGGTCGATGGCGCGGTTGCCATTGCTGCTGACGCTGCCCGAAGGCTGTGGCCACAACGCGTTCTCGCTCAAACCCGCCTGCAGGCGCGCACGCTGCACCGCCAGACCCGCCGAGGCCAGGTCGGTGTTGGCCTGCAGCGCCCGGGCGATCACCCGGTCCAGGCGCGGGTCGCCGAAGCCGGTCCACCATGCGTCGTCGCGCACGTCGGCCTGCAGCGTCGGCGCTGGGTTCGACACCGTGGCCGGTGCGTTGAGCCGTGCATCGCCTCGACCATAGACGGCCGGCACGCTGGGTGCGTCCACCTTGTACTGCCCGGTGCTGACACAGGCCGACAGCAGCACGGCAGTGGTGCAGGCCAGCGCCAGCGGGCGCAGGGCAGGAACAGACTTGAACAGGATTGCCATCTTCATTCGCGCGCCAGCGCCTCCACGGGATCGAGTTGGGCCGCATTGCGTGCCGGAAGGAAGCCGAACGCCACGCCGATCAGGCTGGAACACGCGAACGCGGCCACGATCGAAGCGGTGGAGAACAGCATCTTGAAATCGGGGGCGAAGGTGTCGAACACCCAGCCCACCACCAGCGACAGGCCCACACCGAGCAGGCCGCCGAGCAGGCACACCAGCACCGCTTCGATCAGGAACTGCTGGCGGATGTCGCTCTGTCGCGCGCCCACCGCCATGCGCACGCCGATCTCGCGGGTACGCTCGGTCACCGACACCAGCATGATGTTCATCACCCCGATGCCGCCGACCAGCAGCGCGATCGCCGCGATCGCGCTGATCAGCAGGGTCATGGTGCGCGTGGTCTGTTCGATGGTCTCGCGGATCTCGGCACTGTTGCTGAGGAAGAAGTCCTCCGTGCCGTGGCGCATGATCAGGAGCTTGGAAATGGCCGCCTGCGCCGCATCCATCGGCGTGGCATCGTCCACCCGCACGGTGATGCTCGACACGTAGTTCTGGCCGAGCATGCGCGACATCACGGTGGTGTACGGCACCCAGACCGACAGGCTGGTGCTGCTGCCAAAGCCCATGCTCTGGCGCTGGGCCACGCCGATCACCCGTACCGGCACGTTGCCGAGCAGGATCACCTGGCCCACGGGGTCGGCGCCGTCGGGGAAGAACTGGCTGCGGGTGTTCTCATCGATCACCGCCACCTGGGCCAGCCCCTTCACCGCATCCGCATCGAAGAAGCTGCCCGCGCTCAGGGTCACGCCCTTGACCCGGAAGAACTGCTCGCCCACGCCGCTGACCTGCGCGGTGGCCGACTGGTTGCGGTAACGCGCAGTGACCGAGGAGGACACGCTCGGGGTGACGCTGTCGATGTAGCTCTGCCGCGCCAGTGCGTCGGCATCGCTGGCCTTGAGCGTCTGCACGCGCGCCGAGCGCATGTCGCCGAAGCCTCGCCCGGGATACACATCGATGGTGTTGGTGCCCAGCGCGCTGATGTTCTGCAGGATCTGCTGCTGCGACCCGTTGCCCATCGCCACCACCGAGACCACCGAAGCGATGCCGATGATGATGCCGAGCATGGTCAGGAAGGTGCGCAGCCGATGCGCGTTCATCGCCAGCAGGGCCATGCGGAACGCTTCGGTGAAGCGGTCGCGGGCCGCCCGCCAGCTGTTGCCGTGGGCGACGCCGGTACTGGCCTCGCGCTGCGCGCGGTAGCTCGGCGCATCCGGATTGGCGCGGTCGGCGATGATCTCGCCGTCGCGGATCTCGATGATGCGCTGTGCGTGCTGGGCCACGCTCATGTCGTGGGTGACGATGATGATGGTGTGGCCTTCGGCGTGCAGCTCGCCGAGGATCGCCATCACTTCTTCGCCGGATTTCGTGTCGAGCGCGCCGGTCGGTTCGTCGGCCAGGATCACCTCGCCGCCGTTCATCAGGGCACGTGCGATCGACACGCGTTGCTGCTGGCCACCGGACAGCTGGCCCGGCTTGTGATGCATGCGGTCGCTCAGGCCCAGCCGCTGCAGCAGTTGCTCGGCACGCGCGTTGCGCACCGGGCCGGGGCTGCCGGCATACACCGCCGGCACTTCCACGTTGCCACGCGCATCCAGGTCGCCCAGCAGGTGGTAGCGCTGGAAGATGAAACCGAAATGTTCGCGGCGCAGTTCGGCCAGCTCGTCCGGCAGCATGCTGCCGGTTTCGCGGCCGGCCACCTGATAGCTGCCCCGGGTCGGGCGGTCCAGGCAGCCCAGGATGTTCATCAGGGTCGACTTGCCCGAGCCGGACTGGCCGACGATGGCCACCATTTCACCGGCGGCGATGTCCAGGTTGACGTCGCGCAGCACGGCGATGGTGTCCTCGCCGGCCGGGAACTCGCGGCGCAGGTCGCGCAGCCGCAGCAGCGGCGTGCCTGTCGGGGCGGTTTTCATCGGCGCGGCCCGCCCATGCCCGGGCCGCCCATGCGCATCTGCCCGCCGCCACGGTTGCCGCTGCTGGCAGACGGCGTAGCGCTGCCTTCGCCCACCACGACCTTTTCGCCTTCCTTCAGGCCCGAGGTCACTTCGGCGCTGGAACCGGTGTTGATGCCGATCTTCACTTTGCGCGGCTGCGGCATGCCATCGGCATCGGCCACGCGCACCATGTACTGGCCGTCGCGGGTCTTGGGACCCAGCGCCACCGACGGAATGGTCAGCACGTCCTTGGCCTGCTTGAGCAGTACCGAGACCTGCGCGGTCATGTCGATGCGCAGGGTGCCGTCCGGATTCTCCACGTCGAACAGCGCGTTGTAGTACACCGCCGAACTGGCGCTGGAGCTGGACGAACTGGAACTGCTCGAGCTGTCGCTGGCGATCGAGGACGGGGCCGGATTGATCTGGCGCAGCGTGGCGTGGTACTTGCGTTCCGGGTCGCCCAGGGTGGTGAAGTACACCGGCATGCCGGCCTTGATCTTGACCACGTCGGCTTCGCTCACCTCGGCATTGACCGTCACCAGGTCCAGCCGCGCCAGCATCACGATGGTCGGTGCAGTCTGGTTGGCGTTGACGGTGCGGCCTTCTTCGGCCACCACCGCGACCACGGTGCCGTCCATCGGCGCGGTGATGCGGGTGTAGGCCAGGTTGGCGTTGGCCGTGCCCAGCTCGGTCTGGCGACCCTGGATCTGCGCGTCATACGCCTTGACCTGGGCGCGTGCGGTTTTGAGCTGGGCCTCGGCGGTATCGAACTCGGCACGCGAGGTCGCTTCGGCGGCCAGCATCTCCTTCTGCCGGGCGAACTCGAGCTCGGCCTGGCGCAGGGTCGCCTGCTGCACCGCGCGCTGGGCGGTGACCTGGTCCAGCGAGGCCTGCGCATTGAGCACCGCGTTGCGCTGGGTGGTGGCATCGATTTCGGCGATCAGGTCGCCTTCGTTGACGGTATCGCCCAGCTGGACCTTCAGCGATTTGATCTGGCCGGAGGCCTGCGCACCGACGCTGACCAGCTTGTAGGCATCGATCACGCCGGTGGCTTCCACCGTCTGTTCCAGGTCGCCACGGGTGACCGGGCTGGTGGCCAGGGTCGGCGCGCTCGGCTTGCGCAGGGTCCATGCGACAATGCCGCAGACCAGCACGGCCAGTGCGGTGACAAGCAGCACGCGGCCGCGGCGGGTGACAGGCAGTCGGGGCTTCACGATGATGATCAACTCAACAGGCCGGCATGCGGCGTTGTCAGCATTGTGAAGAGCGTGGACGGGCGCCTCAACGCTCGCCATGTAACACCGGGTAACAGCGGCACGCTTCCACGTGTCGGCATGTATCAGGCGCGGTGCCTGAAACATGCGTACGCAAACCAGAGGATGCGGTTCAGCTCCCGACAGGGGATCATCGCCGCATGGAGACCACAACGATGCAACGCCTGCTGATCGTCGATGACGACAACGACATCCGCCAGCTGCTGGCCGAACAGCTCGGTCGCGCCGGCTACCAGGTCAGCACCGCCAGCGATGGCCAGGGCATGCGCCAGGTGCTGGAACGCGAACACGTGGACCTGATCGTGCTCGACCTCAACCTGCCGCGCGAAGATGGCCTGACCCTGTGCCGCGACCTGCGCGCGCGCTCCAGCACGCCGGTGATCATGCTCACCGCGCGCAGCGAGCCGATCGATCGCGTGCTCGGCCTGGAGATGGGCGCCGACGATTACCTGGGCAAGCCGTTCGAACCGCGCGAGCTGCTCGCGCGCATCCGCAACGTGCTGCGCCGGACCGAAGCGCTGCCCGCCAACCTCGAGCCGCTGGCGATCCGCCGGGCGCGGTTCGCACACTGGACCTTCGATCTGGAGAGCCGCCACTTGGTCGATCCGGACGGGCGCGTGGTGGTGTTGTCCGGCGCCGAGTTCCGCTTGCTGCGGGTATTCGTGGGACATGCCAACAAGGTGCTCTCGCGCGAGCAGCTGGTATCGCTGAGCAGTGGTCGCAGCTACGAATCGCAGGACCGTGCGATCGACCTGCAGGTCAGTCGCCTGCGCAACAAACTGGCCGGTGATGGCGGCAGCGACGGCCTGATCAAGACCGTGCGCAACGAAGGCTACGTGCTGGCTGCGGCGGTCACCCTGGAATGATGCGCCTGCGCCGTTTCTTCGCGTCGATGGTCGGGCGCCTGTTCGTGATCCTGCTGCTGGGCATGAGCGTGGCCGCGATCGGCGCCACCATGCTGGCCAGCACCAAGCGGCAGCAGGAATTCGAACGCCAGAACCTGACCCGCATCGCCGACCGCCTGCAGGGCTTCGTCAACATGCTCGACGGCAATCCCGAGCTGCGCGACCGGCTGCTGGCGGTCGGCGGGCCGGCGGTACGCAGCCTGCCCGCCGGCGCGCGGCTGGGCCGCGAGGACACGGCGCTGATGGAGGTGCTGGAGGATCGCGCCGGCCCGGTCGCGCATGCCACGGTGCATTTCACCTCATTCCGTTCCTGCATTCCCAAGGCCCAGGAACTGTGGCCGCCACCGCCGCCGCAGCGCCGCAAGCCGCCGCATGAGCGCGACCCGGCCTTCATTCCGCCCAAATGCCGCGCGGTGCAGTTGCCGCTCAGCGACGGCACGATGCTGGCGCTGTCGCTGGAATCGCCGGCGATCGCACACAACGGCATCCTCGCGGTCGACCCGCTGTTCCTGACCCTGCTGGTGCTCGCCATCGCGGTGCTGGCCTATGTGGTGGCGCGCATGGCCAGCGCGCCGTTGCAGCGACTGGCGTCGGCTGCTGCCGAACTGGGCGATGACCTGCAGCGCGAACCACTACCGGTGACCGGTCCGCTCGAGGTCCGGCGCGCCGCCGAGGCGTTCAATGCGATGCAGAAGCGCCTGCAGCGCACCCTGGGCGAACGCACCCAGATGCTGGCGGCGATCACCCACGACCTGCAGACCCCGGTCACCCGGCTGCGCCTGCGCCTGGAGAACGTGGGCGACGAAGCACTGCGCGAGCGCCTGATCGGCGACCTGGCTGCGATGCAGGCGCTGATCCGGGAAGGCCTGGAACTGGCGCGCAGCGCCGAGAGCGCCGAGCCGCGCGCTGCGCTGGACCTGGACTCGCTGCTGGAGAGCATCGTCGAGGACGCCGTGGAAGCCGGCGCCGAGGCGCAGTTCGCCCAGGGCAGCGGTGCGGTACTCATGCTGCGCCCGCTGGCCATGCACCGGCTCTTCTCCAACCTGGTGGACAACGCACTCAGCTACGGCGGCACCGCCCAGGTGCGGGTGGAGCAGGGCACCGACGGGGTGCGGGTCCGCGTGCGCGACCGCGGGCCCGGCCTGGCCGAGGACGAGCTGGAGACCGTGTTCGACCCGTTCGTGCGGCTGGAGACCTCGCGTTCGCGGGCCACCGGCGGGGCCGGGCTGGGCCTGACCATCGCCCGCGCGCTGGCCGAGAAGGACGGTGCGACCCTGCACCTGCGCAACCATCCGCAGGGCGGACTGGAGGCGGTCGTGCACTGGCCGGCACCGCCGCGACCGCCCGGCAGCCGCGCCGGCTGAGCGCGACACGGGCAAAGCGGCGCGGATTTGCCTACTATGGGCATCCCCCGCCAGTTGTTGCCGCATGAGTGCGTCCAATCTGGCCGGCTTCCTTTCCAGCTCCCTGTCGGATCCTTGCGGATGAGGCAAGGGGGAGGCTGGACCCGGTGGCGGCCGGTACGAGCAGCAGTGACCCTTCAGCGCCTGTGCCTGGCGCTGGCGCTGCTGTGCCTGTTTTCCGCGCTCCCGGGTACGGTCGCCGCACAGGACGGCCCGCCGCCGCTGCGCGACTACGCCATCGATGTCTGGACCTCGCGCAACGGCCTGCCGCACAACTCGCTGCGTGACATCGCGCAGACCCCGGAAGGGCACCTCTGGTTCGCCACCTGGGAAGGGCTGGTCCGTTACAACGGTCTGGATTTCACCGTGTTCGACCGCAGCACCCGGCCGGGCCTGCGCGACAACGGCGTCGGTGCGCTGTTCGTCGACCGCGACGGCGGCCTGTGGATCAGCGACTCGCGCGGCAACGTGACCCGGCGCAGTGCCGATGGGCGCTGGCAGGTCTTCCCGCACCAGCCTCCCGCCCCGCAGGTGCTGATCCAGGCCATGCAGATGGACAGCCACGGCCGGCTCTGGCTGCTGTACGAAGGCAACGGCATCGGCAGCCTGACCCGCGAAGGGCGTTTCGAGTACCAACGGCCGCCGGCCGACGTGCCGATGGCGATGAGTTTCACCAAGCTGGTGGTGGATGCGCAGGACCGGGTCTGGGTCGGCACGCTCGATGGCCTGGTGGTGCGCGGCACCGACGGTGTGTTGCGCCGCGCGCCGGAGAGCTTCGGCCTCGGCCGTGGGCTGGTCTGGCCTTACCGCGCCCCGGATGGGGTCCTGTGGATCGTCGCCGGCGAGCGCATCTACCGCATGCAGGACGGCGTGCCGCAGCTGCAGCACAGCCTCGGCACGGGCATCCACATCACGTCGATGCTGCAGGATCGCCATGGCGACCTGTGGCTGGGCACCGAGAACCAGGGCCTGCTGCGCCTGTCGCGGCACGGTCTGGAGCGCCTGCCCGCCGGCCTGTCGCTGCCCGGCGGGCGCGTGGTCAGCCTGCGTGAGGACGCCGAAGGCAGCATCTGGGTGGGCGCCAACGGCGGCCTGTACCGCCTGCGCGAGACGCTGTTCAGCAGTTTCACCGAACGCGACGGGCTCAGCGGCGACTACGTGCGCACCGTGCTCGAAGATCGCAACCGCCAGTTGTGGGTGGGCAGCGCCACCGGTCTGGACCGTCGCGACAGCGAGGGTCGTTTCCACCCGGTAGCGCTGCGCAACAGCGGAGGCAAGACGCCGTCGGTGCTGAGCCTGGTCCAGGACAAGGCAGACGGCCTGTGGGTGGGCACGTTCGGCGACGGCATCCTGCACCTGGACGGAGAGGGCCGCATGCTGCGCCGGTACGGCGCCGAAGACGGCCTGCCGGGCGGCAACATCCGGGCGATGAGCGTGGCCCGCGACGGCGCGGTGTGGGCCGGTACCCAGAAGGGCGTGGCCCGGCTGGACGCCAACGGCGTGACCGTGCCGGACGTACCGGGCATGCCGACCGGGCTGATCACCGCGCTGGCGCATGACGCCGAGGGCGACCTGTGGATCGGCACCATCGAAGGCATCCGGGTGCTGCGTGGCGACCGGGTGCAGGCCATCGACCTGGCGCCGCTGGGCGGCGGGCGCAGCGTGTTCGGCTTCCAGCAGATCGGCGATGCGATGTGGATCAGCAGCGACCGCGGCCTGTACCGCTACCAGGACGGGAAACTGGCGCGGGTCGGGCTGGAGCAGGGGATGCCGGTGGACACGGTGTTCCAGCTGGTGCCCGACCGCATCGGCAACGTCTGGATCAGCAGCAACCGCGGCGTGCTGCGCACCGACATGACGATGCTCAACGATGTCGCCGACGGGCGCACGCGCCGGATCGAGGTCGAGCACTACAACGAAATCGACGGCATGGCCAACTCGCAGGCCAACGGCAGCTCCGGTCCGTCGGCGATCCTGCGCCAGGACGGCACGTTCTGGGTGGTCACCGCCGGTGGCCTGAGCACGGTCGACCCGCTGCGCCTGCAGCGCTTCCGTGAGCGCCTGGCACCGCCGGCGGCGATCGAGACGGTGCTGGTCGACGGCGTGCCGCTGCACTGGCAGGGCGCCAACCACAACACCCTGCCGGGCGGGCGACGGCTGAGCATCAGCTACGTGGGCCTGAGTTACCTGATGTCCGAGCGGATCCGCTACCGCACCCGCCTGGACGGGCTGGACACTGCCTGGATCGAGCGCGGCCAGCAGCGCAGCGTGGAGTTCATCGGCCTGCCGCCGGGCGAGTACACCCTGCACGTGGGTGCGGCCCACCCCGGCGGTACCTGGGGCAGCAGTGAGGCGGTGTGGTCGTTCACGGTCGAGCCGTTCCTGTGGCAGCGGCGCAGCGTGCAGTTCATCGGCGGCCTGCTGCTGCTGGCCGGGTTGGTGGCGCTGTACCGCTACCTGATCAACCGCTACAAGGCCAGCAACGTGCGTCTGGCGCGCCGCGTGGATGCCGCCACCCGCGACCTGCAGGCGCAGACCGCCAGCCTGCAGGCGCTGAACGAGGAAAAGACCCAGCTGGCCGAACGCCTGGCGCGGCAGTCCGAGCAGTTCGAGCGACAGGCCCGCGAAGACGCGCTGACCGGGCTGCCCAACCGGCGCGCCTTCGATGAAGCGCTGGCGCGCGACTTCGCCCGCTCGCAGCGCAGTGGCCATCCGCTGTGCCTGGTGGTGCTGGACATCGACCACTTCAAGGAAGTAAACGACCAGCACAGCCACAGCGTGGGCGACGTGGTGCTGGCGGAAGTGGCGCGGGTGATCGCCTCGGCGTGCCGCGATTCGGACATGCCGGCGCGTACCGGTGGCGAGGAATTCACCCTGCTGCTCAACGACACCCGCCTGGCCGAAGCGGCGCAGGTCTGCGCGCGCCTGCGCGGGCTGTTCCATGACCATCCGGACTGGGCCGGGGTGCCCGGACTGCAGGTGACCTTCAGCGCCGGCCTGGTCGAGCTGGATGCGGCCGACCGCACCCCGATGCTGCTCTACCAGCGCGCCGACCGCGCCCTGTACCGCGCAAAAAGCGAAGGCCGGGATCGCACCGCGATTGGTTGATCAGCGGGTGGCCCGGCACCGCGTGGACACGCATGGCGTGTCCCTACGCCGGATTGCCGCGTAGCGACACGCCATGCGTGTCCCACGGAATATCAGATCAAGGACGCGGCCACGCGTTGGCAATCGTGCAGAAAAGCTTCGCCGTCTGCTCGGTGTCATACACCGCGCTGTGCGCTTCATTCGCATCCCAGCCCAATCCGGCGGCGGCGGCTGCGCGTGCCAGTACGGTCTGGCCATAGGCGATACCGGCCATGGTCACCGTGTCGAACACACTGAACGGATGGAACGGGTTGCGCTTGTGCCCGACCCGGTTCACAGCCGCGTTGACGAAGCCCAGGTCGAAGTGCGCGTTGTGCCCGACCAGGATCGCGCGCTGGCAGCCGTACTTCTTCATCGCCGCACGCACCGGCGCGAAGATGTGGTCCAGCGCGTCCTTCTCGGACTTGGCCAGGCGGAACGGGTGGTCGAGGATGATCCCGGTGATCTCCAGCGACTTCGGGTCGATCTCCAGGCCTTCGGCCGGGATCACGTGCGCGCTGGCGGTCTGCCCCGGATGGAGCAGGCCGTTGTCGTCCATCTCGATCGGAACCGCGGCAATCTCCAGCAGCGCATTGCGGTTGCAGTCGAAGCCGCCGGTTTCCACGTCCACCACCACCGGCAGGAAGCCACGGAAGCGGGTCGCCATCATGCGTTGGCCCAGGGAGGGCACGTCTACGGCGTCCACCGGGGCAGCGGCGGTCTGGGGGAGTTCGTCAGTCATCGACGCAGTTTAGCAGAGCGGTCTGACCGCCCCGTTGCGATGCCTGGCCAGCCAGGCATCCACGCTCAGGCGACCGGCCCCGCGCAGCAGCAGCGGCATCAGCATGGCCATGAACAGCACCGGCAGCTTGAAGTTGCCGTATCCCTGGTCGCTGATCGCATAGCCCTGCGCCAGCACGGCAAGCGAGTTCCACTCGGCCGGCCAGTGCACCGTCGCCGTGGCCACCACGGTCAGTCCGATCAGCAGGGCCGCCGTGGTGCGGGTGGCCAGCCCCAGTAGCAGGCAGGCGGCGCCCAGAAGCTCCAGCCAGGTCGCGGCCTGCCAGTTGACGGCCGATGGCAGCCAGCGGAACGGCAACGGGAAGTCGGCCTGCACGCTGTCGAACCAGTTCATGCCGCGCAGTTTCTCGCGCCCGGATTCGAAGTACTCCCAGGCCAGCAGCAGGCGCAGGCCGAGCGGGGCCAGCCAGCGGTCGAGTCCGTCCAAGCGGTCGCGCAGTGCGGAAAGGGGGGAGGGCAGTGGCATTGGAAGCTCCGGACAGAAGGAAGGTTCCAACTAGAGGCCCGGCGCGCGACGATCGATGCGCGCGCGGGCTGCAGGGTTCAGCTGCCGGTCGGGCGCGCCACCGGACCGATTACCGCGCTGGTGTGCAGCTGCGCCAGCAGCGCACGCCCGGGTGCGTCCAGGGAAGCGGCATCCAGACCGTGGGCACCGGCCAGCTGTCGCAGGTGTTCGGCGCCGCTGCGCGCCACGGCGTCGTCCATCTGCGCCAGCAATGCCCCGGCCAGCGGGCTGAGTTGTGAAAACACGACGCTGCCATCGGGCACCCGCCGCGCGAGCAGGCAGGTCGGCTCCGGTGGCGCGGAGACCGGCTGGAATGCAACGCCGATCTGCTGCACCGGCCACGCGTAAACCAAAGGCCATGCCAACGCCGAACGGGCGAGGGCGTCCTGCCATGGATCGAAGTCCCCGCCTGCAGGCAGCGGCACGGCCTCGCTCGACTGCAGCGCAAGTTCCACCCACTCGTAGTGCGCAAGCTCGGCCAGGAACGGGCGCGGCAGCGACGACTGCTGCTGCAGCCACTGCACGAACTCGCCGGCGACCTCGGTAAACAGTGGCGACACGCAGCGGTGCTCGACGAAATAGCGCCGGCACAGCGCATCCCATTCGTCGCGGTGCAGGATCTGGAGCAGCACCGGAAAACTTCCGCCCAGCAGGCCCTGCAGATTGTTGAACAGCAGATCGCGGTAGATCTGCAGACGACGCGGTTCGAGCCCTGCGGGCGCGGGCTGGCCGTGCGGGTCGCGCAGGTGCAGGGTCATCCCCGATTGCTGGTCGCGGAGCGTCCCGCTCATGCGGCCGCTCCGTCTGCCGTATCCCCGCCGTGCAGGATGCGCCGCATCTGCTGCAGTTCCCCGCGCAGCTCGGCGTAGGTCGGGAAGTTGAAATCGCGTTCCAGCAGCGCCGGGCGCGGCCCGAAGCGGGCACGCGCCTGCGCCAGCAGTGCCCACACCGGGTCGATCACCGGGCTGCCATGGGTGTCGATCTTCAGGTCGTCGGCTTCATCGTAGTGCCCGGCCACGTGCAGGCACGCCACGCGCGATTCCGGAAGTCCGTCGATGAACGCGACCGGGTCGAAGCCGTGGTTGATCGCATTGACGTACACGTTGTTGACGTCCAGCAGCAGATCGCAGTCCGCTTCCTCCAGCACGGCCACGGTGAAGTCCCGCTCGCTCATCGCCGCGTGCGGAGTGAGGTAGGTCGAGACGTTCTCCACCGCGATCCGCCGGCCCAGCCGGTCCTGCACCTGCGCGATGCGCGCGGCGGTGTGGCGCACCGCCTCCTCTGTGAACGGCAGCGGCAGCAGGTCGTACAGATGCCCGTCGTCGCTGCAGTAGCTCAGGTGCTCGCTGTACAGGCGCACCTTGTGGGTGTCCAGGAAGCGGCCGACCCGGTCGACGAAGGCCAGGTCCAGCGGCGCACTGCCACCCAGCGAGAGCGACAGGCCATGGCAGGTCAGCGGGTAGCGCGTGCCGAGCCCCTGCAGGCGCTCGCCGAGGGCCCCGCCAAGCCCGATCCAGTTCTCCGGTGCGCATTCGAGGAAGTCGATATCGCCCGGCGGCGCCTGCTCCAGATCGTCGAGCAGGGCGCGGCGCAGGCCCAGTCCTACCGCCGCCGCAGGCAGCGGCGGCAGGACCACGGGGTTCACGCCGGCGCGCGGGTCAGTGCCCGGCACCGCACTTGCCTTCACCGCACTTGCCTTCAGCGGTCTTCTTCGCGGCAGGAGCGGGCTTGGCCTTGTCGGCCCCGCACTTGCCTTCGCCGCACTTGCCTTCTGCCGCCTTCTTGTCGGTGCCGTGCTGTTTGGCCTTGTCGGCGCCGCACTTGCCTTCACCGCATTTGCCTTCAGCCGCCTTCGCGTCGGCCTTGGGCGCGGCCTGCGCGGCCAGGGCGTAGCCCTGGGCCAGGTCGGTCATCGACAGCGCCGAGGCGGTGCCGGCCAGGCCGAGGCCGCCAGCGAGCGCGGCGCAGGCCAGCAGGGAGGCGTGTTTGGTGGACAGGGTCATGGGATATCTCCGTGTAGAGGCCGGGGGGCCAGGGTGGTGCCAATGAAGCATGCCGGATTTGCCGGCATGCGGGGAAAGCTCAGGCCAGGTACTCGCGGGCCATGACGCGGGCGCGGTGCAGCCGGGCCTTGATGGTTTCAGGGGTGGTGGCCAGCTGTTCGGCCAGCTCGGCGATCGAGAGACCCTCCACGTCGCGCAGCAGGATCACTTCGCGGTAATGCGCCGGCAGCGACTCCAGCGCGGCGGCGCAGTCGCGGCGCAGCGCCACGTCGTCGCGCTGCGTCGGCGGCAGGATCTCCTCGCGCAGTTCTTCGTGCCGCCACTGGCAGCGTGCGCGTTTGAGCCGGTTGCATTCGCGCTTGACGATACGGAACGCCCACGAGGTGAAGCACTCCACCAGGCGCAGGTCGCACAGCCGCTGCGACACGGTGATCAGGCTTTCCTGCACCGCGTCTTCGACATCATTGATGACGCAGTGGTATTCCGCATAGCGGCGCAGGTGCTGGCGCGAATGGCGCAGTACGCGGTCAAGCGCGGCGCGGTCGCCGGCATGGGCGGCGCTGAGTTCGAGCGGGCAGAGGTTCTGCATGCGGCAACGGGATCCTGATGGGCTGGCACAGGATAAGAGCGCTGCGTAGGCGGGTTGGATGCGCGGCTGTGCGGGAAGGTACAGCCGCGATTCAGCGCGGTCGGTCCGTTCGCGACAAAAACAACAAAGGCCGGTACGCCGTACCGGCCCTTGTTACCCGCGAATGCCTTGCGGCTGTTGGGTTACAGCTTTTCGGTGCTGGTCTCGTCGCGCTTCTCGCGCGGCGGCAGCGCCTGCTCGCCATGCACCAGGAACCAGACGTTCTCGGCGATGTTGGTGGCGTGGTCGCCCACGCGTTCCAGGTTCTTGGCCATGAACAGCAGGTGGGTGCACGGGGTGATGTTGCGCGGGTCTTCCATCATGTAGGTCAGCAGCTCGCGGAACAGCGCGGTGTACTGCGCATCCAGCCGCGCGTCGTCGTCGCGCAGGGCGAGCGCGCCCTCTGCGTCGTTGTCGCGGTAGGCCTCGATGGCGCGGCGGACCTGCTGCGCCGCAAGGCGGCCCAACGAGCGCAGGCCCTGGATCTGCGGCAACGGCGGCATCTTGCTGAGCGCGATCGAACGCTTGGCCACGTTGGCGGCATAGTCGCCAATACGCTCGATGTCGGCCGGAATGCGCAGGCCGGCCAGGATCTCGCGCAGGTCGCGCGCCATCGGGCCGCGCAGGGCAAGGCGCATCACGTCATGGCTGATCTGCTGTTCCAGGCTGTCGATCGCCTCGTCGTTGGCAATGATGCGTGCCGCGGCGTTGTCGTCGCGGCGTTCGATCACGTCCAGCGCCGCCTCCAGCTGCGCCACGGACATTTCGCCCATGCGCACGATTTCGGCCACCAGCCGCTGCTGTTCTTCGTCGTAGCTCTTGACGATGTGGTCGTTCGGAATGTTCATTGTGATTCCCGTGGTGCCGGGGTCGGCCCGGCTGGTTTATCTGGATGTGCGGGGAAAGATCAACCGAACCGGCCGGTGATGTAATCCTCGGTCTGCTGCTTGTTCGGCTGCGAGAAGATCACTTCGGTGCGGTCGTGTTCGATCAGGTCGCCCAGGTACATGAAGGCGGTGTAGTCGGACACACGCGCGGCCTGCTGCATGTTGTGGGTGACGATCACGATGGTGTAGTCATGCTTGAGCTCTTCGACCAGCTGCTCGATGCGGCTGGTGGAGATCGGGTCCAGCGCCGAGGTCGGCTCGTCGAGCAGCAGCACGTCCGGGCGCAGGGCCACGGCACGCGCGATGCACAGACGCTGCTGCTGGCCACCGGAGAGGCCGAGCGCGCTCTGGTTGAGCTTGTCCTTCACTTCGTCCCACAGCGCACCCTGGCGCAGCGCATGCTCGACGCGGTCGTTCATGTCCGCCTTGTTGAGCTTCTCGTGGTGGCGGATGCCGTAGGCGACGTTCTCGAAGATGGTCATCGGGAACGGCACCGGCTTCTGGAACACCATGCCGACCTTGCTGCGCAGGCGGTTCATCGGGTACTTCGGCGACAGGATGTTCTCGCCGTCCAGCAGCACTTCACCGCGCGCTTCCAGCTTCGGGTACAGCGCGTAGATGCGGTTGAAGATGCGCAGCAGGGTCGACTTGCCGCAACCGGAGGGACCGATCAGCGCGGTCACGCGCTTTTCCGGAATCTCCAGGTTGATGCCCTTCAGGGCGTGGAACTTGTCGTAGTAGAAGTCCAGTCCACGCGCAGCCAGCTTCACCGGCGACGGCGTGTGCAGGCTCTCGTGCGAGGACGGCACGGCGATGCGCTGCATCGGCACGGCGTTGGAAAGGTCGTTCATGGCGTTATCCACGGAAAGGTCAGTCATGGGAGATACGGTTGCGCAGCAGGATGCCGCGGGCGGCAAGGCTGACCAGCAACACGAAGACAGTCAGCACCAGGGCACCGGCCCAGGCCAGGACCTGCCAGGATTCATACGGGCTGCCGGCGAACTGGTTCATCACCACCGGCACGGAGGCCATCGGCTGGAAGATGTTGTTGTTCCAGTACTGGTTGCCGAAGGCGGTGAACAGCAGCGGCGCGGTCTCGCCGGAGATGCGGGCCAGCGCCAGCAGGATGCCGGTGATGATGCCGGCCGAGGCACTGCGGTACAGCACCTGCACGATCACCTTCCACTGCGGGATGCCCAGCGACAGGGCCGCTTCACGCATCTGCGAGGGCACCAGGCGCAGCATCTCGTCGGTGGTGCGCACCACCACCGGCAGCACGATGAAGGCCAGCGACAGGGCACCGGCGAACGCCGAGAAGTTGCCGCCGGTCTGCATCACGTACAGGGTGTAGACGAACAGGCCGAGCACGATGGACGGGGCCGACAGCAGGATGTCGTTGACGAAGCGGACCACGGTGCCGGCCTTGCGGGCGTTGCCGTACTCGGCCAGCCAGGTACCGGCCAGCACGCCCAGCGGGGTGCCGATGCCGATCGCCAGCGCACACATCACGGCACTGCCGAAGAAGGCGTTGGCAAGGCCGCCTTCCTGCATCGGTGGCGGCGTCATCTTGGTGAACAGATCCCAGTTGATGCCGGCCAGGCCTTTTGAGGCCAGGGTGAACAGGATCCAGCCAAGGAAGAACAGGCCGAACAGCGCGGTGGCGCAGGAAGCGGTGATCGCAACGACGTTGCCGATGCGGCGGCGAAGGTACAGCGAATCAGCGGTGGTGGACATCAGTTGCCCTCCTTGCGGGACAGGCGCATCAGCATCAGGCGGGCGATGGCCAGCACCACGAAGGTGACGATGAAGAGGACGAAGCCGAGCAGCAGCAGGGCCGAGCGGTAGGTTTCAGTGGCTTCGCCGAAATCATTGGCGATCAGCGCGGCGATGGTGGTGCCCGGTTCCAGCAGCGACGGCGACAGGCGCACGCTGTTGCCGATAACGAACGCCACCGCCATCGTCTCGCCCAGAGCGCGGCCGAGGCCGAGGAAGATGCCGCCGATCACCGCCGAGCGGGTGTAGGGCAGGACGATGTCCCAGCTCACTTCCCACTTGGTGGAACCCAGCGCATAGGCCGATTCCTTCAGTCGGGTCGGCACGGTCAGGAACACTTCGCGCATCACCGAGGAGATGAACGGAATGACCATGATGGCCAGCACGAAACCGGCGGTGAGCATGCCGATGCCGAGCGGCGGGCCCTGGAACAGCGGGCCGATGATCGGCATCTCGCCCAGGGTTTCGTTGAGGAACGGGGTGACGTACTCGGTCATCACCGGCACCAGCACGAACAGGCCCCACATGCCGTAGATGATCGAGGGAATGCCGGCCAGTAGTTCGATGGCGGTACCGATCGGACCACGCAGCCAGCGCGGCGCGACTTCGGTGAGGAAGAAGGCGATGCCGAAGCTGACCGGCACGGCGATGACCATCGCGATGAGCGCGGTGACCAGGGTGCCGTAGATCGGGGCGAGAGCGCCGAACTTGTTTTCGACCGGATTCCAGTCAGCGGAGAAGAAGAAGCTCAGGCCCTGCATCTGCAGGGCATGACGGCCGCCCCACAGCATCGACAGTGCGGCGCAGGCCAGGGCGATCAGGACGAAGATGACGGTGCCGACCAGCACCCATCGGAACAGTTTGTCGTTGCGGGCATCACGCGTATCACGCGTGGACGGGGCTGCTACAGGCTGGGCGATGGCATTCATGGGGACGGCAGGGCCAGGAAGGGGCGGGGCGGCACGGCGTGGAAGAGGCGGTGCCCGCGCGGGGCGGGCACCGTCGTGTCCATCACTTCAGGTCGGTCGCCCAGTAGGCCTCGATCTGCTTGACCAGTTCGGCAGGCAGCGGCACGTAGTGCAGCTCGTTGGCCTGGGCCTGGCCGTTCTCGAAGGCCCACTTGAAGAAGGCCAGGGTGTCCTGGTTGCGCTTGGCGTCCTTCGGCTGCTTCTGCATCAGCATGAAGTTGGTGGCGGTGATCGGCCACGCCTGCTCGCCCGGAGCGTTGGTGATGACCAGGTTGAAGTCCTTGGCGCTGGCCCAGTCGGCGCTGGCGGCCGCGGCGGCGAAGGTTTCCGCGCTCGGCGCGACCCAGTTGCCGGCCGCGTTCTGCATGGCGGTGTACGGCATGCCGTTCTGCAGGGCGTAGGCCAGTTCGACGTAGCCGATGGAGCCCTTGATCTGCTTCACGTAGGAAGCAACGCCTTCGTTGCCCTTGCCACCGACGCCGTCCGGCCACTGCACCGAGGTGCCTTCGCCGACCTTGCTCTTCCACTCCGGGCTGACCTTGGACAGGTAGTTGGAGAAGTTGAAGGTGGTGCCCGAACCGTCCGAACGGTGGACCAGGGTGATCTTGCCTTCCGGCAGCTTCACGCCCGGGTTGGCGGCGACGATGGCGGGGTCGTTCCAGGTCTTGACCTTGCCCAGGAAGATGTCGGCCAGCAGGGCGCCGCTGAGGCGCAGCTTGCCGGCTTCCAGGCCCTCGATGTTGACCACCGGGACCACGCCGCCGATGGCGGACGGGAACTGGCCGAGGCCGGCCTGGGCCAGCTCTTCGCTGGACAGCGGCTTGTCGGAGGAACCGAAGTCGACGGTGCCGGCCTTGATCTGGGCGATACCGCCACCCGAACCGATCGACTGGTAGTTGATCTTGGCGCCGGTGGCGGCGTTGTAGTCGGCCGACCACTTGGACACCAACGGGAAGATGAAGGAAGCACCGGCGCCGGAGATCTCGGCGGTCACCTTGTCGCCGGCAGCCGGGGCAGCGGCGGGGGCATCTGCGGCCGGGGCCGTGGCCTGGCCTTCAGCGGCCGGCTTGCAGGCGGACAGGCCCAGCGCGATGGCCAGGGAAAGGGCGGCAAAGCTGGCCGAATGCAGTTTCATGCGTCACTCCGTAGCGGGATGGGGTGCCGGGCTGGCCGGCTGACGCTGCTATGAAATGATGTTTTTGTTACAGCTTGATGACGTCGTGACAGAGGGCACGTTAAACCCCCGCAGGACAAGGCCTGGCGGGCCCCGGGGCGGGGCAGGGCG
This sequence comes from uncultured Stenotrophomonas sp., assembly GCF_963519125.1. Taxonomy (GTDB): domain Bacteria; phylum Pseudomonadota; class Gammaproteobacteria; order Xanthomonadales; family Xanthomonadaceae; genus Stenotrophomonas. Next base: position 3,478 of record NZ_CAUQLJ010000029.1, on the reverse strand, counting down.
GCCAATAAAAAAGCGCGGATCAGCAGATCCGCGCCGGAGAGGTGCCGCCAGGGGGAGAGAGGACCTGGCGACACCTTTGCCTGGGTGAAACGGGTGGATCAGTACTTCAGGTTCTGCGACCAGTAGGTCTCGATCTGCTTGACCAGGGCGTCCGGCAGCGGCACGTAGTCCAGCTGCTTGGCCTGGGCGTCGCCGCTCTTGTAGATCCAGCGGAAGAACTCCTGGGTGGCCTTGGCGCTGTTGACGTTCTTCGGCTGCTTGCGGACCAGGATGAAGTTGGTGGCGGTGATCGGCCACGCTTCGGCGCCCGGGGCGTTGGTCATGACCAGGTAGAAGTCCTTGGCGTTGGCCCAGTCGGCGCTGGCGGCGGCGGCGGCGAACGACTCGTCGCTCGGCAGCACGACCTTGCCCGACGCGTTCTTCATCGCGGCGTAGGACATCTTGTTCTGCAGGGCGTAGGACAGTTCGACGTAGCCGATGCCGCCCTTGATCTGCTTCACGTAGGCGGCAACGCCTTCGTTGCCCTTGCCACCGATGCCGACCGGCCACTGGACCGAGGTGCCTTCGCCGACCTTGCTCTTCCACTCCGGGTTGACCTTGGAGAGGTAGTTGACGAAGTTGAAGGTGGTGCCCGAACCGTCCGAGCGGTGCACGACGGTGATCTTGCCGTCGGGCAGCTTGACGCCGGGGTTCAGCGCGGTGATCGCCGGGTCGTTCCAGGTCTTGATCTTGCCCAGGAAGATGTTGGCCAGGGTCGGGCCGTCCAGCTTCAGCGCGCCCGGGGCAACGCCAGCCACGTTGATCACCGGCACCACGCCGCCGATCACCGACGGGAACTGGGCCAGGCCGGCCGAGGCCAGCTCTTCCGGCTTCAGCGGGGCGTCGGACGAACCGAAGTCGACCGTGGCGGCCTTGATCTGGGCGATACCACCGCCGGAGCCGATCGACTGGTAGTTGACCTTCTTGCCGGTCGCGGTGCTGTAGTCGGCCGACCACTTGGACATGACCGGGTAAATGAACGATGCGCCCGCGCCGGTCACATCGGCGGCATTGGCGGCGAACACGGACGACGCGGCGAGGACGGCAACAGCGGCGCGCGACTTGAAGGCGTGGATCACGGGGTGGCTCCTGGGATGGATGATGGTGCGGGGTTTCCCGCCCGGTGCCTATTGCATAACGGTTCAATGACAGGCCAGCGACTGTCATATGACGGAACTGTTACCACGTGGTCCTGGCGTCTTCAGCCAGACGAAAATGAAAAAGGGCGCAGCCCAAGCTGCGCCCTTTCCATTACCGAGGTGACGTACGACTTACCAGAAGAACTGCAGGCGCGCTTCCAGGATGTTCGGATCGTCATTGACGAAGGTACGGCTGGTCGAGCTGTACTTCTTGCTGTCCACCATCACGTAGTTCAGTGCGAACTTGGTGTTGGAGCGCCAGTAGTAGTTCACGCCCACGGTCCAGATATCCATCTTGCCGCCGAGCACGCCGTCCACGATCGGCGGGCGACCGGCAACCGGATTGGCGTTCAGATGGCCGTCGTCGAGGTTCATCGAGTCGTAGCGGGCGCCCAGCTGCCACATGCCGCGGCCCGGCTCGTCCGGCAGGCCGGTGGTCGGGGTGCCGCCCTTGTAGCCCCAGCTCTCGCCGGTGATGTTCCACAGGCCGCTGACGTAGAAACCGTCGCTGGTGTAGTTGTCGCGCGTCATGCGCTTGGCTTCGCTGGTGTAGTACTCGGCCTGGGCCTTGAACGGGCCGCCGATGTACATCGCTTCAGCACCGATGGTCTTGACCCGGTCGGTATCGGTCATGTTGCCGCTGTCGACCAGGCGCGCGGTGGCCAGGTCGGCGTTCGGACGGGCACGCACGCGCAGGGTGTCGGCGTCGGTGTCGTAGTCGACGTAGCTCAGGCCGAAGTGCAGGACCTGGCCCTTCTCGTTGATCGGCGCCCAGGTACCACGCGCGCCGTAGCCGCTGCCGTGGGCCAGGTTGCGGGTCAGCTCGCGGCCGAAGGCGCTGGCGGTGACCGACCAGTTGTTGTCGCCGAAGCTGTAGGCACCACCGAGGCGACGGGCCACGGCGTAGGTGTTGGTGACCGCCGCCTTGGAGATGAAGTCGTTGTTCTTGGTGCTGGACAGTTCTTCCAGGCTGTTGGGCTGCTTGAACTGGCCCAGCTGCACGAAGTGGTTGGCGTTGCCAGCCAGCTTGTACTTCACGTTGGTGTCCAGGAACTTGTCGGCCTTGGCGTCATAACCGACCACCCATTCCACGTTGCCCGGGCCCTTGCCCTTGAGCACCAGCTCGGCGCGGCGCAGCTCGAACTCGCTGTCCTTGCCGTTGGCGGCATCGCCACCGTTGAGATCGGTCACATCGTTGTCGAACCAGTTGCCGTCGGCCTGGACCAGGCCTTCGAAGGTGATCTCCGAGCCGCCGATCACGTCGATGGCCACTTCAGCGTGGGCGGCCGGCACGAACAGCGCAGCAGCCACGGCCGCAGTGAGGAGTTGGCGATGCAGTTTCATGGAAAGGAGCCTTGCAGGCAGGTGGGAAGATGCTGCGCAGGCTAATAAGTGAAGATTGCGTAAATATGACAGTTTCAGACAAAGCGACCCCAGGCCCGGGCCCGATGGCAGCTGGGGTTGCCCACGCTGCCTGAAACAGATGACTGCCCGGTTGCGTCCAGATGGCAGTCGAAGTAAGGCTCAGGCGGCGGTTTTCTGCTTGAACCGGCACAGGTCGCGGATCACGCACTGCGGGCAGTCCGGCTTGCGCGCCTTGCATACGTAGCGGCCGTGCAGGATCAGCCAATGGTGGGCGTCGAGCAGGAACTCGGCGGGAATCGCCTTCACCAGACCATCCTCGACCGCGCGCACGTCCTTGCCCGGCGCCAGGCCGGTGCGGTTGGCGACCCGGAAGATGTGCGTGTCCACCGCCATCACCGGCTCGCCGAAGGCGGTGTTGAGCACCACGTTGGCGGTCTTGCGGCCGACCCCGGGCAGGGCCTCCAGCGCGGCGCGGTCGCGCGGGACCTCGCCGCCATGCTGTTCGATCAGCAGCCGGCAGGCCGCAATGACATTCTTCGCCTTGGCATTGAAGAGGCCGATGGTGGCGATGTATTTCTTCAGCCCGTCTTCGCCCAGTGCCAGGATCGCCTGCGGCGTATTGGCCACCGGGAACAGTTTGCGCGTGGCTTTGTTGACGCCGACATCGGTGGCCTGTGCCGACAGCGCCACCGCCACCAGCAGTTCGAACGGCGTGCTGTACTCCAATTCTGTTTTGGGATGCGGATTGAGTTCGCGCAGACGGGTGAACATTTCCACCACGTCGGCCCTGGGCATGCGCGCGCTGCGCGGTGCAGCCCTCGGTGCGGTTTTTGCAGCAGCTGGCATCAGGAAAGTTTTCCAGCGGCCTTGGCCTTGGCGCGCGCGAGGATCGCAGCGGCGGCGGGCGGCAGGGCCGGTTTCAGTTCGGGGGCGGG
>NZ_CAUQLJ010000028.1:0-45742 GCF_963519125.1 uncultured Stenotrophomonas sp. | reverse complement strand
CGATCGGGCCCACGAGGAAGATCAGGCGCTCCTTCAACAGGCGCGAATAGATGTCATAGGCGCGCTCGCCGCGGCTGGTCTGTTCGACCACCATCGGAACCATGTTCAGGGCTTTGGTTTGGTTGTCCATTTCTGAGGCACCTATTTGGGGGAAAGCACCCCGCGCCAGCGACGCGGGGCATGAAACGCCGCCCGCTTACTGGCGGATGGCGTCCTGGAACGACAGCGACTGCTCGGTGTGCTGGGCGCGCTCGGCGATCCAGTCGATCACCTGCTCTTCCATCACGCGGTTCTGCAGCCCACTCATCAGCTGGGGGTCGTTGCGGTACATCTCAATGACCTGTTCCGGCTCTTCATAGGTGGAAGCAATCAAACGCATGGTTTCGTTCAGGCGCTTCGGGTCCAGGCGCAGGTCGTTGCGGCGGGCCACTTCACCGACCAGCAGGCCGACCAGCACGCGCTTGGCGGCGGCGTCCTTGAAGCCTTCGTGGGCGTCGGCCGGAATTTCGCCCGGGTTGCGGCCGCTGCGACGGATCTGCTCGACCTGCTGGGCCAGCATGGCGCGGGCTTCGTTGTCGACCAGGCGCGGCGGCATTTCCACCGAGGCGTAGGCGGCAATCAGCTGCTCACCGACTTCCTTGCGCAGGCGGTTCATCAGCGCGCCCTTGAGCTCGCGTTCCAGGTTGGCGCGGATGTCGGTGCGGAACTGCTCCACGTCGCCACCCTTCACACCGAAGCTCTTGATGAAGTCGCCGTCGACCTCCGGCAGCACCGGCTCGGACACGTCCACCGCCTTGACGGTGACCTTGACCTGCTTGCCGGCCAGGGCCGGCACGCGCCAGTCGGCCGGGAATTCGACGTCCAGGGTCTTCTCTTCACCCTTGGCCAGGCCGACCAGGCCCTGTTCGATCTGCTCGAACATCATGCCCTGGCCCACCACCACGCTGCCCTTTTCGGTGCCTTCGGCCGGCAGGCGCTCATCGCCGGCCTGCGACCAGGTTTCCAGCGCGACCAGGTCGCCGTCCTGGGCGCCACGGGTCACCGGGCTCCAGCTGCGGCGCTGTTCGCGCAGGTTGGTGATCATCTGGTCGATGTCGGCGTCGTTGATCTCGGCGGTGTGGCGCACCACGGTCAGCTTGGCGACGTCGACGTCGCCGAAGTCCGGCACCAGCTCGACGGTGGCGACGAACGAGAACTCGCCGTCATCGCCCTTGTCGATGCGCGGCGCGCCGGCAATGCGCAGCTCGTGTTCGCGGATGGCCGCGTCGAAGGTTTCGCGCAGCAGGCCGTCGACGGCTTCGCTGCGGACCTGCTGGCCGAAGCGCTGCTCGATCACCTTGGCCGGCACCTTGCCCGGGCGGAAGCCCTTGATGCGTGCGGTACGGGCGATTTCGCCCAGGCGGCCGCTGATATGGGTCTGCAGGCGGTCTTCCGGCAGCGAGAAGGTCAGGCGGCGTTCCAGATTGCCGGTGGATTCGATCGAAGCTTGCATGTTGACTCCTGCCAACCGGTGGGAACGCCCCCGGCACGATGTGATTGGATGAAACGGGTTGGGAACGCGGGTGGTGGATACCCCTTCCCGCCGCAGCCCTGTAGTTTCGCCGATAACGGCCAGCGCCGCCAGCATGTGGCCGGAAGCGTCAATCAAAGGCCTGTTCAGGCAGTCCCCGGCCGGGGCAGATGCCCGGTATCTGGTGCGAAAGGGGGGACTCGAACCCCCACGCCTTGCGGCACTGGAACCTAAATCCAGGGCGTCTACCAATTCCGCCACTTTCGCAGGACGCGCAGTATAGCTGCGGGAGCAGGAATCGCGCGCAAGAAAAAAGCCACCCGGATGACCGGATGGCTTTCGTCTTGGTGGGCTGTCAAGGATTCGAACCTTGGGGAAGCTGCAGCACATTCGCGCCGCAGCCCCACCCGCCGCTTCGCGCCGCGCGGGCCCCATCTCATCAGCACCCACATCCCCGCGCCTTCGGCGCGCCCCCTTGACTCAAGGGGGCTTTTCTCCAGCGGGTCCGCGGAGCATCGGCCCGGATCGCAGGCAAGAAAAAAGCCACCCGGATGACCGGATGGCTTTCGTCTTGGTGGGCTGTCAAGGATTCGAACCTTGGACCTATTGATTAAGAGTCAACTGCTCTACCAACTGAGCTAACAGCCCGAAAATCGGGAGGCGAATTATGACGCAATGCCGCACGGATGCGCAAGTGTTTTTTGAAGACGGTTGCGAAGGTCCCGGTAGAGCCACGCCCTGCGTGGCTGCAATGCCAGGTCGCAGGCAAGAAAAAAGCCACCCGGATGACCGGGTGGCTTCTGTCTTGGTGGGCTGTCAAGGATTCGAACCTTGGACCTATTGATTAAGAGTCAACTGCTCTACCAACTGAGCTAACAGCCCTGAAACTTCAGGCGGCAAGTGTAACGTTTCCGCCTTTTTTTGCAACCCCGATTCACTTTCGGCGAATCGGATACAACCAATCAGTGGGGTGGCTGAGGGGATTCGAACCCCCGACCACCGGAATCACAATCCGGTACTCTAACCAACTGAGCTACAGCCACCACTGAAAACCTTTTAAACGTTTGACGCGCATGGCGCGTCACTACCGCTTACCTATCTGCCGCTTGCGCCAAGTGGCGCGCCCGACAGGAATCGAACCTGTAACCGCCGGCTTAGAAGGCCGGTGCTCTATCCAGTTGAGCTACGGGCGCCCGAACCGGAACGGTGTCCAATCCGACGTGATGTGGGATTGGTCGGGGTAGAGGGATTCGAACCCCCGACATCCTGCTCCCAAAGCAGGCGCGCTACCAGACTGCGCTATACCCCGGTGGTTTCATCCCTCGAGGTTCCCCCCGAAAGAGTCGGCTATTGTGGGAATCGCCGACCGATCTGTCAACGCTTTTCACAGAGTTTTTCACATCCGCTATGCTCGGCACAGTACCGGATGGACCGGAACCCTACCCTTTCAAGGAGATTGGCAATGCGCAGCGGCAACCCCGCACTTTCCGAGTCGACCTTCCTCGACCTGGCCAGTGGCTCGGTCGTGACCTCGCCCGACCAGGCAATGACCATCAACGGCACGGTCAACAAGACCGGCATCCTTCTGTTGCTGACCGTGATCACCGCCGCCTTCGCCTGGAGCCAGACCATCGGCGCCGACGGCCAGATCGCACCGGGCGCGATGATCTACGCCATCGGTGGCGCGATTGGCGGCCTGGTGCTGGCGCTGGTCACGGTGTTCAAGAAGGAATGGTCGCCGGTCACCGCGTCGATGTACGCGCTGGTGGAAGGCTTCTTCCTGGGTGCGATCTCGGCGGTGTTCGAAGCGCGCTTCCCGGGCATCGTGTTCCAGGCGGTACTGCTCACCTTCGGCACCCTGTTCGCACTGCTGGTGGCGTACCGCAGCGGGCTGATCAAGGTTACCGAGAACTTCAAGCTGGGCGTGGTCGCGGCTACCGGTGGCATCGCGCTGCTGTACCTGGCCTCGTTCGTGCTCGGCTTCTTCAACATCAACGTACCGGTGATCCATGAAGCCAGCTGGCTGGGCATCGCCTTCAGCCTGTTCGTCGTCGTGGTGGCCGCGCTGAACCTGGTGCTGGACTTCGACTTCATCGAAAACGGCGCGGCAGCGCGCGCGCCCAAGTACATGGAGTGGTACGGCGCGTTCGGCCTGATGGTCACGCTGGTGTGGCTGTATGTCGAGTTCCTGCGGCTGCTGTCCAAGCTCAACCAGCGTTGATGCGAAACATCAACGCATGAACAAAAAAAGGGCCGCGAAAGCGGCCCTTTTTCTGTTCCGTCGCGCAGCCCGTTACAGGCGGCTGGCGATGGCCTGGGCGAAGCCCATGGTGTTGCCGGTGCCGCCGAGGTCGCCGGTCAGCGAGTCCTTGGCTTCCAGCGTGGCCACGATCGCCTTGCGCAGGCGCTCGGCGTTCTCGGTCTGGCCGACATGGTCCAGCATCTGCGCGGCCGCCAGCAGCAGCGCGCACGGATTGGCCTTGCCCTGCCCGGCGATGTCCGGCGCGGTGCCGTGCACCGCTTCGAAGATCGCCGCGTTCTCACCGATGTTCGCACCCGGAGCCAGGCCCAGGCCGCCGACGAGGCCGGCGCACAGGTCGGAGATGATGTCGCCGAACAGGTTGGTGGTGACGATCACGTCGAACTGTTCCGGACGCATCACCAGCTGCATGCAGCAGTTGTCGACGATCATTTCCTGGAATTCGATGTCCGGGTACTGCGCGGCCACTTCACGGGCGACATTCAGGAACAGGCCCGAGGTCGACTTGATGATGTTGGCCTTGTGCACGGCGGTGACCTTCTTGCGGCCGGTGCTCTTGGCCAGCTCGAAGGCGTAGCGCACGATGCGCTCGGAGCCCTTGCGGGTGATGCGGGTGCCGGAGAACGCGGTTTCGCCGTCGGCCGACACTTCCTGGCCTTCGGCCAGGTAGGCGCCTTCGGTGTTCTCACGCACGGTGATCAGGTCCACGCCGTCGCCGAAGCGCGACTTGGTGTTCGGGAAGGACACCGCCGGACGCACGTTGGCGTACAGGTCGAAGTGGCGACGCAGGCTGACGTTGATCGAGGTGAAGCCGCCACCGACCGGCGTGGTCAGCGGGCTCTTCAGGGCGATCCTGTTGCGGGCGATCGACTCCAGGGTCGAAGCCGGCATCAGGTCGCCATGCTTTTCCAGCGCGACCAGACCCGCATCGGCGTCTTCGTACTCAAAACCGGTGTCCAGCTTGCCGAGCACGAACAGGGTGGCGTCCATGATCTCCGGGCCGATGCCGTCACCGCGGATGACCGTGATTTTCTGCGTCATTTGATCTGTTTCCGAACCGAGGGGGAGCGCCGTCCGCATGGATCCGGAGCAAGGGCGCAAGGGAAGTTTCACCCGCAATTATGCCTTACCCGGCCCGGGGACCCCAAATAGACAAAGGTGGCAGGCGCTGCACCGGCTATCGGCCGGTGCAGCCCGATTCATCAATGCTCGTGGGCGTCCGGGGCGGCCGCGCCACCTTCCAGCTGGTCCAGGAAGTCCACCGCACGGCGCAGGTGCGGGATCACGATGGAGCCGCCGACCACCAGGCCGACCGAGAAGGTCTCGAAGAACTCCTCACGGGTCACGCCGGCGTCCTTGCACTGGGCCACGTGGTAGCTGATGCAGTCGTCGCAGCGCAGCACCATCGAGGCGACCAGGCCCAGCAGCTCCTTGGTCTTCACATCCAGCGCGCCGGCCTGGTAGGTCTGGGTGTCCAGTGCGAAGAAGCGCCGCACGACCTGGTTGGGCTCGCCCAGGATGCGCTGGTTCATGCGCTGGCGGAACTCGGTGAACTCGGCGATCCGGTCCTTGCTGGCGTCGTCGGCAGCGCTCATGCGCCCTCCCCGTTCAGCAATGGCTCAAGCTTTCCGGCCTGGTGCAGCGCCATCATGTCGTCGAAACCGCCCACGTGGGTGTCGCCAATGAAGATCTGCGGCACGCTGGTGCGCTTGGTCTTGGCCATCATCTTCTGGCGCTCTTCCGGGTCCAGGTCGATGCGGACCTCGGTCCACTCCCGGCCCTTGCTCTTCAGGAAGTTCTTGGCCGCCACGCAGTATGGGCAGACCGCGGTCGAATAGATGGTGATGGCGGGGGTCCCACCCGGGTTGGAAGCGACATCTTGGCTCACGGGAAACTCCACAACGGAACGATTGTCTGTATATGGTAGCCCTGCGTCGGATATTCCATGTCATCACCGCAACACAGTGACTCACCCCCCGCTTCTAGGAGTACCCGCTTGCGCCCTCTGCTGCTCTCCGCCGCCCTGACCCTGGCCCTGGCCGCGCCGTGGGCATCGGCCCAGGACAGCAAGCTGCCGGACATCGGTTCGTCGGCCGGCGAGCTGCTGACCCCGGCCCGCCAGGCCGAGTACGGCGGCATGATGCTGCGCGAGCTGCGCAACTACGGCTACCTGCTGGACGACCCGCTGGTGGACGACTGGCTGCAGACCATGGGCGCCCGGCTCGGCTCCAACAGTGCCCAGCCGCGCCAGTCCTACACCTTCTTCATGCTGCGCGACCGCCAGATCAACGCCTTCGCCACCCTCGGCGGCTACGTTGGGGTCAACGCCGGCCTGGTGCTGACCGCCGAGCGCGAGGACGAGGTGGCCGCCGTGCTGTCCCACGAAATCGCCCACGTCACCCAGCAGCACGTCCTGCGCGGGGTGGAACGCGCCCAGCGCGACCAGATCCCGATCCTGCTCGGCATGCTGGCCGCGGTGGTCGCGGCGCAGCAGGTCGGCGGCAATTCCTCCGGCGATGCGACCATGGCCGCGATCACCTCCGGCATGGGGCTGATGCAGCAGCGCCAGATCAACTACACCCGCAGCAACGAGTCCGAGGCCGACCGCCTGGGCATCCGCACCCTGGCCCGCAGCGGCTACGACGTGGACGCGATGGCCGGGTTCTTCGAGCGCATGTCCGCCTCGATGCGCGGCAACGCCGGCGGCTACTCGGTGCCCGACTTCCTGCAGACCCACCCGGTCAACACCACCCGCATCAGCGAAGCCAAGGCCCGCGCCGAACAAATGAAGAAGGACACGGTGCTGCTGACCACCGAAGTCCCCGGCGGGGTCCGTCAGGAACGGGTGAATCCGACCGACCCGTCGCTGTCCGAGCCGGCGGTCCAGCGCAACAACCCGCTGCTGCCGGCGTCGATGCAGTTTTCGGTGAACGCACTCAGCCGCGGCGCCAGCGGCCAGTTCGACTGGGCGCGCGAGCGCCTGCGCGTGCTCAGTGCCGATACCCCCGGCGAACTCTCCACCGAGTACCAGAACCTGCAGCGCGCGCAGAAGAACGGCCTGACCGAGCCGCAGCGCTACGGCCTGGCCCTGGCGCGGCTGCGCAACAGCAACCCCACCGAGGCGCGACGCGACCTGGCCGCACTGCTGCAGGACCATCCGGACAACCTGTGGGTGGCGCTGGCGCTGGGCGAGGCCGAATCGCGCAGTGGCCAGAAATCCGAAGCCAACGCCCGCTTCGATACCCTGCTGCGCCAGCACCCGGGAAGCCGACCGGTGGCGCTCACCTACGCTGAGATCCTGAATGAGCAGGGCGGGCGCGAGGCCGGTCAGCGCGCCCAGGCCATGCTGCGTCCGTTGCTGGCGCAAAGCGGCAACGATCCGGTCTTCCAGCAGCGCTACGCCCGCGCCAGCGAGCTGGCCGGCGACACCCTGCGCGCCAGCGAGGCCTATGCCGAAGCGGCGTTCCTGAACGGCCGGCCTGAGCAGGCCTTGATCCAGCTGCAGGCGCTCAAGAAGCGCCCGGATCTGGACTACGTCGGCCGTGCGCGGGTCGATGCCCGGATCGAGAGCATCACCCCGACCGTCCTGGAGATGCGCCGCCAGGGTATTGATGACCCCGAACTCGAGCGACGGTAGCCCCGGCCGTTGGCCGGACTTCGCAGTCGTAAAGATGACGTGAAGATTGCAGCGCCGTCATCCTGGTCACAAACATGTAACGAAACCGTAGTCTACTGGGCTCAATCCCGGTCTGATGAGCAATACGGTGGGCACGTGCAGAAACGCATCCTGATCGTCGATGACGAACCCGCGATCCGCGAAATGGTCGCCTTCGCCCTGCGCAAGGGCGACTACGACCCCATTCACGCCGGTGACGCCCGCGAGGCGCAGACCGCCATCGCCGACCGCGTGCCGGACCTGATCCTGCTGGACTGGATGCTTCCGGGTACCAGCGGACTGGACCTGGCCCGGCGCTGGCGCAAGGAGGCCCTCACCCGCGAGGTGCCGATCATCATGCTGACCGCGCGCGGCGAAGAAAATGACCGCGTCGGCGGCCTCGAGGCCGGCGTGGACGATTACGTGGTCAAGCCGTTCTCCGCGCGCGAACTGCTGGCGCGGATCCGTGCGGTGATGCGCCGTGCACGCGACGACGATGAGGACGGCAGCGTAGCGGTAGGCAGCATCCGCATCGACGGCGCCGCGCACCGCGTGTTCGCCGGCGACCAGCCGGTCCCGATCGGGCCGACCGAGTACCGCCTGCTGCACTTCTTCATGACCCATCCCGAGCGCGTGTATACCCGCGCCCAGCTGCTCGACCATGTGTGGGGCGGCAGCGTGTACGTGGAAGAACGCACCATCGACGTGCACATCCGGCGCCTGCGCAAGACGCTGGAACCGTTCGGTGCGGAGAACATGGTGCAGACCGTACGCGGCGCGGGGTATCGTTTCTCGACGTCCACGTGAACCGCGAGACCGCAATGCCGCGCCACATCCGTTCTGCCTGGCTGAAAACGCTCGCTACCCTGGCCGTGCTGCTGCTGGCTGCGGTGCTCGTGGGCCTGGCCACCGGGCACGTGTGGATGTGCATCGCGCTGGCCTCGATCGGCGCGCTGGCCTGGCATTACTGGCGGCTGCGCAAGGTGCTGGGCCGGCTCACCGCGCGCCAGCGCTGGGACATGAGCGGCGGCAACGGGGTCTGGAACGAACTGGACCGCCTGCTCTACCGCAACCAGCTGGAAATGCGCACGCGCAAGCGTCGCCTGCTGGACATGCTGCGCAGCTACCGCGCCGCCGCGGCGGCCCTGCCCGATGCGGTGGTGGTGGTGGACCGCAACAGCCAACGCGTGCAGTGGTTCAACGAGTCGGCCACCACCCTGCTCGGCCTGCACCACCCCGGCGATCTCGGCGAGGCGCTGGTCGAACGGCTGCAGCCGATGCCGCTGGCCCACTGGCTGGCCGGTGGCCGCAATGCCGAGCCGATCCTGGACGTGCCTTCGCCGGTCGATCCGGCGATCCGGCTCAACCTTCGCCTGATTCCCTATTCGCCCGACTACTGGCTGCTGATCGCACGCGACGTGAGCAAGCTGCTGCGGCTGGAACAGGTCCGCCGCGACTTCGTGGCCAACGTTTCGCATGAACTGCGTACACCGCTCACCGTCGTTCACGGCTACCTGGACATGATGGAGCCGGAAGATTTCCCCGGCACCGGCCCTATGCTGGAAGAAATGCGCAAGCAGTCGCAGCGCATGGCCCAGCTGGTCGAAGACCTGTTGACCCTGTCGCGGCTGGAATCGCAGGAACATACCGAAGAAGAAACCGTGGCGATGGCGCCGATGCTGGCCACGCTGCGCCGCGAGGCCGAAGCGCACAGCCAGGGCCGCCATACGATCAGCGTGATCGACAACGCCGGGGTGGATCTGCAGGGCTCGAACAAGGAACTGCACAGCGCGTTTTCCAACCTGGTCACCAACGCGGTGCGCTATACCCCGGCCGGTGGCCGGGTCGAGGTGGAACTGGCCCGCGAAGGCCAGGGCGTGGTGCTGGCGGTGCGCGACACCGGCTACGGCATTCCCTCCACCCACCTGCCGCGCCTCACCGAACGCTTCTACCGGGTCTCCAGCAGCCGTTCGCGCGAAAGCGGCGGCACCGGGCTGGGCCTGTCGATCGTCAAACACATTCTTGGCCTGCACCACGCCCGCCTGGAGATCCAGAGCGAAGTCGGCAAGGGCAGCACGTTCTCGTGCCATTTCGATGCCGACCACGTGCGCGAACGCACCGACGCGGCCCTCCTTCCTTCAGCAGAAGACTTTTCCGCATGAGCAGCCTCGTTCCCATCGCCGTGCCGGCGGAAACCGATGACCTGCGCGACCCTGCGCTGTACATCAACCGCGAGCTGTCGCAGCTGGACTTCAACTTCCGGGTGCTGGCCCAGGCCATGGACCCGCAGGTGCCGGTGCTGGAGCGGCTGCGTTTCATGTGCATTTCGTGCACCAACCTGGACGAGTTCTTCGAGATCCGCGCCGCTGCAGTGCGCCATGCGCAGGAATTCGGCCTGCCGCCCGCACCGGACGGCATGACCCCGCAGGCGATTCTGAACGCCATCCATGACCGCGCTGCCGAGCTGGTGGACCAGCAGTACCGTTGCTGGAACGACACCCTGCGCCCGGCACTGCACGAGGCCGGCATCGACGTGCTCGGGCGGCATTCCTGGAACCACCGCCAGAAGCGCTGGCTGCGCGCATATTTCCGCAACGAGATCATGCCGGTGCTGTCGCCGCTGGGCCTGGACCCGGTGCATCCGTTCCCGAAGATCCTCAACAAGTCGCTGAACATCGTGGTGGTGCTGAAGGGCACCGACGCGTTCGGCCGCGCCGGCCACCTGGCCATCGTGCGCGCACCCCGCTCGCTGCCGCGCATCATCCAGTTGCCGCAGACGCTGGGTGGACCGCAGACCTTCGTGTTCCTGTCCTCGGTGCTGTCGACCTTCGTTGGCGAGATGTTCCCGGGCATGGAAGTCCAGGGCGCCTACCAGTTCCGCGTGACCCGCAATTCGGAACTGGTGGTGGACGAGGAAGAAGTCGAAAACCTTGCCCTGGCACTGCGCGACGAACTGGTCGACCGTGGCTACCGGCCGGCGGTGCGGCTGGAGATCGCGCAGGACTGCCCGCGCGACATCGTGCGCACCCTGCTGCAGAACTTCGGCCTGACCGAGAACGCGGTGTACCAGATCGACGGCCCGGTCAACCTCAACCGGGTGATCCAGCTGTATGACCTGCTGGCGCGGCCGGAGTTGAAATACCCGCCGATGAGCCCCCGCAACCTGCGCGACAGCGACGGCATCTTCGAGGTCGTGGCGCGCAAGGACGTGCTGCTGCACCACCCCTTCGATTCCTTCACCGCCGTGCTGGACCTGATCAAGCAGGCGGCCGTCGACCCGAACGTGCTGGCGATCAAGCAGACCCTGTACCGCACCGGCAAGGATTCCCTGATCGTCGACGCGCTGATCCTGGCCGCACGCAACGGCAAGGACGTCACCGTGGTGGTCGAGCTGCGCGCGCGTTTCGACGAAGAAGCGAACCTGGGCCTGGCCGACCGCCTGCAGGAAGCCGGCGTGCAGGTGGTGTACGGCGTGGTCGGTTACAAGACGCACGCCAAGATGCTGCTGATCGTGCGCCGCGAAGGCCGCAAGCTGCGCCGTTACGTGCACCTGGGTACCGGCAATTACCACAGCGGTACCGCGCGCGCGTATACCGACCTGAGCCTGATCACGGCCGATGCGGACATCGGCAATGACGTGCACCTGTTGTTCCAGCAGTTGTCAGGGCTGGCGCCGCGGACCCGCCTCAAGCGCCTGCTGCAGTCGCCGTTCACCCTGCACGACGGCCTGCTGCAGCGGATCGAACGCGAAATGCACCTGGCCCACAAGGGTCGCCCCGGGCGCATCATCGCCAAGATGAACGCCCTCAACGAGCCGCAGGTGGTGCGGGCGCTGTATGCCGCCTCGCAGGCCGGCGTGCAGATCGACCTGATCGTGCGTGGCGCCTGCACGCTGCGCCCGGGCGTGCCCGGGGTCTCGGACAACATCCGGGTGCGCTCGATCGTCGGCCGCTTCCTGGAACACAGTCGGGTCTACTGGTTCGGCAACGACGGCGCCGCCGAGCTTTACTGCGCCAGCGCCGACTGGCTGGAACGCAACCTGCTGCGCCGGGTCGAGACCTGCTTCCCGATCCTGGATCCGGAGCTGGCCCGCAAGGTCTACCGCGACGTGCTGCAGAACTACCTGGACGACAACCTCAACGCCTGGGAGCTGCAGGCCGACGGCACCTACCGGAAGTGCGCGCCCGGCCACGACGAGCCCCCGCATTCGGCACAGATGGCATTGATGGCCGGGTTGTAACCCGGCCATCAGTACCGTGTGAAACATGCGGTGACGCCGCGACCCGGCCATCGGCTACCATTCGTCCATGCCGCATACCTCCACGACACCGCCCGCGCTCCAGGATGGCGACCTGCTCGCCGCGATCGACCTGGGCTCCAACAGTTTCCACATGGTGATCGCACGCTACACGCTCGGCCAGCTGCGCGTGGTCGACCGTCTGCGCGAAACCGTGCGCATGGCCGACGGCCTGGATGGCAAGGGCGGCCTGTCGGCCGAGGCGCGCCAGCGCGCGCTCGAATGCCTGGCCCGGTTCGGCCAGCGCATCCGCGGCATTCCGACCGTCAGGGTGCGCGCACTCGCCACCAACACGGTGCGCCAGCTGCGTTCCCCGCAGGCCTTCCTGATGCCGGCCGAAACGGCGCTGGGGCACGCCATTGAAGTGGTCAGCGGGCGCGAAGAGGCCCGCCTGATCTATCTGGGCGTAGCCCATGCGCAGCCGCCCAAGCCGGACCAGCGCCGCCTGGTGATCGACATCGGCGGCGGCTCCACCGAATTCATCATCGGCCAGGGCATGCAGACCCTGGAGCGCGAAAGCCTGCAGGCCGGCTGCATCGCCAGCACGCGGCGCTTCTTCCCCGGCGGCAAGCTGAGCAGGAAGCGCTGGAAGGACGCACTGACCGAGATCGGCGCCGAGTTCCAGCAGTTCGCCACCAAGTACCGCTCGCTCGGCTGGGACGAAGCGCTGGGCTCCTCGGGCACGCACAAGGCGATCAGCGAGATCTGCGCCAGCATGAAGCTGAGCAAGGGCGCGATCACCGCCGAAGCCCTGCCCCAGCTGCGCGACGAGCTGCTCAAGGCCAAGCGGATCGAGGACATCGACCTGCCCGGCCTGTCGCCGGACCGCCGCCCGATCATCGCCGGCGGCATCCTGGTGCTGGAAGCGGCCTTCCATGCGCTGGGGCTGCAGAAGCTGCTGGTCAGCAAGGCCGCCATGCGCGAAGGCATCCTGTACGACATCCTCGGCCGTGCCAGCGAAAACGACCTGCGCGACGAGTCGGTCGATGCCCTGACGCAGCGTTACGGCATCGATACAGTCCAGGCAGAGCGGGTGCAGCGCACCGCGATGGATCTGTTCGGCCAGGTTGAGAAAGCATGGAACCTGGACCCGGACGACGCGCGCATGCTCGGCTGGGCCGCACGCCTGCACGAGCTGGGCCTGATGATCGCCCATAGCGGTTACCACGTGCACGGCAGCTACGTGCTGGAGAACTCGGACATCGCCGGCTTCTCCCGCCAGGAACAGCAGCTGCTGGCCGCCCTCGTGCGCAGCCACCGCCGCAACGTATCCAAATCGGCGTTCGACGCCGTGCCCGAGCGCCTGCTGCTGCCGGCCCGGCGCATGACGGCCCTGCTCCGGCTGGCGGTCCTGCTCAACCGCGCCCATGAAGACAGCCCGATGCCGGCTTTGGAGCTGAGCGCGGACGACAACCGGATGTCACTGATCCTGCCGCAGGCCTACATCGACGCCCGCCCGCTGCTCCGCGCCGACCTGATCGGCGAGACCGACGGCATGGCCGGCCTCGGCATCCTGTTCCGCCCGTTCGTGGCGTAAGTACCCCGCGTTGCGCAGATCTGCGTGACGCGCCGCACCATCCGGATACATTTCGATACATCAGGACACACGTCCTGACGGGCGCGCGTTGTCACAATTGTTTGATTTACAACGAAATATGTACCATTGGTTACGGTACGGTGAATTTTTTTGGCAGATGGCTTTACATTGGCTTAACGACTGGGACTAAGATCGAGTCACCGGCCCATTTGGGACGGTTTTCGAGGGACACGGGGCACTTGGGACCCCGCCGACCTCTTTTGATTCAGTTCCGAACCAGAGAGAGAGCCAAATGACTTCACGCATCAACGTACTGGGACAGGCGATCCGCTTTGCCCTGGTCGCCGGTACCGCCGGCCTGGTGGCCGCCCCGGCCATGGCACAGGACACGCCAAGCACCACCAACCTGGATCGCATCGAGATCACCGGCTCGCGCATCCGCACCGTTGACGTGGAGACCGCACAGCCGGTGTTTGCGATCAGCCGTACCGATATCGAACGCCAGGGCTTCAGCTCGGTGGCCGACATCCTGCAGAACGTCACCGCCATGGGCAGCCCGACGATCAGCCGCGCCAACGCGCTGACCGCCGGTGAGAACGCCGGCGGTACCTACATCGACATGCGCAACCTGGGCACCCAGCGCACGCTGGTGCTGGTCAACGGCAAGCGCCTGGGCATCAGCACCTCCGGTTACCAGGACGTGTCCACCCTGCCGGTCTCGGCGGTCGAGCGCATTGAAGTGCTGAAGGACGGCGCCTCGGCAATCTACGGTTCGGATGCGATGGCCGGCGTGGTCAACATCATCACCCGCAGCAACGTCACCGGCACCACGGTCAACGTGTACCACGGCCAGTACAGCGAAGGCGACGGCGCGCGCGACCGTATCGACGCGGTCACCGGCTGGAGCAACGACCGCCTGTCGCTGACCCTGGCGCTGGAGCACTCCGAAGAAGACGGCGTGTGGGCGCGCAACCGCGGTTTCAGCCAGTACGGCATGACCGACCGCCACCCGCTCGATTCCAGCAACTGGACCACGATCAGCCAGTACGGCCAGATCACCGGCCTGCGCGGCCCGGGCTGCACGGCGACCGCCGGCTGCGGTTACTCGCTCAACCGTGGCAGCGACCCGACCCTGCCGGGCAACTTCCACCGCACCGACACCACGCCGTTCACCGGTGACGTGAGCAACGCCAACGACCAGATGCACGTGATGTATCCGCTCAAGCGCGACTCGGTGTACTTCGATGGTCGCTTCGCGATCACCGACAGCATCAACTTCCGCACCGAGCTGGGTTACAACGAGCGCAAGTCGACCCGCCAGATCGCCGGCTACCCGCTGCAGTCCAGCACCGCCGGCGTCGGTTCGATGTCGATCAACAGCTACTTCAACCCGTTCGGCAACCAGCACGGCTACGCCACCCCGACCGCGGTGGCCTGGAACCGTCGTACCTGGGAAGTGCCGCGCGTCACCACCAGCGAGCTGAAGACCTACCGCGCGGTGGCCTCGTTCGACGGTTCGTTCGACATCGGCGAGCGCTATTTCGACTGGGAAGCGGGCTACCAGTACAACCGCAATGAGCTGGAATCGATCGCCACCGGCAACCTGCACAAGGCGCGCGTCGCCGCCGGCGTCGGCCCGTCGTTCCTCAACACCGCCACCGGCAAGGTCCAGTGCGGTACCGCCGCAGCGCCGATCGGCTACGACGTGTGCAAGCCGTGGAACCCGCTGGTGCCGTACGGCACCACCGCTGCCGACGGTCTGTACGGCAATGAAGAACTGCAGGCATGGCTGTTCCCGGAAGAAGTCACCAAGGGCCGCACCACCTCGAAGAACTTCTTCGCCAACATCGCCGGTTCCATCGTCACCCTGCCGGGCGGCGACCTGGGCTTCGCGTTCGGCGTTGAAAGCCGCAAGGAAGACGGCCGTTACACGCCCGATCCGCTGGCCCAGACCGGTGCCACCACCAACCTGGCCGCAGGCCCGACCGGTGGCGACTACACCGTCAACGAGGCGTACCTGGAACTGAACGTGCCGGTGCTGGCCGACCTGCCGGGCGCGAAGGAACTGACCTTCAACGGCGCGACCCGCTTCTCCGACTACGACACCTTCGGCAACACGCTCAACAGCAAGTTTGGCTTCAAGTGGAAGCCGATCGATTCGCTGATGGTGCGTGGCACCTGGGCCGAAGGCTTCCGCGCTCCGACCATCAACGACCTGTTCGGTGGCGGTTCGGAAACCTTCGCCCAGTTCAGCGATCCGTGCGACACCGTGTTCGGTTCCTCGCGCACCAGCGCCGAAGTCCGCGCACGCTGCTCGCGTGACATCACCAACGCCGCCACCTTCCGCCAGTTGCGTCAGGGCGGCACGCCGGTGACCGTGGCGACCGACGCCACCCCGGTGCCGTTCACCAGCGGCTCGAACCCGGACCTGACCCCGGAAACCTCGAAGAGCAAGACGCTGGGCCTGGTCTGGAGCCCCGGCTTCATCCAGAACTTCAACGCCTCGCTGGACTGGTGGAAGATCCGCATCGACAACACCATCATTGCCGATACGCCTTCCCAGATCCTGATCGACTGCTATGAGCAGGGCATCGACGCCCGCTGCACCCGTTTCGATCGCGATCCGGTCACCGGCATCGTCACCAACCTGAAGTTCGGCAACCGCAACGCCGGTTTCCTGGAGACCGAAGGTTACGACCTGGACCTGAGCTACCGCCTGGAGACCGCCTTCGGCAAGTTCTCGCTGAACTCGGCGACCACCTACGTTTCCAGCAACATCTACCGTTCGACCAACGACGCCAACGTCGTCCCGACCACCACCAACGGCATCGGCAGCGGCTTCCGCGTCCGTTCCAACCTGGTGCTGGGCTGGGATCGCGAAGACTTCGGCATGAGCTGGACCGCGCGTTACTACTCCGGGGTGAAGGAACAGTGCGCCAACATCGCCCTGTACCCGGAAGAGTGCTCGGACCCGAACCAGTACGCCCCCTGGTACAAGGGTTCGCGCAACTACAACGAGCGTGGGTCGGTCACCTTCCACGACGTGCAGTTCCGCTACAACCTGCCGTGGGACGGCACCGTGTCGGTCGGCGCCAACAACGTGTTCGACCGCCTGGGCCCGATCATGTACAGCAAGCCGAACTCGGCCTTCTCGTACTACGGCGGCTACGATATCGGTCGCGTGATCTACATGAAGTACCAGCAGCGCTTCTGATCGCCCCCCGAGGGTGAGGGAACATGACCACGGCCCTTCGGGGCCGTGGTTTTTTTGTGCCCGGTCACGGCGTCATCTGGCGGTCATGGCCGCGTCATGTCGGCTACATCGCCGCCCGCGAGCATGCGCCAAACCGGGAGGTTCCCATGCGCTACGCGATCGTCACCGAAACGTATCCCCCCGAGGTCAACGGCGTCGCCCTGACCGTCCAGGGCCTGGAGCAGGGACTGCGCGCGGCCGGGCACGAGGTGGACCTGGTC
Source organism: uncultured Stenotrophomonas sp. (assembly GCF_963519125.1). Taxonomy (GTDB): domain Bacteria; phylum Pseudomonadota; class Gammaproteobacteria; order Xanthomonadales; family Xanthomonadaceae; genus Stenotrophomonas. The sequence goes on along the minus strand of NZ_CAUQLJ010000028.1, from coordinate 29,009 downwards.
CGCCCCCGCCAGGGCGATGAGACCGACGCCAGCGGTGCGCTGCTGGTGCAGGGCGCAGGACTGCCGCGCTACCCCGGGCTGCGCTTCGGGCTGCCGGCTCCCAAGCGCCTGGCGCGGCAGTGGCAGCAGCAACGACCGGATGCGATCTACATCGCCACAGAGGGCCCGCTGGGCTGGTCGGCGCTGCGTACCGCGCGGCGGCTGGGCATCCCGGTGGCCACCGGCTTCCACACCCGCTTCGACGAATACCTGCCCGACTACGGCGTGGCCTGGCTGCAGGCAGCTGCGCTGCGCTGGATGCGCCGGTTCCACAACCAGGCCGATGCGACCCTGGTACCCACCCAGGAGCTGCAGCAGTTCCTCGCCGGCCAGGGCTTCGACCGGGTCCGCCTGCTGGCACGCGCGGTGGACAGCAGCCAGTTCGAGCCGGCGCGGCGCGACCCGGTGCTGCGCGAGGAATGGGGGATCGATGGCACCGGCTTTGCCGCGATCTACGTTGGCCGCATCGCTGCGGAGAAAAACCTGGCGTTGGCGGTGAAGGCGTTCCGTCGCCTGCAGCAGGTGCGCCCCAAGGCGCGCTTCGTGTGGGTCGGCGACGGCCCGGCGCGCGAGAAGCTGGCGCACGAAAATCCGGACTTCATCTTCTGTGGCGTGCAGCGCGGCGACGCGCTGGCCCGGCACTTCGCCAGTGGCGACCTGTTCCTGTTCCCCAGCCGTAGCGAGACCTTTGGCAATGTCACCCTGGAAGCAATGGCAAGCGGCGTGACCACGGTCGCCTTCGACTACGGTGCCGCGCGCGAGCACCTGCGCACCGATGAAACCGGCGTGGCGGTCGACGACGATGTTGCCTTCGTCGGGGCCGCCGTGCGCCTGGCCGGCGATGATGCCGCACGCGAACGCATGGGCCGCAACGCGGCCGTGGCGATGCAGCGACTGCATCCGCAGCAGGTGGTGGCCGAATTCGACGCCCTTCTCGCTGAACTGGCCCACGCCCGGAGGCCACATGCGGACCACGCCGCTTGAGGCCCTGCGGGGGCGCGAAACCCGCTTCTGCCGCCGCGCCAACCACTACTGCCGGCACCGTCGGGTGCGCCGCGCATTCGCGGTGGTCAGCCGGCTCGGCGACGGGATGTTCTGGTACGCACTGATGGGCGCGCTGGTGCTGGTGGACGGCTTCGACGGCCTGCGTGCGTCGCTGCACATGGCCGCCACCGGGTTGATGGCGCTGCTGCTGTACAAGGGCCTGAAGCGCTGGACCCGGCGCCCGCGCCCCTACGCGGCCGACCTGCGGATCCGCGCCTGGGTGGCGCCGCTGGACGAGTTCAGCTTCCCGTCCGGGCATACCTTGCATGCGGTGTCGTTCACCATCGTGGCGTTGGCGTATTACCCGTGGCTGGCGCCGCTGCTGGTGCCGTTCACCGCAGCGGTAGGCGTATCGCGGGTGGTGCTGGGGCTGCATTACCCGAGCGATGTGCTGGCGGCCACGGCGATTGCCACGGCATTGGCTGGCGCCAGCCTGCAATGGTTGCCGTTGCCGGTTTGATAACCGAATACAATGCGTGGCATGACCACGCTGTTCATTTCCGATCTGCACCTGGACCCCAGCCGTCCAGCCATCACCGAACTGTTTCTGGCGTTTCTCCAGCGCGAGGCGATGCAGGCCGATGCGTTGTACATCCTGGGCGACCTGTTCGAGGCCTGGATCGGCGATGACACGCCCTCCCAGGCCGCCGACGCGGTGGCCGACGCACTCAAGGCGGTGGCCGACGCCGGGGTACCGGTGTATTTCATCCGCGGCAACCGCGATTTCCTGGTCGGCGACGACTACGCACGGCGCGCCGGATTCCGCATCCTGCCCGACCCCAGCGTGATCGACCTCTACGGCCAGCCGGTGCTGCTCCAGCACGGCGACCTGCTGTGTACCGACGATGTCCCCTACCAGCAGTTCCGCGCCCAGACCCGCGACCCGGTGTTCCAGGCGCAGTTCCTGGCGCAACCGCTGGCCGCGCGCATCGCCTTCGCGCAGAAGGCACGCGATGCCAGCCAGGCCCGCCAGTCGGAAATGAAGCACGGCGACCGCGCCACGTTCGAGACCGTCACCGACGTCGCTCCGGACGAGGTCACCGCCACCTTCGTGCGGCATGGAGTGGATACCATGATCCACGGCCATACCCACCGACCCGCCATCCACAGCCTCCAGGCCGGTGGCCGCAGCTGCACGCGGATCGTGCTCGGCGACTGGTATGAACAGGGTTCGGTCCTGCGCGTCACGCCACAGGGCTGGACCCTGGACGCATTGGCGTAACGCGCAGCCCCGGAGTCCGTTACCGGAACGCGGCGACCGCCGCCTTGGTGTTGACCAGTACGCGCTGGTTGTCCGCGCTCGAGGCAATGCCCATCGGCACCCCGTTGTAGCTGATGTTGGGGTTGGACCAGAAGTTCAGGCGCGGGCAGCCCGAGGTGCAGTCGTAGGCCATGATGGTGCGCCAGCGCGCGCCGCTGGCCGGCTGGTAACGGTAACCGTGGCCATACGCGTACGGCGACGTGCTGGAGTCGGTGGCGATGTCATGCCGCGCGCTCTGCAGGTGCCCGATCTCATGCGCGAACGAGTAATAGCCGGTGGCGCAGTCCCAGTACACCGCTGCAAAGGCGGTGGACGCGGTCGAGCCGATCCCCGACGCCAGTCCGCAGTAGCTGCTGTTGTTGAGGATGAGCACCGCCACATCCGCTGCCGTGCTGTTGCGGGTGGTGTGGATCGCGTCCATGTAGCCGTCACTGGTGGAGCGGAAGCGCGCCAGGTCGGTGCTGAAGTTGCCGGTCTCGGTATACGCCACGGCCTGGTACCCGGCCAGCTGCATGGTGATGCCCACGTTGCTGTTGGTGTAGCCCTGGTTGGACTCGGCCACCGCCAGCTGCACCAGCTGCTGCATGTTGCCGCCGTAGGCACTCACCGCTGCATTGGTGGCGGCCACGAGCACGCGGATGGTGGCCGGGCTGCCGGACGATGCAGCGGCAATGCCGGCGCGGTCGCTGGCCGGAATGTCGATCTTCGGCAGCGTGTTGTAGTCGGCCGGATGCTCGGCCGGCATCCGCGACTCGTCGACCTGGACCAGCACATGGCGGCCGTCGCTGAGCGGCCGCAGCCGGTACAGCGTGCCGTTCTTGCGGATCGAACCGGTCACCGTGCCGCCGGACTGGACCAGGATCACCGAATTGCCTGGATCGTTGCCGCCCGCCTGGCGGGTCAGTTTCGAGCCCGCATCGCGCAGGCTGCCGTACCAGATGCTGCCGCCGTCAGGCAGGTTTTCGACGCGCTGCTGCAGCGCCTGCACCGGCGTCCCCAGCAGCTCGAACTCCAGCTGGCGCTGGCCGGCCACCACGGCGCCCGCATCGACACGGACTTCCTGCACGGCCGCCGTGGACGGCGCCGCAAGCACGGCCTGCGCGGCCGGCTGGCTCGCTGCGCTGGCACGGCTCAACACCGTGACCGGTGCGAACAGGGGCGCGGCCGCCGCCGTGCCAACGGTGGCCAGGAACAGCGTGATCGCAACTGCGGTCTTTCTCATCGGACTGGACATCATGTCGCCTCTCTATGAGTGATCTTCAGTAAGGAACGTGTTCGCACTGCCACCCCTGTCAGCAGGCGTGACCATCTGGCGCCAATCGGTCGCGTGAATTCAATAGAGGGTTTCCATCACATGTCGGAACTGTGACTCCGACCCGAAGAGGTTCAGTTACGTCGCGCTCGTGTCGTTTTCGCGCTACCTTTGGCCTGCATCGACAGGGGACACCGAGGCATGGCTGGGCATCCCGATCCGACCACACCCGTGCCGGTCACGCTGCAGATCGGCCTGTTCTTCGACGGCACCCGCAACAACGCCGACAACCTGCGGCACGCCTCGCGCCCCGCCGGCCGCACCGCCCCCGCCCCGCGCGCACCCGCACCAGCCGTGCTCGCCGACGACGCCTCGCCTTACCAAAGCCGCCTGACCAGCAGTTTCAGCAACGGCCTGACCAACATCGCGCGCCTGCACGCGCTCTACCCCGACCATCGCAACGGCGCCCCTGCCACGCCCGGCCTGCTGTCGCTGGCGATCTACATCGAAGGCGCCGGCACCCGCACCGGCAAGGACGACGACCTGATGGGCCTGGCCTTCGGCATCGGCGCCACCGGCGTGAAGGCCAAGGTCCACCAGGCGCTCGACGTGCGCCTGCCCGAAGCCCTGCGCGCCCTGGCCCGCACCGTGCCCGCGCATTTCCTCGTCAGCGTACGGCTGGACCTGTTCGGCTTCTCGCGCGGCGCTGCCTCCGCACGCGACGCCGTCAACCGCCTCAACGCCGCCGACGGCCGCAGCTGGCTGCAGGAACAACTGCGGCGCACCGGCTGGACTGCGGCCGCGAACGCAACCGCCCGCCCGGTGCGCTTCGTCGGCCTGTTCGACACCGTGGTTGCCATTGACGCCCGGCAGCGCGAGGAACTCCCCCGCGTGGCGCTCGCCCCCGGCTGCGCCGACAAGGTCGTGCAGGTCGTCGCCCGCGACGAACACCGCCACTACTTCGCACTCACCACCGTCGCACCGGCGCATGAAGAAATCGCCCTGCCCGGCGTACACGCCAACATCGGCGGCGGCTACGACCAGCGCATCGAAGGACCGAAACTGCTGACCCGTCCGCAGGGACAACGGTTGCGCAATCACGGCGTGCCCGACACCACGGCCCCGCCACTCGCCGTACTCCAGGCCACCCAGGTGTACGCGCGCGCCCAGGCCGACTGCCGACGCTGGCAGGCCGCGCTCGGACTGGATGACGCCAGCATCTGGGTCGACGTATGGCACCGCTGGCAGCAGATGCGCGTGGCCGGCAGCGACAGCGTGCTTCCGCAGTGGGTGCTGTTCGCGCATGCCGCCGTCGTGCTCAAGCGCGAGATCGACTGGCGTTACCAGTTGATCGCACTGCGCCTGGTGCATGCACGCGCCGCAGCGGCGGGAGTGGTGTGGGCGCGCACGCCGGATGCCGATCCGACATTGGCGCTGCCGACAGAACTGCAGCCGATTGCCACGCGCCTGGTGGCGGGGCAGATATTGGATGCCGCGCAGGAAAAACTGTTGCGGCAGCGTTACCTGATGCAGTCGGCACATTGGAATTTCGATGCACTGGGCGATACCGCGTTGTTGTATGCGGCGGATGAGGCGACGCGGGAATTGCCGTACCGGCCAGGGCCGGGATTGCTTTACATCAACCGGCCAACGGAAGATGGGAAACGCGTGGTGTTGGGGAACGTTTGAGCGGTGGGACCGCGAGTTCTGCGCTTTGGGGTCATGCCCTACAGAACGTTTTCACCACCATCGGCGGTCGATTGGGATGCGACCCTACCAGCTGCTCTTCTCTGGCGACCGGCCATGTGTCGATGGTGGGTCGCCTGAATCCATCAGCAGCCGGGCAAAGCCCGGCGTCAGCGAATCGCCTGCGCCTGCAGATCAGCAAGCTCATCATGGTCGAACCCCGCCAGCAAACGTGCTTCAAGATTGAACGGACCGTTGAGATAGCCGCCCGCATGCTCCTTCAACAGCGCGATGAACCGCGCGCGAGGTTCCACACCTTCTCGCGCACAGTACCAGCGGTACCACCGCGTCCCCGCCGCCACATGCGCCACCTCTTCGCGCAGGATGATCTCCAGCACGTCCGCCGTAGCGTGGTCGTTGGATGAGCGCAGCTTGGTAATCATGCCCGGCGTCACGTCCAGCCCGCGCGCCTCCAGCACGCGCGGCACCAGCGCCATCCGCGCCAGGCCATCGTGCGCTGTTTTTTCGCACATCTCCCACAGCCCGTTGTGCGCCGCGAAATCGCCGTAGTCGAATCCATAGGCCTGCAACCGCTCGCGCAGCAGCAGGAAATGGCGCGACTCATCATCGGCCACCCCGACCCAATCTGCATGGAACGACGACGGCAGCCCCCGGAAGCGGTACACCGCATCCCAGGCCAGATCGATCGCATTGAGCTCGATATGCGCGATCGCGTGGATGAACGCCGCACGCCCTTCCGCATTGCCCAGTCCACGCCGCGGCACTTCGCGCGGATGCACCAGCCGCAGCTGCGGTGGCCGGCCCGGCATCCGGATCGGGTCCGGATCCCGCGCGTCTGCCGCCAGCTTCAACTGCCCCGCCCGATACTGCGCCGCGTACTGCCGCGTCAGCGCCACCTTGCGCAGCGGATCGGCTTCCGCCATGCACTGCTGCGCCGCGCGCAGCAGGTCACCGGCGGCCGCATCCTGCAGCACGCTCGCACTCACTGCCAGACCTCAGGCGCGGCGCTTGTGCTTGGCGTCATCCGAGCGCAGCTGCTGGATGCGCTCGAAATAGCCGGGCTCGATCCCGGTCGGGTACACCCCGTTGAAGCACGACGAATCGAACGACTTCAACTCCGGGTTGCCCTCGCGCACCGCCGCTTCCATGTCCTCAATGTCCTGGTAGATCAGCCAGTCGCAGCCCAGGTGCGCCTCGATCTCTTCCACGCTGCGGTTGTGCGCGACCAGTTCCTCGGCCGCCGGCATATCGATGCCGTAGATGTTCGGATAACGCACCGGCGGCGCCGCACTGGCCAGGTACACCTTGCGCGCACCGGCGTCGCGCGCCATCTGCACGATCTGTTGGCTGGTGGTACCGCGCACGATCGAATCGTCGACCAGCAGCACCACCCGGTTGCGGAATTCCAGGTGGATCGGATTGAGCTTGCGACGCACCGACTTCACCCGCTCACCCTGCCCCGGCATGATGAAGGTGCGGCCGATGTAACGGTTCTTGATGAACCCTTCGCGGTACTTCACCCCGAGCACGTTCGAGATTTCCAGCGCGGCGTCGCGCGAGGTATCCGGGATCGGAATGATCGTGTCGATGTCGTGGTCCGGGCGCAGGCGCAGGATCTTCTCGCCCAGCTTGATGCCCATGCGCATGCGCGCCTTGTGCACCGACACGTTGTCGATCATCGAATCCGGACGTGCGAAATACACATACTCGAAGATGCACGGGCTGTGCTCGACCGGCTCGGCGCACACTTCCGAGAACAGCTCACCGCGTGCGGTGATCACCAGCGCCTCGCCCGGGCGCACGTCGCGCACGCGCTGGAAGCCCAGCACGTCCAGCGCCGACGACTCGGACGCCACGATGTATTCATCGCCCTCGGCGTGGGCACGCTTGCCCAGCACCAGCGGACGGATCCCGTGCGGGTCGCGGAAGGCGACCAGGCCCAGGCCCAACACCACGCTGATCACCGCATACCCGCCCTTGCAGCGGCGGTGCACGCCGGCCACCGCGCGGATGGCCGCTTCGGGGGTCAGCTGGCGCTGCGCGTCCAGCTCGAAGGCGAACACGTTCAGCAGCACTTCGCTGTCCGAATCGGTGTTGACGTTGCGGCGGTCCTGCTCGAATACCTGCTGGCGCAGTGCCTCGGTGTTGATCAGGTTGCCGTTGTGGGCCAGCGCGATGCCGTAGGGCGAATTGACGTAGAACGGCTGCGCTTCGTCCATGCCTTCCGACCCGGCGGTCGGATAACGCACGTGCGCGATGCCGACCCGGCCTTCCAGGGTCGACATGGTCTTGGCGTCGAACACGTCCCGGACCAGGCCATTGGCCTTCTGCACGCGCAGGCGGGTGCCGTCGGCGGTGGCGATGCCCGCCGCGTCCTGGCCGCGATGCTGGAGGACGGTCAGGCCGTCATACAACTGCCCGGCGACGTTCTGGTTGCCGACGATACCGACGATGCCACACATGGTGCGAATCTCCGCTGGGCTGGGCCCATCTACTGTGAAGGTGGCCGTGCCTGGCCGGGGGAACCGTTCCGTGCCGGAACGGTGTCGTCCGGGCGCACGAGCGCCGGATCGGTGTTCTGGGGGGAGCCTGGCCGTGCCTGGTTGGCCCACACATCGGCGGGGTCCACCGCCTGCTGCGGGGTCTCATCCAGTGGTCGCGGCCATCCGCGCCCACCCAGCAACTGGCCAAGTACGCCATTATCGCCTGTCGCGCCCGGCTTGCCCAACTCCAGTCCCGGCAGTTGCGCCATGTTCACCTCCGGCAGCGCCGCAGGCAGGCTCTGAAGGCCCTGCATGTCCTTCAGGTTGGGCAGCGCCGGCAGCTCGGGCATGCGCGGCATTTTCGCCTGCATCCAGCCCACGCCGGGGTCGAGCGCGGTGCGCACATACGAGCCACGCCAGGTGGCTTCACGGGTCAACGGGGTATAGGAGCCCAACAACAGCAGCGCACAGGCGATCAGGCCGCCGCGGGCCAGGCCCAGGCCACCGCCGAGCATGCGGTCGGCACCGTTCAGGCTGGTCGAGCGCACCGCCTGGCGCACGACCAGGCCGATCGCCCAGACCGACACCATGACCAGCAGGAACACGGTGAGGTAGCCGGCGAAGTAATGACCGGTGCCCGGCGCGGCCGGGGCCGACCACCATGCCGCCGCGCTGCGCCCGAACATCAGCGCGGCCCAGCCACCGAGCAGCCACGACAGGGTGCTGATGACGATGCTGACAAAGCCCTTCATCAGCCCGAGCAGGGTCGAAATGCCGATGACGGCCAGCAGTACGAAATCAAGCATGCTGCACGACTCCCTGGGCGGGATCGACAACCGGGCGGCGCGGGTGCGGCCGCCGCATCAGGGATGCGGCCGGACCATGCCGGCCACGCCGACCTTGGACGCAACCTGGGCCTTGAGGTTCTCCGCCTCGGCACGGTTGGCGACCGGGCCGACGCGCACGCGGTTGAGCGTGCCCTTGTCGGTGCGTACCTGCTCCACGAACGCACTGAAACCCGCAGCGCGGACCTTGTCGCGCAGGGCGTTGGCGTCGCTGGCCTGGCCGAACGCGCCCAGCTGCACGGCAAAACCAACGCTGCTGGCGGCGGGTGCGGCCGGTACCACGGCCGGCTTGGCGGCCGCGACCGGCGCTTCCGGCTTGGCCGGGGTCGGCTTGGGTTCGGGCTTGGGTTCGGGCTTGGGTGCTTCCGGCTTCGGTGCCGGCTTGGCGGCGGCCACCGGCTCCGGCGGCAGCGATTCGGTCTTGACCGCAGCGGCAGCCGCGGCAGCGCTGGCACTGGAGGCTGCGGCAGGCGCCGGGCTGGCCGGCGCGGTGGTCGCGGCCGGGGTCGGCGCGGTGGCCACCGCACTGTTCGCACCCGCGTCCAGGGTCACTACTTCAGCCTTGACGTCGTTACGCACCTTCACCGCTTCCAGGCGCGCGGCTTCGGCCTGCGCACGGTCGGCGTAGGGTCCGACCCGGACCCGCCAGGCCGGACGGCCGTTGATCGTGGCCGCTTCGCTGAAACCCGGCAGCTGCGCCTTCTTGAGGAAGGCGATGACCGCATTGGCGTCGGCCTGGCTGCCGTAGGCACCAAAACTGACCGCGTAGTTGCCGGCGGCCACCGCCGGCGACGTGTCGGCAACGGCTGCTTCAGCCGGCGCGGCGGCGTCCTGCAGGGGCTGGGTGCTGGCTGCACCCTGCAGGCCGGTGGCACCCCCCGTGGGCGCTACCAGCGGCAGTTCACGGGTCTGGAACTGGCCGTCGGCCGGGGCCTCCGGAGCGCTGATCGGAACATTGGCCACGCCACTGTCAGGCGCAGGGCCCTTGACCAGCATGGGCAGGAAAATCACGGCCAACGCCACCAGGACGATGGCACCAATCAGACGCTGTTTCAGAGGAGTATCCACGGAAGGCAGGCAGGCGGCGCGGCGGAATGCCACGGCGATTATACGGGCGCGCGCGGGTGCGGCGTCGAAGACAACTGAACGACCTGGCCGGCAGCCCGCCTCAGCGGGCCTGTTCCAGCCATTGCAGCGCCTGTGCGGCGGTGTGGAAGGAACCGAACACCAGCACGCGGTCACCGGCCTGCGCCGCCGCCAGCACCTGCTGCAGCGCGACCGCTACGCTGGCATGCGTGGATGCGGTGGCCGCGGCGGTACCGCCCAGGCGCGACTGCAGCGTGGCCGCACTCTGCGCGCGCGCGCCGTCCAGCCCCGCCAGGTGCCAGGCGTCGACGCGGTCGGCCAGCGCCTCGACCACGCCCACCGCGTCCTTGTCCTGCAGCGCGGCGAACACGGCCAGCGTGCGTCCGCTGCGCGGCGCCGCCTTCAATGACGTTGCCAGCTCGCGCGCGGCCTGCGGGTTGTGCCCGACATCGACCAGCACCTCCACCCCGTCACGCTCGAACGCTTGCAGGCGGCCACGGATGCGCGCCTGCGCCACGCCTTCGACGATTGCCGCGCGCGGCAGCGGCTTGTCCAGCGCGCGCAGCGCGGCAATCGCCGACGCCGCGTTGCGCAACTGGATCGGGCCGCGCAGGGAAGGCATCGGCAGCTCGATGCGGAAGCCGACATCACGCCAGCGCCACGTCTGCGCATCGATCGCCTCGGCGAAGAAATCGCTGCCGCCGCGGATCGCATTGGCGCCCAGCAGATAGGCGCGCGCCAGCACGCTCGACGGCGGATCGGTCTCGCCCAGGATCACCGGTTTCCAGCCCCGGATGATGCCGGCCTTCTCCACGCCGATGGCCTCGCGGTCCTCGCCCAGCCAGTCGGCGTGGTCGATGTCCACCGTGGTGATGATCGCGACGTCGGCGTCGACGATGTTGACCGCGTCCAGGCGTCCGCCCAGCCCCACTTCCAGCACCGCCAGGTCCAGCCCGGCGCCTGCGAACAGGTGCAGTGCGGCCAGCGTGCCGTACTCGAAATAGGTCAGCGTGGTGTCGCCGCGCGCGTCCTCGATCGCGTTGAAGGCCGCGACCAGCGCCGCGTCGGAGGCGTCCTCGCCATCGATGCGGACACGCTCGTTGTACTGCAGCAGGTGCGGCGAGGTGTACGCGCCCACTTTCCAGCCCGCCGCCCGCGCGATGGCCTCGACGAAGGCCACGGTGGAGCCCTTGCCGTTGGTACCGCCGACCACGAGGGTGTGCGGCGGCGGTTGGCCGAGGCCCATGGCGGTGGCGACCGTGCGTACGCGCTCCAGCCCCATGTCGATGGTGGCCGGGTGCTGCTGTTCGATGTAGGCAAGCCAGTCGGCGAGCGTCTGCGGGCGAGCGGTTTTCATGGCGATGGATCGTGTCGGTCGAGGTTACAGCGCGCGGTGCTTGGCTTCACCGAAGAACGGGGTGTGGTGGGCGCAGTCGTTCAGGCGCACCACTTCCAGGCTGTCCAGGTCGGCGCCTTCAAGCAGGTTGAGCGTGGTCGGCGCCTGTCGGAAGGTCCACAGACGCGACAGTGGCAGGCCCAGGATCCGGCACAAGATCACCCGGTTGACCGCGTCATGGGCCACCACCAGCAGGGTGTCGTGCTCGCCCAGACCTTCGGCGGCGCGGGCCAGGCCGCGCCAGCTGCGGTCCAGCACCAGGCGCAGCGACTCGCCGCCCGGCATCAGCACGGTGTCCGGCTCCTCACGCCAGGCCTGCAGGCGCGACGGGTCCTTTTCATGGATTTCACTGGCCAGCAGGCCTTCCCACTCACCGTGGGCGATCTCCTGCAGGTCCGGTTCGGACAGCAGCATCGGCGCCCGCTCCGCACCCAGCGCCAGCTGCGCGGTGCGCTGCGCACGCGACAGCGGCGAGGCCACCGCGCGGGTGATGTCCACCGACTTCAGGCGTTCGCCCAACGCCTGGGCCTGGGCTTCGCCGATCGGCGACAGCGGGATATCGATCTGGCCCTGGTAACGGCCTTCGGCATTCCACGGGGTTTCACCGTGGCGGGCAAGCAGGATGCGCATGCGAACTCGAGATCCTTGTGTGTAGCGCCGGGCGTTTGACCGGCACAGGAAGACAGTCGCAATCGTTCACATTGCGTGAACGATCGTGGGGGAAACGCATCATAACGCGGCGCGAACCCCGACCAACAAAAAACCCCGCGGAAGACCCGCGGGGTTCAGGGTAGCCCCGGCCGTTGGCCGGAAATCAGGCAACGCGCCTCACGGCGTGAGGTTCAGCTCTTTGAGCAGCTGCGGCGCAGGCGCCACTTCCTGCATGATCCACTGCATGTAGCGGCTGTCCACCGCGATCATGCGGGTCATCACCGGGTCGAACACCCAGTTGGAACTGACCGATTCCCAGTTGCCGTCGAAGGCCAGGCCGACCAGCTTGCCGTGCGCGTCGAGCACCGGCGAACCGGAGTTGCCGCCGGTGATGTCCAGGTTGGAGAGGAAGTTGACCGGCACCGAGCCGATCCGCTTGTCCTCCAACCCGCCGTAGCGCTTGGCCTTGACCGCGTTGAGCAGCGCCTTGGGCGAGTCGAACGGATCTTCGCCGGTTTCCTTGGCGGCCACGCCTTCCAGCGTGGTGAATGGGGTGAAGTTCACGCCGTCCTTGCCGTAGCCCATCACGTTGCCGAAGGTGATGCGCAGCGACAGGTTGGCGTCGGGGTAAACGAAGCCGCCCTTGCTCTTCTTGTAGTCGGCCACGGCCTGCAGGTAGGCCGGGCGGGCCAGCAGCGATTCGCCCTCACGGGTCTTCTTCTGCTCTTCCTGCTTCAACAGCGCCGGCATGCTTGCCACCGCGTACTGGATCACCGGATCGGTGCTCGCTTCGAACGCGGCGCGGTCGGCCTTGAACCAGCGCAGGCGCTCGTCCAGGCTGCCCAGCTGGGTACCGGAAAGCTTGCGGACCAGACCATCGACGGCCGCCGCATCGCTGCCGGCCAGCCACTGGTTCAGCACCTCATTGGTGCGCTGTGCCGCCGGCAGGGCTGCGTACTGGTTCAGCCAGTACTGCTGCAGCTGCTGGTCCATCTTCGCCACGTAGCGGCGGTCCATCTGGCGCAGGCTGCCTTCCACGGTGGGCAGGTCGCGGTCCTGGTAGCCGGCTTCACGCTCGGCATCCGGCTTGGCGCGCTCGATCGACAGGCGATACAGCGACAGCGCGGCGCCGACGGCAGAAGTGTTGTTGAACTGGCTGACGAACAGGTCGCGCTCGCGGGTGCTGCGGCTGGTGTCCAGGTGCTTGACCAGCTGCGCGTGCGCGGCCAGTGCCGGCTTGCCCGCCGCGCCCTGCTTCTTCAGCCAGGCCAGCACGGCCGCTTCCTCGGCCTGCTTCTGGCCGGCCGCGTCGATGCGCTTGAAGCCTTCCAGCTGGCCTTTGTAGTTCTTGGCCACGTTGTTCATGCTGGCGGCGGTGGCGGCGTACTTCACCTTCACGTCCGGATCGGCCTTGCCGGCCTTGTCGATCAGGTCCAGCACCGCGTTGTAATGGCGGGCGATGGTCGGGTAGGTCCAGTCGGCGGTTTCATTGAACTCGCCAGCCAGCGCATAGCGGTTGGTACGGCCCGGGTAGCCGGCCACCATCACGAAGTCGTCGGCGCCCAGCGGCTGGTCGGCGAACTTCAGGAAGTGCTTGGGCTGGTACGGCACGTTGTCGGCGGCGAAGGCGGCCGGCTTGCCGTCCTTGCCCACGTAGGCGCGGTAGAACGAGAAATCGCCGGTGTGGCGCGGCCACATCCAGTTGTCGACGTCGCCGCCGAACTTGCCGACGCTGCCCGGGGGCGCGTAGACCAGGCGCACGTCCTTGATTTCCATGTTGCGGAACAGGCGGTAGGTGTTGCCGCCGGAGAAGCTGTACAGGCGGCAGCGGAAACCGGCGTCGGCCTCGCAGGCGGCGGTCTGTGCCTTGTCGAAGGCTTCCAGTGCGCGGGTGCGGGCAAGCGGGTCCTTGCCGGCGGCGGCGATGGCGGCCTTGGCCTGGTCGGTCACGTCGGTGATCTGGTCGAGCACGAACACGCGCGCGTTCGGGCCGGCGCTCAGTTCATCCTTCAGGGTCGGCGCGTTGAAGCCGTCCTTGATCAGGTTCTTCTCGGCGGTCGAGTTGAGCTGGATCGCGCCATAGGCGCAGTGGTGGTTGGTCACCACCAGGCCCTGCGGCGAAACGAAGCTGGCGGTGCAGCCGCCCAGCGCGACCACCGCGCCCATCGGGTCGCCGGTCAGGTCGGAAATCTGTTCGGGCGACAGCTTCAGGCCGGCCTGCTTCAGCGGCCCGGCAATTTCCGGCAGCTGTTGCGGCACCCACATGCCCTCGGCGGCAGCGGCGGCCTGGACCAGCCCGAGGCTGGCAACGACGGAAAACGCAAGCAGATTCGAGCGCATGTGCGGCCCTTGGGTGAAAGAACCGCCGATTGTAACGGGGTCGGTCACCCGCACCGCAACATGCCCCCGCCCCCGCACCCCCTATAATTCCGCCTTTCCCCCAGATGAGCTCCACCCCGATGGCGCAGCAAACAATGAAGGCCCTGGTCAAGCGCGAAGCCGCCAAGGGCATCTGGCTCGAAGAGGTGTCGGTGCCGGTGCCGGGCCCGAACGAGGTCCTGATCAAGCTGGAGAAGACCGCCATCTGCGGTACCGACCTGCACATCTACCTGTGGGACGAATGGAGCCAGCGCACGATCAAGCCGGGCCTGACCATCGGCCACGAATTCGTCGGCCGCATCGCCGAAATCGGCCCGGGCGTGACCGGCTACGAGATCGGCCAGCGCGTCTCGGCCGAAGGGCACATCGTGTGTGGCCACTGCCGCAACTGCCGTGGCGGCCGTCCGCACCTGTGCCCGAACACGGTCGGGATCGGTGTGAACGTCAACGGCGCCTTCGCCGAATACATGGTGATGCCGGCCAGCAACCTGTGGCCGATCCCCGACCAGATCCCGTCGGAACTGGCCGCCTTCTTCGACCCGTACGGCAACGCCGCGCATTGCGCGCTGGAATTCGACGTGATCGGCGAAGACGTGCTGATCACCGGCGCCGGCCCGATCGGCATCATCGCCGCGGGCATCTGCAAGCACATCGGTGCGCGCAACGTGGTGGTTACCGACGTCAACGACTTCCGCCTGAAGCTGGCCGCCGACATGGGCGCCACCCGGGTAGTCAACGTTGCCAACACCTCGCTCAAGGACGTGATGAAGGAACTGCACATGGAGGGCTTCGACGTGGGCCTGGAAATGAGCGGCAACCCGCGTGCGTTCAACGACATGCTCGACTGCATGTACCACGGCGGCAAGATCGCCATGCTCGGCATCATGCCCAAGGGCGCCGGCTGCGACTGGGACAAGATCATCTTCAAGGGCCTGACCGTGCAGGGCATCTACGGCCGCAAGATGTACGAGACCTGGTACAAGATGACCCAGCTGGTGCTGTCCGGTTTCCCGCTCGGCAAGGTGATGACCCACCAGCTGCCGATCGACGAGTTCCAGAAAGGTTTCGACCTGATGGAACAGGGCAAGGCGGGTAAAGTGGTTCTCAGCTGGAACTGAGCAACATGAAAAAAGGCACCCACCGGGTGCCTTTTTTTTGTTCAGTGCGAGCGCCGGTTATTGCCCGACGGCGACGGTGAACACTACGCGGTTGTCGGCGAGCTTGCCGCTGTTGTCGCGGCCGTTGCCGTCGGTGCCGTAGTAACCCAGGCCCAGGGTGAACAGGCCCCAGGTGCGGTTCACGCCGATGTTCCAGTCGGTGTAGTCCTTGGCGATCTCATCCTTGAAGGTGTTGCGGCCGACGTTGGCGGTCAGGTTGAATTCCTGCGGCAGCGCCCACTCGGTGCCGGCAGCGAAATACCAGCCGTCGGTGTCGGTGTTCCAGACATCGTTGGTGTAGGCCACGGTCACGTTGTAGTGCTCGGCGAAGCTGGTCTTGGTGATCAGCTCGGTATACGCCAGCTCGCTGGAACCCGGGTAGCTGTAATGGTTGAGCATCACGTCGAAATTGACGTTGTCGGTGACGTCCACGCCGTAGCCGATGAAGTAGTCGACCTCGGCATCCGGGCCACCGTCGCCGAAGTCCACGCCCGAACCCCAGATCCCGGCGTACAGGCCCACCGGCGAGGTGTAGGTGAAGCCGGCCTGCACGGTCGGATCTTCATCGGTCTGCGAGACGCCACGGAACACGTAGTCGGAAACGCCGGTGACGTTCCAGCTGAACGGCGATTCGGCCTCGTCCTGGGCACTGGCGACGAACGGGGCAAACAGGGCGGCGCAGAGCACAGCGGCTGCGGTACGGCGCGTAGCGTGGTTCATGCGGGTCTCTCCAGACGGTGGGGGTGAACGGGGTGGCGAGTTTACGGATTTTTAACCCGATTGATATTGCGTTGCAACAATTGCATGCGTAACCGCTGGCCCTGTCACTCCCGGGCTCCGCCGATGACCGCCCCGGGCAACGGCCGGGGCGGGTAAAATCCCGGTTTTCCCGTGCCGATGACTGCCTGCCATGACCGACGCCCAGACCGCCCCGCTCACCCAGCACTATGTTGAGGAACTGGAGGCGATCCGCGCCCAGGGCCTGTTCAAGTCCGAGCGCGTCATCACCAGCCCACAGTCGGCGGAGATCACCCTGGACGACGGTCGCCAGGTGCTGAACTTCTGCGCCAACAATTACCTGGGCCTGGCCGACCATCCCGACCTGATCCAGGCGGCCAAGGACGCGCTGGACAGCCACGGCTTCGGCATGGCCTCGGTGCGCTTCATCTGCGGCACCCAGGACCTGCACAAGCAGCTGGAACAGCAGATCGCCAGCTTCTTCGGCAAGCAGGACACCATCCTGTACGCAGCCTGCTTCGACGCCAACGGCGGCCTGTTCGAGCCGCTGCTGGGCGAGAACGACGCGATCATCTCCGACGCGCTCAACCATGCCTCGATCATCGACGGTGTACGCCTGTGCAAAGCCAAGCGCTTCCGCTACGCCAACTGCGACATGGCGGATCTGGAAGCCCAGCTGCAGGCGGCCGATGCCGCCGGCTGCCGGACCAAGCTGATCACCACCGACGGCGTGTTCTCGATGGACGGCTTCATCGCCCCGCTCGACGAGATCACCGCGCTGGCGAAGAAGTACAACGCGCTGGTGCATATCGACGAATGCCACGCCACCGGCTTCCTCGGTGCCACCGGCCGCGGCTCGGCCGAGGTCAAGGGCGTGCTGGACCGGATCGACATCATCACCGGCACCCTGGGCAAGGCGATGGGTGGCGCACTGGGCGGCTTCACCACCGCCAGCGCCGAAGTGATCGAACTGCTGCGCCAGCGCTCGCGCCCCTACCTGTTCTCCAACTCGTTGCCGCCGCACGTGGTCGCCGCCGGCATCAAGGCTTTCGACATGCTGGCCAGTGCCGATGACCTACGCACCACGCTGCAGGAAAACACCGCGTACTTCCGCGAGAAGATGACCGCCGCCGGGTTCGACGTGAAGCCGGGCGTGCATCCGATCAGCCCGGTGATGCTGTACGACGCCCCGCTGGCGCAGAAATTCGCGCAGCGCCTGCTCGAAGAAGGCATCTACGCGATCGGCTTCTTCTTCCCGGTGGTGCCCAAGGGTCAGGCGCGCATCCGCACCCAGATCAGCGCCGCGCACACCCGCGCGCACCTGGACCGCGCCATCGATGCGTTCACCCGCATCGGCGTCGAACTGGGTGTCATCAAAGGCTGATCCACACCTGACGTAGAGCGGGGCCCTGCCCCGCTCTCGACATGCGTCATTTCTTTTTCTTCTTGTCCTTCGCCTCGCCCTTGCTGGCCACCACCACCGGCTTGGACGCAGCCGAGGCAGCGGGATTGCCCTTGGCCACGCGGATGCCGTTGGCCTTCATCCAGGCGTCGAACTCGTCGGCGCTCATGCGCTGATCGCCCCTGCTCATGTGGAACCGGTAGGCGCCACGGGCATCGCGTTCGGATGCGGGCAACTGCACTTCGACCACCTTGTCGGTGACCGGTGGCGTGCCTTTTGCCGCCTGTTTATGGCCGCCGCAGGCGGTCAGCAACAGGGCCGGCAGCAACAGGGCGGCACCGCCCAGCAGCGGGCGGCGGTTGATCAGGGTTTTCATGACACTTCTCCCGGTAGTGGTCAGTCGTTGAGCGGCAGGCCATCCCTTGCCCGGTGGTGCGCCCGCTCCCCAGCGGGCCACGCACTACGATGCGACCACGGCGCGTCCGGCCGTGGTGTGGAGCAATTCCAGTTCATGCGGCTGCAGCTCGCGCCAGGCGCCCTTGCCCAGCGTCCCCAGTGCCAAGTGGCCGATCCCTACCCTGACCAAACGCAGGACATCGATCTGGAAGGCCGCCAGCAGCCGGCGGATGTGCCGGTTGCGCCCTTCCTCCAGCACCACTTCCAGCCATGCGGTCTTTTCGCCACTGCGCAGCAGGCGCACCGCGCGTGCGCGCAGGAACTCGCCCTCGTCCTCGACCCCGGCGCGCAGCGCGGCCAGCCGGGTCTCGTCGGGAATGACGTCGACCTGCACGTGGTAGGTCTTGTCCGGCCCGGTCTCCGGGTCGGTCAGGCGGGCCGCCCACTCGGGGTCGTTGCTGAACAGCAACAGGCCTTCGCTGGCCTTGTCCAGGCGCCCGACCGGGGCCAGCCATGGCAGGCCGGCGCCGTCGAAACAGCGGTATACGGTGTCACGGCCACGCTCGTCCTGCGCGGTGGTGACCAGCCCGCGTGGCTTGTTGAGCATGATGTGGATGCGTCGGGCGCTGCCCAGCGGCTGGCCGTCGACCCGGACCACGTGGCGGCCATCGACGATCGGGAATTCCGGATTGTTGATGGTGCGGCCGTCGACCGTGACCCGGCCGTCGGCGACCCAGCGCGCGGCCTCGGTGCGCGAGCACAGCCCGGCCTTGGACAACACGCGCGCCAGCCCATGGCGCGGCGCGTCGGTGGCGCGTGCGGCGCCGGGCCTGGCCGGGGCGGACGCACGCCGCAGGTCGCGGCGTGGTCGATTCGGGGGCGCCGCGGGTGGCCGACGTGTGCTCATCGGTCGCAGCGCGCGGACCTTACTTCTTGCCTTCCGGCTTGGTTTCAGCCGGTGCGGCGGCCGGTGCGGCGGCAGCCGCCGGCGCCGGACGCGCCTTGACCACGCGCACGCCCTTGGCCTTCATCCAGGCGTCGAATTCCTCGGCGGTCATGCGCTTGCCGTTCTGGCTCATGTCGAAGCGCCACGGCGTGTTGTCGAACTCGGTCTGCGGCTTGTAGGCGGCCGGATCGTTCGGCTTCACCGCCGGTGCGCCCGGCATCGCCTTGGCGATGTTCTGGCAGCCGTCGATGCGCAGGCGCTGCAGCACGCGGTCCAGCGACTGCTGCTGGTCG
Source organism: uncultured Stenotrophomonas sp. (assembly GCF_963519125.1). GTDB lineage: Bacteria > Pseudomonadota > Gammaproteobacteria > Xanthomonadales > Xanthomonadaceae > Stenotrophomonas. The sequence continues at coordinate 9,934 of NZ_CAUQLJ010000028.1, read as the reverse complement.
AAATTGGAGGTCAGCACACCGGCGGGCATGCCCAGCTGCACGTTGCGGATGTACAGCTCGTTGGCGACCGGCGCGATCGCGGTGGCCGGCAGCGGCAGCGGCGCCACGGCGGTGGCCGTGGCCGAGCAATCCACGGCTGCGTAAGCGGTGGGAACCAGGGCCAGGCCGAGGGCGGCGGCCAGTGCGATACGCAGCATGGGATGCATCCAGGAAAGAGGGTGACGCACCAAGTTTAACAGTGCCACAACCGCTTTCAAGATCCCACATTCAATGAATACGGCAACGTGTTGAATTTATTTCCGATTTGTTGAACCGCACACAAAAAAACAGGGCCCGGCATTGCCGGGCCCTGTCCTGAGGCTGATGATCCGGAACGATTAGTTCTGGACGTTCAGCTCGGTACGACGGTTCTTCTCGCTCTTGCAGGCCGGGAAGGTCTGCGGGGTCTGCTCCAGCGGACGGCTCTCGCCATAACCGATCGGACCGGTCAGACGGGCAGCAGCCACGCCGTTCTGGGTCAGATAGTTGTACACGGCGGTCGCACGACGCTCGGACAGCTTCTGGTTGTAGTCTTCCTTGCCGCACAGGTCGGTGTGGCCGGCCACTTCGACGCGCAGGTCCGGGTAACGCACCAGGATCTGGGTGGCTTCGCTCAGGATCGCCACGGCGTCCGGACGCAGGTTCGACTTGTCGAAGTCGAAGTTGACGCCCTTCAGGTCGATGGAGACCGGCACCGGGCAACCGTCCGGACCGATGGTCTGACCCGGCTGCGAATCCGGGCACTTGTCGTCGCAGTTGTTGACGCCGTCACCGTCGTCATCCAGGTCGGCGCAGCTCGGCGCAACCGGAGCCGGGGCGGCAACCGGGGCAGCCGGCGGCGGGCCCAGCGGGATCACGACGCCGACCGAGGCCAGCACGTCGCCGAACCAGCTTTCATCCGGAGCAGCGATGCTCTTGTCGTCGAAGTCACCGCGGTAGGCCACTTCGGCGCGGACTGCAACGCGCTTGTCGAAGGTGGTCTGCAGGCCGACGCCGACCTTGGCGGCGAAGTTGCCGTCCTTGCGCTCACCCGGGCTGTCCGGCGACGGGAAGTTGTCGAACTCTTCTTCCGACTTCTGGTAGCCCAGGCCCATCAGCAGGTACGGGTTCCAGCCACGGCCTTCCTGGATGAAGTGGTAGCGGGCATCCAGCGAGACGCCGTACTGGCTCCAGTTCAGATCCTGGTTGTCGTCGAAATTCGGGTTCTGATAGTTCAGCTCACCGTCCAGCGACCAGTTCGGGCTGACGAACTTACCCAGGCCCAGGGTCACGAACGGAGCATCGTTGGTCAGACGGTCGCTATCCTGGAAGTTGAAGCCAGCCGAACCGGTCAGGTACCAGCGGTCATCAAAGGACGACTGCGCGGAAGCTGCCTGGGCAAACGCCAGGCCGCCCAGCAGCGCGGCAGTGAGGATCTTCTTGTTCATGTAATACAGCTCCTATTTCGGGGGTATGAAACCGGTAGAGGCATGGGCCAGCACTACTGCGTCGTTAAGACTGCCGATTCAGCACGCCACCGCCGCGAACATTATGCTCAGGGGAGTGAAGGCGATGTTAACGGTCACATAACATGTGAAATCGACCGCCAGACCTCCACCGGTCCAGCTGGAGGCACCCTATACAGGTTGGTGAACTTCCGCAAGACCCAACAATGACAAGGCTTTCCGGCACTTTCCCAAAGATTTCAACGACTCGCTACAGTATTTGATGCAATTCGGCGGTGTGTCGTGATTCAGCTCGTAAACAGGTTTGAAAGCGTCCCCATGATGAACGTGTTTCACCTCCCAGGAGCCGATATGAACGCTGTAGGACTGACCCGTTACCTGCCCATCGACGATCCGGATGCACTGCGCGATCTGGTGATTCCTGAACCGGGAGTGCCGCAGGGGCATGATCTGCTCGTGCGCGTCGAGGCCGTCTCGGTGAACCCCGTGGATACCAAGCAGCGCGCACCCCGTGCGGGCGAGGTGTCGCCTCCCCGCATCCTTGGATTCGACGCTTCCGGCACAGTCGTTGCGGTCGGCGCGCAGGTCACCGCGTTCGCGCCGGGCGATCAGGTGTATTACGCAGGCGATGTGACACGTCCCGGCAGCAACGCGCAGCTGCAGTGGGTGGACGAGCGGATCGTCGGTCGCAAGCCGACCACGCTGGATTTCGCCGAAGCGGCCGCATTGCCGTTGACGGTGCTGACTGCATGGGAACTGCTGTTCGAACGCATGCCGCTGCACTTCGATGATCGACGTCATGCCGGGCAGACGCTGCTGGTGATCGGCGGCGCCGGTGGCGTGGGTTCGATCGCGATCCAGCTGGCGCGCCACGCGGGATTCACCGTGGTCGCCACCGCATCGCGCGAGGATTCGGCGGAATGGTGCCGGCGGATGGGCGCCGACCATGTGGTCGACCATCGCCAGCCGTTGCCGGCGCAGCTGCAGGCACTGGGCATTGCACAGGTGGAGGTGGCGTTGAACCTGGCCGACACGGACCACTATTGGGAAGTGCTCGGCGAACTGCTGGCCCCGCAGGGGCATGTGGGGCTGGTGGTGGAACCGCGCGGTCCGCTGCGGATCGGCGATCCCTACAAGGCCAAATGCATCGGCATCCACTGGGAATTCATGTTCGCGCGTTCGCGCTTCCAGACCGCCGACATGATCGAACAACATCGCATCCTCAGCCGCGTGGCCAGCCTGGTCGACGCCGGCGAACTGCGCAGCACCGCGCATACCTCGCTGGGCACGATCAACGCGGAGCATCTGCGCGAGGCGCACCGGCTGCTGGAAGGGGGTGGGGTTACCGGAAAGCTGGTGCTGTCCGGCTGGTAGGTCCGGCGAACGGCCGGCGCTACCGGTGTGTCGAAGCCCCTTGCGTGCAGGGGCCTTTCGCGGCACCCTGCCCGCCTTCCGTACGCAAGCGTATCGACATGTCGCCAGCCGCCGAATCCCCCGCCTACCCGCACCTGTTCGCCCCGCTCGACCTGGGCTTCACCACCCTGCGCAACCGCGTGCTGATGGGGTCCATGCATACGGGGCTGGAAGACCGTGCGCGCGATTTCCCGAAACTGGCCGCCTATTTCGCTGAACGCGCGGCCGGTGGCGTCGGACTGATCGTGACCGGCGGCTACGCGCCCAATGTGGTCGGCTGGCTGAAGCCGTTCGGCGGCAAGTTGTCCTGGCCGTGGGAAGTCGGCCCGCACCGCCAGCTCACCGGTGCAGTGCACGAGCACGGCGGCAAGATCTGCCTGCAGCTGCTGCATGCCGGGCGCTATGCCTACCACCCCCTGTCGGTGGCGCCGTCGAAGAAGAAGGCACCAATCAACCCGTTCACGCCGCGGGCGCTTTCGGCGCGCGGCGTGGAACGGCATATCGCCGACTACGCGCGCAGCGCGCGACTGGCCCGCGAGGCCGGCTACGACGGCGTCGAGGTGATGGGTTCGGAAGGCTATCTGATCAACGAATTCATCGCACCGCGCACCAACCTGCGCAACGACCGCTGGGGCGGCGATGCCAGCCGCCGCATGCAGTTCGCAGTGGAGATCGTGCGCCGCATCCGCGAAGCCTGCGGCCCGGATTTCATCATCATCTACCGGTTGTCGCTGGTCGACCTGGTCGAGGACGGCAGCAACTGGGACGAGATCGTGCAGCAGGCGAAGGCAATCGAAGCGGCCGGCGCCACCCTGATCAACTCCGGCATCGGCTGGCACGAGGCGCGGGTGCCGACCATCGCCACCTCGGTGCCGCGCGCCGCGTTCGCCGGGGTCACCGCCAAGCTCAAGCCACACGTGCAGCTGCCGGTGATCGCCACCAACCGGATCAACATGCCCGACGTGGCCGAGCGCATCCTGGCCGACGGCGGCGCTGACATGGTGTCGCTGGCGCGCCCGCTGCTTGCCGACCCCGAGTGGACGAACAAGGCGCGCGCCGGACGCGCGCATGCGATCAACACCTGCATCGCGTGCAACCAGGCGTGCCTGGACCACGTGTTCGAGAACAAGACCGCCAGCTGCCTGGTCAACCCGCGCGCGGTGCATGAAACCGAGCTGGTGTACCGGCCGACGACCGCGCCGAAAAAGGTCGCGGTGGTCGGTGCTGGCCCGGCCGGCCTGGCCTGCGCCACGGTGGCCGCCGAGCGCGGCCACGCGGTCACGCTGTTCGATGCCGGCAGCGAGATCGGCGGGCAGTTCAACGTGGCCAAGCGCATTCCGGGCAAGGAGGAATTCCACGAAACGCTGCGCTACTTCCGCCACAAGCTGGACGAGACCGGCGTCACCGTGAAGCTGGACACGCAGGCCGATGTGGCTGCCCTCGCCGGCTTCGACACGGTGGTCGTGGCCACCGGCATCCGTCCGCGCGAGGTCGACTTCCCCGGTGCCGACCATCCCAAGGTCGTGACCTACCTGGACGTGCTGCTGGGCAAGGTGCAGGTAGGCGCCGAGGCCGCCATCATCGGGGCCGGCGGAATCGGTTTCGACGTGGGCGAGTTCCTGGTCCACGAAGGCCCGTCCCCGGCACTGGACCCGGCCCGCTGGATGGCCGAATGGGGGGTGGACCCGAGCTTCGAGGCACGCGGTGCGTTGACCCGACCGCAACCGGAAGCGCCGGCGCGCAGGGTCTGGCTGCTGCAGCGCAGCCCCGGCAAGCCGGGCGCACGACTGGGCAAGACCACCGGCTGGATCCACCGTGCCACGCTCAAGGCCAAGGGCGTGAAGATGCTCGGCGGCGTGGAGTACCTGGGCGTGGACGACAGTGGCCTGCGGATCCGCGTCGACGGCCAGGAACAGACCCTGCCGGTCAGCCACGTGGTGATCTGCGCGGGCCAGGAACCGCGCCGCGACCTGCACGCCGCGCTGCAGGCAGCGGGCGTGGACGCGCACCTGATCGGCGGCGCGGACGTGGCCGCCGAACTGGATGCCAAGCGCGCGATCAACCAGGGCAGCCGGTTGGCCGCCGAGCTGTGAGGAGCCGGCCGTTAGCCGGCACGACCCGCGTTTGACCTGTGTAGAGCCGGCCTCTGGCCGGCTGCCTGTGGAACCTGAATACGGTAATCCGCCCCACCCCTGAACCTGAATGTCAAGCCTTCCGGTTCAGGATGCGTTGCGAAATCCCCCCCTATCGTGCGCCAACTTTCCCGCTCACCACCCAGTTCGAGTGAGCGCGCGGCCCCCACGTCTTTCGGGAGCCGCATACGGGCGGCCCCGATGGTCGCCTCCCCATGACGCCAAGTCGTACCCCCGCCCCGTCCCGTTGATCGGATGGACAGCCAGGTGCGGCCCATACGGAGCAAGGAGATACATGAAACTGGCCTGGATACTCTGGCTGTCGCAGTTGTTGCCGCAGCCGGCCGCCGATTCGTTGTGCCTGAGCACGACCGTCTACCTCGAAGCGCGTGACCAGACCCTGCGCGGCCAGCAAGCCGTTGCGGAAGTGGCGCTGCGCCGCCTGGACAGCGGGCTGTGGGGCGATTCGATGTGCAAGGTGGTGACCGCTCGCAAGCAGTTCGCCCCGACCATCGTCGCGCCCGGCACCCAGCTGGCCAACAGCGATGCCTGGGAAGAAGCCATGACCGTGGCCTTCGATGCCGAACGCAACTGGGCCCTGCCGGCCGGCGAGCGCAAGGAGATCGTGCCGGGCGCCAGCCACTTCGCGGCGCTGTCGATCGCGAGCCCGAGCTGGCGCAACGCGTACCAGGTGGCCACGATCGGCGACCACACCTTCTATCGCGTGCAGAAACTCAAGCCACGCGCGTCGTAACAATCTGTTACGGCCATACCGTTGAGGATGCGGGCGCGGCTCTGGAATAGTGGGCCGCTTACCATTTCCCGCAATCCGACGGAGTTCCCCATGAAGCTGTACAGCAAGCCCGGTGCCTGCTCCACCGCCGACCATATCGCCCTGCAGTGGACCGGCCAGCCGTACGAGGTGGAGCTGCTCGACAAGGACACGCTGAAGGCACCGGCGTTCCTGGCGATCAATCCGGCCGGCGCGGTACCGGCGATCGTCGATGGCAGCTTCGTGCTGACCCAGAACTCGGCGATCATGGGCTATATCGCCGACACCCATCCGCAGGCGGGCCTGGCCGGCGACGGCAGCCCGCAGCAGCGCGCCGAAGCCAACCGCTGGCTGGCCTTCGTCAATTCGGACGTGCATCCGGCGTTCTCGCCGCTGTTCGGACCGGGCAAGTTCATCGGCGACGAAGCCCAGTACGACGCCGTGCGCGACGCCGCCCGCAAGCGCCTGCGCGGCCTGTTCGAAACCGCCAATCGCCAGCTCGCCGACAAGCCGTGGCTGGCCGGTTTCCGCAGCTACGCCGATCCGTACTTCTACATCACCCTGCGCTGGGCAGCCTCAGCGAAGATCGACCTCAGCGGCCTGGACAACCTGGCCGCGTTCAAGACCCGCATGGAAGCCGACGCAGGCGTGAAGGCGGTTCTGCAGGCCGAAGGCCTGCAGTAAGACAGAAACGTAGAGCGGAGCTCTGCTCCGCTCTACACCGCCTGCGGTTCGCTCTGCAGCAACGCGCGCGTCTCTTCCATCCAGCGATTGGCCAGCGCCGGACTCTTCGCCTTCGATACCGCTGTCGCCATCTCCGGCCACAGCTTTTCCAGGCCGGCCGCGTCGGTGCAGCGCTCGATCTTGAGCTGCATGAAGTAGCCCTTCAGGCCCAGGTGTTTTCGCACCGACTCGCTCATCCAGTCGTACAGCTGCTTGTACAGCACCGGGTCCTGCTCGCGACCGGCGGTAAGCGCGCGGGGCGCGCTCGGCGCCAGCGCGCCGCCGACCACTTCGATCAATCCCATTTCAGCGAGTTGCACCAGCGCGTCATCCGGCGCGCGCAGCCCCGGCAACATTGCAGTCAGCTCATTGTCATCACGCTGACCATCGACCATCAGCAGAATGGAGCGCAACCCCGGCAGCAGCCGACGCGCACGGTCTTCGATTTCCTGACGGCCAGCGGCCGTCTTGGCATGGATATAGGCCATGTGTTCCCCCTGTTGCCTGGTCCCCCTGCACGCCCGGCTTCCGCATCAACGGTTGCCCAGCGTCCCCTTGCAGTCGTGCGGAACCCGACGCTGCGGTCGTGCCATCCCCGGCACGTCCGCAGCCTGCCACCCGGGCCACAGCGATCACCCTCGCAGCTTAACCGAGGTTGCGGCGCATCGATAATGCGCTGCAACACCCGTAAGGTCCTTACCGGCCCAGCGCGCGGCGGATCTCGTCCAGTGCGCCCGGGTCGTCCAGGGTGGACAGGTCGCCCGGGTCGCGGTGTTCGGCCAGGGCCTGCAACGAGCGGCGCAGCAGCTTGCCCGAGCGGGTCTTGGGCAGGGCGTTGACCAGGTGGATGTGTGCCGGGCGCGCGACCGCGCCGAGGCTCTCGGTCACCCGCTGCATCATCTCGGCAACCACCGTGGCGCCCTCCTCGCCCACCGCCTGCTTGAGGGTGACGAAGACCAGCGGCACCTGGCCCTTCAGTTCGTCCTTGACCCCGATCACCGCGGCCTCGGCGACCAGCGGGTGCCCGGAAATGCACTCTTCGATTTCGCGTGTGCCGAGCCGGTGACCTGCCACGTTGATCACATCGTCGGTGCGGCCGAGGATGAAGGTGTAGCCGTCCTCGTCGCGGATCGCCCAGTCCAGCGAGCTGTACAACAGCTCCTTGAAGTGGCTGAAGTAGCTCTGCAGGAAACGCGCGTCGTCGTTCCAGACCGTGCTCATGCAGCCCGGCGGCAGCGGTGGCACCATCACCAGCACGCCCTTTTGCCCCGGTTGTACTTCGGCGCCGGTGTTCTCGTCGATCACCTTCATCCGGTAACCGAGGTTGGGGAAACCCGGCGAGCCGAACCGCACCGGCTTGAGCTCCACCCCGGGCAGCAGGGTCAGCGCCGGCCAGCCGGTTTCGGTCTGCCAGTAGTTGTCGATGATCGGTTTGCCCAGTGCGTCATTGATCCAGTGCGCGGTGGGTTCGTCCAGCGGTTCGCCGGCGAGGAACACATACTTCAACGTTTCCAGGTCGTGGCGCTTGATGAAGTCCGCATCGTGCTTCTTCAGCACCCGGATCGCGGTGGGCGAAGAGAACAGCGTGCGCACGCCGTACTGCTCGCACAGCGCCCACCAGATGCCCGGATCCGGATTCGTGGGCAACCCTTCGTACAGCAGCGACGTACATCCACCGATCAGCGGGCCATACACGTTGTAGGAATGCCCCACCGCCCAGCCCACGTCCGAGGTCGAGAACATCACCTGGCCTGGTTTGCAGTCGAACACGGTCTCCATCGACTGCGCCATCGCCACGGCATACCCGCCGACATCGCGCTGCACACCCTTGGGCTTGCCTGTGGTGCCGGAGGTGTACAGCAGGTAGCTCGGTTCGTTCGATTCCAACCACACCACCGGCACGTCCTGGTCGCCCACTTCCTCGCGCAGCGTGGCGTAGTCCACGTCCCGGCCCGGCACCTTCGGCTCGGCCGGGTCGAGCCCGCGCGACACGATCAATACATGCGGCGGCGGCGACTGTGCTTCGGCGCAGGCCGCGTCGACCATTGCCTTGTATGGAATCACCTTGCCACCGCGCTTGCCGGCGTCGGCGGCGATCAGCAGCTTGGGCGCGGCGTCGTCGATGCGCAGCGCCAGGTTGTGCGCGGCAAAGCCACCGAACACCACCGAATGGATCGCACCGATGCGCGCGCAGGCGAGCATCGCGAACACCGCCTCGGCCATGTTCGGCATGTAGATGACCACGCGGTCGCCGCGCTGCACGTCCAGCCGCTGCAGCACCGCGGCAAATGCATTCACTTCGCGGTACAGCTCGCGGTAGGTGATCTCGCGGGTGACGTTGGTTTCGGTGGAGATGGCGACCAGTGCCAGCTGGTCGGGGCGCTCGGCCAGGTGACGGTCGACCGCGTTGTAGCAGAGGTTGGTCTGGCCACCGACGTACCAGCGCCGGAACGGCGGGTTGCTGTAATCCAGCACCTGTTGCGGCGGCACGTGCCAATAGATGCGGTGCGCCTCCTCGGCCCAGAAGGCTTCAGGTTCCTCGACCGATCGGCGGTAGACATCTTCGTAATGCATGACGGCCCTCCCAGACAGAGTCATGGGATCGAGCATAGTCCGATGGCGGCTGGCGGACCGTCCGACCTTGGTCGTACGCGCGCGGCGGCCTAGAACGGCACCGTCGAATCGAACCGCAGGGCCTCCCCGGTCAGCGGGTGGATGAACTGCAGGCGGCAGGCATGCAGGTGCACGCGCGCAGCCGGCGCGGCGCCGTACAGCACGTCGCCGACGATGGGGTGGCCGAGGCTGGCCATGTGCAGTCGCAGCTGATGGCTGCGTCCGGTCACCGGTTCCAGCGCGACCCGGGTCTGGCCGGCCTCGAGGTCGCGGGCCAGCACCTGCCAGCGGGTCAGTGCGGGTTTGCCGGCGTCATGGTCCACGCGCTGCTTCGGCCGGTTCGGCCAGTCCACGATCAACGGGAGGTCGACCTCGCCTGCGTCCTCGTCCAGCACGCCTTCCACCACCGCCTGGTAGCGCTTGCCGACCTGGCGTTGCTGGAACTGGATCGACAGCGCCGCTTCCATGGCCTTGCCGCGTGCGTGCAGCAGCAGCCCGGAGGTGACCTGGTCGAGTCGGTGCACGGTCAGCGCGTCGGGATACAGGGCCTGCAGGCGCGCGATCACGCAGTCCTGGTTTTCCGGCAGTCGTCCGGGCACGGAAAGCAGGCCGGCGGGTTTTTCCGCGACCAGCAGGGCGTCATCGAGGTAATGCAGGTGGATCATGTCGCCATGGTATGCCGGATATGAAAAAGGGACGCCGAAGCGTCCCCCTCTCATCGTTCGCAGTGCGAACCGATCAACCCAGCAGGTGGGCGACGCCGGCGCGCTCTTCTTCCAGCTCGGCCAGGGTCTTGT
>NZ_CAUQLJ010000027.1:0-48461 GCF_963519125.1 uncultured Stenotrophomonas sp. | reverse complement strand
CCCCCCGCCCCGGGGCGCGCTCCCCGGCCCCGGGCCCGGGCCTTAGGGCAACGCATGGGGGGGGGCGTGTGTTGAGCGGGGGGGGGCCCCCCCCCGCCCCCCCCCCCGCAGCGGGTTCACCCCACCTTCTTCCGGATCGGGGTGACGTTGCTGGCGGTCTTTGGCGTCTTCTTCGGCTTTGCCGCTGCCTTGGCATTGGCTGCGAAGAAATCGCGCACCTTCGGGTAGACCGTTTCGCGCCAGCGGCGGCCGCTGAAGATGCCGTAATGGCCTGCGCCTTCGACGATGAAATGCTCGCGGCGCTCGGCGGGGATGCCGGTGCACAGTTCCTGCGCTGCTTCGGTCTGGCCCAGCCCGGCGATGTCGTCCAGCTCGCCTTCGATGCTCAGCAGCGCCGTGCCGGTGATCGCACCGGGATCGACGCGTTCGCCGTTCACGTACCACTCGCCGCGCGGCAGCAGGAATTCCTGGAACACCACGCGGATGGTGTCCAGGTAGTAGCGCGCCGGCATGTCCAGCACCGCGTTGTACTCGTCGTAGAAGCGGCGGTGCGCGTCGGCGTCTTCCATGTCGCCCTTCACCAGGTCGGCATAGAAATCCCAGTGCGAACTGAAATGGCGACTGGGATTCATCGACAGGAACCCGGCGTGCTGCAGGAAGCCCGGATACACGCGGCGGCCTGCGCCCGGATAACCCGGCGGCACGGTGTGGATGACGTTGTTCTCGAACCACGACAGCGGGTTCTGCGTGGCCAGGTTGTTCACTGCGGTCGGGCTGCAGCGGGCGTCGATCGGGCCACCCATCATCACCAGCGTGCGCGGCGTCGGTTCGCCACGGCTGGCCATCAGCGAAACCGCGGCCAGCACCGGTACGGTTGGCTGGCACACGCTCACCACGTGCAGGCGCTCGACACCGAGGTGGCGGATGAATTCCTGGATGTAGGCGATGTAGTCGTCCAGGCCGAATTCGCCTTCGCTGGACGGCACCATGCGCGCGTCCACCCAGTCGGTGACGTACACGCGGTGGTCGCGCAGCAGCGTGCGCACGGTATCGCGCAGCAGCGTGGCGTGGTGGCCCGACAGCGGCGCCACCACCAGCACGAACGGCTGGTTGAGCATCGTGTGCAGCTGGTCGGCTTCATTGCTGTGGCGCTTGAAGCGCAGCAGCTTGCAGAACGGCTTGCTCACTTCCTCGTGCACGACGATCGGCACGCGTTCGCCATCGACGTCGATTTCGTTGATGCCCCACTCGGGCTTCTCGTAATCCTTGCCGATGCGGTGGAACAGTTCATTGACCGCCGCCAGGCGATCAGCACCGGGCATCTGCGACCACCAGTGGCCCTGGTTGGCGAAGAACTTGGCGTTGGCCTGGGCCTGGTGCACCCAGGGGGCGAGCAGGTTGCGGGTCAATTCATGCAGCTGATAGAGCATGACGTCCGAATATGTATGGTCTTATGTTGCCGCGCAGCATATAGCAACCGCGGCGGATGCGCCTTAATAGGCGCTAGTCGCAACGAACCCTGAGATGGCAGAGCAACGCCCTGCGTGGCTGGCTTCCGATCAGGGCATCGCGAAGCCACGCAGGGCGTGGCTCTACCTCGGACGCTCCAGCGCCGCCGCGTGACCCGCCAGCGCCGGCGACAGCCAGCAGTGCGAGCCCAGCGCGGTGAATCCCTCGGCCTTCAAATGCCGCCGATACCACGCCGCCGGGCGGGCCTGGAAACCTTCGTGGTCGCCTTCGAACTCATCCTCGGCGGTGAAGGCCTCCAGGAAGGCCACGCCGGCGGTCAGCTCGGCGAAGCCGGCCAGCGCCGGGCGCAGTTCGCGGGACGGCACGTAATGCATCACATCCGAACACACCAGCAGGTCGACCGGCGCGCAGGGCCGCAGCCAGGCGAAATCGCCGACTGTTGCCGGGTGCAGGTTGCGGCTGCGTCCGTAGCGCTGCACCGCATACGCGCTGCTGTCGAAGCCCATGTACTGCACGCGCGGGCGCAGCTTGAGCAGCGGCGCGCGCCAGGCGCCTTCGCCGGCACCGATGTCCAGCACGCTGCGGATCGGCCGCTCCAGGTAGTACTCGGCACTGGCCACGGCCAGCGCGACCTTGCGTGCAAGGCGCGCCGCGCCACCGGTCTGGTCGGGCTGGTACCAGCGCTGGAAATAGGCCTGGTCGTAGGTCTTGGACATGGAAGCAGTGGGCAGGCGGGAAAACGGAGCCCATGGTACCGCGCTGCGTCAAACCGTCGCGCATGCGTGCGCGCACGGAATCGGCCAGAATGAACGACATCCCAAGCCAGCCGACGGAGCAAGCGCATGCAGTCCTACTACTGGGTCAAGACCTTCCACCTGGTGTTCGTGGTGGCGTGGATGGCGTCGGTGTTCTACCTGCCGCGGATCCTGGTCAACCTGAGCGAGACCGCTGGCCAGCTGCCGGTGATCGAGCGGCTGCAGTTGATGGGCCTGCGTCTGTACCGCTTCGGCCACATGATGTTCGGCTTCGCGCTGATCCTGGGGCTGGTGCTGTGGCTGGGTTACAAGGTGATTCCGGACTTCCCGACCATGGTCGCGCCGGGCGCGGCGGGGTGGCTGCATGCCAAGCTGGGACTGGTGGTGCTGCTGCTGGTGTATTTCAGCTGGACCGGGCGGCTGTTGAAGGGCGCGGTGAAGGGAAAGGTGCTGCCGTCCTCGCGCGCGCTGCGCTGGTTCAATGAATTGCCTCTGGTGTTGTTTGTCGGGGTGGTGTGGTTGGTGTTGGCTAAACCGTTCTAAGGTGCCGGACATCCACGCAAAAAAAAACCGGGCGAAAGCCCGGTTTTTTATTGCACGAAACAACGGCGCATCACGCCGCTTCGTACGCCCCGTAACTCCGCAGGCGCTCATAGCGCTTCTGCAGCAGGTCTTCCGTGGTCAGCCCTTCCAGCGCATCCAGCTCATTGAGCAGCACGGCCTTCAAACGCTTGGCCATCTGCGCCGGATTACGGTGTGCACCCCCGGTCGGCTCGCGCACGACCTTGTCGACCAGGCCCAAGCTCTTCAAGCGCGGGGCGGTCAAACCCAGCTGCTCTGCAGCGTCCTTGGCCTTGCCCGCATCCTTCCAAAGGATCGAGGCGCAACCTTCCGGGCTGATCGTCGAATACACGCTGTATTCCAGCATCAGGGTGCGGTCGCCCACGCCCAGCGCCAGTGCGCCGCCGGAGCCGCCTTCACCGATCACGGTGCAGATCACCGGCACCTTCAGCTCGGCCATCTCCATCAGGTTGCGCGCGATCGCCTCGGACTGGTTGCGCGACTCGGCGTCGATGCCGGGCCAGGCACCGGCGGTGTCGATCAGGGTCAGCACCGGCAGGCCGAAACGCTCGGCCATCTTCATCAGGCGCAGGGCCTTGCGGTAGCCCTCCGGCTTGGGCATGCCGAAGTTGCGCTTGATCTTTTCCTTGGTATCGCGGCCCTTCTGGTGGCCGATCAGCATCACCGAACGGCCACCAATGCGGGCCAGGCCGCCGATGATCGCCTTGTCGTCGGCGAAGGCGCGGTCGCCGGCCAGCTCCTGGAACTCGTCGCAGATGATCCGGATGTAGTCGGCGGTGTACGGGCGCGACGGATGCCGGGCCAGCTGCAGCACCTGCCACGAGGTCAGGTTGCGGAAGATCTGGGCGGTGCGCAGGCGCAGCTTGTCCTGCAGGGTGCGCACTTCGGCCTCGACATTGACCGCCGGGCCGGCGCTTGCGCTGCGCAGCTCCTGGATCTTTGCCTCCAGATCAGCGATGGGTTGCTCGAAGTCGAGGTAGTTCGGATTCATCGGAAGCCGTCGTGAAGTAAAGAGGGAAAGTGTAGCCGAATGCGTCGAAATGCCCCGTACGGGGTCGTCTGGTACTGGCCTAGTTGGCCCACGGCGGACTGTAGCGCACCTTCAGTGTGCGTACCGCCGGATCGGCGCGCAGGGCGTCCACCAGCTGGCTGTCCACGCGCACGGCGACGTCGCCGGCCACGTCCAGCATGCCGGCCACCGGGCCCTGTTCGGAGCCGAGCAGCAGGTCCAGGCGCAGGGGCGTACGGCCGGGGCGGTGACGGTCGAGAAGGGCGTTGACCCGGCTCCAGACCGGCTCGCCCTGGCGCAGGTCGAGGCGGAGCGACAGGCGGGTGGCGTAATTGGCGCAGATTTCCTCGAAGTCCCAGCACTGGCGGATGCGCAGGGCGTAACCGCCGTTGAACTCGTCTTCGCGCAGGCCGCCCTTGACCACCAGAATGCGGTCCTTGGTCATCAGGTGGCCGAACTCGGCCAGGCCGTCGGTGAAGGCGCTGCACTCGACCCGGCCCTTGCCGTCCTCGAGCTGCATGAAGATCTGGCTTTCGCCCTTGCGGCGCACGCCGACCACCAGGCCGGCCAGGATCACCGGGGTCTCCTGGCGCCAGGCGCGCTTCTCGCCGTCCTTGCTCGGCCGGGCAGGGGGGATGAGCTTTTCCAGCATGCCCAGGTCGGTGCCGACCAGTTCCTTGACGTCGTCGGCATGCGGGTCGAACGGATGCCCGCTGAGATAGAAGCCCAGGGTTTCGCGTTCGCCGTCCAGCAACTGGCCCAGCGCCCACTCTTTGGCTTCGGGCAGGTCCAGCTGCAGCGCGGTGCTGACCGGATCCGGCGCGCCGAACAGCGAGTTCTGCCCGGAGGCCTTCTCGCGCGACATCTGGTCGGTGGCCTTGAGCACTTCGGGAAGCTGCAGCATCAGCGAGGCGCGGTTCCTGCCGAGGCCGTCGAGCGCGCCGCAGTTGATCATCGCTTCGAGGGTGCGCCGGTTGAGCTTGCCCGACTCGATGCGCATGCAGAAATCGAGCAGCGATTCGTAACGGCCCTTGGCCACGCGTTCGTCGACCACCGCTTCGCACGCACCCTGGCCGACGCCCTTGATCGCGCCGAGGCCGTACTGGATGGTGTCCGGGCTGGAGGCCTCGAACATGTACGCCGACTCGTTCACGCGCGGCGGCAGCACGGTCAGGCCGAGGTTGCGCACTTCGGCGAGGAAGCCCACCACCTTGTCGGTGTTGTCCATGTCCGAGGACAGCGTGGCGGCCATGAATTCGGCTGGATAGTGCTTCTTGAGCCAGGCGGTCTGGTAGCTGACCAGCGCGTAGGCGGCAGCGTGCGACTTGTTGAAGCCGTAGCCGGCGAACTTCTCCATCAGGTCGAAGATTTCATCGGCCTTGGGGCCTTCCACGCCGCCCTTGGCCGCGCCTTCGCGGAAGATCTCGCGGTGCTTGGCCATTTCCGCCGGCACCTTCTTGCCCATCGCGCGGCGCAGCAGGTCGGCGCCGCCGAGCGAGTAGTCGCCCACGATCTGCGCCATCTGCATCACCTGCTCCTGGTACACCATGATGCCGTAGGTGTCCTTCAGGATCGCTTCGGTGCGCGGATCGGGATAGATGATTTCTTCCTGGCCGTGCTTGCGCGCGTTGAACGAAGGAATCAGGTCCATCGGGCCAGGGCGGTACAGCGACACCAGCGCGATCAGGTCTTCGAAACGGTCGGGGCGCGCGTCCTTCAGCAGGCGGCGCATGCCCGAGGATTCGAACTGGAATACCGCGCCGGTGTTGCCGTTGGCGAAGATGTCCTTGTAGGTGGGCGTGTCGTCGAGCGGAATCGCGGCGATGTCCACCGGCGGGATGCCGGCGCGCTCGTGGCGCTTGTTGATCGCCTTCACCGCCCAGTCGATGATGGTCAGCGTGCGCAGGCCGAGGAAGTCGAACTTCACCAGGCCCACTTCTTCCACGTCGTTCTTGTCGAACTGGGTGACCGGGTTCTTGCCCAGCCCGTTCTCGTCGTGTTCGGCGTACAGCGGGCAGAACTCACTCAGCGGCTCGGGCCCGATCACCACGCCACCGGCATGCTTGCCGGCGTTGCGGGTCAGGTCTTCCAGCTGCAGCGCCAGGTCGATCAGGTCGCGGACATCGTCCTCGGTCTCGTAGCGCTGGATCAGTTCGGCCGAGGCCATTTCCGAGCTGGGGCCTTCCTTGCCCTTGCCCAGTGCATCCTTCAGGTGGATGCCGAGGATGTTCGGGATCAGCTTGGAAACACCATCGACCAGGCCGTACGGGAAGCCCAGCACGCGGCCGGAGTCGCGCACCACCGCCTTGGCGGCCATGGTGCCGTAAGTGATGATCTGGCTGACGCGCTCGCGCCCGTACTTGCGCGCGACGTAGTCGATCACCTCGTCGCGGCGGTCCATGCAGAAGTCGATGTCGAAGTCGGGCATCGACACGCGTTCGGGGTTGAGGAACCGCTCGAACAGCAGGTTGTACGGGATCGGGTCGAGGTCGGTGATCTGCAGCGCCCAGGCCACCAGCGAGCCGGCGCCGGAGCCACGGCCGGGGCCGATCGGAATGCCCTGGTTCTTGCCCCACTGGATGAAGTCGGCCACGATCAGGAAGTAGCCGGGGAAGCCCATCTTGATGATGGTGGCGAGCTCGAACTCGAGACGCTCGAAATAGTCTTCGCGGGTCTTGCCGGCGGCCAATGGATTCTTTTCCAGGCGCGCGTCCAGGCCCTTGCGCGATTCGCTGCAGATCCAGCTGTCCAGCGTTTCGTTGTCGGGCACCGGGTAGTCGGGCAGGAAGTAGGTGCCCAGGCGCATTTCCATGTTGCAGCGCTGCGCCAGCGCCAGCGTGTTGTCGATCGCGTCGGGAATGTCGGCGAACAGCGCGCACATCTCTTCGGGCGACTTCAGGTACTGCTGTTCGCTGTAGTCGCGCGGGCGCTTGGGATCGTCCAGCACGCGGCCGGAGGAAATGCAGACGCGCGCTTCGTGGGCGCTGAAGTCGTCCGGACGCAGGAAGCGCACGTCGTTGCTCGCGACCACCGGCAGGCCGCGCTGGCCGGCGGCCATCAGTGCGAACTGGTTGAAGGCCTCTTCGCCATCGCGCCCGGTGCGGGTCAGTTCCAGGTGCAGGCCGTCGCCGAACACGCGCTGCCAGTCGGCCAGCTGCTGTTCGGCCAGGTCGTGACGGCCGTCGCCGGCCAGGCGTCCGGCCAGGCTGTCGCGGCCGGCCAGGGCAAACAGGTTGTGGCAACCGGCCTTCAGCCAGTCCGGATGCACGGCGACGCCGCCTTCAGGGCGGTGGCCTTCCATCCAGGCGCGGGTCAGCAGGCGCGAGAGGCTCAGGTAGCCTTCGCGGTCGCGGCACAGCAGGGTCATGCGCCAGGGCGTCATGCCCTCTTCGGCGATCATGATGTCGGCGCCGGCGATCGGCTTGATGCCGACGGTTTCGGCGGCCTTGTAGAACTTGACCAGCGCGAACAGGTTGTTCAGGTCGGTCACTGCCAGCGCAGGCAGGTTCAGTTCGACCGCGCGGCTGAGCAGGTTGGCCTGCTTGGCCTTCTTCGGGTCAGCCTGATCCGGTTTCGCCGGGACACGGATGGTCGAATCCGCCAGCGAAAATTCGGTGTGGACGTGCAGATGTACGAAACGGGAAGTGGTCATGCCGGGCCAATGTAATGCCCGGTCAGGGTAGCGGTGCGGACCAAGCCGGACAAGGCTTGACATCCCCGGGCTTCAGGCGGGGATGTCCGGTGGATTCAGCCACGCCCTGCGTGGCTGCGCCATATCAGGCGGTCACGCAGTCCCTGACCGGCGCGAAGCTCTGCCGATGGTGGGCGCACGGCCCATGCGCGCGCAGTGCGGCCAGGTGGGCCGGGGTGCCATAGCCCTTGTGCTGGTCGAAGCCGTATTCGGGATGCTGTTCATGCAGCTGCAGCATGTAGCGGTCGCGGCTGACCTTGGCCAGGATCGAGGCGGCCATGATGGCGCGGTCGAGGGCGTCGCCACCGATCAGCGCCTCGGCCGGGCAGGGCAGGCCCTTGGGCACCTTGTTGCCGTCGATACGGGCGAACTGGGCCACGTGCGACACGGCTTCAACGGCGCGGCGCATGCCCAGCATGGTGGCCTGGAAGATGTTGAGGGTGTCGATCTCGTGGACCTCCACCATCACGACGTGGAAGGCCAGGGCGCGCTGCTGGATCCGGTCGAACAGCTGGTCGCGGCGCAGCGCGGTGAGCTGCTTGGAGTCGTCCAGGCCGTTCAGGCGCGGGCGGTCGGGGCAGAACACCACGGCGGCCACGGCGACCGGGCCGGCCAGCGGGCCGCGACCGGCTTCGTCGACGCCGGCCACGTAGCGTGGGGCAACGGTGGCCAGGGCGGCGCCGTCGAACAGCGCCAGCGAGGCGGCAGCGGCGTGGCGCCGGCTCATGCCGGGGCGCCGGGGGCGGCGCCCCGTGCGAGCAGTTCGGCGACGGCGTCGGCGGCGCGTGCGGAGGCGTCCTGGCGCAGCTGCAGGTGCAGCTGCTCGTAGGTCGGCTGGATGTCGAGACCCCGCTGCGGGTTCTCGAACCACTGCTCGATGGCGTCGGCGAGTTTGTCCGGCACGCAGTCGTGCTGGATCAGTTCGGGCGCCAGGTCCTTGCCCGCCAGGATGTTGGGCAGGGCGAAGCGGTCGACCTTGATCAGGCCCAGCGCCTTGACGATGCGGTAGGTCAGCTCGGCGACGCGGTAGCCCACCACCATCGGGCGCTTGACCAGCATGGCTTCCAGGGTGGCGGTGCCGGAGGCGAGCACGACCACGTCGGCGGCGATCATCGCGGTGCGGGCCTGGCCGTCGAGCACGTGCGAGTAGGCCACCGGCAGCGCGGAGCGCGAGAGCTGTTCGGTGATCAGGCGGCGGCAGGCCGGGTTGGCGGCGGGCACCACCACGTGCAGGCCGGGGATGCGTTCGGAGACCTGCCAGGCGGCTTCGAAGAACGCTTCGCCGAGCTTGCTGATCTCGCCCAGGCGGCTGCCGGGCAGCACGGCCAGGACCTTGGCGTTGGCGGGCAGGCCGAGCGCAACGCGCGCGGCTTCGCGGTCGTTGTGCAGCGGAATATCGTCGGCCATCGGATGCCCGACAAAGCGCGCGTCGATGCCATGGCGGGCGTAGATCGGCGGTTCCATCGGGAACAGGCACAGCACCAGGTCGGCGCTGGCGCCGATCTTCTCGGCGCGCTTTTCGCGCCAGGCCCAGACCGAGGGGCTGACGTAGTGCACGGTGCGCACGCCGCGTTCCTTCAGCCAGCGCTCGACGCCGAGGTTGAAGTCGGGCGCGTCGATGCCGATGAACACATCCGGCTGCCACTCGAGCACGCGGTTGCGGAAGGCCTTGCGCAGCTTGAGCAGGCGCGGCAGGTGGCGCAGCACTTCGGTCAGGCCCATGACGGCCAGTTCGCTGGCGTCGAACCAGGTCTGGCAGCCGGCGTTGCGCATGGCGTCGCCGCCGATGCCGGCGAATTCGGCATCGGGGAAACGCTGTTGCAGTTCACGCACCAGGCCGGCGCCCAACAGGTCGCCGGAGGCTTCGCCGGCGACCAGGGCGATCCGCAGCGGGCGGCCGGTCATCGCAGCAGCGGCCTCTCGGCGTGCTCGATGAAGTCCAGCATGTCCTTGACGTCGGGGCTGTGCGCGGCCTGTTCGGCCAGCTGGACCTTGGCTTCGGCCAGCGGCAGGCCGGCCACGTACAGGGTGCGGTAGGCGCGCTTGATGCTGGCGATGCGCTCGGCGTCGAAGCCACGGCGCTTGAGGCCTTCGCTGTTGATGCCGCGCGGACGGCCGAGCGAGTCGCTGCCGACCATGGTGAACGGTGGGACGTCGCCATTGGTGAGCGCACCCATGCCGAGGAAGGCGTGGGCGCCGATCCGGCAGAACTGGTGGGCACCGGCGAAGCCGCTGATGATGACGTAGTCGCCTACGGTGACGTGGCCGGCCAACGTGGTGTTGTTGGAGAACACGCAGTTGTTGCCCACGTGGCAGTCGTGCGCGACATGGGTGTAGGCGAGCATCCAGTTGCCGTTGCCGATGGTGGTGATGCCACCGCCACCGCCGGTACCGCGGTTGAGGGTGACGAATTCGCGGAACACGTTGTCGTCGCCGATCACCAGTTCGGTGCGTTCGCCGGCGTACTTCTTGTCCTGCGGTTCGCCGCCCACGGCCACATGGCCGATGAAGCGGTTGTTGCGGCCGATCCGGGTCGGGCCGTGGATGGAGCAGTGCGGGCCGACTTCGGTACCTTCACCGATCTCGACGTCGGCACCGATCAGGCAGAACGCACCGACACGCACATCCGCCGCCAGTTTCGCCGACGGGTCGATGACCGCGGTGGGGTGGATGAGCGGCGCGCTCATTCGCGGGTGCCGGCGCAGAGGACTTCGGCGCAGGCGACGACTTCGCCGTCGACCTTGGCCATGCAGTCGTAGACGGCCATGTTGCGGATGACGCGCTTGATCTGGACATGCATTTCGAGCACGTCGCCGGGGACGACCTGCTTGCTGAAACGGGCCTTGTCGACCTTGACCATGTAGAACAGCTTGGACTGGGCATCGCGGCCGAGGGTGAGCTGGGTCAGGACGCCGCCGGCCTGGGCCATGGCTTCGATGATCAGCACGCCGGGCATGATCGGCTGGGTGGGGAAGTGGCCCTGGAAGAACGGTTCGTTGATGCTGACGTTCTTGGTGGCGACGATGGTGCGGTTCTCGTAGTCGATGGAAACGACCTTGTCGACCAGCAGGAAGGGGTAGCGGTGCGGGATCAACGCCTGGATCTGGGTGATGTCCGGCAGCTTCTGTTCGTGGCTCATTCCTTCTCCTTGCTTACAGACAGGATGCGACGGGCCAGGGCATCAAGCTGCTTGAAGCGCGCGGCGTTCTTGCGCCACGTGCGGTTGTCGGTCAACGGGGTACCGGAGGAATATTCGCCCGGTTCGGTAATGGAGTTGCGCACGACGGACTTGCCGGTGATGACCACCTTGTCGCAGATCTCGAGGTGGCCGACGACGCCGACGGCGCCGCCGAGCAGGCAGTAGCGGCCGATCTTGGCGCTGCCGGCGATGCCAGTGCAGCCGGCGATGGCGGAGTGGGCACCGATCTGGACGTTGTGGGCGATCTGGACGAGGTTGTCCAGGCGGACGTCGTTGTCGAGCACGGTATCTTCAAGGGCGCCACGGTCGACGCAGGTGTTGGCGCCGATCTCGCAGTCGTCGCCGATGCGCACGCCGCCAAGCTGGGGCACCTTGATCCAGCTGCCGGCGTCCATGGCGAGGCCGAAGCCGTCTGCACCGAGCACGGCGCCGGGATGGATGCGCACACGCTTGCCGATCCGGACGCGGGTGACGAGGGTGACGCGGGCGATCAGTTCGCAGCCGGTGTCGAGGGTGCAGTCTTCGCCGATGATGCTGCCGGGGCCGATGATGCAGTTTTCGCCGACGACGCTGCGGGCGCCGATGGTGACGAAGGGGCCGATGTGGGCGCTGGCGGCGATCTGGGCGTCGGGGTCGATGACGGCGCTGGGGTGGATGCCAGGCGGCCGGGTCGGGGCGATGTCGAACAGCGCGGCGATCTTGGCGAAGGTGGTGTAGGGGTCCTTGGCGATCAGCGCGGTGGCGGGGGCCGCCTCGGCGTCGTCGGCGCGCAGCACCACGATGCCGGCCTGGCTGTCGGCCAGCTGGGTCCGGTAGCGCGGGTTGGCCAGGAAGGTCAGCTGGCCGGGGCCGGCATGGGCAAGCGTGGCCACGCCACGGATGGCGGTGCTGCCATCACCATGGACCTGCAGGCCAAACTGCTCGGCGAGTTGCTGGGCGGTATAGGTAGGAGTGTTCACGGCGGAAGTTTACCGTGTGGCGTGACTTCGGTCATGTTTGGCCGGTTTTGGTTGGGCCACGCTGGGTCTGGTGGTTGTTTGGGGGGTATGGGGTTGCATGGGCTGCGGTAGAGCCGGGCTCTGCCCGGCTGCTGCTGGATTCAGGCGAACAGCCTTGGGGTGTGCGGTTTCCCTGGCTTGGGCCGCCCGGTGCCGGTTTGCGGGGTCGCCGTAAACCCATCCATGGGGGCTAAGCGGTCGCCATCCATGGCGCCGATTCCCCCGCAAACCGCCCCCGGTCGACCCTTTGACAGTGGGTCGGTGGCCAAGGCAACAGCGGGTGCCGGCCGTTTGCCGGCTGTGCGGTACCGATCATTTTCATGCGTTACCGGGCGCGGAGGATTTCACGGCGGTCGTTTGGGAACCGACCCTACCAAAGCGGGCCGGCGCACCATGTCGAATCCGCGTAGTGACACGCCACGCGTGTCTGCCATTCCCGACCGCACACGACCCTGCCCGGCGGCCGCCCCAGCACGGAGAAATTGAAACGCTGCCGTTGGCTTCAACTGCAAACAAAAAAGCCGGGCAATGCCCGGCGTTTCTGCAATCTGCGGCGGCTGGATTAGAACTGGCCGCCGAACGTGAACTGCAAGCGCTCGATTTCGTCTCCGTCTTCCTTCTTCAACGGGAAGGCATAGCTGATCGAGATCGGGCCGACCGGGGCGCGCCAGAGGAGGGCGACACCGGCCGAGGCACGCAGTTCGTTGGCCTTGAAGTTGTCCACGCCGTTGTACACGTTGCCGACGTCGAAGAACGCCGAGACGCGGGCCGAGGGGCTGTCGAACAGGCGCGGGAAGTAGGCTTCGACCGAACCGACGGTCTTCAGCGAACCACCCAGCGGCTGGCCTTCCGGATAGCCGTTGGTGACTTCGCGCGGGCCGAGGGTGTTGTCTTCGAAGCCACGCACCGAGTTGGTACCGCCGGCGTAGAAGTTCTCGAAGAACGGCAGGCCGCTGGCGGTCACCATACGGGTGGTGCCGTCCGGGTTGGTCAGCGTGCGGGTGTAGTCGTTGCCATAGGCATCGCCGTAGCCCACTTCGGCACGGGTGTTGATCACCAGCGACGGCATGATCGGCCAGTACTTGCTGATCTGGTAGTTCAGCTTGTAGTACTCGATGGTCGAACCCGGCAGCGTGGTTTCCAGGCCGATGCGCTGGTAGGTACCGCGGGTCGGCATGAAGTAGTCGTTGCGCGAGTCACGCGCCCAGCCCAGCTCGGTGCGCCAGGCATGGAACGTGCGCTTACCGACGGCGTTGATGTAGTCGATGATCGACTGCGGGGTCGAGCCCTGGTAGGTGGTGATCTGGTTGCTGTCGATGCCGAACATCAGCGAGACGGTATCGGTCTCGGTGATCGGCACGCCGAACACCACCTGCGCCGAACCATTGGTGCTGTTGTACTGCGCGGTGTTGAAGTCGGAGTAGTCCAGCTCGCGCCAGGACAGGTTGTAGCCCAGCGACACGCCGTCATCGGTGAAGTACGGGTTGGTGTAGCTGAAGCCGTAGCGCTGCAGGTAGCTGCTGCGCGAGGCTTCGACCGACACGCGGTTGCCGCCGCCGAGGAAGTTGTTCTGCGACAGCTGCACCGAGGTGGTCATGCCGTAGGACTGCGAGTAGCCCAGGCCGAACACGAAGCTGCCGGACGTGGTTTCCTTGACGTTGTAGACGACGTCGACCTGGTCGTTGCTGCCGCTGACGGCCGGGGTTTCCACGTCCACCGACTCGAAGTAGCCCAGGCGCTGCAGGCGGATCTTGGAGCGGTCGATCGCGGCCTGCGAGTACCAGCTGTTCTCGAACTGGCGCATTTCGCGACGCATCACTTCGTCGGACGTACGCGTGTTGCCACGGAACAGGATGCGACGCACCGACACGCGCGGGCCGGGCACGACCTGCATGTTGATCGCCACGGTCTGCTCGGGGCGGTTGGTGGTCGGGATCGGGTTCACCTTGGCGAACGCGTAGCCGATGTTCGACAGCGAGTTGGTGATGGTGTCCGAGCTGAATTCCAGCAGCGCACGCGAGAACGTGTCGCCGGACTTCTGGATCACCATGCGCTCGACGTCCTCCTGCGGGAGGATCGTGTCGCCGCTGACCTTGATCTCGGAGATCTTGTACTGCGCACCCTCGGTCACGCCGGCGGTGAGGAACATGTCGCGCTTGTCGGGGCTGATCGACACCTGGGTCGAATCAATGCTGAAGTCGACATAGCCGCGGTCGAGGTACCAGGAATTGAGCTTTTCCAGGTCGCCGGACAGCTTTTCCTTGGAGTACTGGTCGTCACGGCGGTACCACGACGCCCAGTTGTGCTCCTTGGACTCCCAGGTCTCCAGGATGTCCTTGCTCTCGAACTTCTCGGTGCCGACCAGGTTGACGTGACGGATCTTGGCCGCCTTGCCTTCCTTGATGGCGATCGCGATGTCCACGCGGTTGCGGTCCAGCGGGCTCACCGTCGGGGTGATCTCGACGTTGTATTTGCCACGGTCGTTGTACTGGCGGCGAAGCTCCTGGGTCACGCGGTCCAGGCTGAGGCGGTCGAAGGTGCCGCCCTCGCTCAGGCCGATGTCGCTCAGGCCCTTCAACAGCTGGTCGCTCTTGATGTCCTTGTTGCCGGTCACGGTGAGCTTGTTGATCGCCGGGCGTTCCTTGACCGTGACCACCAGGATGTCGCCCTGGCGCTGCAGCTGCACGTCTTCGAAGAAGCCGGTCTTGTACAGGGCGCGGATGGACTCGCCGACCTTGTTGTCGGTCAGGGTCTCACCGCGTTCCACCGGCAGGTAGGTGAACACGGTACCGGAGGTGATGCGCTGCAGGCCGTCGACACGGATGTCGCTGACGGTGAAGGGCTCGGCTGCCTGGGCCAGAGCAGGCGCGCCGAAGACGGCAGCAAGTGCAAGGGCAAGCAGGCGGCGATTGGGGAGTCGCGTCATGTCACGTCCGGTTGGAGTCGAATACGTTGTTTCGGGATGCCGGCGCATAAGACGACGACAAAAGGGTAAAAGTTCATCGCGGGACCAGACCGAGGATGTCGTTGTAGAACGCCAGTCCCATCAGTCCGGCCAGCATGGCAAGGCCGATGTATTGGCCGGTCGCCATGGCACGCTCGCTCAGCGGGCTGCCCTTGACCAACTCAATAAGGTAATACAGCAGGTGCCCGCCGTCCAAGATGGGGATGGGCAACAGATTTATGATGCACAGGCTGAGCGAGAGCACGGCCAGGAACCAGAGGAACCAATCGAGCCCGCGCTGGGCGGTCTGGTTGGCCACGCGGGCAATGGTGACCGGGCCGGAAACGTTCTGCAGCGAGGCATTGCCGGTGACGATGCGGCGCATCATGCCCAGCGAATCGCTGGCTGCACGCGCGGTTTCGCGCAGCGCCGCCGGGATCGCTGCCAGCGGGCCGTACTGCAGGGTGGTGTCGTAGGCCGGTGCGCTGGACTGCGGGAAACCCACCCCGACCTGCCAGGTGGGCTGGCCACGACCGTCCTTGCCCTGGCGCGGGGTGATTTCCAGCGCCAGGCGCTCGCCGCCGCGCAGCACCTCGACCATCCCGGGGCCGCCACGCTTGCCCAGCGCCTGGATGGCCGGGGAGACCTGGTCGGCCGCGTCGATGCGCTCGCCGTCCACGGCCACGATCAGGTCGCCGGGCAGCAGCACGCCCTGCGCCGCCGAATCGGGCACGACCTGCTCGACCATGGCCGGCTGCAGGTGGAACTGCCAGGTGAGTCCGGCCAGCGAAGACACCCAGCGTTCGTCGAAACCGGCCGGCAGCTGCGACAGCGGCAGGGTGCGGGTGCGCACCCGGTCCTGCGCGTCGCGCACTTCCACCTGGGCATCGTGGCGGTCCATCGCGGCGGTGGTCAGTGCCATCGCGGCCTGGCTGGCGGTGACCACGCTGCGCGCGTCGACGCTCAGCACGCGGTCGCCGGCCTGCAGCCCTGCCGCCTGGGCCATGCCGGTGGTGCGGCCGATGGTGGCCGAGTAGTCCTGCTTGCCCAGCACGAACATTGCCCAGAGCAGGGCCACGCACAGGATCAGGTTGGCCAGCGGGCCGGCCGCGACGATGGCGATGCGCTGCCAGACAGTCTTGTGGTTGAAGGCCAGGCCGCGCTCGGCCGGATGCACCTCGACCTCGCGCTCGTCCAGCATCTTCACGTAACCGCCGAGGGGAATGGCGGCGATGGCGAACTCGGTGCCATTGCGGTTGCGACGCATCCACAGCGGGCGGCCGAAGCCGACCGAGAAGCGCAGCACCTTCACTCCGCAGCGGCGCGCCACCCAGTAATGACCGAATTCATGGAAGGTCACCAGCACGCCAAGGCTGACGATCATCCACCAGACGGAGCCGATGAATTCACCCATGGTGGAGGTCGCTGGAAAGGAGCGGGAAGGGCATTCAGGCGTGGTCGATGGCGGCTTGGGTGATCTGTCGGGCGCGCTGGTCGGCGGCCAGCAGGCCCTCCAGTGTATCGGCGGACGCTGCCGGCAGTGTTGAAAGTGCGTTAGCGACCAGCTCTGGAATGGCTAGGAAAGCGATCCGCCCCTGAAGAAACGCTGAAACGGCGATTTCATTGGCCGCATTGAGGATCGCCGGGGCGGTGCCACCGGCGGCCATCGCCTGCCAGGCCAGCGCCAGGCACGGGAACGCCTCGGTGTCGGGCGCTTCGAAATCCAGCCGGCCCTGGGCCAGCAGGTCCAGCCCGCCCACGCCCGATTCGATGCGCTGCGGCCAGCCCAGGCCCACCGCCAGGGTGGTGCGCATGTCCGGCAGGCCCATCTGGGCGAGGGTGGAGCCGTCGACGAATTCCACCAGCGAATGCACCAGGCTCTGCGGGTGGACCAGCACCTCGATGCGCTCGCCGGGGATGTTGAACAGGTGGTGGGCCTCGATGACTTCCAGCCCTTTGTTCATCAACGTCGCCGAATCCACCGAGATCTTCGGGCCCATCGACCACTTCGGGTGGGCAACGGCCTGGGCGGGGGTGACCCTGGCCAGCTCGGCCCTGCTGCGCCCACGGAACGGGCCGCCGGAGGCGGTGAGCAGGATCCGGCGGACACCGGCCTGGTCCAGGCTGGCATCGCGCGAGCGCAGGCACTGGAAGATGGCGCTGTGTTCGCTGTCGATCGGAATGATCTCGGCGCCGGCGGCGCTGGCGCGGCGGGTCAGCAGCTCCCCGGCCAGCACCAGCGATTCCTTGTTGGCCAGCAGGATGCGCTTGCCGGCATCGGCCGCGGCCAGGGTCGAGGATAGTCCGGCCGCGCCGACGATGGCGGCCACCAGGGTGTCGCAGGCATCGCTGGCGGCCAGCTGGTCGAGCGCGGCGGCGCCGGCGTGCGCCTCGGTGTCCAGGCCGGCCGCGCGCAGACCGTCGCGGAGCTCAGCGTAGCGGTCTTCGTCGGCAATCACCGCATGCAGCGGGCGGTGCGCGGCACACAGGGCCAGCAGCGCCTGCACCTGGGTGCCCGCGGCGAGCACGGTGGCACGGTAGCGGTCCGGGTGGCGGGCGATCACGTCCAATGCGGACGCGCCGATCGAGCCGGTGGCACCGAACACGGCAACCCGGCGGGGAGCAGAAGCGCTGTGCATGGTCAGAACCCGAAGATTTCCTTGCCCAGCGCGAACACCGGCAGCGCGGCCAGCACGCCGTCGATGCGGTCCAGCACGCCGCCGTGGCCCGGGATGATGTGGCCCGAGTCCTTGGCGCCGGCATGGCGCTTGATCAGGCTTTCGTACAGGTCGCCCAGCACCGACGCGAACACGCTGACCACGGCGGTGATGACCAGGCCGACCACATGGTCTGGGCTCACACCGGCGATCCAGCCGAACAGCAGCGCCACGGCGAGGCCGGCCAGCATGCCGCCGCCCAGCCCTTCCCAGGTCTTGTTGGGGCTGATCCGCGGCGCCAGCTTGGTCCGGCCCAGGCTGCGCCCGGCGAAGTAGGCGCCGGAATCGGCGGCCCAGACCACAGCCAGGGCGGTCAGCAGCCACAGGTGGCCGTTGTCGCCGCTGGCGTGAATGAGTACCAGCGAGGCCCAGGCCGGCACGATCGCCAGGCTGCCGGCAAGCAGCTTGAGCGCGCGCGCCGGGCTGCCCGGTTCGGCACCGAAGGTGAAGAAGCGCAGCCACAGCAGGGCCAGCAGCCACCAGCCGATGCCGACCAGTGCGGCGATCTGGTAGAGCACCAGCGAGCCGGCGTCGGCCCACACGATGAGCACCATCAGCACCAGGTTCAGTACCAGCAGTACGGTGCGCGCCAGGGTGTCTTCCACGTCGGCCAGCTTCAGCCATTCCCACAGGCCGATCAGGAACACGGCGGCGGCGGCGGCGGCGAGCCACTGGGTGGGCAGCAGCAGGATGGCCGCAATGGCGAGCGGCGCCATGATCAGGGCGGCGATGACGCGGGTCTTGGTCATGGGGTCGAGGTCTCGGTGGCCTGGGCGGCGATCTGGGCGCTGGTCAGGCCGAAGCGGCGTTCACGGACAGCGTAGGCGTCCAGCGCCTGCTGCAGGATGGCGGCGTCGAACTCGGGCCACAGCACCTCGGTGAACCACAGTTCGGTATAGGCCAGCTGCCACAGCAGGAAATTGCTGACGCGGGTATCGCCGCCGGTGCGGATGAACAGGTCCGGCGCGGGCAGGTCGGCCAGTGCGACGCGGCTGCCGAGCAGCGCTTCATCGATCTGGTCGGGCAGCAGGCGACCGGCCGCGACCTCGGCGGCCAGTTCGCGTGCGGCACGGGCGATGTCCTGGCGGCCGCCGTAGCTGGCGGCAATGCTCAGGGTGAGCGTGCTGTTGCCGGCGGTGCGCTGCTCGGCCAGCTGCATGCGGCTGACCAGCCCCGCACCGAAGCGCTCGCGTTCGCCGATGAAGCGCACGCGCACACCGCGGCGGTGGAGTTCATCCACCTCGCGGTCGAGGGCATTGAGGAACAGCTTCATCAGCGCATCCACCTCGTCGCTCGGCCGGCCCCAGTTCTCGCTGGAGAAGGCAAACAACGTGAGCGCGGCGATACCGCGCTCCAGGCAGAAGTCGATGGTGCGGTTGACCGCACGCGCGCCGGCACGGTGGCCGATCACGCGCGGACGGCGCCGCTTCTGCGCCCAGCGACCGTTGCCATCCATGATGATGGCAACGTGGCGGGGCACGGCGGTGCTGGGGCTGCTGGTCGGGGTCTGGCTCATGCTCAGACCGCCATCAGTTCCTTTTCCTTCTCGGCGACCACACTGTCGACGTCCTTGATGGACTTGTCAGTCAGCTTCTGGATGTCGTCTTCGCCGCGCTTCTTGTCGTCTTCGCTGATCGCCTTGTCCTTGATCAGGGCAGCGATCGCCTTGTTGGCGTCCTGGCGGATGTTGCGCACGGCGATCTTGGCGCCTTCGCCTTCCTTCTGCACCTGCTTGGCCAGCTCCTTGCGGCGCTCTTCGGTCGGCGGCGGCATGTTGATGCGGATCGCGGTGCCCAGGGTGTTCGGGGTGAACTCGGCGTTGTAGAGCCCCTTTTCGATCTCCTTGATCATGCTCTTGTCGAACGGCGTGACCAGCAGCGAGTGGGCGTCGGCGTTGGAGATCGATGCGACCTGGTTCAGCGGGGTGCTGGCGTTGCCATAGGCGCTGACCGTGACGCGGTCCAGCAGGGCCGGGGTGGCGCGGCCGGTGCGGATCGAGGTGAGGGTG
The DNA here is from genome assembly GCF_963519125.1 of uncultured Stenotrophomonas sp. GTDB lineage: Bacteria > Pseudomonadota > Gammaproteobacteria > Xanthomonadales > Xanthomonadaceae > Stenotrophomonas. Next base: position 29,088 of record NZ_CAUQLJ010000027.1, on the reverse strand, counting down.
TGCTTCAGAGCGTCGATGCTCTTGGCCATGCGCGTCTGCGCGTTGTTCTTGATGTCGTTGAGCATCGCCCGGTCCTGGGTGTAACTGGAATCGGGCGATTATAGGCGAATACGGGACGCTGCCGGGCCTGAATCGGCCCGGAGCTCGCCTGGCGCTCAGGCTCAGGCCGGATCGCGGCCCTGGACCAGGGTGCCGATGTTCTCGCCGCTGAGGATCTTCAGCAGCTCGCCCGGCTGGCCCATGTCGAACACGCGCATCGGCAGGTCGCTGTCGCGGGCCAGTGCGAAGGCCGCCGTATCCATCACCTCCAGGCCGCGGCGGATCACTTCGTCGTAGCTCAGGCTGTCGAAGCGGACCGCGTCGCTGTGCTTGTTCGGGTCCTTGTCGTACACGCCATCGACCTTGGTCGCCTTCAGCAGCAGGTCGGCACCGATCTCGATCGCACGCAGCGCGGCGCCGGAGTCGGTGGTGAAGAACGGGCTGCCGACGCCAGCGGCGAAAATCACCAGGCGGCCCTTTTCCAGGTGGCGGATGGCGCGGCGGCGGATGTAGTCCTCGCACACGTCGTTGATCTTGATCGCGCTCATCACGCGGGCCTTGGCGCCCAGCTTCTCCAGCGCGTCCTGCATGGCCAGCGCGTTGATCACCGTGGCCAGCATGCCCATCTGGTCGCCGGTGACGCGGTCCATGCCGCCCGCGGCCAGGCCGGCGCCGCGGAAGATGTTGCCGCCGCCGATGACCAGCGCCACTTCGGCACCGGCCTGCTGGGCTTCGATCACTTCACGCGCCAGGCGGTTGATCACCTTGGGGTCGATGCCATAGTCCTCGTCTCCCATCAGCGCCTCCCCGGAAACTTTCAGCAGGATGCGGCGATAGGTGAGATTGGACATGGTGGCCTCTGGATGCGTGGAAAACGCGGGAATTCTACTGGAAGCGGCGGCGCTCGGCGTGGAAATTTTGTTGCGCTGCGGCGGAGGCCTGCCACAGCGCGCGATGGCCGGTTCCTGAGCCCATTCAGGCCGGCGCGGTACTGGGCGAACGCGCGATCACGCGGTTGCGCCCCAGGTTCTTGGAACGGTAAAGCACGTCGTCGGCGGCCTTCAACAGGTCCTGAACATCGGCAAAACGCTCATAACCGCCCTGGGTGGCCACGCCCGCCGAGAACGTGATGAACAACGGGCCGCTGGCCACCTCGGCCATGGGCGTGTTGACGATGCTGGCCAACACCCGGCGCACGACTTCGAGCGCCACGGTTTCGGTGGTATTGGGCAGCAGCGCAATGAACTCCTCGCCGCCGAAGCGCGCCACGGTATCGCTGTTGCGCAGGTGTTCCTGCAGCTTGCCGGCGAACGCCCGCAGCACCTGGTCACCGAGCAGGTGGCCGTGTGCGGCGTTGATCTTCTTGAAATCGTCCAGGTCGATGAACGCCACCGACAGCGGCCAGCCATGCCGGGTCGCGCGGAGGAATTCCTGCTCCAGCACTGCCTCCAGCTGGCGGCGGTTGAGCACGCCGGTCAACGCGTCGCGGTGGGCCTGTTCGGCCAGCCGGTTGGCGCGCGCCTCGAACTCGTCGGCGCGCTGCCGGGCCAGGGCGGCGTCCTGCATTTCGCGCAGGTTGCGCAGGGTCGCCAGCTCCTGGGCATGGTCGATCAGCTGCTGTACCCGGGCCGGCGAAATCAGGGTGGTTTCGAACAGCGCGCTGATCTCCGGGAGGGCCTCGCCGATCCGGGCCAGCACCTGGTCGAACTGGGCGCTGTCCAGCTGCAGGGTCTCATTGACCCGCTGCAGCGCCTTTTCGCGCGCGGCGTCCGCATCGGCGCTGAGCCAGATGTCCGCAACAGCACCGGAAAGCGCCACGCAGGCCTGGAAGGTGTCCTCCGGGGTGGCCGGCGCCTCGCTGTGCGCGATCGCCTCGACCAGGTAGCGCGGCAGGTCCCACTGTTCGGCCATCCACGCACCGACTTCGGCGTGGTTGCAGTCCAGCTGTTCCCGCTCCAGCGCCAGCAGCTCGTCGTTGTCGCGGGCCTCGCGCAGCAGCGGCAGGTACCGGTCCGGCTCGCTCTGGGCCAGCACCAGCACCCCGATGTCCTGCAGCAGGCCGGCCAGCATCAATTCTTCGGCCTTGCGCAGACCGCGCGCCTGGCCCAGCAGGCTGGCCGCCAGCGCGCTCAGGATGCTGCGCCGCCAGGCCCGTGCCCGCACGTCCTGGCCCTGGCCCGGCGCGGCCAGGTTCTGGGTCACGGTGAAGCCCAGCGCCAGGCTGATGGTGGCGTTCAGCCCCAACATGGTCAGCGCCTGGCCCAGGTTCTCGATCCGGCGGCGGCTGGCATACAGCGGCGAATTGGCGATGCGCAGCATGCGCGCGCTGAGCGCCATGTCGATCGCGATCACGTCGGCGGCCGTGGTGATGTCGGTTTCCGGATCCTGCGCCAGCTCAATGATGCGCAGCGCGATACCGGGCGGCGAGGGCAGGTTGCGGCAGAGCGCCAGGACGGCTGTCAGCTCGGGAGGCATGATGGGAATACTGAAGTGATGTGGCAAGAATACATGGAGTGCGTCACAGTTTTGAGTGCCGGCTCTTGCGCAGGACAATGATGTCTTAGGTACCACATTCGCCACCGAATGGGCGAGTGCCACCCGCTGCGCAGTACCATTCGCCTTCCCAGAAAACGGAAGTGGCCACATGGCAGTGAAAACCCTCAGCGAATTCCTTTCCAGCACCCGCGAAAAAGATATCAGCGCCGATGCTTTCGAACTCGAAAGCCCGCACCTGCTGGAAGTCCGGGTCAACGGCCTGGTCTGGGCCAAGGCCGGGTCCATGGTTGCGCGCAAGGGCGCCGTCAAATTCACCCGCCAGGGCATCCTCGAGCAGGGCCTTGGCACCCTGCTGAAGAAAATGGTCAGCGGTGAAGGCCTGCAGCTGATGAAAATCGAAGGGCAGGGCCGCGCCTACCTGGCCGACGCCGGCAAGCAGGTCACCCTGCTGCGCCTGGCCGGCGAGTCGATCTTCGTCAACGGCAACGACGTGCTCGCCTTCGAAACCGGCATCGAGTCGAAGATCACCATGATGCGCCGCGTCGCCGGCATGCTTTCCGGCGGCCTGTTCAACATGCGCCTGAGCGGCCACGGCATCGTCGCCATCACCTCCCACTACGAACCGCTGACCCTGCCGGTCACCGCCCAGGGCGGCCCGGTATTCACCGACCCCAATGCCACGGTCGCCTGGTCGGGCACGCTTACCCCGGACATCGTCACCGACATGTCGCTTGGCACGCTGGTAGGAAGAGGCTCGGGCGAGACCCTGCAATTGAAGTTCGCAGGGGAGGGCTGGGTAGTGGTACAGCCCTATGAGGAAGTCACCTTCCAGGCCAAGGGCTGATCCAAAAAAAAAAGCCCGGCGCGAGCCGGGCTTTTTTCGTAATCGCTGAGCGGCGATATCAGGCCAGACCGGCCTGCTTCATCACTTCGGCAGCGTAGTCTTCCACCACCTTCTCGATGCCTTCGCCCACGATCAGCAGCTTGAAGCCGACCACGTCGGCCTTGGCCGCAGTGACGACCTGCTCGACGGTCTTGTCGCCGTCCAGCACATAGCTCTGGCCGTACAGGGTCACGTCGCTGACGATCTTGTTCAGCTTGCCGCTGATGATCTTTTCCAGAATGTCGGCCGGCTTCGACTTGTCCTTCTCGGACATCTTCGCCAGTTCGATTTCCTTTTCCTTTTCCACGAACTCGGCCGGCACATCGCCTGCCTTGTTGTGCGGCGGCTTCATCGCAGCCACGTGCATCGCCAGGCCACGGGCCAGTTCCGGCGTACCGCCGGTCAGGTCCACCAGCACGCCGACCTTGCCGTTGGTGTGCACGTACGCACCGATGTTGCCGGTGGTGTCGACCTGCACCATGCGACGGATCTGGATGTTTTCACCCAGGGTCTGCACAGCGATGGCGCGCGCTTCTTCCACGGTCTGGCCGGTCGGCAGCGCGGCGCCCTTCAGGGCTTCCACGTCGGCAGCGCCGGATTCCAGGGCGGCAGTCGCGACCGCGTCCACGAACGACTTGAAGTTCGAGTCGTTGGCAACGAAGTCGGTTTCCGAGTTGACTTCGACCAGCACGGCCTTGCCGTCCTTCTGGGCCAGGCCCAGACGGCCTTCAGCGGCCACGCGGTCAGCCTTCTTGTCGGCCTTGGCAGCGCCGGACTTGCGCATCGCCTCGGCGGCAGCGTTGATGTCGCCGTTGGCTTCGGTAAGCGCGCGCTTGCACTCCATCATGCCGGCGCCAGTGCGCTCACGCAGTTCCTTGACCAGGGAAGCAGTGATTTCCATGGGAATTCCTCACTAAAGAAAGGGGTTGGGCCGGCATGGTGGCCGGCCCGTGTGACAGAACCCTGTCACCGCGCCATCGGCAGCGGACAGGAGCGGTGGGCGCCGGGCGCCCACCGTGGCCTGGATCAGGCCTGGGCTTCGCCCTTGTCGGCAGCAGCCTTCTTGGCCGGAGCGCGGCGGGCCGGCTTGGCTTCTTCGCCAGCAGCGGCGTCGGCGAAGTCTTCTTCACGGACGGTCGCAGCGTGCGGCGCGGCAGCCTTGCCTTCCAGCACGGCGTCGGCAGCAGCGCGGGCGTACAGCTGCACCGCACGGATGGCGTCGTCGTTGCCCGGGATCGCGTAATCGACCAGTTCCGGGTTGTAGTTGGTGTCGACCACCGCGATCACCGGAATGCCGAGCTTCTTGGCTTCCTTGATGGCGATGTCTTCGTGGCCGATGTCGATCACGAAGATCGCGTCCGGCAGACGGTTCATGTCCTTGATGCCGCCCAGCGAAGCTTCCAGCTTGTCGCGCTCACGACGCAGGCCCAGCACTTCGTGCTTGACCAGCTTCTCGAAGGTGCCGTCGGTTTCGCCGGCTTCCAGTTCCTTCAGGCGGGCAACCGACTGCTTCACGGTACGGAAGTTGGTCAGCGTGCCACCCAGCCAACGCTGGTTCATGAACGGCATGCCGCAACGCTCGGCTTCTTCGCGGATCGACTCGCGTGCGCTGCGCTTGGTGCCCAGGAACAGGATGGTGCCGCGCTTCTGCGCGATGCTGGAAATGAAGTTCATCGCGTCATTGAAGAGCGGAACGGTCTTTTCCAGGTTGATGATGTGGATCTTGCCGCGGGCGCCGAAGATGTACGGAGCCATCTTCGGGTTCCAGTAGCGGGTCTGGTGGCCGAAGTGGACGCCGGCTTCCAGCATCTGACGCATGGTGACCTGGGGCATTGCAATACTCCTGATAGGGAACCGGCCGCCACGGGTAATAGATGGGCGGTCCGCCGCAAGGCGGGAGGTTCCGGGGTTTGGCTTCCCTGTCGCTTCCGTGTCCGAACTCCTCGCGGAGCACCCCGGCACGGATATGGGCGGCAGGTGTGGATTCACCGGTGACGTCCGGTGTTGACGGGTCCTGGCGCACAGGGCGCCGAGGAATCCGGACGATTATAGCCCGGCCGGCGTTCCCGTTGCAATTGAAGGGGCCTGGCCCTCCAGGACCTGGGCGGCCTGGTCGCCGATGCGCGCGCTGAAACGCCCGCCCCGGTAGGCCTCGGCGGTCCCCGGCAACACCCAGCGCCGGGTCTGCCCGGCCAGCACGTAACCGGCCAGCCCGGGCAGGATCGGCCGTGTCTGGCCATTGGCCGCGACCCAGGCCAGGTCGGCGAGCCGGGCGTGCCGGGCCCCGCCATTGTAAAGCTCCAGCACGGCCGGTTCGCCCTCATCCAGCAGCCTCACCGCCAGCATCGGCGCCGCGGAGACTGCAGCGCCGGCGACGAACACCGGCAGCGACACCTGCACCGGCGGGTTGTCCGGCCCTGCCCGGAGCAGCAGCCGGTAGCCCTGTTCGGCTGCTGGCGCAGGCCCCAGCCGTACGACCCGCACCCGTTGCCGCCCATGCGCCGGCAGCTGCAGCTCGGCCGGACTGACCGCCAGCTCGGCGGCGGGTCGCAGCAGTTCCTCGTGCGTGGTCTGTTCCCAGGCATACAGCTGCGCCTGGCCGGCCCACGGCTGCGCACTGTCGTTGTACAGCCACAGCTCGGCGTGGGCCTGGCCCGGGGCAAGCTCGACGCGCAGCGGCGACACTTCCAGTGCCTGCGCTGTGCCACCCAGCAGCATCGCCGCCAGCAGTCCGCCCAGCTGAAGGCGGCGCGTGCTCAGAACGTGATGGTCTGCCATGCGCGCGGCAGCTGCCCGCCCTCCGCTGGGGGCGTCAATGCCTGGACCTGTTGCGGCGGTGGCATCCGGGTGTCGCTGCGCTGATGCGCCGTAGCGCAGGTGGACGCGCCGTCCCCTGCCGGCAGCCGGCAGGCGTCGATCACCCGCAGATGCATGCGCAGCCCGGCAGCGCCCGCCGCCGGTGTCCTTCCCGGCGGCGTCCCGTCCTGTGCGGCCGCCGGCAGCGAGACCGCGACAAGCACGGCCAGCTGGAGGGCGGTAACAAGGTGGCGACGGAAAGTCATGCCAGCCTTATCGGCCACGCCGCGTCGGACTTTATCCCTCAGTAGGTGATCGTCACCTTGATCTGGTCGCTGTAGTTGCCCGCCGCCACGGCACCGGTGCTCGGGGGCGCGCGCCCGTACACGGTCAGGGTCTGGGCCGCGCCGGTCCCGGTACCCGAGACCAGGTCGACATTGGCGGTGCTGCCCCAGCGCTGGGTACGCGTGCTTTCCCGGTACAGCTCATACGGGATGAACCACGCCGGATTGGTGTCGTGCCGCATCCGCCGGATCGTGCCGTTGGCATACAGGCCGTTGTCCAGCGCGACGGTGTAGGCGGTGCGGTTGATGCAGGTCAGCCCGATCGTCGAGGTGCGGTCGATGTTGCTGGCAATCGCGCCCGCATTGCTGCCGAAGTCCATGTCGGTGGTGACGTAGGCACTGCACTGCGGCAGCACGTTGGCAGTGACCGTGAACGGAAAACCGCCGGTCGCCACCTTGTTGCCGGTCACCCCGGCCACGGTATTGCAGGCCGGTGGCGCGGTCGCGGTACCCAGCAACACCTCGTTGAAAGCGTACTGGAGGCGCACATCGCCGCCACTGAAGGCACTGCTGTAGGCCCCGGCCGACAGGGTCTGCCCGGCCGGGATGCGGCCGTAGATGGTCACCGACACCGCGCCGCTGCCGCCGGTCAGCAGCCGCACGTTGTAATTCAGGTCCACCACCTGCGGTCCTGGCGTGGTGCCCGGGGTCAGGCCCCAGATCGTGCTGTAGGCCGAGCTGGTGAACAGCTGGTAGTTCATCGGGTCGCCGCTCGGATTCGTCATCCGCCGCAACGGCGAGATCGTGGCCCCCGTAGTGCCCACGCCAATTCCGAGGCAGGCGCGCACCGAGGCGGTCGCCAGCAGGCTCAGCGCGGTGGTAGTGCAGGTGATGGTGAAGGTAGTGGTGGTGAACACCGGGGCTGCGGCGGCATTGGCGACATTGCCGAACGCAGCCGTGACCGGCGTGGTCGTGGTGCAGGTGGTATCGGCGCGCGCTGCGCCACCGGCCACCAGTCCGGCCAGGCCCAGCAGCAGCGCGAGCAGCAGGCGGGTGCTCATGGCGTGCGCGCCGGCTGACAGCGCAGCGGGCCCAGCCTGAGCGGTGCGCTGCCTGGCGCCGCAGTCAGCGGCAGCTCGACCGAGCACGGACCGTCCTCGGTATCCACCTGCAGCGGACCCGCGCCCGGCAGGTCCTCCAGGTAGACCTCGCCGTCGTAGCCCACCGGCGCGCTGCGCTGGCCGGGCAGGCGTACCTGGCTGCCGGCTGCCAATGGCTGGTCCTGCGCGTCGTGCAGCACCAGGGTGATGGCGCGGGTGCGGCGCAGGCCGAAGTCCACGCCCAGGCCGGCACTCTGGCGCGGCGTGACCTGGGTATCCACGCGGTCGGCACGCAGGTCGGCGGGCAGGTCCAGGGTGTCGATCGAGATCCGGTTGCGCTGCCAGGACAGCAAAGGTGTCACCAGCAGCAGGCCGTTCTCGTCGGTGACCCCGATCGGGCGGTTCTCCAGCCGCACCGGCACCCCGCCGAAGCCGTCGGTGGAGACCACCGCAAAGGCGTCCGGCACCTCGCGCGCGGCAAACACGTGGCCGCTCATCCAGACCAGGCTGCCGCTCGCATTGGCGTAGGCAAAGCTGGAATCGCCCTGGCGGGCCGCGCCCAGCGAGTACCGGCCGACCCGGTTCAACCAGCCCACCTCGGCCAGTCCGCCGGTGCCGTCGTCGCCGTGCCGCGCCTGCGCGCGCCAGCCGAAGCCGCCTTCGCTGCCGTCACCGGGTACCGGCTTGGACACGTCCACGGTGTACAGCATGCGGTCGCCGTTGCGTTGCGCGGCCACGCTGCTCTGGCGGTTCTGGCCGAGGCTGGCGGTGATCGAGACGTACACGCTGCGGTCGGCGCGTTTATCCAGGTTCTGGTTGAACGAGACATACGCCGACCAGCGTTCGGAAAACGTGCGGTTCCAGAACACGCTGGCGTAGCGGCGGTCCTCGTCGTCGGGGTAGGACAGGCGCAGGTAGCTGGCGCTCAATGCGCCGCCCCGGCCCAGGCTGGCACCGGCGGTGACCTGGTCGGTGACATCCGGCGGCAGCGCGCCCTGCAGGCTGCCCAGGTCCTGGAACTGCCCGTGGGTACGCAGCGTGGACGCATTGACGTTGAAGACACGGTTGTTCCAGCTGTAGCCCAGCGCCCATTGGCCGCCGTCGCGCCCGTCGCGGCGGCTGCGGGCGTAGGACGCATTGAGCACGCCGGCCATCCCCAGCTGCCACCAGCCACCGGCACCGGCACTGGCCACGCCGCCGCCACCTTCGGCATGCAGCTCGGCGGTGAAACGGTTGCTCACCCCGCGACGCCAGGTGGCGCTGCCCACCGTCGCGTCGTCGTAGGAGAAGGAGCGGATGCCATAGTCGCGGCGCATCCGGCCGACCCCGGCCGACCAGTCCGAAAGGCCCTCGGCCAGGAGCTGCTGGGTGCCGTAAAACGAAAAATCCAGGGTCTGCATGCGCCCGTAGGCGTCGGTGATCACCACCTGCGCATTGCCGGTACCGCTGATCCCCGGCTGTGCGCCGAGCTGGAACGGACCCACTGGGACTTCCCCGTTGTACTGGCGCAGGCCATCGACGTAGAGCTCGACCGTGGAAGGCACCACCGCTTCACCGAGGAAGCTGGGGGTGGGGGTCAGCACGCGGTACGGCTGCAGGCCGTAGTTGCGTCCGATCTGGATGCCGCCCATGCGCACCGGTCGGCTCCAGTCGACGAAGCCGCTGAAGAAGTCGCCCACGGTCAACGTCAATGCGCTGTCGGGGAAATCCAGCTGCCAGGCGCTGTCCAGCCGCACGCTTTCGCCGCGCCAGTCGCGCTCGCTGTCCTGGAAGGTGCGCAGCAACTGGGTGCTGCGCAGGACGCCGCGGCCGAGGCCGAACACGCGCCATTCGGTGGTCAGGGCCAGGTTGCCGGCGTCCTCGTTCTGGCTTGCATAAACGTCGTAATTGACCAGTGCACCCGGCGAGGCGCTCGCGGTGGGCGTAGTGGGCAGGGCCTGGCCCAGCTCGGTGGTCGGAAGCGACAGCTGCTCCAGCGGCACCTCCAAAGCCAGGGTCTGCAGGCCGGCGTCGTAGCGCACCACCACGCCGCTGATCTGCGCCAGCGGCACCGGTGCGTCGCCGCGCGCGCCGAAGCCCAGCTGGCGCAGTACCGCCGGGTCCGCGCGCAACTGGCCGCCCAGTTCGGTGAACGGCAGCAGCCCGCGCGGGCTGCCATTGAGGGTCACCTCCAGGTACAGCGTCTGCGGCGCGGTCAGCGGGGTCGGGGCAGGCAGCATCACGTCATCGGCGGCGAACGCCCCGATGTCTGCGCCACTGTCCAACGGTGCGTCGGCGGCACGGGCCGCGCCGGCCAGCATTCCAGACGAGACCGCGCCGGCAGCCAGGGCGACGCGCATGCAGGCCTCAGCGAGCCGGTGGCGTCGGAGACAGTGGCGTGGCTTGCGAGGCGCCATTGATCTTTGCCGAAAGGGTGGCGCCTGACAGGCGACCGGCGGCGATGTCCAGCGGCCAGCGCATGGTCTGCCCGCCAAGGACGTAGCCGACCAGGCCGGGCTGGAAGATCTGCGGCCTCTCCAGCGTACCGACCGCCAGGTCGGCGAGCTGGGCATAGCCGGTGCCACGGTTGTGCACTTCCAGCACCGGCTTGCCGTCGGGCGGGGTCAGCACCGTGGCCTGCAGGTCGGGCGCGGTGGTGGCGCTGCCCTCCGGCTGCACGAACACCGGCAACGAGTAGCGCAGTACGAACTGCATCCCTTGGCGGTTGGGGTCGAGTTTGGGCACTTCGTCCACGATCACCCGATAGGACAATTGCGTGGAAGGGGGTTGCGGCACCGCGCGCACTACGCGGATCAGCTGCTGCTGCCCGGCCGCCAGTGCCTGCATCGGCGGACTCACCACCAGGTCGGTGGTCGGCTCCAGTTCGTCGCGGCCGTTCTGCTGGACCCAGCGGAACACCCGGGCCTGGACGTCCACAGGCTCGGTGCCGCTGTTGCTGATCCACAGCGCTTCGGCGTTCTGCCGGGCACCGAGCTGCAGCGAGGTCGGCGCGACCTGCAGGCTGGCCGCGTGCGCATGTGGCAGCGCAAGCGCTGCCGCCAGGACGCCGGCGCACAGCTTCGCCGTGGAGCGCTCCGCGCCCCCCCGTATGAGCTGGTACATGGCGACCCTCAGTAGGTGATGGTGGCGGTGACCGTGTCCTGGTAGTTACCCGTCGCAGCGTTGTTCACGCTGGGATTGGCGACCTGGCCGTAGACCGGGTAGGCCTGGGCCAGGCCTGTGCCGACCCCGGCCACGGTATTGGTGCCGGCCGTGGCGCCCCAGACCGTGGTCCGCGTGGGGTTGGAGTACAGCTGGTAGCCGACGAAATTATTGGTGGTCACCGTGGTGTCGGTGTTGCGCATGCGGCGCGTGGTGACGTCATTGGCCGTACCCGCATTGGAGCCGGCATTCAGCGCGATGGTGTACGGGGTCAGCGCCGAACACTGGGCGGTGACCGAGCCCTGCGCGTTGATCGGCGTGGTCGCCGTGGACAGGGCCGAGCCGAAGTCGACATCGGTGGCCGCCGCAGCCGTGATCGTGCATGCCTTGGTGATGATCAGGCGCACGTTGAAGGTGGTGGTATCGGCCGCAAGGGCCGGAGATGCCAGGGCAACGAGGCCAAGGCCGAACAGCAGGGGACGCGGGGCGCGAAGGAATCGCATGGTCTTCTCCTTGGACGGGGGGCCTGGATGAACGGTTCGATGCCGGCGTACTGCAGGGGGAGGGCGCCAGGGGCGGCGCTGGGTTCGTTATAAAAGCAGCGCTGTAGGCGAGATGTGACGGAAATTGGCCAGTTTTCACAGTTTTTACGTTCCGGGCCCGCCAGACCCGAACCTGCGCTGTCAGCGTTCCAGCGGCTTCCGTTCAGAATGGCCCCGGATCGGCGATAATGGCCGCCATGAGCGTGAATCTGAAAACCCCCGAGGAAATCGAACTGATGCGCGTCGCCGGCCGCCTGGCCAGCGAAGTGCTCGACATCGTCACCCCGTACGTCAAGCCGGGCGTGACGACCGAAGAGCTCGACCGCATCTGCCACGACCACATCATCAACGTGCAGAAGGCCACCCCGGCCAACGTCGGCTACCGGGGCTTCCCGAAGACGGTGTGCACGTCGGTCAACAACGTCATCTGCCACGGCATCCCGAGCGAAGCCAAAGTCCTGAAGGACGGCGACATCGTCAATATCGACGTCACCGTGATCAAGGACGGCTGGCACGGCGACACCAGCCGCATGTACTTCGTCGGCACCCCTTCGACGATGGCCAAGCGCCTGGTCGACACCACCTACCAGGCGATGTGGGCCGGCATCCGTGCGGTCAAGCCGGGCGCGACCCTGGGCGACATCGGCCATGCGATCCAGTCGCTGGCCGAAGGCGAGCGCTTCAGCGTGGTGCGCGAGTACTGCGGCCACGGCATCGGCAAGGTCTATCACGACGAGCCGCAGGTGGTGCATTACGGACGTCCGGGCCAGGGCCTGGTGCTGCAGCCGGGCATGACCTTCACGATCGAGCCGATGATCAACGAGGGCACCCGCTACAACAAGGTGCTGCCGGATGGCTGGACCGTGGTGACCAAGGACCGCAAGCTGTCGGCACAGTGGGAGCACATGATCGCGGTCACCGAGACCGGCGTGGACGTGCTGACCCTGTCGCCGGGCGAGTCGCAGGTCTCCTGAAGATGCTGCCGGCGAGTTCGCTGCTGGACACGCCGGCCGCGTCGCTCAACGACCCGGATTGGGCTGCTGCCGCGCGCCAGGCGCTGCAGCAGGCCGACGCGCGCCTGTACCGCCGCTTCGACCAGGGCGACAACATCGAGCGCCTGCTGGCGCTGCGCGCGCGCGCGGCCGACCACCTGATCCGCCTGGCCTGGCAGCGCTGCATTCCGGCCGACGCCGGGTTGGCGCTGTTCGCGGTCGGCGGCTACGGCCGCGGCGAACTGTTCCCGCGCTCGGACATCGACCTGCTGGTGTTTGGCCCGACGCAGGCGCAGCGCGCCCATGAAACCGCGCTGGCGCGCCTGTTCGCGCTGCTCTGGGACTGCGGCCTGCCGGTCAGCCACGCGGTGCGTTCGGCGCACGAGTGCGTGCAGGCCAGTGCCGACCAGACCGTGCTGACCGCCCTGATCGAATCGCGGCCGCTGGTGGCCGATGACGCCGCTCGCCAGGCACTGAAGCAGGCGGTCAACAGCGACGGCCTGTGGCCGCCGCGCGAATTTTTCCTGGCCAAGCGTGACGAGCTGCTGGCACGCCACCAGCGCTTCGGCGATACCGCCGACAACCTGGAGCCGGACATCAAGGACGGCCCAGGCGGCCTGCGCGATCTCAACACGCTGGGCTGGATGGCGCTGCGCGCCTTCGGTGTGCGCGAACTGGAAGCCCTGGTCGGCCTGGGCCACCTGGGGGCCGACGAAGCCGTGGCACTGCGCCGCGAACGCTGCGCGCTGGCGCAGCTGCGCTTTGGCCTGCACCTGGTCGCCAACCGCCCGGAAGAACGCCTGCGCTTCGACTACCAGAAAACCCTGGCTGCCCGGCTGGGCTTCGTCGACGACGTGGAAAGCCTGGCGGTCGAAAAGATGATGCAGGGCTTCTACCGCAGCGCCACCGTGGTGCGGCGGATCAGCGACCGGCTGCTGCAGCGGTTCGAGGAACAGTTCGACGGCGAAGCCGTGCCCGAGCCGGTCAGCGTGGGCTTCTCGCTGCGCCGTGGCTACCTCGCCGCGAATGATCCACAGTGGCCGCAGGGCGACATCGAACAGGTGTTCGCGCTGTTTTCCAGTTGGGCGTACAACCCCGACGTGCGCGGACTGCATTCGTTGACCGCGCGCGCGCTGGCCGAAGCGCTGGGCGAGCTGCCTGCATACACCGACGCCAGCCCCGCCGCGCGTGAGCAGTTCATGGCTTTGCTGCGCAGCCCGCGCGCGGTCGACACGCTGGCGCGCATGGCACGGCTGGGCGTCCTGGGGCAGTGGATTCCCGCGTTCGCGCAGGTGTCCGGGCGCATGCAGTTCGACCTGTTCCATGTGTACACCGTCGATCAGCACACGCTGATGGTCCTGCGCAACATGGGCCTGTTCGCGACCAGCCGCGCCGACGAACGCTTCTCCATCGCGCACGAAGTCTGGCCGCGCCTGCGCAAGCCGGAACTGCTGCTGCTGGCCGGGCTGTTCCATGACATCGCCAAGGGCCGTGGTGGCGACCATTCCGAACTGGGCAAGGTCGACGCGCGTGCGTTCTGCCAGGCGCATGGGCTGGGCAGCTCGGACACCGAGCTGGTGGCCTGGCTGGTCGAGCAGCACCTGCGCATGTCGGTGACCGCGCAGAAGCAGGACATTTCCGACCCGGACGTGATCCACCGCTTCGCCACCCTCGTGGGCAGCCGGGACCGGCTGGATTACCTGTACCTGCTGACCTGCGCCGACATCGCCGGGACCAGTCCCAAGCTGTGGAATACCTGGAAGGACCGGCTGCTGGCTGACCTGTACTTCGCTGCGCGCCGTGCGCTGCGCGACGGACTGGAAAACCAGATGCCGGCCGCCGAACGCGTGCTCGAGGCCCGCGAAACGGTGCGCGCGCTGGTCCGCGAACGCGGCTATGACGACGCCACCATCGACCGCCAGTTCACCGTGATGCCGGACGAAAGCTTCATCCGCCTGCGCCCGGAGCAGCTGGCCTGGCAGGCCGCCGCGCTGGTGCCGGTCAAGCAGGGCCAGACCCTGGTCAAGGTCCGCCGGATCACCGCCGATGACGACGCGTTGGAGGTATTCGTGCATTCGCCCGACCGCGACGGCCTGTTCGCCGCGATCGTGATGACCCTGGACCGCAAGGGCTATGGCATCCACCGCGCGCGCGTGCTCGACGGTCCGGTCGACACCATTTTCGATACCTTCGAAGTGACCCCGGCCGACAGCTTCGCCGACGGCGACGCGCCGCGCCTGGAAGCGGCGCTGCGCGACGCGCTGGCGGGCGACCTGTCCCAGCTGCGTCCCTCGCGCCGGGTGGTGCCGCGCCAGCTTCGCCACTTCCGCTTTGCCCCGCGCATTGAGTTCCGCGACGCCAACGACAACGACACCGGCGGCACCCGCTTCAGCCTGGTCGCGCCCGACCGCCCCGGGCTGCTGGCCGACGTCGCCTTCGTGCTGCGCAACCAGGGCCTGCGCGTGCACGACGCGCGCATTGCCACGTTCGGCGAGCGCGCCGAAGACATGTTCGTGATCAGCGATGAGCACGACCGCCCCCTGACCGAAACCGCCAGGCAGCAGCTGCGCGACGCGATGCTGGCCTGCCTGGACCCTGATCGAAAAGCCGGAGACCCCCACTGATGGCCACCAAGCCTGCCAAGAAGACTGCCGCGAAGACTGCGGCGGCCCAGAAGACTGCTGCCGCACCTTCGCCCGCGAAGAAGACCGCTGCGAAGAAGACCGCGCCGGTCGCGAAGAAGGCCGCCGCGGCAAAGAAGGCGCCGGCGAAGAAGGCGGTCGCCAGCAGCGCCGCTGAAACGGCCGCCAGGCGCGCCGAAACCATCGCCCGCAAGTCGCTGCGCAAGCCGACTACGCCGGGCGTGGAAGAGCTGAAATTCGGCATCGAAAGCGCGTTCGAGCGCCGTGCCACGCTGACCCTGCATGAGATCGAAGGCTCGACCAAGCCGCTGGTCGGGCGCGTCATCGACGGCCTGGAAACCGGCGAATTCCGCGTGGCCGAACCTGACGGCCATGGCGGCTGGAAGGTCAACGAGTGGTTGAAGAAGGCCGTGCTGCTGTACTTCCGCGTCAACGACATGGCGGTGGTCGATGCGCGCCCGGCGCCGTTCTGGGACAAGGTCGAGTCGCGCTTCGCCGGCTTCGACGAGGCGAAGTTCCGCCGTGCCGGCGTGCGCGTGGTGCCCGGTGCGATCGCGCGCCGCGGCAGCTACTTCGGCAAGGACGTGGTGCTGATGCCCAGCTTCACCAACATCGGTGCGTACGTAGGCGAAGGCACGATGGTCGACACCTGGGCCACGGTCGGTTCGTGCGCGCAGATCGGCAAGCACTGCCACCTGTCCGGCGGTGCGGGCATCGGCGGCGTGCTGGAACCACTGCAGGCCAGCCCGACCATCATCGAAGACCACTGCTTCATCGGCGCGCGTTCGGAAGTGGTGGAAGGTTTCGTGGTCGGCCACCACAGCGTGATCGGCATGGGCGTGTTCCTCGGCCAGAGCACGCGCGTGTACAACCGTGCCACCGGCGAGATCAGCTACGGTTCGGTGCCGCCGTACAGCGTGGTGGTGTCCGGCCAGCTTCCCTCCAAGGACGGATCGCACTCGCTGTACTGCGCGGTGATCGTCAAGCAGGTCGACGCCAAGACCCGCAGCAAGACCAGCGTCAACGAGCTGCTGCGCGGCCTGGCCGACTGAGCCGGTGACGCAATCGGGGCATCGTTTCGATGCCCCGTGACGCTTCCGCCACGCGCACTGCGTTGGCTTCGCAAACCGCGTCACAGCTTGAATCGTCCATCGCCCTGGTCGCGCTGGGGCGTGGCTATGCTGCCGTTTTCCCGGCAGAAGAGGCCCTCATGGAGCGACTCGGCAATACCGTATCGGTAATCCACCATGCGTACTCCCCGCAGTTCTCTGCCATGGCCGAACAGGGCAGGGCGGTACCGCAGGAGGTGTTCAACGCATCCGGCTTCCAGGGCATGCCCATCGTGCCGGTGGGCGAGCACTGCGTACGCCTGACCGAGGCGGACTACCTGGTCTCTGCGCTGTACCAGAAAATCGCCAAGGCCGGCGAGCTTTCCACCCTCAATGCCGATCTTCAAACGCTCCGCCGCATCCTGGCCGGGAGCGTCGGCGCAGACGACAGCGACAGCGACGCTCCGCAGCGCGTTTCCAACATCTACCTGGGCAAGGCGTTGAACATCCTGTGCCAGCTGGTGCGCAGGCGCGGCGAGGTGGACTGCGACAGCACGCTGCTGCTGGCGGCGGCGCGCAATGCGATCCTGGCGATCCGCGCCCGGCAGGATTTCACCCTGGAAAATCTCAGCGTGATCATGTTCCACCTCGGGGAGCTGATCAATCATCCGAAGCTGCAGACCCTGTGCGGCCGTGCCATCACCCGGCACCTGCTGCCGATCTTCGAGTCGAAGCTGCACGAGCTTCCAGAGCACGCGGTAACCGGCAGCTGCCTGGCGTTCGGGCTGGTCAGCGCGCTTCGCGCCTCCGAACACCAGATGGTTCGCCCGTTGGACGGGGTGTTGCCGCGCCCGGCTGCCGACACGCTGCTGCTGAAGGTACCCGGACTGCTGCGGACGCAGCCGGACCTGCTGGTCCATTGGGAAAGTCGCACGCTGGCATTGGTCGCCAAGTACGGCGTGCAGTACCTGCGGCGGTTGGGCCAACTCGGGCGCGGCCAGTGCCAGAAGGTGGCGGTGGACACCTTGCAGCTCAATGCGGCGAAGGCGCTCAAGCCGATCATCGACGAGGCACGCCTGCCGTCGCGGGGGGTGTGGGACCAGCGCGATGGCGAGTTCCATGGGTTCGGCCCTGAGAAGCAGCTGAAGGACTACCTGGCATACAGCACCCACTACTACTGCGAATGGCTGGCCCGGCAGCAGGCATGGGTGCAGGACCTGGTGGCCCTCCAGGAAGCGGCGCGAGGACCGCTTCCGGACAACCCGCACAACGGGCGCAACTTCGCCGAGGTGGCGCGCACCGGCGTGATCTTCGCGCCGACCGCGACCGCGACGTCAAGCCCTGCTGCAGGAGCGCCCGCAGCTCAGGTGCTGCGGTTGTCGTCAGCTGAAAACGACGTCTGGATGCCGCCCTCGGAACTGGCCGGCTTCAGCCAGGCGGCCGGCAGGCTGCTGCGCCTCAACGAAGCGGCGGACCGCCATGACCGCGAAGAGGCCGTAGCGGCCACCAATGCCCTGGTCGTGGCGATCGTGTCCGGCAGGATCACGCTGGATCACGCCGCGCGCGTGCAGATGCTGCTGGACATGGATGGCGTATGCATGCGGTTGCACCTGGCCGACCCGTTCGATGCGCCGCAGTACGAGCACCAGCTGGAAGGCATGTGCGCCTTCATGTCCTCGGAACTGAGCCTGCTCGTGGACCGGATGGGGCGTCCGCTGATCGGCAACGCCGTCGCGTTCAAGACCGGGCTGTCGAGCTGGCAGCGCACGCTGCTGAACGAGCTCAACAAGCCCGTGGGCGAGGACTGATGGATGCGGAATGAATGACCGTGGCGCGAGGCTATACTCGCTGGCGTGCACCCTGTCGGCCCCCAGCATGAGTACCTGTCCGCGATGACCACCACCCTTTACGGCCTCAAGAACTGCGACACCTGCAAGAAGGCCACCAAGTGGCTCGACCGTTTCCAGGTGGCATATACCTTCGTCGACTACCGCGAGCACACCCCCAGCCCGGAAACGCTGGTCGACTGGGCGGCGCAGGCCGGTGGGTTCCCGGCGCTGGTCAACCGTTCGTCGACTACGTGGCGGCAGTTGCCTGAGAACCGCAAGGCCGCTGCATCGGACGCGGAATGGAAGCTGCTGCTGCGCGAGCATCCGCAGCTGATCAAGCGGCCGGTGGTGGTCACCGACGATGGCGTGATGAGCCAGGGCTTTTCCGACAACGGTTTCAAGCAGCGTTTTGGAGTGGGCGCGTGAACGACGTCGTTGCGCTCACCTGCGACCTGATCGCACGCGCGTCGGTCACCCCGGATGATGCCGGGTGCCAGGCGCTGCTGGCCGGGCGCCTGCAGCGTGCCGGCTTCCAGTGCGAGCACCTGCGCCTGGGCGAGGTCGACAACCTGTGGGCCACGCACGGGCAGGGCGCGCCGGTGCTGGTGCTGCTGGGTCACACCGACGTGGTGCCGAGCGGTCCGGTCGAGGCGTGGACGAGCGACCCGTTCGACCCGCAGATCCGTGACGGCGTGTTGTACGGGCGCGGCGCGGCCGACATGAAGGGCAGCGTAGCGGCGTTCGTGGTGGCCGCCGAGCAGTTCGTGGCGGCGCATCCCCGGCACGCCGGCACGCTGGCGGTACTGCTGACCAGCGACGAGGAAGGCGACGCGATCGACGGCGTGCGCCGGGTGGCAGACCTGTTCCGCGAGCGCGGCCAGGCCATCGACTGGTGCATTACCGGCGAACCGTCGTCGACGGCGGTGCTGGGCGACCTGTTGCGGGTCGGTCGGCGCGGGAGCCTGTCGGCGACGCTGACAGTGCAGGGCGTGCAGGGCCACGTGGCGTATCCGCACAAGGCGCGCAATCCCATCCATCTGGCCGCAGCGGCGTTGGCGGAGTTGACCGCGCGGGAGTGGGACGACGGCTATGAGAGTTTCCCGCCGACCAGCCTGCAGGTGTCCAACATCCATGCGGGCACGGGGGCCAACAATGTGATCCCGGGCGAGCTGCAGGTGCTGTTCAACCTGCGCTACAACCCGCACTGGAACGCGGAGGCGCTGGAGCAGGAGATCACGGCGCTGCTGGACCGCCATGGGCTGGAATACCGGTTGAAGTGGCACCGCAGCGGCGAGCCGTTCTACACGCCGGAGGGCACGCTGCGCCAGGTGGCGCGCGAGGTGCTGGGCGAGTTCGCGGGCGCGCCGCCGGAAGAGAGCACCGGCGGCGGCACCTCGGACGCGCGCTTCATCGCGCCGCTGGGCGCGCAGTGCATCGAGGTGGGTCCGGTCAATGCCAGCATCCACCAGGTAGATGAGAACGTGTCGGTCGCGGACCTCGAGGCGCTGCCAGCACTTTACCAGCGCCTGATAGAGCGCCTGCTGACCCGGTAGTGCCGGGCTCTGCCCGGCTGCACCCAAACCGTCACGCCACAATCAACCCAAACTCCGCCAACGCAGCGGCAGCCTGCCGCTGCGAAATCACCGCCTTCTTGAAGTGCTTGGCGTCCATCACGTTGAGCCCGGTGATGTCCGCGCCCCGAAGGTCAGCGCCCTCAAACCGGGTCAACCGGGTCTGCGCATTGCGCAGGCTGCCGCCTTCGAACACCGCATCGCGAAAGTCGCAGCCTGACAGTTCGGCATCGGAGAAATCCATCCCGACCAGTTCGGCCTTGCGGAACGAAAGCCCGCGCAGGTCGGCGCTGACCAGCAGGCAGTCGCGGAATTCCAGCGCCCAGCCGGTCACTTCCTGCAGGTGCGCACCGGTCAGTTTGCAGTCCTCGAAGCGCACCGACGACAGCGTCGCGCGGCGCCAATGACTGTTGTTGAGATCGCAGTGCGAGAAGCGCGCATCGCTCAGCAGGGCCGAACTGAAATCGCACTGCCCGCCACGACACTTGGTCCACTGGGTTTCCTCCAGCGACGCGGCCAGCCAGGACGCACCGGCGACCGAGCAGCGCACAAACTGGAACCCATCCATGTCCAGCCGCGAAAAATCGCCGTCGTCGAAGGTGCAGTCCTCGAATACAGCTGCGCGCGGATGTGCCGCAACAATCGCCTGCATGCGCGCACGACCGATCGTTTCGTCGCGGAAAGTAGTGATGTCCATGGCGCGCATTGTCGACCATCACCGAATTGCAATGCAGTCTTGTTGACCGCTGAAATCTGTGTACAACACGGCTGCCTGCGCGCTCACGCGCATAGAGCCGGGCTCTGCCCGGCCGCGCCTGATTGCATGCGATCACCTGGTGCCGGGCTGCGCCCGGCTTCATGCATTGAGGAGAACAGCCCGGGTCTGAGGGGTTTCCCTGGCTTGGGCCGTCGGGGGTGGGTTGGTGGGGGACGCCGTGAATCCGTCCATGGAGGCTAAGTCGCGGCTTGCTCGTGTGCGCTGTCCTGCGCACACGGCAAGACCGGGGTTGGGCTCCTGCCCAACCCGTCGGGCGCATGCGCCCGACCCATGCCGCTCATTCCCCCACCAACCCACCCCCGACGGCCCTTCGATAGTTCGTCGCGGGCCATGGGAAACGCTGGTGTACCGACCGGTGGTCGGCACGATTGCGCTCGGGTTGGCCTACTGCGGACACGCGTGGCGTGTCACCACGCGGATGGTTCGCGTGCGACGCGAGGCTCGGTAGGGTTGGTTCCCAAACAACCGCCGTGAACAAACCAACGTGCGGTGACGCAAGAGAATTGAACGCAATGATTTGTCGGCCAGCGGCCGACGTCGGCGTTTCCCATGCTCACCGACGCACTATCGGAGGGTCGGCGGGGGTAGGTTGGCGGGGGAATGAGCCGCATGGATGCGGCGACTTAGCCTCCATTGACGGATTCACGGCGTCCCCCGCCAACCTACCCCCGCCGGCCCTGACCAGGGAACAGTTGCAGCCCACGGCTATTCGCCTGAATCCAACAGCAGCCGGGCAGAGCCCGGCTCCACGGATCGCGTGCAATCCACAGGATCCCAGACAATCTGCGTGTCCGGGCAGGGCAGGCGGTCAAACCACCCGCGCCGTTCAGTTGCGACAGCAACTGTTGCACTCCCCCGGAAACAGCGCTACGGTCGACCCATGTCCTCGCTCCTGGCCACCGCCGTCAACAACACCAACCGCAATAATCTGCGCGCGAATAATCGTGCGCGGCCGATGCGGGACTGCGACCAGGGCTAGAACAAGCAACACACGCCCGGACCCCAGAAAACCCGCATCGGCCGATGCGGGTTTTTTGTTTTCCGGGTGCAGGTCAGGCCCGGGATCGGTGGCCGGTCGAATGCAGCCGTTACGTGTATTCCCCCAACCTCAAGGAGCTGTTCCCATGTGTTCGATCTTCGGAATGTTCGGCCTGCAGGCCGGCGATGACCTCACCGTCCTGCGCCGCCATGCGCTCGACCTGTCCCAGCGCCAGCGCCATCGCGGTCCCGACTGGAGCGGCGTGTACGTCGACGACGGCGCCATCCTCGTCCACGAACGCCTGGCCATCGTCGACCCCGCCGGCGGCTCCCAGCCGCTGCTCTCCGAAGACGGCAGCCTCGCCCTCGCCGTCAACGGCGAAATCTACAACCACCGCGAACTCAAGGCCGAACTCGAACAGCCCTACGCCTTCCAGACCGGCTCCGACTGCGAAGTGATCAACGCCCTGCACCAGCAGGACAGCCCGGCCTCCTTCCTCAACCGCCTCAACGGCATCTTCGCCTTCGCCCTGTGGGACCGCGCCAAGCAGCGCGTCCTGATCGCGCGCGACCCCATCGGCGTCGTGCCCCTCTACTGGGGCCATGACAAGGACGGCC
Source organism: uncultured Stenotrophomonas sp. (assembly GCF_963519125.1). GTDB lineage: Bacteria > Pseudomonadota > Gammaproteobacteria > Xanthomonadales > Xanthomonadaceae > Stenotrophomonas. The sequence goes on along the minus strand of NZ_CAUQLJ010000027.1, from coordinate 7,350 downwards.
GCCTGCTGGTCGCCTCCGAACTGAAATCGCTGGTCGACACCTGCGCCGACGCCGCCCAGTTCCCGCCCGGCCACTGGTACGACAGCGCCACCGACACCCTCACCCGCTATTACGAACGCCCCTGGCGCGACTACGCCGCCGTCGAAGGCGTCGAGGCCGACCGTGCTGCCCTCCGCGAAGCCTTCGAGCGCGCCGTCCACCGTCAGCTGATGACCGACGTCCCCTATGGCGTGCTCCTGTCCGGCGGCCTGGATTCTTCGCTCGTCGCCGCCGTCGCCGCCCGCTACGCCCGCCACCGCATCGAAGACGGCGACCAGAGCGAAGCGTGGTGGCCGCGCCTGCACTCCTTCGCCATCGGCCTGAAAGGCTCGCCCGACCTGGCTGCCGCCGCCATCGCCGCCGAAGCGCTCGGCACCGTGCACCACGGCTTCGAATACACCTTCGAAGAAGGCCTCGACGCACTGCCCGACGTCATCCGCCACGTTGAAACCTACGACGTCACCACCATCCGCGCTTCCACCCCCATGTTCCTGCTCGCCCGCCGGATCAAGGCCATGGGCGTCAAGATGGTGCTCTCCGGCGAGGGCAGCGACGAGATCTTCGGCGGCTACCTGTACTTCCACAAAGCGCCCAACGCCCGCGAATTCCATGAAGAACTGGTGCGCAAGCTCGACGCGCTCAACAACTACGACTGCCTGCGCGCCAACAAGTCGATGATGGCCTGGGGCGTCGAGCCGCGCGTCCCGTTCCTCGACCGCGAATTCCTCGACGTGGCCATGCGCATCGACGCCCGCCACAAGATGGTCGGGCAGGGCGGCGACAGTAAGCGCCGGATCGAAAAAGCTGTCCTGCGCGAAGCGTTCGAAGGCTACCTGCCGGACTCCATCCTGTGGCGGCAGAAAGAGCAGTTCAGCGACGGCGTCGGCTACGGCTGGATCGACGGACTCAAGGCGCATGCCGAAGCCCAGATCAGCGACCGGGTGATGGCCGCGGCCGACAAGCGCTTCGTGCACAACCCGCCGCAGACCAAGGAAGCCTATTACTACCGCCACGTGTTCGAGCAGTACTTCCCCAGCCAGGCCGCCGCCGAAACCGTCCCGGGCGGCAAGTCGATCGCCTGCTCGTCGCCGGCCGCCATTGCATGGGATGCCAGCTTCGCCGCCATGGCCGACCCCTCCGGGCGCGCCGTTGCCGGCGTGCATGAGCAGGCCCTGGCGTAACCCCGGCCACTGGCCGGGTCCACCGGTTACCATTCCCCTTTCATGCATTGGGGAATGTTCATGGATGCACAGACCGGAGGCAGCGTGCCGCGGATGAAATGGGGCTGGCAGTACCTCGCCTGGGCCGGTGTCCCGCTGCTGATCGGCCTGGCCCTGGCCCGCTACGCGGGACCGGAGCTGCCGGCCGTTGCGGCCAAGGCCGAACCGGTGGTGGGCAGCGACTGGGCCCACCATCTGGCCTCGCCACTGGGCCTGTTCCTGCTGCAGCTGCTGGTGCTGTTGGTCGTGGCCAAGGGCGCAGGCGCGCTGCTGAAGCGTCTGCGCCAGCCGGCGGTGATCGGTGAAATGGCGGCCGGCCTGATGATGGGCCCGCTGGTGCTTGGCAGCCTGCTGCCGGGCCTGCACGGTGCCCTGTTCCCGGCCAGCTCGCTGGGGCCGCTGGGCATGCTCAGCCAGCTCGGCGTGCTCATGTTCCTTCTGGTCGCCGGCGCAGAACTCGATCTGGGCGGCCTCCGTGGCCGCCGTCGTTTCGCCTTCACCGTCAGCCACGCCGGCATCGCCGTGCCGTTCGTGCTCGGCGTGCTGCTGGCGATCTGGCTGTATCCCGAACACGGTCCGACAGGCGTCGGCTTCACCGCATTCGCGCTCTTCGTCGGCATTTCGCTGAGCATCACCGCGTTCCCCGTGCTGCTGCGCATCCTCGCCGACCGTGGCATCAGCCAGACCCCACTGGGCCAGACCGCCATCGCCTGCGCCGCGCTGGGCGATGCCACTGCGTGGTGCCTGCTGGCATTGATCGTGGCCGCCGCGCAGGCCGCCGGCTGGGTGCCCGCGAGCCTCAGTCTGCTGTGCGTGGTGGTGTTCATCGCGTTGATGCTGGGCGTGGTCAAGCCGTGGTTCTCGCGCCAGCAGATCCGCCCGGGCAGCGAAGGGCGCTGGCTGCTGGGCATGCTGCTGCTCTCGCTGGCCAGCGCGTTGGTGACCGAAGTGCTGGGTATCCACGCCCTGTTCGGCGCGTTCGCCGCCGGCGTAGCGGTGTCGTCCAACGCGCAGCTGCGCCACCTGCTGATGGCGAAGGTGGAGCCGTTCGCGGTGACCCTGCTGCTGCCGCTGTTCTTCGCCATGACCGGCTTGCGCATGCGCGCCGACGCGTTGCAGACCAGCGACCTGCTGCTGTGTGCGGTGGTGATCGCGCTGGCCACGGTAGGCAAGCTGCTGGGCACCTGGAGTGCGGCACGCAGTGCCGGCATGGACAGCCACGAGGCCTGGAAGCTGGGCGCGTTGATGAACACCCGGGGCCTGATGGAACTCATCGTGCTCAACCTGGGCTACGAGCTGGGCTTCCTGGGCGACCGTCTGTTTGCGGTGCTGGTGATCATGGCGCTGGTGACTACGGCGATGACCGGGCCGTTGATGAACCTGCTGGAGCGTCGGCGCTGACGCGCAGCCGGGCAGAGCCCGGCTCTACGGCCATCGGCATCACTCGCGGGGCGTCAACTTCAACGTGTGCTGCGCCGGCCCAGGCAGGAATGGGGTCGGCTTGCCCTGCACCCAGTCGTCATGCCCCGCGCCCCAGAACGGCGACAACGGGTGGCCGCTCTGGCCGCCCGGCATGTGGATGATGCCGTCGGCTTCGTGCCCCGGCGACACCACCATGCGCTGCGACGCGCCGAAGTTGGGGCCCTGCACGCGCGGCAGGTTGCTGTCGCCGGGCAGGGCATCGGCAGGCATGCACAACCACGGTTTGGCGAAGGCGGGCAGGGCGCGGCTGATCGGATGGCAGATGGCCGCGGTGTTGCGTTCGCCCCAGGTGCGCCCGGCCAGGTCCGGGCCCTGTTCGGCCAGGTCCTTCTCCAGCCCCTTGGCGGTGGCGGCGAGCAGGGACTCCCAGCTCTCGTAAGGCGGTGGCAGCAGGTGTGCCGGTCGCTCGGTGACCAACGGCCACAGCACGCCTTCCAGCTGCGCCATGCGCGGTTCCAGATAGTCCCCGCCGAGTGTCGCCTTCGCCGGCGCCAGCAGGGCGATGGACACCTTGTCCAGCAGCATGCCGCGGAATCCGCGCGCGACACGGTAGCTCACCGAATCGACCGAGGCGCGGCCGTCCCACTGGCGGGTAGCTGCTTCCAGCCGCTTCAGCGCGGGGTCGTCGCTGTGGCTCACCACCTCGCGCATCAGGTGGTACCAGCGCTCCATCAGCACGGCGCGGTCGTCGAGCTGGATCGCCAGCAGATCGCGTTCGGTGAAGCGCTCTTTGGCATGGAGGTCGTCGCGGATCTGATGTCCACGCGCACCGAGGTCGTAGCCGGCGTTGCCGGCGATGGCCAGTTCCGCACCGTCCAGCACGCGACCGTTCGCGGTCCAGAGCCGGTGCGAGGGCGGGTCAACCAACGCAGGTGCGCCGTCGCTGCGGATCGACCACGGCGCGCAGCTGGCCGGCGCGGTGGTGGTGAAGCCGTCCGGTGGACAGTCGGCCGCGCGGTCCGGGCGCGTGCCCAGGAGACGCCAGGCGATGCGGCCGTGGGTGTCGGCCAGCAGCAGGTTCTGGGTGGGAATGCCGGCGCGGTCGGCGATCTTCATCGCATCATCCAGGTCGGCCGCACGCGCCATGTCGGCGAAGTCCAGGCGCACCGCGCCGGGCAGCTGCGCGGTCCAGCGCAGCGCTTCGCCGCTGCCGTCGGCACGCCGGTGCAGGATCGGGCCCCAGGCGGTCTCGCGCACGCTGAAGCGCTCCTCCGGCGCGTTGGCCACGCGGATGCGCTCTTCGTAGACGCGCACGTCAGGTTCGTTGGCCGCCACCGGGCGGAAGTCGGCGGTGTCGATGTAACTGTTGGTGAAGCCCCAGGCCACGTGGCCGTTGCTGCCGACCACGACGGCCGGCAGGCCGGGCAGGGAGAAGCCGCTGACGTCCACCTGGCCGCCGGCGGCGAGCGCATCCGGGTAGCGCAGCCGCACGCGGAACCACAGGCTGGGTGCACGCAGCCCAAGGTGCATGTCGTCGGCGACGATGGCGCGGCCATCGGCGGTCAGCGCGCCGGCCACGGCGAAGTTGTTGCTGCCATGCACGTCGGCTTCGGCGGGCGCTGCGCGGGGCGGTGCCTGGGCGAGGGTGCGCAGGTCCAGCATGTCCTTGCCGGGCAACACAGCATTGCCGCGTGCCTCGCCGAACAGCGGGGCGTCCCATTCACTGCCGTCATGGCTGAGCAGGGCGTACAGGGCCGGCGGTGCAACCTCGCGGATGCGCCGCATGGCCAGTTCGTTCTGGTTGGCGGGGTCCTGCAGGTCGGCATACATGGCCAGCCCGGTGAGGATGGAGTCGGTGCGGGTCCAGGCGGCGGGCTGCTGGCGCAGCAGCAGGTAGGGCCACGGGCGAACGCTCAGGGCGCCCACGCCCTGGTTGACGCCGTCGACATAGGCCTGCAGGACGTCGGCCTGGTCGCCCATGGCCTCGGCCAGGTGGGCGTCGGTACGGGCGCGCAGGCGATGCACGCGCATGCGTTTGTCGACGTCGACGGCAGCGGGTCCGAACAGTTCGGCGAGCTCGCCGGCGGCGGCGCGGCGCATCAGGTCCATTTCGAAGTAGCGTTCCTGGGCGTGCACCATGCCCAGGGCGCGCATGGCATCGGCCTGGCTGGCGGCGTCGATGGTGACTACGCCCAGCGCGTCGCGCTGGATGCTCACAGGGGCCTGCAGGCCGGCCAGGGGAACATCTCCGTCCAGGGTCGCCAGGCTGCCGCGCAGCAGGCCCCAGGCCACGCCAATTGCGACAACCGCTACCACGCCCAGTACCGCACAAGCCCATAGCAACCGCTTCAGCCAACGACGCATGCCGTCTCCCCGACGTCCGTGATGCTCCGATTGTAGGGGCAAGTGCAACTGCAACTGATTCCGATTAGATCACTGGATTTTCAGATGGGGCACCATGCCCGCATTGATTCAGCTGGAGACCCCCCATGAAAGGACATCCCGACGTCATTGCCTGCCTGAAGGAGCTGCTGCGCGGCGAGCTTGCGGCGCGTGACCAGTACTTCATCCATTCGCGTCGTTACGAAGACCAGGGTCTGTTCGCGCTGTACGAGCGACTTAACCACGAGATGGAAGAAGAGACCCAGCACGCGGATGCGCTGCTGCGCCGGATCCTGTTCCTGGGCGGCACGCCGGACATGCGTCCGCACGGTTTCGAGCCGGGCGTGACGGTGGAAGAAATGCTGCAGAAGGACCTGGACACCGAGTACAGCGTGCGCAACAACCTGGCCGCCGGCATGAAGCTGTGCGAGCAGCACCAGGACTACGTGAGCCGCGACATGCTGCTGGTGCAGCTGAAGGACACCGAGGAAGACCACGCCTGGTGGCTGGAGCAGCAGCTGAGCCTGATCAAGCGCATTGGTTTGGCGCTGTACCAGACCAGCAAGATGGAAGCGAAGGGCAACGTCGCGCACTGAGCGTGGCCCGGGCCGCGTCACGCACCACGGGTAGCGTCGGCAATCGGCCCGACGTCGGTAGCGTCGGCCATTGGCCGACCCAGGAAGCCTCACCGCCAGCCAGCCAACGCTCGCCAGCCCTCAGACATCGCCAGCCAGCGTTCGCCAGCCAGCGAGATGCAGAAGAACCGGGGATTCCCCGGTTTTTTTGTGGGCGCTCGGTAGAGCCAGGCCCTGCCTGGCTGCTCTGATTGCATGACATCCGTAGAGCCGGGCTCTGCCCGGCTGCTGTTGGATTCAGGCGAACACCCGTGGTGTGCGCGGTCTCCCTGGTCAGGGCCGTCGGGGGTGGGTTTGCGGGGGACGCCGTGAATCCGTCCATGGAGGCTAAGTCGCGGCATCCATGCCGCTCATTCCCCCGCAAACCCACCCCCGCCGACCCTCCGATAGTGCGTCGGTACCCATGGGAAACGCGGGTGCCGGGCTGTGCCCGGCGGGTATGTCGCTTTCGGATGGAAACTGCGGACACGCGTGGCGTGTCGCTACGCGGTTTGCATGTTTTGATCGACGCGAACGTTGCCGGTTTTCATCGCTTCTGTGATGCGCTGCGCACGGCCAGCATGGGATTTGCGACAGGGATAGGCTGCGTCAACTAAAGCCGCGAAAACCGCAGAAATAAACGATTTCTCTTTGTTTGCGGTCGACTGCAATGTTGTCCGCGGAGTCTACAACCTCCGCAATCAGCAAAAATGATGACTTCCTGTGTCGGGAGTGTGGCTAATACAACACCCTCAACGGGGAATACCCACACCGTTTGCTGATCCGCGGTTGTAGCCTCCCGACGCCTCTCGCCATCCCGGCGAGAGGCCATTCTCTGCAGGAGGTCTACCATGCAAACGCATCGGGCTGACACGCCCTCTGATCGTTCCGCTGCAAACGCCCATCCGTCCGACGATGGCTGCAGTCCTGGAACACCCGCAATGACGCAGGCGGAGAAGGATGACGCCGAATGGCCCGGGGCGGTTCCGGTGATCATGCTGCGCGGCAAATGGCTGCACCGATTGGGATTCCCGCCGCGGTGCCTGATCAGGATTCAGGAGCGCAACGGAGCGATCCTGCTGACGCCTGCCGGGCCCCGATCAAAGCCTCGCTTTGTGGCGCCTTATGACTTTGATACGCAGCCCGACTACACGTTTCTGGAAGACCCACATGTCATCAAGGCGTCGCTCGACAGTGAGCTTCGTTGCCGCTTTCGTGCGGCCGCATGGCGGGTGAAGAAGACACCTTCGTTGTTGCTTCGGTTGTTGATGCAGCGCTATGTGGATGTGGACGAAGATCGATTCTCATTGAGTATGGCGTTGTGGGGACATCCAGAGCGTAGGGCGGCCACGATGGTGGCCCGCGAGCTGGTGCCGCCGAATGAAGAATTGAATTCCGGTCCTCGCTGGTGGTGATCGCCCTTCAGGTTTGCAAGGAGCGAGTACGAAAGCAGCTACCCCGTTTGAAGTTCATGCGTCCCAGCGGCGATCACCGTTATCGGCAGTCGTCTGGGGACCGACTCTACCAAAGCGAGTCCAACGGTCGCGGATACGCGTAGGGACACGCCACGCGTGTCTGCCGTTTCCGACCGCAAACGACCATGTATGGGGGCGGCCGGCGGGTAGCCCCCGGAGAGACGCTAGAAAACATGGATGTTTTCTAGCAGCCCCCAT
>NZ_CAUQLJ010000026.1:0-49933 GCF_963519125.1 uncultured Stenotrophomonas sp. | reverse complement strand
CGGGCCAGATCAAGTCGATCACCGACTTCGGCATCTTCATCGGCCTGGACGGCGGTATCGACGGCCTGGTGCACCTGTCCGACATCAGCTGGAACACCACCGGCGAAGACGTGGTCCGCAACTTCAAGAAGGGCGACAACCTGGACGCCGTCGTCCTGGCCGTCGATCCGGAGCGCGAGCGCATCAGCCTGGGCGTCAAGCAGCTGGAGCAGGATCCGTTCGGTCAGTACATGGCTGCCAACCCGAAGGGTTCGAAGGTCGAAGGCGTGGTCAAGGAAGTGGACGCCAAGGGCGCTACCATCGAACTGGCTGACGGCATCGAAGGCTACGTCTCGGCACGTGACGTCGCCAACGAGCGCGTCGACGACGCGACCCAGTTCCTGAAGGTCGGCGACAAGGTTGAAGCGAAGTTCGTGGGCATGGATCGCAAGGGTCGTACCCTGCAGCTGTCGATCAAGGCCAAGGACGACGCCGAAATGCGCGAAGTGCTGGAGGAATACCAGTCCGGCTCCGCGTCGGCTGGCACCACCCAGCTCGGTGCGCTGCTGCGCGCCCAGCTGAACGCCAACAAGTCCGAGTAATCGGCCTTAGGCAGTAGCTGTAGTTTCCTGGACGGCCCGGACGATAGTCCGGGCCGTTTCAGGGTTTGAGACCCTCGACGCGAGTCCGCAATGACCAAATCCGAGTTGATCGAAATCCTGGCGCGCCGACAGGCGCATCTGAAGTCGGACGATGTCGATCTGGCGGTAAAGTCGTTGCTGGAAATGATGGGCGGGGCGCTGGCCGGCGGGGATCGCATCGAGATCCGCGGGTTCGGCAGTTTTTCGTTGCACTACCGGCCACCCAGGCTGGGTCGCAACCCCAAGACCGGGGAATCGGTCGCACTGCCGGGCAAGCATGTCCCGCACTTCAAGCCGGGCAAGGAATTGCGTGAGCGCGTCAGCGCCGTGGTGCCGCTGGAAAGCGATCCGGCCTGAGCCAAGTCGTCCGCAACGGCGGATGCACCCTTTACATCCATTCGGCTACTCTTTGACCGAACGCATGCCTTCTTCTCCTTTCGACGGACAATAAGCGCCGATGGAATTCGTCTCCGAGTGGTTCTGGTTTTTCCTGTTCCTGCCGCTGGCAGCGGTGTCTGGCTGGGTGATCGGCCGGCGTGGCGGGCAGCGTCACGGCGACAACCAGGTCAGCCGGCTCTCCAGTACCTATTTCCGCGGCCTGAACTACCTTCTGAACGAGCAGCCGGACAAAGCCATCGAGCTGTTCCTGCATATCGCGGAGCTGGACAAGGAAACCTTTGAAACCCAGGTCGCGCTGGGGCACCTGTTCCGCCGCCGGGGCGAGGTCGACCGCGCCATCCGCCTGCACCAGGGGCTGGTCAACCGGACCGACCTGAGCGACGCCCAGCGCGTCCAGGCGCTGCTGGCGCTCGGCGAGGACTACATGAAGTCCGGCCTGCTCGACCGCGCCGAAACCGTGTTCTCCGAGCTGGCCCAGATCGACCAGCGCGCACCACAGGCGCTCAAGCACCTGATCGGCATCTACCAGGCCGAGCGCGACTGGGAAAAGGCGATCGACAACGCCACCCGCTATGAGGAAGTCACCGGCGAGCCGATGGGCAAGCTGGTAGGGCAGTTCGAGTGCGAGCTTGCCGAGCGCTTCCGCGGCGCAGGCAGGATCGACGAGGCGCGCGCGGCGATTGCCCGTGCCTACCAGGCCGACGCCATGTCGGTCCGCGCCGGCATCATCGAAGGTCGCCTGGAAACCGATGCGGGCAATGCCGAGGCGGCGGTGCGCGCCTTTGAACGTGCGGCCCGCAACGACCCGGAATACCTGCCCGAAGTGCTGCAGCCGCTGATGCAGAACTACCGCAAGGTGGGCGACCTCGGGGGCGCGCGCGCATTCCTGTCGGAAATGACCGAGCACTACCGCGGCATCGCCCCGGTACTGGCGTTGACCCAGCTGATGGAAGAGCAGGAGGGCGTTGCCCCCGCGCGTGCCTACCTGGGTCGGCAGCTCAAGGACCGTCCGTCGGTCCGCGGTGAGTCCGCGCTGATCGATCTGACACTGGCCGAGGGCGCTGATTCCACCGCGACCCTGCACGACCTGAAGCACATCACCGACCAGCTGCTGGTCCGCAATCCGGCCTACCGTTGCACCCGTTGCGGTTTCGGCGCGCGCACCCACCACTGGCAATGTCCGAGCTGCAAGGAGTGGGGAACGGTCAAGCCGCTGCTGAACTACGCGGTGCTCTGACCCATGTTGCCGTGGGGATGGATCGGGCTGCTGGCGGTGCTGGCAGTCGCGGCGGTGCTCACCGGGTGTGCCCGCTATTACGCGCTGCGGCGCAATCTGCTGGATCAGCCCGGCGAACGCCGCAGCCACGGCGTGGCGACGCCGCGCGGCGGCGGTATCGCCATCGTGGTGACCCTGCTGCTGGCGGTCGGGGCGGGCGCGGTTTACTGGCCGCAGGTGCGCATCCCCCTGCTGGTGTTCGGGCTGGGCCTGGCCCTGGTCGCCGGGATCGGCTGGTGGGATGACCATCGGCCGCTGCCGGCGGTGCGCCGGCTGCTGGTCCATGTCGTGGCCGCCACTCTGCTGGCCGGACTGGTCTGGAACGCCACCGGGAATCTGTGGCAGGCCGTGCTGGCCTTGTTGTTTACGACATCCCTGATCAACATCTGGAACTTCATGGATGGGATCAACGGGATCGCCACCACCCAGGCGATCTTGGCCGGCGCCGCCTTCGCGCTGGTGCTGCCCGGGCCGCTGGCCCTGGCGGGCGTGGTCCTTGCCCTGGCGTGCCTGGGCTTCCTGCCGTTCAACTTCCCCCGGGCCCGGATTTTCATGGGAGACGTCGGCAGCGGGGCGCTGGGTTATGCGGTGGCCGCCCTGGTCTGCCTGGCCAGCGTGGCAACGACGGTGTCCTGGCTGCTGCTGCTGGTGCCGCTGACCGCCTTCCTCGTGGACGCAGGCTTCACACTGTTGGCGCGCATGCTCTCCGGGCAGAGGTGGATGGAGCCCCACACCCAACATCTGTACCAGCGCGCCATCAAAGGTGGAGCAACGCACACTTCGGTTACAGGGATGTACTTTGTTTTTGGTTTGTTCAGTATTACAGTGTTTAATGCTTGCACGTATTTGCAGCCGAGGTGGGAGGCTGCCGTGGCCGTAACGTGGATAATCTCCGCGACCGGTCTTTGGCTACTCCTGCGCAAGGGAATGCGCTACTAGAAGGATTGCTTGGTTTATGACGCCTTGGCTGGACCGCTTTACGAGTCTGCTCCCCCGCGCCGCCATCGTGGCCCACGACCTCTTCATGGTATGGGCCTGCTGGCAGCTGCTGCATGCGGGCCGCTATTCGATGCTGGCCGACGCCCCTTCGCTTCCGCTCTGGAACATCGACACCACGCTGGTGCTCGCCATCCAGGCGGTGGTGTTCTGGCGGGTGGGCCTGTACCGGGGCCTGTGGCGGTTCGCCAGCGTGGCCGACCTGCTGCACATCTTCAAATCCAGCTTCATCGGGTTGCTGGCCATCGTCGTGGTGCTGGCCTACAAGCGCTTCAACGGCGTGCCGATGTCGGTGCTGGTGATCTATCCGTTCGCGCTGTCGGCCCTGCTGGGCGCGCCGCGCCTGCTGTATCGGGCGTGGAAGGACTACCAGGCCCTGCAGTCCGACGCGAGCGCGCGCCGGGTGCTGATCCTGGGCGCCGGCCAGGCGGCCGAAGCCCTGGTTCGCGACCTGCGTCGTTCGGGTGATTTCGAGCCGGTCGGCCTGCTCGACGACGCCCCGCACCTGCAGGGCGCCAAGCTCCAGGGCCTGCCCATACTGGGGACGCTGGACGATGCCGCCGCCGTGGCCCGCGAAACCGCGGCCAAACTGCTGGTGATCGCCATTCCTTCGCTGGATGCGGCGGGCATGCAGCGGGTGGTTGCCCTGTGCGAGAGCACCGGGGTGCCGTTCCGGATGGTGCCCAAACTCAATGACGTGCTGCTTGGCCATTCGCTTCCGGGCGAACTGAAGGAAGTGGCGATCGAGGACCTGCTCGGGCGCAAGCCGATCCTGCCCGACTGGTCGCTGATCCGTGGCTGGCTCGGCGGCCGCACCGTGCTGGTCACCGGCGCCGGTGGCTCCATCGGGTCCGAGCTCTGCCGCCAGTGCGCGCGGCACGGGGCAGGGCGGGTCGTGCTGCTGGAGATGAGCGAGCTGCTGCTGCTGACCATCGAGGCCGAGCTCAAGCGCAGCTTCCCGGACCTGGTGGTGGAAGCGGTACTGGGCGACTGCGGCGACCCGGCCGTGATCCGTCATGCGCTGTCGCTGTCCAGTGTGGACGCGGTATTCCATGCGGCAGCCTACAAACAGGTACCGGTGCTGGAGCGCCAGCTGCGCGAAGCGGTCCGCAACAACATCCTGTCCACCGAGACGGTGGCGCGCGCCTGCGTGGAAGCGCGCATCGAGCATTTCGTGTTCATCTCCACCGACAAGGCGGTCGACCCGGTCAACGCGCTCGGCGCCAGCAAGCGCTACGCGGAGATGATCTGCCAGAGCCTGGACCAGAAGACCAGCCACACCCGCTTCGTCACGGTGCGCTTTGGCAACGTGCTGGCCTCGGCCGGCAGCGTGGTGCCGGTGTTCCGCGAACAGATCCTCAAGGGCGGCCCGGTCACGGTCACCGACCCGGAAGTGACCCGTTACTTCATGACCATCCCCGAGGCCTGCCAGCTGATCCTGCAGGCGGCGGCGTCGGCCTCGCATGGTGCGATCTACACCCTGGACATGGGCGAGCCGGTGCCGATCCGCGTGCTGGCCGAGCAGATGATCCGCCTGGCCGGCAAGCAGCCGTACAAGGACATCGCGATTGTCTATACAGGCCTGCGTCCCGGTGAGAAGCTGCACGAAACCCTGTTCTATTCGGACGAGGATTACCGGCCGACCGCGCATCCGAAAATCCTGGAAGCCGGTGTGCGGACCTTCGCGCGCGACCAGGTGCTGGGCAACGTGCCGCGCCTGCGCGAGGCGATTGCCAATTACGATACCGATGCGATCAACAGCATTCTGTTCGCGACCATGCCGGAATTCTCGCCGTTGCAACAGGAATCTCACGTCGAGTCGGCTAACGTGGTTCCCTTTCCGGCACGAGAGGCCAACAGGCTGTGACGAGCAAGCGCATTCGCAAGGCGGTTTTCCCGGTGGCAGGACTGGGTACCCGGTTCCTCCCCGCCACCAAGACGGTTCCCAAGGAAATGCTGCCGATCATCGATCGGCCGCTGATCCAGTACGCCGTCGATGAAGCGATCGAAGCAGGGTGCGACACCCTGATCTTCATCACCAACCGCTACAAGCACGCGGTGGCCGACTATTTCGACAAGGCCTACGAACTGGAGCAGAAGCTCGAGCGTGCCGGCAAGACCGAGCAGCTCGAACTGGTCCGGCACGTGCTGCCCAATGGCGTGCGCGCGATCTTCGTCACCCAGGCCGAGGCACTGGGCCTGGGCCATGCGGTGCTGTGCGCCAAGGCCGTGATCGGCGATGAGCCCTTTGCGGTGCTGCTGCCGGACGATCTGATCTGGAACCGCGGCGACGGCGCGCTCAAGCAGATGGCCGACCTCAACCAGGCCACCGGTGCCAGCGTGATCGCGGTGGAAGACGTCCCGCACGAGAACACGGCCAGCTACGGCATCGTCGCCACCGAGGCGTTCGACGGTCGCAAGGGCCGCATTTCGCAGATCGTCGAGAAGCCCAAGCCGGCCGACGCACCGAGCGACCTGGCGGTGGTAGGTCGTTACGTGCTCAGCCCGAAGATCTTCGAGCTGCTGGAGTCCACCGGCACCGGTGCCGGCGGCGAGATCCAGCTGACCGATGCCATTGCCGAACTGCTCAAGACCGAGGAAGTGGATGCGTTCCGCTTCGAAGGCACCCGTTTCGACTGCGGCACCCACCTGGGCCTGGTGGAGGCGACCATCCGCTTCGCGCTGGAAAGCCACAAGCTGGGCAAGCCGGCACGCGAGAAGCTGGCGCAGATGCTGGCCGACGACGAAGGCTAAGGTGTTCCGGCCGCCGGCCGGACGCGCACAAAAAAAGGGCGACCCGAGGGTCGCCCTTTTTCATGGTTCGCTTACAGCGATTCGAAAATACCCGCAGCGCCCATGCCGGTGCCGATGCACATGGTGACCATGCCGTACTTCTGCTGGCGGCGGCGCAGGCCGTGCAGCAGGGTGGCGGTACGGATCGCGCCGGTGGCTCCCAGCGGGTGGCCCAGGGCGATGGCGCCGCCCAGCGGGTTGACCTTGGACGGGTCCAGGCCGCAGTCGCGGATCACCGCCAGCGACTGTGCGGCGAAGGCTTCATTGAGCTCGATCCAGTCCAGCTGGTCCTGGGTCAGGCCCGCCTGCTTGAGTGCCTTCGGAATGGCGGCGATCGGGCCGATGCCCATCACTTCCGGGCGCACGCCGGCGACCGAGAAGCTGACGAAGCGGGCCAGCGGCTTCAGGCCGTAGTCCTTCACTGCCTGCTCGGAGGCCAGCAGTACCGCGCCGGCACCATCGCTCATCTGCGAGGAGTTGCCGGCGGTCACGGTGCCGCCGAACTGGCCGTTGCGGAACACCGGGCGCAACTTGGCCAGGCCTTCGGCGGACGAATCCAGGCGCGGGCCTTCGTCGGTGTCGACGATGCGGTCGCGGGTGATGATGCGGCGGCCGTCGGCCAGGTCCGGCTGGCGGGTGCGCACGTCGTACGGGCTGATTTCATCCTTGAACTCGCCATTCTGGATCGCGGCGATGGCCTTCTGGTGCGAGGCCAGGGCGAAGGCGTCCTGCTCCTCGCGCGAGACCTTCCATTCCTCGGCGACCTTCTCGGCGGTGATGCCCATGCCGTAGGCAATGGCCACGTGGTCGTTGTCGAACACGCTCGGCGCCATGGCGATCTTGTTGCCCATCATCGGCACCATCGACATCGACTCGGTACCGCCGGCCAGCATCAGGTCGGCGTTGCCCAGGCGGATCTGGTCGGCGGCCATGGCCACGGCCTGCAGGCCGGAGGAGCAGAAGCGGTTGACCGTCTGCGCGGCGATGGTGTCCGGCAGGCCGGCCAGCAGCACGCCGATGCGGGCTACGTTCATGCCCTGCTCGGCTTCCGGCATGGCGCAGCCGATGATGGCGTCGTCGATGCGGTTGACGTCGATGCCCGGGGCCTGCGCGACCACGGACTTGAGCACGTGCGCGAGCATGTCGTCGGGACGGGTATTGCGGAATACGCCCTTGGGCGCCTTGCCAACCGGGGTGCGGGTGGCGGCGACGATGTAGGCGTCCTGGATCTGCTTGGTCATTGTGGCGATCTCTTGAATGTGGTTCGGGCCGATCAGTTACGCAGCGGCTTGCCGGTCTTGAGCATGTGCGCGATGCGGGCCTGGGTCTTTTCCTGCTGGGCCAGTTCGACGAAGTGCTTGCGCTCCAGGGTCAGCAGCCACTCTTCGTCCACCAGGGTGCCGCGGTCGACCTTGCCGCCGCACAGCACGGTGGCGATGCGCTCGGCGATCTCGTAGTCGTACGGGCTGATGAAGCGGCCTTCCAGCATGTTGACCAGCATCATCTTGAAGGTGGCGATACCCACGTCACCGGCCACCTGGATGCGGCGTGCCGGCAGCGGCGGACGGTAGCCCGCTTCAGCCAGGGCGCGAGCTTCGGCCTTGGCGATGTGCAGCGCTTCGTAGCTGTTGAACACCACCTTGTCGGTGCTGCGCAGCAGGCCCAGTTCCTTGGCGTTGACCGCGGAGTTGGACACCTTGGCCATCGCCACGGTCTCGAAGGTCTTCTTCAGTTCGGCGAACACGTCACCGCCCGGGCCTGCGGCCTGCGAGGCGCGCACGGCCAGTTCCTTCAGGCCACCACCGGCCGGCAGCAGGCCGACGCCGGCCTCGACCAGGCCGATGTAGCTTTCCAGGAAGGCCACGGTCTTGGCGCTGTGCATCTGGAACTCGCAGCCACCACCCAGCGCCAGGCCACGCACGGCGGCAACCACCGGCACCAGCGAGTACTTGATGCGCTGGCTGGTGCGCTGGAAGTTGGCAACCATTTCTTCGAACTGGTCGACCTTGCCGGCCTGCAGCAGGCCCAGTGCACCGGCCAGATCGGCACCGGCAGAGAAGGGCTCCTTCTGCTGCCAGATCACCAGGCCCTGGAAGTCCTTCTCGGCGCGCGTGACGCACTCCTGCAGGCCGTCCAGCACGTGGTCGGACACGGTGTTCATCTTGGTCTTGAAGCTGACCACGGCGATGCCATCACCGTCGTGCCACATGCGCAGGCCGTCGTTCTCGAACACGGTCTCGCCCGGCGCGAACGTCTCGCCCAGCAGCGGATCGGGGAAGCGCTGGCGCTGGTACACCGGCAGCGACGAGCGCGGCAGCTTGGCATTGCGCGACGGGCTGTAGCTGCCTTCGGCGGCATGCACGCCGTCGCGGCCATCGAACACCCAGTCCGGCAGCGGGGCGTTGCTCATGCTCTTGCCGGCCACGATGTCATCGGCGATCCACTGTGCCACCTGCTTCCAGCCGGCGGCCTGCCAGGTTTCGAACGGGCCCAGCGACCAGCCGTAGCCCCAGCGGATGGCCAGGTCGACGTCGCGCGCGGTTTCGGCGATGTCGGCCAGGTGGTAGGCGCTGTAGTGGAACAGGTCGCGGAAGGTCGCCCACAGGAACTGCGCCTGCGGGTGCTGGCTTTCGCGCAGCTTGGCGAACTTCTCGGCGGGGTTTTTGATCTTCAGGATCTCGACCACTTCCGGCGCGGCGGTGCGATCGGCCGGGCGGTAGTCCTGCTTTTCCAGGTCGAGAACCATGATGTCCTTGCCGACCTTGCGGAAGATGCCGGCGCCGGTCTTCTGGCCCAGCGCGCCCTTGGAAATCAGCGCATCCAGCCACTTCGGCGACTTGAAGAATTCATGCCACGGGTCGTTCGGCAGGGTATCGCCCATGGTCTTGATGACGTGGGCCATGGTGTCCAGGCCGACCACGTCGGAGGTGCGGTAGGTGGCCGACTTCGGGCGGCCGACCAGCGGGCCGGTCAGGCCGTCCACTTCATCGAAGCCCAGGCCGAACTGCTGGGTGTGGTGGATGGTGGACAGGATCGAGAACACGCCGATGCGGTTGCCGATGAAGTTCGGGGTGTCCTTGGCGTACACCACGCCCTTGCCCAGAGTGGTGACCAGGAATGCTTCCAGGCCTTCCAGCACGCTGGCGTCGGTGGTGGTGGCCGGAATCAGCTCGGCCAGGTGCATGTAGCGCGGCGGGTTGAAGAAGTGCACGCCGCAGAAGCGGTGGCGCAGCTGCTCGGGCAGCACGTCGGCCAGCTTGTTGATGCCCAGGCCCGAGGTGTTGGAGGCCAGCACGGCGTGGTCGGCCACGAACGGCGCGATCTTCTTGTACAGGTCCTGCTTCCAGTCCATGCGCTCGGCGATGGCCTCGATGATCAGGTCGCAGTCCTTCAGCTGCTCCAGGCCGGACTCGTAGTTGGCCGGGGTGATGGCTTCGGCCAGCGACTTGCTGGCCAGCGGCGCCGGGCTCAGCTTGCCCAGGTTGGCGATCGCTTTCAGCACGATGCCGTCGGCCGGACCTTCCTTGGCGGGCAGGTCGAACAGCACGGTGTCGACGCCAGCGTTGGTGAGGTGGGCGGCGATCTGGGCACCCATGACGCCGGCACCCAGCACGGCGGCGCGGCGGACTAGCAGGGAATTGGACATGTCGATAAGCCTTTTGGCGTTACGGGGTGGAAAGGGGGGCGTGAGTGGCCGCGCTGGCGCGGAAGCCAGCCTCGGCGAAATGGATCAGTTCCTGGGCTGCATGGGCACGATGCGCCGCTTCGGTGACACCGGCGGGACGCTTGATCAGGCCGAAGTCGGCCATCGCGTAGGTCAGCGCGCCGGCGAGGAAGTCCAGCCGCCAGTACAGCTCTTCCTTGCTCAGGCCCGGCACGCAGGCGGCGATGGCCTTGCCGAACTCGCGCAGGACGTGGCCGTAGTGGTCGGAGAGGAACTTGCGCAGGTTGTCGTTCTTTTCCGCGTAGGCGCGGGCGATGACCCGCACGAAGGCGCCGCCGGTCTGGCGGTCCTGGGCCATGGCCAGGGCCGGCTCGACGAAGGCGGCCAGCACCGGGCGCAGCTGGCCCGGGTGCTCGTGACGGGCAGCCTCCAGCTGGGACAGGCGCGCGGCGGTCATTTCGTCCATGCGGCGGCGGAACACCTCGTTGACCAGGTTTTCCTTGGAGCCGAAGTGGTAGTTGACCGCCGCGATGTTCACGTCGGCCTGGCTGGTGACCTGGCGCAGGGAGGTCCCGGCGAACCCGTGCAGGGCAAACAGCTCCTCGGCGGCGCCGAGAATGCGGTCCTTGGTGGAGAAGTGGGCGGGCTTGGCCATGGTCGGGACAGGGTTCAATCAAACGATTGTTTGATATTAGACCTGCCAGGCTGCGGCCGCATTGTGCAGCGCAGCAGAACGGTTGCCGGGCGGTCATCCACATGAATGCGGCACGTTGTATCCGGCTGCGTGGACGCTGTAGAATTGACGCACGTATATCAGGCTAAGCCCGCGTTTTGACGCGGGTTTTTTTCATGTTACTCTCGGGCCGATCAGTGGCCCGCCCAACGGAGAACTTCCCATGGCGCTGGAGCGCACCCTTTCCATCATCAAGCCGGACGCCGTCGCCAAGAACGTCATCGGTGAAATCTACGCCCGCTTCGAAAAGGCTGGCCTGAAGGTCGTGGCTGCCAAGTACAAGCAGCTGTCGCGCCGCGAAGCCGAAGGCTTCTACGCCGTGCACCGCGAGCGTCCGTTCTTCAACGCGCTGGTCGAGTTCATGATCTCCGGCCCGGTGATGATCCAGGCCCTGGAAGGCGAGAACGCCGTCCTGGCCCACCGCGACCTGCTGGGCGCCACCAACCCGAAGGAAGCCGCTGCGGGCACCATCCGCGCCGACTTCGCCGAATCCATCGATGCCAACGCCGCCCACGGCTCGGACTCGGTCGAGAATGCCGCGATTGAAATCGCCTACTTCTTCGCCGCCACCGAAGTCGTCTCGCGCTGAGAGTAATGCCGTGAACGAGGTCGTACAGTCCCCCGCCATCCAGCCGCTGCCGAAGTCGGCACCCACGGCTGGCAAGCAGAACCTGCTCGACCTCGATCGCGCGGGCCTGGAGAAGTTTTTCGTCGAGGTGCTTGGCGAAAAGAAGTTCCGTGCCCATCAGGTGATGAAGTGGATCCACCATCGCTACGTCACCGACTTCGATGAAATGACCGACCTCGGCAAGGTCCTGCGTGCCAAGCTGCAGGCCCATGCCGAGGTACTGGTTCCCAACATCGTGTTCGACAAGCCCTCCGCCGACGGCACCCACAAGTGGCTGCTGGCGATGGGCGTGGATGGCAAGAACGCCATCGAGACCGTGTACATCCCGGACAAGACCCGCGGCACGCTGTGCGTGTCTTCGCAGGTCGGTTGCGGCCTGAACTGCACGTTCTGCTCCACCGCCACCCAGGGCTTCAACCGCAACCTGACCACCGCCGAGATCATCGGCCAGGTGTGGGTTGCCGCACGCCACCTGGGCAACGTGCCGCACCAGATGCGCCGCCTCACCAACGTGGTGATGATGGGCATGGGCGAGCCACTGATGAATTTCGACAACGTCGTGCGCGCCATGAGCGTGATGCGCGACGACCTGGGCTACGGCCTGGCCAACAAGCGCGTGACCCTGTCGACCTCCGGCCTGGTGCCGCAGATCGACCGCCTTTCGGCCGAAAGCGATGTGTCGCTCGCGGTGTCGCTGCACGCACCCAACGATGCGCTGCGCGAAACGCTGGTACCGCTCAACAAGAAGTACCCGATCGTCGATCTGATGGCCTCGTGCGCGCGTTACCTGCGCGCCAACAAGCGCCGCGAATCGGTGACCTTCGAATACACGCTGATGAAGGGCATCAACGACCAGCCCGAACATGCCCGCCAGCTGGCGCGACTGATGCGCCAGTTCGACAACGCGGTGCAGGCGTCGCACTCGGGCAAGGTCAACCTGATCCCGTTCAATCCGTTCCCGGGTACGCGCTACGAGCGCTCCGGAGATGCTGAAATCCGTGCCTTCCAGAAGATCCTGCTCGACCAGCAGGTGCTGACCATGGTGCGGCGTACCCGTGGCGATGACATCGACGCTGCCTGTGGCCAGCTCAAGGGCCAGGTGATGGACCGCACGCGTCGCCAGGCCGAGTTCAACAAGACGCTCCAGGACGGGAAAAACCGGGATGCCGCTGCCTGACCTCCGATTGCCAGCCGTTGTTTTCGTCGCGCTGGCATTCGCCGGCTGTGGCAGCAAAGGCGTCAAACCCCCCAGTGCGCCACTGGGCATCGCGCCGGAGTACGTGGCCCGCGACAGCGCCGATACCCGTCGCCGGTTCAACTACCAGGACCAGCTGACGCTGGCCGCCGAGGCCTTCCGCGCCGGGCAGCCGGAAATGGCCGAAAAGCGCGCACGCAGCGCGCTCAAGCTCGACCCGGGTCAACCCGACGCCTACATCCTGCTCGCCGCCCTGGCCAACCAGCGCGGTGCCGTGGCCGAGGCCGGCCCGCTGTTCCAGAAGGCCGCCGAGCTGGCGCCGCAGAGCGGGGACGTGCTGAACAACTACGGCGCATGGCTGTGCGGGCAGGGGCGTGCTGCCGAGGCGCTGCCGCTGTTCGACCGCGCCGTGGTCGCGCCGGGCTACCGCACCCCGGCTGCCGCTCTGGCAAACGCGGGTGGCTGCGCGCTGGAGGCCGGGCAGCCGGAACGCGCCGTGCGTGACCTGCGCAAGGCGCTGGTGCTGGAACCCGGCAACGCCTACGCGCTGGAATCGATGGCCCGCAACGAGTATGCGCAGTCGCGTTATTTCGAGGCCCGGGCCTTCGTGCAACGGCGTCTCGCGGCTGCACCGGCCACACGTTCCGTGTTACAACTTGCCTCTCAAATCGAGGCGCAGCTTGGTGACACAGTGGCATCCGGTCGCTATCTGCAGCGAATTCGCGACGAATTTCCGCAGGATGCGGCTCCTAATTCCCGGGGTTGAAGCATTGTGATTGATGACCAGACTGTGAACGCGCTTGATACCGCTGCCGGCTGTGGGGCTCGCCTCCGCCAGGCGCGGGAAGCGGCAGGGATGACGCTTGAGGACGTAGGTCCGAAGCTGCGCATGCCGGTCCAGGTGGTGAAGTCGCTGGAAGCCGAGCAGTGGGATCGCCTCGGTGCACCGGTGTTCGTACGCGGCCAGCTCAAGAGCTACGCCCGCCTGCTGAATGTCGACCTGGGCGATGTCCTGGACCAGGCCCGGATCGGGCCGGTGGTGCCGCCGCAGCTGGTCAGCCATACGCATACCCCCCGGGCCCGGCGCATCGCCGAGAACCTCGGTCGCCGTGCCCTGTACGTGGGTATCACCGCAGTACTGGCGGTGCCGGTCTGGTTCGCCACGCGAGGCCACTTCGACAGTGCCTCCACTGCGCCGGCGACCGCGTCGCTGGACGTGATTCCAGCCGCCGTTCCGGTGGCTGGCTCAGCCACGCCGGACGCCCCGGCGCCGGCCGCTGCGACGCCTTCGTCTGCGCCGGCCACGCCTTCGGCACCGTACCTTGCCTCGCTGACGCCCGTGCCGCGACCGGCCACGGCGGCCCCGGCCCCGGCCGGCGCGCTGACCCTGCAGTTCAAGGGCGACAGCTGGGTCGACATTGCCGGTCCCGACGGCGCGACCGTCGAGAAAGCCCTGATCAAATCCGGCGAAACCCGCACCTTCAGCCCCGGCCAGGTGGCGCGCATGGTGCTGGGCAATGCCTCGGCGGTCGAGGTTCAGCAGGCCGGCACTATCGTCGACCTTTCGCCGTACCAGCGAGCCAACGTGGCGCGCTTTACGGTATCCTCTGACGGCTCCGTGGCTCCGGTTTCACACTGAGCCGCGTTTCCGCTGTTTCGACAGTCCAATTCAAACAGTCCCTCCTGACCGGCAGGGGCGAGAGTACGCATGGCGATCGACGACCTGCTCGACGAGCACGAACAAAGTGAACGCGTCCGCAGCTGGCTGCGGAACAATGGTGTGAGCATCATCGCCGGCGTGGCGATCGCCATCGGCGGCATCGCCGGCTGGCAGTGGTGGCAGAAGGAACAGGGCAACCACCTGTCCATGGCCAACGCCGAGTACCAGGTGGTGCTCAAGCAGCTGCAGGACAACAAGCTGGATGAGGCGGCCAAGGGCATCAAGGCCCTGGACGGCGGCAAGGCCAGTGTCTATGCCGACCTGGCAGCGCTGCAGCTGGCCAAGGCCCAGGTCGACGCCGGCAAGAACGAAGAGGCCCTGGCCACGTTGCGTGCGATCCAGGCCAGCCCCGAAATCAAGCCCGTGATCGACCAGCGCATCGCGCGCCTGTTGATCGCCACCGGCAAGCAGGATGAAGCCATCAAGCTGCTCGGCGATGCGACCGACAGTGCCAGCCTGGAAATCCATGGCGACGCGCTGATCGCATCGGGCAAGCGCGACGAAGCCCGCGGGCTGTATGAGAAGGCGCTCAAGACGCTTGACGTTGCAGCGCCGCAGCGGCGTGTTCTGGAAACCAAGGTGATGGATGCCGGTGGCACCGTCGCCGAGCCCGCGGAGTCGGTGTAATGAAGCAGATGGTCATGATCAAGCGCGTTGCCACCCTGGTCCTGATGGGCGTGGCGCTGTCCGGCTGCAGCACCGTCAAGGGCTGGTTTGCGGGCAAGGACGCAGAGGCCAAGAAGGCGCTGGAACCGGCCGAGCTGGTCAAGTTCGAGCCGACCGTGAGGGTCGACAAGGTCTGGAGCACCAACCTGGGCAAGGGCGAGAAGCGCATTGGCGTCCGCCAGGGTCCGGTCGTGGCCGACGGCCGCGTGTACGCGGCGGCCATCACCGGTGGCGTGCATGCGCTGGACCTGCAGACCGGCAAGACCGTGTGGACCTATGAGCCGGCCAAGGTCAAGAAGCAGCCCAAGCTGCGTCTGTCCGGTGGCCCGGGCGTGGGTGAAGGCCTGGTGGTGATCGGCACGCTGGACGGCCAGGTGATCGCGCTGGACGCCAACGACGGCACCGAAAAGTGGCGCGCCAAGGTCCCCGGCGAAGTAATTTCCGCTCCGGCTGTGGGCCAGGGCATCGTGTTCGTGCGCAGCAACGATGGCCGGGTGACCGCCTTCGATGCCGGCAATGGCACCCAGAAGTGGTTCAACCCGCGCGAACTGCCCGCGCTGACCGTGCGCGGCAACGCGCCGGTGGTGGCGGGCCCGGGCGTACTGTTCATCGGCAACGACGACGGCAGCGTTGCGGCGCTGGCCATGCAGGACGGCCGCACCGTGTGGGACCAGATGGTCGCCAACGGCGAAGGCCGTACCGAGCTGGAGCGCATGTCCGACGTGGACGGTGCTCCGGTGCTGGAAGGCAACACGCTCTTCGTGAGCAGCTTCAAGAACCAGACCATGGCGATCGAAGGCCCGACCGGCCGTCCGCTGTGGGCACGCGACCATGGTGGCGCCGGTGGCGTGGCGCTGACCTCGGGCAATGTGTTCGTCACCGACAACAAGGGTGGCGTGTTCGGTTTGGACAAGGCGAGTGGTTCGGCCATGTGGTCGCAGACCGGGCTGGCCCGGCGCTCGCTGACCGGGCCGGTGGTGCAGGGCGATTACGTTGTAGTCGGTGACTACAAGGGCTACCTGCACTGGTTGCGTACGGATAATGGCGAGTTCGCCGGGCGCGCCAAGAGTGGCGGCGATGCCCTGCTGGCGCAGCCGGTGGTCGCCGATGGGATTCTGCTGGTGCAGAACGTTGATGGAAAGCTGACCGCGTTCCGGTTGGCACAATAAGGAGTTACCGCGATGCTGCCCTTGGTCGCCCTGGTTGGACGGCCGAATGTCGGCAAGTCCACCATTTTCAATGCGCTTACCCGTACCCGTGACGCCCTGGTCCATGACCAGCCCGGCGTCACCCGGGATCGCAACTATGGTGTCTGCCGTCTGGACGAGGACAATCATTTCCTCGTCGTCGACACGGGTGGTATCGCGGAAGACGAAGAGGGCCTGGCCGGTGCCACCGCACGCCAGGCCCGCGCCGCTGCTGCCGAAGCCGACCTGATCCTGTTCGTGGTCGATGCCCGTGAAGGCACCTCCGCGCTGGATGACGAGATCCTGGCGTGGCTGCGCAAGCTGTCGCGGCCGACCCTGCTGCTGATCAACAAGATCGACGGCACCAACGAAGACAACGTCCGTTCCGAGTTCGCACGCTACGGCTTCAGCGAAATGCTGACCGTGTCGGCCGCGCACCGCCAGGGCCTGGACGACCTGCTCGAAGAAGTGATCGAGCGTCTGCCGGAAGAAGGCAGCGCCGAGGAAATGGACAACGACCCGGGTCGCATGCGCATTGCCTTCGTCGGCCGCCCCAACGTGGGCAAGTCGACCCTGGTCAACCGCATTCTCGGCGAGGAGCGGATGATCGCCTCCGAAGTGCCGGGCACTACCCGCGATTCGATCTCGGTGGATCTGGAACGTGACGGCCGCGACTACCGCTTGATCGACACCGCCGGCCTGCGTCGCAAGGGTCGCGTCGAAGAGGTGGTCGAGAAGTTCAGCGTGATCAAGACCCTGCAGGCCATCGAGCAGTGCCAGGTGGCCGTGCTGATGCTCGACGCCGGCGAAGGCGTGACCGACCAGGACGCCAGCGTGCTGGGTGCGGTGCTCGATGCCGGCCGTGCGCTGGTGGTGGCGATCAACAAGTGGGATGGCCTGACCGACTACCAGCGCGAGCAGGCCGAAACCCTGGTGTCGCGCAAGCTCGGCTTCGTGCCGTGGGCCGAGACCGTCCGCATCTCGGCCAAGCATGGTTCGGGCCTGCGCGAGCTGTTCCGTGCGATCCACCAGGCGCATGCCTCGGCCACGCACGAGTTCAGCACCAGCGAAGTGAACAAGGCGCTGGAAATCGCCTACGAGACCAACCCGCCGCCGGCGGTGCGTGGCCACGTGTCCAAGCTGCGTTACGTGCACCCGGGCGGTTCCAACCCGCCGACCTTCATCGTGCACGGCACGCGTCTGAAGGAGCTGCCGGAGTCGTACAAGCGCTACCTGGAGAACTTCTTCCGCAAGCGCTTCAAGCTGATCGGCACCCCGGTGCAGTTCATCTTCCGCGAGGGTACCAACCCGTACGAAGGCAAGAAGAACCAGCTGACCGAGCGCCAGATCGCCAAGAAGAAGCGCCTGATCCGGCACGTAAAGGGCCGCTGACGGCCTTGGCGTCCCGGAACACCGGGACGCCATCCGCGGTAGCGACACGCCACGCGTGTCCCAAGCGGTCCTAACCCGCTCATAATGCCGGCATGACCGCGGTACCCGAACTCCCCCCCGAACACGCCCACCAGCGCGCCCTCCACGGCGCGCTGCTGATCGACGTGCGCGAAGCGCACGAGCGCGCCACCGGCATGGCCGAAGGTGCGCGCGGCATCACCCAGGGCGATCTGCAGTCGGAACCCGCCACGCAGCTCCCGGCCCTCGACCGCGAGATCCTGCTGATCTGCCAGAGCGGCAAACGCTCGCTCGACACCGCCGCGTTCCTGCACGACCTCGGCTACACCCACGTCGCCTCCGTCCACGGCGGCACCACCGCCTGGCGTGCCGCCGGCCTGCCGTTGGTGCAACCGCTGCAGAGCGATGACGAACGCGACTTCAACGAGCGCTACTCGCGGCACCTGCTGCTGCCGCAGGTCGGCGTGGCCGGACAGCAGACGCTGCTCGGTGCGCGCGTGCTGCTGCTCGGCGCCGGCGGGCTCGGTTCGCCTGCCGCCTTCTATCTGGCTGCAGCCGGGGTAGGGCACCTGCGCATCGCCGACGATGACGTGGTCGACCGCAGCAACCTGCACCGGCAGATCCTGCATACCGACGCCAGCGTGGGCCAGCCCAAGGTGCTGTCGGCGCGCGAACGACTGCTGGCGCTCAATCCACGCCTGGACGTGGACGCCGTGCAGGCGCGGGTCACCTCGGACAACATCGACGCCCTGCTGGAAGGCGTGGACGTGGTGCTGGACGGCTCGGACAACTTCCCGCTGCGCTACCTGCTCAACGATGCCTGCATCAAGCACGGCATTCCGCTGGTCTACGGTGCGGTGGAACGCTTCACCGGCCAGGTCTCCGTATTCGACGCCGGTCGCCAGCGCGGTCATGCCCCGTGCTACCGCTGCCTGTTCCCGGAGCCGCCACCGCCGGAGTTCGCGCCCAACTGCGCCGAGGCCGGCGTGCTCGGCGTGCTGCCGGGCATGGTCGGCCTGCTGCAGGCCACCGAAGTGCTGAAGCTGCTGCTGGGAATCGGCGAGCCGCTTGCCGGCCGGCTGCTGACGTTCGATGCGCTGGCGATGCGCTTCCGCGAGATCCGGCTGGCGCCGGACGCGGCCTGCCCGGTCTGTGCGCCGGGGCAGGCGTTCCCCGGATACATCGACTACGCGGCGTTTTGCAGCAGCAGCTAGTGGAATGAACTGGCGCTTTTATTGCCTATCGTTCCATTCCCGGCACGATCATGCGCACCTGCGTGCTATGTCCCTGCGTCAACTTGTCCTATCGTGACGGCTGATCGGAGTTTCAGGGAAAAGCCGCATGTCGGTGGAAGCAGGTGCCAGTGAACTGGTGAAAGTAGTCGCGCTGCTGGGCGCGGCGGTGGTGATGGTGCCGTTGTTCCGCCGGCTGGGGCTGGGCTCGGTGCTGGGCTACTTCGCGGCCGGCCTGGCGATCGGACCGTTCGGGTTCGGCTGGTTCTCCGATCCGCAGGCGATCCTGCACACCGCCGAACTCGGCGTGGTGATGTTCCTGTTCGTGATCGGGCTGGAAATGCGTCCCTCGCACCTGTGGAGCCTGCGCACCGAAATCTTCGGCCTGGGCACGTTGCAGATCGTGGTGTGCGGCGCGGTGCTGACCGGAGTGTGCATGCTGTTCGGCTTCCCACTGCCGGTCGCCTTCATCGGCGCGGCCGGTTTCGTACTGACCTCCACCGCGGTGGTGATGCAGCTGCTGGCCGAGCGCGGCGACATCGCGCTGCCCTCGGGGCAGAAGATCGTCTCGATCCTGTTGTTCGAAGATCTGCTGATCGTGCCGCTGCTGGCCGTCGTGGCGTTCATGGCGCCGGTGCAGGCCGATGCCGGCGCCGGCTCGCGCTGGCTCAGCGTGGCCATTGCCGCCGGCGCGATCATCGGCCTGGTGCTGGTCGGGCGCTTCCTGCTCAACCCGCTGTTCCGGATACTGGCGGCCGCCAAGGCGCGCGAGGTGATGACCGCCGCCGCACTGCTGGTGGTGCTGGGTGCGGCGCTGCTGATGCAGCTGGGCGGCCTGTCGATGGCGATGGGTGCATTCCTGGCCGGCGTGCTGCTCAGCGAGTCGACCTTCCGCCACCAGATCGAAGCGGACATCGAGCCGTTCCGCGGCATCCTGCTCGGCCTGTTCTTCCTCAGCGTGGGCATGGCGCTGGACCTGGGCGTGGTGGCTGGCAACTGGCAGCTGATCCTTGGCCTGGTGCTGGCGTTGATGGCGGCCAAGGCGCTGTGCATCTACGTGGTCGCGCGCATCATGGGCAGCGACCACGCGCAGGCGCTGGACCGTGGCGTGCTGATGGCGCAGGGCGGCGAGTTCGCTTTCGTGCTGTTCTCCGCCGCGGCATCGGCCGGCGTGATCAACCTGGAGATCAATGCCAACTTCACTGCCGTGGTGGTGCTGTCGATGGCGCTGACGCCGCTGGTGGTGCTGCTCTACAAGCGCATCTCGCCGAAGCCGACGGTAAACATGGACGGCGTGGACGAGGCCGAGGGCCTGTCCGGCAGCGTGCTGCTGATCGGCTTCGGCCGCTTCGGCCAGGTTGCCAGCCAGTCGCTGCTGGCGCGCGACGTGGACGTGACCATCATCGACAACGATGTGGAGATGATCCAGAGCGCCGCGCGGTTCGGCTTCAAGATCTATTACGGCGACGGCACGCGGTTGGATGTGCTGCACGCTTCGGGCGCGGCCACCGCACGTGCGATTGCGGTGTGCGTGGACAAGGCCGAGGCCGCCGACCGCATCGTCGAACTGGTGTCGCACGAGTTCCCGCAGGCCAAGCTGATGGTGCGCTCGTTCGACCGCGAGCATTCGCTGCGGCTGATCCATGCCGGTGTCGATTTCCAGATCCGCGAGACGTTCGAGTCGGCGGTGCTGTTCGGCCAGGCCGCGCTGGTGGAGCTGGGTGCGGACGAAGACGATGCGGTGGAGATTGCCGAGCAGATCCGTCGCCGCGATGCCGAGCGCTTTGAGCTGGAAATTGCCGGTGGTGGTCTGAATGCCGGTGCGCGGATGATCTACGGCAACAGCCCGCAGGGCGTGCCGACGCCGACGCCGTTCACCGCGCCGAAGCGCGAGAGCAAGACGCTGAACCCGCAGGATGTGCCGGAAGAGGAAGAGTAGAGCCGAGCCGATGCTCGGCTGCTCTTCGGCCAGATTGCGATGGCCCCCCGCTGCGCGCGTGAGCCGAGCGTAGGCTCGGCTCTACAGGGGCGGGTCGGTCGGCGTCGCGGCGGTGGGCGAGGGGGCCTGAATCGGGGACAATAGCGTCCCCGCCGCCCCACGCCTGCCCCCGATGACCGATTCCGCCCCCCAGCATCCTGCCCGCATCCTTGATGGCCGCCGCATCGCCGAGGACCTGCTCGACAGCCTGAAGGTGCGCGTCGACGCCCGCGTGGCCGCCGGCGGCAGCCGCCCGGGCCTGGCCGTGGTGCTGGTCGGTGGCGACCCGGCCTCGACCGTCTACGTGCGCAACAAGCGCCGTGCCGCCGAGAAGGTCGGCATCGAGGCGCACGACTACGACCTGCCGGCCGGGACCACCGAAGCCGAGCTGCTCGACCTGATCGACCAGCTCAATGCCGATCCGAAGATCAATGGCATCCTGATCCAGCTCCCGCTGCCGGGCATCCCCGACGCGCGCCGGCTGATCCAGCGCATCGACCCGCGCAAGGACGTGGACGGCTTCCACCCGGAAAACGTCGGCCACCTGGCCCTGCGCGAGTTCGGCCTGCGGCCGTGCACCCCGCGCGGCATCACCACGCTGCTGGGCCACACCGACCAGCCGGTGCGCGGCCGCAACGCCACCATCGTCGGGGTGAGCAACCACGTGGGCCGGCCGATGGGCCTGGAGCTGCTGATCGCCGGCTGCACCGTGACCAGCTGCCACAAGTTCACCCCCAAGGACGTGCTGGAGCAGTCGGTGCGCAACGCCGACATCCTAGTGGTGGCCGTGGGCCGCCCGGGCATCGTGCCGGGCGAGTGGGTCAAGCCGGGCGCGGTGGTGATCGACGTGGGCATCAACCGCCTGGACGACGGCCGCCTGGTCGGCGACGTGGGCTTCGAAGCGGCCGCACAGCGCGCCAGCTGGATCACCCCGGTGCCGGGCGGGGTAGGGCCGATGACGGTGGCCACGCTCATGCAGAACACCATCGAAGCTGCCGAAGCGTCCTGAATGGCGACACGCGGCGCGACACAGCGTCGCATCTGGCCCCTGCCCATCGGGGCCAAATCAGGGTAAAATGTCGCGCTTCCCCACATCTCGGGTATGCCGATGCTGCGCATCCAGGCTGAAGCACTCACTTACGACGACGTCTCGCTCGTCCCCGCCCACTCGACCATCCTGCCCAAGGACGTCAACCTCGAAACGCGGTTGACCCGAGACCTGAAGCTCAAGCTTCCGATCCTGTCTGCAGCCATGGATACCGTCACCGAAGCCCGCCTGGCCATCGCCATGGCCCAGCTCGGCGGCATGGGCATCATCCACAAGAATCTCAGCCTGGAACAGCAGGCCGCGGAAGTGGCCAAGGTCAAGAAGTTCGAGGCCGGTGTCATCCGCGACCCGATCACCGTCGGCCCGGAAACCACCATCCGCGACGTGCTGGCCCTGACCCAGGCGCACAACATCTCCGGCGTGCCGGTGGTGGGCAGCGACGGCCAGCTGGCCGGCATCGTGACCCACCGCGATATGCGCTTCGAGACCGAGCTGGACGATCCGGTCCGCCACATCATGACCAAGAAGGATCGCCTGATCACGGTCAAGGAAGGCGCCGCGTCCGACGAAGTCCTGCAGCTGCTGCACCGCAACCGCATCGAAAAGATCCTGGTGGTCAACGATGATTTCGCCCTGCGTGGCCTGATCACCGTCAAGGACATCCAGAAGAACACCGATTACCCGAACGCCGCCAAGGACATCGCCACCCGCCTGCTGGTCGGTGCGGCCGTGGGCGTGGGCGGCGACACCGACCGCCGCGTCGAAGCGCTGGTCGCGGCCGGCGTGGACGTGCTGGTGGTGGACACCGCGCACGGCCACTCGCAGGGCGTGCTCGACCGCGTCAGCTGGGTCAAGAAGCACTTCCCGCAGGTGCAGGTCGTCGGCGGCAACATCTGCACCGGCGAAGCTGCGCTGGCGCTGCTGGACAGCGGCGCGGACGCGGTCAAGGTCGGCATCGGCCCGGGCTCGATCTGCACCACCCGCGTGGTCGCCGGTGTCGGCGTGCCGCAGGTCACCGCGATCGACCTGGTCGCCGAAGCGCTGCAGGACCGCATCCCGCTGATCGCCGACGGTGGCATCCGTTACTCCGGCGACATCGGCAAGGCGCTGGCCGCCGGTGCTTCGACCATCATGATCGGTGGCCTGCTGGCCGGTACCGAGGAATCGCCGGGTGAAACCGAGCTGTTCCAGGGTCGCTCGTACAAGAGCTACCGCGGCATGGGCTCGCTGGCGGCGATGGAGAAGGGGTCCAAGGACCGCTACTTCCAGGACGCGTCCAGCGCCGACAA
This sequence comes from uncultured Stenotrophomonas sp., assembly GCF_963519125.1. Taxonomy (GTDB): domain Bacteria; phylum Pseudomonadota; class Gammaproteobacteria; order Xanthomonadales; family Xanthomonadaceae; genus Stenotrophomonas. Next base: position 27,099 of record NZ_CAUQLJ010000026.1, on the reverse strand, counting down.
GCTGGTTCCCGAAGGCATCGAAGGCCGCGTGCCGTATCGCGGTCCGGTCGGCGGCATCATCCACCAGCTGATGGGCGGCCTGCGCGCCACCATGGGCTACGTGGGCTGCGGCACCATCGAAGACATGCGCAGCAAGCCGAAGTTCGTCAAGATCAGCGGCGCCGGCCAGCGTGAGAGCCACGTCCACGACGTGCAGATCACCAAAGAGCCGCCGAACTACCGCGCTTGATGCCGGTGAGCAGAGAGGAACGAGGAAGCTGATTCCCGTTCCTCTTTCTCTATCTGCCTTCCGTTTCCGTCATTCCGATTTCCATCCTGCTTTGCCTGGGCGCCATGACCAACATCCATAACGATAAGATCCTCATCCTCGATTTCGGCGCGCAGTACACCCAGCTGATCGCGCGCCGCATCCGCGAGCTCGGCGTGTACTGCGAGATCTGGGCGTGGGACCACAACCCGGCCGAGATCGCCGCGTTCGGTGCCAAGGGCATCATCCTGTCCGGCGGCCCGGAATCCACCACCCTGCCGGACGCGCCCGCCGCGCCGCAGGAAGTGTTCGACAGCGGCCTGCCGATCTTCGGCATCTGCTACGGCATGCAAACCCTGGCTGCGCAGCTCGGTGGCGCCACCGAAGCGGCCGACCAGCGCGAGTTCGGCCATGCCGAAGTCAACGTGGTCAACCCGGATGCGCTGTTCAAGGGCCTCAGCGACCACGGCGGCGAGCCGCGTCTCAATGTGTGGATGAGCCATGGCGACCACGTCTCCAAGGCACCGCCGGGCTTCACCATCACCGCCACCACCGACCGCATTCCGGTGGCCGCGATGGCCAATGAAGAGAAGCGCTGGTACGGCGTGCAGTTCCACCCGGAAGTGACCCACACCCTGCAGGGCCAGGCGCTGCTGCGCCGCTTCGTGGTGGACGTGTGCGGCTGCCAGACCCTATGGACCGCCGCCAACATCATCGACGACCAGATCGCCCGTGTGCGCGAACAGGTGGGCGATGACGAAGTGATCCTGGGCCTGTCCGGTGGCGTCGATTCGTCTGTCGTGGCTGCGCTGCTGCACAAGGCCATCGGCGAGAAGCTGACCTGCGTGTTCGTGGATACCGGCCTGCTGCGCTGGCAGGAAGGCGACCAGGTGATGGCGATGTTCGCCGAGCACATGGGCGTCAAGGTGATCCGCGTCAACGCCGCCGACCGTTATTTCGCCAAGCTGGAAGGCGTGAGCGACCCGGAAGCCAAGCGCAAGATCATCGGCAACCTGTTCGTGGACATCTTCGACGAAGAGTCCAACAAGCTGAGCAACGCCAAGTGGCTGGCGCAGGGCACCATCTACCCCGACGTGATCGAGTCGGCCGGCAGCAAGACCGGCAAGGCCCACGTGATCAAGAGCCACCACAACGTGGGCGGCCTGCCCGAGCACATGAAGCTGGGCCTCGTCGAGCCGCTGCGCGAGCTGTTCAAGGACGAAGTGCGCCGCCTCGGCGTCGAACTCGGCCTGCCGCGCAGCATGGTCTACCGCCATCCGTTCCCGGGTCCGGGCCTGGGCGTGCGCATCCTCGGCGAAGTAAAGCGCGAATACGCCGAACTGCTGGCCAAGGCCGATGCGATCTTCATCGACGAACTGCGCAAGGCTGACCTGTACGACAAGACCAGCCAGGCCTTCGCGGTGTTCCTGCCGGTCAAGTCGGTGGGCGTGGTCGGCGACGCGCGGGCCTACGAGTGGGTGATCGCGCTGCGCGCGGTGGAAACCATCGACTTCATGACCGCGCACTGGGCGCACCTGCCGTACGATTTCCTCGGCACGGTGAGCAACCGCATCATCAACGAGCTGCGCGGCGTGTCGCGCGTGGTCTACGACATCTCCGGCAAGCCGCCGGCGACGATCGAGTGGGAGTGAATTGACGTCCTTCGAGGACTATCGCCAGCTATCGAAAAACTGACGTAACGTGTTGATTTAGAAGAAAATACGTCGCACCAGCTATCGGTAGCTATCGCCGGCCAGCAGAAAAAGTTGACGGTAGAGCTGACGGTAAAAATCGAGGCCGGATTAAGACACTCTCGTTCACTATTCAGACTTTTACCGTCTTTGACGGTAAAAGCCTTCTCGGGAAAGCTTGTTTTATGGGGCTTTCCGGGCATCAGCAGGTCTCCAAGTCCCTGACGGTAAAACCTGACGGTAAATCCGTCACATGCCGGAGGAAACCTCGATGCTGACCGACGCTGCACTACGCAATTTCAAACCTAAGTCCAAGATTTATAAGGCTTCTGACCGAGACGGGATGTACGTGACGGTATCGCCTGGCGGAACGATCACGTTCCGCTACGACTACCGGCTCCACGGCCGCCGCGAGACGCTGACCCTCGGACGCTATGGCCCTGGTGGCATCTCGCTGGCAATGGCGCGCGAACTGCTGCTGGACGCGCGCAAAGCCGTTCTCAAGGGTGTCTCGCCCGCGCTGGAGAAGCAGCGTGAGAAACGCCGGGTGGTCGCCATCAAGACCTTCGGCGCGGCGATGGAGACGTGGCTGGCCAACGCAAGGCTGGCCGACAGCACCCGCGCCATGCGCAAGCACATCATCGACCGGGACATCCTGCCGGTCTTCCAGAATCGCCTGCTGACCGAAATCCAGGCCGAAGACCTGCGGGCCTTGTGCAACAAGGTCAAGGATCGTGGGGCGCCGGCCACGGCGGTACAGATTCGGGACATCGTGAAGCAGGTCTACATCTACGCCATCGCCCACGGTGAGAAGGTGGACAACCCCGCCGACAGCGTGGGCGCGGCCTCGATCGCCACCTTTGTGCCGAAAGATCGCGCCTTGTCGCCGCTGGAGATTCGGCTGTTCATGCAGCAGATGGAATCGGTGGCGACCTATCCGACCATCAAGCTGGCGCTGCGCTTGATCCTGCTGACGCTGGTACGCAAGAGCGAACTGATCCACGCCACCTGGGATGAGGTCGATTTCGAGAGCAAGACCTGGACGATTCCTAAGCAGCGGATGAAGGGGCGCAACCCGCACGTGGTCTATCTATCGCGCCAGACGCTCGACATCTTCGTGACGTTGCACGCCTGCGCGGCGGGATCAAGGTTCGTTTTTCCGTCTCGCTATGACGCAGAACGGTGCATGTCCAACGCTACTTTGAATCGCGTCACAGGGCTAGTAGTGGAGGCGGCAAAGACCAAGGGGCTGCCGCTGAAACCCTTCACCGTCCATGACCTGCGCCGGACCGGCTCGACACTGTTGAACGAAATCGGCTTCAACCGCGACTGGATCGAGAAGTGCCTGGCGCACGAGGACGGGCGTTCCTCGCGCTCGGTTTACAACAAGGCCGAGTACGCCGAGCAGCGGCGCCACATGCTGCAAGAGTGGGCCAACCTAGTCGATGCCTGGGGCGGTGGGCAGACCTACGTGCCGAAGCTGTTACCGGCGAACGTGGTGGTGCCGGCGTTGAGCGCGATAGCCTGAAACAGTGGCTTGGTTGTCACTTGACAACCAAGCCAATCATCCCCATACTGGAGATCATTGATGGCTCGTTCCCCTCATCCGAAGAAAGATGTCGAGGAAGCTCTCAGGCACGCCGAAGGGCAGGGCTGGCGCGTCGAAGTCGGCGGCAGCCACGCTTGGGGGCGGATGTATTGCCCTTACAACGATGAAGAATGTCGCTGCGGCGAGTTCTGCATCACCAGTGTATGGAGCACGCCGAAAAATCCCGGCAACCACGCGCGCTCCTTGCGGCGCGTCGTGGACAACTGCACCACGCACCGGCCGCAGCGCGACGCTGATGATGGTGCCAAGGAGTAGCGCGATGGAATACACCTTCACTCTGAAATATCAGCTCACGGATGCTGACCGCGACCCGGATGCACTGGTGGAGCGCCTGGGCGAAGCCGGCTGCGACGATGCCTTGGTCGGCATCGGGCAGCCGGGTCGGTTGGCGCTGGAGTTCACCCGCGAGGCAGCGGATGCGGACGAGGCCGTGCGTAGCGCGCTGGCCGATGTGCGCTGCGCCGCGCCGACCGCGCGATTGATCGAAGTAGCGCCGGATCTGGTGGGTCTGACTGACGTGGCCGACATTGTTGGCGTGTCGCGGCAGAACATGCGCAAGCTGATGCTGGCGCATCCGGGCAGCTTTCCGGCGCCGGTGCATGAGGGCAGCGCGTCGATCTGGCATTTGGCGGACGTATTGGCGTGGTTGCAGGCCAAGGGCAGCTACTCGCTGGCCAAAGACGTGTTTGAGGTGGCACGGGTGGCCTTGCAGGTCAACGTGGCGAAGGAGGGGCGGCGATTGCCGCGCTCGACATCCAAGGCACTGGAGGCTTTGATTGGATGAGCGCCGCTGCTTGGCCTTATGCCTCGCTCGAACCCGCCCGGACAGGGCGGGCTTTTCGTAGGTAGACATCCGGTTTCGACACGCCGGCGCGCGGAGCCTGCTTTCGTTCTTCGACCCAGGCTTCCACTTCTGCCAAGTCCCATACGACGCAGCGTGGCGTCAGGTTGAAGCGACGTGGGAACTCACCGCGACGCTCCATTTCGTAGATCGTCGTTTCGGCGAGGGGAACGATCTGCCGCAGTTCCTGCCGGCGAATGGTGCGACGGAAGGGAAGGACACTGCGCTTTGGAAATTGCGGCAAAGCCTCGTAGGCATCCGTGCCTGGCAAGGGGAGGCCGACATCGGTGCCGGCAGTATTGGGGGCTTGCGATAGCTGTTCCACCTCGGACTCCATGGTTCTGCTGCATGGAGACATGGTGAAGTTCAATACCTATCGGGACAACTTGCTGCGGCGTAGTGGAGCGGGTTCGATGTGGTATTTGGATGTTGCGTCCCGGCGTACCGCCGTCGGGTTCGCGGGCTGCGCCCCGCGCTTCGTGCCGAATCGCGGCCATCCGGCTTTGATCCCTGACGCCTTCGGCCCTGTTGGGCCTGCGCGCTGCGCTTGCTCAACGGCGGGTGTGTGCAGTGGGCGGGGTGTGGGCGGTCTTGCTGTTCCCTTCACCATATCACGGCGTTCTCGCCGTCAAGGGCGGCGCGCGCTTGTGCGCGCTTGCGTCCTGGCGGCCGTCTGCGACCCCTGACTGCTTGCGCTGCGCCGTGCTGGCGACGGTTCCGGGCAATTCCGCCCGAGCAACCGGAGCACGATCATGTCGCAACTGTCCTTTTCCTCGTTCGATGCCTCGCTGATGGTGCGTGATGCACAGGGCCGCTATCTGCTGGCGACGACTGACCAGATTCTGGAGGCCGCGCGCCAGGCTATCGAGCACAAGATGCAGCGCGGTGCGTCATTCAGTTCGCCGGTGGCGGTCAAGGAGTACCTGCGCGCCAAGCTGGCTGGGTTCGAGCACGAGGTGTTCGCCGTGCTGTTCCTCGATACGCACCATTGCTTGATCGAGTATGCCGAGATGTTTCGAGGCACCATCGACAGCGCATCGGTGTATCCGCGCGAAGTGGTCAAGCAGGCGCTGCGGCTCAATGCGGCGGCGGTCATCGTTTCGCACAACCACCCGAGCGGGAATCCTGAGCCGAGCGCGGCCGACAGGGCACTGACCCAGCGGCTCAAGGAGGCGCTGGCACTGGTGGACGTTCGCATTCTGGATCACGTCATCGTCGCGGGCGGCAACACCGCGTCATTCGCCGAACGCGGCCTGATCTGACCAAGGGGGCTTCGGCCCCCTTTTTTGCTGCGTCCGGTGGCGCAACTCCGGCCCGCGCCGGCCTGCGCGGGCCTGCGCGCTTCGCTTGCCGAGAACCGGGGAACGTGAAGGTGCAAGGGAGGCGGTCTTGCTGTTCCCTTCATCGTGCCACGGCGTGCTCGCCGTCAAGGGCTGCGCGCCGATGGCGCTGGCGTCCTGGCGGCCGTCGTTGACCCCTGACTGCTTGCGCTGCGCCGTGCCCTGGAAGGGGTGGGCAATTCCGCCCGGCAACCTTTCAGGAGTTCACCATGAACTGCGCATTCATCACCGACGAGCAGCGCATCGTGCTGCTGGCCAATGGCCGCGAATCCTTGCTGAACCCGGACTTCGATCCGGCCCCCGTGGTCAAGCTGTTCACGCCGGATGCCGGCGCGACCTGGCTGCTGACCGAGATTGATCCCGATGACCACGACCACGCCTTTGGTCTTTGTGACCTGGGCCTGGGGATGCCGGAAATCGGCTGGGTCAGCCTGGGCGAACTGGCGACCGTGCGCGGCGGGCTGGGCCTGCCAATCGAACGCGACCTGTCTTTCCGGGCCGAAAAGCGGTTGAGCGCCTATGCGCGCGATGCGCGCCTGGCCGGGCGAATCGTTCAATGATTGCGCGGGGCGTCGCAAGATGCCCCGTTCAAGGTCTCAGCAGATCCGGCAGGCAGTCGGCGAATGCCGGCTGGATCTTGCTCACGGGCTTGGCCACGGTTTCATCGCCGGTGAGGACAGCCATCGTCATGCCGGTCATGGTCGTCAGACCGTTCGAGCTGCGCAGTACTTGCAGCGCAAGATCGACCGGGAAGCCGTCGGCACTACGCCGCAGCGGATGAATGCCGCCATGCACGAATGAGTTCATGCCGTGCCAGGTCACATCCTTGAAGTGCAACAGCATCTGGTGCGCGGCTGCCGGCGCGCCTTGTCCGACTCGCTTGCCGATCTGCTCAATCATTTCGCTGGCGCCAGGCAAGTTCTTGGCTGCCCGTTCGCTCTGCTGCGTCAGTGGCGCCAGCAACTTATCGATCGCTGCGTCGCTAGCTGCGTAGAGCAGCCACATTGCCCGTGTCAGGGCCTCGAACTGCAGGCGCATGAGGCCGACGGCAGACGTGGGCAGTCGCAGCGACATCAATGCTCGCATTGCCGCCGCATGTTCCATAGCGACCAAGCACATGCCGAGGGTTGATTCGCCGCGGGGCGATCCATCGAAATCGGCATCGCCCAGCAGTTCATCCAGCCGCTCGTGCAAGGTATTGGAACGGTGGAGCATGTGCTCCAACGGGTCGTTGTTGATGATGGTTTCCTCCATAGAGGGATGGTAGGACAGTCGTGCGTCCCCGGCCAAGCAGACATGGCCGGTCGCGCTGTCGTGCTTCGCATCGAGCCGCCTGCGGCGTCTCGCCCCCTTCGGGCTTCCATCGTTCCCTCGCTCCGCTCGGCTGACGCCTACGGCCCGGCTTCCAGCTTCGGGCCTGCGCGCTTCGCTTGCGTGCGGTCGGCACACAGGGATGGCCGTTGCCTTGTCCAGCCGTCTCCCCTGACTTCATCACCTTGTCCGCGACTGTAGCCCGCGGCCGTGTGCCGTCAAGGCGCGCAGGGCCGTGTCCTCGGCTGCGCCTGCGGGCCGCACCAACCCTGCGCTTGTCTCCTTGACGGCCCCCGTCCGCGCGCTCCTTTGGCCGCGGGCGATGAACTCAGGAAAGACGGTGGCAACAGGGCCAACCGGGTTCCTCGTGCCGACCGCACCGAACAGCCGAAAGGCTGGGCTCCGAATCTAGGAATCCGGTGTGCGGTTTGAACAGCAACCCTTTTCGTCAGGAGAAATGCCATGCAACTCGCATCCCGATTCGCTTCCCGTTCCCCGTCGCTGCGCAGCGATTACCCGCTGTCCGATGACCAAATCCGCCGCGTGGCCCCGTCCATCTTCGCGGACGCCCCGCATGAGAGCCGTTCCGAACGGTACGCCTATATCCCGACCGCCGCCGTGCTGGCGGAACTACGCAAGGAAGGGTTTGAACCCTTCATGGCAGCACAGACCCGCGTGCGCCACGACGACCGCCGCGACTACACCAAACACATGCTGCGCCTGCGCCACGCCAGCCAGATCAACGGCGCGGAAGCAAATGAAATCGTGCTTCTCAATTCGCACGACGGCACCAGTTCTTACCAAATGCTCGCGGGCATGTTCCGGTTCGTGTGCAGCAATGGCCTTGTGTGCGGCGACACCGTGGCCGATGTGCGCGTGCCGCACAAAGGCGACGTGGCCGGTTCCGTCATCGAAGGCGCTTACGAAGTCTTGCGCGGCTTCGACCGCGTGCAGGAATCCCGCGATTCCATGCGCGCCATCACCTTGAACGATGGCGAATCCGAAGTGTTCGCCCGCGCCGCGCTGGCCCTCAAGTACGACGACCCCGACAAGCCCGCGCCCATCACGGAATCGCAAATCCTGATGCCGCGCCGCCTTGATGACCGCCGCCCGGACTTGTGGAGCGTGTTCAACCGCACGCAAGAGAACCTGACCCAAGGCGGCCTGCGCGGGCGCAGCGCCAACGGACGCCGCCAGCAAACCCGCCCGGTGCAGGGCATCGACCAAAACATCCGCCTCAATCGTGCGCTTTGGCTGCTGGCCGATGGCATGCGCCAGTTGAAAGCCTGAATCCCCACGCGGCAGGGGCAGGCAGCAGCCCTTGCCGCTTCTCTCGCTGCTGCATCCCAACCGCTAGGAGTTATCACCATGAACGCCGTACTCAAAACCGAAGCCATCACCATCGAAGCCGCCGCCCCGCTGGAAATGGCCGACCCGTCCAAGAACCTGATTCTGGTTCCGCTCTCGCAGTTGCTGCCGCGCCGCTCCAAGCGCAACGCCCGCAAGATGCCGCGCCTGTCCATCCCCGAACTGGCCGCGAGCATTGCCCGCATCGGCCTGCTGCAAAACCTTATCGTCATCCTTGCCACCGATGGCGAGGCTTACGAAGTGGTGGCAGGCGACCGCCGCCTGACCGCCTTGAAGCTGCTGGCGAAGAAGAAGCGCATCCCCGCCGACTACGAAGTGCCGTGCCTGCTGGTGCCCGATGCGTCCGCTCGTACCGTCAGCCTCGCGGAAAACCTGATGCGCGAGCAGATGCACCCCGCCGACCAGTTCGAGGCGTTCGCCGCGCTGGTCAAGGAAGGCCGGCCCATCGAGGACATTGCCGCCGACTTCGGCGTGTCCCCGCTGGTGGTGCAGCGCCGCTTGAAGCTCGCCCACATCGCGCCGCGCCTGATGGCCGACTACCGCGCCGGAACCGTCACGCTGGAACAGTTGATGGCCTTGACCATCACCGACGACCACGCCGCGCAGGAAGCCGCGTTCTATGGTGCGCCGGAATGGCAGCGCAGCCCGCCCAAGCTGCGCGAGCGCCTGACCGAGCGCGAAATCGACGCCGCGCACGCGCTGGTGCGCTTCGTCGGGCTGGACACCTACCGGCAGGCAGGCGGCGGCATCCGCCGCGACCTGTTCGCAGAAGGCGCTGCCGGAACCTACCTCACCGATACCGCAGTGCTGGAAACGCTGGTGCGCGACAAGCTGGCAACGCTGGCCGAGGACGTGCGCGCCGAGGGCTGGGCGTGGGTGGAGGCCGTGCCGCATCTGGCCTACGAGGAACGGCAGGCGTTCCAGAACGCCCCGCGCCATCGCCGCGAGCCGACCACCCGCGAGGCCCGCCGCATCGCCTCGTTGGAAACCCGCCTCGAAAAGATCGACGCCGAACTGGAAGAAGCCTGCGACGCCGAGGACGAGGCCAAGGCCGAGAAGCTGGAACAGCGGCGCGATCAGGTGGTCGGGGAACTGCAAGACGCGGAGGACGCCTTACAAGGCTATGCGCCCGAGGTGCGCGAGGTGGCCGGTGCCATCGTCACCATCGACCGCAACGGCGAGGCCGTCATTCATCGCGGCCTGCTGCGCGAGGCCGAGGCCAAGGCGCTGCGCACGCTGGAAAAGCTGCGGCGCGGTTTCAGCAACACCGAAGGCGAAGCCGCCAACGACGAGCACGAGGACGCCGACGACGCGCCCAAGGCCGCGAGCCTGTCCGACCGGCTGGCGCAGCGGTTGAGCGCCCACCGCACGGCGGCGCTGCAAATCGAAGTCGCACGGCATCCGCACGTCGCGCTGGCCGCGCTGGTGCATGGCATGGTGCAGACCGTCTTGCAGCCCGACGCCTACGGCGATGGCCTGCCGCTCGGCGTGCGCCTCACGGCGCAAGACCGACTGGAAGGCATGGCCCCGGACTGGCCGGAATCGCCCGCTGCCGTGGCGCTGCGCGAACTGCAACAGGTGGCCGGTGAAGCCTTGCCGGAGGACAGCGCCGAACTGTTCGCCGCGCTGCTGGCGAAGCCGCAAGACGAACTGGTGCGGCTGCTGGCCGTGTGCGTGGCTTCCACGGTGGACGTGGTGACGCCTCGCGCCACGGCGCACCAGCCCGGCGGGGAACTGGCGCAGGCCGTGGGCCTCGACATGGCCGCATGGTGGAAGCCGACCGCAGAAGGCTATTTCAAGCACGTTTCCAAGGCCGTGATTCTGGATGCCGTGGGGGAGTACGCGCCCGAGCAGGTCAACCGGCTGGCGAAGTTGAAGAAGGCCGACATTGCCAGCGAGGCCGAGCGGCTGGCCGATGGCACGGGCTGGATGCCCGGCATCTTCAAGGCCGCAGGCCCGCAGGATGCCGCGCAGGAGGAAAGCCCGGAGCAGGACGCCCCGGAGGATGCCGAAGCAATGGCGGATGAACCCGCCGAGGCGCTGGCCGCTTGACCCGCGCCGAAGGCAAGCGCCCCGGCCTCGACCGGGGCGCTTCGCTGCAAGGAGAAGCCCCCATGACCCGTACCACCACCAGTCGCCCGCGCATGGCGGCCATCTACGCCGCCGGCACGGTACGCGCCCGCCGCTGGCACGGCGCAGGCGACGTGCGCGGCTACCGCCCGCCCTCGGGCTGGTCAGCCCGCGCAGACCTCACCGACATTCATCCCCTCACGGGCCGCGCCTTGCCGCGTGCCGTGTGGTGGCTTATCGAGACGAAGGAATAACCGCGTTCAGCACCGCGCCCAGGCCGTGCCGTCCTGGGCGCGGTGAAATGCAAATCCGGTCGCGGCAGTGGCCGCGCCCGGTGTTCAAGGCCAGCAGCCGATTCAGAACGCCGCCGCCTTCGCGCTGGCTCAGGCGGCGGCGTTGAAAGCATCGCTGTAGTGCGCGATGCCTTCGGGAACCGGCCCATGTAGGGCCAGCGCCATGAAGTAGCCGGGCGGCACGCCCGGCAGTTGCAGGCCCGCATGGGCCTGAAAACCAAAACCCGCGTAGTACGCGGGATCGCCCAGCAGCACGCAGCCTGCGGCCTGCATGGCCCGCAGTTCAGACAGCGCCTGTTCCATCAGGCGCGAGCCGATGCCGTGCCCTTGCCTTTGCGGCAGGACGAAGATCGGCCCCAAGCCGTACCAGCCTTCGGCCTTGTGGCCGTTGCGATCGGTGATGGTCACGGGCGACAGGGCCACATGGCCGACGACCTGGCCGTGTTCCTCGGCCACGATGGAAAGCGTCAGTTCGCCGGCGGCGCGCAGGGCGCGCATGATGAACTGCTCGGTGTGGCTGGTGTGCGGTGCATCGGCGAAGGCGGCGACCGTGACGGCCTCGATGGCGGCCATGTCGTCAGGTGTTTCGTGTCGTAGCTGGATGGTCATGGACTGCTCTTGGATTCCTTCCTGAAAATATAGAACGGCCTGGGCGTGTCGGCGCTTCGCCCCGCCGGGCTTTCGGGCTACGCCCCGTGCCGTCTTTGTCGTCACGGCCATTCGACTTCAATCCCTCACGCCTTCGCGCCTGCGGCGCTGCGCGCTTCGCTTGCCTCCAGGGGAAAGCCCTGCGGGCTATCCCCGCCGCGCAATGCTTGGCGCCCCTCGATGCGACCGAACCGGCTGCGCCGGATCGCCCCGCCGCAATGGACGGGATGCTGGCGAACACGCTGGCGCTTGCTGCGGCAGGTTGTGCAGATGCGTGCCGTCCTCAACGCTGGCGGTTCCTGCCCATCACGTTACGAAGGACGGTTCACGGACAACCCAACCGGCATCGCTGGTCTTGTTCCACGCCACGCCTCAAGACCGGCACCGCAAGGTGCGGCGGGGGCGTTCTCGCCTGTCATTGGGTGGTTGACCTTGCCCGCGTCAGTGGGCGAGCCGGAGAAGCCTTCGGGCGGGGATGCCGAGTCGGCTCCATCTCCTTTCGGAGCGGTTCGTCCCAAGGCGTCCTTGTCTCGTTGTGAATCCTGGCGGGGGCGCGGCTGCGCCTCGGGCTTCATGGCTGCAACCGTCCGGCGAAAACAATTTCCCCGCTGCTGCGCGGCTTCCTCGCGCAGCAAATTGTTTTCGCCTCCCGGCTCTCCACTGCGTTTCGACCGCAAGCGGTGCAGCCAGCCCGTCCCCCGCTGGCCGGATCACAACAAGGACGCGATGGGCGCGAACCTTGTTCCACCGAAAGGAGAAATCATCATGGCCAACATCGGCACCTTCACCGCAGACAAAGACGGCTTCACCGGCACGCTCCGCACCCTGACCCTCAACGTCAAGGTCAAGCTGGTTCCCAACGACAAGGGCAGCAGCGAGAACGCCCCCGACTTCCGCCTCCAGGCCGCCGGCCACGACATCGGCGCGGCGTGGAACAAGACCAGCGAGGCCGGGCGGGAATACAAGTCCGTGACCCTCGACGATCCTTCGTTCCCGGCTCCGGTCTATGCCCGCCTGATCGAAGGCGAGGACGGCACGCACGACCTGATCTGGTCGCGCAGCAAGCCCCAGGCGGCGTGACCGCCGCAGCGCCCCGTCCATTGCGGCGGGGCGCTGCGCTATCACTACGTCCCATACCAGACCGAGATAGGCAGTGGCCTTTTTCGGGTCGCATCTTCATGTTGGGAAGCCAGCACCAGCGGCTGCGATCAAAGCATGGCGTTTCGGCGCGTTGCGCCACCGGGCTTTGCGGGCTGCGCCCCGTGCCGTCTTTGCCGTCACGGCCATTCGACTCCAATCCCTCACGCCTTCGCGCCTGCGGCGCTGCGCGCTACGCTTGCCTCCAGGGGATCGGCGCAAGGCCCATCCCCGCCGCGCTGCACTTGGCGCCCCTTGAACACCGCCGAACCGGCCTGCGCCGGATCGACCCCGCCCAGCCTACGGCAGGGCTGCCGCTGCGAGCTGGCTTTCAGCCTCGCTCATCAGCACCGCCGTGCTGCATTCGAGCGCGCCGGCAATCTTGAAGATGATCGCCAGCGTTGGCATGTGCTCGCCGCGCTCGATCTTGCCCATGTGCGAACGTTCGACGCCAGCCAGGTGCGCCAGCGATTCTTGCGCGATACCGCGCTCTATCCGCAGCGCACGCACCGCAGCGCCGAAGGCGTGAGCCAACTCGGCGTCATGGGTGGTGGAGCCAGCCGGTCGGCCGGGCTGGACGGATCGCTTCTGCATGGACAGAAGCGTCGATTCGCCGCACAATTAAAACCACGTTATCTTTAACTCATTCATCAAAACCCCACCGTTTTACGCTTCTGCAGAAATCCGTATTTACGGACTCCGACAAAGGCGCAGACCCACGGAATCACAATCGTGTTCATGCCCAAATCCGCCGATACGGTTTTGCGCCTTCACGCTTTGGCGGATTCGTGCAGCCGACGGGAATCGCCATGAATCCGCTCATCACCGAGGACGACCGTGTGTGCCTGCTGGCCCACGGCCAGGCCCGCGCCGCTGGCCGGGCCATCGACCCGGTGCCCGTGGTCCGGTTGTTCACGCCGGACGCGCATGTGACTTGGCTGCTGGCCGCGCTCGATCCCGCCGATGGCGACACCGCCTGGGGACTTATCGACCTGGGGATCGGTATACCGGCGCAAGGCACCGTCAAGCTATCCGAGCTGGCCGGCATCGTCGGGCCGCGCCAGCAGCCCGTGATGCGTGACCTCTATTTCTGCCCAACGCGCACGCTGTCGGAATACACCCGGCTGGCCCAGCGCGACGGGGCTATCCCGGACTGAACAAGGCTGACTGTGATTTTTTCAGTCTGGTGTCATGCCGGTCAGGTCTCAATCGGCATTCTTGCGGCATACCCCGGCCAGTCTGATCGAAACAGTCATGATGCGTGGCGCGGGTTGCGGCAGGCTGGACAATGCAGCGCTCCAAGTTCGGAGTGCTGCCGCCGCCGCATTGAGACAAACACTGCTACGCATCGGAGCCATTCGGTCTTGACCCCTTCCACCTATCTTGAACCTCCAAATTTTCCAACGATGGCGATGTAGCGCGTAGTCCCTTCCGTGACGGCGAATCCTGTTCTCAGGGAGGAGGCGCCATGGTCAATCCCCATCACCTCGCGCACTGGTATCCCACTGCGGCGTACCTGTTTGTCCTGTGGCTCGATGCGCTCGCGCTGGCTTGGGAATACCTGCGCAGGAATCCCGACTACCGGCTTGACTGGCTGCGCCATCATCGCCGGCTGCAAGCTGCGCAGCAGGCGGCTCAACGCTGGGGCTTGCGCTTGCTGGAAGACCCAGCCCTGGATGCGCGCGACGCGCATCCGGCCTGGCTGCCCGGCTCCGATGCCGTGGTGCAGCTCTACCCGGATGCCGATCCACCACTGGACGCCGCCGCGTTCGCGTTCTGGCACATCCCCGGCCACAAGCACCTGCTGCATGATGGCAAGGGCCTGGCGCTGATCGCGCGCAGTCCTGGTCGCTGCCTGCGCTTCGCGCTGGCGCCCGGCCTGCAAGACGGCATGGCCGTGGTCCATGCCTATCGCGGCGGCACTACCGCGCCTGCGCGCGGCTATGCGCCGGGCGCAGCCATTGCCGATGCCAAGCCCAGGCCAACACCGGCCGCGCTGCTGGAACTGCATACCCTGCAAGCGCTCGACGCCACCCTGGCGGGCGCGTCCTTGCGCGAGGTCGGTGAAGGCTTGTTCGGCGTGGATGCCTTGGCCGATTGGTACAGCGACGGTGGCCTGCGCTCGAAGGTGCGCCGTCTGGTGCGGCGAGGCGATGCAATGATGCGCGGCGGCTATCGCCGGATAGCACAAATTTCGCCGCTTGAGAAGGGTCGTTCTGATGATGGCGCAAAACGACCCTGAGCAGAACAGCTTGGTTTTCTGAGACTGCCTCCATCCGGTTGCGCTGTGTGGCCGGAGCTTTGAAAGCTATGGAGGTTTACACCATGCGTCCCGCTCCCTTGCGGCCTGCCGCCACTGCTGTCGCTGCGTCCATGCAGCCTCAACGCTACCTGACCAACGACGAAGCTGCCGAGTACCTGCGCCTGTCGCCGCGCACCCTGGAGAAACAGCGCGTGATCGGTGGTGGCCCGCGCTTTCGCAAGTTCGGTCGCCGCGTCATGTACGCCGTGGCCGACCTCGACATATGGGCGGCCGACCGCAGCTTCGAGACGACTTCCGATCCCGAATACGCCGAGCATCATGCGGCGGACAGCCGTGCGCGCTGAACGCTGGCGCGCAGGTGGCCTTTGCCATGTCCAGCCCTGCGCTGCCGCACCGGCAGCAGCCGATGCAGGAACGCGAACAGCTCGACCTGTTCCGCGCCTTGCCCGGCGACATGGCGCCGCGCGACAGCCAGGACTTGATGGCCTATCCGTTCTTCTCGCTGGCGAAGTCGCGGCGCGTCGCGCCGATCGACTTCCGGGCGGGCAACGTGACGATCCGCGTGGAAGGCACGCAGGAGCACGGCATCGCCACGATCTGGGATGCGGACGTGCTGATCTGGGCGGCCTCGCAGATCGTGGAGGCGAAGGACGCCGGCCTGCGGCCGTCGCGGCTCATGCAGGCTACGCCCTACGAGATCCTGCGCTTCATCGGGCGCGGCAAGTCGCTGCGCGACTACCAGCGCCTCAAGGCCGCGCTCGACCGGCTGCAATCGACCACGGTGGCCACGTCCATCCGCGAGACGACGGGGCGGCGCCTGCACCGCTTCTCGTGGATCAACGAATGGAAGGAGCTGGCCGACACCAGCGGCACGCCGCTGGGCATCGAGCTGATCCTGCCGGACTGGTTCTATGCTGGCGTGCTGGACGCCGCCCTGGTGCTGACCATCGACCCGGCGTATTTCCGGCTGACAGGCGGCATCGAGCGCTGGCTGTATCGCTTGGTGCGCAAGCATGGCGGCAGGCAGGAATACGGCTGGCAGTTCGACTTCCGCTATCTGCACCAGAAATCCGGCAGCACCGCCAAGCCCTACGACTTCGCTTGCGACCTGCGCGCGCTGGTCGCGCGGCAGTCGCTGCCCGGCTACGTCCTGGGCATCGAGCGGATGCCGGACAGCGGCATGGAGCTGCTGACCTTCCGGCCCGTGCCGCCCACGGCACGGGGATAACTCCGGGACAAGCTGTGAATGGTGTCGTGCTATCAGGCGTGCGGGGTATCGTGCTATCAGGCGTGGCACTATCGTGCTATCAGGCGTGCCAATCGGCCGCAAACCCGCGCCAGCATTGGGTTTTCGCGCCCTCTAACATTCCTAACTTAAATTCTCTAACTTTTGGTAGAGCAGCGCCGTTTCGGTGGACAACTGCCGCAAGGCAAAAAGCGCCGCAGTCCCGAAGGCAAGAACAGCCCCAAAACCAACCCCGTTCGGCAAGGCAAAACCAGGCCGGCTTTCCCGATCGGAGGGCCGCGCCATGATCGTCGCCTTGCTCAACCAGAAAGGCGGCGTCGGCAAGACCACGCTCGCCACGCACATCGCGGGCGAGTTGGCGCTGCGCGGCCTGCACGTCATCCTGCTGGATGCCGACCCGCAAGGTTCCTCGCTGGACTGGACGCAGCGGCGCAGCCAGCAGGGTTTGCCCCGGCTGTTCAGCGCCGTGGGCCTCGCCCGCGAGACGCTGCACCAAGAAGCGCCGGAACTGGCCCGCCGCGCAGATCACGTCATCATCGACGGCCCGCCACGCATCGCGGCACTGGCGCGCTCCGCGCTGCTGGCGGCCGAGCGCGTGCTGATCCCCGTGCAGCCCAGCCCCTACGACCTGTGGGCCAGCGCCGAGATGGTGGCGCTGATCCGCGAGGCGCAGGTGTTTCGGCCTGCATTGCGCGCGGCCTTCGTCATCAACCGGCGCGTCAGTACCACCGTGATCGGGCGTGAAGCACGCCAGGCGCTCGCTGACCAGCCGCTTCCTGCGCTGCGCGCGGAAGTGCATCAACGCATCGTGTTCGCCGACAGCGTGGCCGCTGGTCGGCTTGCACGCGAGACAGCGCCGGACAGCGCCGCCGCGCGCGAAATCACTGCGCTGGTGGACGAACTGCTGCGGTGGACGCCATGAACGCGAAGCCGCCACCGAACGGCAAACGCACGGCCAAGCGCGTCGGCATCGGCGCGCGTCCGCCCGCGAATCCACACGCCGAGGCTTGGATTCGCCAAGGCGATGCCGATGCGCTGAGCAGGGGCGACCTCTACACGGCTCGCCTGACCCTCGACATCACGCCCGCGATGCGGGCGCGCATCAAGGTATCTGCCTTTACGCAAGGCGTGACTGTGGCCGACCTGCTGCGCGGTCTGCTGGAGCGCGAGTTTCCAGAACACCGCAGGGAGAACACCCCATGATTGCATTCGCTTCGTCTGCCGCTGTCGCGGTCACGGCTGCGCCGCTACCATCACCGGCCGCGCTTGCTGGCCAGCCTGCCAGCGCACCGCTGACGCGCGTGGCGCTGGCCTACATCGAGCCACGCTTCAAGCTCTATCTGCGCTTCGGCGAGCCGGCGCGCATCATCCGGCTCGACCGCTGGCGGCGCTGCGCCGTATTCCTGCCGAACGCGGTTCTGTGCCGTGTCCGCTGGCAGGCCAACGACTACGGCACCGTGCGCTGGCAGCTCATGATGATGCAGGCTTGCACGCCGCTCGATGCGGCGCAGCGCATTCCTGGCGTGCAGCCGGGTGCGCGCCTGCTGCTGCACGCCGAGGGCGAGAACCAGGTCCGTGCCGTGCTGGAACGCATCGACGCCATCGAGGCGCTGGGCATCGCGCTCGTCGCTGTCTCGCCCGCGTACTGGCGCACGCTCGCCAACCGGCTCGCTGCGCGCCTGCCACTGCCCGAATACACCGCAGAGCGGCACGCCGCCTGGCTCATAGGGAGGGCACTGCCATGACGCTTCCATCCGCCATTGCCGGTGCAGCGGGCATTCCGCCACGTCCTCGTTCGCGCCTGCGCGCTCGCCTCGTGCTGGCGGGCATATCCACCTGCGGCCTCGCTGCGCTGGCCTGGGCGTCCTTCGTGCATCCGCTGCCGCGCCTGATCTACAACCCGTCCGATAGCGTGGCGGTCGGCTGGTATAGCGTCGATCCGCTGGGCCACGGCACCGGCTCGCAGCCACGTTCCTTGTCCGTGGGCAGCATCGTCCTGACCGCGCTGCCGCCAGACGCCGCCGCGCTGGCCGCGCAGCGCGGCTACCTGCCGGCGAGCGTGCCGCTGCTCAAGCGCGTGGGCGCCGTTGCGC
Source organism: uncultured Stenotrophomonas sp. (assembly GCF_963519125.1). Classification (GTDB taxonomy): domain Bacteria; phylum Pseudomonadota; class Gammaproteobacteria; order Xanthomonadales; family Xanthomonadaceae; genus Stenotrophomonas. The sequence continues at coordinate 8,942 of NZ_CAUQLJ010000026.1, read as the reverse complement.
CGCAGGAGGTGTGCATCACTGGCCGCATCGTCCGCATCGACGGCGTGCCTTCGGCCGCCGTGCTGCCCGCCGACCGCTGGGGCCGGCCGCTGCTATCCTGGCAGCAATGCCGTCACCTCGAACCCGGCGAACTGTTCCTGCTCAGTGTGACCAATCCGGCGTCGTTCGATAGCAGGTATTTCGGGCCGGTCAGCGCATCCGTCGTGATCGGCGTCGCGCATCCGGTCTGGCTGGAGTCCCGCCCATGATGGCCGCCGACTCGCTGCACGTTGCCGTGCAGTTCATCGTGCCATAGGGCGTGTCGTTCTGCTGGCCGTCGCCGTGTCGTCGCGCGTGCAGTGCGGGTGCCAATACTTCGCATTGGGCACCGCACTTCGCGCTGCCTCCGGCGCAGCCGTCCAACGTGCAGGCGTCTTGCCACGAACACGGCTGGCCTACGGCCATCGCCGTGTTCGCCGGCGCGCTGGTTGCTCGCGCAACAGCGCTGCCTGGCCGCCGCTGCCCGGAGCGCCAGCGAGGGGCAAAGGCGGAAGGCAAGACAAAAGGACGCGGCACCGGGCCGCGTCGAAAGCCAGTCTGCACGTGGGGGTGGCGCGGCACGCATCGGCTTCGCCGCCGTGCCGCGTGGGGCGCGGGGCCCGCGCCGATGCAGGCATGTCCGCGTGCTTCGCACGCCCGGACACGCCATAGCTTGCAGGGAGAGCGGCCATGACCGACCGCCGCGACGACGATTTCCGGGTGCGTCCGAGCGCCCCAAAGAACCGAGGCAAGGGCCAGGGCCAGGGCTTCGTCTCCAAGGTGCTCAAGCAGGCGGGCAAGGCCAGCGGCGGCAAGTCTTCAGTGCGCCGTCCTGGCGGCAGTGGCAAGGGCTCCGGCCAGCGGCCCGGCTCGCGCCTGGGGCGCGGCCATACGGCGGCGCGCTTCGCCGGCGCGAAGCTGACGCCCATGTCGCGGCGCGTGACCATCAAGACGCTGCTGGTCAATCAGCGCAACGCCAGCCCCCAATCGCTGGCGAAACACCTGCGCTACATCGGGCGCGACGGCGCGGGCCGCGATGGTGAACCGGGCCGGGCCTACGGGCCGCAGACCGACGAAGCCGACCTTGACGCCTTCAAGGAGCGGGCCGCCGACGACCGGCACCATTTCCGCTTCATCGTCTCCCCGGAAGACGGCGCCGAGCTGGACGACCTGCGCACCTACACCCGGCATCTGGTGAACCGCATGGAAGCCGACCTGGGCACGCGGCTGGATTGGGTGGCAGTCGATCACTGGAATACCGACAACCCGCACACCCACCTGATCGTGCGTGGGCGCGACGATACCGGCAAAGACCTCATCATCGCGGGCGACTACATCGCCCACGGCTTCCGCCATCGGGCCGCCGAACTGGCGACCGAATGGTTGGGGCCGCGCACCGAGCTGGAGATCCAGCAGACCTTGACACGCGAGGTGAATCAGGAGCGATGGACGAGCCTGGATCGCACGCTGCAACGCGAGGTCGGCGAGGGTGGCCGAGTGCAGATCGAACACTTCAACGAACCCCGGCTGCAACGCCAGCGCCTGCTGCTGATCGGCCGCCTGCAACACTTGCAGTGCCTGGGCCTGGCCGACGAGACGCAGCCGGGCACTTGGGCTGTCCATGCCGATGCGGAGAAAACCTTGCGCGCCCTCGGCGAGCGTGGTGACATCATTCGCACCATGCAACGGGCCATGCGCGGCGAGCTGCGCGAGCTGGCGGTGTTCGAGCCGGGAGACGATGGCCGAACCATTCTCGGGCGCGTAGCCGCGAAAGGGCTGGCCGACGAGCTGCGCGACCGGGGCTATCTGGTCATCGACGGTGTGGACGGCAAGGCCCATTACGTCGCGCTCAACGCCCGCGACGAGCCGGCGAACTATCCGGCCGGCGCCGTGGTGGAAGTGAAGGGGGCGGCCGACGTGCGTGCGGCCGATCGCAACATCGCCGCGCTGGCAAGCGGTGGCCTATACCGCACCGACCATCACCTGGCCGTCGCGCAGGGTCAGGCCGTACCGGGCCGTGATCCGCAGGAGGTCGTGGCAGCCCACGTTCGCCGGCTGGAAGCCCTGCGCCGCGCCGGCATCGTGGAGCGTGTGGCCGAGGGGCTATGGAAGGTGCCTGGCGACCTGCCAGAACAGGGTCGCCGCTACGATGCGCAGCGCCTGGGCGGCGTGGCCGTGGAGCTGAAATCGCATCTGCCCATCGAGCGGCAGGCCCGTGTCATCGGCGCCACCTGGCTCGACCAGCAGTTGATCGGCGGCGGCTCGGGCTTGGGCGACCTGGGCTTTGGTGGCGAGGCCAAGCAGGCGATGCAGCAGCGTGCCGACTTCCTGTCCGAGCAGGGGTTGGCCGAGCGGCGAGGGCAGCGCGTGATCCTGGCGCGCAATCTGCTGGGCACGCTGCGCAATCGGGAACTGGCGCAGGCGGCCAAGGACATTGCTACCGAAACCGGCCTGGCGCATCGCCCGGTGGCTGATGGCCAGCGCGTAGCCGGCATCTATCGGCGCTCTGTCATGCTCGCCAGCGGGCGCTATGCGATGCTCAATGACGGCATGGGCTTCAGCCTCGTGCCGTGGAAACCCGTGATCGAGCAGCGGCTGGGCCAGCAGCTCGCCGCGACGGTACGTGGCGGCGGCGTGTCATGGGAGATTGGAAAACAGCGCAACCTCACTATTTGAAAAATTCTCTCGCCCTCGGATTCAGCGTGGCCCTTCTGCTTCAATCGGGCGTTTTCAGTACCTCAACGTATCCAATCAGCTCGGCCGAATAGCTGCCATCTCCATTGGCCGCGCCCTTGTGTTTCAACTCACGTTGCAACGTTGGCTCCACGGTGTGGGCAAACAACGCCAGCCGCTGCTCCGGTGTAAAACTCGGCGAGATCGCCGATGCTTGCAGATACCGTTCGCATTGCCGCTCAATAGTCGGCACCCGTGTCCCGTCCTGCTTGACTGCGATGGGCTGCACCACCACACGGCGCTCACCGTTGCCGGCAGATGCCTCCACCATCCACAAGGACAGCAGCACCGGCTCGTCAACATCCCCAGCCACCGCAAAGCCGATGTCTTCGGGCGTCACGCTGCGCCAGCGGCCCAGCTCTTCCTGTACCAAGGGGTGATCCAATCCAATCAGTTCCAGATCGTCCCTGCTGGTGGCGGTATCGCGGTTCAGTGTGAACCGTGCACGGCGCGTGCCATCCACTGTCACAAGGTCGTAGGTTTCTTCGTCCACCTTCAGCAGCTTCTGCTGGCGGTCTGCCACGGCCGCCGACAGAAAACGCACCAGCCGATCCAGGCTGGAGGACACATCCGAGAAGGGCTGGTAGTCATCGAGGCTGAAACCGTCAAGGTCTTGAAACAGGTCGAACACCACCTGCCGTGCCTCGCGGGAATTGGACAGTGCCGCTTCCAGCTCCACCTGTGTGCGTTTCAGTTCAGGGTCAGACAGCGCCTCCTGGTACAGGCGGTCGTAGTTCAACCGTTCGGAAAGCTGTCCCAGAATCTGCGCCCGAAGGTCTTCGGCCACATTGCCCTGGTCATCGACTTTGCCGACCGTGCGTGCAATTTCAGTCAACTTCTCGTCCAGCAGCAGGAAGATGCGCCCCTCGATGGTGTCCGACAGCACGAGGTTGTAGACCTGCGCCGTGTGGTTCTGTCCATAGCGGTGAATGCGCCCGATGCGCTGTTCCATGTCCATCGGGTTCCACGGCAGGTCGAAATTGAACAGAATGCGCGCAAATTGCAGATTCAAGCCCTCGCGGCCAGCCGCTGTACACACCAGCACACGTGGCCCGTCTTTCAGGCGGAACTTCCGCTCTGCTGCCAGCTTGGCACCGTGATCGCCGCCACGCAGCACCACCACGCCCTGGCCGGGATAAGCCTGTTCAATTTCGCGGGCAATCAGATCGACCGTGCCGAGGTAGGTGGCGAAGATCACGATCTTTTCATTGGCGTTCTGCCGCCACAGATGCCCCAAACCATCGAGCAGCTTTTGTGCCTTGGTCTCGCGCTGCTGCGGGAAGATGCGCAGCAATTCACCAATGCGCAGGCGCTCCTCGGGCAGATGCAAATCCACCACAGCAGACGCTGCCTCCTCGGCGTGCGTAGCCGAATACTCGCTGCCATAGGGGTCGGAGGCCATTTCCAGCGCCTCTTCATCCAGCTTCTTCACCAGCCGGTACTTTAGGTCCGCCAACACGCGATCCACCTCGCTGCGCCCAACGCTGTCGCGCGGCAAGCCAAATTCCTCGTGAATCAGCTCGCGTGCTTCCTCGGTCAGGCGTTCGCGGCCTTCGATGTCCAGCTCCTTGTCGCGCAGAAATGCCTCGTGCAGCGTCAGCATCAACAAGCGGCGCTTGAGCGTGCGGCGCACGGCAGCAAAGCTCGATGCCGCGATCTTCTGGAAGATCGCCATCAAGAAGCCCAGTGCGCGCCCCTGGTTGCCCTGGCGGCGGGCCAGATCGAACCCGTCTTCCAGGTATTCGCGCAGCTTCTCGTAAAACAGCCGCTCCTCCTGATTCATCAGGAAGGACTCGGTATGCACCCAGCGCCGGGCAAACAGCGGTGAGCCATCGGGCTGGCAGGCATCGGCCTTGGTACGGCGGAACATCACCGTGTTCAGGCGATGGCGATTTTCCAGCATGTCCTCGGGACTGCCAAACAGCGTGGGGTTCAAAAGCTGCGCCAGCATCCAGAACTGGAAGTGATTGCCTTGGTGCGGCGTAGCAGACAGAAGCAAGAGATCCCGCGCGTGATCCTTCAGCGCTTCGGCCAGCTTGTAGTTTTCCGTCTTGCGCACCTTGCCGCCCGTGCGGTGGGCAGTCAGGTGATGCGCTTCGTCAAACACCACCAGATCCCAGCGTGGCGCATCCAGCAGGCGCTTGATACGGGCAGGGCGCTTCAAGGTGTCGATGCTGGCAATCAGCCGGTCGTGTTTGGCGAAGGCATTGGTCTTGCGGTCGGTGACATCGCCTTCGGAGCCAAACACCTCGAAATCGAGGTTGAACACCTCGTTCAATTCGCGGTGCCAGTTGTTCACCAAGCCTGCGGGCACCACCATCAGCGCCCGGGTCAACTCGCCCCGGCTGGCCAGTTCACGCAGAATCAGCGCGGCCTCGATGGTTTTGCCCAAGCCCACCTCGTCGGCGATCAGGTAACGCCGTGGTGATGCAGTCGCAATGCGGTGCGTCAGCACCACCTGGTGCGGCAGCAGGTCAATGCGCGCCGAGGTGAGTGCCGAGGCGCTTTCCATCACCGGCAGTGCGTGCGCCTCGAAAGACAGCCAGGCCTTGCGTGCCCGGTCTGAGCCGCCTGCTACCGATTGCAGAATGCGCTCGGTGCGGGTGCGCTCACGGCGTACCGAACTGGCCGGCACGCGGCGCTCGCCCACCACCCCGAAGAACGCGCGCAGATAACCATCGTGCGCGGGTTCGAGCACCACGCCTGGACCGAATTCAGTGTGGGTGATGCGCTCGCCGGGCTGAAACGAATCCTGAAAATCGTCTGCTTGCACGCGCTGGCCTCAAGTAATCCGCAGGTGAAACAGGCCGGCCGCTTTCGCGCCCTCGCGCAGCAAAATTTCCTGCGGGTACTCGTTGGCCTCACCCCACAGAAGGCGCCCAAAGTCGAGTAGTTGCCCCCGATGCGGCGCTTCGCACAGCCAGGTCACTGCGTCGGTGGAAGCCTGCACGCGCAAACGGCCTTGGCCCTGCGGCAGCCAGAAAATCAAGGCGGCTTCGCCTGCGTATTCATCCTGAAATGACAGGATGGCGCGTTTGATCGTGTCGCCCAGCCAGATTTCGCCTTGATCGGGTGCCAGCAGGTCCAGGCTGCCTTCCAGCCCGGCCACCACCAACGTCTGCCCGCCGTTGCTGGGCAGATCATCCGGCCAGCCCTGCGCACCGGGGGCGGCGGCCTGCAAAAACTGCCGCAGGCTCCAAACCTCGCCCGCCGCGCACACCGTGTTGCGTGCCTCCTCATCCCACAGCCAGCTGGTGCCGCGCCGTTGCCATACCGTATCGAGCACCTGCCTCATTGCGTGTACTCCTCATCGTCATCGAACAGCGAAACCTGCTGCGGCTTGGGCGCCTGGCTGGCTTGCCAGGTGGAGAAGATCGCCACCGCGCGCGACGCCGCGTTGCGGGTGGTCTGATCCGAGCCGTTCTTTTGCAGCCATTCCAGCAGCGGCTTGAGCGCTATGTGCGGCTTGAAGTTGTCGTTCGTTAACGTGTCCGAGGCATTGATGCCGCTGCCATCGACACAGGCACCGATCAGCACCATCGCCTGATCGAGATCAGAGGTGAGCTTGCGCCTGTGCTTACCCGACCAATCGCGGGCGAAATCGAGCGGATTGGTGCGCGTAAACACCTTCTTCTCTTCGATGCACCAGCCACGCTGTACAAATTCATCCGGCGTGGTGATGGTGCCGCGCAGAAACTTCTGCAACTGGTCGCGCTTCATTTCAGTCGCAGCCCCGAAGGTGCGCAGGAACTGTCGTGACATCGGTTCGGCATTGACCGGCGGCGGTTCCTTGCCCTTGTCGGCGTCTTCGTCGATGAGTTGGTTGATACCGACCAGCGCGTCGCGGACGGAGATGGTGCGGCCTTCATCCACATAGACCTTGCCGTAGTGGCGAGAGAAGTATTCCAGAGCCTTGCCGCGCCGGATGACCTGAATGTCGGCGGCGGGCAGACCTTCCTTGGCGTGATTCTCCAGCATGGCTTGCAACTGGCGCACATCGGCCATCACCTCGCGGCGCATGCGACCCCAGCTCACCGGCTTGGGCTCCTCGGTGCGCTTGCGGCAGACGTGGATGATGTCGAATTCAATTGTTCTGGAACCGAACTCACCATCGCCCTTTGTTTCGTCGGAGCGGATGGGATAGGTTGCTTCGAGGTAGTACCCTGCGTCGAACAGCGACTCCAACACCGCCACCCAGGGCTCATCCTCGCTGTGGTGGAAGGTGAAAGCTAATATGCCACCGGGTTTAAGCGCGCGATGTGCCTCACGCCAGCACTGAGTCAACAACCGCTGATAAAAGCCATCCGGATCTTCGGGCTCGCGGGCGCGATTGGCGACGGCCTCCAGCGATTTTGGCGTGTATTCGGCGCTGAAATATTCCGGGTATTTACTCTTCAGCACCAAACGAAGCCAGACGTAGAAAAAATCAGACAGCTCCGAGTAATGGAGCAGTCCTCCGAAAGGAGGGTCAGTAATGACTAAATCAAGGCTGGATTCGGCGTACTGCTGGAGATCTGTTGAGGATCTGCACAATACATCTGCACCTGTAAGTACATCGCCAAGAGCCAGTTTTGTCGATTTCCCTGATGTTTGCGAACCAATGCTGGGAAAATTGATGTTAAGTCTCTCGTTGCTCACCAGTTCAGTCGGTGAGGCCAGCCAATTTAGTGCGTCCAGCAATGAATCGAGTGACGAATTCCAGTTACCTCGCCCGAGATGGGCGAAAACGCTGTTCTCTACAACCGTAGACTTTGGGTGGAAATTTTGATTGCTCAGGCTTGGGGCAACACAGTCTTGCTGAATGTCCCAAAAACACATCATATTCTGATGCTGGAGGTATCTGTGAAACGCACCGAGGACGAACTCCCGCACACCCCATTCGTGGTCTCCTGCTGTTGCGATAGCCTTTAACAGTAAGGCATGAACCAAACGCTGCCGTGGGCTGAACATCGTCCACCAGTGGGTGAAACCGTGGTTCGGCACACCTCCTTGCAGGTGATGGGTCATAAAACCGTAAGGAAGCTCGGATCGCGGCCAATAGTCCTTCAAATCAGCGTCCTTGCGCTCCTCCCATTCCGCTAAAACTGCGTCGTACTGTCGAGCATGTGTTCTATCGTAGGCTGCGAAAAAGCGACCACTGTAGGGCTTTCCTGCCGCATCGCGCTTCGGTGCGTAACCCTGTACTGCATAGGCCGCCATCGGCCCCGTCTTGCCAGTGGCCTTGATGGTGGTCAATACGTCCTGCACCGTGCCGCAAGCCGCGCAGGCGTAGTGCGATTTCTTAGGCACCGTGCCCCTCGACGGCGCGAAGGTGGCGCCCGTTTCCGGGTCGGTCACTTCATTAGGCAACGCGCCGCGCACTTCCAGTAGGCGAATATTCGCAGCGCGTGCCGCATCCCACCGTGTGGTCGCCGCCACGTCGTCCTGCGCCGAACCGCCGTAGGGCTGGCTATTCGCATCCTGCTTGGCTTCGCCCGCCAGCCATTGCGGATGCACCAGCAAGCTCAGTTCCACCTTCTTGTTCTTCCCCTTGCCCAGATTCGCAAGCTCAGCGTGCCCACAGTGCGGGCAGATCACACCGCGCCTTTTGTCGAGCACGGAGAAAGGGTATTCACTTGGAGCGACAACCAGCGGCGCATCCGGCGCCATCCGTGCGGCTTCCTCCTCAACGTGGAATTCACCGCCGCATTGGCCGCAGGTGTGTTCCCAGTGCTTCACACTGATGGTCTTCACCGCCATCACCGGACTGGTCATGATCGGCGTGCGGTGGCCACAACCGGTGACCTGGCAAGGGCCATGTTTGGCCCAAAAGGAGTAGATGACCTCCGGGCCTTCGTAGCGGTAGTCCTTGCGCTCGCCCTGCGGAATGGTCAGCGGGTCGAAATCGGCAGGCATTGCCTTGTTCGACGGCAGGTGCGTCCATGTGCCTTTCTCGCCTTCCGGGCCGTCGCAGTAGTAGTACGGCATGATCTGTGGCTTGACCTCAGCCTCGATGTCGGCGAGCAGCTTCTTGACTTGCTCAAGATCGACGTTGGCCAGCTCTTGCTTGACCACGAACCACGCGACCGGGTTGAGGTCGTTGCCGAACATCTGCATGCCCAGGCGCGATCCCTCCACCAAAGTGGTGCCGCCACTTTGAACCGCCCCGGGATTCCTGGAGGCTCCAACTCTTGAGAGGATGGAGTCATGAA
>NZ_CAUQLJ010000025.1:0-50115 GCF_963519125.1 uncultured Stenotrophomonas sp. | reverse complement strand
AGCGAGCCGCCTATTATGTCAGGCTTTTCGTTTCCGTCAACACCTTCTTTCGAAGCTTGTTGCCGCCGCTTCGGGTTGGTGTTCACCGGGGTGAAGACCGCGTCGCAGCGAGGGAGCGAATACTAAAGACTTCTGGAAATTCGTCAACCCTTTTCTGCAACTTTTCATCGGTGCGTCATGCGCGCGTGCGTCGGCGACACCACGAAACGCAGCACGCGCGTTGCGCGTGCTGCGCAGGACTGCCAACAATGCAGTTCTTGTGTGCTCAGGGAAGCTGCGTGATGCCGGGTGGTGCAAAGCGTTCGTTGTGGCGTGATCTCTCATTGCCTTCTGTAGTGGCTGGCTTCATTACCGTATTGGTGGGTTTCGCCAGTTCTGCGGTGATCGTGTTCCAGGCTGCGCAGGCGGTAGGCGCAACACAGGCGCAGATCGCGTCCTGGATGTGGGCGCTTGGGCTTGGCATGGGTGTGACCTGCATTGGTCTGTCCCTGCGCTACCGCGTGCCGGTGGTCACTGCATGGTCCACCCCGGGCGCGGCAATGCTGGTAGTGGGTGCGGGCGCGGTCGGCTACAGCGATGCCATAGGTGCGTTCGTGCTGGCTGCGGTGCTGGGCATGCTGGCCGGCTTCTCCGGCGTGTTCGCCAAGGTGATGCGGCGCGTACCGATGGCCTTGGCCGCCGGCATGCTGGCCGGTGTGCTGTTGCGCTTCGGGCTGGATGTGTTCGTCTCCATGGGTACGCAGCTGGGCATGGCCTTGGCGATGTTCGCCACCTGGCTGGCAGGTCGCCGCCTGTTTCCGCGCTATGCGGTGATCGCTACGTTGCTGGTCGGTGTTGGCGTGGCCGCCGCCCAGGGCCTTCTGCATGTAGAAGCCCTGCGGGTGGAACTGGCAGTGCCGGTGTTCACCTGGCCCACCCTGTCCTGGCAGGCCGTGTTCGGCATTGCCCTGCCCCTGTTCGTGGTCACCATGGCCTCGCAGAACATTCCCGGGGTGGCGGTGATCCGCGCCTCCGGCTACGACACGCCGATCTCACCGGTGATCGGCTGGATCGGGGTGGCCAACACGGTGCTCGCGCCGTTCGGGGCCTATGGGCTTAATCTGGCCGCGATCACGGCAGCGATCTGCATGGGTCGCGAGGCGCATGAGGATCCTGCGCGGCGTTACACCGCTGCGGTGGCAGCCGGTGCGTTCTATATGCTGGTGGGCCTGTTCGGGGCGACCGTGGCGGCGGTGTTCGCCGCCTTCCCGAAGGAACTGGTGGCCTGCGTGGCCGGCATTGCGTTGTTCGGGACCATCGCCAACAGCCTGGCGACCGCCCTGCGCGAGGAAGCAGACCGCGAGGCGGCGCTGGTGACCTTCCTGGTGACCGCGTCGGGGTTGTCGCTGGCCGGGATCGGCTCGGCGTTCTGGGGCCTGGTGGCCGGGGCGATCTGCCTGATGGTGTTGCGGGTCAGGCCTCAGCGAACAGCGTAATGGCGAACATGATGGCGATACCGATGACGAGGGCAAGCGCACTGGTTCCGCCGCGGCGCTCAAGTTCGGCCAGAACGCGGTCGGGCTGGTCGGGATGGCGTGCCTGCGTGCGCCTGATCAGGCGTTCGCAATGCCATCGATACACCTGGTTGGCTGAGAGGCAGAGCACCAGCTTCAAGGCCAGGATGGCGAGCAGCGCACCGGTCTCGGCCGCAGGCACGAGTGCGATCACGGCCCCTGCTACGAAGCTCAGCCCGAGGTAGGTAAAGGCGAGCAGGTACAGCTTGCGGTACATCAGCCAATAGAAGTCGAACAGCAGTGCCGGCCAATGCCATGGCCGCGCCAGCCTGTCGTCCCCCTGCTGCAGGTGCCAGCGCCGGGCGTAGTGTCCGAAGTATTGGCCCACTGCCTTGGCCAGCAGCGGGAAACGGTCGTGGACCGACACAGCGTCCGCGATCTCCTGATCGGTCGGCATGTCCGGCATCGCCACGTCCGAGGCGCGGTACGGGTTGTCGGCGGGAACCTCGCTCATAGCGGCGCCACTGCAAAGGTCTGCTTCAGGACATGACGGGCACCGGGAGCCAGGGTCACCACGTCGGGGCCGGCGTTGGCCGCTTCCAGGCAGATGTAGTTCTTCCAGCCGGCGCCGACGTCGGCCATGCCGGCTGCGCCCTTCTCGCCCGGGTTCCAGGCCACCAGCGAGCGGCTGCCTTCGGTGGTGATCTCGATGCTGCGCTTGAGGCCCGGGTCCTTCAGGACATAGCGGCCACCGGCCTGGGTGTAGATGCGGTCGCTGCGGCCGGGATCGCGTGGGTCGTTGAGCGACCAGTCGCCCTTCTGGGTGCGCGGGGTGGCGTAGTCCTCGAACTTGTCCAGGTAGGTCAGGCCGTCCAGGCCCGAGACGCTGACCTGCAGGGCGTCGCTGACCTTGAAGTAGTTGTGCAGCGCCTGGGTGAAGGTGACCGGGGTGGAGCCGATGTTCTCTGTGACCAGCTGCTGTTCGAGGGTGCGGCCGATGCGCAGCTGCATGGTCAGGCGCAGGTCCAGGTTGTCCAGGGTCGGCGGTGCCAGGGTCAGCACCACGGTGCCGTCGGCCTCGCGGCGCGCGTCACTCAGCGTCCACGGCACGTTGCGCACGAACCCGTGCGACGGCACATCCTTGCCCTGCCCCTGGCGGCCGAAGTACGGCCAGCACACCGGGCTGCCGCCCCGGATCGGGGTTGGCAACGCCTGCGCGGTGGGCGAGAGCCACAGCAGGTCCTGGCCGCCTTTGGGAATGAACGACAGGAGCTGGCCACCGAACACCGAGATGGCGGCAGTGGCCAGTGGGGTTTCTACCTTCCAGGCCGGGAAGCCCTGGACGTCGACCAGGCTCAGCCCCTCAAGCGTGGGCAGGGCGGCGCCGGGCGCGGCCGGCGACTGCACGTAACGGGCGTGGTTGGGCGGGAGGGTGAACACGGTGCTGTCGGGCATGGCGGTAGTGGGCTTGGGCAAAGGGGGCGCGGTGCGCAGGGTGGTGAGGATGCGTTGGCCGGCACGGCCGTCCGGGTTGGGCCAGCCGAGCTGCTGTTGTTCGAGCTGGATGGCGCGCCGGGTTGCGGTGCCGACCATGCCGTCGGCGGCGCCGATGTCATGGCCCCGCGCGAGCAGCAGGGTCTGCAGCTCGCGCCGCTCGGTGCGGCCGAGGCCAGGGTCGTCGGTCGGCCAGGCGGCGACGGTGCCCGACCCACCGCGCAGGCGGTCGGCCAGGGTGGCGATGGCCAGTGCGTAGCTTTCGGCAGCGTTATAGGCGTAGATCGCGTCGTAGTTGCGGAACACCAGCCAGGCCGGGCCCTTGGCGCCGGTGGGCAGCAGCAGCGCGGCGTTGGCGTCGGCCGGCAGGCCTTCGGGAGCCAGTGCGCCGCCGCCGACCGGGGTGATGCCCATGCCGCGCCAGTCGGCCAGCGGCTTGCGCTGGGTGCGTCCGGCCAGACTGGCGTTGAAGCCCGGCGGCAGCTTGACCTCGATACCCCACGGCTGGCCGGTACGCCAGCCGGCCTTCTTCAGGTAGTTGGCGGTGGACGCGAGCGCGTCGGGGATGCTGGCGACCAGGTCGCGGCGGCCGTCGCCGTCGCCATCCACCGCGATGCGCGCGTAGGTGGAGGGCATGAACTGGGTGTGGCCGAAGGCCCCTGCCCACGAGCCGGTCAGGCCGTCGGCACCGAGGTCACCGGCATCGAGCAGCTTGAGCAGGGCCAGCAGCTCGCCACGGAAAAATGGCTGCCGGCGGCCGTTGCAGGACAGCGTGGCCAGCGACGGCAGCAGCGGGCGCTTGCCGAAGACGCGACCGTAATCGCTCTCCACGCCCCAGACCGCGACGATGGTGGCCGGATCGACGCCGTATTCGGTCGACACGCGGGCCAGCAGGTCGCGGTGCTGGACGAGCTGCGCGCGTCCGTCATCGACGCGCTGGGTGTCGACCAGCGCGGCGAGGTAGTCCCACAACGGCGTGGTGAACTCCGGCTGCGCGTCCAGCAGCGGCAGTACGCTCAGGTCCGGGGTGAGACCCGCGGTGAGCCGTGTGAAGCCGGCGGCACTCACGCCCTGCTTGACGGCCTGCGGCTGCATCGCGGACAGGCAGCGGTCGAAGTCGTCCTGTGGCGCGGCCGCGAGCGGGTCGCTGGCCAGGCACAACACGCCGAGCAGTCCGACGGAGGTAACTCTCATTGGCGTGAATCCGTGCAGCCAAGTAGAACCGCATCATAGCGGCAAGCCGCGCGTTTCAGGCCCGTTGCAGCAGGCGCAGCCCAAAGGCCGGCGAGGCGGCGTCCCAGTGGGTGCGGACGCGCAGGCCTGCTTCGGCGACCAGCGCGGCGAACGAGGCGTCGGTGTACTTGTGGCTGTATTCCACGGTCATTGCCTCGCCTTCAGCGAAGTCGAAGCTGCGACCGTCCACGCGCACGCGCTGGGCGCGGGTGCTGACCAGCTCGGTTTCGATACGCAGGCGCGGCACGCTGTAGCGCGCACGGTGCTGGAAGCCGGCCAGGTCGAAGTCGCTGCCGATCTCGCGGTTGAGCCGTTGCAGCAGGTTGAGGGTGAAGGCGGCGGTGACCCCGGCGGCGTCGTTGTAGGCGGCCTCGATCAGCGCCGGGTCCTTGTGCAGGTCGATGCCGATCAGGGCCAGGCCGTTCGGCCCCATGGTCTGGCGCATGGCGTCGAGCAGGGCGACCGCGTCGTCGTGGGCGAAGTTGCCGAGCGTGGAGCCCGGGAAGAACATCAGCCGCCGCGCGGGTTCGTTCTGCGGCTCGGGTAGTTCCACCGGGCGGGTGAAATCGGCGCAGACCGGCAGCATCTCGATGTCCGGCAGCGCTTCGGCCAGCCGTGCGACGCTGTCGAGCAGGGCCGCGCGCGAGATTTCGATCGGGGTGTAGGCGACCGGGTCGACCAGTGCGTGCAGCAGGTGTTCGGTCTTGCGCCCGCTGCCGCTGCCCAGTTCGACCACGTGCACGCGCGCGCCCACGGCGCGGGCGATCTCGGCCGAGACGTCCTGCAGCAGCTGCAGTTCGGTACGGGTCGGGTAGTACTCGGGCTGGCGGGTTATCTGCTCGAACAGTGCAGATCCGCGCGCGTCGTAGAAGTACTTGGACGGCAGCTGGCGGGGGTGCAGCGACAGTCCGTGCAGGATGTCGGCGGTGATCCGCGCGCGATCCGGTTGCAGGTCGGTCAACGCGTCGAGGGCATCACTGACAGTACTCATGCGGCGTCCTTGGCCAGGCGCAGGCCGGCAAACTGCCAGCGCGCCGACGGTGCGAAGAAATTGCGGTAACTGGGGCGGATGTGGTCGGCCGGCGTGGCGCAGCTGCCACCGCGCAGTACCCACTGGCCGCACATGAACTTGCCGTTGTATTCACCGAGGTTGCCCTCGAAGGTGCGGAAGCCGGGGTAGGCGCCATACGCGCTGCTGGTCCATTCCCAGACATCGCCGAACAGCTGCGCGGGGCGGCCCGTTGGGCTGTCATGCGCAGGGGCCGCGGGGTGCAGGCGATCATCGTCGGCGAAGTTGCCGGCGGTACCCTGCCCTGCGGCCGCCGCTTCCCATTCGAATTCGGTGGGCAGGCGCGCGCTGGCCCAGCGTGCATAGGCATCGGCTTCGAAATAGCTGAGATGGCAGACCGGCGCGTCCGGGTCGATCGCGCGCCAGCCGGCCAAGGTGAACTCGCGGGCCAGTGCGTCGTCCCAGTACAGCGGGTGCTGCCAGTGTTCCTGCTGGCACAGGGTCCAGCCTTCGCTCATCCAGAAGCCGGGTTCGCGGTAACCGCCGGCTTCGACGAAGCGGCGGAATTCGGCGTTGCTGACCGGTCGGCTCGCCAGTGCGTGCGCGGGAACCAGCACTCGGTGGATCGGCGATTCATTGTCGTAGGCGAAGTCGGCGTTGGCCGGCCACGCCGGGGCACCGATCTCGATGATCTGCTCGGGGCTGTGGATCCATTCCAGCGGCGCGGCCACACCCGGTCGGCTGACCAGGTCGTCGCGGTAGGCCGACTGCAGCGGATTGCACCACAGTGCGTGCTTGATGTCGGTGAGCAGCAGTTCCTGATGCTGCTGTTCGTGGTGCAGGCCCAGTTCCAGTTGTCGTAGTGCCTGCGGGTCGAGCGCATCGGCCTGCAGAAGTTCGATCACCTGCTGGTCGACCCGACTGCGGAACTGCAGCACCTCGTCCAATGACGGTCGTGACAACAGGCCCCGCTGCGGCCGCGCATGCGCCGGGCCGATGCTCTGGTAGTAGCTGTTGAACAGGTAGTCCCAGTCGGCGTTGAACGGCGCGTGGTCCGGCTGGGTGCCGAGCACGAAGCGTTCGAAGAACCAGGTGGTGTGCGCCAGGTGCCACTTGGTCGGGCTGGCGTCGGGCATGCTCTGCACCATCGCATCTTCGGCGCTGAGCGGTGCGGCCAGGGCGACGCTGCGGGCGCGCACCGTGGCGTAGCGGGCGGCCAGCGCGTCGGTGGCGCGGGCGGCAGGTGAAGACGGGGCAGCGACAGCGTTCATCCAACCGAGGATCGGTGAGCGCGGGTGAGCGCTGTGTCACGGGCCGGGGTCTGCCGTATGACCGGTTCACATTGAATGGGGACTCAGGGCAAGGCGTCCAGATAGAACCAGCGCCCGTCCAGACGCTCGAAGCGGCTGTGTTCCTGCATTTTGACCGCACTTCCGCCGCCGATGCGGTACCGCGCGGTGAAGCGCACCTGGGCATGGTCGGGGTCGCTCTGGGTGTGCTCGTGGACGGTCAGCCCCAACCAGCGGGTGCGCTGCCCGGCGGGCTCCTCCAGCGAAAGGCTTTCCGGACGGGTGTCAGGATGCCAGCTGGCCAGCAGGTAATCGGGCAGCTGCTTCACGTACGCGCTGTAGCGCGACCGCATCAACGCCTCGGCATCGGGCGCGGCCTCACCGGCATGGAAACGGCCGCAGCAGGCGGCGTAGGGGTGCGGACGGCCGCAGAGACAGGGATCGGCAGGGGTCATGCGGGCATTGTCGCCCGAGCGGGCGTATGCTGGCGCGCTTTCCGCCGTGATGTGCTGCCGTGTTCGAGCTGGTACCCCCTGAGCTGTTGTGGTTGGTGGCGATCGCCTTCATTGCCGGTCTGGTCGATGCCGCCGTGGGCGGGGGCGGACTGGTGCAGTTGCCGGGGCTTTTCACGGTGCTGCCGCAGCAGGCCCCGGCGATGCTGTTTGGTACCAACAAGTTCAGTTCGATGTTCGGCACCGCCGCCGCAGCGTTCCGCTACGCGCGCAACGTGCGCTTCCCGTGGCGGCCGGTGCTGTTCGCGGCCGGCACGGCGTTTGTGTTCTCCTTCGCCGGCGCCACCGCGGTCAGCCTGCTGCCCAAGGACGCGGTGCGCCCGCTGGTGCTGGTGCTGCTGATCGCGATGCTGGGCTACACGCTGTGGAAGAAGGACTTCGGCGCGCTGCACCGGCCGCGTGAGATCGGCCGCAGGGAACTCACCATCGCGCTGGCGATCGGCGCGGTGATCGGCTTCTACGACGGCTTCTTCGGTCCCGGCACCGGCAGCTTCCTGATCTTCCTGTTCGTGCGCTTCTTCGGGCTGGACTTCCTGCGCGCCTCGGCCGCCTCGAAGGTGGTCAACCTGGCCACCAACGTGGCCGCGATCTCGTTCTTCGTGCCCACCGGCAACATCCTGTGGCTGTTCGCGCTGCCGATGGCCGCGGCCAACATCACCGGTTCGGTGGTTGGCACGCGGTTGGCGCTGCGCGGCGGCACGCCGTTCATCCGCAAACTGTTCGTCGGCCTGGTCGTGGTGCTGATCGCACGGATGGGCTGGGATACGTTCGCAGGCTAGCGGTCAGGCCTCGGCTTCTTCGGCCTGGCGGGTCCGCTCCGGCAGCTTGAGCCGCTTGCCCTCTTCGTCGTACTCGATCAGCAGCACGCCGGAGTCGTGGCGTCCGCTGATCTCGACGAAGCAGGCGCCGCCGATGAACGGTTCCAGCGTCATCACCGACTTCAGCGGGGTGGCGACCACCATCTGGAAGCCGAAGTTGTCGAAGATGTTCATCGCCAGCGCGGTGAACTCGTTGTCGGCCTTGTCGAAGGCTTCGTCGAGCACCACCGCCGCGTAGCTGGGCAGCTGGCTGTCGGCGCCACCCAACTGGTAGCGCAGCGCCGCGGCCAGGCAGGTGGTGGCCAGCTTCTGCCGCTGACCGCCGGACTTGCCGGCGCCGCTGCGGTAGATCTCGACCTGCTGGCGGGTGGCTGCATCCAGTTCGACACCGATGAATTCGACATGCAGGCGCACGTCCAGCACGTTTTCGCGCCAGCGCTTGTCCTCGCCTTCCTGCGAGCCCAGTCGCTTGACCAGCTCACGCAGCACCGCGAACTGCGACTCGGCGACCTCGCGTTCTTCGGTCTGGTGGTGCGAGAGGACTTCGCGCAGCTGCTGGTGGAACTCCAGCACTTCGGGCAGGCGACGGTCGCTGAGCTCGATGGTCAGCAGGGTGCCACGGTTGAACGGCACCTGCTCCAGCGAGGCGTTGACCTCGTCCAGGCGCTGGCCGATCGACTTGCGCGCTTCGGCACTGTGCCGCTGCAGGGCCAGCAGGTTGTTTTTGCTCTGGTTCTGCAGCAGGTCGAAGAAACGTTCTTCGTGCTGCGGCAGCCCGTCGCGCTCGAGCCGCTGCAGGCGGGCGAGGAAGTCGTCGGCCGATGCCACCGACGCGGTGAAGTCGCCGGACTCCTCCGGCCAGGCCTGGGCGAAGCGACGGAAACAGGCCACCAGCTGGGTCTCGACGCCGTGCACCTCGTGCTGCGAAGAGGCCAGGCTTTCGTTGATGCCCTTGCTGATCTCGCGCATGTGCGCTTCCAGCGTCTCCAGGCTGAGCGTGCCATAGGCGTCCAGGCGCTTCTGCAGCCCGGCCTCCTGGGTCGCGCCCAGCGCCGGCAGCACCAGGGCACGGCTGTGCTGGCGGCGCGATTCAAGCTTGTCGCGTTCGCGGGTGAGCTCGCGCAGTTCCAGCCGGGTGTCTTCGTAGGTGCGGCGCGCCTGGTCGATGTCGGCGCGGCCGCGGTCGATCTGCGCGGCCAGGCGGGCCAGGTCGGCATTGCCTTCCTTCAGGTCGCGCAGGGCCGATTCGATGTCTTCAACGCGCTGCAGCGCGGTGGCAACGTCCACCTCTTCCCAGCCGACGTTCACCAGCTGGTTGCAGGCCAGGCGACGGTCGTTGTCCAGATCACGCTGGCCGCGCAGGCGCGCGACGTCCTGGTCGCAGTCGGCGATGCGCTGGGCCAGTTCCTGCGCTTCCCGGCGGAACAGCGCGAGTTTTTCCGCATTGTTGAACCCCAGCAGCCAACGGCGACGGTCGCCGATGGCGTTGCGGTCGTCCTTTTCGAAGCGGTCGCCGGGATGCTTGACCTGCCCTTCGCGGGAGATGCCACGTTCGACATCGCGCAGCTGCTTTGCATCCACGCATTCGTAGTCGTAGCGTTTGCCCAGCTCGCGACGCAGCCACGGCTCGAACACGCTGTCGCGCAGTTCCAGCTTGTGCAGCAGCGAGCGCGCGGACGGCTGGCGTGCGATGGCGTCGTCATTGCGGCGCACGCGGTAGTAGGTGAGGCGCATGCCGAGGTGGCTGCGGTTCACCCACGCGTTGACCTCGTTGTAGTGCTTGTCTTCGACCAGCAGCGACTGCGCGAAACCGAACAGCACGCGCTCGATCGCACCCTGCCACGCCGCGTCGTCCTGGCCCACCTGGATCAGTTCGCCCACGAACGGCAGCGCCGCTTCGGGTACGCCGGTCTCTTCGGAAATGCGGCTGCGCAGCTTCTGCAGCGGCGCCGGGATGCTGGAGGGGTTGCGCTCCATCGCTTCCATTTCGCTGCGGACCTCGGCGAAACGACGGGTATCGTCCTGCTTGCCGGCCTGGCGTTCGGTGATGGCGTCGTCCAGCGCAGCAGCCGCCTGCTGGCGGTTGTCGAGCTCGGCCTGGGCGCGCCCGATCAGGTGCGCGAAGCCATGGGCGTCGTCGGGCAGCACTTCCTGCAGCCGTTCGGCGGCCTTGCCGATCTGGGCACGCTTGGCCTGGCGGCGCTCGTGTTCGGACTGGGCACGGCCCTGCTCGCGTTCCAGCTCCTCGATGCGCTCACCGCCCTGCTGGCGCCGCTGCAGCTCCAGCTCGGCAAGATGCTCCTCGTGGTTGGCCAAGGCCTGGCGGCGCTGGGTCTCTTCGCCCAGCAGCCCGCGGTGGCGGACGTCGATTTCCTGCAATCGCGTTTCCAGCAGCTTCTGCAGGCGCGATTCGCGGAAGCTGTCTAGGCCGAGCTTCAGGGTCTCTTCGTCGGCGCGACGCAGGTTCATCGCCTTCAATTCGGCATGCAGCGCACGCGCCGGCAGCAGCGTTTCGACCTGGCGACGGGCGGTGACCACCGAGGAGTGCGCACCGTCCAGCTCGGCGAAGTCGCTGACCAGCCGTTCGGAGGCATCGAAGGTCTTCGGCGTGTCCAGCATGAAGTCGCGCAGGAAGACGTTGAGGTCGCCCAGGTTCTTGGCCGACTGCGTCTTGTGCAGCAGGCGCAGCGCCATTTCATTGTCGATGCCGAGCAGGTGGCGGAAACGCTCCGCGTAGCCGGTGAAGCTGTCGAAGTGGTGCACGTCGCCCAGGCGCTGCTTGAGCTTGCGCAGGTCCAGGTCGAAGCCGCCGAGGTCCTTGGCGATGTCGAACGGCCGCTCGGCGATCAGGTAGTGCTTGCGCACGTCGGCGGCAGCCGCACCGTTGCCGGCGATCCAGAACAGGCGCACCAGGCTGACCACGCGGCCGTCGCCGGCGCGGTACTCCAGCACCAGCGCGGTCCAGGTCGCGCCCTTGCGCAGGTACTGCGTGGCGATTTCGCCGGTGCCCCGGTCCTGCTGGTCGGCCCAGGCGCCACGCACGTAGGACACGAGGTTGCGGTCGCGACCACTGCGTTCGGCTTCGCGCGCGGCAGCATTGAAATCGACGATCGACGGCGGTACCAGCATGGCCGACATGGCATCGAGCAGGGTCGACTTGCCCGAGCCGGAACGGCCGACGAACAGGAAGCCGCGCTCGGCGATGGGCACCTCGGTCAGGCCGTTGAACGTGCCCCAGTTGTGCACCTGCAAGCGGCGCATGCGGAACTGCGCCAGCCGCGGATCCGGCAGACCTTCGGTGAACAGGGCGGGCGTGTGCTTGGAGATGGCCATGCGTAGTCGGTCGTTCCGTTCAGGCGTTGGACGCCGGGGTGTCGCGCAGCTGTCGGTACACCGACGACAGCGCAGACACATCCTCGGCGGAGAACAGCAGCTTCAATGCCGGCGAGACTTCATGCCGGTCTTCCTGGCCTGCCAGGCGGGTCAGGATGTGGTTCTCTTTCATTTTCTGCACCGCCGCCGAGACACGGCGGTTGAAGCCGGCGCGGTCGGTGGACAGGTTCTTTTCGTAGATGGCCAGCGCTTCGGCCATCTCGGTGTCGGCCACAACCGCGCGGTTGCCGCGCGCATCGGCTTCGGCCAGCTGCTGGCGCAGGTACAGCAGCAGCACCGAGTCGATGAAGGTCAACGGCGAACTGCGCAGCAGCACCGGCGCTTCGATGTCTTCGGTGTCGGCCTGGCGGGTGAAGGCCACGCCACTGTCGCGGTCCAGTACCAGTTCGAGGAACAGGTCGGACAGCGCCGAGCGGATCGCCGGCTCGTTGCGGATCAGCGCCGGCCACAGCTTGGCGTGGCGCAGCTGGTCGATGCTGGGACCGATCAGCAGCTGGCACAGCGCGCGTCGCCCATCCAGCGGCAGGCGACCGGTGTCGCCCATGTAGAACACGTCGCTGTTGCGCTTGGGCAGCGGGGTCACCACCACCGGTTCTGCGTCGTACTCGTCGCCTGCGCCGTCTACCGGTGCAGCGCCGTTGGATTCTTCATGCCAGTTCATGGCGTTTCTCCTGGGTGAACCACACCAGCGGGATGCGGGCGCGTCGCCATTGCCCGTCATTGCCGCGCCAGTGGGCAAGTTCCTGTTCGCCGTCGACGATGACGCCGTGGCGGGTGCCCAGCGACAGGTAACCGATGACGCTGCCCAGGCCCTGCGGCGCGTCGCGCTGCGAGAGCGCCTGGGCGATGCTCAGTTTCGGCTGGACGGCCAGCAGCTCATGCAGGTCGCGGCGCAGGGTGCGGAAGTCGATTTCCGATGACGCCACCAGGTCGCCGACGCTTTCGAGGCTGATGCTGGCGGCGTCGTTGCGCTGCACGCTGCCGTCGACATGGGCGCTGCGCGGGTCGTGCAGCTTCCACTGCGACCACGAGCGCAGGCGGCTGGTGGTCAGCTGCAGGTCGCGGCCGATCGGTCGCTGCGCGGTGAAATCATCGCGCAGGGCCAGTGCTTCGGACTGCGCCTGCTTGAGCAGCTGGTTGAGTCGGCGCTGTTCCAGGTAACCCCGGCTCTGCACGAAGCCGCGCAGGCTGCGCGCGAAGTGCTGGAGTACGTCGTGGACCTGGCCGCCGCGGTCGAGCATGGTGCCGGTGAAGCCGCGCAGGAAGGCGCGCTCATTCCGGTCCAGCTTGCGTGCGAAGCCGCGCGCCAGCACGGTTTCCAGCGCAGCGTCGAGCTGCGCGCTCTGTTCGGCGTCATTGAGCAGTCGCCAGAACGCCTGGAAGCTGCGTCCCGCGTCGCTGTCGCCGATCACGTCCACGCCTTCGAACAGGCGCGAGAGCACGTCGCCGCGCTCGCTCTCGTCGTCGATGATGCGTTCGCGGAACTCGCGGTTGAGACGCTCGAAGTCGTCGCGGACGCGGCGGAAGTCTTCGGTGAGGTCGTCGGCCAGGCCGATGATCTGGCGGGCCCGTTCCAGCGCGCGCTTGCCGTCCAGGGTGGTGACCCGGCCGGCGCCGACCCGTGCGATTTCGGCGTCGATGCGGTCGCGCTCGTCGCGCAGCGCCGACAACCGGGCATCCGGATCGGATTCGGTCTGGGCGGCCAGCTGCGAGAGCTGTTCGATCACCAACGCCAACCGGCTTTCGGTGGCGGCAACACGGCTCTGCTCCAGGCTGTCGGCGAAGCGGATCGCCTGCAGTGCCTGGGTGGAGAGCTCGTACTGCTCCTGGTCGGCACCGTCGGGCAGGCGCCGCTCCAGCCAGCCCTGCGCCAGCCAATGGGCGACGTAGGCCTGGGCAGTGCGCGGCAGCTCACGCGAGAGTTCTTCGCCGTTGAGCTGGTCCAGCGCCCGCTGCAGGCGTTCGTGCAGGACGGCCGAAGCCAGGGTGCGCTCGCCGTCCATCAGCAGGCTCTGCAGCAGGCCGATGATTTCCGGGGCATTGGCAGCGGCCAGCAGCTTCCACTGGGGCTGTTCGCGCAGGGTGCGGTAGCGTGTAATCCGTTCGCGGTGCTTCATGTAGTGGGGGCGATCAGCGCTTGCCGCCCACTTCGATGAAACGCAGGAATTCGGCGCGGGTACGCGCGTCCTCGCGGAAGCTGCCGAGCATCTTGGAGGTGACCATGCTCACGCCGCGCTTGTGGATGCCGCGGGTGGTCATGCACTCGTGCGCGCCTTCCACCACCACGCCCACGCCGATCGGCTGCAGCACGTCCTGGATGCACTGCGCGATCTGGGCGGTCATCTTTTCCTGGACCTGGAAGCGGCGCGCATAGGCTTCGACCACGCGGGCCAGCTTGCTGATGCCCACCACCTTGCCGGCCGGCAGGTAGCCGACGTGCACGCGGCCGATGATCGGCGCCATGTGGTGTTCGCAGTGGCTTTCGTACTCGATGTCGCGCAGCACGATCAGTTCGTCGTAGCCGGCCACTTCCTCGAAGGTGCGCTCCATGTAGGCGCGCGGGTCGTCGCGGTAGCCACTGAACCAGTCGCCGTACGCTTCAGCCACGCGCCGCGGGGTGTCCAGCAGGCCTTCACGGGTGGGGTCTTCACCGGCCCAGCGCAGCAGGGTGCGCACGGCCGATTCGGCTTCGGCCTGGGTTACGGGGGTCGCGTCGTTGTCTTTCTGGCTCATGGCATACAGCACCCTAAGGGGGCGAGCATCGTACCCGACAGAGCCCTTGGCCGTCCCCCGCCCCGTTGGGCTGGGGTTGGGCCAGGGGTATTGATAGGATCGTAATTAGTAGTATCCTATCTATCTGCCATGAAACGCTCACTCGACGAACGCACCCAGCTGCAGATGCAGCTCAGCTCCGGCCTGCTCCACTCAGGGCGGCAATGGCAGCGCCTGGCCGACCAGGCGCTGGGCAGCTATGGCATTTCCGCCGCCTGCACCATGCCGCTGCTGATGATCGGCCGCGCCGGCGGTGGTATCCGCCAGGTCACCCTGGCCCAGCAGCTCGGCATGGAGGGCCCTTCGCTGGTGCGCCTGCTCGACAAGCTGTCGGCCAGCGACCTGGTCCGCCGCGAGAGCGACGCCAGCGACCGCCGCGCCAACCTGCTGTGGCTGACCGACAAGGGCGAGGCCCTGGTCAGCGAACTGGAGCAGCAGCTGATCGGCCTGCGCCAGGACGTGTTCGGCGAGCTGAGCACCGAGGAACTGCGCACCGTGCTGAAGCTGTGGAAGCTGCTGGCCGATGCGTCCGACCGCGTGACGTAAGCCCCTGCCCTGCCGTGTTTCCCGGTGTCGCCTGGCGACGCCGTGGCGTTCCCCTTTCCGCTCCCCTGCGAAGTTCCTGCCCCGATGTACGGTGAATTCAGTCTCTACGGTGTGTTCGTCCCGACCCTGCTCGGGCTGATGCTGCTGGCGTACCTGCTCAAGAGCGGGCTGCGCCTGGTCCTGCAGCGCACCGGCGCCTACCGCCACATCTGGCACCCCGCCCTGTTCAACCTGGCCGTATACGTGATCGTGCTCGGCGGGTTGTTTTCCCTGATGCGTTGGATGCAATCGTGAACAAGATCCTCAAGCACACCGTCCCGGTCGTCCTGACCGGGGTTGCCGTCATTGCCGCCCTGCTGGTGCTCCGTCATCTGTGGTCGTACTACATGGACGAGCCGTGGACCCGCGACGCGCACGTGAGCGCCGACGTGGTGCAGGTCGCACCGGACGTGTCCGGTCTGGTCGAGGCAGTCAACGTGGCCGACAACCAGCCGGTGACGCGTGGCCAGGTGCTGTTCGTGGTCGACCGCGCGCGCTACCAGATCGCGCTGGAGCAGGCCCAGGCAACACTGGGCGAACGCAACGCGACGTTGCAGCAGCTCCGCCGCGAGATCGCACGCGACCGCAGCCTGCAGGATCTGGTGGCCGCCGAAGATGCCGAAGTGCGCCGCGCCAAGCTGCAGGCTGCACAGGCCGCCGCCGCCACCGCGCAGGCCGCGGTGGACCTCGCCAAGCTCAACCTGGCCCGTACCGAAGTGCGCAGCCCCAGCGACGGCCACGTCAACGACCGCACCGTGCGTGCCGGCGACTACGTCACCGCCGGCCATCCGGTCATGGCGGTGCTGGACACCGGTTCGTTCCGGGTCGACGGCTACTTCGAGGAAACCCGCCTGCGCGGCGTGCACGCCGGGCAGAAGGTCGACATCCGCCTGATGGGCGAGGCGCAGCCGCTGCAGGGCCACGTGCAGAGTATTGCCGCCGGTATCGAGGACCGCTACCGCAGCGAGGGCTCGAGCCTGCTGCCGAACGTGACCCCGGCGTTCGACTGGGTGCGGCTGGCGCAGCGCATCCCGGTGCGTATCCATATCGACAATGTGCCCGACGGCGTGAACCTGATCGCCGGGCGCACCGCCACCGTCACCATCGAGCCGGACACCGCTCCAGCCGCGCCGACGCAGCCGGCACGGGCCGCACTGTGAACCGCCCGGCCCTGCACCGCATCGGTTTCGCGCTGGCCCTGACCAGCCTGGCCGCGTGCCGCACGGTCGGCCCCGATTACGCCGTGCCGACCGATGCGGCTTTCCAGCGCACGGAGGCCAACGCCGCCTTCATCGATACCGGCAACGTCCAGGTGGCGCCGGGTGCCGAACTGCCGCCACGCTGGTGGGAGCTGTACCAGGACGCGACCCTCAACGGGCTGGTCGAGCAGGCGCTGCGCGACAACGTGGAGCTCAAGGTCGCCGACGCCAACCTGCGCCGTGCCGCGGCCGTGTACGAACAGGCGCTGGATGCCGGCGGCTTCGAGTACGAGGCCGAAGCGGGCGTCAGTCGCGCGCAGCTGTCGGCCGAGTCGTTCCTGCTTGAACACGAGCTGCCGCCGATCAACCTGGCCGATGGCAAGTTCGCGGTGTCCTACCAGTTCGACCTGTTCGGCAAGCTCAAGCGCGCCTCCGAAGCAGCGCGGGCCGACGAGCAGGCCACCGCAGCGGCGATGGACCTGGCCCGGGTTTCGCTGGTGGCCCAGGTGGCCGGCAGCTACGTGGAGATCTGCCACGCCAACCACGAACTGCACGTGGCCGAGCATTCGCTGCAGCTGCAGCAGCGCAGCCGCACCGTTACCGAGCGCCTGATCGCCGCGGGCCGCGGCACGCCGCCGGAGCTGGCCCGCGCCAATGCCCAGGTGGCACTGCTGGAAGCTGCACTGCCGCCACTGCGCGCGCAGCGCTCGGCGGCCGCCTATTCGCTGGCCGCGTTGCTGGGCCAGACCCCGGGCCAGCTGCCGGCCGGCGTGATCGACTGCGCGCACGCGCCCAGCCTGGCGCAGCCGCTTCCGGTCGGTGATGGCCGTGCGCTGCTGCAGCGTCGCCCCGACATCCGCCAGGCCGAACGCAAGCTGGCCTCGGCCACCGCGCGCATTGGCGTGGCCACCGCCGAGCTGTATCCGGACATCCGTCTGGGTGCCTCGGTCGGCGCCGCCGGCCTGCTGGAAGACTTCGGCACGCCGATGACCCAGCAGTGGTCGATCGGCCCGCTGATCTCGTGGACGTTGCCGTCGTCGGGCACGCACGCGCGCATCCACGCCGCCGAAGCCGGTGCCGACGCCGCCTTGGCCGAGTTCGACCACACCGTGCTGCAGGCGCTGCGCGAGACCCAGACTGCGCTGGACCGCTATGCGCAGGACCTGCGCCGCCTGCAGTCGCTGAGCACCGCACAGGAGCAGGCCGCGCTGGCCGCCGAACAGAACCGCCGGCTGTACCAGGGTGGCCGTACGCCGTACCTGTCCAGCCTGGATGCCGATCGCAGCCTGGCCACCAGCGATGCCACCCTGGCCGCTGCCGAAGCCCAGGTCTCACGCGACCAGATCCATCTGTTCCTGGTGCTGGGTGGCGGCTGGCAAGCCAGCACCGCTGCGGCCGGCACCCCGACCGCAGCGAAGTAAGCCATGAACGCGCTGACCGACCGCCAGGCCTGGCTGTTCTCGATCAAGACCTACCTGGCCGCGGTGGCCGCGCTGTACATCGCCATGGCCGGCAACCTGTCGCGCCCGTACTGGGCGATGGGCACGGTGTACATCGTCAGCCAGCCGCTGCTGGGCCCTACCCGTGCCAAGGGCGTGTACCGCATCGTCGGCACCCTGGTGGCCGGCCTGGCCACCCTGCTGGTGCTGCCAGCGCTGGTGGAAACGCCGCTGGTGCTGAGCGCGGCGATGTCGATCTGGCTGGCCGGCTGCCTGTTCATGGCCCTGCTCAACCGCGGGCCGCGCGGCTACGCGTTCCTGCTGGCCGGCTACACCACCGCCTTCATCGGCTTCCCGGCAGTGACCTCGCCGGACACCATCTTCGACACGGTGGTGGCACGCAGCGAAGAGATCATCCTGGGCACGGTGGTGGCGGTGCTGTTCGCCTCGCTGTTCTTCCCGAGCTCGGCGCGACCGATGCTGCGTGCGCGGATCGGCAGCTGGATGGGCGATGCGGCGCAGTGGTGCCGGCAGATTCTGCTGCGCGGCCAGGCGCACGGCCCGCGCAACCGGCTGGCTGCCGACCTGGTGCAGTTCGAGGCGCTGATCGAGTTCATGCGCCGCGATGATCCGCGCCATGCCGGTTCGGCGGTGTCGATGGAGCGCCTGCGCGAGCGCATGCTGCTGATGCTGCCGGTGCTGTCGTCGATTGCCGACCGGCTGGGTGCGCTGCGCGCAGGCGGCCGCGCGCTGCCGCCCGGACTGGAGCCGCTGGTGCAGGACATCGCGCACTGGCTGGAACAACCGGGCCGCGCGAGCGGCGCCGAACATGACGCGCTGCGCGCGCGCATCCTGGCGCTGAAGCCAGCGGTGGACGGCGAGCTGGACCACCTGTTGCTGGTGACCCTGCTGCTGCGCCTGGAGGAGCTGGTGGACCTCTGGCAGGACTGCGCGACCCTGCAGGACGCCATCGAACACGGCAGCGCCCCGCGCGACACCGCCCACTACCGGGTGCGCGCCCAGCGCATTGGCGATGCGCGCCACGTGGATTACGGCATGGCGCTGTTCTCGGCCGCCAGCGCCGGCGTGGCGCTGATGACGTACTGCGCGCTGTGGATCGGGCTGGGCTGGGAGGGCGGTGGCAACGGCGCGATGATGGCAGCGGTGGCGGCCGCGTTCTTCGCCGCGCAGGACGACCCCGCGCCGAGCATGCTGCAGTTCCTGCTGTGGGCGATCGTGGCCAGTGGCGTGGCGGCGGTGTACCTGTTCGGGGTGTTCCCGGCGGTGCACGACTTCGGCAGCCTGGCCCTGGTGCTGGCGGTGATCTTCCTGCCGCTGGGCCTGCTGCTGCACCGGCCCAAGACCGCGCTGATCGGGCTGCCGCTGACGGTGAACCTTGTGGCGCTGCTGAATGTGCAGAACACCTACAACGCCAACATCCAGAGCTTCATCAACTCCTCGGTGGCGATGTTCATCGGGATTGGTTTCGCGGTGGTGATGACCCGGGTGTTCCGCTCGGTCGGCGCCGAATGGACCGCGCGCCGCCTGGTCCGCCAGGGCTGGACCACCCTGGCCGAGGCCGCCGAGGGCCGAGGGCAGCAGGACCGCCAGCAGTTCGCCGCGCGCATGCTGGACCTGCT
Source organism: uncultured Stenotrophomonas sp. (assembly GCF_963519125.1). Lineage (GTDB taxonomy): Bacteria > Pseudomonadota > Gammaproteobacteria > Xanthomonadales > Xanthomonadaceae > Stenotrophomonas. The sequence goes on along the minus strand of NZ_CAUQLJ010000025.1, from coordinate 31,239 downwards.
GGGCCTGCTCGCCCCGCGCCTGGCCGCCACCCCCGAGGGCAGCGACATCGCCTCGGTGGACATGCTGACCGAGGCGCGCATCGGCCTGAACATCCTGCAGCTGCGCCGCGCCCGGCACGGGTTGCCGGCCGCCAGCATGCAGGCCATCGAGACCATTCTGGACGACGTGGCCGCGCACTACCGGGCCCAAGTGGCCCAGCGCCGGCCGCTCTCGGCCCCGCCGGCGTTGCAGGCCCGGCTGGAGGCATCGCTGCAGCGGGTGCAGACCGTGGACCCCGGCAAGGCCCGCGACGAGGCCCTGATGGGCGTGCTGGGCCTGCGCTATGCGCTGTTCCCCGAGCAGCCGGCGGTCACACAGGGCGGAGTATCCTGACGCCCTGCATTCCTGCATGGCACAAGGTGAGACTTCGATGAGTTATGACGTGATGGTGTTCGACCCGGCGGTAGCGCCGCGCGAAGTCGAAGCGTTCCTGCAGTGGTACGACGCCCAGACCGAATGGAACGAGAAGCACGAGTACGACGATGCGGCGGTGTCGGTGGCGGCGCTGCAGGCGTTCTTCGCCGAGCTCGCCGAAGACTTCCCGCCGATGGACGGTCCGCTGTCGGATGACGAAGATGACCGCCCGCAGGTGACCGATTACAGCATCGGCACCCACGTCATCTACGCATCGTTCGACGACGAAGTGGCCGAAGACGCGCATGGTCAGGTGCAGATCCTGGCCAACAAGCACCAGGTGGGCTTCTTCGACGTCAGCGGCGACGGTGCGATCGTGTATCCCGACGGCACCGTGCTGATTCCGGGTGAAGTGGAAGAAGGCGAATAACTTTGCGTTGTAGAGCCGGGCTCTGCCGCGCCCCGGTCGCAATGACGCGCCAGACTGAAGAACGCGTCGCCACGCGTCATTGCAATGAATGACCGACGCACAGCCGAGCAGAGCTCGGCTCTACCCGAACAGCTCTCCCTGAGCCGGTGCTTCCGCACCCGCCCCCAGCCGCAGCGCCAGCCCGGACAACCGGCTGGCGTGCCGCGCCAGCGCTTCCTGCACCACCTCCGCACTGCCCAGCACATGCAACGCCTGGCGTGCCCGGGTCATGCCGGTGTACACCAGCTCGCGCGACAGCACCCGGTTGTCGCGCCGCGGCAGCTGCAACCACACCTCGTCGAATTCCGAGCCCTGCGCCTTGTGCACGGTCATCGCGAACGCGCTTTCGTGCGCGGGCAGCGCGGCCGGGTGGAACGCACGCGGGTGCTCCGGGCTGTCGCCGGGGAACCACGCCAGTACCGCACCCTCGCTGCTGCGCAGGCACAGGCCGATGTCGCCGTTGAACAGGCGGTGGCGGTAGCTGTTCTCGGTGATCAGCAGCAGCCGGCCGTGGAAGTAGCGCGGCCCGCCGCCCGGGCGCGCGCTGCCGGCCAGCGCCGCTTCGATGCGTTCGTTGAGGCCGCGGGCGCCCTGCGGGCCTTCGCGCAGCGCGGTGAGCAGGCGCAGCTGGCCGGCCTGGGCCAGCGCCTGCGCCGGGTCCGCCGCCTCGCCCAGCCCGCGCCAGTGCGCCAGCAGGGTCTGCCGATGCTGCTGCAGCGGATCCACCTGGTCTTCGTGGAAGTGCACGCCGGCCAGCTGGCCGTGGCGCAGCAGCTGCAGCGCACTGACGCTGTCGCCCTCGCGCACCGCACGCGCCAGCGGCGCCAGGTCGAGCGCGTCGCTCTGCCGGTAGCCACGCTGCAACTGCACCCGACGCCCCGCGAACGGTAGCGGAGCGGCCTGCGGCTGCAGCGCGGCCGCGGCCAACAGCGGACGCAGCGCATCGGCATCGTCGGCCTGCGTGCCGAGTCCATCGCCACTGGCCTGCAGCACCGCACTGAGCACGTCGCCGGCTTCCACCGACGGCAGCTGGTCCGGGTCGCCCAGCAGGATCAGCCGGGTGCCGCTGGCCACCGCTTCAACCAGCTTGGTCATCAACGGCAGGTCGATCATCGAGGCTTCGTCCACCACCACTACATCGAACGGCAACGGGTTGTCGGCGTGGTGGCGGAAGCGCGGCGAATCGGGAATCACGCCCAGCAGGCGATGCAGGGTGGCACCGGTGGTCGGCAGGGCTTCGGCCAGTTCAGCGGCCACCCCGACCAGGCGCAGGCGCTGCAGGGCCAGGCGCAGGCTTTCGGCCATGCGCTCAGCCGCGCGCCCGGTGGGGGCCGCCAGCGCGACCCGGGGCAGCGCTGCATCGGCCTGCTGCGCCTGCGCGGCCAGCAGCACCAGCAGCCGCGCAATCGTGGTGGTCTTGCCGGTGCCGGGCCCGCCGGTCACCAGCACCAGCGGGTGGCGCAGCGCCACTGCAGCGGCGCGTGCCTGGTGGTCGATACCCTGCAGCGCCTGCGGGAACAGCTGTGCGAACAGCGGCGCCAGCGCGGCCGGGTCGTGCGCGGGCAGCGGCTGGCTGGCGATGCGCTGCAGGCCCAGCGCCAGCCGCCGTTCGTATTCGCGGTAACGGCGCAGGTACAGCAGCCCGTGTTCGAGCACCAGCGGTGCATCGGCGGCGGCGTGGTCGTCGCGGTCCGGCGAATCCACCCAGGGCGATGCACGCAGCTGCGCCATCCAGTCGCCGGGCAGCGGCCAGTCCAGTTCGGCATCCACCAGCCGCCGGGGCTGCTGCGGGTCCAGCGCGGCGTGGCCCTGCGCCACTGCCAGCGAGGCCAGCGCGGCCGCGGCCAGCACCGCGTCGGGCGTGTCCGGCTGCAACCGTTGCAGGCTCTTGGCCAGCGCGTGGTCCAGGGTGCGCAACGTGCCCTGCTTCTTCAGCGCTTCGAGCAGGCTCATGCCTCACCCCGCGCGCGTGCGACCAGGCTTGCGTGGGCGTCGGCACCGCCTGCGAACAGCGCGTCCATCGCCTCGACCAGTGCGGGGTCGAAGCGCTGCGCATGCACGCCCGGCGCGTCGGCACGGCCGGCCTCGAGCCCACGGCAGAACAGGTAGCGGATGCCGCCCATGTCGCGCGCCAGGTCATAACCGGTGCCGAGCCGGAAGCGCAGCCAGCGGTGCAGGGCCACGGTGTAGATCAGCGCCTGCAGGTCGTACTCGCTGTGCTGCATGGCCTCGGCCAGGCGCGCGGCGTCGTAGCCCGGGAGCCGGTTGGATTTGTAGTCGAGCACGTACCAGCGTCCATCGCGCACGTAGGTGAGGTCGATCTTGCCGGTCATCAGCCCTTCCAGCTGGCGCCGTGTGCCGAAGCTGCGCCGGTCGCGCACCAGCCCGTGCCGGTGCAGCAGCTGCAGCAGCGCCGGCACGGCGGTGGCCTGCATCGCGAAGTGGAACTCGATCTCGGCGCGACGGTCCGGCTCCGGCACGCTGCACAGCGCACCGCCTTCGGGCAGTTGCACGGTCAGGGTCTGCCCGACCAGCGGCACCAGCACCGCCACGCCATCGTCCAGGTCGGCGTCGGCGTAGCCTTCGGCGCGCAGCGACTCGCGCAGCACCTCGGCCTGTTCCGGCGGTGCGGCATCGCCCGCGCGCCAGTCGGACCAGCGCGCGAAGTCGGTGTTCTCCAGCGCGTCGTGCAGCACGTTGCCGAAGCGACTGCCCATGAAGCGCGGGTCGATCTCCGGCTGCGGTTCGCTGGGCGCCAGCGGTTCGACTTCCAGCGGCAGCTCGCCGCCGGCCGGTTCGTCGGCGGCCGGGGCCGGCGCTTCAGTGGCCATCGCGTCGGTGTCGTGACCGGCGTCGGCATTGGCCAACTGGGTGAAGCTGTACACCCACCAGTCGTGCGGCACGCGCCGGGTGACCGCGCGCACCGGTGGCAGTTCGCCTTCGCGTTCCACCGGCAGCTGCGCAGGGCGCGACTCCAGCGGGCCATCGATCACCTGGATGTCCGGGTGCGCGCGCAACGCGTCGAGGTCGGACAGCATTGGCGCCAGCCGGGTCTTCGCCAGCCCGGCCAGATCGCCTGCAGCGATCCACAGCGCGTGCTCGGCGCGGGTCAGGCCCACGTACAGCAGGCGGGCATCCTCGGCCTCCTGCTCCTGCGCAGCGCGCGCACTGGCTGCGTTCCACGCCTCGTCGCGCTCCAGCTTCCAGTGCAGCTCGCGGCGGCCGTCGGCATACACGGTGCAGTTCGCGTCGGTGCTGGCACCGCCGCTGCCGATGCCGATGAACGGCAGGAACACCAGCGGGTACTCCAGGCCCTTGCTCTTGTGCAGGGTGATGATCTGCACCCGGCGCGCATCCGATTCCAATCGCAGCAGCTGCTGTTCGTCGTCCTGGTCGGCGTGCGCCATCTGCACCTGCAGCCAGTCCAGCAGGCCGTGCATGCCCAGTGCCTGCCCGGCCGCCTGCTGCAGCAGCTCGCCCAGTTGCAGGTAGTTGGTGAGGCGGCGTTCGCCATCGAGCAGGCCAAGCAGGCGCTCGGCATGTTCGGCGCACAGGTCGGCGATGACCGCGAACGGTCCGCCGCGCAACCAGCGTTCGCGCCACAGCAGCAGCCGGGTCTGGAATGCCCGCTGCGGGTCGCCGTCGCGCTCCATCGCATCGATCGTGGCGGCGTTCTCCCCGAGCAGCACGGTCGAGAGCGCCGCACGCAGGCGGCCCTCATCGGCCGGCTGCAGCAGCGCCAGCAGCAGTACGCGCAGTTCACGCGCCTCAGCGGTTGCGTACAGGCTCTGCTTGCCGGCGGCGACCGCCGGAATGCCGACCGCGCTCAAGGCCTGCTGGATCCGGGTGGCTTCATGGTGGCGGCGCACCAGCACCGCGATATCGCCCGGCTGCACCGGCCGGCCGCGCAGCAGCGCGCGGCCCTGCCGCCCCTCCAGCAGCAGCTGGTGGATTGCCGCCACGCAGGCGTCGGTGGCCTGCTGGCGCGACGGGTCGGCCTTGAGGTCGGCACCGTCGTCGCTGCGCAGCAGGCGCAGGGTCAGGCCCGGCGCGGGCTGGTCGTCGCGCAGGAAGTCGTCGTCGCTGCGGGTGCTGCCGGGCAGCACCGGTTCGAAGGCGATGTCCGCTTCCAGGAATGCACGTTCGCCAGCCACGTCGTACAGCGCCTGCAGCGCGCGCAGGACGCCGGGACGTGAGCGGAAGTTGCGGTTCAACGCCGGCGCGGCCACGGCCTCGCGCTTGGCCTTGAGGTAAGTGTGGATGTCGCCGCCGCGGAAACCGTAGATGGCCTGTTTGGGGTCGCCGATCAGGAACAGCGCTGGGTCCAGGCCTGCTTCGCGGGTTTCCGGCGAGTCGCCGAACACGCGCTGGAAGATGCCCCACTGGCGGTCGTCGGTGTCCTGGAACTCGTCCACCAGCGCGATCGCGTACTGCGCGCGCAGCTGTTGTACCAGCGCGGCGCGGTGCGGGCCTTCCAGCGCGGCGGCCACGCCGTCGATCAGGTCGTCGTAGGTCTGCACCCGGCCCACCCGCTTCAGTTCGTCCAGGCGTTCGCGCGCCTGGCCACGCAGGTCGTGCAGCAGCAGCAGCGCCTGCTGGCGCAGCCACTGGTCGTAGCTGTCGGCGGTGTGCCACCAGGTCTGCAGCGCATCGAACAACGGCGAGGCCGGGCACAGGCCCTGCTGGTCGTCTTTGCAGAAGCCGAGCAGCGCCACCGGCAGCAGCTTGCCCAGGTGCAGCTTGTCGCTGCGTGGCCAGCTGCGCGAGGCGCGGCCTGCGAACAGTTCTGCGAATGCCTTGTCGAAGCTGGGCCGACGTGCGCGCCGGCCGTCGAAGATCTTGCGCTCGAACGCGTTGGCGATGCTGGCCTGCGCGTCCTCGGCGTGGCTTTCGATCGCCCCGGCCAACGCCTCGGCAGCGGCCTGCAATGCTGCACTGGGGTCGTCCAGGCGCTGTGCGGGGACGGGTGGCAGCAGCGGCAGCGGCTTGATCAGCGCCGACAGGTCACGTGCCAGCGCGTCCGGGCCCGACCACAGCCGGGTGAGTGCATCGACCCGCGCGGGGTCGTTGGCATGCACGCGCCACAGGTCGGCGCCGAGCTGGTCGTGCAGCTCGCGTTCGCTGGGCAGCAGCGTGGGCGGGTCGAAGGTGTGGCCGCTCTCCAGCGCGTGTTCGCGCAGCACGCGGGTGCAGAAGCCGTGGATGGTGAAGATCGAAGCCAGGTCGATCTCGTCGGCCGCGGTCTGCAGGCGCTGCGCCAGCGCTGCCGGGGTTTCGCGGCCGCGCGCCAGTTCGCGCTGCAGCAGGTAGCGGGTGAGCTGCGCGTCGGGCGCTTCGTCGTCCGACGGCGCGCGCGCCAGCAGCTGCGCGGCCAGCGCCAGGCGTTCGCGGATGCGCTTGCGCAGTTCCTGGGTGGCGGCGTCGGTGAAGGTCACCGCCAGGATCTGGCCGATGCGGTAGCCCTGCTCCACCACCAGCCGGGTGAACAGCGTGGCCAGGGTGAAGGTCTTGCCGGTGCCGGCGCTGGCTTCGATCAGGCGCACGCCATCCAGCGGCAGGGACAGGTACGGATCATCCTGCAGCTGCAGATCGCTCATGCCGGCGCTCCTTCGTCGGTGAAGCCCTGGAACACCCGGCCCTCGCGCACGGCGCAGAACACCCGGAAACTGGTCTGCAGCAGCAGCTGGTAGCTGTCCGGGTCTGCGAACGGATCGCGCCCGCGCAGGGCCAGCTGCAGGGCGTCGCCACTGGCCTCGCCCCAGCGCCGGTCGCCGCCATGCCACTGCGCCCAGGCCTCGCCTTCGCGCTTGGCGGCCGGGGTGCGGTACAGCGTCCACGCCGTGTAGGGGCCGTACAGCAGCGGACCGCACAGTCCTTCAGCGCGCAGCTGCAGCAGGGTCTGCAACGCCGCCTTCGCGGTCGCGGCCGGCAGGGCCGGCAGCACATGCGGCCCCACCCCGTCGTCGCCGCCATCGTGGAATTCGACCAGCGGCAGCGCGTCACCCGCGGCGTTGGCCAGCAGCCAGTCCAGCCCGTGGCGGATTGCCGCCGGGCCGTTCAGGCCAGCGGCGCGCAGGCGCACGATGCCCTGCGGGTGGATGTCGTCGACCCGGCCGTGCAAGCGTACGCCATCGATTTCCACGTCGTAACGGCGGCTGTCGGCCGTGCTGTCGCCGCGCCACTGCGCCAGCGCCAACGCGTACGGACGGGTCTGATCCTGCAGCGCCTGGAACTGACGCTCACCCAGCGCACCGGATGGCAGCAGCGCGCGCGCGCGCAGCCGGGCATACAGCGGCGTGTCATCGCCGGCCAGGGTGGCCTCGATCACCGCGTGCTGCAGCAGGCGCTGCTCCAGGCCGCGACCGGCCAACACCAGCGGTTCCAGATCCTCGGCGGTGCCGAGCTCTTCCGGCAGGCGCAGGCCCAGCCGCTGCGACAGGAACTGTCCGGCCGGGTCGGTCAGGAAGCGGCGCAGCGCGTCCAGCGATAGTTCCGGCGCGACCTCGTCCGACAGCGGCGCAAGCGGTTGCTGGAACCACGCCGGCGGCGCACGCCGCACGCTGCCCAGTGAGCCCGCGGCAGGGTGCCACTGCTGGCGGTAGCTGAAACGGCGCGGCTCGTCGCCGCCGCCGAATGCGGCCGGCGAGAACGGCTGGAGCGAATGGCGCACGGTGAACTGCTTCACTGCAGCCGGAGGGTCCTGGTGGTACTCGGCGGCGGCGTCGATCAGTTCGCTGACCAGCACCGAGGGCTCACGCACGCTGCCGTCGCGCGGGTCGGCGCCGAGGTAGCTCAGGTAGAACACGTCCTGCGCCGAGGCGAACAACTGCAGGAACAGGAAGCGATCGTCCTCGCGCAACGAGCGGTCGCCGTGCCGGCGCCGGTCGGTGCCCAGTTCGGCGGTGAGCTGGTTGAGTCCGGCCGCCGGGTCGCGGCGCGGGAAGTCGCCGTCGTTGAGGCCGAGCACGCAGATCACCCGGAACGGCAGCAGCCGCATCGGCACCATCCGCCCGAAGCTGATGCCGCCGGTGAGCAGCGGCGCGCGGGTGTCGGCCTCGCCGAGCACGCCAGCGAAATGCGCACGCACCACTTCCGGCGGGACCGGGGCATCGAAGCCGGCTCGTTCGGCCTCGCGGGCGAATTCGTTGATCAGCTTGCGCAGCCGCTCCAGCGCGCGCTGGCTGCTGGCCGCTTCCGGGGTCCCGGGCAGCAGTGCGTCGAGCAGGGCCAGCAGGCGCTGGCGCCACTGCGTCGGTGGCAGGGCGTTGCCCAGCGCGCGCTGGTAGCGGGCCAGCACCCGCATCAGCCCGAGCAGGCGATCCAGTGCGTCCAGCGCGCTGCCTTCCAGCTCCGGCCACGGTGCCACCCCGGCAATGTCGCCGTCGCTGCCGCTGGCATGGCCGAGCAGCAGGCGGTCCAGCGCGAACTGCCAGGTGTAGGCATCGTCATCCGGCGCCTGGTGCTGCGCGCGGTGGCCGGCATTCAGGCCCCAGCGCGCGCCGGCGGCCTGCAGCCAGTCGTGCAGGCGATCGAACGCGGCCGCGTCCAGGCCGGCGGCCTCGGCCAGCGGCGCACTGGCGAGCAGGTCCAGTACCTCGTTGAGGCCAAAGCGCGACACCGGCAGGTTCAGCAGGTGCACGAACACGTCGGCCAGCGGTTCGCCGGTGAGCGGGCTGGTGTCGGCCAGTGCATAGGGAATGTGGTCCTCGCCGCCGCTGCGGCCGCCGAACACTGCTTCCAGGTACGGCACATACGGATCGATGTCCGGCGCCAGCACCGCGATGTCGCGCGCCTGCAGCGGCGGGTCGAAGCGCGGGTCCTGCAGCAAAGCGCGCAGCTGGTCGTGCAGCACCTGCAGTTCGCGCAGCCGGGTGTGGCAGGCATGCACCTGCAGGCTCGGGTCGTTACGCAGAAGGTGCGGACGCAGCGCACCTTCCGGCCTGGCACGGCGATGGAACAGGTCGCGCTGCAGCCGGTGCAGCAGGCTGTCGGCCAGGCCGCCGTGGGCCATGTCCGCGCGGGTGTCGTCCTCAGGGTCGTCGTAGGCGGCAATCTCACCGGACGGGTGGACCACCTCGTAGCTGCCCAGCACCGCCATGAAGTCGCGTCCGGCCGCACCCCAGGCCTGCAGCAGGCGGTTTTCGTCTGCGCCGCTGCCGAACGGGTCGACCGCGCCGCTGCGCAGGCGACCGCCCAGGGTCTGCAGGTCGCCCCAGTACGAACGGGTGGGGGTGGGCATGTAGAAGTGCAGCGTGCCCACCCGCGCCTGGGTGGCAACCACCCGCAGCACGTCCGGCGACACGTTCAGGGTGGCAAAGGCGAACAACCGTGGCGGCAGCCCGGCCGGCAATGGCCGCCCAGCGCCTTCGAACTGCTCCAGGTACGCGTGGATGCGGCGGGCCCGGTACTGGTGCCCCGTGCCGATGCGCCGCCACAGGATCGCCTGCGGGTCGTGCGGGTCGGCACCAGCCTCCCACCGCAGCAGCCAGTCGCGGCGCCAGGCCTGGTACTTCTCGAACACCGCCGCCAGCTCCCCGGCCAGCGCCCACGGCTTGAGCGGGTCCGGCTGGGACAGGTAGGCCTGCAGTGCGCGCAGCGGCGGCTGCGCCATCAGTTCCCGGTCGGTCAGCGCGGCATAGACCTTCCAATGCAGCGCGGCGGCGGTGAGATCGTCATGTTCGCCGGGCACATTGGCATTCAGCGCCCGCGCCACGAACTCGCCCGGGGTCAGGAACGACAGGTTGGCGGCAATGCCATACTCGGCCGCCAGGGTGGACTGCAGCCAGCGCCGCATCGCCACCTGGGGAATCAGTACCACGTCCGGTTCGAGGATCGACTGCCCGGCCACCGGCTCGCGCAGCGTCCTGGCCAGCAGCGCGGCCAGCACATCAAGCGAATTGGAGTGGTACAGGCGGAAGTCTGAAGCGGGGTCGGTCATCGCGGCAGTGTGCCGCAGCGCGGCGCCGATCTCGACCTTCTTTGATACCGACGAGCCTGGTTGACGCCCGCAGCCTCCTTTTCGGCGCTGCGGTACGCACTGTTGCAGGCTCCATCCCCCGTTCGGGCGGGGCGCGGGGGACGGGCATGCGACAATACTGCACGGTCCAGTTCGGTTTTGTTCAGCCGTTCACCACGATCTTAGAACGTTGGAATTTTGTTAATGGCGACCATGACGGCTTCCGAAGAACCTCTGGTGCGGTTGGACAACGTGCGAATCGATCGCGGCGGTCGCGCCATCCTGCGCGACGTTTCGCTGTCGGTACCGCGTGGCAGCATCACCGCCGTGCTCGGTCCGTCCGGCAGCGGCAAGTCGACGCTGCTCGCGGCGCTGACCGGCGAACTGCGCCCGGTGGCCGGCAGCGTGACCCTGTTCGGTCGGCCTATTCCCACCGGCAGCAGCGCCCTGCGCGCGATGCGCCGCAGCGTGGGCGTGCTGCTGCAGGGCAATGGCCTGCTCACCGACCTGACCGTAGCCGAGAACGTGGCCCTGCCGCTGCGCACCCATACGAAGCTGCCGGCCGCGGTGCTGGACCGCCTGGTCAACATGAAGTTGCACGCGGTCGGCCTGCTGGCAGCGGCCGACGCCTGGCCGCGCGAGCTGTCCGGCGGCATGGCGCGCCGGGTGGCGCTGGCCCGCGCGCTGGCGCTGGACCCGCCGCTGATGATCTACGACGAACCGCTGACCGGGCTCGACCCGATCGCCAGCGGCGTGATCATGAGCCTGATCCAGCGGCTCAACCACAGCCTGGGCCTGACCAGCATCATCGTCAGCCACCATGTGCATGAAACCCTGCCGATCTGCGACCAGGTGATTGCAATCGCCAATGGCGGCGTGGTGTTCCAGGGCAGCCCGGCCGCGCTCGAGTCCAGCCAGGACCCGCTGCTGCGCCAGTTCCTGCACGGGCAGCCGGACGGCCCGATCCCGTTCGATGCCGCGCCCCGCGCGAAGGTGGCCTGATGCCGTTCGTTGAAAGCACCCGTTCGCTCGGCCGGGCCGGCCTGTTCTCGCTGACCGTGCTGCGCGGCTCGCTGCCGACCCGCGACTTCCTGGCCGAGCTGACCCGCGAGATCTACAAGATCGGCGCGCGTTCGCTGCCGATCATCGCCGTGGGCGGTGCGTTCGTAGGCCTGGTCCTGACCCTGCAGGGCTATCGCACGCTGACCACGTTCGGCGCCGCCGATGCGCTGTCCACGCTGTTGGGCCTGTCGCTGTACCGCGAGCTGGCACCGGTGCTGACCGCGCTGCTTTTCATCGGCCGCGCCGGCAGCTCGATCGCCGCCGAATTGGGGCTGATGCGCGCCACCGACCAGATCAAGGCGCTGGAGCTGATGGCGATCGATCCGGTCGCCAAGGTGGTGGCGCCGCGCTTCTGGGCGGCAGTGCTGACCGTGCCGCTGTTGACCGGCATTTTCTGCTCGCTGGCGATCAGCGCCAGCTACTTCGAGGCCGTGCATGTGCTCGGCCTGGACAATGGCGTGTTCTGGTCGGCGCTGAGCAACAGCGTGGACTTCCGGGACGACTTCGGCGTGGCAATGCTGAAGTCGGCCATCTTCGGCGGTACCGCCGCGCTGGTCGCTTCGTACGTGGGCTTCCACGCCGAGCCGACCATCGAAGGCACCTCGGTGGCCACCACGCGCGCGGTAGTAAATGCTTCGCTGCTGGTGCTGATGTTCAACTTCGTGCTGTCGGCGATGCTGTTCCGCTGACGCCCTGACGCTCTTCAAATACGGTGATATGAACATGGCCATCCGCGGTCCCAGACTCGAATTTTCCGTCGGCGCTTTCCTGCTGCTGGCGCTGGCCTCGCTGCTGGTGCTGGCGATGGCGTCCACCAACCAGCGCTGGGGGTTCGGCAGCGAAGGCTATGAACTGAAAGCCCGCTTCACCCAGATCGGCCAGCTGCGCAAGCAGGCGCCGGTCAAGATCGGCGGCGTGGTGGTGGGCCAGGTAGGCGATATCGACCTGGACCCGACCCGCTTCGATTCGATCGTGACGCTGAAGCTGGATCCGAAGTTCAAGGACCTGCCCGCCGACACCTCCGCCGGCATATTCACCAGCGGTTTGCTTGGCGAAAGCTATATCGGTCTGCAGCCGGGTGGTGATCCGGACGTGCTGAAGTCCGGCGACGAGATCGTCTTCACCCAACCGGCCGTGGACCTGATCCAGATGGTTGGCAAGTACATGTTCAGTGGCCCCGGCAATGCCGGCGCCGCTTCCCAGGATGCTCCCGGCGCAGCCGCGCCGGCAACGGAACCGCAGAAATGAAAAAGACCCTGATTCCGGCGCTGCTCGCTTCGGCCCTGCTCGCCACCCTGCCCTCGCTGTCCTTTGCCCAGCCGACCCAGGCGGCGGCGGCAGCCACCCAGAGCGCGGCCGGCAAGACCGTGCTGGATGCCAGCTCGCGCATCCTCGCCACGCTGCAGCAGCGCCGCGCCGAGTTCACCAAGAACCCGACCGCGCTGCGCAGCTACATCGACAGCGAACTCAACCGCACCTTCGACCGCGATTACGCGGCCCGCCTGGTGCTGGGCGCCAACGCGCGCGGCGCCTCCGACGCGGACGTGAAGCTGTTCGCCGACGCCATGGCCGACAACCTGATGCAGCGGTACGGCTCGGCGCTGCTGACCATCCAGGGCAACCCGACCTTCCAGTTCAAGGGCGAAGCACCGCTGCCGGGCAACCGCGGCGTGAAGGTATCCACCGAGCTGAAGCGCTCCGGCAGCGAAACCACCCCGGTCGAGTACATGATGCGCAACGTCAACGGCCAGTGGAAAATCTTCGATGTGACCATCGAAGGCATTTCCTACGTGCAGACCTTCCGCACCCAGTTCGACGCGCCGCTGCGCCAGAAGGGCATCCAGGAAGTGGCCAAGGAACTGCGTACCGGTTCCATGCAGGCCGGGCCGGCAGGCAATGGCAAGTAACAGCGCCAGCGCGCGGATCGACGGTTCGCGCGTCCTGCTCGACGGCGTGCTCGACCGCGACGCCGTGGTGGCGTTGTGGTCGAAGCTGAAGGACCTGCCCGACAACGTGCTGCAGCTGGACCTGAACGCAGTCACGCGGGTGGACAGCGCCGGCCTGGCGCTGTTGGCCGAACTGGCTGCGCGCGCGCGCGACGACGGGCGTACGCTGGTGGTCCATGGCAGCCCTGCCGGTTTCAACGAACTCAGCGCCGCTTACCGGCTGGCGCCGTCCCTGGATTTCAATGCCCTTACTGCCGCGAGCTGACATGAACGTCGTACGCACTGCCTCCCTTCTCCTGCTGGCCTTGGCGCTCAGCGCCTGCGCGGCCAAGCCGGCCCGCGACAGTGCACCGGCCAGCGTCGCCGTGGCACCCGCTGCGGCGACCGATGTTGCGGCCCCGGTGGCCGACGGTGTTGCTTCAGAGCCCGCATCGGCCCCGGCTACGGTCGCTGCACCGGTCGCAACCACGTCCGACGCCGCTGCTGCCGATGGGACTGCACCGACTGCCGCCGGCGCAGCACCGACCGGCGCCGAAGATGATTTCGCAGCGCTCTACGGCGGCCCGACGCCCAACGCCGACGGCGCCGAGGCGTCGACCTCGGCCTACGACCCGTGGGAAGGCTTCAACCGCCGCGTGCATGCCTTCAACAACGTGGTCGACCGCGCCATCGCACGTCCGCTGGCGACCGCCTACACCAACGTGGTGCCGCGCTTCGCACGGACCGGTGTCAGCAACTTCTTCAGCAACCTGCGTGCGCCGGTGACCATCACCAACCAGCTGCTGCAGGGTCGCCCGGGCGACGCCTGGGACAGCCTGGGGCGGTTCATCATCAACACGACGGTGGGCATCGGCGGCCTCTGGGACCCGGCCAGCGCGGGGCAGGTGCCGCGTCGCAGCGAGGACTTTGGCCAGACCCTGGGTGCCTGGGGCTGGCGCAGCTCGCGCTATGTAGAGTTGCCGTTCTTCGGCCCGCGTACCGTGCGCGACGTGTTCGGCCTGGCCGGCGACATCCCGCTCTCGCCGATCCGGACCATCGAGCAGGACAACATCCGCATCCCGCTGCAGGGCTTGCAGCTGGTGGACATGCGCTCGCAGCTGCTGGCGTTGGACGACATCCGCGACAACGCCGTGGATGAGTACGCGCTGACCCGCGATGCCTGGCTGCAGCGCCGCAACTACCAGATCGTGAACGACCTGCGCGGTCCCCGCGAACGCGGCAAGGATGCAGACGACACCGCCCCGATCCCGGTCGACGCGATGCCGATGCCCAACTGGGGCAATTGACCGAAAAAAGAACCCCGCTCACGCGGGGTTTTTTTTCAATCAATTGCCTTCGCATGCCGCCTTAACCCCGCGCCGTTGGCGCGCCCCCTTCAACAAGAAGGGGGCTCTCCTCCAGCGGATGCGCCTCACTCGGCCAACGCGTCTTCGATCGCGGCGAGCAGGCGCGGGTCGTTGGCCGGGACGTCGGGGGCGAAGCGGGCGATCACCTGGCCGTCGCGGCCGACCAGGAACTTCTCGAAGTTCCACAGCACGCCCGGGGCCGGGTTGACCACCAGGTCGGGGTACTTGGCGACCGCGCCCTGCAGCTTTTCGCGCATCGGGCCTTCGCCGGTGGCGACCGGCTGGGCCTGGGTGAGCTGCTGGTACAGCGGATGGATGTCGTCGCCGGCCACGCTGACCTTGGCGAACATCGGGAAGCTGACGTTGTATTCCAGCTGGCAGAACTGCTGGATCTCCGCTTCGCTGCCCGGCTCCTGGGCGAGGAAGTTGTTGGCCGGGAAACCCAGCACTTCCAGGCCTGCAGCCTGCTTGTCGGCGTACAGGGCCTGCAGGCCTTCGTACTGCGGGGTCAGGCCGCACTTGGAAGCCACGTTGACCACCAGCAGCACCTTGCCGCGGTAGTCGGCGAGGGCGCTGGGCTGGCCTTCGATGGTGGAGACGGGAATGTCGTAGACGGTCTGGCTCACGGGTGATCCTGTGCAGTGTGGAAGGGGCACATGGAATATGTGCCCCGGAAAGGCGAAATCAATCGACGCAGATCGTGCCCTGGGCTACACCACCGTCGATGCGCTGGCGGCAGCCGAAGTTCTGGCTGACGTCGGTCTGGCAGATGCCGGTGGTTGTGGTGCCTGCTGCAATCTCCGTCTCACCGTTTGCCAGGCACTGCCCGGTGCAGTCCGACTTGGCGCTGCAGGTCTTGCCGGCGTCTGCATAGGGCACGACGCACTGCACGCGCTGCAGCCGACCGAGCGGCTTGAGTTCGCCACCCGAAGCCGCGCACGACGCCGCTTCGGCAGTTGCATCACCTGCAGGCGCAGGTGCGGCGCGGTCGGTTCCCGGCGCGGTACTGCAGCCGGCCAGCATCAACAACAAGGAGAGCATCACGGTCAGGCGCATCGACTATTTCCTGGCAGGTAAGAGCATGGCCGCACACTGTAGCAACTGCCGATGTCAGTCCTGCGTGGTGGCTGCGTCGTCTGCGGGCTCATCCTCATCCGGTGCACCCAGGCCGATGCCGCCCAGCAGCTGCTCGGTCTGCTCGCTGCCCAGCGACTCAACGCCGCGCAGGCGTCGCTCGATGGTACGCGTCTTGCGGCTCGCCTCGCCCAGGCTCTTGCCGACGGTGCTGATCTGCTTCTCGGCTTTTTCCAGGATGCCGGCAAACTTGCCGAACTCGCTCTTGACCGCACCCAGCAGGCTCCACACTTCGCTGGAGCGCTGTTCGATGGCGAGTGTACGGAAGCCCATCTGCAGGCTGTTGAGCAGTGCGGTGACCGTGGTCGGCCCGGCCACCACGACGCGGTGTTCGCGCTGCAGCAGGTCGACCAGGCCCGGGCGCCGGATGACTTCGGCATACAGCCCTTCGGTCGGCAGGAACATCACCGCGAAGTCGGTGGTGTGCGGCGGCACGATGTACTTGTCGCAGATCGACTTGGCCTGGATGCGGATCGCGCGTTCCAGCTGCGCGCCCTGCACGCGTACGCCGTCGACATCGCCCTGCTCCTGCGCATCGAGCAGGCGTTCGTAGTCTTCGCGTGGGAACTTGGAGTCGATCGGCAGCCACACCGGCGTGTCTTCGTGGCCGCGCCCGGGCAGGCGCACCGCGATGTCGACCATTTCGCCGCTGTCCGGACGTACCTTTACGCCACGTGCGTACTGCTCCTGGGTGAGAGTCTGCTCCAGGATGTTGTCGAGCTGCACCTCGCCCCAGCTGCCGCGGTTCTTGACGTTGGTCAGCACGCGCTTGAGGTCGCCCACGCCGGTGGCCAGCTGCTGCATTTCGCCGAGGCCTCGCTGCACCTGTTCCAGGCGGTCGGACACCAGCTGGAACGACGCGCCCAGGCGCGCTTCAAGGGTGGTCTGCAGCTTCTCGTCCACGGTGACGCGCATCTGGTCGAGCTTCTCGGCGTTGTCGCTCTGCAGATTCTTCAGCTGCTGCTCCAGCGTGGCTCGCATTTCGCCGATGCGCAGTTCGTTGCGCTGGGTCATGTCCTGCAGGCGCTGGCCCAGCGACTCGGCCGAACGTTGCTGGGTCACGGCCGCTTCCTCGCGCGCCTTGCGCGCGTCTTCGCCCAGCGCGTCGCGCAGCAGGTCCAGACGCTGGTCGGTACGCGTGGACAGGTCGGTCAGCGCGCGCGCGAACGATTCCAGCCGGGCATCCTGCTGCCGGCCCAGCCCTTCCAGCTGCTCGCGCAGCTCGCTGCGCCCTGTCCGGGCTTCTTCGCGCAGGGACTGCTCAAGCTCGCCATGGTTGGAACGCCGCAGCAGTGACACCAGCTGCAGCACGAGGACGGCACACAGCAGGCCGCCGAGGATGAGGAATTCAGGTTGCATGGCGGAAGTGTAGGCCGAGCCGGTCTCATTCGCTGAGCCAGCCCGGCCGCAGGTGCCGCTGCTGCGCTCAGAAGCCTTCCAGCACCAGCTTGCCGACCGCCCGGTGGGATTCGATCAGGGCGTGCGCGCGACGCAGGTTGGCCGCGTCGATGCGCCCGTAGTTTTCGCCCAGGGTGGTACGCAGCACGCCGGCATCGACGAGGTCGGCGACCCGGTTGAGCAGGTCGTGCTGGCGCTGCAGGTCAGGGGTGCCGAAGCTGGAGCGGGTGAACATCGACTCCCAGTGCAGCGACAGGCTCTTGCGCTTGAGCGCCATCACATCGAGCTGGCCGGGATCGTCGATCAGGGCCAGGTGGCCCTGCGGGGCCAGTGCGCTGACGATCTGCGCGTAGTGCTGATCGGTGTGGGTCAGGCTGGCCACGTGGCTGACGCTCTCGAACCCGATCCGGGCCAGGCCTTCGGCCAGCGGCTGGCTGTGGTCGATCACATGGTGCGCGCCGAGTGCGTACACCCAGTCCTGGCTGTCCGGCCGCGAGGCGGTGCCGATAACGGTCAGCCGGGTCAGCTGGCGCGCCAGCTGCACCAGGATCGAGCCCACCCCGCCGGCCGCGCCGATCACGAGGAGGGTCTGGCCCTCGCCACCGCCTTCGGCAACGCGCAGGCGGTCGAACAGCAGTTCCCAGGCGGTGATCGCGGTCAGCGGCAGCGCAGCGGCGGCGGCATCGTCCAGGCGGGCCGGCTTGCGGCCAACAATGCGCTCGTCCACCAGCTGGTACTCGGCGTTGCTGCCGGGACGGTTGATATCCCCCGCGTAGAAGACGGCGTCGCCGGGCTGGAACAGGGTCACGTCGCTGCCCACCGCATCGACGACGCCGACCGCGTCCCAGCCCAGCACGCGCGGCTCGGACACGGCCGCGCCCTTGCGCACCTTGGTGTCGACCGGGTTGACCGAGATCGCCCGCACCTGCACGCGCAGGTCGCGCGGACCGGGTGTGGGCACCGCCAGGTCGATGTCGACCAGGGCGGCCGGGTCGGTGATGGGCAGGCCGTGCTGGGTATAGGCGATGGCTTTCATGGGGAAGTCCTTGGGTAAGGCGCTCAGGGTGGCGCGGCCGGGCCCCTTCGGAAAGGCGCAGAATGCAGCAGCACTTTCACTGCTGGAATGAAAATGGTCCGTTTCGAGGATCTGCATCTGTTCGCCCGTACCGCCGCGCTCGGCAGCTTCTCCAATGCAGCGCGCGAGGCCGATCTGCTGCCCGGCCAGGTAGCAGCCGCCGTCGCCCGGCTCGAGCGCGAACTGGACTTGCGCCTGTTCGTACGCTCCACCCGCAGCCTGCGCCTGACCGCCGAAGGCGTGCTGTACCTGCCCTACGCGCAGGACATGCTCGCTACCCTGCACGAAGGCCAGGCCCGGGTGCGCGGCGACGAGGCCGAGCTGCACGGCGTGCTGCAGGTGGCGGCACCGTCGGACCTGGGCCGCAACGTGCTGCTGCCCTGGCTGACCGAGTTCCGCGCGGCGCACCCCAAGCTGCAGCTGCGCCTGCTGCTCTCCGACCAGGTCGCCGACGTGTTCCGCGACCCGGTGGATATCGCCTTCCGGCTGGGTCGCTTCGATACTGCCAGCTACGTAGCGCTGCCATTGCTGCCCGGTAACCGGCGCGTGCTGGTGGCGTCGCCCGGTTACCTGGAGCGGCATGGCACGCCCACCGAGCTGGATGCATTGAAGGACCACCACTGCCTGGTCTACCAGCTGGCCGGGCGCCCGTATGACCGCTGGAGCTTCGAACAGGACGGCCGGCGCGTGGTGGTACCCGTGCGCGGCCCGCTGGTATGCGACGACGCCGACGTGGTGCGGCGCTGGGCGGTGGCCGGCGAAGGGATCGTGTTCAAGTCGTGGCTGGATGTGTGCGACGACGTGCGCGCCGGGCGCCTGCAGGTGCTGATGGGGGGCACAGGCGACAGCCTGCCGCTCAATCTGGTGTGCCCGCACCGCAAGCAGTTTTCGCCGGCAATCCGCCAGCTGCATGCGTTGTGCGTGCAGCGTCTTGCGCCGATGCTGGCGGATCTGCCCGGGCACGCCACGTAGCGCTGTCCCGGCGGCGCCCGGTAGCCGACAATGGCGCCCCCCGTTGTCGAGTCGCCGCCATGCCGTGGATGGGCATCCAGGACCTGTGGACCTTCGTCGTTGCCGTGCTGGTGTTCCTGGCGCTGCCCGGTCCGGGCACCTTCACCCTGCTCACCGCCACCGGTCGCGGCGGCGTGCGCGGCGGCTACACCGCGCTGTTCGGGTTGCTGCTGGGCGACCAGATCCTGATGTGGCTGGCCGTGGCCGGCGTGGCCGCCCTGCTCCGCGCCAATCCGCTGGTCTTCCACGCGGTGCAGTACCTGGGCGCGGCCTACCTGGTGTGGGTGGGCATCGGCCTGCTGCGTCCGGCCCGCGCCGGCGCTGAAGAGGGCGACGGCGGCGGCATCCGCCTGCAGCCGGGCCGCTACTTCCGCCAGGCGATCCTGATCAGCCTGCTCAATCCGAAGGCAATCATCTTCTACATGGCGTTCCTGCCGTTGTTCATCGATCCGGCCCGGCACAAGGGCGTGCTGACCTTCGCGACCATGGCGGTGCTGATCTTCGTGCTGAGCCTGGCGTACTGCTCGGTGCTGATCGGAGTGGGCAACCTGCTCCGGCGCAGGATCATCCAGCACCCGCGGGTCGGGGTGGTGCTGAAGCGCGTGGCAGGGGTGTTCCTCATTGGGTTCGGCGTGCGGCTGGGCCTGAACGGCTGACCAGCGCGCCGTGGTTGGGCGCGACACCCACGCGGCGCAGCAGGCCCGCTGGATCGCAAGCGGCCCGTTCGGTTGTGCCGGATTCGTCAAACCGGGTCATTTGAAATGATCGTCAAGCGATTCGCGACGCCCGGCAGTAGTAATGCTGCGCCGCGTTCGGTCACACTCGGGAAATTGTCGATACCAGTCACCCTGTGAGGTTCCATGTCATCGCTGCTACGGCGCAAGTCGCTCGATTCCGTCACCGTCCATGAAGCCGGCAGGAGCCTGGTCCGCACCCTGAGCTGGCCGCACCTGATCGCCATGGGGATCGGCGCCATCGTCGGCACCGGCATCTACACCCTGATCGGCGTGGGCGCCAACCTGGCCGGCCCGGCGGTGCTGATCTCCTTTGCCATCGCCGGCGCGGTCTGCGCCTGCGCCGCGCTGTCGTACGCCGAGCTCTCCACCATGATGCCGGCGGCCGGCAGCGCCTACACCTACAGCTACACCGCGTTGGGCGAGATCTTCGCCTGGGTGGTGGGGTGGAGCCTGATTCTGGAGTACTCGCTGGTGGTGAGTACCGTGGCGGTCGGGTGGTCCGGCTACTTCGTCGGCTTCCTGGAATGGGTGCACACCCAGATGGGCATCGACATCCGCCTGCCGGCGTCGCTGTCGGCCGGTCCGCATGTGGATGGCGGCATGTTCAACCTGCCGGCCGTGATCATTACCTGGATCGTAGCCGGCGGCCTGATGCTGGGCACCAAGGAAAGCGCGACCCTCAACGCCATCCTGGTGGTGCTGAAGCTGATCGCGCTGGCGGTGTTCGTGGCCGTGGCCCTGCCCGCCTTCGATCCGGCCAACCTGCAGCCGTTCATGCCGTATGGCTTCGCCAAGACGATGGGCCCGGACGGCATCGAGCGCGGCGTGATGGCCGCGGCGGCGATCATCTTCTTCGCGTTCTACGGCTTCGATGCGATTTCGACTGCGGCCGAGGAAACCAAGAACCCGGGCCGCGACCTGTCGATCGGCATCATCGGCTCCATGGTCGGCTGCACCATCGTCTACATGCTGGTGGCGCTGGGTGCGATCGGCGCGATGAGCTACGCGGTATTCGGCAGCAGCGCCGAGCCGCTGGCGCTGATCATGCGCCAGCTGGGTCAACCGGAAGCCGCACTGGTGATCGGCATCGTCGCCATCGTCGCCCTGCCGACCGTGCTGCTGGCCTTCCTGTTCGGCCAGAGCCGGGTGTTCTTCGTCATGGGCCGCGACGGCCTGCTGCCGCGTGGCCTGTCGGCCGTGAACAAGCGCACCGGCACCCCGGTGGCGACCACGCTGTTCAGTGCCCTGCTGGTCTCGGCGCTGGCAGGTGTTGCGCGCCTGGATGAAATTGCCGCGCTGGCCAACGCCGGTACCCTGGCCGCGTTCACTGCGGTCGGCATCTGCCTGGTGGTGATGCGCCGTCGTGCACCGGACGCGAAGCGCAGCTTCCGAACTCCGCTGGCCTGGATCGTCGGCCCCGCTGCGGCGCTGGGCTGCATCTACCTGTTCATCAGCCTGCCGCACAGCACCCAGAAGTACTTCCTGATCTGGAACGCGATCGGCCTGGCGGTGTACTTCCTGTACAGCCGCCGGAATGCGCTGATCGGCCGCTGACCGGCACTGCGTGGAGCCGGGCAGAGCCCGGCTCTACGGCGCGGTAGGCGTCATGGCGCCTTGTACGCCTGCGCCTGCTGCATCACCCGCAGCAGGTTGCCGCCCCAGATATCGGCAATCTGCTTCTCGCTGTAGCCCTTTCGCAACAGCCACGCGGTGATCTTCGGCAGTGCACTGACATCCTGCAGGTCGGCCAGGCCGCCACCGCCATCCCAATCCAGCCCGATGCCCACGTGCTCGGGCCCGACAACGCCCAGGATGTGTTCGAAGTGGGCGAAGAAGTCGTCGAGGGTGGCCTTTCGCAACGGCATCTGCTCGTCCAGTTCGGCCAGGCCCTTCTTCAGGGCCACGCCCTGGGCCATGCTCAACGCGTCGTACCCTGCGCCGATCTTCTTCATCACCGCTTCTTCGGCCTGCTTCCGCGCATCGGTCTTGCCGGTGTCGATCAGGTAACCGCCATACGCGTTGACCTGGATCACCCCGCCCGCCTTCGCCAGCTGCTTCAAGCGCGCATCATCCAGGTTGCGCGGGTGGTTGTAGATCGCCTTGGCCGAACTGTGCGACAGCACGAACGGCACCGGCATGCGCTGGATCAGGTCGTCGAACACCGCATCCGACGCATGCGACTGGTCGATGACGATGCCCAACCGTACCGCCTCGTCCACCAGCGCCTTGCCGGCCGGACTCAGCCCTTTCCATTCGGCACCCTTTTCGTCGGTGGCCGAATCGGCGAACTCGTTGTTGGCGAAGTGCACGGTGCTGAGCAGGCGCAAGCCGGCCGCGTGATAGAAGCTGAGCAGCGAGGGGTCATCCACCAGCGGGCTGGCGTTTTCCATGCTGATGTAGACCACGCGCTTGCCGTCGCGCTTGATCCGCGCCGCATCGGCTGCGGTCAACGCCAGTGCAAAGGTGTCCGGGTGCGCCGCCAGCATTTCGCGGATTTCCATCAGGCGCAGCAGGCCGGCGTCGCGGTCATGCGTGTGCGCTTCCGCGCTGCGGTCGCCCTGGTCGGTGTAGATGGCGAAGAAGCCGCCATCCAGCGCGCCTTGCTGCATGCGTGGCAGGTCTACCTGCGAGAGCGCGTTGTGGTCGTGCCGCTGCGCGATGTCGAAGCCTTCGCGGTGGAAGTTGGCCGGCGTGTCGAGGTGGCTGTCGAGGGTTAGCAGCTTCTTCTGCAGGGTTGCAGCGCGCGCGAGCTCCTGCGCGCTGAACTCGATGGCCTGGGCGGACAGCGGCGCGGTGAGCGCCAACGACACCAGCAACGACAGAACACGTACGGTCATGACGCCTCACCAAGGTTGGGAAACGTCAGACCATAGCGCACTGCGGTGGTAGAGCCACGCCCTGCGTGGCTCTACCGCAGATCAATCCACGACGCGGCAGAAGACTGCCTTGAGGTAACGCGACTCCTGCACGTGCGCCATGAACGGGTGGTCCGGACCGGCGCCCGACACCTTCAGGATCTGGATGGTGCGGCCGGAGTAGAACGCCGCGCGGCGCAGCATGTCCAGGAACTGCTCTTCAGACACCAGACCGGTGCACGAGAACGTGGCGAACAGGCCGCCCGGCTTGACCACGCCCAGCGCCAGCTTGTTCATGTCCAGGTACTTCTTCAGCGCGGTGATCACCTGGTCGCGGTCGCGGGTCATCTTGGCCGGATCCAGGATCACCACATCAAACTGCTCGCCGCGGTTGGCGGCATCGCGCAGCCACGGGAAGATGTCGGACTGCACGAAGCGCGGGCGCACGTTGTTCAGCCGGCCATTGGCCTTGGCAATGGCGATCACGTCTTCATCGATGTCGATGCCGAGCACGTCCGAGGCACCGCGCGCGGCCGCATACACCGCGAAGCCACCGGTGTTGCAGCAGAGGTCGAGCACCGACTTGCCTTCCACTTCCTGGCTCAACCACTGGCGGTTCTCGCGCTGGTCGGCGAAGAAGCCGGTCTTGTGCGCACCGGCCGGGTCGGCGCGGAACTTCACGCCGTACTCGGTGATCACCGAGGCTTCGGTGGTGGTGTTGCCGTGGAAGTCGAAGCTCTCCTGCTTCTGCACGTGTTCGTCTGCGAAGCTGTGGAAGCGGCAGCCCGGGAACTGCTCGCGCAGCGCCTCATACACCCACTCGCGGTGGCGGAACATGCCGGCGGCGAAGAACTCCACCACCACCAGGTCGCCGTAGCGGTCCACCACCAGGCCGGACAGGCCGTCGCCCTCGCTGTGGACCACGCGCCAGGCGTCGGAGACCGTGTCCAGCTTCAGGACATCACGGCGCAACGACACCGCCTGCGCGATCTTCCGCGAGAACCAGCCGGCATCGACGGGGACGCGCTGGTCGGTTTCCAGGATTCGCACCGCAATGCGCGAGTGGCCGTTGTAGAAACCGCGGCCGATCCACTCCCCGTCCACGCCGACCACATCGACGATGGCACCGGGCTTGGGCCGGACGGCGGGCTTTTCGACCAGTTTCTGGAAGATCCAAGGGTGGCTGGAGCGCCAGGCGTTCTTGAGGCGGACTACGGGGGCAGTGGGGTTGTTCATATGTCCATTGTATCCGGGCACCGGGCCGGTCCGGCGGCTGTCCGATTTGACGCAGGGGCGGCATGCCCCCAGAATCGACCGCAGAAGGGGAGTAGCTCCCAGACGTTGTCGCCGTCAATTCGAGCCCGCAGGCTCCGGTGCAACGGCAGTTCCCACCGCTGGGGACTGCGAGCGAGACCTTCGCCGCATGGCGAAGCTCTGTCCCTGGATCCCCCCTGGTGTTCCGTTGCAGGTCCTCGCCGTCCCGGCTTGAGGCATTTCATTCATTCAACGGACAAGACGATGCAGACGATCGGTAATGTGTGGTTATGGGGTGGCTTCGGCGCGGTGGTGATCATCGCCCTGCTGATCGACCTGGTACTGATGCGCCATGGCGGCCCGCACAAGGTGACCTTCAAGGAGGCCCTGTGGTGGTCGGTCGGCTGGGTCGTGCTGGCCCTGGCCTTCAACGGCGGCCTCTGGTACTACCTGAACGAGACCGCAGGCCAGGTGGTGGCCAACAAGGTCGGCCTGGAGTTCCTGACCGGTTACCTGGTCGAGAAGGCCCTGGCCGTCGACAACATCTTCGTGTTCCTGATGATCATGGGCTACTTCGCCGTGCCCGAGGAACAGCGTCAAAAGGTGCTGATCATCGGCATTCTTGGCGCCATCGTGCTGCGAACGATCATGATCTTTGCCGGCAGTGTCCTGCTCACCAAGTTCCACTGGCTGCTCTACGTGTTCGGCGCCTTCCTGCTCTTCACCGGCTGGAAGATGTGGTTCGCCGCCGGCCAGGAGCCGGACCTGGAGACCAACCCGGCGCTGCGATGGATGCGCAAGCACCTGCGCCTGCTGCCGGACTACGCCGGCAACGCGCTGAGCGTGAAGCGCGATGGCGTGCGCTGGTTCACCCCGCTGTTTGCGGTGCTGATCCTGATCGCGGTCACCGACGTGATCTTCGCGGTGGACAGCATCCCGGCGATCTTCGCGATCACCACCGACCCGTTCATCGTGCTCACCTCCAACGTGTTCGCGGTGCTGGGCCTGCGTGCCATGTTCTTCCTGCTGGCCGGCATGGCCGATCGCTTCCACCTGCTGCCGTACGGCCTGGCCCTGGTGCTGGCGTTCATCGGCATCAAGATGATGCTGATCGACATCTTCAAGATCCCGACCCCGATCTCGCTGGGCGTGGTCGCCGTGATCATTGCCGCCACCGTGGTGCTGAGCCTGAAGAACCCGCCGAAGACCGGCGACGCGTGACCCGAGCGTGCCGCCGGCGGGATTGTCCCGCCGGCGGTACCACTCTCTCCCGATGCGTTGCCCTTGTGTTCAGCCTGGGGCGGCGCAATCCATGAAGGTATGAACGCCAACCTGACCCTGCCCGCCGGCGAGCCGCCGGTCTCCCCCCGCACCGACCGCGGTCGCGTGATGCGGGCGTTCAACCTGAGCCTGGCCTTCGTGCTGGTGCTGGTGGCGGTGTTTACCGCGCAGGGCCACTTCGACTGGCGACCGTGGGCCGTGGCGCCGCTGGAATCGGCCGGACTGCTTGGCATCCTGGGGGCACCCCTGTTGCATGGTTCGGTCCAGCACCTGGCCGCCAATAGCTTCGCTCTATTGATCCTTGGCACTTTGGCAGGCAGCGTCTATCCAAAGGCCACCCTGCGCGCCTTCCCGCTGCTGTGGATCGGCTCAGGCCTCGGCGCCTGGTTGCTCGGGGACATAGGCAGCCGCCATCTCGGCGCCAGTGGGATCACCCACGGCCTGATGTTCCTGGTGTTCGTACTGGGGCTGCTGCGCCGGGACCGCCCGGCCATTGCCGCGGGTCTGATCGCATTCCTGTTCTACGGCAGCATGTTGATCACCATCCTCCCGCACGAACCGGGCGTGTCCTGGCAGTCGCACATGGGCGGCGCCTTCGCCGGCATCATCAGCGCGCTGCTGTTCCGCCTGTCCGACCCGATGGCGCCGCGCAAGCTGTACAGCTGGGAGGAGGAGGAAGAAGACGAATCGGATGTACAGCGCGACAGCGATCTTGAGCCGCCGTCCCCGCACCGCGTGCCGGTGTTGTGGCAGCCGCGCGAGGGGCAGGATTTCGTCGTGTTGCCGTTCCGGCGGCCTGACGAGCGGTGATGGACCGCCTGGGGACGCGCATGGCGTGTCCCGCGCATCACCGTGCCGCGTTCGAATCCCCATCCACCGCGCGCCGCCCCAACGCGGGGTCATCGGTGAAAAACGCATCGATCCCGGTCGCCAGATACGCGCGCATCTCCGCCACCGACCCCTGCGGATTCCGCGCATTCGCCTCGCCCTTGCGGAACTCGGCGGCCATGAACGAATTTTCCGGCCGGAACGTATACGGCACCACCATCAACCCCGCCGCATGCGCATCGCGCACCAGTGTGGTCGGCGTGCCCAGGCGACCGCTGGCGTCCAGCGGAATCACCATGCGCAGGCTCGGTCCAATTCCGTCGGCATACCCGGCAATCTGGTCGAGGCCGGTCGGGGTGATCATGTCGGCATAGCGCTGGCTGCCCTTGGCCGCCAGCACATCGCCCGGCTGCTGCTTCGGATCGCCCAGCAGCTGCAGCAGGCGGATGTTGCTGTCCTTGCCCAGCGTGCTGCGCAGGTAACGCAGGTTGGCGACCTCGAACGATTGGATGGTCACCGGCGCCACGCGCGTGTACGGATTGGCCTGCAGGGTCTTCACCAGCAGGTCTTCCATCGGCAGGCCGATGCCCTTGAAGTAGGTGCCGTGCTTGATCTCCGGCACCAGCCCGATCCCGCGCCCGGCGCGGCCGGCCTGCTGGACCAGAAAGCTGACGATCTCGTCCAGGGTGGCAATGCGGAACTGGCCGTCGAACGCGGTGCTGCGCATCTGCGGCAGGCGCTCGCGCACGTAAAGGGTCTTCAGCTCGGCCAGGGTGAAGTCTTCGGTGAACCAACCTTCCACACGCTCGCCGTCGATGGTCTTGACGGTCTTGCGGTTGGCGAACTCCGGGCGGGCGGCCACGTCGGTGGTGCCGCTGATCTCGTTCTCGTGCCGGGACACCAACACGCCATCCTTGGTCATCACCAGATCCGGCTCGATGTAGTCGGCACCGTCGGCAATGGCCTGGGCGTAGGCCGCCAGGGTGTGTTCGGGCAGCAACGCGCTCGCCCCGCGGTGGCCATAGACCGCCGCCTTGCGGGACACGGGTGTGGAGGATTCAGCGCTCATGGCCTCCGATGGTGCCACGGCCAGCGACAACAGCAACGCACAACCCCACAACGACTTCGACACTGCAACACCCCTGTTGGTACCGCCCCGCCAGTGCGGCAAGGGCCGGAAAAGACGTGCGGCATTGTGCCGAGCCGGTGTTACAGCCGCAAGAAACGGTGATGCAGGACACGCATGGCGTGTCGCTACTTGCCTATGCAGAAGCTGGAGAAGATGCGGCCGAGCAGGTCATCCGCGCTCATCCGCCCAGTGATCTCGCCCAGCGCCTCATGCGCCAGCCGCAGTTCCTCGGCGGCCAGCTCCAGGTGCTCGTGCACCATCTCGCTTTCGGCGCGTTCGGCGTGGCCGATGGCCAGGGCGATGGCTTCTACGTGGCGCGAGCGGGCGGAGAACTCACCTTCCACGCTGTCGCCGGCGCTGCCGCTGGCCAGTTCGCGCAGACGGGTGTGCAGGCGCTCCAGGCCTTGGCCGGTGGCGGCCGAGACGTGCACGACGTTGGCGTCGATGTCGGCCGGCAGGGTCTCCAGCAGGTCGCTCTTGTTGTGGATCCACAGCTGCAGCGGGACGTCGGCGATGGCGTCGGCCACGGCGGCGTGGCCGGCCTGCGGATCGCGGGCGTCGACCACGACGATCGCGAGGTCGGTGCGCTGCATCTCGGCGCGGGCGCGGCGCATGCCTTCGCGTTCGATGGCGTCGCCGCCTTCGCGCAGGCCGGCAGTGTCGACCAGGGTCAGCTCGAGGCCGTCGATGCGGATGGTTTCGCGCAGGGTGTCGCGGGTGGTGCCGGCGATGTCGGTGACGATGGCCCGTTCGCTGCCGGCCAAGGCGTTGAGCAGTGAGCTCTTGCCCGCATTCGGCGGACCGACCAGGACCGCGTGCAGGCCATCGCGCAGGCGACGGCCGCGTTCGGCGTCGTCGCGCAGGGTGACCAGCGCGCGCATGACCTCGCCCAGCCCTTGGCGCACCTGGTCGCCGCCGAGGGTATCCAGCGGTTCATCGGCGAAGTCGATGGCCGCTTCCACATGGATCCGCAGGCGCACCAGCTGCTCGCCGGCGTCTTCCACGCGACGGGAGAACACGCCGTCCAGCGAGCGGCGAGCGGCACGTGCGGCGCGGGTGTCGCTGGCGGCGATCAGGTCGGCGATGGCTTCTGCCTGGGCAAGGTCGAGCTTGCCGTTGAGGAACGCCCGCTCGCTGAACTCACCGGGGCGCGCCTGCCGCGCACCGAGCGCGATGCAACGGGCCACCAGCTGCTGCAGCACGACCGGGCTGCCGTGGCCCTGCAGTTCCACCACGTCTTCGCCGGTGAAGCTGCGCGGATTCGGGAAATACAGGGCGATGCCGTCATCGAGGACCTCGCCGGCCGCATCGCGGAAGCGGGCGTAGTGCGCGTGGCGCGGCTGCAGGTTTGGGCAACCCAGGTCCACGGCAATGCGCAGCGCCTGTGGGCCGGACACGCGCAGCATGCCCACGCCGCCGGCGCCGGGCGCGGTGGCGATGGCAACGATGGTCTCGGTGGTCGCGTTCATGGCTCAGAGCTTCTCCAGCTGGGCGCGGGCCTGCGCGGGGCCGCTGCCCTGCGGCTGCAACGCCAGGTAGGTGGTGTAGGCCTGCTTCGCCTTGGCCTTGTCGCCCGCGTTGAAGTACGCGTCGCCCAGGTTGAGGTGGGCTACGGCGCGCGACGGGTCGATCTTCAGCGTGTTCTCCAGCCAGCGCGCGGCTTCAGCGTAGCGCTGCTGGCGGTAATAGACGAAGCCGAGGTTGTTGGCGGCCTGGGCGAAGTCCGGGCGCAGCTTGAGGGCTTCGGTGAACTGGGCCACCGATTCGTCGTAGCGCTTTTCGCGGTACAGCTGCAGGCCGCGGTCGTTGGCCTGCTGTGCGCGCTGGCGGTCGGAGGTGGGCACGGCGACCGGCACCACCAGCGTGCTCTTGCCACCCTGCAGGTCGGCGACGGTCACCGGCGCCTTGTCCGGCGTGGCCTCCTTGGCGGCGTCGACCTTGCTGTTGAGCGCGATGGCGTCCGCGGTCAGCTGGCTCGTATCGGCATTGAGGTACTCCTGGCTGTCGGGCACCTGGAACACGAACTCGCCGCCCTGCGATCCGGGCAGGCTGCCGAACGCCGGGGTCTGTCGCGACACCGCCGACACCGCCGGCGCCACATAGGCGGCCAGCTCGGTACCGGTGATGAGTCCGTCGCCATTGAGGTCGCCCTTGCCGGCGAGCGCCTGCAGCAGCACCCAGGTGAAGACCGAATGGCCGTTCGGGCCACTGTCGGCCACCTGCTGGTCGCTACCACCGGCGGTGAGCATCTGGCGGGCGCTGCGGCGCGCGTTTTCGCGCAGGAACGACGACGAAGACGGGCCGCCGCGGGTCAGGCCGAGGCCGCTGTAGCAGGCGTCCATGACGAACATCACGTGCTTGGCCTGCATGCTTTCGGCGATGTTCTGGATGTCGGTCATGGCGATCGCGTCGGTGGCGAACGCGTTCGGATCCGAGTCGACCGGGATGATGTAGCCCAGGTCGCGGCCCGAGGCGAGGCGCTGGGTGGCGCCGTGCCCGGCGAAGAACACGAACACGCGGTCGTTGCGGCCGGTGCGGTCATCGGACAGGCGGTCGTGGAACGCGGCCAGGATGTTGTTGCGGGTAGCCTGCTGATCCTTGAGCACGATCACCTGCGAGGACGGGAAGCCGAACTGCCCGGTGAGCGTGTCGGCGATGGCCTGCGCGTCGTGGCTGGCGTACTCCAGCTTCGGCCACTTGGCGTACTGGTCGATGCCGATCACGATCGCCCACGACTTCTCATAGCCGGTGGTGACGGTGGCTTCGCTGGCGGCGGCATTGCGCGCGCGGCTGACGGTGAAGTCCCGGCCGTTCCAGCCGGCGAACTGGTAGCCGTCGGCGATCAGCCGGTCCAGGATCTGCGGCAGTGCCTTCACCGCACGGTCGTGGATGTCGTGGAACAGGATGATCCCGCGCTGTTCCTTCTGCACCTGGCCGAGCACGCGCTGCACGATCGACTCGGGCACCGGGTCGGCCCAGTCCATCGAGTCGATGTTCCACATGATCGACTTCAGCCCCGCCTCGTTGAGCAGCTGCAGGCCTTCGGCATTGCGTGCGCCATACGGGAAGCGGAACAGCGGGGCGCGGCGCGAGTCCACGTCCTTGAGCAGGGTGTCGGTGGCCAACACCTGTTCGCGCAGGGCGTCGCCGGTGGTGCGCGAGAGCTGGGCGTGGGTCAGGCTGTGGTTGCCCACCGCGTAGCCCTGCTCCATCAGGTTGCGGCTGATGTTCGCCATCGGGCCCAGCTTGATGCTGCCGTCGCCATGCACTTCGCCAAGGTTGCGCCCCACTTCGAAGAACACGCCGGGCACGTCGTAGCGCTTGAGGATGGCGACCACTTCATCGGTGTAGGCCTTGTGCGGGCCGTCGTCGAAGGTGAGCACGACGGTCTTGGGCGGCAGGTCGCGGCCGAAGATCTCGCGGTCGCTGTCCTTCATCGACATCGGGTAGGGCTCGATCACCCCGAAGTCGCGCAGGATCGCGTCGCGGCTGTACTGCGTGTGCAGATGGGCGATGTAGTCGTCCCACTTCTCGCGCTTGAGTTCAATCGCACGGGTGCGCTCGAAACGGCTGAAGATGCGGGTGATTTCCTGGTTGTAGTTGCGCTCGATCTCATCCAGCGCGTCGAGGTCTTCGCCGATCCGCTGGTGCAGCTTCACCGCCGGCAGCGAAGAGTCGGCGCCGACGCGCTCGTGCACGTCGCGCAGCACTTCGCGGAAGGCCAGGCGGTCGGCGTCGAACAGCTCCGGGGCCGATTCGATGTAATCCAGCACCGTGCCCAGTGTCGTGAAGCGCTGCGGACTGCTTCCGCGCAACAGCTGGTCGAACTGCGCGGCGATCGCTCGGCGCTGTTCCAGGCCGTCGTGGAACAGCTGCTGGCCGATGCGGCTGGAGGTGTCGCGGTCGCGCGCCGACTGTTTCTCTTCGTCAGCGAGCAGCACGATGATCCGGCGGTGGCCGTCGAGCTGCTTCTGCAGGGCGGCCAGCAGCGGCGCGGCGGCGGGGTCTGCGGCAGCGGCGGCCTGCGCGCTGGGTTGCTGGGGGGCTGTCGCGCCGGGAGCTGAGCTGTCCGTGTGGTTTCCGCAGGCGGCGATGGCCAGGGTCAGCACTGCGGAGAGGGTGAAGCGGAACAGCGACGGCGCGCGGTGCATGGGCAATCCATTGAGTGGAGCGTGCGCGGTAAGCGCGGGTGGAGAAATTCTAACGCTGGAAACGCACAAAGCCCGCCGGAAGGCGGGCTTTGCGGGTGATGCTGCCGGGCAGAGCCTGGCTTTACTTCTTGGCGGGGGCCGGCACCGGGTCGCCGCCGTGGCGCTTGGTCATCCACCACTGCTGCAGCAGGCCCAGGCCGCCGTTGACCACCC
>NZ_CAUQLJ010000024.1:0-50735 GCF_963519125.1 uncultured Stenotrophomonas sp. | reverse complement strand
ACTCGGTGCCGAACGACCCGCGTTCGCCGTTCGTGACCTCGGGCCTGCGCCTGGGCACCCCGGCGGTGACCACCCGTGGCTATACCGAGCAGGACTGCGTGGAACTGGCCACCCTGATCGCCGATGTGCTCGACGCGCCGGCCGATGAGGCGGTGATCGCCCGCGTCCGCGACGCGGTCAGCGCCCAGTGCCGCAAGTACCCGGTCTACGGTTGATGCAGCACCCCGGGGCAGCGGCGCCTGCCGCCGTTGCCTTGGGGCTGAACCATGAACCACGTCCCGATTTGTACGCTGAAGTCTTCTCAGGTACCGTTGCGACGCTGCCGTGACCACGGCATGACGTTTTCCTGATGCAAGGCGTTCCATGTACTGTCCGTTCTGCCAGCATGCCGATACCCGGGTGATCGACTCGCGCGTCTCCGAAGACGGCGCGACGATCCGCCGTCGGCGCGAGTGCGAGGCATGCAACGAGCGCTTCAGCACCCTGGAGACCATCGAACTGAAGCTGCCGGCCATCGTCAAAAGCGATGGCAGCCGTGAGCAGTTCGACGCGCGCAAGCTGCGGGTCGGCTTCGATCGCGCCCTGCAGAAGCGCCCGGTCCCCGAAGACAAGATTGAACTGGCAGTACGCGCGGTGATGCAGCAGCTGCGCATGTGCGGCGAACGCGAAATTCCCTCGATCAAGGTCGGCGAGTTCGTCATGAACGAACTGCGCAAGCTCGACCACGTCGCCTATGTTCGGTTTGCCTCGGTCTACCGCAGCTTCGAAGACGTCGCCGACTTCCGCGAAGAAATCGAAAAGCTCGAACGCGAGCTGCCCTCCAGCACCGAACAGCTGCAGCTGCTGGGCGACGTGATCGCCCTCACCAAGAAAAAGAAAGGGTAGAGCGGGGCTCTGCCCCGCTGCTCCTCGCGGCCTACTGCAGCCTCCTGCATTACCATCCGGTAATGACCACCTTCACCACCCTCGACCACCTGCACATGGCGCGCGCCCTGCGCCTGGCCGAACGCGGCCGCTTCACCACCCGGCCCAACCCCGTGGTGGGTTGCGTCATCGCCCACGACGACCGCGTGGTCGGCGAGGGCTGGCACCAGCGCACCGGCGGGCCGCATGCCGAAGTATTCGCATTGCGCCAGGCCGGCGCCGAAGCGCGGGGCGCCACCGCCTACGTCACCCTGGAACCCTGCGCGCATCACGGTCGCACGCCGCCGTGCGCGCTGGCCCTGATCGAGGCCGGCGTTTCACGGGTCGTAGCGGCCATGCGCGACCCGTTCCCGAAGGTCGACGGTGGCGGTTTCAACCTGCTGCGCGAAGCGGGCATCGCCGTCGCCGAAGGGCTGATGGCGGCGCAGGCGCGCGAGCTCAACCTCGGTTTCCTGTCGCGCTTTGAGCGCGGCCGCCCCTGGCTGCGGGTCAAGCTGGCCGCCAGCCTGGACGGGCGCACGGCAATGGCCGACGGCACCTCTAAGTGGATCACCGGCGACGCAGCCCGCGAAGACGTGCAGCGCTGGCGGGCGCGCGCGGGCGCGATCCTCACCGGCGCCGACACCGTGCTCGCCGACGACCCTCAGCTCACCGTTCGCCTGGTCGACACCGAGGTGATCCCGCCGCTGCGGGTGGTATTGGATTCCCGGTTGCGTTCGCTGGAATGCGCCCGGGTCCGCGAGGGTGGGGCGCCCACCCTGTACCTGCATGACGCATCGGTCAGCGCGCCGGACGCCGCCGATGCCGAATTCGCCAGCGTGCCCAGCGTTGACGGCCGCCTGGACCTGACTGCGGTACTGGCCCTGCTGGCCGACCGCGGCATCAACGAAGTACATACCGAGGCCGGCGCCACCCTGTCGGGTGCGCTGCTGGCCGGTGGCTGGGTAGACGAACTGCTTCTCTACCAGGCACCGACCCTGCTGGGCGAGCACGGCAGGCCGCTGCTGGGCGGACTGGGCATCCACGCCATGGAGCAGCAGCGTCGATTGCGTGTGGTGGACCAGCGCCAGGTCGGTCAAGACCTGCGGTTGCTGCTGCGCGGCTGAGCGGCAAAAAAAAACGGGCCCCTTGCGGGGCCCGTCGATCATGGCGCGGTTGAGCGCAGCCCGATCAGTAACTCAGAAGCTCGCGCGCACGCCTACCGAGTACTGGGTCACGTCGTCGTAGTACTGCACTTCGCCTACGATGCCCCAGTTACGGTTGAAGCTGACCTGGCCGCCCACGGTGCCGATCCACACGCCGTCCATGTCGCTGCCGTCGATGTAGCCGGCTTTCAGCCAGGCTTCGGTGGCGCGCGAGGGCTTGCCGCGCAGGCCCAGCGAGCCGCGACCTGCATTGGTGTGGAACTTCACGGTGTCGGTTTCGATGCCGTCATCGAACTTGACCTCGTTGTTGATGCGGGTCCAGGCAGCGTCTGCGGTGAAGTCCAGGCGGTCGGTCAGCGGCATGTGGTAGCCGATGCCCAGCTCGGGCTGTTCCAGCGTGTTCTTGAGGCGGAACTCGCCGATGTCGTCTTCGAGGTGGTAGGTCTTGGACGTGGTGCTGTAGCCACCAAACACGTAGACCTGCTCGGCGATCGCGAACGAACCGCGGATGTAGCCGCCGTCCAGCTTGGGATTGCTGCCCGGGTTGCTGATCTGCTGCTGGGTCCAGCCGCCTTCGACCCAGGTGTAGCTCATGCTGTCGGCCGCAACGGCGGAGAGCGGGGCGGCAGCCAGCAGGGCGGCGGCCAGGGCGATGATCTTGCGCATTCGAATTCCTTGGAAAGTGAGGTCCATTTCAGCCGACCCATTGCGGGCGGCAGCGCGGCGGTCATCGCCGTGCGGGGCGCATCTTAACAAAAAGTTCACAGAAAGCAGCCGCTCAGCCAGCGCTGCTACAATGGCCGCGCCGGTTCGCCGGTATACAAACGTCTTCAGGGCGGGGTGCGATTCCCCACCGGCGGTAGGTGCGCAAGCACGAGCCCGCGAGCGCTTCCGGTTCCGCCGGAAGGTCAGCAGATCCGGTCCGATGCCGGAGCCGACGGTATAGTCCGGATGAGAGAAGACGGTGCTACAGGGCCTTCGCGGCCCTGCGCCCGCCTGTTTGCCTTGCGGCGTTTTTCGCTCACTTTTCGCGGAGAACGTTAGTGTTTACTGGAATCATCGAAGGCGTCGGCCACCTGGCCGCTCGCGATCCCCTTGGCGGCGATGTCCGCTTCACCTTCCATGTCGGCAGCCTGCCGTTCGAGCACGTTCAGATGGGCGAGAGCATCGCCATCAACGGCGTGTGCCTGACCGTGGTCGCCTTCGACGCGACCTCGTTCCAGGCCGATGCCTCGACCGAGACGCTCGGCCTGACCACCCTAGGCCAGCTCGCCCCCGGTGCGGTGATCAACCTGGAACGCGCGATGCGCCCGACCGACCGCCTTGGCGGCCACCTGGTCAGCGGCCATGTCGACGGCCTGGGCCAGGTGCTGTCCATCCATGAGGACGCGCGCGCCCAACGCTGGCGCTTTGCCGCCCCGGCCGGGCTGCTGCGCTACATCGCCAAGAAGGGGTCTATCTGCGTGGACGGGGTCAGCCTGACCGTCAACGAAGTGGACGATGCCGGCTTCGAAGTAGCACTGATCCCGCACACCGTGGCGAACACCGCCTTTGCCGGCACCGGCGTGGGCAGCGCGGTGAACCTGGAAATCGACCTGGTCGCCCGTTACGTCGAACGCTTGATCGCCCTCCCGGCACAGGAAGCCCGCGCATGAATTTCGCCCCCATCCCGGAGATCCTCGAGGACATCCGCCTCGGCCGCATGGTGGTCATCGTCGACGACGAAGACCGCGAGAACGAAGGCGACCTGATCATGGCCGCCGAGCTGGTCAAGCCGTCGGACATCAACTTCATGGTCACCCACGGCCGCGGCCTGGTGTGCCTGCCGCTGACCCGCGAGCGGGCGGCCGATCTCGGCCTGGCGCCGATGGTCCAAGCCAACACCGCGCAGTTCCAGACCAACTTCACGGTGAGCATCGAGGCCGCCGAGGGCGTCACCACCGGCATCTCCGCCTACGACCGCGCGCATACCATCCGCACCGCGGTGAAACCCGACGCCAAGCCGGCCGACCTGCACCAGCCGGGCCACATCTTCCCGCTGATCGCCCAGCCGGGCGGCGTGCTGACCCGTGCCGGCCACACCGAAGCGGGCGTCGACCTGGCCATGCTGGCCGGGCTGGAACCGGCCGGCGTGCTGGTCGAGATCCTCAACCCCGACGGCAGCATGGCGCGTCGCCCGGAGCTGGAGGTGTTCGCCCGCGAGCACGGCCTGAAGATCGGCTCGATCGCCGACCTGATCGCCCACCGCCTGGCCACCGAAAAGACCGTCGAACGCGTTGACGAGCGCGAGATCGACACCGAGTTCGGCCCGTTCAAGCTGGTCACCTACCGCGACCGGATCGCCCACGACCTGCATTTCGCCCTGGTGCGCGGCACGCCGGACACCGAGCCGACCCTGGTCCGGGTACAGGTGGAGAACCCGCTGGCCGACCTGCTGCACTGGCGCCGCGATGATTTCGGTGTGGCCGCCACCGACGCCCTGCGTGCCATCGCGGCCGCCGAGCGTGGCGTGATGGTGGTGCTGTCGGCCCCGCGCGACAGCAACAGCCTGCTGGCCCGCCTGCGCCAGCAACCGCAGCCGGTCACCCCGGGCAAGGACAAGGACGTGAGCCAGTGGCGCCGCAACGGTGCCGGCGCCCAGATCCTGTCCGACCTGGGTCTGGGCAAGCTGCGCGTGCTCGGCACCCCGCGCCGCCAGATCGGCCTGGCCGGCTACGGCCTGGAAATCATCGACACCGTGGGGAACCCGTCACCGCATGCGCGCTGACGCCCCACGATTTGCTTTGCAAATCGCGGGCCCCTCTTACCATCACCCAGACCCCCGCCGCTTCGCGGCAGCCCCCTGACTCAGGGGGCTTCTCCACCAGACCTCTCCCTTGACGCGCGACAACCCGGCCACACGCGGCCATGCGCTAGAATATTCATCTATTAAATGGACCCCACGCCGACCATGAGCCACTTTGAAGGCGATCTCCGGACACCGGAACAGGCCCGTTTCGCCATCCTTGCCAGCCGCTGGAACGCCCGCATCACCGACGTGCTGGTGGCCGGCGCGCGCCAGAGCCTGGCCGGCAACGGCATCGAGGAAGCGGCCATCGACGTGATCCGCGTCCCGGGCGCCTGGGAACTGCCGCTGGTGGCCGCCCGCCTGGCCGCCGCGCATGAACATGCCGCGATCATCGCCCTGGGGTGTGTGATCCGCGGCGACACCCGCCACTACGAACACGTGGCCGATGGCTGCGCCGAAGGCCTGATGCGCGTGCAGCTGGACTTCGGCGTGCCGGTGCTCAATGGCGTGCTGGCGGTGGAACGTGCCGAGGACGCCGAAGCGCGCGCCGGCGGCAGCCACGGCAACAAGGGTGAAGAAGCCGCACTGACGGCGTTGGAAATGGTCAATCTTCTGGAGCAGTTGCCGTGAACAAACCAAACCCGGGCAAGCCCTCCGGCAAGCCGGTCCGCCGCGATGGCATCGACCCCGTGCTGCGCTCGCGCGCGCGCCGTCGTGCCCTGCAGGCCATCTACGCGTGGCAGATCTCCGGCGGCAATGCGCAGTCGGTGATCGCCCAGTTCGCCCACGAACAGGCCCGCGAAATCGCCGACCTGGCTTATTTCGAGGCGCTGGTGCACGGCGTGCTGGACCACCGCAAGAGCCTGGACGAAGCGCTGGATCCGTTCGTGGACCGCGGCATCGACGAAGTCGATGCGATCGAGCGCGCCGCGCTGCGCGTGGCCGCCTATGAACTGCTGTACCGCCAGGACGTGCCGTACCGCGTGGTGATCAACGAAGCGATCGAGTCGACCAAGCGCTTCGGTTCCGAACACGGCCACACCTATGTCAACGGTGTGCTGGACCGCGCGGCGGTCGAGTGGCGCAAGACCGAAAGCGGACACTGAGCCGCGGCCCGGGCATGCCATGTCCCTTGCCGAATTCTCCCTGATCGAACGCATCCGCACGCGCACCCGCGCGCGTGCCGACGTGGTGCTCGGCATCGGCGACGATGCCGCGCTGCTGCAGCCGCGCCCCGGCGAGCAGCTGGTGGTGACCGCCGACACGCTCAACAGCGGCGTGCATTTTCCGGCCGAAACCCCGCCGTACGACATCGGCTGGAAAACCCTGGCGGTGAACCTGTCCGACCTGGCCTCGATGGGCGCGCGCCCGTCCTGGTGCGTTCTGGCGTTGTCGCTGCCCGACGCAGAAACAGAGTGGGTGGATGCGTTTGCCGATGGGTTCTTCGCCCTTGCCGACCTGCATGACATCGTGCTGGTCGGCGGCGACACCACGCGCGGCCCGCTGTCGCTGTCGGTCACCGCGATGGGGCAGGTGGCGGCGGGCACCGCGCTTCGCCGCGATGCCGCGCAGGTCGGCGACGACATCTGGGTCAGTGGCACACTGGGTGACGCCGCCGTCGCGCTTCGCGCCTGGCAGGGCGGTACGTTGGATGTGCGCACCCCGGCCGGCGATGCGCAGGTGGATTTCCTGCGCCAACGCCTGGCACGGCCGACGCCACGGGTAGCGCTGGGCACCGCGTTGTCGGGACTGGCGCATGCCGCGGTGGATATCTCCGACGGCCTGCTGGCCGATCTCGGCCACATCTGCGAGCGCAGTGGCGTCGGCGCGCTGATCGATCCCGGACTGCTGCCCATCTCCGCAGCCGCGCGCGCCCGCATCGGCCTGACCCATGCACGCGACGCCGCGCTGCGCGGTGGCGACGACTACGAACTGTGTTTCACCGCCGCGCCTGCACAACGCGCAGCGCTGGCTGACCTGGCCAGTCGTTTGGCGCTGCCGCTCACGCGGGTCGGCGCGATCGTGGCCGGGCAGGGCGTAAGCACCGGCAGCGAACCCAGTGGCCCAAGCGGCTACGAACACTTCAACGAGCTATGAGGGCGGCAACACCTTTCCCGGATTGAGGATCCCGTCCGGATCCAGCGCCTGCTTGATCGCCCGCATCGCCCCGAGCGTAGCCGGCGTAAACGCCTGCGCCATGAAATCGCGCTTGGCCAGTCCGATCCCATGTTCGCCCGACAGCGTACCGCCCAACGCCAGCGTGAGTTCGAAGATCTTCGGCAGCGCGGCGTGCGCGCGCGCGTTCTCGTCGGCGTCGTCGGGGTGGTACAGGATGTTGACGTGCAGGTTGCCGTTGCCGGCATGGCCGAAGGTGACGATGGTCAGGGCATGCTGCTGCGCCAAGGCCTGCACCCCGGCAACCAGGTCGGGAATGCGCGACACCGGTACCACCACGTCTTCGTTGATCTTGCCCGGAGCGATGCTGCGCAGCGCCGGCGAAAGCGCTTTGCGCGCCGCCCATAGTTTCTCGCGCGCGCTGCCTTCCATCGCCACGTCCAGCGCCAGCATGCCGTCGCCTTCGGCCGAAGTGGCCAGCGCCTGCAGCAGGTAGGGCAGGGTGTCGTGGTCGCCATCGGCTTCGACCAGCAGCATCGCGCCGGCGGGCGGCACCTCGGCGCCGTTCCGGCGCAGCAGCTCCAGGCTGCGCGCATCCATGAATTCCAGGCGGGTAGGCACCACCGGTTGCGCCATCAGCCGCGACACGGCGGCGGCCGCCGCATCGGCATCGCGGTAGAGCACGCGCAACCCGGCCTGGGTGACCGGCAACGGGGTCAGTTTCAACGTGGCTTCGACGATCACGGCCAGCGTGCCCTCGCTGCCCACCAGCAGGTGGGTCAGGTCGTAGCCGGTGGCGTCCTTGGTGTAGGCGCCGCCGCATTGGATCAGCTCACCGGTACCGGTCACCGCCACCAGGCCGAGCACGTTGTCGCGGCTGGTGCCGTACTTGACCGCGCGCGGGCCGCCGGCATTGCAGGCCAGGTTGCCGCCGATGCTGCAGATGTCCGCACTGGACGGGTCCGGCGCCCAGAACAGGCCGTGTTCCACCAGCGCGTGCTGCAGGTCGCCGTTGAGCACGCCCGGTTCCACCACCGCGCAGCGGTTGCCCGGCTGGATCTCGAGAATGCGGTTCATGCGCGCCAGCGACAGCACGATGCTGCCAGTGACTGGCACGGCGGCACCGGTGGTACCGGTGCCGGCGCCGCGCGCGACGATCGGTACCGCGTGGGCGCGGCAGGCCTGCACGATGGCCACCACCTGCTCGCGCGTGGTGGGCAGTGCGACGCCGGCCGGCAGCGCATGCCGCCACGAATTGTCCTGCGCATGCGCGGCCAGTGCGGCGTCATCGGTGCGCCAACCGTCCTCACCAAGCAACGTCCGCATCAACGCGACAAACGCACCGTTCACGTAGCGACACGCCACGCGTGTCCCGCGCAGCCCCCCATCATTCGAATGATCATCAACAATCCTCCAACCGGAACGCGTCGCGCAGCCAATTCAATCGCGGTGGCTCGCCACCGGCCTCCACCACGTCAAACCGGCACGGCCCGCGCGCCAGCTCCGGATGCGACATCAGGAACAGCTGCGCCGCCAGCACCAGCTTGCGCCGCTTGCGCAGGTCCACCGACGCCGCACCGCCGCCAAAGCTGTCGGTAGCGCGGTAGCGGACTTCAACAAACACCGTGGTGCCGCCATCGCGCATCACCAGGTCCAGCTCACCGCCCTTGTAGCGCACGTTGCGCGCAAGCGGCCGTAATCCGGCGCTACGCAGGTGATCGAGCGCCGCGGTCTCCACCGCCGCGCCCCGCTGTGCCCGTTCGGTGGGCACGCCACACTCAGTTGCTGGCCACCGGCATCGGGCGGCCGCCGCTGAACGTCGACCACGCCGGCACCCGCAGCACGTTGCCGTTGCTGTCCAGGAACAGGGTGCCGGTGGCGCCGGCCAGGCCGCCTTCGTTGGCGACCTTGTCCAGGTACGCGCTGATCTTCCACGCATCGAAGCCGAACGCGAACAGGCGCCCGGCGGCACCGCGCGCGGTCGGCAGCATCTGCCCGGCGGTAGCGGCCGAGGGTAGGCCGGCGACGCCACGGACGTTCCAGGCTTCGTTCGGATAGACGATGCCGTCCAGCGCCATGTCTTCTTCCGGCTTGCCGGTACCCAGGGTGAGCTGCGAGGTGCCCACGCGGGTGGCGCCGCCCACGCCGGCCAGGGCCAGCTGCGGCGCCAGCGCGCGCGCCTGCGGTGCCTTCACTGCCAGCAGTACGCCGTCC
Source organism: uncultured Stenotrophomonas sp. (assembly GCF_963519125.1). Classification (GTDB taxonomy): domain Bacteria; phylum Pseudomonadota; class Gammaproteobacteria; order Xanthomonadales; family Xanthomonadaceae; genus Stenotrophomonas. The sequence continues at coordinate 41,549 of NZ_CAUQLJ010000024.1, read as the reverse complement.
ACCGCACCGGCGGCACGCACCTGCGCGCTGATATCGCCGACCGCATCGTTCACGCCCACCGTGGCCAGCACCTGGCCACCGCGCTGGGTAAAGCGTTCGCGGAAGGCGGCGGCGGTGCGCCGGCCATTGTCGTCATTGCTGTGGAGCACCAGCACCTTGCTGCGCTCGCGGCTGCGCAGGAATTCGGCGGCGATGATGCCGTCGTCTTCCGGCGCCAGCGAGAAACCGGCGCTGCCGGCCGGCGGGCTGCTCTTGCCGCGGTTCAAGGCCAGTACCGGTACCGGCAGCTGGGCGCGACCGAACACCGCGTCCACTTCGTCGCGGCCGAGTGGGCCGACGATGAAGTCCGCGCCGGCGCCGACCGCCTTGTCATACGCGGCAATGGCGCCGTCCGGGGTCCCGGCGGTGTCGATGAACTGGATGTCCGGGCGCTGGCGGCTTTCGCCGTAGTAACCGCTGAGCAGGCCGTCACGCACCGGCTGCGCCGCGGTCGCGAGGCGGCCGCTGAGCGGCAGCAGCACCGCCATCTTCACCGGCGGCCGGTAGCCGTCGGACATTGCCGGCGCACGCTTGCTGGTATCGAACTGGGCCACGCCGTCGCGGTCGAACGGGCGCGGCAGCGGCAAGCCGCGTGCGATCAGCGCACGGCCCGCGAAGTTGTACAGCGGCTCGTTGGCCGGCAGCGCGGCGGCGCGTGCGCGCAGGGTGGCGTCATCCAGGGTGCCGAGCAGGCCGGCAATGGCCTGCTGGTTGTCGGCTCGGGCCTGGCCGCTGAGCGCGGCATGCGCACGGGCGCGCTCGGTGGCTGCGCCGATTGCATCGCCGGTGGCCTGCAGCGCGTTGGCGCGGGCCAGCTGCCAGCGCGTGCGCAGCGGGGCGGCCACGGTATCCGAAGATTCCTTCAGGAAGGTCAGCGCCTGCGCCGGCTGTTTGTCGGCCAGCGCAAGCTCGGCGCTGGTCAGGTGGAAGCGCTGCAGGCTGGCGCCGCTGAGCTGGCGCGCGCTGACCTGGGTCAGCAGGGTGCGCGCGCGGGCGTTGTCGCCGGCCTCGTGCCAGGCAAAGGCCGCGTCGGCAAGCACCGCGCTGCGTGCGTTGCCGCGCAGGGTGTTGGCCAGCGCTTCGAGCTGCACCGCCGCGTCACGCGGCTTGCCCTGGTCGATCAGCGCCAAGGCCTGGCTCTGCGCCGGCGAATCCGGGGCGCTGGTCAGGCTGGTCGTGGCGCAGCCGGCGAGCAGCAGCAGCGACAACGACAGGGCGGAGATCCGTGCGGCGGGCTTGTTCATGATCAGGTCCATTCGATGGGGTCTCGTACACGTTAGGATTCTACCCTTGACCTGTGAGTGCCGTAGCGATGAGTGCTGTCCCCACGCTGTATGTCGTTGCCACCCCGATCGGCAACCTGGCCGACCTGACGCCCCGGGCCCAGGAGGTCCTGCGCTCGGTGGCCGCGATCTGCGCCGAGGACACCCGCCGCACCGGTCAGCTGCTGGGCCACTTCGGCATCCAGCAGCCGCTGGTGGCCCTGCACGATCACAACGAGGAGGTGCTCGCGCAGCGCATCGTGGCGCGCCTGCAGGCCGGTGAGTCGCTGGCCCTGGTCAGCGATGCCGGTACGCCGCTGGTCAGCGACCCCGGCTACCGGCTGGTGCGGGCCGCGCGCGCGGCGGGCATCCGGGTCAGCCCGGTGCCGGGCGCCTGTGCGGCGATTGCTGCGCTCAGCGTGGCCGGCCTGCCCAGCGACCGCTTCACGTTCGAAGGGTTCCTGCCGGCCAAGGGCTCGGGTCGCCGCGAACGCCTGCAGGCCCTGGCGGGGGAAACCCGCACCCTGGTGTTCTACGAATCCTCACACCGCATCGCGGAGTCGCTCGCGGACATGGTTGCCGCATTCGGCGCGGACCGTCCTGCGGTGCTCGCACGCGAGCTCACCAAGCTGTTCGAAACCGTGCTCGACGGTGACCTCGCCAGCCTGCTGCAGCGGGTGGAAGCCGACGATAACCAGCGCAAAGGCGAATTCGTGGTGATGGTGCAGGGCGCAGCGAACGATGAAGACGCGCAGCTGGCCGAAGGTCGGAGGGTGTACGCCAAGCTCAGCGAACACCTGCCGCCGTCGACGGCGGCCAAGCTGGCGGCAGAATTGACCGGCGCGCCGCGCAAGGCGTTGTACGGGTCGTAAGCGCCAGGTGCTTCAGGAGCCGCACTCCGAACGGTGTTAAGATGAGTGCGACGAAGCAGGCCAGGCAGTCGCGTCATTCCGGTCAAACGGGATGCCGAGGAAAGTCCGGGCTCCGCAGGGCAAGGTGCCAGGTAACGCCTGGGCGGCGCGAGCCGACGGAAAGTGCAACAGAAAGATACCGCCTACGTTCCCCTCGGGGAGCCGGTAAGGGTGAAATGGTGCGGTAAGAGCGCACCGCGAGTCTGGCAACAGACCGGCACGGCAAACCCCACCTGGAGCAAGACCAAATAGGGTCCTCATGGCGCGGCCCGCGTCGGGACCGGGTAGGTTGCTTGAGCGTCACGGTGACGTGGCGCCTAGAAGAATGACTGTCCACGACAAAACCCGGCTTATCGGCCTGCTTCGTCGCTCTTCTTTCGATATCACCCGTCCGGCGTCTTGAATGCCGGACGGGTGGCTTCGATACGTCTAAACGTCGGAATTTTGGCCTCGAACGACAGGTCAGCGGATGCGGATGCGGATGCTGACGCGCGGGGGGCTTCCCGTTTACCCGCCAGCGGGCATCGGCACCGGCGCGTCGGGGCCGACGGTCAGTGCGGTTTCGCCGATGCACGCACCGGAGGGGTCGAACCGACGCTCACGGATGAACCCATGGCCGTCCGCGTCCAGTGCGATCACCGTGCTGGCGCGGGTGCCGTACTCCGGGCTGCGGATGAACGCCGAGGACAACCAGCGTTCGCGTTCCACACCGATCCCGGTGTCGGGCAGGGTGCTGTCGTCGGCACGCGTTTCGTCGGCCAGGGCCGCCCACAGGGGGGAAAGGTCCTCGCGGCCGGCGTCGATCCAGGCCTGCATCGCGGCGTTCAGGCGCAGTGTCTTCGGCCAGGGCGCGTCGAGTGGTCCGTTGGACATGCCGTGGACGCCGGGTGCCAGCCCCTGCTTCAGCAACGGGTGGTTGCCCAGGAACTGGCAGCTGTCGCGGTCGGCCAGCAACAGATTGAACGGCGCGAAGGACGCCGCATCCCGGGTGAGGATGTCCATGAAGTCGGCGGCCGGAGTGGTCGCGCGCAGGTAGTCGGCCACCAGTGCGCCACGCGACGGCCCAACCTGCAGCGCCAGGGGGTCGCGCACGTTGGTTACCACGGCCATGCGGCCGTCTGCACCCACGCCGGCCCAGGTACCGCCCGACCGCAGGTCGCGACCGGCCAGAACACCACGGTCCGGCGCCGGCCAGGCGGCAAGCGCCGCGGTCGGGCGCTGGTGGAATTCATCGCGGTTGCCGGCCATCAGCAACTGCCAGCGGGGGTGGACCTTCCAGGCCAGGGCGAGCAGACACATGGCCCGCATTGTGCCGAATCTGCGCAGAAACGGGTTGGTTGCGACGAGGTGCCGACTGAATGCGCATGGAGGTTTCACGCGGCCTCCACAGGCCTGAACTTCGACCCAATCTCAAAAATTGAGACGAAACAGCAACTTGTGGATAAGCCTTGAACAAGTCTCTAAACATTGCTGCAAGCCCTTGATGTCCAAGGCGATTTCCCGTCCGCAAAACTGTTGACAACCCCATGACCGCTGCTAAGGTGGGCAACAGAGGAGAAACCGGGTTTTTTGTGGTTTTTCGTGGTTCAATGTTTCATCCGGGCGAAGGAAAGGTGCACGCGTCGTGTTTCAGGGCGAGACGGCCATCACAGTTGACGACAAAGGGCGCATGGCGGTTCCGACCGCGCATCGTGACCTGGTCGCGCGCGTGAGCAACAACCGGCTGGTCCTGACCTACAACCCCTTCGAGTCCGGCTGCCTGTGGCTGTACGCCGAGCAGGAGTGGGAGCGGGTCCGCGACGACGTCATGGCCAAGCCCAACACACAGCGCGTCGTGCGCCTGCTGCAACAGAAGCTGGTCGGTTCGGCCGCGCATCTGGAGCTGGACGGCAACGGTCGCATCAGTATTCCGGCCAGCCACCGTGGTGCCGTTGGCATTGAAAAGAAGGCGGTGTTGCTCGGCATGGGCGACAAATTCGAATTGTGGAGCGAGCAGGCTCATCGCGCATTGATCCAGCAGACGTTGTCTGACACGGATCTGGGCGACGGGTTGCTCGATTTGAAGTTGTGAGCCGGGGTGCCCGGGTGCGCGGAGGCGCGCAGACCGGTCACCTTCCGGTGTCGCAGTCGCCGGCGGGCCACCTGCCGGTCCTGTACACGCAGGTCCTGGATGGCCTGAAGGTGATCGAAAACGGAACGTATCTCGATGGCACGTTTGGTCGTGGCGGCCATGCCCGCGGCGTGCTCGAGCAACTCGGTCCCGGAGGCCGGCTGCTGGTCATGGACAAGGATCCCGAAGCGATTGCGGTAGCCGAGCGCGATTTCGCGCCGGACCCGCGCGTGGCGATCTTCCGTGGCAGCTTCGCCGACCTGCTGCACTGGAACGAAACCGCCGAGGGCCTGGACGGGGTGCTGTTCGACCTGGGCGTGTCCTCGCCGCAGCTGGACGTGGCCGAGCGCGGTTTCAGCTTCGGCAAGGACGGTCCGCTGGACATGCGCATGGACCCGGACAGCGGCGAAAGCGCGGCGCAGTGGCTCAACCGCGTGGAAGAGCGCGAGCTGATGGATGTGCTGTGGACCTACGGCGAAGAGCGCCAGGGCCGCCGCATTGCCCGTGCGATCATCGCGCGCCGCGACAAGCAGCCCTTCTCCCGCACCGCCGAACTGGCCGAGCTGATCGCCTCGGTGATGCCGCGTGGCAAGGACAAGATCCACCCGGCCACGCGCAGCTTCCAGGCCATCCGCATCCATATCAACCGCGAACTGGCCGACCTTGAAGCCGGCCTGGACGCGGCGATGGCGCGGCTCAAGCCCGGTGGCCGGCTGGCGGTGATCAGCTTCCATTCGCTGGAAGACCGCATCGTCAAGCAGTTCATGAACCGCCACGCCAAGGCGCCGCCGAGCAACCGCCGGCTGCCCGAGCTGGCCGCGTTCGTGCCGACGCTGGACCTGGTCGGCGGTGCCATCAAGGCCGAGGACGACGAGCTGGCGGTCAATCCGCGCTCGCGCAGCGCGGTGCTGCGCGTGGCCGAAAAGCGCGCGGTGGCTGCATGAGCCGCCTGCTGCTGGTCGTGCTGCTGGCCTGCACCATCGCCTCGGCGATCGGTGTGGTGTTCATGCGCCACCGTCACCGGCAGACCTTCGTCGAGCTGTCGCGCGTGGAGCGCGCCCGCGACGAACTGAACATTGAATTCGGCCGGCTGCAGCTGGAGCAGGCGACCCTGGCCGAAGCCACCCGCGTCGACCGCGTGGCCCGCGAGCGGCTGGGCATGAAGTTCCCGGAAGCGGCCGATGTCGTGGTGGTGCGGCCATGAACAAGACCGGCCGCAACCGTGCCCGCAACAGCTTCAACCTGCGCCAGCGCCTGAAGTGGGTCGGACTGGCGCTGGGCCTGTGCTCGGTCTCGCTGGTCGGCCGCGCGGCTTACGTGCAGCTGGTCAACAGCGACTTCTACCAGCGCCAGGGCGAAGCGCGTTACCTGCGCGAACTGCCGATCAACACCTCGCGCGGCATGATCACCGACCGCAATGGCGAACCGGTGGCGGTGTCGACCCCGGTCGCCTCGATCTGGGTCAATCCGCAGGAACTGATGCGCGCCCCGGACCGCATTCCGGAGCTGGCCACCGCGCTGGGCATGCCGCTGGATGAGCTCTCCACCAGGCTCAGCCAGAAGGCCGACAAGGAATTCATGTACCTGCGCCGCCGGATCAACCCGGACGATGCAGAGAAAGTGGTGGCACTGAAGATTCCGGGCGTGGCCTCGCAGCGCGAGTTCCGTCGCTTCTACCCGCAGGGTGAGGCGATGGCGCACGTGCTCGGCTTCACCAATATCGACGACCGCGGCCAGGAAGGGCTGGAGCTGGCCTTCGACGAATGGCTGCGCGGCAAGGCCGGCGCCAAGCGCGTGATCCGCAACCGCAAGGGCGACACCGTCGAAAGCGACCTGCTGCGCGCCGCGGAGCCGGGCAAGGACCTCACCCTCAGCATCGACCGCCGCATCCAGTTCCTGGCGTTCAAGGAGCTGCGCAACGCGCTGATCGAGAACAAGGCCGCTGGCGGTTCGATGGTGATCATGGACGTGGCCACCGGCGAAGTGCTGGCGATGGTCAACCTGCCGACCTACAACCCCAATTCGGTGGGCGGCGCCGCGCCCGATACCCGCCGCAACCGCGCGGTGACCGACCTGGTCGAACCCGGTTCGACCATGAAGCCGCTGACCATCGCCTCGGCGCTGCAGTCCGGCGTGGTCACCAAGGACACCACGGTCGACACCAACCCGGGCTACATGGCGATCGGTCGCTATACGATCAAGGACGTGCCGCGCAACAACGGCGTGCTCAACGTGACCGGCGTGATCACCCGCAGCTCGAACATCGGCGCGGCCAAGATCGCCGCGAAGATGCCCGACCAGGTGTTCTACGACCATGTGCACAGCTTCGGCTACGGCTCGTCGCCGCACAGCGGCTTCCCCGGCGAATCGGCCGGCGTGTTCCCGCGCCCGGCGCGCTGGAGCGGTTCGTCCAAGACCACCATGTCCTACGGCTACGGCCTGAACGTCACCCCGCTGCAGATCGCCACCGCATATTCGGCGCTGGGCAACGGCGGCAAGCTGATCGCCCCGACCTTCGTCAAGGGCCAGCGCAACGAAGGCAAGCAGATCATCGACGAGAACGTCGCCAAGGAAGTCGTGGCGATGATGGAAACCGTGGTCACCCAGGGCGGCGCCAAGCAGGCCGCGGTGCTGGGCTACCACGTGGCCGGCAAGACCGGTACCGCGCGCAAGGCAGGCCCCGGCGGCTACGAGCGTGGTCATTACAACGCGCTGTTCGCCGGCGTGGTGCCGGCCAGCAACCCGCGCTTCGCCACGGTGATCGTCATCAACGACCCGCAGGCCGGCAAGTACTACGGTGGCCTGGTCTCGGCGCCGGTGTTCCACAACGTCATGGAAGGCGCGCTGCGTCTGATGGACGTGCCGCCGGACGATATCGATTCCTGGCTGGCCGCGCAGCAGTCCGGGAAGATGGGCCACGCCGCTGCCTCGCTGCCGAGTCCGCCGCCGGCCGAGGCCGTGGTCGCCCCCGATGCCGCCGCCGAATTCGATGCCGCGCTGCCCAGCGCGCACGCCACGTTGCCGCCCGCGCAGGGAGGCACGCAATGAGCCAGATGATGTTGCTTTCGCAGTTGCTTCCCGATGTGGTGCTCAGCCACGACCCGTCGATCACCGGCCTGGTGCTGGACAGCCGCGCGGTACGCCCCGGTAACGCCTTCGTGGCAATTGCCGGTTTCGGCGCGCACGGGCTGGGCTTCGTCGACCAGGCGCGCGCCGCCGGTGCGGCCGCGATCCTGTTCGACCCGCCGGCCCCGGCCGAGCTGCCGGCGCCGGCCGACGCCATTGCCGTGCCGGGGCTGCGCCAGCGCATGGGCGGCATGGCCGACCAGTTCCATGGCCATCCGTCGCGCGCGATGACGATGGTCGGGGTGACCGGCACCAACGGCAAGACCTCCACCGTGCAGCTGCTGGCCCAGGCCTGGCACCTGCTTGGCACCGCCAGTGGCAGCATCGGCACGCTCGGCGTGGGCCTGTACGGCAACGTGGTGCCGACCGGCTTCACCACCCCGCTGGTGCTGCAGATGCATGAAGTGCTGGCGCAGCTGCGCGACCAGGGTGCGCGCGCGGTGGCGATGGAAGTCAGTTCGCACGCGCTCGACCAGGGCCGCGTGGATGCCGTGCACTACGACGTGGCGGTGTTCACCAACCTCACCCGCGACCATCTCGACTACCACGGCGACATGGCCCGGTACGGTGCGGCCAAGGCCAAGCTGTTCCACCGTGCCGGCCTGAAGGCGGCGGTGGTGAACCTGGACGACAGCTTCGGCAGCGAACTGCTGCGCACTGTCGACGCGGGCGTGCAGCAGATCGGGGTCAGCTCGCGCGGCGCGCAGCACGCCACCCTGCGTGCGGACTCGCTGCGCCTGGACGGCCGCGGCATCGCCTTCGACCTGGTGGTCGACGGCGCGCGCCACCCGGTGCAGTCGCCGCTGCTGGGCCGCTTCAACGTGGACAACCTGCTTTGCGTGGCCGGTGCGCTGTTCGCGCTGGGCCACGCACCGGCCGACCTCGCCGCGCTGCTGTCGCAGCTGCAGCCGATCGCCGGGCGCATGAACCGGCTCGGCGGCACGGACGGCCAGCCGACCGTGGTCATCGACTACGCGCACACCCCCGACGCGCTGGAACAGGCGCTGGACAGCCTGCATGGCCACCTGGCCGGGCGCCTGTTCTGCGTGTTCGGGTGCGGTGGCGAACGCGATACCGGCAAGCGCCCGCAGATGGCCGCCATCGCCGAGCGCCTGGCCAATGTCGTGATCGTCACCGACGACAACCCGCGCGGCGAAGACGGCGACGTCATCGTTGCCGACATCGTGGCCGGCCTGGCCAACCCCACCGCAGCCACCGTGCAGCGCGATCGCGCCGCAGCGATCGCCACGGCGATCGGCCAGGCGGGCGAGGGCGACATCGTGCTGATCGCCGGCAAGGGCCACGAGCCCTACCAGGAGATCTGCGGTGTGCAGTACCCGTTCAACGACACCGAGGTGGCGGCCCGCGTGCTGTCGCAGCGGCAGGAGGGCGCACGATGAAGCGCACCCCGCTGTCGCTGATCGCGCATTGGGCCGGTGGCGAGATCCATGGCGAAGACACCGCCATCGACGCCATCAGCAATGACACCCGCACCCTCGCACCGGGCAGCCTGTACGTGGCCCTGCGTGGCGAACGTTTCGACGGCCATGACTTCGCTGCCGACGCGGTTGCGCGCGGCGCCAGCGCGATGCTGGTCGAACGCCTGCTCGACGTCGCCGTCCCGCAGATCCTGGTCGGCGACAGCGAACATGCACTCGGGCGCATCGCGGCCGGCATGCAGCGCGACCGCAGCGCCGCGGTGTTCGCGATCACCGGCAGCAACGGTAAGACCAGCGTCAAGAGCCTGTTGCTGGCGATCCTGGAGCAGGTCGCGCGCGAACGTGGCGCGGTCGTCTACGCCAACCCGGGCAACCGCAACAATGAGATCGGCCTGCCGCTGGCGGTGATCGACGCCCCGGAAGACGCCGACTTCGCCATCTATGAGATGGGCGCGGGCAAGCCGGGCGACATCGCCTACCTGACCGACATCGCCCGCCCGCAATACGCGCTGGTCAACAACATCGCCCCGGCGCACCTGGAGCGGATGGGCAGCCTGCAGGGTGTGGCCAGCACCAAGGGTGCGATCTACGCCGCCCTGCCGGCCGACGGCGTGGCGGTGATCAATGCCGACGACGCCTTCGGCGCCTGGTTCGAACAGCACGTGGTTGGCCAACCGCCGCGCAGCCGTGTGCTGCGCTATGCGCTGGACCACAGTGCCGACGTCACGGCCCAGGCGATCCGGCCGACCGCCGACGGCAGCCAGTTCAACCTGGTCACCCCGACCGGCGCGGTCAGCATTGCGCTCGCCCTGCCGGGTCGCCACAACATCAGCAACGCTCTGGCCGCGGCCTCGCTGGCGCTGGCCGCCGGCATTGGCCTGGACAGCATCGCCGCCGGCCTGGCCCGTGCCGAACCGGTGCCGGGCCGCCAGATCGCGCACCGCCTGCCCAGCGGCGCGGTGCTGATCGACGACAGCTACAACGCCAACCCCGGTTCGCTGGCCGCCGCCATCGACGCGCTGGCCGCGTCGAAGGACGAAGCCTGGCTGGTGCTGGGCGACATGCGCGAACTCGGCCCGGATGGCGAGGCCCTGCACGCGCAGGCCGGTCGCCGTGCACGCGAGGCCGGGCTGAAGCGCCTGTACACCCTGGGCGCCCTGAGCGCTGCGGCATCGCAGGCGTTCGGCGAGGGCGGCCGCCACTTCCAGAGCCACGACGCGCTCGCCGCGGCGCTGGCCGACGAACTGCATGCTGGCGTGCGCTGCCTGGTCAAGGGCTCGCGCGGCAGCGCCATGGACAAGATTGTGAAAGCGCTGCTGGCGCGAGGAGAGGAAACCCCCCATGTTGCTTGAACTGGCTCGATGGCTGCAGCAGTTGGAGAGCCTGTTCGGCTTGTTCGGCTACCTGACCCTGCGCGGCATTCTCGCCGCGCTCACCGCGCTGTTCCTGTCGCTGTGGCTGGGCCCGGCGATGATCCGCAAGCTGGCCCAGTTCAAGGGCGGCCAGCCGATCCGTACCGACGGTCCGCAGACCCACTTCTCCAAGGCCGGCACGCCGACCATGGGCGGTTCGCTGATCCTGCTCACGATCACCCTGTCGGTGCTGCTGTGGGCCGACCTGCGCAATCGCTACGTGTGGGTGGTGCTGGCAGTGATGCTGTGCTTCGGCGCGATCGGCTGGTACGACGACTGGATCAAGATCGTGCGCCGCGATCCGAATGGCCTGAAGTCGCGCTGGAAGTACCTGCTGCAGTCGATCTTCGGCCTGGCCGCCGGCCTGTTCCTGTTCTACACCGCCGACGTGCCGGCGGCGCTGACCTTCTATATCCCGATGTTCAAGTCGGTGGCGCTGCCGCTGGCCGGGATCAGCTTCGTGGCCATCGCCTACTTCTGGATCGTCGGCTTCTCCAACGCGGTCAACCTGACCGACGGCCTGGACGGGCTGGCGATCATGCCGACCGTGCTGGTCGCCTGCGCGCTGGGCGTGTTCGCCTATGCCTCGGGCAACGTGGTGTTCTCCAACTACCTGCAGATCCCGCAGATTCCGGGCGCCGGTGAACTGGTCATCATCTGCGCGGCGATCGCCGGCGCGGGCCTGGGCTTCCTGTGGTTCAACACCTACCCGGCCATGGTGTTCATGGGCGACATCGGCGCGCTGGCGCTGGGTGCGGTGCTCGGCACCATCGCCGTGATCACCCGCCAGGAGCTGGTGCTGGTGATCATGGGCGGCGTGTTCGTGATCGAAACGCTGTCGGTGATGATCCAGGTCGCCTCGTTCAAGCTGACCGGCAAGCGCGTGTTCCGCATGGCGCCGATCCATCACCACTTCGAACTGAAGGGCTGGCCGGAGCCGCGCGTGATCGTGCGCTTCTGGATCATCTCCGTCGTGCTCGTGCTGATCGGCCTGGCTACGTTGAAGGTGCGCTGAGATGAACGACCTGTCCCGCCAGGCAACACGCCTTGAAGCCATCGAAGGCAGCTACGACAAGTGGCTGCTGGGCGCGATCATCGCGCTCACGGGCATTGGCGTGGTGATGGTGGCGTCCAGTTCGATCGCGCTGATGAGCAGCCCGTTCTATTACCTCAACCGCCACCTGATCTTCCTGGCGGTGGGCATCGTGCTGGCAGTCGTTGCCGCCCGCACTGAACTGAAGTCCATCGAGCAGTACAACCAGATGCTGCTGCTGGGCTGCTTCGTGCTGCTGCTGGCGGTGTTCGCACCGGGCCTGGGCAGCACGGTCAACGGCGCACGCCGCTGGATCAACCTGGGCATCTCCAAGTTCCAGACGGTGGAAGCGGTGAAGGTGCTCTACATCGTCTGGCTGTCCAGCTACCTGGTGCGCTTCCGCGACGAGGTCAACGCGACCTGGCCGGCGATGCTCAAGCCGTTGGGCGTGGCCGGTGCGCTGGTGCTGTTGCTGCTGCTGCAGCCGGACTTCGGTTCGTCCACCCTGCTGCTGGCGATCACCGCCGGCATGCTGGTGCTGGGCGGTGTGAACATGCCGCGCATGTCGATGCCGGTGATCATCGGCCTGGTCGGCATGAGTGCGCTGGCGATCATCGAGCCGTACCGCATGCGCCGCATCACCTCCTTCCTGGACCCGTGGGCCGACCAGCAGGGCGACGGCTATCAGCTGTCCAACGCGCTGATGGCGGTGGGCCGTGGCGAGTGGACCGGCGTCGGCCTGGGCAACTCGGTGCAGAAGCTGTACTACCTGCCTGAAGCGCACACCGACTTCATCTTCTCGGTCACCGCCGAGGAATTCGGCTTCCTGGGCACCTGCGTGATCGTGGCGCTGTACGCGCTGCTGGTCGGCCGCACCTTCTGGCTGGGCATGCGCTGCGTGGAAATGAAGCGCCACTTCTCCGGCTATATCGCCTTCGGCATCGGCCTGTGGATCAGCATGCAGACCTTCGTCTCGATCGGCGTGAACCTGGGCATCCTGCCGACCAAGGGCCTGACCCTGCCACTGATCTCGTCGGGTGGCTCGAGCATCCTGATGACCTGCGTGGCGATGGGCCTGCTGCTGCGCGTGTCCTATGAACTGGACCGGGCCGAGCGCCGCCAGGCAGTGCGCATGGGCGCCGCCGACCTGGACGAGGCAGCGCCGACCGAAGCGCCGGCCAGTGCGAGCGCCAGCGCAGTGGCGGCGGCGATGCAGGAGCGCGACCCGCGCGCCGCGTCGCAGCGCGACAGCGCCCCGCGGGGCACCAGCCGCATGCAGCAGCGCATTGAGCCGACCCTGGGGAGGATGGGATGAACGCCCCGACTTCGCAGCGCCCGGTGATGATCATGGCCGGCGGCACCGGCGGGCACATCTTCCCCGGCCTGGCCGTGGCCCGGGTGCTGCGTGCGCGTGGCATTCCGGTGACCTGGCTGGGCAGCGACGGCGGCATGGAGACCCGGCTGGTGCCGCAGCACGACATCCATATCGACACGCTGGCGATCAGCGGCCTGCGCGGCAAGGGCAAGCTGGCCCTGCTGACCGCACCCGGGCGCCTGCTGCGCGCGGTGCGCTCGGCCGGCTTCCTGATCCGCGACCGCCAGCCGCGGGCGGTGATCGCCTTCGGCGGCTTCGCCTCCGGTCCCGGTGGCCTGGCCGCGCGCCTGCACGGCCTGCCGCTGCTGGTGCACGAACAGAACCGCGCGCCGGGCCTGACCAATCGCGTGCTGTCGCGCTTCGCGCGGCGCCTGCTGACCGGCTTCCCGGGCAGCTTCGCGCAGCGCGAGGAAGCGGTCGGCAATCCGGTCCGCGCCGAAATCGCCGCGATCGCCGCACCCGAACAGCGCCTGGCCGACCGCCAGGGTCCGCTGCGGCTGCTGGTGCTCGGTGGCAGCCAGGGCGCACGCGCGCTGAACAACGCAGTGCCGCAGGCACTGGCCGCGCTGGGCGACAGCGTGCCCGCGCAGGTGCGCCATCAGAGCGGCGAAAAGCTGCATGCCGAAGCGCTGAAGGCTTACCAGGACGCGGCTGTCAGCGCGCAGGTGGAACCGTTCATCGCCGACATGGCCGAGGCCTTCGCCTGGGCCGACCTGGTGGTGTGCCGTTCCGGTGCCTCCACGCTGGCCGAGCTGTGCGCGGTCGGCGTGGGCAGCGTGCTGGTGCCGTTTGCCGCTGCGGTCGACGACCACCAGACCCGCAACGCCGAATACCTGGTCGAGCGTGGCGCGGCCGTGCTGCTGAAGCAGGACGACACGCTCGCCCCTGCACTGCAGGACGTGCTGCGCGACCTCGCCACACATCCCGGCCGCCGCATGCAGATGGCCGTGGCCGCGCGTGCGCTGGCCAAGGTCGATGCCGCAGAGCGCATCGCCGACATCATCCTTGAGGAATGCAAATGAACACCGCACTGCGAGGCCGGGCATGATCCGCCGCCTTCACGACACCAATGACCTGGTGCGCGCCTTCCCGCGCGTGCACTTCGTCGGCATTGGCGGCACCGGCATGAGCGGCATCGCCGAAGTGATGCTGACCCTGGGCTATGAAGTGTCCGGCTCGGACAATGCCGACAACGCCGCGACCCGTCGCCTGGCCAGCCTGGGTGCGCGCGTGATGCGCGGCCACTCGGCGGCCAACGTGCTCGGTACCGACTGCGTGGTGGTGTCCAGCGCAATCCGCGATGACAATCCGGAATTGATGGAAGCGCGCAGCCAGCGCATTCCGATCATGCAGCGCGCGGCGATGCTGGCCGAACTGATGCGCTTCCGCCGCGGTATCGCGGTGGCCGGTACCCACGGCAAGACCACCACCACCAGCCTCACCGCAGCGGTGCTGAGCGAAGGCGGGCTGGATCCGACCTTCGTGATCGGCGGACAGCTGCTGGCGGCCGGCGCCAACGCCAAGCTCGGCGGCGGCCAGTGGCTGGTGGCCGAGGCCGACGAAAGCGACGGCAGCTTCCTGCGCCTGAACCCGCTGGTCTCGATCATCACCAACATCGATGCCGACCACCTGGAGAATTACGGCAACGACTTCGGTCGCGTGCAGGCCGCCTTCGCCGAATTCCTGCAGCGCCTGCCGTTCTACGGCCTGGCCGTGCTGTGCATCGACGACCCGGAAGTGGCCGCGCTGGCTGCGCAGACGCCGCGCCACGTGATGAGCTACGGCATGAGCAGCCACGCCGACGTGCGCGCCGAAGACGTGGTCCAGGACGGCCCGCGCATGCGCTTCACGCTGCGCCTGCCGGAGGGCAGCAGCTACCCGGTGACGCTGGCACTGCCGGGCGCGCACAACGTGCTCAATGCCCTGGCCGCTGCCGCAGTGGGCTGGCAGCTGGGCGTGGCGCCGGACGCCATCGCGCGCGCGCTGGAAAGCTTCGCCGGCATCGGCCGCCGCTTCAATGACCTGGGCATCGTCACCACGAAGACCGGTGCCAAGGTGCGGGTGATCGACGACTACGGCCACCATCCGCGCGAGCTGGCAGCGGTGTTTGCCGCCGCCCGTGGCGGCTGGCCGGACCAGCGCCTGGTCGTGGCCTTCCAGCCGCACCGCTACAGCCGTACCCGCGACCAGTTCGACGCGTTCGCCGCGGTGCTGTCCGAAGTGGACGCGCTGGTCCTGAGCGAGGTCTACCCGGCCGGTGAAGCACCGATCCCCGGTGCCGATTCGCGTTCGCTGGCCCGCGCCATCCGCGCGCGCGGCCGCAGCGAACCGGTCGTGGTCGGCCAGGCGTCGGAGCTGCAGAACGTGCTGCCCGACGTCCTGCAGGACGGCGACCTGCTGCTGATGATGGGCGCCGGCGATATCGGCCACGTCGCCCATCTGGTGTCCACTGAAGGTTTTGGCGAGGGTCCGACCGAATGAGCACGCTCGTCTTCCCGCCGCTGCGCGTCACCGACCCGGCCCTGTTCGGCCGCGTCGCCGTGCTGCTGGGCGGCACCTCCAGCGAACGCGAAGTCTCGCTGGATTCCGGTCGCAACGTGATCGAGGCGCTGCGCGCGCGCGGCGTCAACGCGATCGCCGTGGACGGCATCCCGGCGCTGACCCTGGCGCTGGTCGAGAAGCGCTTCGACCGCGTCTTCAACATCCTGCACGGCCACAACGGTGGCGGTGAGGACGGCATCGTGCAGGGGCTGATGGAAGCCTTCGGCGTGCCGTACACCGGTTCGGACGTGCTCGGTTCGGCGCTGGGCATGGACAAGATCCGTACCAAGCAGGTCTGGCTGTCGCTGGGCCTGCCGACCCCGCAGTACCGGAAGGTCACTGCGGAAACCGTGCATGCGCAGGCGGCCGAGCTCGGCCTGCCGGTGGTGGTCAAGCCGGCCAACGAAGGCTCCAGCGTGGGCATCAGCCGGGTCACCGACGAAGCCGGCCTGGACGAGGCGGTGGCCCTGGCCGCGCGCTACGACGGCCAGCTGCTGATGGAGCAGATGGTGGTCGGCGATGAACTCACCGTGGGCATCCTCGGCGACCAGGCGCTGCCGTCGATCCGGATCGTGCCCAAGGGCCAGTGGTACGACTACAACGCCAAGTACCTTGCCGACGACACGCAGTACCTGTGCCCGGGCCTGGACGGCGATGACGAAGCCGAGATCCGCCGCATCGCGCTGGAGGCGTTCCGCGCCGCCGGCTGCCGCGGCTGGGGCCGCGTCGATGTGATGCGCGACCGCGCCAGCGGCCGCTTCTACCTGCTCGAAGTGAACACCGCGCCGGGCATGACCAGCCATTCGCTGGTGCCGAAGGCGGCCGGGCAGGCCGGCATCGGCTTTGAAGAGCTGGTCTGGCGCGTGCTCGAACAGACCGTGGAGAGCGCCCACGCATGAACGCGGCGCTGCGCATCTTCGTCTGGTTGCTGGCCCTGTCGCTGGTAGCGCTGCCCGTGGTGGCGGTGCTCAACGGCTGGGTTGGTGCCGAACGCTGGCCGCTGGCCAAGCTGCGCGTGCACGGCGAGTTCAAGCGTGTCCCGGCCGAACAGCTGCAGCAGGTGGTGCTGCCGTATGCGCGCTCGGGCTTCTTCGCGGTGAAGCTGCAGGACGCCCAGGACGCGATCGAAACGCTGCCGTGGGTAGAGAGCGCACAGGTCCGCAAGCAGTGGCCGGACGTGCTGGAAATCACCCTGGTCGAGCACAAGCCGTTCGCGCGCTGGGGCAAGGACCGGCTGTTGTCCGAGCAGGGCAAGCTGTTCGCCACCCCGCAGAAGCTGCAGGACCTGAAGCTGCCCGACCTGGACGGCCCGGACACCCAGACCCAGGAAGTGGTCGCGCTGTACAACGACGCGCGCGCGCTGTTCGCACCGGCCGGGGTCGACGTGACCCGGGTCAGCATGGACGCGCGCGGCAGCTGGTCGCTGCAGTTGAGCAACGGCACCGAATTGGTGGTCGGTCGCGATGACGCGCGCTCGCGCCTGCAGCGCTTCGTGCGCGTGCTGCCGCAGCTGGCCAACCAGCAGGTGCCGATCGAACGCGCCGACCTCCGCTATACCAATGGTTTCACGCTGAGCTGGGGTACCCCGGCCGCGGCCGCGCCGGCCAATGTGGCGCACAGCACGCAGGACAGGACATGAATCGCAAGGGTGACAAATCGCTGATCGTCGGCTTGGACATCGGCACCTCCAAGGTGGTCGCGCTGGTCGGCGAGTACTCGCCGGGCAATCCGATCGAGGTGATCGGCATCGGCTCGCATGAGTCGCGCGGACTCAAGCGCGGCGTGGTGGTGGACATCGAATCGACCGTACAGTCGATCCAGCGCGCGGTCGAAGAGGCCGAGCTGATGGCCGGCTGCGAGATCCGCTCGGTGTATGCCTCGATCTCCGGCAACCACGTGCAGTGCAAGAACTCGCCGGGGATCGTGCCGATCCGCGACGGCGAAGTGACCTGGGGCGACCTCGACCGCGTGCTGGATGCGGCCAAGGCGGTGGCGATCCCGGCCGACCAGAAGATCCTGCATGCGATCCCGCGCGAATACGTGCTGGACGACTCGCAGGAAGGCATCCGCAACCCGGTCGGCATGACCGGCGTGCGCCTGGAGGTGCACGCGCACCTGGTGGTGTGCGCGCAGTCGGCCGCGGCCAACATCAGCAAGTGCGTGCAGCGCTGCGGCCTGCAGGTGGACGATCTGGTGCTGTCCTCGCTGGCCTCCAGCGTGGCGGTGCTGACCGCCGACGAGCGCGAGCTGGGCGTGGTGCTGGTCGACATGGGCGCTGGCACCACCGACATCGCGGTGTTCGTGCAGGGTGCGATCTGCCACACCGCCTCGCTGCCGATCGCTGGCGACCACGTGACCAACGACATCGCGCACATGCTGCGCACGCCGACCCCGGAAGCCGAGCAGATCAAGGTGCGCTACGCCTGCGCCCTGGCCCAGCTGGCCACCGCCGAGGAAAGCATCCAGGTGCCGTCGGTGGGCGACCGCCCGCCGCGTCGCATGCCGCGCCACTCGCTGGCGCAGGCGGTGCAGGGTCGTTACGAGGAGATCTTCGAGATGGTGCAGGCCGAACTGCGCCGCTCCGGCTTCGAGGAACTGGTGCGCGCCGGCATGGTGCTGACCGGTGGCGCTTCGAAGATGGAAGGCGTGGTCGAGCTGGCCGAGGAAATGCTGCAGATGCCGGTGCGCGTGGGCATTCCGCAGCACGTCACCGGCCTCGGCGAAGTGGTGGGCAACCCGGTGCATGCCACCGGCGTGGGCCTGCTGCTGATGGGCAGCCAGATCGAGCATCCGCGCCGGCCGTCGCTGCCGACCGGGCGCGCTGGAAGCATGTTCAAGAAACTCAAGACCTGGTTCCGCGGCGAGTTCTGACGCGGAACCCGTAATACTGGGCCTGGCCCGGTCGCAGTACCCGCAGTACCCGCATCACAACGCAACACCGGCAACACACAACCCACACAGCCGCAACGTTGGCATGCAGCAGGACGGCAGGACGCCCGAATGCCCATGCCAGCCAAAGCGGATACAACGAGGACACGGACATGGCGCATTTTGAACTGATCGAAAAGATGGCACCCAATGCGGTGATCAAGGTGGTTGGCGTGGGCGGCGGCGGCGGCAATGCCGTGGCGCACATGGTCAACTCGGCGGTGGATGGCGTGGAATTCATCACCGCCAACACCGACTCGCAGGCCATCAAGAATTGTGGTGCCAAGCTGCAGCTGCAGCTGGGTACCAACGTGACCAAGGGCCTGGGCGCAGGCGCGAATCCGGAAGTCGGCCGCCAGGCCGCGCTGGAAGACCGTGAGCGCATCATGGACGCGCTGCAGGGCGCGGACATGGTCTTCATCACCGCCGGCATGGGCGGTGGCACCGGCACCGGCGCGGCACCGGTGGTGGCACAGCTGGCCAAGGAAATGGGCATCCTGACCGTGGCCGTGGTCACCAAGCCGTTCCCGTTCGAAGGCCGTCGCCGCATGCAGGTGGCGCTGAAGGGCATCGAGGAACTGAGCCAGCACTGCGACTCGCTGATCACCATCCCGAACGAGAAGCTGATCACCGTGCTGGGCCGCAACGCGACCATGATTCAGGCCTTCCGTGCCGCCAACGACGTGCTGCAGGGCGCCGTGCAGGGCATTGCCGACCTGATCGTGCGTCCGGGCCTGATCAACGTCGACTTCGCCGACGTGCGCACCGTCATGTCCGAAATGGGCCTGGCGATGATGGGTACCGGCACCGCCCGTGGTGATGACCGTGCCCAGGCCGCTGCCGAAGCCGCGATCCAGAACCCGCTGCTGGACGATGTGAACCTGGCCGGTGCCAACGGCATCCTGGTCAACATCACCGCCGGCGCCGACTTCACCATGGCCGAGTTCGACGAGATCGGCCGCACCATCGACGGCTTCGCCTCCGAAGACGCCACCGTGGTGGTCGGCACCGTGCTGGATCCGGACATGCAGGACGAGGTCCGCGTGACCGTGGTCGCCACCGGCCTGAACCGGGTCGCCGCGTCCAAGGCCCAGCGTCCGGGCGAGCGCGCACCGATCAAGCTGGTCCGCAACGCCACCACCGGCCAGCCGGAGTTCGGCGAGTTCGACAACGGCGGCGACGCCGTTTCCAAGGCCGTGGGCGGCATGGGCCTGGGCCTGCGTCGTCCCAGCGCCGACACCGTGGGTGCTTCGGCACCGGCGTCGTCGGGTCCGGCCACGGCTGAACTGCCCAACGATTACCTGGACATTCCGGCGTTCCTGCGCCGCCAGGCGGACTGAGGATCGCCAGCCGGGGTCTTGTCCTCCCCGGTGAGCGCCTCCATGTCCCTTGCTGCCGGGCCAGGATGGGCCCGGCAGTCTGCCGCCTCCGGTTCAGAAAGGAGTCGCGGTAGTGCGTGTTATTCTTGTTTGTCATTGCCGCGCTGACTGCGCGCTACCCGGTTACCCCCATGATCCCCCAGCGCACCCTCAAGAACACGATCCGCGCCACTGGCGTTGGCCTGCACAGCGGTGACAAGGTCTACATGACCCTGCGCCCGGCGCCGGTCAATCACGGCATCGTGTTCCGGCGCGTGGACCTGGACCCGGTAGTGGAAGTGCCCGCCCGTGCCGACCTGGTCACCGAAGTGACCCTGTGCACCGGGCTGACCTGCAACGACGCCAAGATCCAGACCGTCGAACACCTGATGTCGGCCCTGGCCGGCCTGGGTGTGGACAACATCATCGTGGAACTGTCCTCGGCCGAGCTGCCGATCATGGACGGTTCCTCCGGCCCGTTCGTGTTCCTGCTGCAGTCGGCAGGCATCGCCGAACAGGACGCGCCGAAGCGTTTCATCCGCATTCTCAAGACGGTGGAAGTCACCGACGGCGACAAGGTCGCCCGCTTCGAGCCCTATGAAGGCTACAAGCTCGGCTTCACCATCCAGTTCGACCACCCGATGATCCCGGCCAAGCAGTCGCGCGCCGAGATCGAGTTCTCCACCGCGGCCTATACCAAGGAAATCTCCCGCGCGCGCACCTTTGGCTTCATGCGCGACCTGGAGTACATGCGCGAGCGCAACCTCGGCCTGGGCGGTTCGATGGACAACGCCATCGTGCTCGACGAATTCCGCGTGCTCAACGACGACGGCCTGCGTTACGCCGACGAGTTCGTGCGCCACAAGATCCTCGACGCGATCGGCGACCTGTACCTGGCTGGTGGCCAGGTGCTGGGCGCCTACGAAGGCTTCAAATCCGGCCACGCGCTCAACAACAAGCTGGTGCGCGCCCTGCTGGCCGACGCCACTGCCTGGGAGTGGGTCAGCTACGAGGCCCCCAGCAGCGACGTCCCGGTCGTATATGGCGTGCCTGCCTACGCGTAAGTGGTTGAAAGTATTGAAATGCGAACGGCGCCTGGGGCGCCGTTCTGCATTCCGGCGCAACGCCGGGATGTGATGTTGATGTCAATGAACCGTCTACGTACCGTGGTCACATTTTTGTGAACCCGATCGCGTTTCCGGCCAACTTTAACGTTTATTTAATAAAAGAATAACGACTGGTCGACCCAGCGCGGCTACGATGGCCGCCGGCTCCCTGCCAGATTCACACCTTTGTGACGACGACGGGGAAGGGGCGGGACGCCCCGATGCCTGCGGGTCGTGGATCAGTCCACGTCCTTCAGACAAGCCAACGCGTCGCGTAGCCCTTTGTGCGTGGCGGCTGAAACTGCGTGGGGGCCATTCCTGTTGTCGATCGCTGGGGAGCGTGGAGGAGGGGCAGCCGCGGTTTTGACGGTCACCTTGGTGACCTTCAGCCCGATGGAACGGGCCGCGTCGATCAGCTGTGCTTCGGCAAGCCGGACCTTGGCATGCCACACGGCGGAGTCGACGACAAAAATGAGGTGTTCGCCGTTTACATTCGCCAGCCGGCAACGGGTGGCCAGGGTAGGCGGCAGATGGGGGCGCAACTGACGGTCCAGCGCGTCGAGCCACAAGGCACGACGCAGCGGGTTGCTGGTTTTGCCATCCATGACTGCATCCAGCGCCGGTTTCGGTGTTGTTGCAGGACGGGCACTGGATTTCGGCTCAGACATGAAAACTCACTGATGGCATTCAAAAAGATCGTAATCAAAACGCGTGAAGGACAGGCCAAATCGTCGCCCATCGCGCGTTTGCGGTTCTATTTCGAGGACCGCCCCCGCGCCCTGCTGGGCAGCGTGCTCGGGGTAGGCTGCATTATCGGCCTTGCTGGCGGCATTGGCGCCAGCGCGCTGAATGATTCCCGGCTGCAGGCCAAGGTCGAGCGCCAGGATGCGGAGTTGGCCAAGGTCAAGCGCGATGCGCAGACCCAGGTCAACGCGCTGGCGGCCCGCCTCGGCGAGCTGCAGGCCCAGGCCACCCGCCTCAACGCCCTCGGCGAACGGCTGACCCAGATGGGCAAGCTGGAAGACGGCGAGTTCGACTTCAACGAGACCCCCGGTCTCGGTGACGGTGACGCAGGCGGCCCGACCAGCGACATCCCGGTCAAGGACGTCAACGCCGACTTACAGGTGCTGGAGCAGCGCTTCGCTGCTTCAGGCCGCCAGTTGTCGGTAATGGAATCACTGATGTTCGACCACCAGCTGCAGCAGAACGCCGTGCCCTCGCGCATGCCGATCCGCAACAGCTATGTGACCTCTGGTTTCGGCACCCGTGCCGACCCGTTCGGCCGCGGTGCCGCCACCCACAAGGGCATGGACTTCCACGCCAAGGTCGGTGACCCGGTGATGGCCGTGGCCGAAGGCGTGGTCAGCTTCTCCGGCGTCAAGGGCGGCTACGGCAACGTGGTCGACGTCGACCACGGTAACGGCTACGTCACCCGCTATGCGCACAATTCGCGCCTGGTGGTGAAGGTCGGCGACCTGGTCCGTGCCGGGCAGGAAGTGGCCAAGGCCGGTTCCACCGGTCGTTCGACCGGCGCCCACGTGCACTTCGAGGTGTGGGAGAACGGAAACGTGGTCAACCCGCGCAAGTTCCTCGGCGACGGCGGCAACACGCCGGTCGGCCGCGTCAGCCGCGGCTGATCCCCGGTCCGGGGGCGGATCCCATTCGCCGTGGCGAAAGGGATCCGACCCCGCATTCGTGTTTCTTTGCCGAATCCGGGGCGATCGCGACCGGATCGACGCTTGAAACCTCAGCCGGCCGTCCCAAGCTACAATGGGTGTTGCCATCGACAGGGCGCCAGGCGCCCTGTTTCGTTTGCGGCGGACGGATCCCAAGGGGGAGGCCGGGCGTCGTGTCCATCCAACCCGGTTCCTTCAATGATCAACAGCCTGCTTACCCGCGTATTTGGCAGTCGTAACGAACGACAGCTGCGCCAGCTCAACCGCATCGTCGCCAAGATCAATGCGCTGGAGCCGGAGATCGAGAAGCTTTCCGACGAGCAGCTTCAGGCCAAGACGCCGGAGTTCAAGCAGCGCATCGCCGATGGTGAAGCCCTGGACAAGGTGCTGCCGGAAGCGTTCGCGGTCTGCCGCGAAGCCGGTCGCCGCGTGCTGGGCATGCGCCACTACGATGTGCAGCTGATCGGCGGCATGGTGCTTCACCTGGGCAAGATCGCAGAAATGCGCACCGGTGAAGGCAAGACCCTGGTGGCGACCCTGCCGGTGTACCTCAACGCGCTGGAAGGCAAGGGCGTGCACGTGGTCACCGTGAACGACTACCTGGCGCGCCGTGACGCCGCGCAGATGGGCAAGCTGTACAACTGGCTGGGCCTGAGCGTGGGCGTGGTGTACCCGGGCATGCCGCACAGCGACAAGCGCGAAGCCTACGCCTCGGACATCACCTACGGCACCAACAACGAATTCGGTTTCGACTACCTGCGCGACAACATGGCGCTGTCCAAGGCCGACCGCTACCAGCGCGGCCTGCACTACGCCATCGTCGACGAAGTCGACTCCATCCTGATCGACGAAGCGCGTACCCCGCTGATCATCTCCGGCCCGGCCGATGATTCCCCGGAGCTGTACATCCGCGTCAACCGCGTCGTGCCGAACCTGGTCAAGCAGGAAGTGGAAGACGGCGAAGGCGACTTCTGGGTCGACGAGAAGGGCAAGCAGGTGCACCTGTCCGAAGCGGGCATGGAGCACGCCGAGCAGCTGCTGGTCGAGGCCGGCATCCTCGACGGCGAGACCGAAGGCCTGTACGCGCCGCAGAACCTGACCGTGGTCCACCACCTCAACGCCGCACTGCGCGCGCACGCGATCTACCAGCGTGACGTGGACTACATCGTGCGCGATGGCGAAGTGGTCATCGTCGACGAGTTCACCGGCCGCACCCTGTCCGGCCGCCGCTGGTCCGATGGCCTGCACCAGGCCGTGGAAGCGAAGGAAGGCGTGCCGGTCCAGCGCGAGAACCAGACGCTGGCGAGCATCACCTTCCAGAACCTGTTCCGCATGTACAAGAAGCTGTCCGGCATGACCGGTACGGCCGATACCGAAGCCTTCGAGTTCCAGAGCATCTACGGCCTGGAAGTGGTGGTGATTCCGACCAACCGCCCAACCATCCGCAAGGACAGCCCGGACCAGGTGTTCCTCAACCGCAAGGGCAAGTTCAATGCGGTGCTGGCCGACATCGAAGAGTGCGCCAAGCGCGGCCAGCCGGTGCTGGTGGGTACCACCTCGATCGAAACCTCGGAAATGCTGTCCGAGCACCTGCGCAAGGCGGGCGTGAAGCACGAAGTGCTCAACGCCAAGCAGCATGATCGCGAAGCGACCATCGTCGCCAATGCCGGCCGTCCGGCGGCCGTGACCATTGCCACCAACATGGCCGGCCGTGGTACCGACATCGTTCTGGGCGGTTCGCTGGAAGCGGAAATCCACGAGCTGGGCGAAGGTGCCACCGACGAGCAGAAGGCCGCGGTCAAGGCCGAATGGCAGAAGCGCCACGAGGCCGTCAAGGCTGCCGGCGGCCTGCACATCGTCGGTACCGAACGCCATGAATCGCGCCGTATCGACAACCAGCTGCGTGGCCGTTCGGGCCGCCAGGGTGACCCGGGTTCGTCCCGCTTCTACCTGTCGCTGGAAGACAACCTGATGCGCATCTTCGCCTCTGACTGGGTGCAGAAGGCCATGCGCATGATGGGCATGAAGGAAGACGACGTCATCGAAGACCGCCTGGTCAGCCGCCAGATCGAGAAGGCGCAGCGCAAGGTCGAGGCCCACAACTTCGACATCCGCAAGAACCTGCTGGACTTCGACGACGTCAACAACGACCAGCGCAAGGTCATCTATTCGCAGCGCGATGAACTGCTCGACGCCGAGTCGGTGAAGGACAACGTCGACGGCATCCGCGGCGACGTGATCTTCGACATCGTGGCGCGCTTCGTGCCGCCGAACTCGATCGACGAACAGTGGGACCTGCCGGGCCTTGAGGCCACCCTGGCCTCGGACCTGGGCCTGCAGATGGACGTCACCGGCCTGCTCAAGCAGCACGAGGAGCTCGACGCCGAAGCCATCGCCAACAAGGTGCAGGCGCGCGTGGACGAGCACTTCGAGCAGAAGGAAGCCGGCGTCGGCGAAGAGACCATGCGCGCGCTGGAAAAGCACGTCATGCTGACCGTGCTCGACCAGAGCTGGAAGGAACACCTGGCCCGCATGGACTACCTGCGCCAGGGCATCTACCTGCGTGGTTACGCGCAGAAGCAGCCCAAGCAGGAGTACAAGAAGGAAGCCTTCGAGCTGTTCTCGGAAATGCTCGAGAACGTCAAGCGCGAAGTGGTGACCCTGCTGGCGCGCGTGCGCATCCGCAGCGAAGAGGAAGTGGCGGCACTGGAAGCGGCCGAACGCCAGCAGGCCGAAGCGCGCCTGCTGCAGTCGCAGTTCCAGCACCAGAACGTGGGCGGCTACGGCGCCGACGAAGAAGCGGCCGAGGTGGAAGCGCAGCGCAATGGCGTGGCGCAGGTCTCCCGCGACGAACCGAAGGTGGGACGCAATGATCCGTGTCCCTGCGGCAGTGGCAAGAAGTACAAGCACTGCCACGGTCAGCTGACCTGATGAAGAAAGCCCCGCGAAAGCGGGGTTTTTTTTTGATGACGCAGCGGTTTTGTGATCTGCACCACGCAACAGCCGGTTTCAGAAAAAACTGACACGCAGTGGCGGGGCAGCCCCACAAGCGTGTCAGATGCGACCGACGGGCTCGAATGAGACATGCATCTATCGTTTTAGCCCCTGTTGCGATCGCGTTGCATTCGCGACAGGCCAGCGCGCCACTGCGCGTTTCCCCTGAGTCGCCATCCATGGAGCTTCATGAACAGGATTTATCGCCTGGTGTTCAACCACGCCACCGGCCAGATGCAGGTTGCATCCGAACTCACCTCCACCCATTCCTCCTCCGCAGCGACCACCGGCGGCATCCGGCGCCGTTCGCAGCTCAGTGCCGCCATGCTGGTCGCGCTGGGCCTGTCGGCTGCGTCGTTGCCGTCGGCATTTGCCGCGGTCTATGACTTCGACAACAGTGAAACCGTTACTGATACGCGCGGCTACGTCGATGGTTTCCGCGTCGGTCCCAACGGACTGGTGCTGGTCAACGTTCGTGATGGCGGAAAACTCACCTCCAATGGCCTGGTGTCGATGGGCACCACCGTCGGCAGCAACGGTGAGCTGCACCTGTCTGGCCCGACCTCTTCGCTGACCGTCAACGGCGCGGCGGTTCGCGTGGGCGAGGCCGGCATGGGCGGTCTGCGGCTGTATGAGGGCGCCCAGGCCACGCTGGGCTCGACCCTGTCGTTTGCCTACGGCGCCGGCTCCACCGGCATAGGTCAGGTGGACTCGGGTTCGCAGCTGACTGCCCGCCAGATCCTGGTTGGCCGAGAAGGCGTTGGCGGCCTCAGCATCCTGGATGGCTCGAGGGTCACGACGACTTTTGCGGCACCGATTGCAGGCAACTCGTTTGCCATGAGCGTGGCCACTTCAGCAGGCAGCAGCGGCACGGTCAATGTCGCCACCGGCGGCGAGCTGGTGGTCACCGACAACGAGCTGCGTGTCGGCGAAGCCGGCACGGGCAGGCTCAACATCAACGACGGCAGTGTCGTCGTGGGCCGTAACCTGATCATTGGCGGTGCCAGTACCGCCACCGGTACGGTCGACCTGCGCAACACCGGCACCCTCACCGCACAGGTGGTCAGCGTCGGAGAGGCGCAGGGTTCTGGTGGCACGCTGCTGCTCAACGGCGCCGGCACGACGGTCAACACCGGTGCGCTGCGTGTATCGGGCAATGGTGACGGACTGCTGCGCATCGAGGCGGGCGCGCAAGTGGTGGCCACCGGCAACGTAACGGCTGAAGACAACCAGGGCCTGCCGAGCACCGCAGCCCGGACCGGCCGCATCGAAATCACCGGCGCCGGCTCGCTGCTAAGCGGCGACCGCGTCATCGCCAGCACCCAGCTGCTGCTCGAGAACGGCGGCGAAATCCGCTCCAACTCGGCACGCATCCGTGATTCGCTCAGTTCCAGCGGCACCGCCACCCTGACCGGCACCGACAGCCGCTGGACCAACCAGGGTGAGCTCGACATTCGCACCGGCGTGGATGTACTCGACGGCGCGCAGATCGACACCGGCACGCTGCTGGTGTCCGGCGGCACCAACTCGATGACCTTCGCGATCGGCAAGGTCGACGAGCAGGTCCGCGTCAGCGGCACAGGGTCGGCGATCGAAGCGACGGGCAACATCACCGTGGGCAGCCACCTGGTCGGTGAGCCGTTCGGGATACTCACTGTGGCCAACGGTGGTCGGATCGCCGCGGGTGGCGAGCTCAGCCTGGAGACACTCGGTTACGCCGTCATCGGCGGCGGCATGGACACCTGGTCGGTGGCCAACGGCGGCCCGGTCTGGGCTGCGGCCGAAGCGGCCGGCGACCTGGGCAGCGCGAACGTGGTCATGCAGGGCGGCGGCTCGGGCGGTCTGGTGTTCAACCACACCGACAGCATCAGTCTGGCCAACACGGTGCGCAGCGGTATCAGCGGCGTAGGCACGGCCGGCGCCATCACCAACGTGGCGGGTGAGACCGCGTTGACCGGTGACCTGACCGGGTTTGGTGGCAAGGTTGCCGTCACCGGCGGCACCCTGCGCATCGACGGCGATATGTACAGCGGGGTGGGCTACGTGGGCAGCCAGGCCCCGCAACAGCAGATCGAAGTCTCCGGCGGCACCCTGGTTCTCAACGGGAGCTCGGGCTTCAACCAGACCATCAACTACGGCAGCACCACCGGCGTGGTCCGCAGCTCCAACGTGATGGTGCGCGATGGCGGCGTGCTCGCCGGCAATGCAACCGTCGGCAGGACCGAGGTGTTCAATGGCGGCGTGCTGTCGCCTGGTAGCGCAGGCGTGGGTACGATCAGCATCGACGGTGACCTCTTCGTCAACGCCGGCGGCGCGGTGCCGGCCAGTGTCGCGCAGAAGGCGTTCTACGACGTGGACCTGCTGGGCAATGGCCAAGCTGACTTCATCAAAGTCAGTGGCAAGGCGTACGTCGGCCATGGTGCGGGGATTGCCGGCAGCACCGGCGCCACCGGCGTCCGCGTGACCGGTCTGGATCCGCTGGCCAGCTATCAGAACGGCCACAGCTATACGATCCTCAACGCCGCCGAAGGCCTCAATGGCGGCTTCGACGATGTGATTTCCAACTCTGCGTTCATTACCCCGACCCTGGTCCAGACCGGTAACGACGTGCTGCTGACCATCGCGGTGAATACCCCGGTGGCGCCGGTGGATCCGGTGACTCCGGTGACTCCGGTCGACCCTGTCACGCCGGTTGATCCGGTCACGCCGGTGGACCCGGTGACGCCGGTCGATCCGGGCTTCCCGGGCACGCCGGGCGTGACCCCGCCGATCGTGTTCGGTGCGGTCGCGGTAACCGGCAACCACCGCGCCACCGCCGCCGCACTGGACTCGCTGCAGCAGTCCGGCGACGCACTCGCCCTGTACAACGGCCTGCTGATGCTGGATGAAGCCAGCGCCTTGGGCGCCTTCGACGACCTGGCCGGTGAACTGCACGCCAGCAAGCGTGCACTGCTGCTCCACGACCGCTTCCTGCGCGAGGGCGTCTCGCAGCGCCTGCGTCCGGACCCGAGCGCCAAGCGCGAGGGGTCGGCGGTGTGGGTGGCCGGCAGCGGCGCCTCCAAGCGCAGCGACGGCGACGGCAATGCCGCGCGTACCCAGGACCACCGCCAGGGTCTGATCGCGGGCTATGACTGGACCTTCGGCGAGCGCTGGACGGTCGGCGTGGCCGGCGGCCCGGAGTCGCTGCGCCAGCAGATCCGCGACCGCAGCGCGATCACCGAGGTCGACGCCGTGCACGGCGGCCTGTACGCCGGTTTCCGTGGCGAACAGGCGTGGATCAACGGCGGCGCCAGCTATGCCGATTACGAGGTGGAGACGCGCCGCGACATCGGTGCCGGCACCTCGTGGGCACAGGCCCTCGACAGCCGCCATGACGCCCACGCCGTGTCGGCGTTCGCCGAGGGCGGTTGGGACCTGCAGTTCGATGCGCTGACCCTGAGCCCGTACCTGGCCCTGGCCTACACCCGCCTGTCCAGCGAGGCTGCCACCGAGACCGGCGGCACCGCCTCCCTGTCGGTCGCGTCCAGCAAGGACGAGGTCTGGACCACCACGGCCGGTATCCGCGCCTCGTGGGACATCAGTGGCGGCCAGCAGGACGGCGCCCGCTTCGAAGCCGGCCTGGCCTGGCAGAACGCGGCCGGCGAACTGCGCGCCGACAGCCGCAACCGCTTCGTGGCCGGCAGCGACAGCTTCACCGTGCAGGGCCTGCCGTTGGCCCGCAACGTGGGCATCGCCGAGGTCGGGGTGTCGCTCAACACCTCCGACAACAGCCGCCTGTCGATGTTCGCGCAGGGTCGTGCCGGCGACGGCCAGCGCGAAGTAGGGGCCCAGCTGAACTGGAACGTGGCGTTCTGACCGGAGCGGTGAACTGAAGTACCGAAGGGCCCCGCAAGGGGCCCTTCGTTTGTATGGCATCCTGAGCGCATGCCATCCCCCAAACGATCGATCCATGTCGTGGCTGCCGTCATCACCGATGCCCGTGGCCGCATCCTGCTCAACCGTCGCACCGAGAACCGCGACATGGCCGGCCTGTGGGAATTCCCCGGCGGCAAGCGCGAGACCGGCGAGAGTTCCGAGCAGGCGCTGGTGCGGGAGCTGCGCGAAGAGCTGGGGATCGAAGCCGAGGTCGGCGACTGGATCATGGACGTGCCGCAGGCCTACCCGGACAAGCACCTGCGCCTGGAAGTGCGGCATGTGCGCAGCTGGAGGGGCTCGCCGCGCGGCCGCGAAGGCCAGGCGATCACCTGGGTGGCCCCGGACAAGCTGGTGCGCTATTCCATGCCGCCGGCCGACCTGCCGGTGGTGGCCGCGCTGCGCCACCCGGACCGTTACCTGATCACCCCCGAGCCGGACACCGACGAAGACGCCGCCCACCAGGAGTGGTACGCGCGCCTGGCGCGCGCGCTGGACGCCGGCGTGCGCCGGGTGCAGCTGCGTACTCCGACCAGCCCGGCGCGCATCCAGCTGGCCGAACAGGCGGTGTCGCGCCACCGCAGCGGCGTGCAGTGGCTGCTCAACCGCGACATCGAGCTGGCCCGTCGGCTGGGCGTGGGCGTGCACCTGGGCGGCGAGCAGCTGCTGCAGCTGGAGGCGCGGCCGTTGCCCGCCGACCAGCTGGTGGCCGCCTCCTGCCATGACCTGCCGCAGCTGCAGGCCGCGCAGCGTCTGGGCTGCGACTTCGCCGTGCTCGGCCCGGTCCAGGCCACCAGCAGCCACCCGGGCACTGCTCTGATCGGCTGGGAGGCGTTCGAGACGCTGCGTGCCCAGGTGTCGCTGCCGATCTACGCCCTCGGCGGCCTGGCCCCCGACGACATCACCCAGGCCCGCCGCCACGGTGCCCAGGGCATCGCCTCGATCAGCGCCCTGTGGCCTACCTGACGACGTAGCGCCGGGCTCTGCCCGGCCCTCATAAAAACCGAACTACAACGTAATCCAGAAACACCCATACGCCCGCCGCAACCCAAACACGGTCCGCGCAGGCGTCGCACTGTTCCCCAACGTCTGCTCCAATCGCAGCCCCACCGGTCGCGGGCGGGAGGTTGGCGCAACCGCCGGCACCGCTTCGGCCAAGCTCGCATTCGGATCCACCGGTATCGGCGTCGGCACTGCCGCCACCTCCGGATAGACCGGTGCGATATCGATCAGCGGCCGCTGCACCACCGATTCCAGCCGCCCGATGATGCTGTTGGCGGTGGCATCGGAAACACTGCCCCACAGGTAGATCGAGGACAGCCGATTCACGTCCTGCTGGCTGACCGCATCGCGGATCTGACCGGTCAATTCACTCAGGCGACGTGCGCAGCCGGCGCGATAGATGCCGGTGTTGCCCACCGACGCCGCACGCGGCGGCATCCGCGCGCTGGCGCCCAGCGAATCGCAGCTGCGGTCGGTGAACACGGTTTCGCCCTGCGCAGTGGTGCAACGGTTCACGCGCTGCGCCTGTGCCTGCGCCGAAGGGGCAAGGCACAGCAGACACAGCGACAACAGCAGCGGGGCGACCAGTTTCATTGCAGCAGCGTAGCGGCGCCTGCGTTATCTGCAAGCGATTGGGCGTGCCGCGTTCAGCGCCCCAGCAGTTTCAGCACCTGGCTGGTCGGCTTTGCCAGGTTGAGGGTGTAGAAATGCAGCCCGGGTGCGCCACCGGCGACCAGCCGCTCGCACAGCTGGGCGACCACTTCGGCACCGAACGCGCGCACCGAATCGGCGTCATCGCCATAGGCCTGCATGCGCTTGCCGATCCAGCGCGGGATCTCCGCGCCGCACTGTTCGGAGAAGCGACGCAGCTGGCTGAAGTTGGAGATCGGCATGATCCCCGGCACGATCGGTACCTGCACGCCGAGCTTGCGCACGGCATCCACGAAGTGGAAATAGGCGTCGGCGTTGTAGAAGTACTGGGTGATGGCGGCATCGGCGCCGGCATCGATCTTGGCCTTGAAGTACTTCAGGTCGCGCAGCGCGTCGTCCGACTGCGGGTGCGTTTCCGGGTAGGCGCCGACTTCGATGTGGAACGCGTCGCCATGCTCGGCGCGGATGAAGGCGATCAGTTCGCTCGCATAGCGCAGGTCGCCGGGGTGGCCCATGCCCGAGGGCAGGTCGCCGCGCAGCGCCACGATGCGCCGGCAACCTATCGCCCGGTACAGCTTGAGCAGCTCGCGGATCTCCTCGCGGCTGCCGCCTACGCAGGACAGGTGCGGTGCCGCTTCGAAGCCATGGTGCTGCTTGAGGTGGCGGACGGTTTCGGAGGTGTAGCTCAGGGTCGAACCGCCGGCGCCGAAGGTGCAGGACACATACTCGGGCGCGTAGGCGGTCAGCTTGGCGGCCGTGCGGTCGAGCTGGGCACGCTGGTCGTCGGTCTTGGGCGGGTAGAACTCGAAGCTGAGGGCGGTCATGGGCAGCAGCGGCGGCGGGCGTGGGGTCATCATATCGCTTCATCGCGATGAATGTAAAATGGGGGCCGGAATGCGCTGC
The DNA here is from genome assembly GCF_963519125.1 of uncultured Stenotrophomonas sp. Taxonomy (GTDB): domain Bacteria; phylum Pseudomonadota; class Gammaproteobacteria; order Xanthomonadales; family Xanthomonadaceae; genus Stenotrophomonas. The sequence goes on along the minus strand of NZ_CAUQLJ010000024.1, from coordinate 9,771 downwards.
GCGGTCGACCGGTTACCCTGTGCGCCTGTTCTCCAGCACTGACCCCATGACCATCGTCCTTACCGACTTCGCCCGCCCCCGCCTGTTCCCGCGCGTGCCGCGCGGCAACACCATCCAGGACTGCAGTGCCGAGCAGTTCCAGGCGCACCTCAACGCGCACGCGCCGTTCAAGGTGCTGGAGGGCTACGCGCCGTTCTGCAAGCTGCACGTGTACGAGAACTGGACCAGCACCCGCTGCCTGACCGTGCCGGTCACCGACGCCAACCGGCACCAGCTGCGCAGTGGCTACGAAGCGCGCAACCGCGACGAATTGCCGGTGCTGGTGCGTTGGTTCGAAGGCGTGGAATCGCCGCGCGCGAACTACGTGGTGGTGATCCTGTACAGCGCCGAACAGCTGGCGAAGGAGGGCTCGCCCATCGACGCGGACTGGGGCATCGTCGGCTGCATCTACACCGCTGAACCGGAAGAGGTGCCGATGGCGCCGATCACGATGATGCGCAACGCGCTGGGCGTGGAGGAGGGCGGTTCGGGCGTACCGCTGGACCGCGAGGCGTACCAGCGGGCGGTGGCGTTCTGGGAGAACAATGCGAACTGGCGGCCCTGAATCCTGACGTGCCTCTACCGCCTTCCCACGTCCGCCCATTGACCCTCGGTCAACGCAACCAGATCCCCCGGCGCCAACGCCACCTCCAACCCGCGCCTCCCGGCACTGACATGCATCGTGTCCAGCGCCTGCGCGCTGGCATCAATGAAGGTGCGGTGTTTCTTCTTCTGCCCCAGCGGACTGATCCCCCCCACCAGATACCCGGTCGCGCGCTGCGCGGCCGCCACGTCGGCCATCTCGCACTTCCGGCAACCGGCAGCTTCGGCCAACGCCTTCAGGTCCAGCGTGCCGCTGACCGGCACGATCGCCACCAGCAGTTCGTGTTTCTCGGTGCTGGCGAGCAGGGTCTTGAACACCTGCGCCGGGTCCAGCCCAAGCTGCTGGGCGGCTTCGCCGCCGTAGGAGGCGGCACTGGCATCGTGGTGATAGGACAGCACGCGGTGCGCAATGCCGTGTTTGCTGAGCAGGTTGATGGCCGGGGTCATGGCAGGCCGCGTTGTCGGGATATCCCATCGTAGCGATCCCGGCGCACGGATTGGGGTTGCCGGGGTTGTCACGTCGTGCATGAAGAAAAACGGGCACATCCAGTGCCCGTTCTCCTTCCAGGTGCCGCCGTTACGGATGCATGAAACTATCGGCGCTGGTCGAACACTCTGCGGATTCCGCCTTGGCATCCTTCTTCTTTCCCGCAGCAAGGGCCGCGTCTTTGGCCTTGTCCAGTGTGGCGGCTTTGATGACGAAGAGTTGACCCTTGGCCGAAGCTGCATTGACGATCTGGCCGTCTTCGTTGTGCACCAGGCAATAGTAGGTAGAGTCGGCGGCTTGGGCGACAGGCGCAGCGCTCAATGCCAGCAGTGCGGACAGGATGAATTTGCCGTTCATGGCAATGCTCCACTGGGGACGCGCGACGCGCATCCATTTGAAACCCCCGCGCGCCGATGATCCCGAGGTCGTTGTGAGTGCCGGGTGCAGCACGGGTGAAAGCTCCTTAACGAACACAGGCGCCCGAAGGCGCCCGTTGCACATCCGGTAGTGCCGGGCTCTGCCCGGCACCTCCATCAGTAGCGGTAATGCTCCGGCTTGAACGGACCGTCCACCGGCACGCCGATGTAATCGGCCTGTTCCTGGCTGAGGGTGGTCAGCTTCACGCCGATCTTCTCCAGGTGCAGGCGTGCCACTTCTTCGTCCAGCTTCTTCGGCAGCAGGTAGACCTTCTTCTCGTAGCTGTCCTTGTTCGCCCACAGGTCGATCTGTGCCAGGGTCTGGTTGGCGAAGCTGTTGGACATCACGAAGCTCGGGTGGCCGGTGGCGCAGCCCAGGTTCACCAGGCGGCCTTCGGCCAGCAGGAAGATCGCGTTGCCGTTCGGGAAGATGTACTTGTCCACCTGCGGCTTGATGTTGACGTGCTTGATGCCGGCGAACGACACCAGCGCATCGACCTGGATCTCGTTGTCGAAGTGGCCGATGTTGCAGACGATGGCCTGGTCCTTCATCGCGCTCAGGTGCTCGATGCGGATGATGTCCTTGTTGCCGGTGGTGGTGACGTACAGGTCGGCACGGCCCAGGGTCGATTCGATGGTGTTGACTTCATAGCCTTCCATCGCCGCCTGCAGGGCGCAGATCGGGTCGATCTCGGTGACGATCACGCGCGCGCCATAGGCACGCAGCGAGGCGGCGCAGCCCTTGCCGACGTCACCGTAGCCGCAGACCACGGCCACCTTGCCGGCCAGCATCACGTCCATCGCGCGCTTCAGGCCATCGGCCAGCGACTCGCGGCAGCCGTACAGGTTGTCGAACTTGCTCTTGGTGACCGAGTCGTTGACGTTGATCGCCGGAATCAGCAGGGTGCCGGCCTGGGCCAGCTGGTACAGGCGGTGCACGCCGGTGGTGGTTTCCTCGGAAACACCCTTCCAGTCCTTGACCACGCGGCCCCAGTAACCCGGGCGCTCCTTCGCGACGCGCTTGAGCAGGTTCTTGATGACCTGCTCTTCGTGCGAGGACGCCTTTTCGTCGACCCAGGTGCTGCCGTTTTCGAGCTCGTAGCCCTTGTGGATCAGCAGGGTGACGTCGCCGCCGTCGTCGACCACCAGCTCCGGGCCGGTCAGGGTGCCGTCGGGCAGGGTGAAGGTCAGCGCGTCCAGCGTGCAGTCCCAGTACTCCTCCAGGGTTTCGCCCTTCCAGGCGAACACCGGGGTGCCGGACTTGGCGATCGCCGCGGCGGCGTGGTCCTGGGTCGAGAAGATGTTGCACGACGCCCAGCGCACGTCGGCGCCGATGTCCTTGAGGGTTTCGATCAGCACGGCGGTCTGGATGGTCATGTGCAGCGAACCGGTCACGCGCACGCCCTTCAGCGGCAGGGTGGCGGCGTGCTTGCGGCGGATCGACATCAGGCCCGGCATTTCGTGCTCGGCGATATCCAGTTCCTTGCGGCCCCAGTCGGCCAGCGAGATATCGGCAATCTTGTAATCGCCTTCGGTGGAGAAGGTCTTGGCAACAGCGTTCATGAAAGCTCCGGTATGTGACGATGGAATCGTCTTCGCCGGGCGCCGTTGGAACCAGCCCTGCCACCGAGCCTGGCCGTGCGGATCGGGTCCGGCAGCGGTCGCAGCGCCCCTCGGTGGAGGGGAATGCCCAGTATATCGCGGCGCACCGCCCGGGCATGAATCGGCGCCCCGACCCAACCATCGGCAGGGGGGCAAACCGCGCCCCGCTGTTAAGGTCCAAGGTTTGCACAGGATGGGGCTCGAACATGACAGGCACACACCGCAGCGCACGACTGATCGTGGGCATGGCCCTGCTGGCGGTCGCACCGCTGGCGCTGGCCGCTACGCCATCGGCCAAGGCGCCGCAGCCCGTGGCCGCCGCCAAGGTCGCGCAAGGCTACCAGCTGCCCTCGGCCGCGCTTCAGGCCGTGGTCGACGCGCCGCGTGCGCCCAGCCTGAGCCTGTCGCCGCGCCGCGACCTCGCCGCCATGCTGCAGAGCCCGCCGCTGCCGTCCATCGAAACGGTCGCCCAGCCGGAACTGAAACTGGCCGGGGTGCGGATCAATCCGGCCACCCATTCGGCCAGCCGTTTCAGCTTCGTCGACAAGCTCTGGCTGATGACGATTGCCGACGGCAAGGAACGCCAGATCACCGGGCTGCCGCAGCCGCTGTCGATCGCCTCGCTGGCCTGGTCGCCCGACCAGCAGTACCTGGCCTTCAACCAGGTGCATGCGGCCAGCGGTACCAATGAACTGTGGATCGTGGACGTGGCCAGCGGCAGCGCGCGGCGCTTGCTGGGCGACCTCAACAGCGTGTTCGGCGATGGCTATGCCTGGCTGCCCGACAGCCGCGGCCTGCTTGTCACCCTGCAGCCCAAGGGCCAGGGTCCGGCACCGGCGGCCGGTGGCATCCCAACCGGTCCGGCGATCCAGCAGACCCAGGCCGACGCCGGGGTGCGCGCGATCCGCACCTACCAGGACCTGTTGAGCAATGAGGCCGACGCGCGCCTGTTCGACCATTACGCCACGTCGCAGCCGGTGCGCGTTGCGCTCAACGGCGCGACCACGGCGCTGTCCAGCGCCGGGGTCTACCTCGACCTGGATGTCTCGCCGGACGGCCGCCACGTGCTGGCCGAGCGCGTGCAGCGCCCGTACTCCTACCTGGTGCCGGCCGATGATTTCGCGCGCCGCATCGAAGTGTGGAATGCGGTCGACGGCAAGCTCGAGCACACCGTGGCCAACCTGCCGCTGGTGGAAGGCCTGCCGACCGGCAATGACGCGGTGCCTACCGGCGTGCGCAATGTGAGCTGGCGCGCGGATGCAGAGGCCACCCTGGTCTGGGCCGAGGCCCAGGACGGCGGCGACCCCAACCGCGAGGCAAAGGTGCGCGACGCGGTGCTGATGCAGGCTGCGCCGTTCGAGGCGCCGCCGGTAACGCTGGCCCAGCTCGGCAGCCGCTATGCCGGCATCCAGTGGGGCCGCGGCGACCTGGCCCTGCTCAATGAGTCGTGGTGGAAGTCGCGCGTGGTCAAACAGTGGCGGATTGCGCCGGACCAGCTCGACCAGGCGCCGCAGCTGCTCGCCGAGCGCTCCTCGCAGGACCGCTACAACGACCCGGGGCGTCCGGCGCTGGTGCGCGACGTGAACGGTCGCGCGCGTCTGCAGACCAGCAGCGATGGGCGCAGCATCTTCCTGCTCGGCCAGGGCGCGTCGCCGGAAGGCGACCGCCCGTTCGTCGACCGCTTCGACCTGGAAAGCCGCCAGGCCACCCGCCTGTTCCATTCGCAGGCACCGGACTACGCGCTGCCGCAGGCGCTGCTCGACCAGGAAGGGAGCTCGCTGCTGCTGACTCGTGAGTCGCCGGACGTGCCGCCCAACTACTTCGTGCAGTCGCTGGCCGATGCCGGTGCCGCGCCGCGCGCGCTGACCCGTTTCGAGCATCCGCTGCCGAAGCTGCGCGGCGTGAGCAAGGAGCAGATCCGCTACAAGCGCAACGACGGGGTCGACCTGACCGCCACGCTGATGCTGCCGCCGGGCTACAACGTGAAGAAGGACGGCCCGCTGCCGATGCTGATGTGGGCCTACCCGGGCGAGTTCAAGACCGCCGCCGCGGCCAGCCAGGTCACCGATTCGCCCTACCGCTTCAACGCGATAGGCTACTGGGGACCGCAGGTTTTCCTGGCCAAGGGCTACGCAGTGCTGGTCAGTCCGTCGATGCCGATCATCGGCGAAGGCGACAAGGAACCCAACGATACCTACCTGCCGCAGCTGGTCGCCAACGCCGAAGCCGCCGTTGACGAGGTGGTGCGGCGTGGCGTGACCGACCGCGACCACATCGCGATCGGTGGGCATTCCTACGGGGCGTTCATGACCGCCAACCTGCTCGCGCACACCCGCCTGTTCAAGGCCGGCATCGCGCGCAGCGGCGCCTACAACCGCACCTTGACCCCGTTCGGCTTCCAGGCCGAGGAGCGCAATTTCTGGCAGGCCCAGGACGTGTACCTGAAGATGTCGCCGTTCAATTTCGCCGACAAAATCAAGGATCCCATCCTCTTCATCCACGGCGAGGACGACAACAATTCCGGTACGTTCCCGATGCAGAGCGAGCGCATGTTCGCGGCGGTGAAGGGGTTGGGCGGCACGTCGCGGCTGGTGATGCTGCCGAATGAGTCGCACCATTACCGCGCGCGCGAGTCGTTGATGACGATGCTGGCCGAGAGCGAGCGGTGGCTGGAGCAGACCATCGGGCCGGGCAAGGCGCCGCGCTGACAACACATGCAATTGAAACCATTTGCGCGGCACGGATCGCCGCGCATTCTGGGTTAGGCTTGATGCGATTCCGTTCCCGAGGCCAGTGCGTCGCAGATGAACGAGTACCGCAGCAGCATCGTCTTTGCCACCCCCGACATTCCCCTGCGTGACGATGTGCGCCGTCTCGGCGCACTGGTCGGCGACCTGCTCGCCGAGCAGGTGTCCACGCAGTTCTTCGATGACGTGGAACAGGTGCGCACCCGTGCCATCGCGCGTCGCGAAAGCGATGCGCCGATCGCCGATCTCAACGCTGCGCTGGCCGGGCTGCCGCCGGAACGCGCCGAATCGATGGTGCGTGCGTTCAGCACTTACTTCCAGGTGGTCAACATCGCCGAGCGCGTGCACCGCATCCGCCGCCGCCGCGACTACCAGCGTGCCGGCACCGCTGCGCCGCAGCCCGACGGCCTGCAGGACGCGCTGCAGCAGCTGAAGGCGCAGGGCGTGGGCCTGGACGAACTGGCGCAGTGGCTGCCGCGGATCGACATCGAACCGGTATTCACCGCGCACCCGACCGAAGCGGTGCGCCGCGCGCTGCTGGAAAAAGAGCAGCTGATGGTGGCCAGCCTGGTCGACAATCTCGACGGCCAGCGCACCCCCGGCGAAGCCGCTGCCGATGCCGCGCGCTTCCGCATGGCGCTCACCGCGTCCTGGCAGACCACCGATTCGTCGCCGGTGCGCCCGACCGTTGACGACGAACGCGAACACGTCGGCTTCTATCTGGTGCAGGTCCTGTACCGGGTGATCCCGGTGCTGTACGAATCGCTGCAGCAGGCGCTGCTCGACACCTATGGCGAGAGCATCCCACTGCCGCGACTGCTGCGCTTCGGTACCTGGGTGGGCGGCGACATGGACGGCAATCCGAACGTGGATGCCACCACCATCCGCAACACGCTCGATGCGCAGCGCCAGGCCGTGCTCGGCCGCTACCAGAAGGACCTGCTGCAGCTGGCCAGCCTGCTCAGCCAGTCCACCGAACGGATCGCGGTCAGCGATGCGCTGCAGGCGCGTGTCGCGGATTACCAGCAGCTGCTGCCGAAGGTGGTGTCGCGCCCGCGCCACGCCGATATGCCGTACCGCCTGCTCAACGACCGCATGCGCGCGCGCGTGCAGGCCACGCTCGACGATGCGGAAGGTGCGTACGCCTCGCCGCAGGAGCTGGAAGACGACATCACCCTGATCCTCGACAGCCTGCACGCCCACAAGGGCGACCACGCCGGTGGCTTCGCGGTGAGCCGCCTGCTGTGGCGGGTGCGTACCTTCGGATTCCACCTGGCACGGCTGGACGTCCGCCAGGAGTCGAGCGTGCACGGCCGCGCGCTGGCCAGCGTACTGGACGGGCAGGACGCGTGGGACGCGGCCGATGCGGTGGCCCGTGCGCGCCGCCTGGCGCCGTACGCCAGTGGCGAACAGGCCCTGCCGCCCAGCACGGAAGAGGGTGGCCAGCGGTTGGACGCGGTGTTCGCGGCGCTGGCCGATGCGCGCCGCCGCCACGGTGCCGATGCACTGGGCAGTTACATCATTTCGATGGCGCACGACCGCAGCGACGTGCTGGCGGTGCTTGCGCTGGCAAGGCGCGGCGGGCTGGTCGACGACGCCGGCGGGGTGCCGCTGGATATCGCGCCGCTGTTCGAAACCGTGGACGACCTGCAGCGCGGCACCGACACCCTGCGCGACCTGCTGGCCGACCCGGTCTACCGCGCGCACCTGGCCGCGCGCGACGACGTGCAGATGGTGATGCTGGGGTATTCGGACAGCGGCAAGGACGGCGGCATCGCCGCCTCGCGCTGGGGCCTGCAGCGTGCCCAGGTGGAGCTGCTGGAGGTGGCCGCTGAGAGCGGCATCCGGCTGACCTTCTTCCACGGTCGCGGCGGCTCGATCAGCCGCGGCGGCGGCAAGACCACCGACGCGGTGGACGCGTCACCGCGCGGCAGCATCGACGGCCGCCTGCGGGTCACCGAGCAGGGCGAGGTGATCCACCGCAAGTACGGCATCCGCGCGCTGGCGCTGCGCTCGCTGGAGCAGTCCACCGGCGCGGTGCTGCGGTCGAGCCTGCGTCCGCGTGCGGCGGAGCCGCGCGAAGCGCAGTGGCGGCCGGTGATGGACCTGGTTGCAGGAAAAAGCGCCGAGGCCTACCGCGCCTTCGTCGGCCAGCCGGACTTCATGCAGTACTTCCGCCGCGCCACGCCCATCGACGTGATCGAGCGGATGACACTCGGTTCGCGGCCGTCACGGCGGCTGGGCCAGGACGCGGCGCTGGGCAACCTGCGCGCGATTCCGTGGGTGTTCGCGTGGAGCCAGGCGCGCGCCGTGATTCCGGGCTGGTATGGCGTGGGCAGCGGATTGCAGGCGGCGATCGATGCCGGCCATGAAGCCACACTGCAGGAAATGGCGCGCGACTGGCCGTTCTTCAGCACGTTCCTGGACGACATCGCGATGGTGCTGTCCAAGGGCGACATCACCATTGCCGAGCAGTTCTCGCAGCTGGCCGGGCCGTTGCATGCCACGTTCTTCCCGCAGATCCAGCGCGAGCTTGCGCTGACCGGTCGGTTGATCCTGGCCATCACCGGGCAGGACGAGCTGCTCCAGCACGACCAGCGCCTGGCCCTGTCGATCCGCCTGCGCAATCCCTACATCGACCCGATCAGCGTCCTGCAGGTGGACCTGCTGCGCCGCTGGCGCGAGAGTGGTGGAGAAGACGACGAGGTGCTGCGCGCGCTGGTGGCCTGCGTGAACGGGGTGTCGCAAGGCGTACAGAACACCGGATGACCCCGCTGCCGGCAGGATCATGAAGAGCCGGCCAGCGGCCGGCACTACTCCGCTGTCGGCGGATTGGATGCCAGCAGTTCGCGCTGGCGCTGCTCCATCTCCGCGCGCAGCTGCCGGCGCAGCAGCGCCGCCGCATGACGCCGCCGCTGGTTGCTGCTCTCCAGCTCCAGCGGCGGTACCGGCGTCGGCCGGCCGTCATCGTCGACCGCGACCATGGTGAAGAAGCAGCTGTTGGCATGCCGTACGCTGCGCTTGAGAATGTCTTCGGCCACCACTTTGACGCCCACTTCCATGGACGAGGTGCCGGTGTAGTTCACCGAGGCCAGGAAGGTGACCAGTTCGCCGACCGCGATCGGCTCGCGGAAGGTCACCTGGTCCACTGAAAGGGTGACCACGTAGCGGCCGGCGTAGCGGCTGGCGCAGGCGTAGGCGACCTGGTCGAGCAGGCGCAGGATGGCGCCGCCGTGGACCTTGCCGGAGAAGTTGGCCATTTCCGGTGCCATCAGCACGGTCATGGTCAGCTGGTGGGATTTGATGTCGTCAGCCATGGTCGGAGTGTAACGCCCAAACGGAAACGGCCCGCATTCGCGGGCCGTTTCCTGAGGCATGCCGGGCAGAGCCCGGCTCTACCCTTATTTCAGCTTCGCATCCGCACGCAGGGCGGCAGCGCGGTCGGTCTTCTCCCAGGAGAAGGCCGTGGCGTTCACCGTTTCACCGGCAGCGTTGAGGTAGCTGAAGTCCTTCGGCTTGCGGCCGAAGTGACCGTAGGCTGCGGTCTGCTGGTACATCGGGTGGATCAGGTCCAGCATCTTGATGATGCCGTACGGACGCAGGTCGAAGTGCTTGCGGATCAGCTTTTCGATCTTGTCATCGCTGATCTTGCCGGTGCCGAAGGTGGTGACCGAAATCGAGGTCGGCTCGGCCACGCCGATGGCGTAGGAGACCTGCACTTCGCAACGGTCGGCCAGGCCGGCCGCGACGACGTTCTTGGCCACGTAACGCGCTGCGTACGCCGCCGAACGATCGACCTTGGACGGATCCTTGCCCGAGAACGCGCCACCACCGTGACGGGCCCAGCCGCCGTAGGTGTCGACGATGATCTTGCGGC
>NZ_CAUQLJ010000023.1:0-50752 GCF_963519125.1 uncultured Stenotrophomonas sp. | reverse complement strand
CAACCTTGCCAAGGTTGAGGTCGCGAGTTCGAGTCTCGTTTCCCGCTCCAGATTCCCGGCCTGGTGGCAGAGTGGTCATGCAACGGATTGCAAATCCGTGTACGCCGGTTCGATTCCGACCCAGGCCTCCAGTTGTTGAAAAACCCCGCTTCGGCGGGGTTTTTCGTTTGTGCCGCCGTCGGTTTTCTTCACCCGCCCGGTACAGCGTCCTGCCTACTGTGAAGGCACGTATCTTTCCGAGGTGTTCGATGGATCTGGCCATGTGGTTCGCGGCTACCGGCGTGCCCGGTTCTTTCTGGGATTCACCCAGCAACGTCAGCGGCGCAGTGGTTCTGGGGTTCGGGGTGGCGGCCATCGCGCTTTCCTTCGGCCTGGCGAAGGTGTTCAAGCGCTTCAACGGGGTGGCCTGGATGGTCCTGGGCGCCGGCCTCGCCATTGCCGCCTACGGCATCTGGCGGATGGGCGCCTGACATCACCCTGTCACCGCTGCACCGGCATGCTGTCTGCATGTCGGTTTCAACTTGCTGAACGATTCAGTTCACCAGCGAGGCCGGTTGCGCCACTGGTTGACTTCGCGCGAAGAGCGTGAAAGGGTGGAGTGAAACGTGGGTGAAGTTCCGTTGCCACCCAGCAGCGGAGCGGCAGGCGCAGGCCTGGCAGGGGGGAATTGCTCGTCTCGATCGCAGAGCAGGTCCAAGGGAGGTCGTATGCAATACGGCGCAAGTGAACTGGCCAACGGTGTGCGCACCGAGCTGGAAGCCAGTTACAGCAAGCATGGATGTGGGCCGGAGTTCTGGACCACGTATCAGCAGGTGCTCGAGCGCCTGGTGCCGCACGGGCGCAGCCGTACCCAGGTCACCAACGAACTCGCGATGGTCATTGAACAGCTCGGGATCGTCCGGCGCGCGCAGATGGTGCCCCCGCCGAGCACGCGGGTGCGCTGAATCCGGTTGGGGAACCGGCGCCAGGGAACCGGCCGTTACAGGTGTTGAACACCCAGTCCCAGCAGGACCAACAGGCACGCCAGCGCGGCCAGCACGCGCGGACGCACCCAGCGCCGGGGCTTGCCCTGCAGTGCATTGGCACTGGCCATCCGGACCAGCCCGGTCGGGAACCGCCACGCGCGCATCTGCGCATCGCAGGCGTCCACGCAGGCGCCGCAGGCGATGCACTCCGGCTGCGGAGCGCTGCGCACGTCCAACTGAATCGGGCACACCTGCACGCAGGCCGCGCAATCCAGGCAGTCGCCCAGCCGGTCTTCGGTAAACCGAGGCGGTGGGCCCGCCAGCGCCGGGTGCGCCGCGCGGAATGCGTAGTCGCTGGCACTGGTCGGATCAAGCAATCCGCGGCCGCGTTGCTCCACGCTGCCCGCACCTGGCCCACGTGGGCCGCGCGGTTCGGCGCGGCGCGCGTCGTAACAGGCCTGCGGCGTGTCGGCATCGCACAACAGCGGCGCCACGCGCGCATACGGGCAGAGGTCGGTGCAGACCTGTTCGCGCAGGAAGCCGGCATTGCCCCAGGTTGCGGTGGCGTAGAACAGCACCCAGAACCGCTCCCACCCGCTCCAGCTGGCAGGCCAGAACCCCGCCACCAGCTGATGGATGGGCGTGAACAGCCCGACGAAGGTGATGCCGGTCCACAGCGCGATCAGCGCCCACGCGAGCTGAGTGACAACGGCAGCGGGGGCAGGTGAAGGCAGCCGTTGCGTGCACACGCGTTCGATCCAGCGGAAAAGGCCGCTCCACAGTGTCTGCGGACAGGCATGTCCGCACCAGACCCGACCGGCCACGGTGGTCAACAGCACCAGCGAACACGCCATCACCGCGATCAACCCGAACAGCACGCCCACATCCTGCGGCCACAGGGTCCACCCGAACAGGTCGAAGCGGCGCGCCGGCAGGTCCAGCAGCAGTGCCTGGCGCCCGTCCCAGCGCAGCCAGGGCAGGGCGTAAAAGCCGCCCAGCAGCAGCACGGACAGCAACGCCCGCCAGCGCAGGGCAGGTCGCGCAACCGGGGCGCAGGGCGTGCTCACCCCAGCGGCAGCTCGTCGTCGTCGCGGGGCAGTGGCCGCAGCAGGTAGCCGGTGACCGCACTGGCCATCGCCGTCACCGCCCAGAACATGAAGAAGCCGAGGGTGTAGCCCAGCTCGCGGCTCACCGCATGGCCGGGGAAACTGATGTCCCGCAGCCGCAGCGGGTCCACGAACGCGAAAAAGACCACGCTGGCCAGGCCGGCGGCGATGAAGCTGGGCCACAGCACGGCGCCCCAGTGCTGGATCAGCGTGCGGCGGCGGGTACCGGTCGAGTCGTTCTGCGGCGTCATGGAGTGCACGTTAGGCCCTGCGACAGCACGCCACATTGATCCTGATCAAACCGGCGTAGCATCATGTCCACCTCACCGTGTGCCGTACGCTGCCGAGGAATCCATGTCGTCCCCCGCCGTTCCCGACCTGCCCGTGGCTTCGCTCGAACTGTGCAGCGAACAGGAGGTCACGCGGCTGGTGCACGACTTCTACGCCCGGGTGCGCCAGGACCCGCAGCTGGGCCCGGTGTTCGACGCCCGTGTCCACGACTGGGATGCGCACTTGGCCCAGCTGGTCGATTTCTGGTCGGCCATGCTGCGCGGTACCCGTCGCTTCAGTGGCAACCCGATGTCAAAGCACATGGCCATGCCGGAACTGGAACGCGAGCTGTTTGATCGCTGGCTGCTGCTGTTCAGCCAGACCACCGCTGAATCCGGCAACCCGCCGATGCAACGCCTCGCCGACGACGTGGCGGTGCGGATCGCCGACACCTTCTGGCGGCGCATCCAGATGCAGCGCTGGCCGGAGCTGCCGGTCGTGCGCCCTCTGCGCCCGGATTGATCTGGCTCAATGCGTGAAGCCTCGTCAGCGCGCACGCTGGCGGCATGGACACCCTTTCGCCTGCCGCCGCCGGGCTTGCCTGGCACTTCGATCCCGAGCTGCTGCGCCGCCACGACCGGCCCGGGCCGCGCTACACCTCGTACCCGACCGCGCCGCACTTCCACGACGGCTTCGGTGAGCACGGCCTGCGTGCGGCCATCGCCGAAAGCAATGCGCAGGCGCTGCCGCTGTCGCTATACGTGCACGTACCCTACTGCAGCAGTCCGTGTTTCTACTGCGGCTGCAACCGGGTCATTACCCGCGACCATGGCAGGGGCATCGCGTACGTGGCACGCGTGCTCAGCGAAGCGGACCTCATCGCGCCGTTGTTCGACGCCTCGCGCGAAGTGATCCAGCTGCACCTGGGCGGCGGCACGCCGAACTTCCTGGCGCGTGCGCAGATGCGCGAACTGATCGACGGCCTGCGCCGCCGGTTCTCCTTCAGTAGCGCGTCCGACCGCGACTTCTCGATCGAACTGGATCCGCGTTTCGTCAGCCGTGACGACATTGCCGCACTTGGTGCGCTGGGGTTCAATCGCGCCAGCCTGGGCATCCAGGATTTCGACCCCGTGGTACAGCGGGCGATCAATCGCGAACAGGGTATCGAGGCGACCCTCGATGTGCTGCGCGCCTGCCGCGAACACGGCCTGTCCTCGGTCAATGTCGATCTGATCTACGGGCTGCCGCACCAGACGCTGGAAGGTTTCGCCAACACCCTGGAAACCGTGCTGCGCGAACGTCCGGATCGGCTGGCAATCTATGGATACGCGCACCTGCCGAACCTGTTCAAGGCGCAGCGGCAGATTCCCGACGCGGCGCTGCCCAGCCCGGAGCAGAAGCTCGCCCTGTTGGGCCTCGCGGTTCGCCGGCTGTCGCTGGCCGGGTACCAGTACATCGGCATGGACCATTTCGCGCTGCCGGAAGAGAACCTCTCCCGCGCGCAGCGGGCCGGCCAGCTCCATCGCAATTTCATGGGCTACACCACCCACGCCCAGACCGACCTGGTTGGCCTGGGCGCCAGCGCGATCAGCCGCATCGGCAGCAGCTACAGCCAGAACCCGCGCGACCTGCCCGGGTGGGAGAGCGCCGTGGACAGCGGTCGCCTGCCCGTCTGGCGCGGCCTGACCCTGGACGCCGACGACGGACTGCGCGCCGAACTGATCAACCAGCTGATGTGCCAGGGCGAAGTGGACGGCCGCGCGCTGGGCGCGCGACATGGCGTCGATTTCGACCACTATTTCGCCGACGCGCTGGCGTCCCTGTCGGCGCTGCAGGCAGATGGCCTCGCCGAATACCGCGACGGCACGGTGCGCGCCACCGAACGCGGCCGCCCGCTGCTGCGCCTGCTGGCCATGTGCTTCGACCGTTACCTGGCCCAACCCGAACAGCCGGTGCGCTACTCGCGGGCGATCTGACGTTGCACCTTCCGGCGCAGGCAGAAAAGTGGTTGGTGCCCGGAGCCGGAATCGAACCGGCATGGGGTTGCCCCCGGCGGATTTTAAGTCCGATGCGTCTACCAGTTTCGCCATCCGGGCGCGCTTGGCGGGGTGAAGTGTAGCGGAAACCCGGGCCGGCGCTGCGCTAGCATGGCGCAACCCTCCTGCCCGGATCCCTTGGCCATGCTAGAGCTCCATATCGGCAACAAGAACTACTCCTCGTGGTCGATGCGGCCGTGGGTGCTGATGACCCAGGCCGGCATTCCGTTCAACGAGGTGGTGCTGCGCTTCGACAGCTTCGACCCGGACTCGCAGTTCAAGCGCAGCGCCGAGGCGTTGTCGCCCTCGGGCACGGTGCCGGTGCTGGTCGATGGCGAGCGGGTGGTGTGGGATTCGCTGGCCATTGCGGAGTACCTGGCCGAAGGTTTCCCCGAACACGCACTGTGGCCGCAGGACCGCGGCGAACGCGCCCTCGCGCGCAGCGCCACCGCCGCGATGCACAGCGGGTTCGGCGCGCTGCGCTCGCATTTCCCGATGAACATCGAAGCACGGCTGCCGGAGATCGGTGCGCGCGTGCTGCGCAACCAGCCGGACGTGGTTGCCGACCTGCAGCGCCTGCAGGCGCTGTGGGAACGCCTGTTGGCGCGCCACGACGGCCCGCTGCTGTTTGATCGTTTCAGCATCGCCGACGCCTTCTTCGCGCCGGTGGTGATGCGCCTGCACACCTACGCGGTGCCGGTATCGCCCCGCGTGGCGATCTACATGCAGCAGGTGCAGTCGCTGCCGGGCGTACAGGCCTGGGTGGCGGCAGCGCTGGCCGAACACGACTTCCGTCCCTTTGAAGAGCCGTACCGGCAGACGCCGGACGGAGGCTGAGCATGGCCCGGGCGATAGTGGCAGGCGTCCTGCTGGCAGGGCTGCTCTTTGCCGGCCTGACCGAGGGCAGGGCGCAGCCTTCGCCACCGGAGGTGGTCGACCTGGCTCCGGTGGTGGTGTCCGGCGTGCAGCCCGGCCCGGGCATGTGGCAGGTGCGTAACGCACAGGGCCATACGTTGTGGATCCTGGGCACGGTGTCGCCGTTGCCGGCCAGGCTGGAGTGGCGCGCCGACGAGGTCGAGGCGGTGATCGCCAGTGCCGACGCGGTACTGGGTTCGCCGGGCTGGTCGCTGGATGCCGACGTCGGCTTCTTCGGCCGACTGACCCTGCTGCCGTCGGCCATGAAGGCCGCTCACGATCCGCAGGGACGGCGCCTGCAGGAAATCCTTCCCGCCGATCTGTACGCGCGCTGGGAACCGCTGAAGCAGCGTTACCTCGGGCGCGGCGATGGCGTCGAGAAAGATCGCCCGCTGGTCGCCGCCACCCGGCTGTATGCCGCCGCGCTCGAAGAGGTGGGACTGACCCCGCGCTCGGGTGTGGGGAAGCAGCTGTCAAAGGCCTACAAGCGGCGCGGCTTGACGCCGGTCGTGACCAAGGTCGAGGTCAAGATCGACGATCCACGCAAGGCATTGAAGGAAGTGCGTGTCAGCACATTGCAGGACGTGACCTGCCTGCAGCGAACGCTGGACGTGGTCGAACACCAGTTGCCGCTGCTGGTTGAACACGCCAACGCATGGGCCGTGGGCGACACCGAGGCACTGCAGCAGCTGGCACTGAAGAGCCAGTACGACGCGTGCGTGGGTGCCATCGCCAGCAGTGAGCTGGGACAGCGGCGCGGCATGAGCCAGCTGGACGCGCGCGCGACCGAAAAATGGCTGGCCGCGGCACGCGATGCACTGGCGCGCCACCCGGTGACATTCGGTACGGTGCCGGTGCATTCGCTGGTCGAGCCGGGGGGTTACCTCGACCGGCTGCGCCAGGCTGGCTACACCGTGCAGTCGCCCTGAAGATCGGCCCGCGCGTCTTTTCTACCGCGCTCGCTTCATGGCATAGTCGTCTCGACTACACCGGGGGGTGCATATGGCATTGCACGCGTTCGCCTACGTCAGCGAAGCGGTCGAAGGAATCGACGGGTCGGACATCGACCGCATACTCGCCGCCGCGTCGAGCTTCAACAAGGTTACCGGTGTCACGGGCGTCCTGATGTTCGACGGCCAGCGTTTCCTGCAATACGTAGAGGGACCGGACGATGGCGTGGCCTCGGTGGAGCAGCGCGTGCTCAACGCCCGCAGCCACCTGCGCATCCGCGAGCTGGCGCGTGGCGAAGTGGCCACCCGGCATTTTCCGCGCTGGACCATGGCCTCTTCCCGGATCGACCCGGACGTGATGAGCGCGATCGTGGACGCCGAGTGGCCGGGATTCAGCGCGGCGCCGCCGGTCGATGGCCAGCGCCGTGTGGGTTTCGCGCGCCTGCTCGAGCTGTGGACCGGCGTTTCCGGCGAGCTGGAGCCTGCCGCGGTGACCCTCGGTTCGTGATTGCGTGCCGGCCGTAACAGAAAGATCACAGTGCAACGCCTACGATGTGTCTACCAGCTGTGACCGGTCCGGGGTATGCCCCCGGGGTTGTCTGAAAGGGTAGTAACCGCAGCTGGACCACTTTGTTGGCCGTCGTCCGTACTCTCCGCGGGCGGCGGCTTTGTTCTTTGTAGGCCTGCCCGCGACACGTTAGGCTTGTCGCACCTGCATCCTGCATCCTGCGTCCTGGCCACGAATGATCGAATCAAACCTGCGGTTCCCGCACGCCGCCAGCGCCGCCGCGCAGGCGCGCATCTGCGTCATCGGGCTGGGGTACGTGGGGCTGCCGCTGACGGTGGCATTCGGCGCACTGCAGCCGACCCTGGGCTATGACATCGACGCGGCACGGGTCGCCGAGCTGCAGCAGGGGCGTGACCATACCCTGGAACTGGAACCGCAGGAGCTGGCGGCCGCCGTGCAGGCACGCTACAGCGCCGATCCGGCCGACCTGGCCGGCTGCAACGTCTACATCGTTACGGTGCCGACCCCGATCGATGCGCACGAGCAGCCTGACCTCGGCCCGCTGCGCTCCGCCAGCACCCTGATTGCCGGCGTGCTCAAGCCCGGCGACCTGGTGATCTACGAATCCACCGTGTATCCGGGCACCACCGAAGAAGTGTGCGTGCCACTGTTGGAAGCCGGCTCCGGCCTGCGCTTCAACCAGGACTTCCACTGCGGCTACAGCCCGGAACGGATCAACCCCGGCGACCGCGAGCGACGTCTCGCCGACATCCGCAAGATCACCTCCGGCTCCACCGCCGAAGTGGCCGCGGTGGTCGACGCGCTGTACGCACGCATCATCCACGCCGGTACCTGGCCGGCGCCGTCGATCCGCGTGGCCGAAGCGGCCAAGGTGATCGAGAACATCCAGCGCGACGTCAACATCGCGCTGGTCAACGAACTGGCGCTGATCTTCGACCGGCTTGGTATCGACACCCAGGACGTGCTCGATGCCGCCGGCAGCAAGTGGAACTTCCTGCCGTTCCGGCCGGGCCTGGTCGGTGGGCACTGCATCGGCGTGGATCCGTATTACCTGCTGCACAAGTCCGAGAGCGTGGGCTACCACCCCGACCTCATCCACACTGCGCGCCAGGTCAACAACCGGGTCGGCGCGCACGTGGCGCAGCGCGTGCTGGAGCTGCTGCAGGGGCGGGGCCACGGGTTGGCGCAGGCGCGCGTGCTGGTGCTGGGTGTGACCTTCAAGGAGAACTGCCCGGACCTGCGCAACAGCCGCGCGCTGGAGCTCGCCCAGGCACTACAGGACGCCGGCGCACAGGTGCAGGTGCAGGACCCGTGGGTGGGGCCGGCCACGCTGCAGGGCAGTGGACTGCACTGGGTGGACACGCCAGACCCGCAGGGCTACGACGCGGTGGTGCTGGCCGTGGCGCACGACCGCTTCCGCAGCATGGACCGCGCCGCGATCCAGTCGCTGCTGCGCCCGGGCGGGGTGGTGTACGACGTGAAGTCGGTCTGGCCGCGCGACCTCGTCGACGACCGGCTGTAGACCGGAACGGTTGTAGACTCCGCCGCATGTGTTGATTGAGGAACGCCATGCACCGGTATCTGGTCTACGTGCTCGCCATCCTGTTGTTCCCGCTCTGCGTCTGGCTGGCCACGCTCTGGCCGGCCTGGTACTGGGGCGTGGGGATCACGGCGGCCATGGCCGCGATAGGCACCTGGGACCTGTTCCAGAAGCGCAGCACGCTGCGGCGCAACTATCCGGTGCTGGCGCACTTCCGCTACGGGCTGGAATCGATCGGGCCGGAGATCCGCCAGTACTTCGTGCAGAGCGACCTGGAAGACGTACCGTTCTCGCGCCAGCAGCGCGCTCTGATCTACCAGCGCTCCAAGAACGAAATGGACGTCGTACCCTTCGGCACGCTGCGCAGCACCTATGCGGTGGACTACGAGTGGATCAATCACTCGCTGGCGCCCACCGAAGTGGCCGATCACGACTTCCGCGTGCTGATCGGGCCGAACTGCGCCAAGCCGTACTCGGCCAGCGTGTTCAACATCTCTGCGATGAGCTTCGGCTCGCTGTCGGCCAATGCGATCCGCGCACTCAACGAAGGCGCGCGGCGCGGCGGGTTCTACCACGACACCGGCGAAGGCTCGATCTCGCCGTACCACCGCGAAATGGGCGGTGACCTGGTCTGGGAGATCGGCTCGGGCTACTTCGGCTGTCGCGACGAACACGGTGGTTTCAGCGAAGAGCGCTTCGTGGCCAATGCCAACACCGATCAGGTGCGCATGATCGAGATCAAGCTGTCGCAGGGTGCCAAGCCCGGCCATGGCGGGGTGCTGCCGGCGGCCAAGGTGAGTGCCGAGATTTCGGTCACGCGCGGCGTGCCGATGGGGGTGGACTGCGTGTCGCCGTCGAAGCATTCGGCGTTCAACACGCCGGTGGAGCTGCTGCAGTTCGTGGCGCGGCTGCGCGAGCTGTCCGGCGGCAAACCGGTCGGCTTCAAGCTGGCGATCGGGCATCCGTGGGAATGGTTCGGCATTGCCAAGGCGATGCAGGAAACCGGGCTGCTGCCGGACTTCATCGTTGTCGACGGGGCCGAAGGGGGGACCGGCGCGGCGCCGGCCGAGTTCATCGACCACGTTGGCGTGCCGATGCACGAGGCGCTGCTGCTGGTGCACAACACGCTGGTCGGGCTGGACCTGCGCGACCGCATCCGGGTCGGCGCGGCCGGCAAGGTCAGCAGTGCGTTCGAGATCGCCCGCACCATCGCGCTGGGCGCGGACTGGTGCAATGCCGGCCGTGGTTTCATGTTCGCGCTCGGCTGCATCCAGTCGCTGAGCTGCCACAGCGACCGCTGCCCGACCGGTATCGCCACCCAGAACCCGAACCGCTGGCGGCACCTGGATGCGGCCGACAAGGCCACCCGCGTGCACAACTACCACGAGAACACCCTGCGCGCGCTGCGCGACCTGCTCTGTGCGGCCGGCCTGCAGCACCCGGCCGAGCTGGGTCCGGAGCACATCGTGCGCCGCGTCTCGCCGGTGGAGATCCGCTCGCTCGCGTCGCTGTACCGCTATCTCACCCCCGGCGAACTGCTGCGTCGCGTGCCTGACCACGCCGTGTTCCACGACTTCTGGTCCGACGCCCGCAGCGATTCGTTCGAGCCGCCTGCGCGCATCAGGGCCCTGCGCAACAGCAAATCGCGGTAGTGCCGGGCTCTGCCCGGCATGCCGGAGGCCGGGCAGAGCCCGGCTCTACGCCAAAAACTCCACCACTCCGCGCCCAGCCCGCAACCCACTGGCAAAGCACGCCGTCAACAGGTACCCGCCGGTCGGCGCCTCCCAGTCCAGCATCTCGCCCGCACAGAACGTGCCGGGCAACGCGCGCAGCATCAACTGCGCATCCATCGCCTCCAGCCGCACCCCACCGGCGGTGCTGATCACCTCGGCGATCGGGCGCGGCCGCAGCAGCGACAGCGGCAAGCGCTTCAGCGCGGTGGCCACGGCGTCGGCAGGGAGATCGCCGGCGTGCTTGCCCAGCACTTCAAACAGCAGCGCCGATTTCACCCCGCCCAGCCCCAGCTGGCGCCGCAGGTGCTCGCCGAAACTGCGGCCCTGGCGCGGCTTGCGCAGCTTGTCCAGCACCTGCGCTTCGCTCTGCCCGGGCAGCAGGTCCAGCTGCACCACGACCTCGCCATCGCGCGCCAGCGTGTCGCGCAGGTCGGCCGCCATGGCGTACACCAGGCTGCCTTCGATCCCGTCGGCGCTGATCACGCACTCGCCCTGCTGCGAACGCGGCTGGCCATCCAGCGCGGTCCAGTAGGCCACCACCGGCTTGAGCGGCGCACCGGCCTGGCGTTCGCGGAAGTAGGGCGTCCAGTCGATGTCGAACCCGCAGTTGGCCGGCTTGATTGGCGCAATCTCCACGCCGCGCGCGGCCAGCGGGGCCACCCACGCCGCATCCGAACCGAGTTCGGGCCAGCTGCCGCCGCCCATCGCGAGCACCACGGCATCGGCCTGCACCCGCGTCATGCCCTCGGGCGCATCAAACAGCAGCACGCCGTCGTCGCCCCAGCCGATCCAGCGGTGCTGCACATGGAAGCGGACCCCGGACTCCTTCAGGCGCCGCACCCAGCCGCGCAGCAGCGGTGCCGCCTTGCGGTCCATCGGGAACACCCGACCGGAGCTGCCGACGTAGGTTTCAATGCCAAAGCCCAACGCCCACTCACGCAGCGCCACGCCGTCGAAATCGGCCAGCCAGGCGCCGACCTCGGCACTGCGTTCGCGGTAACGCGCCACGAAGACGTCCAGCGGGTCGGAGTGGGTCAGGTTCAGTCCGCCCTTGCCGGCGATCAGGAACTTGCGCCCGGGCGAGCCCTTGGCCTCGTACACGTCCACGGCATGGCCGGCGGCGCGCACGGTTTCGGCCGCCATCAACCCGGCCGGGCCGCCACCGATGATGGCCACGCGTCGCATGGCGGGTACGGCCTCGTCCATGCCGGTCAGCGCGGCTTGACGTCGAGCAGCTCCACGTCGAACACCAGCGAGGCGTTCGGCGGGATCGGACCGGCGCCGGACGCGCCGTAGCCGTATTCTGCTGGAATCATCAGGGTGCGCTTGCCGCCGACCTTCATGCCGGCGAATCCTTCATCCCAGCCCTTGATGACCTGGCCCTTGCCCAGCCCGAAGCTGAACGGCTCGCCGCGATCGACCGAGCTGTCGAACTTCTCGCCGTGCTTGTCGGCCGCTTTCTCGTCGTACACCCACCCGGTGTAATGGACCACGATGGTGCTGCCAGGGATGGCCTCGGCGCCGGTGCCCGGCTGGGTGTCGATCTTCTCGAAGGCGGCGATGCTGCCTCCCGGCGGCGGGCCGGGCGGGGTGCATGCGGCCAGCAAGGACAGCAGCGCGGGAACCAGCAGGAATTTCGGCAGACGACGCATGGGCGGCACCGGTTGAAAAGGGGGACGCAAGGGTAGCGCATCGCCGGGCGGTATCATGGGCGGATGTCGAAACTCCTGCTCAACCTGCGCAACGTCGCAGACGATGAAATCCAGGACGTGACCGCCCTGCTGGACCAGGCGGGCATCGCCCATTACCGGACCGAACCCAGCCCCTGGGGGATCTCGTTTGGCGGCATCTGGGTCCGTGACGACGCCGACCAGCCGCGCGCCAAAGCGCTCATGGCCGAGTACCAGCAGGCGCGCAGCGTGCGGGTGCGGGCCGAGCGCCAGGCCGCGCTGGCCGACGGCAGCGCCGAAACCTTCGCCACGCTGCTGCGGCGCCGCCCGCTGTTCGTGGTCGCAGTGCTGGCCGGCATGCTGGTGGCCGCGGCACTGGTGCTGCTGCCGTTCGTGCTGCTGCGCGGCTGAACGCCCGGTTGGGCGGTGCAGGTGGGCGCCGGTTAAAATGGCCGGATGATCGCCAATACCGCCGCCTACCACTTCACCCCCATTGCCGACCCGGACGCGCTGTGCGCCACGCTGCTGGAGCGTGCCGAGGCCGCCGAGCTAAGGGGCACGGTGCTGGTGGCGGGCGAGGGCATCAACCTGTTCCTGGCTGGCAGCGAACCGGGCATCGACGGTTTCTACGCCGCATTGCACGCGGATCCGCGCTTCGCCGGGATGCGCGTGAAGACCAGTTACAGCCAGATGCAGCCGTTCGCCCGGCTCAAGGCCAAGGTCAAGCCGGAGATCATCAGCTTCCGCATCGACGACGGCCAGCCGCTGGCCTACCCGCGCGCGCCTTCGGTGGACCCGGCGACGGTGCAGCGCTGGCTGCGCCAGGGCCACGATGACGCCGGCAAGCCGGTGGTCATGCTCGACACCCGCAACACCCAGGAGATCGAGTTCGGCACCTTCCAGGACGCACTGGTGCTGCCGATCACCAAGTTCACCAACCTGCCCGAGGCCCTGGCCCCACATCGCGAGGCGCTGCGCGACAGCACCGTGGTGAGTTTCTGCACCGGTGGCATCCGCTGTGAAAAGGCCGCCCTCTGGATGCGCAACGACGGCATGGACAACGTGCTGCAGCTCGAAGGCGGCATCCTTGGCTATTTCGAGGCGGTCGGCGGCGAAGGCTATGACGGCCGCTGCTTCGTCTTCGACGAACGCGTGGCGCTGGACCCGGCCCTGAACCCCATGGTCGATCTCGCCCCGGAATGACTGGCGCGGGAATCAGCATCCCGCCAACGCCCATGGAATCGGCCGGTGAGCGCCCCATCTCAAGTGCATAACCTTGAATGGAACGCGACCATGCAATTGTCGATTCTCGATCTGGCCCCGGTCTGCGAAGGCGGCGACACCACCGGCGCCTTCGCCAACATGCTGGACCTGGCCCAGCACGCCGAAGGCTGGGGCTACCACCGCTACTGGCTGGCGGAACACCACAACATGCCGGGCATCGCCAGCGCTGCCACCGCGGTGCTGATCGGGCACGTGGCCGGTGGCACCCAGCGGATCCGGGTCGGTGCCGGCGGCATCATGCTGCCCAACCATTCCCCGCTGCAGGTGGCCGAGCAGTTCGGCACGCTGGCCTCGCTGTACCCGGACCGGATCGACCTTGGCCTGGGCCGCGCACCGGGTACCGACCAGCCGACCGCACGCGCGCTGCGTCGTTACTTCGACAGCGCCGACCAGTTCCCGCAGGACGTGCGCGAGCTGCTGCACTACTTCGAACCGGCCCAGCCCGGGCAGGCGGTGCGCGCGGTGCCGGGCGCCGGCATTCCGGTGCCGGTGTGGCTGCTGGGCTCGAGCCTGTTCAGCGCGCGCCTGGCCGCGGCGATGGGCCTGCCCTTCGCCTTCGCTTCGCACTTCGCCCCGGACGCAATGGATGAGGCCCTGGCGGTGTACCGTCGCGAGTTCCGTCCTTCGCAGTACCTGACCGCGCCCTACGCGGTGCTGGGCCTGAACGTGGTCGCCGCCGAATCGGAGGCGGAAGCCAAGCGTCTGTTCACCACGCAGCAGCAGAGCTTCGTCAACCTGCGGCGCGGCAAGCCTGGCCTGATCCCGCCGCCGATCGACGACATCGAGGCGTTCTGGCAGCCGCACGAGAAGCTGGGCGTGCAGAACGCGCTGGCCTGCGCGGTGGTTGGCGACCTGCGCCAGGTCAGCGAAGGCATGGCCGCGTTCGCTGCGCGCCACAAGCCGGACGAACTGCTGCTCACCGCGAACATCTACGACCACGGCGCGCGCAAGCGTTCGTTTGGTCTTGCAATGCAAGCGTGGCAGTCGGCCACGAGGTGATCCGCGAAGGCGGCGTGACCGATCGGTTCACGTCGCCATTCCGGCGTTTCCGTTGAGATGAAGCTCCCTATTGCAGGAGCTTCACCATGGCCGACCATGATCGCCAGCAGCACATCAAACAACTGGCCGAACTGATCCGCGGCGTGGACATCGCGATGTTCACCACCACCGGCGTCGACGGCCGCCTCTACAGCCGCCCGCTGGGCACCCAGGAAGTCGAATTCGATGGCGACCTGTGGTTCGCGACCGCCGCCGACAGCCCCAAGGTCGCCGAGATCGCACTCAATCCGCGCGTCAACGTGGCGTACGCTTCGCAGTCGAAGAACACCTATGTATCGGTCGCGGGGATCGCGCGCGTGGTCGACGACCGCGCCAAGGTCGAGGAACTGTGGTCGCCGCCGATGAAGCTGTTCTTCCCCGGCGGGAAAGACGATCCGAACCTGCGCCTGATCCACGTCAGCGCCGAGTCGGCCGAATACTGGGACGGCCCGGGCACGCTGCTGGGCAAGGCGCTGAGTTTCGTGTTGTCGGCGGTGACCGATGAGCCGGGCGCGCTGTCGGACAACGGCGTGGTGGACCTGCGGTAAAGCGTGTGTCCTGGTAGCGCCAGCCAACGGCCGGCGCTACCGGGTCAGAACCACTTCTGGAACAACTCGGTCAGGTACTGCACAAGCTGCCCCGAGCTGAAGCTGAAGAACAGCACTGCCGCGATCGCGCCGATCCAGTTGATCAGCATCAGCGTCCCATCCCGTTCCAGCAATGCCAGCGAGAACAGCAGCAGCTGGAACCCGAACAGGTAGTTGGTGAACGGGATCGGCAACGACAGCAGCACGCCGGTCAGGATCAGCAGCAGGCCGGTGAATGCATGCGCCGGCAACGGCACCAGGAACCACGAACGCCGCGGCTTCAGCATGCGGTCCAGCCGCCGCAAAGGCCCGTCGATCCGGGCCAGGAACTTGTGCATGGTGCCGCGGCGCGGCCCGCGGTTGGCGATGAAGCGCGGCAGCCAGGGGCGTCGCATCCCGCACAGCATCTGCGCCCCGATCAGCAGCACCAGCGGTCCGCTGACCGCGCCACCAATGCCCGGAATCGGGATGAACGAAGGCAGGATCGCCACGAACAGGAACACCCCGAACGCACTCTGCTGTAGACCCTGCAGGATCTGTCCCAGCCGCAGGCGCTCGTCCGGGTCGCCGTGGTCGAACATCGCCAGCAGCGTGCGGATGCCCTCGTTCTGGTACTCGGCCCGGCTCTGGTCCGGCCCCGACGGCGGATCAGCCGGTGAGTTCATCGCTCTCCTCTTCGGCCAGTGCGCGCATCAGCAGCTTGTCCACGCGCGCGCCGTCCAGGTCGACGATCTCGATACGCCAGCCGGCCCAGTCGAAGTACTCGCCTGCATGCGGAATGCGGCCGAAGTAGTGGATGCACATGCCGGCCAGCGTGTAATAGTCGCCGTCCTCGGCATCGGGCAGTTCGGCATTGCCCATCAGTTCGCGCAGGTCTTCGATCGACAGCGAACCGTCGACCAGCAGCGAGCCGTCTTCGCGGGTCACCACCAGCGCATCTTCGTCGACGTTCTCCACCGACTGCATGCGGCCGACCACCGCGCCCATCAGGTCGCTGATGGTGACCAGGCCCTGGATCTCGCCGTATTCGTCCACCACCAGCGCCATCGACTGCTGCTCTTCGCGGAAGATCTCCAGCAGCTTCATCGCGTGGGTGGATTCGGAGACGTACAGCGGCTCGCGCAGCTGCTGGAACAGCGATTCTTCGCGGCGAGCGAGGCGGGTGACCAGGCTCTTCACCTCGAGCACGCCGACGATGTCCTGGTCGCTGCCGCGGTACACCGGGTAGCGTGAAAATTCGTGCTCGCGCATGGCCGTCAGGTTCTTCTCGGCGTCGGCCTGGGTGTCCAGCCAGGCGATCCGGTTGCGCGGGGTCATCAGGCTGTCGGCGGTGCGGTCACCGAGGCGCATCACCCGGTTCATCATGTCGCGCTCATGCGCGTCGATCACGCCTGCCTCGTGGCTTTCAGCCACCAGCATGCGGATCTCTTCTTCGGTCACGGTGGCCGCTTCGTCGTTACCCAGTCCGATCAGGCGCAGCACCAGACGGGTAGTCTTCGACAGCAGCCAGACGAACGGGAAGGCCAGTTTGGCCAGCCAGCTCATCGGCAGGGCGACCAGCCCGGCGATGTCTTCCGAACGGGTCAGGGCCAATCGCTTGGGGACCAGTTCGCCGAAGATCAGCGTGACGAAGGTGATCAGGGTGACCGCCAGGCCCTTGCCGACCAGTTCGGCATGGCCGAAACCGGGCATCAGGCCCTTGATCCAGCCGGCGATGGCCTCGCCGATGGCGTCACCGCCGAGCAGGCCGGTCAGCACGCCGATCACGGTGATGCCGATCTGGACGGTGGAGAGGAAGCTTTCGGGCTTCTCGGACAGCTCCAGGGCCTTGGCGGCGCGCTTGGAGGAGCCGGCCATCTGCTTGAGGCGGCTCTTGCGCGAGGTCATGACCGACATCTCGGACATGGCGAAGAACCCGTTGAGCAGGATCAGGGCGAAAACAAGCAGGATCAGTTCAAACACGGGCGTCGTCCCCGGTTGGTGGCAGGGAGGGCGTGTTCAAGCGGCGGCGGCTACCGGGCCAGGACAGGCCTGGCGGGCGCGGCGGGGGGTAAGGGTCGTCGTCCATAGAGTGCACCCGAAGGTGCCGGGGCATCTTAACAAAAGCCGGGGGGAGGGGTGCAAACAGGGTCGTTCAGGCAGGCCGGAGACGGCGTGAAGACGACGGGAGTACCCAGTTTGGACATCAAACCGTCATAATTCCGCCCGGTGCCGTCCTTCCTCGACGGCGAATAGGTTTCTCAATGTTCTCTCTGCAGACCATTTTCGGCTCCGGCAAACAGTTCTACACCCTGCTGGACGAGGCTGCCCAGGCCGCCCACGACAGCGCCAAGGCGCTGCATTCGATGCTGCGCGAAGCGGACCGCCAGCCGGCGCTGGACGCGTTCAAGCTGGCCCGCCTGCGCGAGCGCGCGGCGTCGGACAAGATCAGCCAGGCGCTGGTGGACAGCTTCATGACCCCGATCGAGCGCGAGGACATCGAAGCGCTGGGTTCGGCGCTGTACAAGATCCCCAAGCAGGTAGAGAAGTTCGCCGACCGCTATTCGCTGGCGACCAAGCACCTGGAGCACATCGATTTCGCGCCGCGCGCGGCGATGCTGGAACAGGCGGCGAGCGTGGTGGTGGAAATGGTCAGCGACCTGCGCCACATGAACCTGGACCGGATGACCGCGCTCAACGAGAAGCTGCGTGCGCTGGAGAACGAGGCGGACCGGCTGATGCTGGAGCTGTACCGCGACATCTATTCCGGTCGCCTGGACAACCTGCAGATGTTCCTGCTCAAGGAATTCTTCGAGATCCTGGAAAAGGCCATCGACCGCTGCCGCGAGGCGGGCGTGGTGGCGTACCAGATCGTGCTGAAGAACAGCTGACGGACGCCACAGCATGCTGACCCTCGTTCTGGTGGTGATCCTGGCCGCGCTCGTTTTCGAGTTCATCAACGGCTTCCACGACACCGCCAACTCCATCGCCACCGTGGTGGCGACCAAGGTGCTCTCGCCCGGCTGGGCTGTGATGCTTGCCGCCTTCATGAACCTGATCGGTGCGCTGACCGGCACCGCGGTGGCGTTGACCATCGCCTCGGGCCTGCTCAACACCAACGTCATCGACGTGACCCCGCAGGTGATCCTGTGCGCGCTGCTCGGCGGGATCATCTGGAACCTGATCACGTGGTGGAAGGGCCTTCCGTCGTCGTCGTCGCATGCGCTGATCGGCGGTCTGTGTGGTGCCGGCCTGGCGGCGGCCAACAACAACTGGGATGCGTTGATCTGGTCGGAGCGGATCGGCACGTGGGCGCAGAACAAGGGCCTGCTGTGGAAGGTGTTCCTGCCGATGATCACCTCGCCGATCGCGGGCTTCCTGCTCGGTATCGTGGTGATGCTGCTGCTGTGGGCGATCATCGCGGGCATGGCCAAGGCCGGCGGCTGGCTGGGCCGGATGGCGCGTCCGCGCATCGTCAATGCGTTCTTCGGCAAGGCACAGATCGTGTCGGCGGCCTACATGGGTTTCGCGCACGGCCACAATGACGCGCAGAAGACCATGGGCATCATCGCGATGACCCTGATCGGCGCGGAGGCGACCGGTGCGCTGAACGACCTGCCGTCCTGGCTGGCCTTCATGCACCCCAACGCGCAGGCTGGCGACGGCATCGCGATGTGGATCGTGCTTACCTGTGCGGTGGTGATGGCGGCCGGTACCGCCTCGGGCGGCTGGAAGATCATCAAGACCCTGGGCCACAAGATGGTCAAGCTGCACCCGATCCACGGCTTCGCCGCGGAGACCAGCTCGGCCACCATCCTGACCCTGGCCGCCCACTTCGGCATGCCGGTCTCGACCACGCACAGCATCTCCACCGCGATCATGGGCGTGGGCTACGCCAAGAACCCGCGCTCGCTGCGCCTGGGCGTGATCGAGCGCATCGTCTGGGCCTGGATTCTCACCATTCCGGCCGCCGGCGGCTGCGCCTACCTGATCCTCAAGCTGTTCGAACTGTTCGGCTGGGTGTGATGGGTCTCGTTTGAACTGCAGAAAACCCGGCTCCGGCCGGGTTTTTTTGTGTTCGACGTCGTGGTGCAGGCCGCCGGCCGGCTAAACGGATTGCATGAGATCCCGTAGAGCCGGGCTCTGCCCGGCTCGCTGTTGGATTCAGGCGAACAGCCGAGGTCTGCGGGCCTTCCCTGGCTTGGGCCGTCGGGGGTGGGTTGGTGGGGGACGCCGTAAACCCATCCATGGGGGCTAAGTCGCGGCATCCATGCCGCTCATTCCCCCACCAACCCACCCCCGACGACCCTTCGATAGTGGGTTGCAGGCCATGGGAAAAGCGGTGTGCCGACCGTTGGTCGACACGAATGCGTGGGCTGCTGGTCTGCGGTGGACACGCATGGCGTGTCTATACGCGCGGGCGCGACGTACGTTGCCGCCGGTAGGGTCGGTTCCCAAACGACCGCCGTGAAATCTCCAGCGTCCGGTGACGCATGGAAATGATCCGTACCGCACAGCCGA
Source organism: uncultured Stenotrophomonas sp. (assembly GCF_963519125.1). Taxonomy (GTDB): domain Bacteria; phylum Pseudomonadota; class Gammaproteobacteria; order Xanthomonadales; family Xanthomonadaceae; genus Stenotrophomonas. The sequence goes on along the minus strand of NZ_CAUQLJ010000023.1, from coordinate 31,629 downwards.
CCAACGGCCGGCACCCGCGTTTCCCGTGGCCACCGACGCACTATCGGAGGGCCGTCGGGGGTAGGTTTGCGGGGGAATGAGCGGCATGGATGCCGCGACTTAGCCTCCATGGACGGATTCACGGCGTCCCCCGCGGACCTGCCCCCGACGGCCCTGACCAGGCGAACTTCGCAGGCGTTGGCTGTCCGCCTGAATCCAACAGCAGCCGGGCAGAGCCCGGCCCTACGGATCGCGTGCAACCCAGAATGCGGCCGATGGCAGGCAATCACGCACCCAACAAAAAACCCGCCGAAGCGGGTTTTTCGCATTCCTCAGACTTCCAAAGAAGCCAGGTCGCCCTTGTTCTCCAACCACTGCTTGCGATCACCGGCGCGCTTCTTGGCCAGCAACATGTCCATCAGCGCGCTGGTCTGCTCGCCGTCGTCGATGGTCAGCTGCACCAGGCGGCGCGTATCCGGGTGGATCGTCGACTCGCGCAGCTGCATCGGATTCATTTCGCCCAGGCCCTTGAAGCGGGTCACATTGACCTGGCCCTTGATCTTCTCACGCTCGATCTTGTCCAGCAGTGAACGCTTTTCTTCCTCGTCCAGCGCGTAGAACACCTGCTTGCCCACGTCCACGCGGAACAGCGGCGGCATCGCCACGAACACGTGGCCGGCATCGACCAGCGCCGGGAAGTGCTTGAGGAACAGCGCGGTGAGCAGGGTAGCGATGTGCAGGCCGTCGGAGTCCGCGTCGGCCAGGATGATGACCTTGCCATAGCGCAGGCCGGCAATGTCGTCCTTGCCCGGGTCGCAGCCGATGGCCACGGCCAGGTTGTGCACTTCTTCCGACGCCAGCACGCTGTTGGAGGACACTTCCCAGGTGTTGAGGATCTTGCCGCGCAGCGGCAGGATCGCCTGGAAGTCCTTGTCGCGAGCCTGCTTGGCGCTGCCGCCTGCCGAGTCACCCTCCACCAGGAACAGCTCGGTGCGCGACAGGTCCTGGCTGATGCAGTCGGCCAGCTTGCCGGGCAGGGCCGGGCCCTGGGTGACCTTCTTGCGGACGACCAGCTTTTCGGTCTTCAGGCGCGCACTGGCGCGTTCGATGGCGATCTGGGCGATCTTCTCGCCCAGTTCCACGTTCTGGTTCAGCAGCAGGCTGAAGGCATCGTGGGCGGCGCCTTCGATGAAGCCTGCAGCCTGGCGCGAGGACAGGCGTTCCTTGGTCTGACCGCTGAACTGCGGGTCGGTCATCTTCAGCGACAGCACGAACGACACGCGGTCCCACACGTCTTCCGGGGCCAGCTTGACGCCACGCGGCAGCAGGTTGCGGAAGTCGCAGAACTCGCGCAGCGCCTCGGTCAGGCCGGTACGCAGGCCGTTGACGTGGGTGCCGTGCTGGGCAGTGGGAATCAGGTTGACGTAGCTTTCCTGCACCAGCTCGCCTTCCGGCAGCCAGGCCACCGCCCAGTCCACCACCTCGGTGTCCTTCTTCAGCGAGCCCACGAACAGGTGCGCCGGCAGCATCTCGCGCTCGCCCAGCTCCGCCTTCAGGTAATCGCTCAGGCCGTCCTCGAAATACCAGGTGTCCTGCTCGTCGGTGGCCTCGTCGCGCAGCTTCACGGTCAGGCCCGGGCACAGCACCGCCTTGGCGCGCAGCAGGTGGCGCAGCGCCCGCAGGTTGTACTTGGGCGTGTCGAAGTACTTCGGGTCGGCCCAGAAGCGCACCCGGGTACCGGTGTTCTTCTTGCCGACGCTGCCCACCACTTCCAGCGGCGTGGCGCGGTCGCCATTGCGGAAGGTGATGCGGTGCTCGCTGCCCTCGCGCTTGATGTGCACTTCCACCAGCGTCGACAGCGCATTGACCACGCTCACGCCCACGCCGTGCAGGCCGCCGGAGAAGGTGTAGTTCTTGTTGCTGAATTTGCCGCCCGCATGCAGCCGGGTCAGGATGAGCTCCACACCGGGAATCTTCTCTTCCGGGTGGATGTCCACCGGCATGCCGCGGCCGTCATCGCTGACCTCGCAGCTGCCGTCCCTGTACAGGGTGACCTCGACCGTCCGGGCGTGCCCAGCCAGGGCCTCGTCCACGGCGTTGTCGATCACTTCCTGCGCCAGATGGTTCGGGCGGGCGGTGTCGGTGTACATGCCAGGGCGGCGCTTGACCGGGTCCAGGCCAGACAGGACTTCAATATCGGCGGCGTTATAACGGGTGTTCATCGGTCTTCAGAAAGCGCAAAGCGACGGCGAAGTTTGCGGTCTGGGCAGCTTTTTTGCACGCCACACGTTCAGGGCCCGGCCGAACTGCCCGCGATAGAATGGCCACGTACCACCCCAGCCATAGCGAGGAGACCTCCCCATGAAGAAGTTCCTGACCATCGTCGCCATTGCCGCCGCCGTCGTGGCCGTGCCGCTGGCCATGGCCCAGAACGCCGGACAGGGCCAGTCCACCGCGCAGCAGGGCGACCAGGCCGAGGCCAAGGCCCAGTCCGAAGCCGACGCCAAGGCCAAGCGCCGCGCCGCTGCCACCGCCGAGATGAAGGCCAAGGGCCAGCAGGCGCCGCAGCAGGAAGAGGAAGAAGAGGCCAAGAAGAAGCGCTGAACCCGCTTCACGGCCCCCCCGACGCCCCGGCTTGCCGGGGCGTCTTCGTTCCTGCCCCTTGGGCTTGGGCGCTTCAATCTGTAAACTATGGCTTTCCGGGAGCAGTACGTGTCATCCATCAGCGAATGGACGGGTCCGGTCGTGCGCGACCGCCCGCAGGGCAGGCAACAGGTGACGGTCCCCTCGGCGACCGGCACGGCCCTCCCGACCTCGCAGGATGCCCCGGCGCGTGAACCATCCGCCGCCGCCCCGATCTCCTCCGATTTCCCTTTCACGTCGTCCGTCGCCCCCCGCGCCGGCGTCGTTTCCCCCTTCCTGACAGGACACCTCCAGCCATGACTCCCTTGATCTTCGTAACCGGCGGCGTGGTTTCCTCGCTTGGCAAAGGCATTGCCGCCGCCTCGCTGGCGTCCATCCTCGAAGCCCGTGGCCTGAAGGTCACGATGATGAAGCTCGACCCGTACATCAACGTCGACCCCGGCACCATGAGCCCGTTCCAGCACGGCGAGGTCTACGTGACCGACGACGGCGCCGAAACCGACCTCGACCTGGGCCACTACGAGCGTTTCGTGCGCACGCGCCTGAGCCGCAAGAACTCGGTCACCACCGGCCGCATCTACGAGAACGTGATCCGCAAGGAGCGCCGCGGCGACTACCTGGGCGCGACCGTGCAGGTCATTCCGCACATCACCGATGAAATCCGCCGTTGCATCGACGAAGCCACCGAAGGCTACGACGTGGCGCTGGTCGAGATCGGCGGTACCGTCGGCGACATCGAGTCGCTGCCGTTCCTGGAGGCGATCCGCCAGGTGCGCACCGAGCGTGGCCCGGAGAAGGCGCTGTTCATGCACCTCACCCTGGTGCCGTACATCGGCGCCGCCGGTGAGCTGAAGACCAAGCCGACCCAGCACTCGGTGAAGGAACTGCGCTCGATCGGCATCCAGCCGGACGTGCTGCTGTGCCGCTCCGAGCAGGCTGTACCGGATTCGGAGCGCCGCAAGATCGCCCAGTTCACCAACGTTTCCGAGCGCGCGGTGATCAGCGTGCCGGACGTGGACGTGCTGTACCGCATTCCGTCGGGCCTGCACGCGCAGGGCCTGGACGAAATCGTGGTCAACCAGCTGAAGCTGGCCGACAAGGCGGGCCCGGTCGACCTGTCGATGTGGGAGGACGCGGTCGACGCGACCCTGCATCCGCTGGACGAAGTGACCATCGCCGTGGTCGGCAAGTACGTCGATCACCAGGACGCCTACAAGTCGGTCGGCGAAGCGCTCAAGCATGGCGGCCTGCGCCAGCGCACCAAGGTCAACCTGAAGTGGCTGGAAGCACAGGACCTGGAAGGCACCGACATGGGTGCACTGGCCGATGTCGACGGCATCCTGGTGCCGGGTGGCTTCGGTGACCGTGGTTTCGAAGGCAAGGTGCTGACCTCGAAGTTCGCCCGCGAGCAGCACGTGCCGTACTTCGGCATCTGCTACGGCATGCAGGCGGCGGTGGTGGACTACGCCCGCAACGTGGTCGGCCTGGAAGGCGCCAACAGCACCGAGAACGACCGCCAGTCGCCGAACCCGGTGATCGGCCTGATCACCGAATGGCGCACCGCCACCGGCGATGTCGAAAAGCGCGACGACAAGAGCGACCTGGGTGGCACCATGCGCCTGGGCCTGCAGGAGCAGCGCCTGAAGCCGGGCACGCTGGCCCGCGAGCTGTACGGCAAGGACGTGGTTTCCGAGCGCCATCGCCACCGCTACGAGTTCAACAACCGCTACCGCACCCAGCTGGAAGATGCCGGCCTGGTGATCGCCGGCAAGTCGATGGACGACACCCTGGTCGAAGTGGTCGAGCTGCCGCGCGACCAGCATCCGTGGTTCCTCGCCTGCCAGGCGCACCCGGAATTCCTGTCCACCCCGCGCGACGGCCACCCGCTGTTCATCGGCTTCATCAGCGCGGCACGCCAGCGAAAAGCAAGCCGAACTGCTGCATAATCCCGAAGCATGTTTCACGCGCCGCCAGAGGGCGGCGTGTTCCCCTTACCGACTGGAAATTGGCCCGCCATGACCGCGATCCGCAGCATCCACGCCCGTGAAATCCTCGACAGCCGTGGCAACCCCACGCTGGAAGCCGAAGTCACCCTGGAGGACGGCTCGTTCGGCCGCGCCGCCGTACCGTCGGGTGCATCCACCGGCACCAAGGAAGCGGTCGAGCTGCGCGATGGCGACAAGACCCGCTACCTGGGCAAGGGCGTGCGCAACGCGGTCAACAACGTCAACACCACCATTGCCTCGGCGCTGAAGGGCTTCGACGCAGCCGACCAGGAAGGCCTGGACCGCCGCCTGATCGACCTGGACGGCACCGAGAACAAGGGCCGCCTTGGCGCCAACGCGCTGCTCGGTGTTTCGATGGCCAACGCCCACGCCGTGGCTGCGTCGAACAAGCAGGCGCTGTGGCAGTACCTGGCCCAGGGCCGCGACGTGACCCTGCCGGTGCCGATGATGAACATCATCAACGGCGGCGCGCATGCCGACAACAATGTCGACTTCCAGGAGTTCATGGTGCTGCCGGTCGGCTTCACCTCGTTCTCCGAAGCGCTGCGCGCCGGTACCGAGATCTTCCATTCGCTGAAGTCGGTGCTGAAGGGCCACGGCCTGAGCACGGCGGTTGGCGACGAAGGCGGCTTCGCACCGGACTTCCGCAGCAACGTCGAAGCGCTGGACACCATCCTTGAAGCAATCGGCAAGGCCGGCTACACCGCCGGTGAAGACGTGCTGCTGGGCTTGGACGTGGCCTCCAGCGAATTCTTCGAGAATGGCAAGTACAACCTGGTCGGCGAGAACAAGCGCCTGACCTCCGAGCAGTTCGTCGACTTCCTCGCCGACTGGGCCGCGCAGTACCCGATCATCACGATTGAGGACGGCCTGGCCGAGAACGACTGGGCCGGCTGGAAGCTGCTGACCGACCGCATCGGCAAGAAGGTGCAGCTGGTCGGTGACGACCTGTTCGTGACCAACCCGAAGATCTTCCAGGAAGGCATCGACTCGGGCACCGCCAACGCGATCCTGATCAAGGTCAACCAGATCGGCACCCTGAGCGAAACCCTGGAAGCGATTGCCATGGCTGACCGCGCCGGTTATGCCGCGGTGGTCTCGCACCGTTCGGGCGAAACCGAAGACACCACCATCGCCGACATCGCAGTGGCCACCACCGCCACCCAGATCAAGACCGGCTCGCTGTGCCGCAGCGATCGCGTGGCCAAGTACAACCAGCTGCTGCGCATCGAGGAAGCCCTCGGTGCCGGCGCGCGTTACGCCGGGCGTGACGCGTTCGTTTCGCTGAAGCGCTGACCCGCATGCGCAACTGGCGCTGGCTGCTGCTGGTGCTCGCGGTACTGCTGGCATGGCTGCAGTACCGCTTCTGGTTCGGCCCGGGCAATTCGGGAGAAGTGATGACGCTCGAAGCCCAGGTCGAAGCCCAGAAGCGCGACAACGAAGGCCTGCAGCAGCGCAATGACGCGCTCGCTGCCGAGGTCAAGGACCTCAAGGAAGGCGAGGCCGCCATCGAGGAACGCGCGCGCAGCGAGCTGGGCATGATCAAGCCCGGCGAAACGTTCTACCGCGTGGTCGAAAACGCGCCGGTGGCCGCACCGCGCGCACTCACCCAGGTGGCCGACCCGAACGCGCCCCATCAGGAAGTGCCCTGATGGGCAGTGTCTGGGCCGTCGTCCCGGCCGCTGGCCGTGGCACCCGTTTCGGTGGGCCGGTGCCCAAGCAGTACCTGGTCGCCGGCGACCGGGTGCTGCTTGCACACACCCTGGAAGCGCTGCTCTCGCACCCGGTCGTGGCCGGGGTGATGGTGGTGATCGCCGAAAATGACGCCGACTGGCCGGGCTGGCAGTCGCTGGCCGACAAGCCGATCCTGACCTGCACCGGTGGTGCGACCCGCGCCGAATCGGTGCTGGCCGGGCTGCACGCGCTGCCCGACAGCGTGCGTGCCGACGATTTCGTGCTGGTCCACGACGCCGCGCGGCCCAATCTGGCTGCCGCCGACCTGGGCCGCCTGCTCGAAGTGGGGCGCAACGATCCGGTCGGAGCGATCCTCGCCGCGCCGGTGCGCGACACCCTCAAGCGCGCCGGCGACGACGGCGGCATCGACGCTACCGAGCCCCGCGCGCGCCTGTGGCGCGCGCTGACCCCGCAGCTGTTCCGTCGTCACCAGCTGGCACGGGCACTGCAGGACGCATCTGCGGCCGGCGTGGAAGTGACCGACGAGGCCATGGCGATGGAGCGTCAGGGGCTGCGTCCGTTGCTGGTCGAGGGCAACGAAGACAACTTCAAGGTCACCACCCCGGCCGATCTGTCCCGATTCGAATTCGAGCTGTGGCGCCGCGGGGCCTGAGTCCGCCGCGCGTCGCCCATTACCGCAGGTTTTTTGCCATGAACACCCCGTTTCCGCCCGTCCGTATCGGCCAGGGTTATGACGTCCACGCCTTCGGCGAGGGCGACCACATCATGCTCGGCGGTATCCGCGTCGACCACAGCTGCGGCGTGCTCGCCCACAGCGACGGCGACGTGATCCTGCATGCGCTGTGCGATGCCATGCTCGGCGCGCTGTCGCTGGGCGACATCGGCCAGCACTTCCCGCCGTCGGACATGCGCTGGAAGGACGCCGACAGCAGCCGCTTCCTGGAGCATTGCAACAGCCTGCTGCGCGACCGCGGCTGGCAGGTCGGCAACACCGACATCACCGTGATCTGCGAGCGCCCCAAGGTCGGGCCGCATGCGCTGGCGATGCGCGAGCGCATTGCCGGAATACTTGGAATCGCGCTCGATGCCGTGAGCGTCAAGGCCACTACCTCGGAGAAGCTTGGCTTCACCGGGCGCGGCGAAGGCATCGCCGCCCAGGCCGTCGTGCTGCTGGTGGCGCTGTGATTCCGCTGCCGCTGGCGTTCGGCGCGCCGTTGCTGCGCGCCGACATCCGCACCACGCCCGAGGATTTCCAGGTCGACGAACTGCCCGCGTTCGAGCCGAGCGGGGAGGGCGAGCACCTGTTGTTGACCATTCGCAAGCGCGGCGCCAACACCGTGCACGTGGCCAAACTGCTGGCGAAGTGGGCAGGCTTGCCGGAGATGGGGGTCAGCTTTGCCGGGATGAAGGACCGCCATGCGGTCACCACCCAACGCTTCAGCGTGCACCTGCCCAAGCGCGTCGCGCCGGACATCGCGGCGCTGGCCTCGGATGAGGTGGAGGTACTCGATTCCACCTGGCACAACCGCAAGCTGCAGCGCGGCGCGCTGGCCGGCAACCGGTTCCGGCTGGTGCTGCGCAACGTGCAGGGCGATGCGAAGGCGATCGACGAGCGCCTGTCGCTGATCGCCGCGCGCGGCCTGCCGAACTGGTTCGGCGAGCAGCGCTTCGGTCGCGACGGCGGCAACGTGCCGGCCGCGCTGGCGATGTTCGGTGGGCGCCGGATGCGTCCGGACCAGCGTTCATTGCTGTTGTCGGCCGCGCGTTCGGCGCTGTTCAACCAGGTGTTGGCCGAGCGCGTTGCGCAGGGCAACTGGGACACCCCGCTGGACGGCGAGGTGTGGATGCTGGACGGCAGCCGCAGCGTGTTCGGGCCCGAGCCGTGGACCGACCTGCTCGCCGACCGCCTGGGCCGGTTCGACATCCACCCCAGCGGCCCGTTGTGGGGCGAAGGCGAGCTGCGCAGCAGCGGCGCCGCCGCCGCGCTGGAGCTGGGGGCGATCAGCGATGAACAGTCGCTGCAGCTGCGTGCGGGGTTGGAAGGCGCACGATTGAAGCAGGAACGGCGCGCGCTGCGGCTGCGGCCGGCGAACCTGCAGCAGCGGTGGCTGGAAGCGGATGTGCTGGAGCTGACCTTTGCCTTGCCGCCGGGGTGCTATGCGACGGCGGTGTTGCATGAGCTCGGGCCGGTGAATGATGTTGCCGGGGTGTCGGCTTCGGAATGACCGCGCAGCCACGCAGGGCGTGGCTCTACCGCATCGCGATTCACCGGTTCGCCAACAACACCAACACCGCGCCGGTGCCGCCTTGCCCGGCCGGCGCGGAATGGAACGCCAGCACGTCATTACGCTGGCGCAGCAACCGGTCCACCAGGTTCTTCAGCACCGGCGCACCGCCGTCGGACTGCAACCCCTTGCCGTGGATGATGCGCACGCAGCCATGCTCGTGCGCGTGCGCCTCCAGCAGGAATTGGCGCAGCAGGGTCTCGGCCTGGGCCACGGTGGCGCCGTGCAGGTCCAGCTCGTCCTGCACTGAATACTGGCCACGCTTGAGCCGCTGGAACATCCGCGCCGGCAGGTTGTCGCGCCGGTAGCTGGCGGTGTCGCCGGCCTCCAGCGGGCTGCTGTCGCGCAGCAGCCGGGCGAACTCTCCGCGTGCCGCGTCTTCGTCCTGTTCGGCCATCCGCGCGCGCGGCTTCGGCCGGGGCGTGGCCGGCGGCGCGGCGACCGGTTTGCGCAGCGGCGTGACCTCGCCGATGGCCGCGCGGAACAGCGCCGCCGGATCTTCGTCTTCAGGATGTGACATGCGTACAGCCTAATGCCCTGAATCGGCCCTGCCTACCTCCCGGCGGGGTAGGCCGATCTGCCCGCTTGCGGCACAATAGCTGACGCACTTGCGCGGTCGGTGATCCCGGAACGGGTGAAGGCCGGCCCTGCCAACGCTGGAAAGTGATGGAAATGAAGTCTTGAACAATCAAGCGGTTAAAACCCCGATGCGGATCCTGGTCAGCAACGACGATGGCGTCGACGCGCCGGGCATCCGGATGCTCGCCACGGTCCTGCGCGAGGCGGGCCACGACGTGATGGTGGTCGCCCCCGACCGCGACCGTTCCGGTGCCAGCAATTCGCTGACCCTGGACCTGCCGGTGCGGGTCAAGCGGATCGACCACTACACCTGCTCGGTGGCCGGTACCCCGACCGACTGCGTGCACCTGGCCCTGACCGGCATGCTCGAGTACGACCCGGACATCGTGGTGTCGGGTATCAACAACGCGGCCAACCTGGGCGATGACGTCATCTATTCCGGCACCGTCTCGGCGGCGATGGAAGGGCGTTTCCTCGGCCTGCCGGCAGTGGCGATGTCGCTGGTCTCGCACAACCACGACCCGCGCAATTTCGAGACCGCCGCGCGCGCCGCCGTGGAAATCGTGACGCGTCTCAAGGCGGACCCGCTGCCGGCCGACACCATCCTCAACGTCAACGTGCCCGACCTGCCGTGGGCGGAGGTGCGTGGCTTCGAAGTCACCCGCCTGGGCAACCGCCACCGTGCCGAAGGCTGCATTGCCCAGCGCGATCCGCGCGGCAATGAGGTGTTCTGGATCGGCCCGGCAGGGCGCGAACAGGATTCCGGCCCGGGCACCGACTTCCACGCGGTGCGCAACGGCTACATCTCGATCACTCCGATCCAGGTGGACCTGACCCGCTACCAGGCGCTGGAAAAGGTCGCCAGCTGGGTCGGCGGCCTGACCGCCGCGCTGGACCGTCCGGCATGAGCCAGCGCCTGCGCCTGCAACCCGAAGCGGTCGGGATCGGCATGACCTCGCAGCGCGTGCGCGACCGCCTGGTCGAACGCCTGCGCGAAAGCGGCATCGCCGACGAAGCCACCCTCAACGCGATCCGGGTGGTGCCGCGCCACCTGTTCATCGACGAGGCGCTGGCCTCGCGCGCCTACGAAGACACCGCCCTGCCGATCGGCCACGGCCAGACCATCTCGCAGCCGTGGGTGGTGGCGCGGATGACCGAAGCCGTACTGCAGTCGGCTCCCAAGCGCGTGCTGGAAGTGGGCACCGGTTCGGGTTACCAGGCAGCCGTACTCGGCGCGCTGGGCCTGGAGGTGTACACCGTCGAGCGCATCGGCGACCTGCTGCGCCAGGCGCGCAAGCGCTTCCGCGCGCTGGGCATGAACATCCGCAGCAAGCATGACGACGGCCGCGTCGGCTGGGCCGAACATGGCCCGTTCGATGCCATCGTGGTCACCGCCGCCGCACCTGCATTGGTCGACGCACTGATCGAGCAGCTGGCCGTGGGCGGGCGCCTGGTCGCGCCGGTAGGCGGGCCCGGGGCGCAGTCGCTGATCCAGCTGACCCGTCGCGAAGACGGCAGCGTCGAACAACAGGTACTGGCGCCGGTCACGTTCGTGCCGCTGCTGTCTGGCATGCTGGACTGATTCCAAGGAGCGTTGCGTCATGAAGATTTTCGGTCCGCTGTACGAGCGGGCAATGAAGTGGGCCGCGCACGAGCGCGCCCCGACCTACCTGACGGTGCTGAGCTTCATCGAGGCGATCATCTTCCCGGTGATGCCCGAGGTGATGCTGGCCCCGATGTGCGTGGCCCAGCCCAAGCGCGGCTGGTGGTTCGCCACGCTCAGCCTCGCCGGCTCGATGGTGGGTGCGCTGGTTGGCTACGCACTGGGCCACTACGCGTTCGAAGCGATCAAACCGTTGTTCGCGGCGATGGGCATGCTGACCAGCATCGAAGGCGGCATCGCCATCGTGCAGGCCAAGATGGCCGAGTCGCCGTGGGCGGTGTTCACCTTCCTGGTGCTGGGCGGTTTCATGCCGATCCCGATGAAGGTCTTCACCTGGGCATCGGGTATCGTCGGCGTGCCACTGCCGCAGTATTTCCTGAGCATGCTGATCGGTCGCGGCAAGCGCGTGTACGTGCTGGCTGCGGTGATCCGCATCGGTGGCGCACGTGCCGAAGCGGCGCTGCGGCGTTGGATTGAACCGCTGGGCTGGATCGCCACCGTACTGGTGGTCGCTCTGGTGGCCTGGCTTGTATGGAGGTCGAAGTTCGCATGAGTGCTGATCGTTTGAACGGGGGCGCGCGCCTCGCCGCGCTGCTGCTGGTGGTGTCCACGCTGAGCGCCTGCGGCACCGCCACCGTGGTCAAGCCGTCGGGCGGGCGTACCGCGCACAGCACGCCGCAGACCTCGGTAGCCAAGCCGGGCCAGACCGCAGTCGTGCGCCGGGGCGACACGCTGTACGCGCTGGCACGCATCCACAACATCACCCCGCGCGACCTGGCCGCCTGGAACGGGTTGTCCGAGCCATACACGATCTACCCGGGCCAGACCCTGCGCCTGTACCCGGGCGGCAGCGCCGGCCGCGCACCGACCACCGTGGTCACCGCGCCGCGTCCTGGCGGTACTGCGCCGACCCCGACACCCACGCCGTCGCCGACCACCGCGATCAAGAGCAACATCAGCTGGCGCTGGCCGGCCGATGGTGCCCTGGTGGGCCGCTTCGTCGGCGCCGACGTCACCAAGCAGGGCGTGGACATCGCCGGCAGCAGCGGCCAGCCGGTGCGCGCGACCGCGGCAGGCGTGGTGGTGTACTCCGGTGCCGGCCTGGTCGGGTTCGGCGAGCTGATCATCATCAAGCACAACGACCAGTGGCTGTCGGCCTACGGCCACAACCGCAAGCGCCTGGTCAACGAAGGGCAGAGCGTCAAGGCCGGCGAACAGATCGCTGAAATGGGTCGCACCGGCACCACCCGCGACATGCTGCACTTCGAGATCCGCTACAACGGCAAGCCGGTGGATCCGCTGCTGTACCTGCCGCCGAGATAATCGCGCGACGAGACACAGAAAAGGCTGCCGATGGCAGCCTTTTCTGAACGAAATCAACTATTTTCAGCCTGCCAGCAACATCGCAGCAGCCACATTGCGGCCCTCGCTGGCCAGCAGGTTGAAGGTCCGCGCGGCGGCCGTATTGGTCATCGCCTCCAGGCCGATGCCCCGCGACAGACACTCCGCCATGACCTTCGCCGGCGGGAACTGCTGGGTACTGCCGACCCCGAGGATCACCAGTTCCGGCTTCAGGTCCAGCACCGGCGCCAGATGCTCCAGCGTCAACCCGGCCACCGTGGCGGGAGCCTGCCAGGTCTCCAGCAGGGTCGGGGTCACGATGAAGCTCTGGTCCAGCTCACGCAGGCGCACCTGCTCGCGGTCTTCGAGAACCGCCGAGCTTCCGCCTACGGAGCGGAAGGCGAAAGCAAAGTCCGGAATTTCGTGGTGCAGCTGCATGCAGGGCTCAGCCGCGCGGCAGCACGATCTGGCGCTGTTCCTTGCTGGGGCGGTACAGCACGGCGACATGGCCGATGCGCTGCACCAGCGCGCTTTCGGTGGCCTGGACCAGCTCGGCGATCATCGCGTCGCGGGTGTCGCGGTCTTCCGCACCGACCTTGACCTTGACCAGTTCATGGCGCTCCAGCACCTCGTTCAGCTCGGCGAGGAACGCCGGCGTGATCCCCTTGCCGCCGATCTGCAGCACGGCTTTCAGATCATGGGCCTGGCCGCGGAGGAAGCGGGTCTGGGAGGAGGTGAGCTGGGTAGACATTCAGGAACAAGCGGTTAACTGGGGCGATCAGGGTATCATGACCACCCCGTCCGGCCCTATTTCCAATGGCTTCCCGCAGCAAAAGCAGTCAACGCTGGTTGAAAGAACACTTCGCCGACCCCTTCGTGAAGAAGGCCCAGGCCGAGGGCATGCGCTCGCGCGCGGCCTACAAGCTGGAGGAGCTGCTCGAACGCGACCGGCTGCTGAAGCCACACATGGTGGTGGTCGACCTCGGCGCTGCTCCCGGGGGCTGGTCGCAGCAGGTCCGGCGCCAGATCGGCGACACAGGCCGGGTGCTGGCCCTGGACATCCTGGAGATGCCGCCGCTGGCCGGGGTCGAGTTCCTTCACGGCGACTTCAGGGAGCAGGCCGTCCTATCGCAGTTTGAAGCCATGCTCGGGGATACGCCGGTAGACCTTGTGCTCTCGGATATGGCCCCCAATAAGAGTGGAGTGGACGCGGTCGACCAGCCGCGGATGATGCACCTGGCGGAGCTGGCGATGGAGTTTTCCGACAACCATCTCAAGCCGGGTGGCGCGTTCCTGATCAAGCTGTTCCAGGGCGTGGGCTTTGACGACTATGTGCGCGAGATGCGCCGCCGGTTCGACAAGGTCGTGATCCGCAAGCCTGAAGCGTCCCGTAAGCGCTCGCCCGAGGTGTATGCCCTGGGGCAGGGCAAACGCGCCCAGATCAAGTAAGCTCAACCATACCAATAGCGTCAGGCATTAGAGGAACACCGGAGCCAATGAGGATGAACGACTTGACCAAGAACCTCCTGCTGTGGGTGGTCGTCGCCGTGGTGCTCATGGTGGTGTTCCAGAGCTTCTCGCCGAAGACCTCCGGCGCTGGCGCCCAGGGCTCGACCTATTCGCAGTTCCTGGACCAGGTGGACAGCGGCAACGTGCAGAAGGTCACCTTCAGCGGCGACCTGCGCAGCGGCACCAACCAGTTGACCTACACCACCCGGGGCGGCCAGTCGGCCACCATCAACGCGCCCATGGATCGCGACCTGATCAACGTGCTGCGCGGCAAGAACGTGGAAATCGTCCAGGAGGAGCCTTCCAGCGGCATCTCGCTGGGCGCGATCCTGATGAATTTCCTCCCGGTGATCCTGATCATCGGCTTCTGGCTGTTCATCATGCGCCAGATGCAGGGCGGTGGCGGCGGGGCCAAGGGCGCGATGTCCTTCGGCAAGTCGCGGGCCAAGCTGCAGGGCGAAGACCAGATCAAGGTCACCTTCGCGGACGTCGCCGGGTGCGACGAGGCCAAGGAAGAAGTCGGCGAGCTGGTCGACTTCCTGCGCGACCCGACCAAGTTCACCAAGCTGGGCGGCAAGATCCCGCGCGGCGTGCTGATGGTCGGCCCGCCGGGTACCGGCAAGACCCTGCTGGCCCGCGCCATCGCGGGCGAGGCCAAGGTGCCGTTCTTCTCGATTTCCGGTTCGGACTTCGTGGAAATGTTCGTCGGCGTCGGCGCCAGCCGCGTCCGCGACATGTTCGAGCAGGCCAAGAAGCAGGCCCCGTGCATCATCTTCATCGACGAAATCGACGCTGTCGGCCGCCACCGTGGCGCCGGCCTGGGCGGCGGTCATGACGAGCGCGAGCAGACCCTGAACCAGCTGCTGGTCGAAATGGACGGCTTCGAGGGAGGCGAGGGCGTGATCGTCATCGCCGCCACCAACCGTCCGGACGTGCTGGATCCGGCGTTGCTGCGGCCGGGCCGCTTCGACCGCCAGGTCGTGGTCGGGCTGGCCGACGTCAAGGGCCGCGAGCAGATCCTCAAGGTGCACATGCGCAAGCTGCCGCTGGCCGACGACGTCGAGCCGATGGTGATTGCCCGTGGTACCCCGGGCTTCTCCGGCGCGGACCTTGCCAACCTGTGCAACGAGGCAGCCCTGTTTGCCGCGCGAAGCAATGAGAAGGAAGTGCGCATGGAGCACTTCGATCGTGCCCGCGACAAGATCCTGATGGGTGCCGAGCGTCGTTCCATGGCCATGAGCGAGGAAGAAAAGACGCTCACCGCCTACCACGAGGCCGGCCACGCCATCGTCGGCCGCCTGGTGCCCGAGCACGATCCGGTCTACAAGGTCACCATCATCCCGCGCGGCCGCGCGCTGGGCGTGACCATGTACCTGCCGGAAGGCGACAAGTACTCGATGAACCGCGTGGCGATCAAGTCGCAGCTGTGCTCGCTGTACGGCGGCCGCGTGGCCGAGGAGCTGATCTTCGGTGCCGACAAGGTCACCACCGGCGCCTCCAATGACATTGAACGCGCCACCAAGATGGCCCGCAACATGGTCACCAAGTGGGGCCTTTCCGACCAGCTCGGCCCGATCGCCTATGGCGAAGAGGACGACGAGGTGTTCCTGGGTCGTTCGGTCACCCAGCACAAGAGCGTGTCCAACGACACCGCGCGCCGGATCGACGAGGAAGTGCGCAACATCCTCGACGAGGCTTACGCACGCACCACCGAGCTGATGACGGCCAACCTGGACAAGCTGCACGCGATGTCCCAGCTGCTGCTGCAGTACGAGACCATCGACGCGCCGCAGATCGACGCCATCATGGAAGGCCGCGATCCGCCGCCGCCGGCCGGCTGGGGCAAGTCCAACAAGGACGGTGGCAGCAACAACGACAAGGGTGGCGACGCCCGTCCGTTGCCGCCGATCGCCGGGCCTGCCGAGCAGATCTGACGATGAACCGATGACGCGCGAAGGCCGGGGCAACCCGGCCTTCGTCGTTTCCGGGGTGTCGTTCCGGGCGACAATGGGACCCCTGCCTGCGCTTTGTTCCGGAGTTCGACATGTCCACCCCGCCGCCCCCGGTCTCGCATACCACCGAAATCGTCATCGCCACGGTGGTCGGCGCTGCAGTGGGACTGATCAGCGGCAACTACTTCCTTGGTGGTGTCGTTGGCATCGTTCTCGGCATCGGCCTGAGCGTGGGCAAGACCCTGTATGTGGACCGGAAGCGCCGCCGCCGCTGAGGCCTTGCGCGCCGGCCTGGCAATCGGCAGGATGCGCGAACGCGGTTGCATCGCGCGGCCGCAGACATCATTCCAGGGGGAATACCATGCTTCATTCCAAGCGCGCGGCAGTGGCCGTGCTGCTCTGCTGTGCCTCGCCCGCGTTCGCGGGTACCGTCCATGTGCAGGACACGGTGCCGTTCTCGGAAACGTCCTACATCGCCGACAACATCAAGGCCGAGTGCCGCATGGGCGCGCAGCTGGTGACGTCGCTGGGCAGCAACGCGCCGAAGTTCGGAAATACCATCGCCTTTGACGAAGCCCCACCGACCCAGGGTCGTGTGTTGAAACTGGAGCTGGTGGAAGCGCAGAGCGCCGGCAATGCGTTCATCGGGCACTTCAAGTCGGCCACGGTGCGCGGCGTGCTGCTGGATGATGGGCAGAAGGTCGCTGACGTGACCGCCCGTCGCGTATCGCGCGGTGGTGCAGGCGGCATGTTCAAGGGCTCCTGCGACGTGCTTCAGCGCGTGGTCGACGCCATCGGTGGCGACCTCGCCGAATGGCTGGCCAACCCCACCGACGGCGCCAAGCTGGGCGATTTCTAAGCGGCGCAGCCAGTTGTGCGCCAGCGTAAACTAAACGCTGGCGTACTTCCTGGATGGCCGATGTTCGACATTTCCCCCCAGCTTGACTGCGGTGGCCGCGTACTGCGGCTGGACCGCCCGTGCGTGATGGGCATCGTCAACGTGACCCCGGATTCGTTCTCCGATGGCGGCGCCCACGACACGGTGGAAGCGGCGGTGGCGCATGGCCTGCAGCTGGTCGCGGAGGGTGCCGACCTGCTCGACATTGGCGGTGAGTCGACCCGCCCGGGCAGTGCGCCGGTAGCGCTGGAAGAGGAGCTGCGCCGGGTCGTTCCGGTGATCGAGCAGCTCGCGCGGCAGGTTGCGGTGCCGATCAGCATCGATACCTTCAAGCCCGAGGTCATGCGCGCGGCGGTGGCTGCCGGCGCCGGAATGATCAACGACATCCATGCGCTTCGCCAGGACGGTGCGCCCGCAGCCGCGGCCGAACTCGGCGTGCCGGTCGTGCTGATGCACATGCAGGGCGAGCCCGGCAGCATGCAGGACACCCCGCACTACGACGACGTGGTCGCCGAGGTGCACCGTTTCCTGGCCGACCGCATCTTCTCGGCCGAAATGGCCGGTATCGCCAGGAAGAACCTGGTCATCGACCTGGGCTTCGGCTTCGGCAAGACCACCGATCACAACATGATCCTGCTGGCGCGTTCGGAGCGCTTCCTGGAGCTGGGCCTTCCAATGCTGGCCGGACTGTCGCGCAAGCGCAGCATCGGCGAGCTTACCGGTCGCGACACCCCGCGCGACCGCGTGGCCGGTTCGGTGGCCGCCCATCTGATCGCGGCCCAGCGCGGCGCGCGCATCCTGCGCGTGCACGACGTGGCCGCCACCGTCGACGCGCTCAAGGTATGGGCGGCGGTCGACGCGGTCCCGATGCCGCGCGTTGACGCGGCCCCGTCCATGCCGCGCTGGCCGGACGAGGACTGATGGGCGCCGACCAGCGCCCGTTGGCGATCGCGGTGATGGGCCCGACCGCGTCGGGCAAGACCGCCACCGCCATCGCCTTGGCCCGCCAGCTGGGCGGCGAGATCGTCAGCGTCGATTCGGCGCTGGTTTACCGCGGACTGGATATCGGCTCGGCCAAGCCCGACGCCGCCGAACGCGCGCAGGCGCCGCACCACCTGCTGGACCTGCGCGACCCCTGGCAGGCCTATTCAGCAGCCGAGTTCGCCGCCGACGCTGCGCGCGCGGTGGCCGACATCGTCGCGCGGGGGCGCATGCCGATCCTGGCCGGCGGCACCGGCTTGTACTTCCGCGCGCTGCTGCAGGGGCTGTCGCCGATGCCGCCGGCCGACCCGGCGATGCGCGCCGCGATCTCCGCCGAGGCGGCCGTGCTGGGTTGGCCTGCGCTGCATGCGCAGCTGGCGTCGGTCGACCCGGCCGCCGGCGCGCGCATCCATGCCACCGACCCGCAGCGCATCCAGCGGGCGCTGGAGGTGTACCGCCTGACCGGCCGCGCCATCACCGACTGGCAGAAACAACCCGGCGTGGACCGGCTGCCGGTGCGCTGCCTGAAGCTGGTGCTGGCCCCGCGCGAGCGCAGCGTGCTGCACCAGCGCATCGAAACCCGCTTCGATCGCATGCTCGAACAGGGCTTCCTGGACGAGGTACGCGCCCTGCGAGCGCTGCCGGAGATGGTGGCGGTGGCCGCGCCGCTGGATCTGCCGGCGGTGCGCGCGGTCGGCTACCGCCAGGCCTGGGAGTTCCTGGACGGGCAGGGGACTGCCGCCGAGTTCCGTGACCGGGGCATTTACGCCACCCGGCAACTGGCCAAGCGCCAGCTGACCTGGCTGCGCGGCGAGCTTGATGCGCGCTGGTTCGACCCCCATATGGATCAGGCTTCCCTGGCGGATGCCGTTTCGGCCTTTGTGGGCCGCTGAGCCACAGCGTCAGGTCCCGGGCCCGTGTACCATCGGAGATTCCGGTGGCGGGGGCCGTGGCAGCTGCCGGAAGACCATAAAAACAATAATGAGGAGTGTGCAATGTCCAAGGGGCAATCGCTGCAGGATCCGTTTCTGAATGCACTTCGGCGCGAACGTGTGCCGGTGTCGGTGTATCTGGTGAATGGCATCAAGTTGCAGGGAACGATCGAATCGTTCGACCAGTTCGTTGTCCTGCTGCGCAATACGGTCAGCCAGATGGTGTACAAGCACGCCATTTCGACCGTGGTGCCGGCACGCAATGTCCGGGTCGGTCCCGGTGGCGGCTATGTGCAGTCCAATGAAGGTGGCGCCGACGGCGCCCAGGAAGAAGACGACGTTGAATGAAGTAAGTCACTGCGGAGACGCGCGTGTTTGACCGTTCCAAGCGAGGCGAACACGCGCTCCTGATCCAGCCGCACTCCGGCCGGCTGGAAGAAGACGTGCTGGAGGAATTCACCGACCTGGCCCGCTCGGCCGGGGCCAGCATCGCGGCCACCCTGACCGCGCGGATCGACCGCCCCAACGCATCGATCCTGATCGGCACCGGCAAGCTGGAAGAGATCAAGGCGGCCGCCGAGGCCACCGGCGCCGATCTGGTGCTGGTCAACCATGCCTTGTCGCCCTCCCAGGAGCGCAACCTGGAGAAGTTCCTGGAGCGCCGGGTGATCGACCGTACCGGCCTGATCCTGGACATCTTCGCCCAGCGTGCGCACAGCCACGAAGGCAAGCTGCAGGTGGAGCTGGCGCAGCTGCGCCACATGTCCACGCGGCTGATCCGCGGCTGGACCCACCTGGAGCGCCAGCGCGGCGGCTCCATCGGGCTGCGCGGGCCGGGTGAAACCCAGCTGGAAACCGACCGCCGCCTGCTGCAGAAGCGGGTCGAACAGCTGCAGAAGCGGCTGGAAAAGGTCGAAGTGCAGCGCACCCAGATGCGCCGCGCCCGCGTGCGCAGCGAACTGCCGCGCGTGGCGCTGGTGGGGTACACCAATGCCGGCAAGTCGACCCTGTTCAACGCGCTGACCGGTGCCGAGGCGTACGCGGCCGACAAGCTGTTCGCCACACTGGACCCGACCGTTCGCCGCATCGCGGTCCCGGGCGGCAACGTGGTGCTGGCCGACACCGTCGGCTTTGTCCGCGACCTGCCGCACGAACTGGTGGCCGCGTTCCGCGCGACCCTCAGTGAAGCGCGCGAGGCCGACTTCCTGCTGCACCTGGTCGATGCCGCCGATCCGCATCGCGAGGAACGCATCGCCCAGGTCGATGAAGTGTTGAACGAAGTCGGCGCCGGCGAACTGCCGCAGATGCTGGTGTTCAACAAGATCGACCGGATCGAAGGCAGCGAAGTGCGTCACGACGGCCAGGACGGCATTCCGGATACCGCGCGCCGCGAGCGCGTCTGGATTTCGGCCCGCGATGGCCTTGGCCTGGACCTGCTGCTGTCGGTGCTGGGCAAGCGCCTGGGGCTGCAGCACGTCAGCGGCGACCTGCGCCTGCCGCCGTCGGCCGGGCGCCTGCGCTCGCGACTGCACCAGCTGGAAGTGGTGCGCGGCGAAACCAGCGACGAGGAAGGCTGGCTGCTGCAGGTCGAGATTCCGATCGCCGAAGCGGAGAAGCTGGCCGCCGGGGATGATGGTGCGCCGATCCGGGCATTGCTGCCGGAGAAAGTACCGGAATGGTGAGCAGCATTCCCAGCGACGCGCAGCTGTCCGACCTCGCGCGCGAGGTCGGACAACGCCTGCAGCAGGCCTCCCTGCAGCTGGTGACCGCCGAGAGTTGCAGCGGCGGCTGGATCGCCAAGGCGATGACCGACATTGCCGGCTCGTCGGCGTTCTTCGACTGCGGCATGGTGGTGTACAGCTACGAAGCCAAGCAGCGCCTGCTCGGCGTACGCGCGCAGACCCTCGAACAATACGGCGCGGTCAGCCGCGAAACCGTGCTGGAAATGGTCTCCGGCGCGCTGGTCAATTCCGGCGCCGGCATGGCCGTTGCCGTGACCGGAATCGCCGGCCCCGGCGGTGGCAGCGCCGACAAACCGGTCGGTAGCGTCTGGATCGGCTGGAAGCAGCGCGGTGGCTACGCCCGCGCGCAGCTGTTCCAGTTCGACGGCGACCGCGACGCGATCCGCCGCCAGACCGTGCTGCAGGCGCTGACGGGAATTTTCCCGGCGGTGTGACATCCTTCACCCGGGTTGTCGAACGAGGGTGCACCGATGTGGGAAACGCTGGGAACCGTCCGTGACCTCGGGCGCCTGCAGGAAATCGCCTCGGTCCTGATCCGCTACGGCTTCGGCGACCTGGTGCGCCGGATCGGCCTGGCTGACGTGCTCGAACGGGCAGGCCGGCTGCTGCACTGGAACGACACCCAGCAGATCCTGCGCATGACCGCGCCGGTGCGGGTGCGCCGGGCGATGGAGGACCTCGGCCCCACCTTCGTCAAACTCGGCCAGGTGCTGGCCACCCGCGTCGACCTGTTCCCGCCGGACTGGATCGCCGAATTCTCCGAGCTGCAGAATGCGGTGCCTGCGCTGCCCTACGCGCAGGTGCGCGAGCAGCTGGAATCCGATCTTGGCGCACCCGCCCACGAGGTGTTCGCCTGGCTCGACGAAATCCCGATGGCGGCCGCCTCGCTCGCCCAGGCCCACCGCGCCACCCTGCAGGATGGCAGCGCCGTGGTGCTGAAGATCCGCCGTCCCGGCATCCGCGAGGTGATCGAAGCCGACCTGCGCCTGCTGGCGCGGCTGGCCGATATCGTCGAAGCGCGGCTGCCGGACCTGCAGCGCTACCGACCCGCAGAGGTGGTACAGCAGTTCCAGGTGTCGTTGCGGCGCGAACTCGACTTTGCCGCCGAGTGCCGCAATGCCGAGCGCATCGCGCGCAACTTCGCCGGCCGCAACGACATCCTGATTCCCAAGGTGCACTGGCAGTGGACCTGCGAGAGCCTCAACGTGCAGGACTTCGTCGACGGCATTCCGGGCCGCGACCTGGTCGGGGTCGATGCGGCCGGGCTCGACCGCGTGCGGCTGGCGCGTACCGGCGCCCGCATCGTGCTGAAGATGGTGCTGGAGGACGGCTGTTTCCATGCCGACCCGCACCCGGGCAACATCATCTACCTGCGCGACGGCCGCATCGGCGTGATCGACTTCGGCATGGTCGGCGCGATCTCCGAGCAGCGCCGCTTCCAGGTCGCGCAGCTGCTGCACGGCCTGGTCGGGCAGGAGCCGGAGGCGGTCACCGACGTGCTGCTGGACTGGTCCGGCGGCGGCGACGTGGATGAATCGCGCCTGCAGCAGGACATCAGCGCCTTCGTCGACCAGTACCGCGGGGTGCCGCTGAAAGACCTGCACATGGGCCTGATGCTGGGCAACATCACCCAGATCCTGCGCCAATACGCGCTGACCCTGCCGGCCGACCTCGCCCTGATGATCAAGACCTTCCTGACCCTGGAAGGCATGGGCCGCCAGCTCGACCCGCAGTTCGACATGGCCACCGCGGCGCGCCCATTCCTGGAGCGGGTGATGTGGCAGCGCTTCGCGCCCTCATCCCTGCTCAAGCGCGGCAAGCGCAGCGTGGCCGGCCTGCTCGACCTGGCCGGCGACCTGCCGCGCGATGTGCGCCAGCTGGTACAGATGGCGCGCCGCGGGCGGTTGCAGCTGAAGGTGGAGACCACCGCGCTGCAGGGGTTTGGCGAGCAGGTCAACCGCGCCGCCAATCGACTGGTGGTGGGCATCGTGACCGCCGCGCTGATCATCGGCTCGTCGATCGTGATGCACAGCGTGGGTGGGCTGTCGAGCAGGTGGCTGCTGGCGCTGGGCGTGGCGGGGTTCGTGGGGGCGGGGTTCTGCGGGGTGTGGATATTGTTTTCGATCTGGCGGAGTGGGCGGGGGACGTGATGGGGGTCATGAACCTCTGACGGGTGGCTTCGGAACGTCTAAACCCCGGATGGTTGGCGGCGAACGAGCGATGGATCGTCTTCGGACGCTTGTGCCGCGCTTCGCGCGGTCGCCGGGCAAGCCCGGCGCTACGAATTGCTACGGGCGTCGGTGAGGCATGGATACGGACGCATGCCATCGCTTTTTTGTGTCGGCACTTGTAGAAACGACGCGTTAGTAGTATTACTACTAACCATGGACCTTACCGACACCCAGCAGGCGATCCTGCAGTTGATCGCCGAGCGTATCGAGACCGACGGCGCACCGCCGTCGCAGACGGAAATCGCCCGTGCGTTTGGCTTCAAGGGCGTCCGGGCCGCGCAGTACCACCTGGAAGCGCTCGAGCAGGCCGGGGCGATCCGTCGCATTCCCGGCCAGGCGCGCGGTATCCGGCTGGTCCAGGCGCCACCGCTGCAGGACGGCCTGCCAGGCGCGCTGGCAGTGCCGGCGCTGCCCGACCACGTGCTGCGCCTGCCGGTGCTGGGTCGGGTCGCGGCCGGCCTGCCGATCGGCGCGGACATCGGCTCGGACGATTTCGTGGTGCTGGACCGGGTGTTCTTCTCGCCCGCGCCGGATTACCTGCTCAAGGTCCAAGGCGACTCGATGATCGACGAAGGCATCTTCGACGGCGACCTGATCGGCGTCCATCGCACCCGCGACGCACGCTCGGGCCAGATCGTGGTGGCCCGCATCGATGACGAGATCACCGTCAAGCTGCTCAAGATGGGCAAGGACCGGATCCGGCTGCTGCCGCGCAATCCGGACTACCAGCCCATCGAAGTCCTGCCCGACCAGGACTTCGCCATTGAAGGGCTCTACTGCGGGCTGCTGCGCCCGAACCGCTGATCCCTTCAACGCGCGAAATGCACGGTCTTTTGTGGCGATTCTCTGGTTCTGCTGAGGTTGGTACGGATGTCCGATAATTTTTTTCCGAATGCCGGGCAGAATCTCAGCCTGTGCGATACGCCAACTTTAAAGTGACCCCGTGGCCAAGAAGACCTCCAAAGACAACACCTCCAACGACATGACCTCTGCAAGGACCAATCCGATGGACGAGAACAAGAAGCGCGCCCTTACCGCCGCCCTGAGCCAGATCGAAAAGCAGTTCGGCAAAGGCTCGGTCATGCGCATGGGCGACCGTGTCATCGAAGCCGTCGAGATCATCCCGACCGGTTCGCTGATGCTGGACATCGCGCTCGGCATCGGCGGCCTGCCGAAGGGGCGTGTCGTGGAGATCTACGGTCCGGAGTCCTCGGGCAAGACCACCCTGACCCTGCAGGCGATCGCCGAATGCCAGAAGAAGGGCGGCACCGCCGCCTTCATCGACGCCGAGCACGCCCTGGACCCGATCTACGCCGCCAAGCTGGGTGTGAACGTGGACGACCTGCTGCTGTCCCAGCCGGACACCGGCGAGCAGGCGCTGGAAATCGCCGACATGCTGGTCCGTTCGGGCTCGGTGGACATCGTGGTGGTCGACTCGGTCGCCGCACTGACCCCCAAGGCCGAAATCGAAGGCGAAATGGGCGACCAGCTGCCGGGCCTGCAGGCTCGCCTGATGAGCCAGGCGCTGCGCAAGCTGACCGGCAACATCAAGCGCTCCAACACCCTGGTGGTGTTCATCAACCAGCTGCGCATGAAGATCGGTGTGATGATGCCGGGCCAGAGCCCGGAAACCACCACCGGCGGCAACGCGCTGAAGTTCTATGCCTCGGTGCGCCTGGACATCCGCCGTATCGGCGCGATCAAGAAGGGCGACGAGATCATCGGCAACCAGACCAAGATCAAGGTCGTCAAGAACAAGCTGGCGCCTCCGTTCAAGCAGGTCATCACCGAGATCCTATATGGCGAGGGCATCAGCCGCGAAGGCGAACTGATCGACATGGGCGTGGATGCCAAGCTGGTCGAGAAGGCCGGTGCCTGGTACAGCTACGGTGAGGAGCGCATCGGCCAGGGCAAGGACAACGCCCGCGGTTACCTGCGCGACAACCCGACAGTTGCTGCGAAGCTCGAAGCCGAGCTGCGCGAGAAGTTCCAGCCGACCGAAGCCAGCCGTGAGGAAGGCGACGACGAAGGCGACGACGAGTAAAGCTTGCTGTGGGGCAGGGCGGCGCCGTCAGTGACGTCGCCCTGTCCCGCAGGTTCGAATCGCCCAGGGATGGGCTGGGCGCCACGGATGGCGCCACCCTTGGAGTACGCATGTCCGACGCCGACGACATTCCCACCGGTCGCAAACGCCGGCCGCGTGAGCAGACCCCCGTGCAACGGGCGCTGGGCCTGCTGGTCCGCCGCGAACACTCGCGCAAGGAACTCACCCGCAAGCTGACCGCACGCGGCATCGAAGACGATGCGGCGCAGGCGGCTGTCGCCAAGCTCACCGAGGCCGGCTGGCAGGACGACACCCGTTTTGCCGAGAATCTGGTGCGGATGCGTGCCAACACCGGCTATGGGCCGATCCATGTCCGCGCCGAGCTGGGGACCCACGGCCTGGACAGTGCCGCGATTGCCGCGGCGATGGACAGCTACGAAGGCGACTGGCAGGAAAATGCCCGTGATCTGGTCCGTCGACGCTTTGGCGAGGCCGGCCCGCAGGACCTGACGCAGCGGCGCAAGGCCGCCGATCTGCTGGCCCGACGCGGCTTCGACGGCGACAGCATCCGCCGCGCGACCCGCTACGACCCGGATGACTGAGACTGGCGGCGCCGGGCCTGATACCCTTTAGGTTTTCGGCGGTCCCTCGCGACCCTGGCCAATGCGGCCGGTGGTCCGGGCCCGCCGGCCCGCAGACTGCCAGCCCCCAATGAACGCATCCGCCAAATTCACGACTTCCCAGATCCGCAGCGACTTCCTTGAATTCTTCAAGGGCAAAGGCCACACCATCGTGCCGTCGGCGCCGCTGGTGCCGGGCAATGATCCGACCCTGCTGTTCACCAACTCCGGCATGGTGCAGTTCAAGGACGTGTTCCTTGGCGCGGAAAAGCGCAGCTACGTGCGCGCGGCCGACGTCCAGCGCTGCCTGCGCGCGGGCGGCAAGCACAACGACCTCGATCAGGTCGGCTACACCGCACGCCACCACACCTTCTTCGAAATGCTGGGTAACTGGTCGTTCGGCGACTACTTCAAGAAGGACGCGATCGCCTGGGCCTGGGAACTGCTGACCCAGGTCTGGAAGCTGCCGGCCGAGCGCCTGCTGGTCACCGTCTACCAGACCGACGACGAAGCCTACGAACTGTGGCGCGACATGGTCGGCATTCCGGAAGCGCGCATCGTGCGCATCGGTGACAACAAGGGCGCGCCGTTCGCTTCGGACAACTTCTGGCAGATGGCCGACACCGGCCCGTGCGGGCCGTGCACCGAGATCTTCTACGACCACGGCGACCATATCGCCGGTGGCCCCCCGGGCTCCCCGGATGAGGACGGCGACCGCTTCATCGAAATCTGGAACCTGGTGTTCATGCAGTTCGACCGCCAGCCGGATGGCACCCTGGTGCCGCTGCCGGCGCCGTGCGTGGACACCGGCATGGGCCTGGAGCGCCTGGCGGCGATCCTGCAGCACGTGCACACCAACTACGAGATCGACCTGTTCCAGGCTCTGATCCGCAAGGCCTCCGAGCTGACCGGCACCGCCGACCTGGAAAACAAGTCGCTGCGTGTGATCGCCGATCACATCCGTGCCTGTTCGTTCCTGATCGTCGATGGTGTGCTGCCCTCCAATGAAGGCCGTGGCTACGTGCTGCGCCGTATCATCCGCCGCGCCCTGCGCCACGGCTGGATGCTGGGCGTGCGCCAGCCGTTCTTCAGCAAGCTGGTGCCGACCCTGGTCGAGCAGATGGGCGAAGCCTACGCGGAACTGCCGGCGCAGGCCGACACCGTGGTGCGTGCGCTGCAGGCCGAAGAAGAGCGCTTCGCGCAGACGCTCGACTCGGGCATGAAGATCTTCGACGACGTGGCTGCGCAGGTGACCAATGGCGTCATCCCGGGCGTGGATGCCTTCCGTCTGTACGACACCTATGGCTTCCCGCTCGATCTGACCCAGGACATCGCGCGCGAGCGCGACCTGACTGTCGACATCGACGGTTTCAATGCCGCGATGGAGAAGCAGCGCGACGACGGCCGCAAGGGTGGCAAGTTCGGTGGCGGCGTGACGCTGTCGGCCGAGCTGGTCGCGACCCTGACGCCTACCGTGTTCCTTGGCTATGACCGCTTGCAGGCCGACGGCCTGACCGTGGTCGCCCTGCTCAGGGACGGTCGCCCGGTCGACAGTGCGCAGGCCGGCGACGAGCTGATCGTGCTAACCGACAAGACCCCGTTCTACGCCGAATCCGGCGGCCAGGTCGGCGACACCGGCCAGCTCCACGGCAACGGCGCGCAGCTGCAGGTCACCGACACGCAGAAGTTCGCCGGTCAGTTCCATGGCCATGTCGGCAGACTCAGCCAGGGCAGCCTGAAGGTCGGCGACGTCCTCAGCGGCCAGGTCGATGGCCAGCGCCGCGGTGCCACCATCCTGAACCACTCGGCCACCCACCTGCTGCACGCCGCCCTGCGCGAAGTGCTCGGCACCCATGTTCAGCAGAAGGGCTCGCTGGTTGCACCGGATCGCCTGCGCTTCGACTTCTCGCACTTCCAGCCGATCAGTGCCGAAGAGCTTGCGCTGATCGAGCGCAAGGTCAACGAGCAGGTGCGCACCAACAACGGCGTGGAAGTGCACAACATGGCCATGCAGGAAGCGCTCGATTTTGGCGCGATGGCCCTGTTCGGCGAGAAGTACGGCGAGAACGTGCGCGTGCTGAAGATGGGCGACTACTCCACCGAACTGTGTGGCGGTACCCATGTCTCGCGCACCGGCGACATCGGCCTGTTCAAGATCACCTCCGAAGGCGGTGTGTCTTCGGGCGTGCGCCGCATTGAAGCAGTGACCGGGCAGGGCGCATTGGACTACGTGGCGCACGAAGAAGCGCAGCTGGCCGAAGCCGCCGCGCTGCTCGGCGGCAACGTGGGCGAGGTGGTCGACAAGATCCGCCAGCTTGCCGAACGCCAGAAGAAACTGGATCGCGAACTGGAATCGCTCAAGGCCAAGCAGGCCGCCGGCGCGACCTCGGATCTCGGCTCCAGCGCAGTTGAGGTCAATGGCGTCAAGATTCTTGCCGCGCGTCTGGAAGGATTCGACGCCAAGGCACTGCGTGAAGCGATCGACCGCCTCAAGCAGCAGCTGGGCGATGCGGTGATCGTGCTGGCCGGTACCCAGGACGGCAAGGCTGCCCTGGTGGCAGGCGTGAACGGCAGCGCAACCGGCAAGGTTAAAGCCGGGGAACTGTTGTCCCATATCGCCGGTCAGATCGGAGGCAAGGGCGGCGGCCGCCCGGACCTCGCCCAGGGTGGTGGTGAGGACGGGCCCGCCCTTGCTTCCGCACTGGCGGCCGTCGTGGACTGGGTCACCCCGCGTATCTGAACGCCTGAAGCCTCCTGCTCCTTGATGGCTCGGGAGGCCTGACGGTACTATGGCTAATCCTTTCCCTTTGTCGTGTGGCGTTCCCCAAGGGGGCGCCGAGCCGGTGGGGAAAATCCACCGGTTCCCTGGAGACTTGCAAAAATGTTGATCCTGACTCGCCGTGTTGGCGAAACCCTGATGATCGGTGACTCGGTCAGCGTGACCGTGCTCGGCGTCAAGGGCAACCAGGTGCGTATCGGTATCACCGCTCCGAAGGACGTGGCCGTGCACCGCGAAGAGATTTACCAGCGCATCCAGCGCGGCGACGAGCCGAATGCATCGGGAAGTGAAAATTCTTCCGATTAAGGCTTTACGTTGGGGTGTGAAAAACGTTATTCTTCGCGCCCCCGCTGAGAAGAAACACGCAGCGGCAGGACGAAATCTGGAGCGGTGCCCGAGTGGCTGAAGGGGCTCCCCTGCTAAGGGAGTATACGGCCAAAAACTGTATCGAGGGTTCGAATCCCTCCCGCTCCGCCAGTAGTAGAAAAGGCCTTCGTACGCGAGTACGAAGGCCTTTTTCTTTTACCGCGTCCAGCGTTTACAGCGGCAGGTCGAAGACCAGGACCTCGGCATCATTGGCATTCTCCAGCACCACCTGCGACTCGTCGGTGATCTGCAGCGCGTCGCCGGTGTCCAGGGTGATGCCGTTGACCTGCAGCTGGCCACGGGCGACCTGCACGTAGGCGCCACGCTTCGAACCGAGGGCCAGGTGCGCGCGCTCGTCGCCGTCCAGGATGGTCGCGTAGATGTTGGCGTCCTGGTGGATCAGCAGCGAGCCGTCGCGGCCGTCCTTCGAAGCGATCAGGCGCAGCTGGCCGCGCTTGGCCTCCGGCGCGAAGTGGGTTTCCTGGTAGCTCGGGGTGATGTTCTCGGTATCCGGGAACAGCCAGATCTGCAGGAAGTGCACCGTCTCGTCGGCCGAATGGTTGAACTCGCTGTGGCTGACCCCGCTGCCGGCGCTCATGCGCTGCACGTCGCCGTAGCGCAGCACCGAGCCGGTGCCCATCGAGTCCTTGTGCTCCAGCGCGCCGCCCAGCACGTAGGAGACGATCTCCATGTTGCTGTGGCTGTGGGTGCCGAAGCCCTGGCCGCCGATGACCTTGTCCTCGTTGATCACCCGCAGCGGGCCGAAGCTGGTGTAGCGCGGGTCGTAGTAGTTGGCGAAGGAGAAGGTGTGCTGGGAGTTCAGCCAGCCATGGTTGGCCTGGCCACGGGTAGCGCTCTTGCGGATCTGCAGCATGGTGGTTCTCCTCGGGTGTTCGATGGTTTCGATGGCGGTCCGGGGCGGTATGTGCTGCCCCTTTCCTGTTGGGGCCCAGTATCCGCTTGCGTCAGGGGTTTGAAAAACGGATAGTTTTGGCAGCCATCATCGAAAATTTCGAATGCTCAAACTCAGCCTCGACGCGCTGCAGATCCTGGACGCCATCGACCGCCGCGGTTCGTTCGCCTCGGCCGGCAAGGAGCTGCACAAGGTGCCCTCGACCATCTCCTACACCGTCTCCAAGCTGGAGCAGGACCTCGGGGTACAGCTGTTCGACCGGATCGGCCCGCGCGCGGAACTGACCGAGGCCGGGGTGGCCCTGCTCGAGGAAGGGCGGCACCTGCTGCGCGCCGCCCGTGAGCTGGAGATGCGGGTACGCCGGGTCGCCTCGGGCTGGGAGGCCGAGCTGACCCTGGGCATCGACTCGATGTTCCAGCCGGCGCTGCTGGCCGGCGACATCGCCGATTTCAGTGCGGTGGCCGAGCAGACCCGCGTGCGGATCATCAGCGAGGCGCTGTCGGGCACCTGGGAGGCGCTGCTGGACCGGCGTGCCGACCTGCTGGTGGGCGCGGCGGGCGAGGGTCCGAGTGGCGGCGGCTACGTGGTGGAGCCGCTGGGCGTGGTCCGCTTCGTGTTTGCGGTGGCGCCGGGGCACCCCTTGGCCACGGGGACCGAACCGCTGGGCCGGGAGCAGCTGGCCACGCACTGCGCCATTGCCGTGGCCGATTCGGCCCGGCGGCTGTTGCCGCGTACCGTGGGCCTGCTGATGGGCCAGGACACCGTGACCGTGCCGGACATGCTCAGCAAGTACCGCCTGCAGTGCGCCGGCCTGGGCTTCGGTTTCCTGCCCGAGCCCTACGTGCAGGCGGCGGTGGCGCAGGGGCGGCTGGTGGTCCGGCAGGTGGAGGAGCCCAAGCCGGACGAGACGTTCTGGTTGGCCTGGCGCACCGGCGAGGAGGGCGCCGCGCTGCGCTGGTGGCGTGAACGCCTGCAGCAGCCCGGGCATATGGAGGCGTGGTGGGGGCAGATGCAGGGCTGGCTGGCATCCTGAACGATTGCCGGTGTGTCACGGTTTGGTCATCTGGTTGCGGTAGAGGGGCCGCGGCGGCCTCGGTAACCTGCCGGGCTCCACGTCGCACCTGATTCCCATGAAACGCCTCCTGCTGCTGTTGCTGGCGGGCGCCGGCCTCTGGCTGGCGGCCTGCTCGTCGCTTTCAACCCCATCTACCTCCACCTCGCTCAGCGATCGGCTGGTCGCGCCGGGCGGCGTCTCGACGCTGCTGGACACCGCGCGCATCGCCGAGGCGGTCGACGCGGTGCCCAACCGTCATGGTTTCGTGACCGGCCGTGCCGGGGTGCCGCTGTTCTGGCGCGCATTTGATCCGGGTGCGTATGGCCTGCGCTACCACTACCTGGCGCAGCATCACGACAACGGTGAGCCGCTGGATACCGGCCTGCAGCTGGCCCTGCCCAAACCCTTCCAGGCGCAGGCGCCGCGGGGCACGGTGGTGCTGCTGCACGGGTGGATGATGAACGGCGATTCGATGCTGCCGTGGTCGCTGCAGCTGGCCCAGTCCGGCTACCGGGTGGTCACCATCGACCTGCGCAACCACGGGCATTCCGGCGCCGGCCCGTCCGGCTACGGCACGTTCGAGTCCGACGATGTGATCGACGTGATCGACGCGCTGCAGGCGCGGGGTGAAGTGGTGGGGCCGCTGTACCTGTTCGGCGTCTCCTACGGCGCGGCCACCGCGCTGTTCACGGCCGACAAGCTCGGCGACCGGGTCACCGGCGTGGTCGCGATGGAGTCGTTCGCCAATGCCGGCGCTGCGATCCGCAGCATGATCCCGCACCTGATGTCGCTGCAGCCCACCGCGTGGAAAGCGCAGGCCATGGCCGCCTACGGTCGCTGGATGTACGGCGGGCAGGACATCGACAAGGTGATCGCGGCGGCCAGCCAGCGCCTGGACCTGGATCTGGACCGCGTGGACGTGACCCGCGCGGTGGCGGACTCGCGCGCGTGCGTGCTGCTGCTGCACGGCCAGGACGATGCGCATGTGCCGGTCGGGCAGGGCCGTCTGATCGCCGCGGCCAGCGATCGCGTGCAGTACATCGAATTGCGCGGCGAAGACCACATCACCCTGCCGCTGCGGCTGGATCTGCTGGGCGGAGTCGTGGACGACTGGCTGGCGCACGATGATCACGCCGGTGGACGCTGTCCCGCACCCGAGTTGCCGGCAGAGGCGGACCGCCTGGCAATGGCCCATGCAACGGCGGGGCGTGCGGGTTGAAACAAAAAAGGCAGCCCATGGCTGCCTTTTTTCTCATCGCTGCAATGGTGCGCCCGGAGAGATTCGAACTCCCGACCGCCTGGTTCGTAGCCAGGTACTCTATCCAACTGAGCTACGGGCGCATTTGCATTGACGTGTCGCGATGTAATGGTGCGCCCGGAGAGATTCGAACTCCCGACCGCCTGGTTCGTAGCCAGG
>NZ_CAUQLJ010000022.1:0-57348 GCF_963519125.1 uncultured Stenotrophomonas sp. | reverse complement strand
ATGGGGGCTGCTAGAAAACATCCATGTTTTCTAGCGTCTCTCCGGGGGCTACCCGACGGCCGCCCCCGATAAATGGTCCCGATGCGGAAGAAAAAAGCTGCTGTGTGACCTTTGGCCGGTCCGTCGGCTTCGCATCGCACGCTACGCTGCAAGATTGCCCGCTCTGCGGGTAATGCCTTCCCGCAGCTGGAGTGATGAATGACCCTTTCCAAGCTGGCCCCGCTGGGCCTGACCCTTGCCATTGCCGCCTCGCTGGCCGCCTGTGGCAAGACCGACACCGCTCCGGCGGCCACCGCTGATGCCGCCAAGCCGGCCTTCGACCTGTCGCAGATCAAGACCCCGCTGATCTCGCTCAACAGCGCCGACCTCGACCCGGCCATTGCCGCGTGTACCGACCTCAACGGGTTCGTCAACAGCAAGTGGCTCAAAGCCAACCCGGTGCCGAACGACCAGACCACCTGGGGCAGCTTCGAAATCCTGCGCGAGCGCTCGCTGGAAGTGCAGCACGCGCTGGTCCAGCAGGCCGCCGCCAGCCAGGCCAAGGCCGGCTCGGTGGAAGCCAAGATCGGTGACATCTGGAAGACCGGCAACGATGAGGCCAAGATCGAAGCGGCCGGCCTGGCACCGCTGCAGCCCCAGCTGGACAAGATCACCGCGCTGAACGACACCGCCGCCATCACCCAGTACCTGCGCGACAGCCAGGCCGAGGGCAAGGGCGTGCTGTTCTCGCTGTTTGCCAATGCCGACTACAAGGATTCGGCCAACGTCATCGCCTACGTCGGCCAGGGCGGCCTGGGCCTGCCGGAGAAGGGCTATTACTTTGACGACGCGCAGGCCAAGATCCGCGATGCCTACGTGGCCTACATCGCCCAGGTGTTGACGCTGTCCGGTGTGGACGCCGCGCAGGCCGCCGAGCAGGCCAAGGCCGTGATGGCCTTTGAAACCCGTTTGGCCAAGGCCTCGATGTCGCGCATCGAAATGCGTGACCCGGCCAAGCGCTACAACCCGCTCAGCGCCGCCGACGCCGACAAGCTGACCCCGAACTTCAGCTGGACCGCGCTGTTCGACACCCTGAAGGTGCCGGCCGCGCAGAAGTTCTCGCTGGCGCAGCCGGGTTTCTTCGGTGAAATGGACAAGATGCTGGCCGACGTGCCGGCCAGCACCTGGCAGGCCTACCTGCGCTTCCACACCATCGATGACGCCTCGCCGTACCTGAGCAGCCAGTTCGAGAAGGCCAACTTCGATTTCTATGGCACCACCCTGCGTGGCCAGAAGGAAATGCAGCCGCGCTGGAAGCGCGTGCTGGAATCGGTGAACGCCTCCATCGGCGAAGGCCTCGGCCAGCTGTACGTCGACGCCGTGTTCCCAGCCGAATCCAAGGAGCAGATGCAGCACCTGGTGGAAAACCTCTCGGTGGCGCTGAAGGCGCGCCTGGAGAAGCTGGAGTGGATGGGCGAAGACACCCGCAAGAAGGCGCTGGAGAAGTGGGCCAGCTTCACCCCGAAGATCGGTTACCCGGACAAGTGGCGCGACTGGTCGGGCTTTGAAACCAACGCCGACAGCTACCTGGGCAACATGCAGGCCGCGCGCGCCTTCAACTACCGCTACATGCTGGACAAGGTCGGCAAGCCGGTCGACAAGACCGAGTGGGGCATGACCCCGCAGACCGTGAACGCCTACTACAACGCGACCAAGAACGAGATCGTGTTCCCGGCGGCGATCCTGCAGGCGCCGTTCTTCGACGCCAAGGCCGACCCAGCGCTGAACTACGGCGGCATTGGCGCGGTGATCGGCCACGAAATGATGCACGGCTACGACGACTCGGGCAGCCAGTTCGCCGCCAACGGCAACTTCGACAACTGGTGGACCGACAGCGACCGCAAGGCCTTCACCGGCCGTACCGACCAGCTGGTCGCGCAGTTCGACGGCTACGAGTCGCTGCCGGGCGTGAACGTGAAGGGCAAGCTGACCCTCGGCGAGAACATCGGCGACCTGGGTGGCCTGACCGTGGCCTATGACGCGCTGCAGATGGCGTTGAAGGAGAACCCGAAGGCGAATGTCGAGGTCGACGGCCACAGCCAGGACCAGCGCTTCTTCATGAACTGGGCCACCGTGTGGCGTCGCAACTTTACCGACGGTGAGCTGCGCGTGCGCCTGAACACCGACCCGCACGCCCCGGCAAACTTCCGCGCCAACGGCGCGCCGTCGAACATGCCGGCGTTCGCGCAGGCGTTCGAGTGCAAGAGCGGCGATGCGATGGTGCGCGCCGACGACAAGCGCGTGGTGATCTGGTAAAGCAAAAAGAGGCCCGGCAATGCCGGGCCTCTTTTTTTCACCCCGGCGTCAACGTGGTCAACAACGCCTTCGCCGCATTGAACCGGTCTTCCGGCAGTGGCAGCGGCACCTTGATGCGCAGCTTGTCCGGGCCTTCCATGGTGTACAGCTTGGGCTGCTTCTGGATCATCTGGATCACCGCCATCGGGTCGATGCGCGGCTGCGCCTCGAACACGATGCGGCCGCCGTTCTCGCCCAGCTCCAGCTTGCGGATGCCCAGCGCATTGCACTGCAGTTTCAGCTCGGCCACCGCGAACAGATGCTTGGCCGCGTCCGGCAACAGCCCGAAGCGGTCGATCATCTCCACCTGCAGCTCGCGCAGTTCGGCGCTGTCGCGTGCGCTGCTGATCCGCTTGTACAGGGTCAGGCGGGTGTGCACGTCGGGCAGGTAATCGTCCGGAATCAACGCCGGTACATGCAGCTCCACTTCCGCACCGCGCACTTCCTCGCCTGAATCCAGGTCGGGCAGCTTGCCCAGCCGGATGCTGCGTACCGCACGCTCCAGCAACTCGGTGTACAAACTGAAGCCGACCTCGGCCATCTGCCCGCTCTGGTCTTCGCCCAGCAGCTCGCCCGCACCACGGATTTCCAGGTCGTGGGTGGCCAACGTGAAACCGGCGCCCAGCGAATCCATCGAGGCGATGGCTTCCAGCCGCTTCTCTGCATCGGGCGTCATCGAACGCTTGTCCGGCACCACCAGGTACGCATAAGCGCGGTGGTGCGAACGGCCGACACGGCCGCGCAGCTGGTGCAGCTGGGCCAGGCCGAAGCGGTCGGCGCGGTTGATGATGATGGTGTTGGCGTTGGGGATGTCGATGCCCGACTCGATGATCGTGGTCGACAGCAGCACGTTGTAGCGCTGCTTCTGGAAGTCCAGCATCACCCGTTCCAGCTCGCGCTCGGGCATCTGCCCGTGGGCGATGCCGATGCGCGCTTCGGGAACCAGCTCGGCCAGGTCGCGTTGCATGCGGCCGATGCTTTCCACGTCGTTGTGCAGGAAATACAGCTGGCCGCCGCGCGACAACTCGCGCTGGAAGGCTTCGCGCAGCAGCGCGTTGTCCCAGGCGGTGATGATGGTCTGCACCGCCAGCCGGTTCGGCGGCGGGGTGGCGATGATCGAGAGGTCGCGCAGCCCGGCCATGGCCATGTTGAGCGTGCGCGGGATCGGCGTGGCGGTCAGGGTCAGCAGGTGCACGTTGGCGCGCATCGCCTTCAGCGCTTCCTTCTGGCGCACGCCAAAGCGCTGCTCTTCGTCCACCACCACCAGGCCCAGGTCCTTGAACTTCACGTCCGGCTGCAGCAGTCGATGGGTGCCGATGATCACATCGATGGTGCCGGCCGCAACCTTCTCCAGCTCGGCCTTGATTTCCTTGGCGGTCTTGAAGCGCGAAAGCACCTCCACACGCAGCGGCCAGTCGGCGAAGCGGTCGCGGAAGTTGCGGTAATGCTGTTCGGCCAGCAGCGTGGTTGGCACCAGTACCGCCACCTGCTTGCCGGCGCTGGCGGCGGCGAAGGCGGCGCGCACGGCCACTTCGGTCTTGCCGAAGCCGACGTCGCCGCAGACCACGCGGTCCATGGGCTGGCTGCTGGCGAGGTCGCGCAGGGTCGCTTCAATGGCGGCGATCTGGTCCGAGGTTTCCTCGAACGGGAAGCCGGCCGCGAACGGCTCGTACATCGCGCGGTCCACGTGCAGTGCCAGTCCGGCGCGCGCCCGGCGGCGGGCCTGGATCTCCAGCAGCTCGGCGGCGACGTCGCGGACCTTTTCGGCTGCGCGGCGCTTGGCCTTGCTCCATTGTTCGCCACCCAGCGAATGCAGCGGCGCGGTTTCCGGCGAAGCGCCCGAGTAGCGGCTGATCAGGTGCAGCTGGGCCACCGGCACGTACAACCGGTCGCCCTTGGCATATTCGATCTCCAGGAACTCGCCCGGCATGCCGCCGGCGTCGAGCACGATCAGCCCGCGGTAACGACCGACACCATGGTCTTCATGGACGATGGGTGCGCCTTCGGTCAGCTCACCGAGGTCGCGGATGATCGCTTCGGGCTCGCGCCCGGCGCGACGGCTGCGCCGGGTCTGGCCAGCACGCTCGGGGAACAGCTGGCGCTCGGTCAGCACCGCCAGCGGTGGCGTGTCGAGCGCAAAGCCGTCTTCCAGCGGCGCCACGGTGATCGCGAAGCGCTGGCTGTCGTCGGCCAGGAAAGTGGGCAGGTCGGCCACCACCGGCGGCTTCAGCTCGGCTGCCTGCAGGACCTCGAGCAGCGCTTCGCGACGGCCCGGCGAGTCGGCGGCGATCAGCACCCGGCCCGGGTAGTGGCCGATGAAGGACTTCAATGCCTCGCCGGCCGGCGCGTCGCGCGCGGCCACCGGCAACGGCGGCAGCGGCTGGTCGCCCAGCGCCGAGGCCTCCTCGATGCGCGCATGGTCCGCGCCCCACACTTCGATGCGGGGCAGGGTGTTCAGGTGTGCGTTGAGCGCCTCTGGGCTGAGGTACAGCTCGCTCGGCGCCAGCAGCGGGCGTTCGACGTCGTGCCGGCGCTGTTCGTAGCGGTTCTGGGTCTGTGCCCAGAACGAGGCCGCCGCTTCGCCCACGCCGGGCGCGATCACCGGCAGCGCGTTCGGCTGCAGGTAGTCGAACAGCGTGGCGGTCTGGTCGAAGAACAGCGGCAGGTAGTACTCCACGCCCGCCGGCGCCAGACCCGCCTTGAGATCCTGGTACAGCGCACTGCGCCGTGTATCCACGTCGAAGCGTTCGCGCAGGGTGGCCAGCACCCGAGATACGCTCAACTCGTCCAGCGGCACTTCGCGACCCGGCAGCATGCGCACCGCGTCGACCTTGTCCAGCGAACGCTGGCTTTCCGGGTCGAAGGCGCGGATGGAATCGATGTCCTCGTCGAGCAGCTCGACCCGCAACGGCGCGTCGGCGCCCATGGGGAACACGTCAAGCAGGCCACCGCGCACCGCGAAATCGCCCGGGTCCATCACCTGCGGCACGTTGCGGTAGGCCGCTGCCTCAAGCCGACGCTTCTCTGCGTCCAGGTCGAGGCGCTGCCCGACCTTCAGGTCGAAGCTGCCGCCGATGATGTACTTGAGCGGGGCCAGCTGCTGCAGCAGCGTCTGCACCGGCACCACCACGATGCCACGGCGCAGCGTCGGCAACTGATGCAGCGCGGCGAGGCGCTGGGAAATGATGTCGGGGTGCGGGCTGAAGGCGTCGTACGGCAGCGTCTCCCAGTCCGGGAACGCCACCACCGGCAGGTCCGACGCGCTGCCCAGCAGAGTGCGCAGATCGGACTCGATCTGGTTGGCGCCGTGGTTGTCGCGTGCGATGACCAGCAGCGGCCCGGCATGGGCATCGGCGGCGCGCGCGATGTACCACGCCAGCGCCGTCGGTGATGCAGGAGCGCGCCACCAGGCGCGGAGCTGCCCGGAACGGGGCAGCGGCGGTGCGGGATAGGAAGTGCGTGACATGAGCTGCCGATTTTAGCAGACGCCCACGTGATGACTTCCTATTGACCCGGGTCGAGCTCCAGCACCATCCGCACCAGGCCGGAGCCTTCATTTGGATGCGGCACCTGCTTGAAGCCCAGCGAGGCGGCCAGCTGCTTCATCGGCACGTTCGCTTCCAGAACGTCGCCATACAGGCGGTCCAGGTACTTGCCACGCGCCCATTTGACCAGCTTGCGCATCAGCTGCCGGCCCAGGCCCTGGCCGATCAGGAAGCGGCTGATCAGGATGGCGTACTCGGCCTCGCGGGTGCCGGGCACGATGGAAGCGCGCGCCAATGCACCGACCACGGCATCGCCGGGCGTTTCGTTCTCGGCAGCCACCAGGGTGATCTCACCCTTGGGGTTGGGATGGGTCAGGCGCTGCATCGACTCGTCGGACAGCTCGGTGACCGACTGCAGCAGTCGGTCGCGGATTTCCTCCGGCCCGAACAGGCTGAAGGCGGCCTTCAACGGTGCGCCGTCTTCTGGACGGATCGGGCGGATCAGCAGTTCGTGGCCGCTGGGAGCCTTGAAGATTTCGTGCCAGGGCGGCATGCGGTTACGGGTAGCCATACCGGTGATTCCTTGGTGGTCTTCGGATTCTCGCATCCCCGGGGGCGCGTTCCGTGAACGGAACGCTCACGCCGGTCATTCGGCCTGCTTGAGCCACTGCAGCCGGGTACTCGCACCGGCTTCGCCCAGATGCTGCTTGAGCGCGGGCATGGCCGGAGCCAATACCTGGTCGAACTGCCAGGGCGGGTTGAGCAGCAGCATGCCACTGCCGTTTAGCCTGAGGGGAGAGTCGTCGGGCCGCACCAGTAGTTCTACTGTAAGCACCGACTTCACCGGCAGGGCGCAGGCCTTGCGCAGAAAATGCAGGATGGTGCGGCGCTGCTTGATCGGGAACCAGATCGCGAAGCTGGCCTGCGGCCACCGGCCCAGGATCTCGCTCACCGAGGCGAGGATGCGCTGGTACTCGGCGTCCTGGCCCTCGTAGGGCGGGTCGATCAGGACCAGGCCGCGGCCGATCTTGGCCCCGTTGGCCTTGGGCGGCAGCAGCGCCTTGTTCTGTGCGTAGCCGTCGGCGTGCAGCACCGCGACCCGGCTGTCGTGCGCGAACAGGGCCTTCAGCGAAGCCGCTTCGGCGTCCTGCAGTTCGCACACCGCCATGCGGTCCTGCTCGCGCATGGCCTGCGCGCTGAGCAGCGGCGAGCCCGGGTAGCTGACCATCGCGCCGACCGGGTTGTCGGCCTGCACCGCCTTGAGATAGCGCTCCACCACGGCCGGCAGGGTGGGCTGCGCCATCAGCCGCATCACGCCGTCTTCGGCCTCCAGGGTCTTGCGGCTCTCCTCGCTGGCCAGCAGGTAGCGGCCGGCGCCGCCATGGGTGTCCAGCACGAAGAACGGGCTGTCCTTGCGCTTGAAGCTGTCGAGCAGGGCAAGCTGCACGATGTGCTTGAGCACATCGGCGTGGTTGCCGGCATGGAAGGCGTGGTGGTAATTCATCGGCGCAGTGTACGGGGCGGCGGCCCCAGCGGCTATGCTGCGCGCATGAACCGCCCCCTGCATACCGTTCTGGTCGTCGAAGACGAGGCCGCCATCGCCGATACCGTGCTCTACGCGCTGCGCAGCGAGGGCTACGCGGCCGAACACTGCCTGCTTGGCGCGCAGGCCCTGCAGCGCCTGCGCCAGGGGCCGGTGGACGTGGTGGTGCTGGACGTGGGCCTGCCGGACATGAGCGGATTCGAGGTGTGCCGCGCGCTGCGTACCTTCAGCCAGGTACCGGTGATCTTCCTGACGGCCCGCAACGACGAGTTCGACCGGGTGCTGGGCCTGGAACTGGGCGCCGACGACTACATGGCCAAGCCGTTTTCGCCGCGCGAGCTGGTGGCGCGGGTGCGCGCCCGGCTGCGCCGCAGCGCGCCGGTGGTGGAGGCCGAGGGGTCGGGCTGGCAGCCGCACGGCCGCTTCGCGATCGACCGCGAGGGCCGCCGTATCCGCTTCGACGGCCAGGCACTGGAGCTGACCCGCTACGAGTACGCGCTGCTGGCCGCGCTGCTTCAACGCCCCGGTGCCATCCTCAGCCGCGCCCAGCTGATGGACCGGGGCTGGGACAGCGACGCCGACAGCGCCGACCGCACCGTGGACACCCACGTGAAGACCCTGCGCATCAAGCTGCGCGCGGCCGGGGCGGACCCGGACCCGATCCGCACCCACCGCGGCGTGGGTTACGCCCTGGAGGTGTAGCGTGCGGCTGGGCCTGAAACTGTTCCTCGGCTTTTTCCTGATCGTGGGCATCGCCGCGTTCTTCGTGATGCGCGTGTTCGTCAACGAAGTGAAGCCCGGGGTGCGCCAGGCGATGGAGGCGACCCTGGTGGACGCGGCCAACGTGCTGGCGGAGATGGCGGCTGCGGACCTCAAGTCCGGGAACATCAACAACGGCGCGTTCGTCGCCAACCTGGCGCGCGCGCAACGCCGCGATCCCAAGGCGATGGTGTGGCGTTTCCCCAAGCGCAGTCTCGACTACCGTGTGACCATCACCGACGCGCGTGGCATCGTGGTCTACGACTCCACCGGGCAGGATATCGGCCGCGACAACTCGCGCTGGAACGATGTCTACCGCACCCTGCGCGGCGAGTACGGCGCGCGCTCCAGCCCGGAAACCCCGGGCGACGAAGTGCATTCGGTGATGCACGTGGCTGCGCCGATCCACGACCCTGCAGATGCCACCCGGCTCATCGGCGTGCTCAGCCTGGCCCAGCCCAACCGCAGCATCGACCCGTTCATTGCCGCCAGCCAGCGCGCCATCCTGCAGCGTGGTGCCTGGCTGATCGGGATTTCCGCGTTGATCGGCCTGTTGATGACCGCCTGGCTGATGCACGGCGTGAACCGTCTCAACCGCTACGCCAAGGCGGTCAGCGCCGGCGAACCGGTGCCGCCCCCGCAGGCCCGCCGCGACGAGATCGGCGACCTGGGCCGGGCGCTGGAAACCATGCGTCGCAAGCTGGAGGGCAAGGCGTACGTGGAGCAGTACGTGCAGTCGCTGACCCACGAGATGAAAAGCCCGCTGGCGGCGATCCGCGGTGCGGCCGAGCTGCTGCAGGAGCCGCTGCCGGAGGCGGACCGCATGCATTTCGCACGCAGCATCCAGGGCCAGGAACAGCGGCTGACCGAAACCATCGACAAGCTGCTGGCGCTGGCCGAAGTTGAGCAGCATGGCTGGCTGCAGACGCGCGAGCGGATTGCCGTGGCGCCGCTGCTGCAGGCGGCCGCCGATGCGGTGGCGGTGCGTGCGCAGGCGGCCGGGGTAGGCGTGGAGGTTGAGGCCGCTGCGGAACTGGAAGTGCAGGGCGACGCTTACCTGCTGCGGCAGGCGCTGAACAACCTGCTGGAGAACGCGCTCGCGTTTTCGGCCGCTGGAAGCCGTATCGCGTTGAGCGCAACCCGAGACGGCGATGCAGTGGTGCTGCGCGTGGCCGACCGCGGCAGTGGAGTGCCGGACTTTGCGCTGGAGCGCGTGTTCGAACGGTTCTATTCGTTGGCGCGGCCGACGACGGGTCTGCGTAGCTCAGGATTGGGGTTGTCGTTCGTGCAGGAGGTGGCGCGACTGCACGGCGGGCGGGTGGCGCTGGTGAATCGCGAGGGTGGCGGAGCGGTCGCGTCAGTCTGGCTGCGGTGAGTCTGCAGCCACGCAGGACGTGGCTCTACCAGAGACTTCACATTCGCTTCTTATTCGCTGCAAACCTGACACACCGTCGGTTGAGACGCTGGCACCCTTCCCAACCGAGGACGGGTGATGAAATCCCTGAAAATGCTGTTGCGGTTCGCCATCGTGGGCGGGCTGATCCTGTTGCTGCTTATTCCGTTGATGATGATCCGCGGGGTGATCAGCGAGCGCGAGGCGTATCGCGACGAGGCCTACCTGCGGGTGTCGCAGAGTCGGGCCGGGGCGCAGACCCTGACCGGCCCGATCCGGGTGGTGCCGTGGACCGACACCCGCCAGGTCGAAGTGGTGGATGCCACCGGCACCAAAAAGATTGAAACCCAGGTCGAACAGAGCTACTGGCTGCAGATGCCGTCGAAGCTGGTGGTCGATGGCGGCATGGTGCCGGACGAACGCCGGATCGGCCTGTTCCGTGTGCCGGTGTACACCTGGAAGGCGAAGGTCAGCGCGGTCTTCAGCGATGACGACTATCCGATCAAGGCCGGGCGTGTATACGGCACGCCGTACCTGGCGGTCGGCATAGCAGACGTGCGTGGCCTGGTCGGCTCGCCCGATCTGAAGGTCGACGGCGAGGCGCTGACCCTGCAACCGGGCATCGGCGATGTCAGTGGCATCGGCAAGGGCCTGCACGTGCCGCTGCAGGGCTTCACCGACACGGCCGGTGGCCTGCTCAAGGCCAGCAAGGTGGAGCTGTCGGTGGTGCTCGACGGCACCCGTTCGCTGGCGGTGGTGCCTGTGGGCGACGACAGCCGCATCGCGATCCGCTCGCCGTGGCCGCATCCGTCGTTCGGCGGCAGTTTCCTGCCCAATGAGCGGCAGGTAGGCGAGAAGGGCTTTGAGGCGCAGTGGGCGGTGTCGTCGCTGGCTTCCGAAGCACAACGCCAGCTGCGCAGCGCCCGTGATGTGGAGCCGGAAACGGTGAGCGTGGAGCTGGTCAACCCGGTCGACATCTACACCCAGGCCGACCGCGCCAGCAAGTACGGCATCCTCTTCATCGTGCTGACTTTTGTGGGCTTCATCCTGTTCGAGCTGATCAAGCGCCTGCGCATCCACCCGCTGCAATACCTGATGGTCGGGCTGGCGCTGGCGATCTTCTTCCTGCTGCTGTTGAGCCTCTCCGAACACATTCCGTTCTGGGTGGCCTACGTGGTCTCGGCGGTGGCCTGCATCGGGCTGCAGGCGGTGTACTTGTCCGGGGTGCTGGGCAGCTGGCTGCGTGGACTGGGGTTTGCCGGCATGCTCACTGTGTTGTACGGCGCGCTGTATGGACTGCTGGTGTCGGAGAACAATGCGCTGCTGATGGGCTCGCTGCTGCTGTTCGGCGTGCTGGCTACCGCGATGTGGATCACCCGCCGGATCGACTGGTACGAACTTGGCGCGAGCCTGAAGTAAGGCGATGGCGATGAACGTGCAGCATCGTCTGCAGGCGCGTGCCAGCCGGGCCTTGCCGGCCCGGCTGGGGCGTTGCGCGCTGGTGACGGATGCGGAGGCGACACGCCTGTGGCCGTCGCCGCTGCAGGCTCTGCCGGGGGCGCGCGTTGCGCCCGGCGTGTTGCGGTTTGCACTCGCCGCCGAAACCCGTGCTGCCGTACTTGCACAGGGACTGGCCTTCCTGCGCGACGCCCGGAACGCACGCGGACCGTGTCACGCGGGGCAGGACGGTGATCGTTATGGACCCTGGTGCGAAGGCCCTGGCGCCAGGGTCATTGTTGCCATGTGCGGCCTGCCGCGGACATGGCCGGCGGACGTGCCGATCTACGCCAGCGCATCCAGCGACGCAGCGCGGTGGTTGGTGTTGTTGCCGACACAGGGTGAACTCTGGTTCGGCTGGCGGCGTTGACGCTTCCGGCTCCGGGGAACGTGGCGCGACGCTGCTGGCTCAAGGATGGGCTGGAAATATTATGGGATCGCGCTAGGTTCCAGCCCCTCGTCACCTCACTTCGCACCCATGGCGAACCTGACCCTGTCCCCAGCGGGACGCGCTTACGGTCCAGCGACCCCGCTGGCGCCCGCGCCGATGTCGCAACGTCCGACGTCCGCTGTCTCGGTATCGAATCGCAGCGTGCATCCCATGCCCCCCGCACGCCGCCTATGGTTGGACGGAGTACCGCAGAACGCGTTGGACGCGCTCGCCGCCGCCCTGCGCATGGGGCCGCTGGATGCCCATTTCTTCCTGACCCTGGAGTCGGGTTTCCATCGCACTGCGCTGTCCGCTCTAATGGCGCAGGGGCTGGTGGACGACGCACTTCCCGCGATGCTTCCTGCGGTGTTGCCCAAGGACCAGCGAGCTGCATGGCGGATCTGCCTGACCGCGTTGCTTACGCTGCCCCGGGTGGACTGGGAGGTGCACTGCGTGGCGCTGCGTTCACTGCTGACCGAAGACGTGGCGAGCCGGAATTCATTGTTCGGCGCAATGCGTGATGCGCTGTACCGGCCGTTGGACCAATCGCGCGATACGTGGAATGGCATCCTCGACGCGCAGCGGGCACAGGGCGTGGACGATGCGCG
This sequence comes from uncultured Stenotrophomonas sp., assembly GCF_963519125.1. GTDB lineage: Bacteria > Pseudomonadota > Gammaproteobacteria > Xanthomonadales > Xanthomonadaceae > Stenotrophomonas. The sequence continues at coordinate 45,299 of NZ_CAUQLJ010000022.1, read as the reverse complement.
CGCGGTAGCCTTGGGCCTGCAGGTGCATCCACCGGCGTGGCAACGCGGGATCGCACGACAGCAGTTGCATCAGTGGCTGCCGGCACTGCCCGCTGCCCAGATCGAACGGGCGGTGGCACAGGTGGCCGCAAGCGCGGCGGCTACCGGTGACATCATGGATAGCCGCGCGGCGCTGCCAGCCCTGTTCGACCTGTTGGATCTCGACCAATGCCCGCTGATCAACGACGAACAACGCGTCGTAGTGCTCGCTACGCTGGACCAGCTGGCCGGTGGTAGTGCCGCGCCGCTGCTGCTCACGCGGGGAGGTCGCGGTGACCAGCTGGGCCAGTGGTTGCTGGCGGTGGCGCAGCGTGCAGACCCAGCGCCGCATCCATCCACCGGCCTGCGCCGCGCCATGGTGGATGCGCTGCTGTACGTTGCGTCGCTGGCGCCGGTGCGGCCGTCAGTGGTACCGGGCGGTGCGGCTGCGTCGCAGGTGTCTTCCAACGCGCCTGCGGTCATTCCCGGCGCCGTGCCGTCGTTGATTCGCGCACCGGGCGCAGCGTGTGCGAGCGGTGCCGCCCGGCATGGCGGACGCAGCATGCTGGCGACCGCCGCAGGGCTGGTCGGCAGCGGGCTCGGCCTGGCTGCACTGGGGTGGCGCTGGGCATTCCGGGATACGCCGACGACCGCATCCGCACCGGAGCAGGTGGCGCACGTCGTGGCACTGCTGGACGAGGTCATCGACCACGACGGCGCGGGCTCGATCTGGCAGGCACTGTGGCACCGGGTGCACGACGCACCGAACCCGGACAGGGCGGCGCTCAGCGTGGAGGTCGCCGAACTGCTTCAAGCCAATCACGTGGCGCGCGAAGTGATCGCCGCGCTGGCATCGCCTGCCCCAGTGCCTGCTGCAGGCGAAGCCCACCGCGTGCGCCGGTCGATTGCCACCCCGTCCCTGGTGGGCCACGGCGAAACGGTATTGGGTGCCGGCGAACGCAGCCAGCTTGATGACGTCAGCCGGATCCTGGTCGACGCGGCATGGCAGGCGCCGCCTCCGGATGTCGAGCAGGCGCCGCAGCCCCCCGTTTCACCGCCCGGACTGGACCTGGCGCTGGTCCGCTCGCGGATGCTGACCTGGGTGCAGTCGATGGGGCGCAATGCCAGCGAGCAGCATCAGCGTTTGAACACCGCCTGGCGCCAGGTGGTGGCCTCCGAACACAGCCTGGTCCTGGCCTTTGCCGAGTTGCCCCATCTGGACCGGGATCTGACCCAACTGGTGACAGCGGACCTGCGCAGGGTCACCGGCAAGGAGGTCGATCCCACCCAGATCTACCTCAACACCTTCCAGACCAGCGAGACCTGGCCGCAATGGGAAGCCCGCCAGTTGCGCCCGCCGGGAGCGACGTTCCGCAACCAGCATCGCCTGGTGCCGCCCGACCGCCGTGTGCGCAGCGGGCTGGTCAGCGCCCACACCCTGGTGGGCGCGGCGCTGCTGCCGGTCGAGACCGACAGCCTGTACGCCGGGTTGTACTACCGGGGGGTGCCGGAAACCTACTTCCCGGTGCAGGAATGCCGGGAACTGACCTATCGGCAGTTCGCCGTTGCGGTGCAGGGCCGCGATTACCTCGGCGCCTTCCGCCGCCGCCATGACGCATGCCTGGAAGAGGCCTGGCACGGTCGGCCTGTTGCCGGTTCGTCGCGCTTCGTCACCGCCATCGGCCGGCGCCTGGCAGGCACGGCGGTACTGCTGAATGCCGCAGGGCAGCTCAGCGACCCGGCGGCCGCAGTGGTCAAGGCGCTGGTCGATTTTCCCACCCGGTTCAATCCTGCCGAGGCTGGCGACGGCCGCGCGTTGGCACAGCCGGGCTGGCAGGTCGATGTGCACGCCGTGTCCGCCGATGCCGATGGCCAAGTCGTGCCCTTGCACGGCGTGCTGCTGGTCACCGCCGTGGCCGGCCCGCACCCGTCGGCGCCGATCACGCTGTTGGTGAGTACCACGCGCACGCCGTTGATCCAGGCCTTCGACTCAACTGAAGCCGCCATGCAGCAGCTCGCCGACGAAGTGCCGCACCAGCTGTCCCTGCGGGTCGCAGTGAACCACCACGCGCGTTGGCAGAACGGGGTTCTGCCGGTCAGGCCGGCGTATGTGATCGAAGGCGACTTCCGCTGGGCATTGTTCCTGCAGATGCTTGAGCTGCGGCATGCGCAGCTGCGCGCTACGGGCTTGCGGTCGTCCGCACAGCTGCGCCAGGCGTTCAATTCCCTGGATGCCGGGCTGGCCTCGCCGTACCTGCCGATCCCGGTGCCGGTTCTGGCCGCCGCCGGTGAGCTGGCCGCACTGGACAGCGCCGGTCTGTCCGCGCGCAGCACGGCGCATTGGCTGGCGCGGTTCCCGCCCGACACGCCCGGCGCGCTGCAGAACGCCGGCATCGACGGCGCACGCTGGCTGCATGCGTTGAGCGTGGGGCGCAGCCTGGTCGAGCATGCCTACCCCTTGCTGGTGCCCTTCGTGCAGCGGCGCCTGGACGATGAAATCATGCGCCGCTACCGGACCGCGTTCGACAGCAGCTGCTGCTACATCGTGTCGTTCAAGGACGGGCGTGCCAGCGACCAGACCCAGAGCGGATGGGTGCACAACCGGGCGCAGAAAGTGTCGGTGGCCAGCTTCGCCGACTGCGTGATGACCCGCGCGGCGGGGTTCGACGAATCGCCGGGGCGTCTGCTGGGCCTGTACACCAGCGGCGACAGCGCGCTGTTCGACGAGAACAACGAAGTGGTGGGCCTGGAGGCGTCCCAGCTGCTCGCGATCGCACGCGAACTGGACGTGCAGGGCGACTATATGCGGGCCCTGGAGCAGTTCTGGCAGGCGCATGCAACCGATGTCCTGACGACCCTGCGCGGTGGCTTCCTGTATGGCTGCGCGCAGCAGCATGCCGACGGTTCGCTGTCCTCACGCGGCGCGCAGCTGGCGCTGGGGCCATTCGGCACCATGACGGCGGCCCAGTCGCAGGACCCGGGCTACACGCCGGTGCCACGCAGTGGCATGCGCAGCGGCTGGCTGCAGATCCACGGCATCGCCTCGACCGTGCTGCATATCGGCGACGCGCAGGGGCCGGAGGCGCTGCTGTATTTCCCCAACGACCGCCACCGCTTCCACGAATTCGCCAGCGATGCGGACATGATGGGCTGGGTCGAGCGTGCCGCAGCCACCGACATCGGACGGAAATGGCTGGAGACCGCGTTCGACCTTGCCGACCTGCAGGACGGCTGGATCTCCAATGGCGTGCATACCGCGCTGGGCGACGGCGCCCAGGCGATGTTCGCGCATGGCGGCGCGGTGCTGCCGATCGTTGGCGAAACCTCGCGCGCGCTGGTGGCGCGACTGCAGCAGCGGGCACGCCGCGACGCGCAGACGGTGATGACCTCGCCTTGGGAGGCCTTCCGCCGGACCTGGATGCCGCGCATGGCGCGGTGCCAGGAAGCGATGGGCCTGATTTCGCTGGTGCTGCCCGAGATCCTGCCGGTGGTGGCGCTGGTGTCGGCCGCAGAGCTGGCCGTGGGCGTGCAGCAGGCCGTTGGCGGGGATACCCCCGGCCAGCGCCGTGACGGGGCGGGTACTGCGCTGTCCGGGGCGTTCGGCCTGGCGTTGTCGGCGCCGCTGGGCACCGCGCGGTTGGCTGGGTTGGCCGCGCGCAACGGGGCGCGACTGCAACCGGCGATACAGGCGCCGTCGTGGGAGCGGGTGGTCGACCCGCTCGACCACCTGGCGGAGCGCTACGCGCGGCCGGTGACGCTGTCCGGCTCGCGCGCGGCCGACAACGGCGTGCACGACTACCTGGGGCGGCAGTACATCGAGCAGGGCGGGCACGCCTACGAAGTGGCCTTCGACCGTGCGCACGGCACCTGGCGCCTGCAGAACCCGGCGCCGGGCAACTTCTACCATCAGCCGGTGCGCCTCAACGCGGACGGCGCGTGGGAACCGCACAGCGACGTCGGCCTCCGCGGCGGCGCGCCGAACAGCGGCTCGCGCAGGCGCCAACAGTGGCTGGAGCGCAGCTACCGCGGGTCGTTGAACTCGCTGGTCGAACGCTCGGTGACGCGCTCGGTGGACAGCAGCTCGCAGGATTTCGCCTGGGGGCAGGAGAACTGGGGGCGGGTGAAGACGCCGGACGAGGCCGACACCATCTCCCTGCAGCGCATGAAGGAGCTGTTCGTGTCTGGCAACCTCGACCCGGTGCAGCAGGGCGCCCTGTCGGTGATCATCGAGCGGCTGGACAACACGCTGCGCGCCGAGCGTTACATCGTGGTCAACGAAGTGGTCCACGACTCGGTGTACATTGCCGGCGGCCAGTTCATTCCAGCGTCGCAGACCCTCCTGGGCGAGGGCATGGGCATGGCGTCATCCGGCATGTGCACCGGGTTGTCGCGGATCATGGCCACGGCCATGGGGCAGGGTGAAGAGGTCCACGTGCTGGATCAGCTGCGCCGGGCGATCCGCGAACCCGGCAGCGCGCACGCCGGGGTGGTGCGCGCGCTGGTCCGCGACGCGCAGGGCGTTGCATTGCTGCCGGGTTCGACCTCGGCGTCTTCGCTGATCGCCATCGACGACCTGGCCGACTTCCTGTCCAAGGTGACCCGCAGCAGCCAGTTCATCCTCAGCGGTTCCACCCACAGCATGGCCTGCGCGATCAACGTGCTGGCCAACGGGCAGCGCGAGTACCTGCTGTACGACCCCAATTTCGGCCTGATGGTGTTCAAGAAGCTGTCCAAGTTCAACCAGTGGACGAACAACCTGTTCGGCTCGCGCTACTTCAGCAGGCTCTCGGCCCGGACCGGGCGCGACAAGGCCGATGAGACCCTGGCCGAAATGTACGGGGCGGTGCCTGCGGCCGGCGGCGGGCGCATGCAGTTCCACCTGCGCCAGGTCGACACCGCGAGGATGAAGGACCAGGCTGCCGCGCGCGGCTGGACCGCCCTGTTCGAGCATGTCCGCTAGCCCCGGCCCCCATTGCCGCCCGGGGCAGGTAAAATTGCCCGGAATCCTGTACCCCCGAGCCGTCCATGACCTGCCGCACCCGCTTTGCCCCCAGTCCCACCGGTTACCTGCACATCGGCGGCGCCCGCACCGCCCTGTACTGCTGGCTGGAAGCGCGCCACCGCGGCGGCGAGTTCGTGCTGCGCATCGAAGACACCGACCGCGAGCGCAGCACCCAGGGCGCGATCGACGCGATCCTGGAGGCGATGGACTGGCTGGGCCTGGGCTATGACGAAGGTCCGATCTACCAGACCCAGCGCGTGGCCCGTTACAAGGAAGTTGCCGAACAGCTGGTGGCCGACGGCAAGGCCTACTACGCCTACGAAACCCGCGAAGAGCTCGACGCGATGCGCGAGGCCGCGATGGCGCGCCAGGAAAAGCCGCGTTACAACGGCGCCGCGCGCGACCTGGGCCTGCCGTACCGCGATGACCCGAACCGGGTGATCCGCTTCAAGAACCCGCAGGAAGGCACGGTCGTGTTCGACGACCTGATCAAGGGCCGCATCGAGATCGCCAACAGCGAGCTCGACGACATGGTGATCTTCCGCCCGGACGGCTTCCCCACCTACAACTTCGCGGTGGTGGTGGACGACTGGGACATGCGCATTTCCGAAGTGATCCGCGGCGATGACCACATCAACAACACCCCGCGCCAGATCAACCTGTACGAAGGCATCGGCGCGCCGGTGCCGAAGTTCGGCCACATGCCGATGATCCTGGACGAGCAGGGCGCCAAGCTGTCCAAGCGCACCGGCGCGGCCGACGTGATGCAGTACAAGGACGCAGGCTACCTGCCCGACGCGCTGCTCAGCTACCTGGCCCGCCTGGGCTGGTCGCATGGCGACCAGGAGCTGTTCAGCCGCCAGGAGCTGATCGACCTGTTCGACGTGACCAACTGCAACTCCAAGGCCTCGCGCCTGGACATGGCCAAGCTGGGCTGGGTCAACCAGCACTTCCTGAAGACCGAAGACCCGGCCGGCATTGCCCCGCACCTGGTCTACCAGCTGAACAAGCTGGGCCTGGACCTGGCCGCCGGCCCGGCCCCGGCCGACGTGGTAGTGGCGCTGCGCGACCGCGTGCAGACCCTGAAGGAAATGGCCGAAAAGGCCGTGGTCTGGTACCAGCCGCTGGTCGAATACGACGAAGCGGCAGTGGCCAAGCACTTCAAGCCGGGCGCCGAACTGGCCTTGGGCAAGACCCGCGAGCTGCTGGCGGGCCTGGGCGAGTGGACCCTGGACGGCGTGGCTGCAGCCCTGCATGACGTCGCAACGGCGCTGGAGATCGGCATGGGCAAGGTGGCGCAGCCGCTGCGCGTGGCCATCACCGGCACCCAGGTCAGCCCGGACATCTCGCAGACCGTGTTCCTGGCCGGGCGTGAAGAAGCCTTGAAACGCATCGACGTCGCACTTACTAAAGTACCGACGGCCTGACCACTGGAGACCGCGCATGTCCGCCAAGACCGCTTGTACCGCCCCGCACCATCACGTTCACGACGCCTCGGACTTCGTGAAGGTAGTGGAGCGCGTGTGCACGGAGCGCGGACTGCGGCTGACGCCGATCCGCGCCAACGTACTGCGCCTGATCGCCGAAGCCGGCAAGCCGGTCAAGGCCTATGAGCTGCTGGAGTGGGTGCGCAGTGGCAAGGGCGTGGGCGCCGACGCCCCGCCCACCGTGTATCGCGCGCTGGATTTCCTGATGGCCAATGGGTTCGTGCACAAACTCGAGTCGGTGAACGCCTTCGTGGCCTGCCACCACCCGAGCAGCGCCCAGCATTCGGTGCCGTTCCTGATCTGCAACAGCTGCCATAGCGCGGTCGAGCTGGAAGACCGCGACATCGTCAGCCAGCTGGAAGAGCGTGCGAAGGAGCTGGGATTCCAGCCGCAGGCGCAGACCCTGGAAGTGCATGGTCTGTGCGCCCGCTGCGCGGGATGAGGCAGCCACGCAATAAATCACGTCCCGTGCGGGTGCGGCATATCCGTTGGCGCGTGGCGACGCGTTCATGAAAATGGCGCACGTCGGTCAAGGGGCGCGGCGTGGCTCTACCGACTTTCTGCCGTGTTTACTCGTACAACTACTGACATGCCCGGCCGCAGCCGCCCCGCCAGTTCCTGATCCGGATCGATCGCAATCCGGATCGGCAAGCGCTGCACCACCTTGGTGAAATTGCCGCTGGCATTGTCCGGCCGTAATACGCTGAACTCCGAACCTGTCGCCGGCGCGATCTGCTCCACATGCCCGGTCATGCGCTCACCGTCGAACGCATCCACCGAGAACGACGCCGGCTGCCCGATCCGCATCCGCCAGGTCTGGCCTTCCTTGAAATTGGCCACCACCCACAGCGTGTCCGGCACCAGGAACAACAGCTGCGAACCGGCGGTGACGTACTGTCCCAGCCGCACCGACGCCTCGCTGACCTGACCATCGCGCGGCGCATGGATCACCGTGTTGGCCAGGTCGATACGCGCCAGTTCCAGCTGTGCCTTCGCGGTTTCCACGCCCGCTTCCAGCCCCTTGCGCGCCACCTGGGTAGAGGTCAGGGTCTCTTCGGCAATCCGGATCTGCGCCTGTGACTGCTGCACCGACGACTGCGCCGCCTGGGCACTGGTGCGGAACTTGTCGCGGTCATTCAATGCCACCAACTGCTGGTCGGCCAGTTGTTCGTAACGTTTGAGTTCACTACGCGAACGCGAAAGCTCGGATTGACCGGCGGAGAGGTTGGCCTTGGCCGCCCCGATCTGCGCCCGGTTCTGCGCCTGGGCCTGGTCGGAGTTGGCCAGCGCCGCCTGCGCGCTGTCGAGATTGGCCTGCGCCTGCGCCACCTTTTCCTTGTAGATGCGGTCGTCGATGCGGACCAGTGCCTCGCCTTGTTTCACATGCTGGAAGTCCCTGACCAGCACGTCGGTCACATAGCCGTTGACCTGTGGCGCCAACACCGTGATCTGTCCACGCACGTAGGCATTGTCGGTGCTCACCCAGCTGCTGTTGAACGGCCACAGCGACCACGCGCGCAGGATCAGGGCGATGCCGATCAGCGCGACCACGATCATCACCACCACGGCGCGCCGACCCGGTTTGAGGTACTTCGGCGCGCCGCTGGGCGCGGGCGCAGCGGCCGGCGCTGCGTCCGTGGGCGGTGGTGGGTTGACGTCGTCGGGTGCGTCGTCGCGCGGAGGCGTGCTGGACATGGGGAAACTCAGGGCGAAGGGGAGAGGGCAGGACGCGGGTGGCGCTTGCGCCACTGCTTGAGCACGGCGGTGCGCACCGACAGCAGCAGCAACCAGCCAAGGAAGCCGAGCGCAATGCGCCCGCTGAGCGAGAACACGTCATTGAACGCGCGCACGTTGGCTTCGCGGCGGGTCACCTGGGCCAGCTGCGCGGTGCCCTGCGCGCTGCGCTGGACCGGGTCGGTGATCTGCGCGGTGTACACCTGCTGCTGCAGTTTCAGCCGCTGCGCGACGACCCCGTCGGACGGGTCGAGCTGGCTGACCAGCGCACTGGAATAGACCTGCTCGCGGTGGACCTGGTAAGTGCCCAGCAGTGCCGAACCGGCCAGCCCGCCCAACGTCTGGGTGATCGAGACCGTGACCAGGAAGGTGATCATGTGGTCGGTGCCCTGTTTCAGGGCCTGGGTGATGCCGAGCATGATCAGCGGGCCCATGAACATGCCCGAGCCCATGGCCGCCAGGAACTGGCTCAGGAAGAAATCATGCGGCCGGTCCTGGCTGGTGCGGCTCTGGTCGAGCAGGGCCGCACTGCCCAGCAGCAGGATCGCCATCAGCAGCTGGGCGATGATGCGCTTGGGGCCGAAGGTCAGTGAACTGGTAGCGATGCCGGTGATCACCCCGGCCAGGATCACGGCGAACAGCGGCCGCATCTGATCCGGCCCCATGCCCAGCTGGCGCATCAACCCGATCACCCCGAACGACTGTTCGGTGGTGAGGAAACGCAGCAGGAACGCGCCGGCGATGAAGTGCAGCATTGGCAGGGTGGCCAGCCAGCGGATCTGCAGCAGCGGATTGCGCCGGTAGTGTTCGACCACGAGCCCGGCGGTGCCCAGCGTGATCGAAGCGATCAGCGCCCAGCCCAGCCACGGGGTGTCCAGCCACCAGCGCAGGGTGCCTTGGGCCAGCACCACCACCAGCAGCGCCACCGCCGGGGCGAGCAGGGCGAAGCTGACGAAGTCCATCGGCTCGAACACCCTGATCTGCGCGCCGGGCGGCAGCTTGAGCATCACCACTGCGGCGAACGCGCACAGCGCCAGCCCCGCTTCGAAGAGGTAGAGGTTGTGCCACTGGCCAGTGTCGATCAGGCCGGGCGAGACCAGCCAGGCGATCGGCACCGCCATCTGCGAGATGCCCACGCCGATCACCAGCAGGTTGCCGGTGAAGCGCCGCGGCAGCGACTGCAGCATGTACAGCGTGCCGAGCGTGCTGCAGGCCGCGCCGGCAAAGCCGCTGGCCGCCCGCATCATCATGGTGGTCTCGAAGCTGCCCACGAACAGGTGCAGCACTGCCAGCGCGGCGTACAGGCCGAGGCCGATCTCGGCAAACAGGCGGATGCCGTACTGCTGGCGGAACTTGAAGGCGAGCAGATTGGCGGTGACGTTGACCATCGCATAGGCCGAGACCAACCAGCTGCCCTGGGTCGGGGTCAGCCCCAGCTGGCCCTGCAGGAACGGCAGGTTGGCGGTGACCAGCGCGCTGCCGAGTCCGCCGGTGATGCCGACCAGCAGTGCGACCAGCGCATAGGCCAGGCGGCGATGCGGCGGGTGCCAGGGCATCGAGGCCGAGCCGGGCAGGGTCGGCTTTTCGTGTTCCTCCCAGTCGGGGATGGGCTTGAGGTACTCGGGCATCAGCCGCTCCCGTCGACCTGCCCGCCCAGCCCTCCACGCAGCAGCTGCAGGGCGCGCGTTGCCAGCCGTGCACGCTCGTCCTTGGTTTTGCCACGCAGCGCGGCGCCGAGCATGCTGGAGATCAGCGAGATGTCGGCCGCCTGCAGGTCCGGACGGCACAGCCCGGCATCGATCGCGCGCTGGATCGGCACCTTGAGCAGCGCGTGCACGGTCTGCCGCGCAGCCTTGATGCTGGGTTCGTCAGGGTCCACCGCGCGCCAGTAATCTGCCAGCGCGGGCGAATGCACCAGGCGCGAGGCCATGCCCTGCAGTACTTCGAACAGCACGTCGTCGCGGTCGCCGAGGGTTTCGACCTGTCGCGCGATCCTGGCCACGGTGCGATCCAGCAGCGCTTCGATCAGCGCCGTGCGGTCGGGGAAGTTGCGGTACAGCGTGGCGCGCCCGACCTGCGCCTTTTCAACCACCAGGTCGAGTGGGGCGGTAACCCCGTGCTGCCCGAACACCGCATCGGCGGCATCCAGGATCAGGGCGCGGCGGGCAGCCGCATCGGCACGTTGACTTTGCATGGGCTATTTTCGGACAGGAATGTCCGTAATGGAAGCCGGGCAGGCGTTAGCGGTATAAGGCGGCTCGGCATGGTCAACGACGCGTGAATTCAGCGCGCAAAAAAACGGGGGCCTTGCGGCCCCCGAAGCTCAGACATTACCCCAGTGGGGATCAGAAATACGCGCGGATGCCAAAGGCGACACCACGGCCCGGCAGGGGCGAGTAGTCGCGCAGCAGCGAGGTGTGCGCACGGGCCTCGCGGTTGGTCAGGTTGTTGCCGTCCAGGAACACCTCGTAGCTGTTGCTGTCGCTGCGGTCCCAGCGGTAGGCGAAGTGCGCGTCGACCAGGGTGTAGCCGGCGCTCGGATCCTCATTCTGCGCGGTGTCCTTCTGGCTGCTGTAACGCACCGCGCCCACCGAAGCACGCCAGCCGTCGCGCGACCAGCGCAGGTCGGCGCCGACGCGGGCCGGGGAGATGCGCGGCAGGTAACCGCTGTTGGCCAGGTCCACGGTGTAGTTGTGGTTGTGGTCGCCATGCGGCACGGCGATGTCGACCGTGCGGCTGCCGCTGCCATCCAGTTCGGCCTTCACGTAGTCGCCGAACACGCGCAGGTCCCAGTCGCCACTGTTGCCTTCGAACAGGTGCACCAAGGCTTCGGCTTCCGCGCCCTTGAAGGTGGCATCCTGCTGCGTCCACAGGCGCACCGGCAGGCTTTCGACCACACCGGTGTCGGCCAGGTAGATGAAGTCCTTGAACTTCGTCTGGTAGATCGAGGCGGAGAAGTCGAGGCGGTCGCTGTGGGTGTGGATGCCCAGCTCGACGCGCTGGCCGCGTTCGGTCTTCAGGTTGGCGTCGCCGATTTCCAGCGACCGGGTGGCGATGTGCGCGCCGGCGGCGTAGAGCTCTTCGTTGGTAGGTGCACGCTCGGAGCCGTCCACGCCAAAGCGCAGATCGACGGCGTCATTGAGCTTCCAGATGCCCGCGGCGGACAGGTTGGTGGCGTCGAAGGTGCGCGCGCGGTAGTCGCCGGTCGGGTCCAGCTTGACCTGGTCGTGGCGGCCGCCGAGTTCCAGCTTGAACGGACCGAACTGCTTTTCCTGCAGGACGAACACACCGAGGTTACGGGTGCCGGTGTCCGGCACGAACGCTTCTTCGCCCTTGGCACCGAAGTCGCTGTTGCCGAACTGCAGGCCGAAGGCGCCGTCCCAGCCGCCGATCTGCTGCTGCACCGCTTCCAGGCGGCCTTCGACGCCGCGATTGGTGAAGCGGGTGGACGGCGTGCCGGCTTCGAGTTCGACGTGTTCGTAATCGGTGTAGGCGGTGCGCAGGTTGATGTTCTTCAGGAACGAGACCGGGTTGTAGATACCGCCCTTGGCTTCGAAGCGGTTCTGAACCATGTCGATGCGCACGTCGTGCTCGTCGCCTTCTTCCTCTTCGTCGCCATGGTCGTGATCGTGGTCATGGTCGTCGTCGGCATGCACGTGGGCGCCGTTGGGGATGCCGTAGTTCGTGCGGTACGTGCTGGCCGAGGCGCCGAAGTAACCGCCTTCGCCGAGCCAGGTCGCGCCGACGCCGCCGGCGCGGGTGCGGATGGAGCTGTTGTCCAGCGTGCCGCGACGCGGTTCATCGGTGTCGCCTTCTTCGTGGTCGTGGCCGCTGTGGTCTTCGAGGCCGTCCACTACGGCATAGCCGGGAATGCGGTAGTCGTCGCCGTTGCGGACCAAGCCGTCGACATGCAGCACCCAGTTGCCGTTGACGCCGTCGAGCCGGAACATGCCGCTGCGCTCGTCATTGACCGAGTTGCCGCGCAGTTCGGCGCGGCCGCTGAGCGGGCGGTCGGGCAGGTCGCGGGCGATGCGGCCATCCACCACGTTCACGGCACCGCCGATGGCGCCGCTGCCGAACAGGAGGGTGGCCGGGCCCTTGAGCACTTCGATCTGGTCGGCCAGGAACGGTTCGATGCTGGTGGCGTGGTCGGCGCTGACGGTGGAGGCGTCCATGTTGCCCATGCCGTTGGAGAGCACGGCAACGCGCGGGCCTTCCTGGCCGCGGATGATCGGGCGGCCGACGCCGGGACCGAAGAAAGTGCTCTGCACGCCGGGCAGCTTGGCCACGGTGTCACCGAGGGTGCCGGCCTTCTGTTCGTCCAGGCGTTCGCCGGCGAGCACGTCGACCGGACGCGCGAGCGATTCGGCGTCGCCCTGCAGCGGGGTGGCGGTGACCTTGACCGCAGACAGTTCGGTCAGGTGGTGGTCACGTTCGCCGGCATCGTCGGCGGCGGTGGCCAGGGAGGGAACCAGGGCCACGGCCAAGGCCAGGGACAAGGCGTGCGGCGTGAGGGAGCGGGAAGAACGCATGGTCGAAGGGTCCGTCAGTCAAATGTTATAACGTATCAAGCATGGGGCGCGCCGATCCCCGGGCAGGTGGGGGTGGAGGCAGGAAGCGACAGGGGAGGGAGTGCGCGTCGGGATTGATGTTATATTATTCCATATCGTTTCGCCGACCCTGCTGGAAGTCATGCCCCTGCTCCCGCGTCTTCGTCATCTGCTTGATCGCTTCGGTTCCACTGCGTCGCTGCTGTGTGCAGTGCACTGCGCGGTGCTGCCCGTCCTGCTCGCGGCCGCGCCGTCGTTGGGGCTGTCGGTGTGGCTGGGCGACGGGGTGGAGCTGGCGCTGGTCAGCTTCGTGACCCTGCTGGGTCTGTTCAGCCTGGTCTGGGGCTACCGCCGGCACGGCGCGCTGCGTGCGCTGGGCTTCCTGGTACCTGGCCTCACCGCGCTGTGGGCGGGCCTGCTGTACGGGCCGCTGCACCACGCGCCGGTGCCGCACGCGGTGGTGATGACGCTGGGTGGGGTGCTGGTGGGCGTTGCCCACCTGGTCAACCTGCGTTTGAACCACGGCCATGTACATGACGCGAGCTGTGCGCACTGAGGGGCTGTGGTAGGCTTCCTGATCGTGCGCGGGCGCGTCCGCTGGACGGGCTCGCCGAACCCGTGTCAGCACGGGGTAATCAGAATTCAGAACTTGAGGAGTTGACGACATGGGTAAGGGTGACCGCAAGACCGCCAAGGGCAAGCGCTACAACGCCAGCTACGGCAATTCGCGCTCGCATGTGGTGAGCAAGGTGGCCGTGGGCGCAGCTGCGCCGGTCGCCAAGAAGACCGTGGCCAAGGCCCCGGCGAAGAAGGCCGTGGCCAAGAAGGCTGTTGCCAAGGCTGGCTGAGTTTCGCCAACAGCCTGAAGAAAAAACGCGGCGCATTGCGCCGCGTTTTTTTTTGGAGCTTTGTGCGTAGAGCCGGGCTCTGCCCGGCTGCTGATGGATTGAGGCGAACAGCCTTGGGGTGCGCGATGTCCCTGGCTTGGGCCGCCCCTGAACGTATGAATTGAGGCGCTGCTGTTTGCGCGGGCCCCGGTATCACCAGAGTCAGCGCAGCGCAGGCAGCAACGTTTCCGCGTTTCCGTCGTTCGGTGCCGCAGGAATGCCCAGCAGGCGCGTCGTCAGCGGGTAAACGTCGACGTTGTCGAACGCGGGCAGCGTGACGCCCTGCTTGAACGAAGGGCCGTGCGCGATGAACACCGCGCGCATCGAGGGCAGGGCGTTGTCGTAACCGTGCGAACCGCGATCACCCGGTTCGCGCTTGGCCAGGCGCTCGCGCTTCAGCGCGTTCCAGCCTTCGTGCATCTGGCAGATGATCGGCGGGATGCGCGGGTTGGAGCCGTATTCCCAACGCGCCGGCAGCGTCTGCCGGGTCCAGCATTCGTAGGTGGCGTGCTTGCCCAGCAGGATCTTTTCAGCAGCGGCCTGCTTGCCCGGCATTGGCGCAAACCCTATCGACTGGCCGGTGGAAATGTTCGTGGCGATCTTCGGATCCACCATGTCTTCCACCGCGATGGTCTGGCCATCGGGCACCTGCGCCATGCCGTGGTCGGACAGCACGATCACGTTGGTGTCCGCGTCCAGGCCACGCGTGTCCAATCCGTCCAGCAGGCGGCCGATGGCCGCGTCCACCGCCACGATGGCGGCCGCATACTCCGGCGAGTCCGGACCGTAGTGATGACCGGCCTTGTCCACCTGTTCCATGTACAGCGTGACCAGGCGCGGTGCGTCCGTGTCGGTCTGCGACAGCCAGCCCAGTACCTGGTCGACGCGGTCGGCCAGCGGCACGTCCGCGTCGTACACCCGCCACTGGCTCGGACGCACGCCCTGGATCGCGGCTTCACTGCCCGGCCACGACCACGTTGCGCTGCGCACCCCGGCCTTCTCCGCGCCCACCCAGATCGGTTCGCCGCCCCACCAGCGCGAATCGGTCACGGCTGCGGGCATGTTGACCTGGAACCGGCCCAGGCCTTCTTCCTGCATGCTGTTGTGGATGATGCCGTGGTGGTTCGGGCGCAGCCCGGTCACCAGGGTGTAGTGGTTCGGAAAAGTCAGCGACGGGTAGGACGGGGTCATCCACTGCGCGCGCACCCCGTCCTTCGCGATGCGTGCAAGATTCGGCGTGATACCGCGGTCCAGCATGTCCGCGCGCATGCCGTCGATCGACACCAGCAGCAGTTTCGGCGCATGCGCGGCGACCGGGGTGCCTGCACCGGCAACGGCGGCCGGCGGGGTGGGCGGGGCGCTGGCACAGCTGGTCAACGCGAGGGCGGCGGCAAGCGCCAGCGAAAGGCGGACGGAAATCATCCGCCCATCATAGTGGCCCGCAGTGACGCAGCGAAGACAACCAATGGCACGGTCAGGCGAACAGCGGCTGCGTGCGCGACTCCAGTTCCAGCAGCGCCGCCTTGGTTTCCAGCCCGCCGCCGAACCCGGTGAGCGCGCCACTGCTGCCGATCACCCGATGACAAGGCAGCACGATCGGCAAAGGATTGCGCCCGTTGGCCGCGCCCACCGCGCGGCTGGCGGTGGGGTGGCCGATATGGCGCGCCAGCTGCACGTAGCTCCAGGTCTCGCCGAAGGGGATGTCGGCCAGCGCCTTCCATACCCGCAGCTGGAACGCGGTGCCGTGCGGCGCCAGCGGCAACGCGAAGCCGTTGCGCTCGCCGCGCAGGTACTGCAGCAGCTGCGTACGCGCTTCGCGCATCGCGTGCGCGTCGCGTTGCCACTGCGCGCGACCCTTCGCGTCGTAGCGGTTGTTCTCGAACAGGATGTGGTGGATGCCCTGGCTGTCGCCGGCCACGGTGAGCGCGCCGATCGGGCTGTCGAAGGTGTCGTAGAGCAGGTTCATGCGGTTACTCCGAAGCGGACGTGGCCAGATGCCACAGGTGCAGCACGGCGTAGGCACGCCAGGGTCGCCAGGCCTGCGAACGGGCCTCGGTGGCGCGTTCGCTCAGGCGCGTGTCGCCGCCGAGTACCTGTTGCAGCACCAGGTCGCCGGCGGGGAAGGCATCGGGCAGCGCAAGTGCGCGCAGCGCGATGTAGTGCGCGGTCCACGGCCCGATCCCGGGCAGCGCCACGCAGCGGTCGATGAAACTGTCCAGGCGCTGGCCGGCGTGGAAATCCAGGCGGCCTTCGGCGACTGCGGTGGCCACCGCGCGCACCGTGGCCGCGCGCGTGCGCGGCAGGCCGATGCCTTCCAGCGGGGCCTCGGCCAGCTGCGCCGGGCTCGGGAACTGACGGTCCAGGCCTTCGGGCATGCCCTCCAGCGGGGTGCCGAAGCGCTCGACCACGCGGCGCGCCAGGGTGATCGCAGCGGCAACGCTGACCTGCTGGCCGAGCACCGCGCGCACCGCCACTTCGAAGCCGTCCCAGCCACCCGGCACGCGCAGCCCCGGGCGCTGCGCGATGCCGCGCGCCAGCAGCGGGTCCTGTGCCAGCGTGGCGTGCACGATGCGCAGGTCCGCGTCCAGATCGAAGATGCGCCGCACCTTGCGCACGATGCCCGGGATCGCGCGCGGGTCGACCTGGCCCAGCTGCAGCAGCAGCTCTGGCCGGCGCGGGTCGGCGCTCACCCGGATCACCGAGGGGCGTTCGGCCGGGCCGATCACGCGCTGGTAGCTGGTGTCATCGATCTGTTCGATGCCCGGAATGCAGCGCCGGCGCAGGAAGCCCAGCATCGCGGTGAAATCCAGCGGCGGCCGATAGCCCAGCCGCAGGGTGAGCGCGCCGTCGGCCAGGGTGCCGCGCTGGCGGCGGATCGCGGTGGGCGGCATGCCGCAGCCTTCCACGAAGGCCGCGTTGAAACGGCGCAGGCTGTTGTAGCCGGCGGCCATCGCCACATCAGTCACCGGCAGCGCGGTTTCGGTCAGCAGCTGCTTGGCCAGCAGCAGACGGCGGGTGGCATGGATCTGCGCCGGCGCCGCGCCCAGACGGGCCACGAACAGGCGCTGCAGCTGGCGCGCGCTCAGGTGCAGCCGCGCGGCCAGATCACCGACTGCGGCGTCCTGCAGGTAGCCGTCGTGGATCAATGCCAGGGCGCGCTGCAGGGTTTCGTTGCTCAGTGCGTCCTGCGCTTCCGGGGCCAGCTCCGGGCGGCAGCGCAGGCAGGGGCGGAAGCCGGCGGCTGCTGCGGCGGCGGCGGTGGGGTAATAGTCCACGTTGGCCGGTTTCGGCGCCGGCGCGGGGCAGACCGGCCGGCAGTAGATTCCGGTGCTGCGCACCGCGGTGAAGAACACCCCGTCGAAGCGCGCATCGCGGGCCAGGCGGGCGCTTTCGCAGGCGGCGTAGTCCAGGGGCAGGGCGGCGTTCATGGGGCCAGTCTAGGCCTTGGCGGTCGGTCGCGCTCGCCACTTTCGGACATGGATGCCGGGACTGGCCCCGCCGTGTTCAGGACACGTTCCCGCGCGGCGCGCGGGCGGAACTAGACTGTGGGTCTACGTGCCGCCTTCGGCACGCCAGTGATCGGGATCCGGGGATTCATGGTGTTCAAGTCGTGCGCGGTGCCACTGCTCTTGTGCCTGGGGCTGGCTGGCTGCAGCCAGCTGGAAAACCCGGGCAACGTCACTGCGGCCGACAAGGCCGTGCGTGCGCAGACCGCCGATGGCGACCACATGGTGTCTTTCAACGCCGCCGACGCACCGCCTGCGCCGGCGCCGCCACCGAAGCGCGGCGAACAGGGCTGGCCGGACGTGGCGCTGGACAATGGCAAGGCGTGGATCAGCTGCGACACCGAATATGCCGACGCGGCCGGCGATGGCACGCCACTGGAAGCGCTGGATCGCGCCAGCCTGGAGACCGCCATCGGCCCCTGCGTCGAACGCGGCCTGGTGCGCCTGCGCTACGCCGGCAAGATCAATCCCGGCTTCACCGAACTGGTGGCGCGGGTGGCGCTGGTGGCCGATGCGCAGCATGTGTCGCGGCGCATCCTCGACCTGGATTCCAGCGGCGGGCAGGTGGAAGCGGCGATCGTGGCCGGCGACCGCATCGGCGAGTCGAACTGGACCATCTGGGTTCGCGAGGGCTCGGTCTGCCACAGCGCCTGCGTCTTCGTGCTGGCGGCGGGCGACAACCGGCTGGTCTCGGGCAAGGTCGGCATCCACCGCATGATGCGGATCAGTTCCAAGGCCACCTCGCGCGCGGAGCTCAACCTCGAGCTCCACGAGGTCTACGACAACGTCAAGGATTACCTGCAGCGCAATGGCGTGGCGGTGGGCGTGGCCGACCTGATGATGACCGTCCCCAACCGCAGCCTGCGCCTGCTCAGCAGCGACGAGCTGCGCCAGTTCGGGCTGGACGGCACCAACGCAGTGCAGGACGACCTGGAACGGATCAAGCAGATGCGCAAGTGCGGCGACGACTTCGTGCGCCGCAAGGACGCCTTCCTGGTGGCGTTCGACCAGGACTGCAAGCACGAGGGCAGCGAACTGGAGGCGATCACCCGCTGTGGCCAGACCCTCAAGCAGCGCTATGGCTTCCCGGATGCGACCTGCCCGGATGAAAGCCCGTTGTCGGAGATCGATGTATCGATCCTGCTGCCGCCGAGCGACAAACCGCGTGACCCGCTCGCCGAGCGCACCGCCAGCGATGCCGAACAGCCGGCTGCGGAGGCGGCCGAACGCAACTGACGGACCGCTCACGGGATTCCCTTACACTGGCCCGTAGTCCACTGCCACTGACGGTGTCCCGATGCGCGTTCCGCTGCTGCTGTCGCTGTTGCTTCCGGCCGTTGCCCTGGCCCAGACCCCGCCGCCGGCCACCCCGGCTCCGGCGCCCGCACGGCCTGCACCGACCGCGCCGGCTGCACCTGCCACGCCGGCGCGTCCTGCGTTGACGCCGCAGCAGCAGGCCCAGGTGCAGAAGCAGGACGCTGAAATGGCGGCCGCCGGCCTGAAGGTCGCCCAGCTGGTCGACACCAACCGCGCTGCGGAAGCCTGGAAGAGCGCCTCGGCCATTGCCCGCAAGTCGGTCACCGAGCAGGCCTTCGTGAGCCAGCTCGCGGCCGACCGCACCCGCCTCGGCGCGCTGCAGTCGCGCGGTACGCCGGTCGTCACCCGGGTCAAGTACGCGCCCGGCGCCACCGTGCCCGAGGGCCTCTACATCAACGTCAGCTTCCCGACCCGTTTCGCCAACAACGCGCAGCCGGTACGTGAGCTGGTTTCGTTCCGCCTGGACGAAGACAAGGTCTGGCGCCTGGCCGGTTACAGCGTGCGCGCCGCCGCCCCCTGACAACACGAGGAAGACCCCATGGGTATCGAAATCCAGATGTTGGGCTGGGCCATCGTGCTGGGCCTGGTACAGGTGATGCTGGCCGCTGCGGCGGTCACCCGCGAACGCGGCACGGCATGGAACGCGTCGGCACGCGATGGCACCCCGCCGCCGCCGGGGCTGCTGACCGGGCGCCTGCAGCGCGCCCAGTCCAATTTCCTGGAAACCTTTCCGTTCTTCGCCGCAGCGGTGCTCGCCGTGGTGCTGACCCAGCGCCAGGACGCCACCACCGCGCTGGCGGTGCAGCTGTATTTCTGGGCGCGGCTGGTCTACGTGCCGCTGTATGCCGCCGGCATTCCGTACGTACGCAGTCTGGTCTGGCTGGTCTCGATGGCGGGGATCGTGCTGTTGCTGTGGCGTCTGCTGCACGGACTGGCGTGAACCGTTGCCGACGCGGCTGATCCAGATCAAGGGTGGCCGCGCCGTGCAGCGGTAAGCTTGATCGCGGACCCACATCGGAAACGGATCACGGCGGACACGCCCGGAAAGGATGCGCAGTCAGTGGATGTGCTGGTGGTCGGCGCCGGACCGGCCGGGCTGTGTTTCGCCCGTGCGCTGGCTGGCAGTGGCCTGAAGGTGACGGTGGTCGAACAGCAGCCGCGAGCGGCGTTGGCCGAGGCCGCGTTCGATGGGCGCGAGATCGCGTTGACCCATGCCTCGCGGCAGATCCTGGAGCAACTGGGCCTGTGGGCGCGACTCGATCCGGATGACATTTCACCGTTGCGCGATGCGCGGGTGATGGATGGCGGCTCGCCGTTCGCGTTGACCTTCGCTGCCGGGGAAAAGCACGGCGGTGACCTCGGGTGGCTGGTGCCCAATCACCTGATCCGGCGCGCGGCGTGGGACAGCGTGCAGGGCCAGGCGGATCTGGAGATCCTGGACCAGTGCAGCGTGCGCGGCATCCTGCCTGGCGCCAGCCACAGCACAGTGGCCCTGGCCGACGGCCGCGAACTGCACGCGAAGCTCGTGGTCGCGGCCGACAGCCGGTTCTCCTCGACCCGGCGCATGCTGGGGATCGGCGCGCGCATGCGCGACTTCGGCAAGTCGATGCTGGTCTGCCGCATGCAGATCGAAGTGCCGCACCAGCACACCGCGTGGGAGTGGTTCGGCTACGGCCGTACCATGGCGCTGCTGCCGCTCAATGGCGACCAGGCGTCGGCGGTGATCACGCTGCCACCGCGCGAGATCGAGGCGCTGCTGGCGCAGGACGACACCTGCTTCGGGCAGCGCGTCAGCGAATGTTTCGAGCACCGCCTGGGCGCGATGACGCCGGTGGCCAAACCAATCGCCTATCCGCTGGTGGGGGTGTATGCCAACGCGTTCGTGGGCGAGCGCTGCGCACTGATCGGCGACGCGGCGGTGGGCATGCATCCGGTCACCGCGCACGGCTTCAACCTGGGCCTGCAGAGCCAGCAGCGGCTCGCCGACGTACTGCGGCGAGCGGCGCAGCGGGGTACCGACATCGCCGCGCCGGCCGGTCTGGCCCGCTACGAGCGCGGCCACCGGCTGGCGTCACGGCCGCTGTACGAGGCGACCAATGCGATCGCCACGCTGTACACCGACGACCGCCTGCCGGCGCGCCTGCTGCGCCGGGCCGGACTGCGGCTGGCGCAGGGGGTCACCCCGTTCCGGCAGCTGATCGCCGCGCACCTGACCCAGCGTTAGGGGGCGTCCGAGTCGGCGATGACGTTGATCACGGTGTCGCCGAACTGGACCTGCTGGCCCGCGCGGATCTTGCAGGCCTTGCGCAGCTCCACCTCGCCGTCGACGGTGACCTGGCCGTCGCCGATCACGGTCTTGGCTTCGCCGCCGCTGGTGACCAGGTCGGCCAGTTTGAGCAGCTGCTTCAGTTCCACGTAGTCGCGGTCGAGTTCGAATTCCAGGGTCTGCATCGAAGGAGTATCCTGAGGGGCCGGGGAGGGCGCGTATTGTGCGCCAGGACGGCATCCCTGCGGGTATCTGTACACGTTGTTCAGGAACCATGCGGTATCATTCCGCCCTGAGCGAGTGAATTCTCCTCCAGACCGAGCAGCGCCAGGGCACGCGATAAGAAAGGGCGCCCAAAGCGCGGACCATCCTTTTTTTTATCGCACTGCCATGTAAATGGTAGTGCCCTCGGAGTTCCCCATGTCCCAAGAATCCCCCGCGCCGCTGCTGTTCGCAGACCTCGGCCTGTCCGACGCTGTGATGCAGGCCGTGGCCGCCGTCGGCTATGAAACCCCCTCGCCGATCCAGGCCGCCACCATTCCAGCCATGCTGGAAGGGCGCGACGTGCTCGGCCAGGCCCAGACCGGTACCGGCAAGACCGCCGCGTTCGCGCTGCCGGTGCTGTCCAACCTCGATTTCAACCAGAGCAAGCCGCAGGTGCTGGTGCTGGCGCCGACCCGTGAACTGGCCATCCAGGTCGCCGAGGCGTTCCAGACCTATTCCTCGAAGATCCCCGGCTTCCGCGTGCTGCCGGTTTACGGCGGCCAGCCCTACGGCCAGCAGCTGCAGGCCCTGCGCCGTGGCGTGCACGTCATCGTGGGCACCCCGGGCCGGGTCATCGACCACCTGGACCGCGGCACCCTGGACCTGTCCGAGCTGAAGACGCTGGTGCTGGACGAAGCCGATGAAATGCTGCGCATGGGCTTCATCGACGACGTCGAAGCCGTGCTCAAGAAGCTGCCGGAAAGCCGCCAGGTTGCGCTGTTCTCGGCGACCATGCCGCCGCAGATCCGCCGCATCGCGCAGACCTACCTGCAGAACCCGGCCGAAGTCACCATCGCGGCCAAGACCACCACCTCGGCCAACATCCGCCAGCGTTACTGGTGGGTGAGCGGCATGCACAAGCTGGACGCGCTGACCCGCATCCTGGAAGTGGAGCCGTTCGACGCGATGATCATCTTCGCGCGCACCAAGGCCGGCACCGAGGAACTGGCCAGCAAGCTGCAGGCCCGTGGCCTGGCCGCTGCCGCCATCAACGGTGACATGCAACAGGCCCAGCGTGAGCGCACCATCGCCATGCTGAAGGAAGGCAAGCTGGACATCCTGGTGGCCACCGACGTGGCCGCGCGCGGCCTGGACGTGGAGCGCATCAGCCACGTGCTGAACTACGACATCCCGTACGACACCGAAAGCTACGTGCACCGCATCGGCCGTACCGGTCGTGCCGGCCGCACCGGTGACGCGATCCTGTTCGCCACCCCGCGCGAGAAGGGCATGCTGCGTGCGATCGAGCGCGCCACCCGCCAGCCGATCGAAGAAATGCAGCTGCCGAGCGTGGACGCGGTCAACGACACCCGCATCACCAAGTTCATGAGCCGCATCAGCGACGTGCTCGATGCCGGCGGCACCGAGTTCTACCGCGACCTGCTGCAGCGCCTGGAAGGCGAGAAGAACGTGCCGGCGATTGAAATCGCCGCCGCGCTGGCCAAGCTGCTGCAGGGCGATGCCCCGTTCCTGCTGACCCCGCCGGTGCGTGGCGCGCGTGAAGAGCGTGCCCCGCGCAGCAACGACCGCAACGACCGTGGCGAGCGCCCGGCCCGTTTCGAACCGCGCTTCGAGCGTGGCCCGCGCCGTGAAGACGACCGCGGCCCGCGCCCGCCGCGTCCGGAAGGTGATTTCGGCAACAACGATGGTGGCTTCGAACGCGCTCCGCGCCGCGACATCGCACCGCGTGGTCCGGCCGAGCAGGGCATGGAAACCTTCCGCATCGAAGTGGGCCACGTGCACGGCGTCAAGCCGGGCAACATCGTCGGCGCGATCGCCAACGAAGCCGGTCTGGAAAGCCGTTTCATCGGCCGCATCGACATCCATGACGATTTCTCGATCCTGGACCTGCCGGCCGAAATGCCGGGCGACCTGCTCACCCACCTGAAGAAGGTGTGGGTGTCGGGCCAGCAGCTCCAGATGCGCAAGGTCGAGCCGGGTGAAGACCTGACCCCGTCGGCACGTCCGCCGTTCAAGCCGAAGTTCGGCCGTGGCGGCAAGCCGGGCGGCCCGGGTGGCCACCGTGGCGGTCCGGGCGGCAACGACCGCCCGCCGCGCCGCGACGGCTTCAAGCCGCGCGGTCCGCGCAACGGCTGATCGCTCACGCGATCACCCCCACAACGCCAGCCTTCGGGCTGGCGTTGTCGTTTGCGCCAGCCTCACGGTGCGGGGTTATGCTCTGATCACCATGGCGCCGGAGGGATCTGATGCTGGGACGCAGCAGTGACATGGGCAGTACCCCCGTACCGCATGTCACGCGGGGCTTGACCCTGCGCTTCGTGCTGCTTACCGGGATGGCGATCGGGCTGGTGGGATTGTCGGCGCTGGTCCAGGAACTGCAGGCCGCATCCACCGCGTGGATCGTCGGCCAGAGCCACTGGTCGCGCAGCCAGCAGCACGCCACCTTCGCGCTGGAGCGTTACATCACCTCCGGCAACCCCTCGGCACTGGCCGAAGCGCGCGCCGCCTTGCAGGTGCCGTTGGGCGATCTCGATGCGCGTCGCGCGCTGGAACAGAATCCACCCGATCTTGCGCGGGCCCACCAGGGATTCCTGCAGGGTGGCAACGCCTCCAGCGACATCAACCGCCTGATCCTCTCGTTCCAGTATCTCGGCCGGCTGGGGTACTTCCAGGACGCCGTGGACGTGTGGCGCCAGACCGACCTCGGCCTGTCCCAGATGGAGGAGATTGCGCGGACTGCCGAAGCCAACAAGGCCGACGGCAGTCCCGAGCCCGCCGTGCGCGACGCGCTGCTGGTGCAGCTGCAGGCGCTGGACCGCAGCCTGCAGGCGCAGGCGCGTGCATTCTCGCTGGCGCTGCTCAATACCGCGTCGATCGTGCGCATTGCGACGCTGGTCGTGGCCGGCCTGTCGGTGCTGTTGATCACACTGGTGGCCGTGCTGCTTGCGCGCCGCGTCCGCCATGACCTGATCGAGCAGGAAAGCCGCTTCCGTGCCGCGTTCTACCAGGCCACGGTGGGGATGCTGAAGCTGGATCATGCCGGTGGCATCGTCGAGGCCAACCAGGCCGTGGCCGACATCCTCGGCTACCGGCGCGACGAGCTGCTCGGGATGGAGCTGCCGGAACTGCTGGTGGACGGTGAGCTGGTACTCGACGATGCCGAGGGCATCGACTGGGTCCGCCAGCTGAGGCCGGGTGAGCTGCGCTTCCTGCGAGCCGACGGTGGCCTGCTCTGGGGGCGCTGGAGCGGCACCCTGGTCCGCAGCCCCGGCCGCGAGCCCACCGTGTTTGCGATCATCGAGGACGTGTCGCAGAACCACGCACTCGCGCGTGAAGTGGAACACCACGCGAGCCACGACCCACTCACTGGCCTGATCAATCGCCGCGAAATCGAGCGAAGGCTGGAGCAGGCCCTGCTTGACGTGCGCAGCCAAGGCGGCACCCACAGCCTGTGCTACCTGGACCTGGATTACTTCAAGCTGGTCAATGATGGCCTGGGCCATGCCGCGGGCGATCAGCTGCTGCGCGGGTTTGCCGATTACCTGGAAGGTGCGGTGCGCGAAGGCGATTGGGTCGGCCGCATGGGCGGCGACGAATTCGCCCTGTTCCTGCGCGGTGCCCGCCAGGAAGAGGCCAAGCAGGTGCTGCAGCGGATCGCGCGCAACCTGGGCCAGGCCGGCTTCCAGCGCGACGATGGAACGCCCAAGGTCAGCTGCAGCATCGGCGTGGTCGAAATCGACGCCGAGGCCGCTGATGTCAACTGGCTGATGAGCGCGGCCGACAGTGCCTGTTACGCAGCCAAGCAGGCCGGCCGCAACCGTGTGCACTGTTTCAACGAGAACCGGATGGCGCTGGAGGAACGGCTGGCCGAGGCCGACCGGCTGGCCCACGTGTCCAACGCGATCGCGGAGAACCGCATGCTGCTGTACGCGCAGCGGATCGAGCAGGTGGGCGACCCCGGCTTCCTGCACTACGAAGTGCTGGTGCGGATGCGCGGCAGCGACGGCCAGCTGCACGGGCCGGGCGACTTCATGCCGGCGGTGGAACGGTACGGCATGGGCATGGCGCTGGACCGGCACGTCCTGGGCCTGCTGTTCCGGCACCTGCAGCTGTGCCCGGCGCATGTGCAGCGGCTGGGGCTGTGCAACGTGAACGTGTCTGCGCAGTCCATTGCCGAACAGAGCTTCCTGGCTTTCGTCTGCGACCTGCTGGAACGCAACCGCGGCCTGGCCCGCAGGCTGTGCTTCGAGATCACCGAAACCGCCGCGATCAGCAACCTGGAGCAGGCGCGCAGCTTCGTCGAAGGGGTCAAGGCGCGCGGTTGCCGGGTGGCGCTGGACGATTTCGGCTCCGGGCTGTCCTCGTTCGGCTATCTGCGCCAGCTGCCCGCGGACATGCTCAAGATCGACGGTGTGTTCGTGCGCGACATGGACATCGACCCGGTCAGCCGCGCCACCGTGCGTGCCATCACCGAGATCGGTCGCGAACTGCACATGAGCGTGGTCGCGGAATGGGTGGAGTCCGAAGAAGTGGCGCGGCAGCTGCAGGCGCTGGGCGTGGAAGGCCTGCAGGGGTATGCGATCGAGCGGCCGATGCCGCTGGAGAAGCTGACCCAGCCGTCGCTGTGGCGCGAGGCGTCGAGCGCGTCCGGGCCGTTGTCCTGAACGGTCACGCGCGCGGCCGGGCTTCTTGCGATAATGCCGCCGGGGACGCGACGCGATGTGCGTAGCGGTGCAAGGCAACAGGGTGGTGGAGTGAGGCATAGCTTCGGCAGGTCGCGGGGAACCGGAACAGGGATCGGCTGGCTGGTCGGGCTGCTGTGCCTGCTGCTGTCGGCAACCGCGCTGGCCAGTACCGCCCAGGTCGGTCGCGACGTGCTGTTGCTGGGCGCGGCCACCGCCGACCAGACCCCGCAGCGTGCCTGCCCGCCGGAGGTGCTGGCCCGGCACCAGGACATCCTGTCGATCCCGGCCCCGGCCGAAGGCTGGTCCGGCGCACCGCAGGCGGTGGACGTGTTCGGCGTGCTGACTGGCGAGGTCCGCATCAGCCACGGCGACCGCGTCATCTGCGGCAACATGCACGACGCGCGCACCCGCGACTCGCGCTTCCGCGCTGGCGTGGGCATGGTGGTGGTGCCCAAGGCCGGCGAACGCGAACCGATCGTGGTGTCGTGGGCGACCCCGCTCAAACCGCGCTGGATTCCCACGGTCCGGCTGGGCGCGCCCAGCCCGGTGCAGCAGAACGACACCGCGCGCCTGCTGGTGCGCGCGGCCTGCATCGCAGTGGCGATCGCCCTGGCGCTGTCGGCGTTGATGGGCTTTGCCACCGCGCGCGACCGCACCTTCCTGTACTACGTGGCGATCTGCCTGGTGTTCGTGCTGTGGCAGGCGGTGCTGGGCGGATTGAGCGGCTATCCCGAGCCGTGGTTGCCGGTGCATGACCGCGCGTCGTGGTGGTTGGTCGGCCTGACCGCGATGGTGCTGGCCCTGATGCTGCCGGTGCTTTGGCGGCTCAATGGCGGGGCCCGGTTGTGGCCGGGCTCGCGCAGCGGCCAGCACGTGGTGCTGTGGGGCCTGATCTGCGCCGGGCTGGGCGTGCCCCTGTTGGGCGTGACCGGGTTGGCCCGGATGGCGGTCGCGCTGGAGCTGGTGTTCATACTGGGCTGCATCGCCTGCCTGGGCGTGGGGCTCTGGGCCCTGTTCAAGCGCGACGGCTATGCCCTGGCTGGACTCCTCGCACTGGCCCCGTGGTGGATCCTGATCCTCGCCGACGCGGTGCAGGCGCACTGGTTGACCTCCTACCGGATCGAAGCGCTGCAGCTCTCGGCCACCTGGTTCCTGATGATGGCGGCCTACGCGCTCAACTTGCGCCTGGGTCGGCTGCGGCAGCAGCGCGACGAAATGCGCCAGCTGGCCGACACCGACGCGCTCACCGGGCTGCCCAACCGGCGCCACGGGCTGCACCTGCTGGCGCGGCATCTGGAGCGCGCCGGCGCCGAGCAGCAGCCACTGGCGATCGGTTTCCTCGACATCGACCTGTTCAAGGACATCAACGACCGCTTCGGCCACGACGTGGGCGACCAGGTGCTGGTGGCGGTGGCGCGCGGCCTGCGCGGCGCGGTGCGGGTGCAGGACGATGTGATCCGCATGGGTGGCGAGGAATTCCTGGTCCTGCTGCCCGGCGCGTCGCACGGCGCGGCGCTGGCGCGCCTGGAAAACGTGCGCCTGCAGATGGCGGCCGCCGCCGCGCCGCTGGGCATTGCCGGGCTGGACGTGACCGTGAGCATCGGGCTGGCGGTGCTGCGGCCCGGTCGAGACGATCTGGCCGGGCTGCTGCGGCGTGCCGACCATGCCATGTACCGCGCCAAGCGCGCCGGCCGCGACCAGGTCTGCGACGGCGAACAGCCGCTGACCGCAGACGACCCGTTGATCGCCTGAGCCCGCGCCCGGCCGGCTTTTGCCGGATAATGGCGCGATGACAACCCGACTCAACAAACATATCGCCGAAACCGGCTTCTGCTCCCGGCGTGAAGCCGACCGCCTGATCGGCGAGCGCCGCGTCACCGTCAACGGCCGCCCGGCCGGGACCGGGGCAGTGGTCGGCGAGGGCGACATGGTGCTGGTCGACGGCCAGCCGCTGCGCGCCCGCGAAGCGAAGAAGGCCGGCGGCCGCCGCCACGTGTACATCGCGCTGAACAAGCCGGTGGGCATCACCTGCACCACCGAAAGCGCGGTCAAGGGCAACATCGTCGACTTCGTCGGCCATGAGCAGCGGATCTTCCCGGTCGGCCGCCTGGACAAGGACTCCGAAGGCCTGATCCTGATGACCAGCAACGGCGACATCGTCAACCAGATCCTGCGCGCCGAGAACAACCACCAGAAGGAATACATGGTGGCGGTGAACAAGCCGGTGACCGACGAGTTCCTGCGTGGCATGGCCCGCGGCGTGCGCATCCGCGACGAAACCACGCTGCCGTGCCGGACCTCGCGCATCGCCAAGTTCGGTTTCCGGATCGTGCTGCAGCAGGGCCTGAACCGGCAGATCCGCTTGATGGCGGCCGCGTTCGACTACCGCGTGACCCAGCTGCGCCGCGTGCGGATCGACAACGTCAAGCTGGGCGCGCTCAAGCCCGGGCAGTGGCGCAACCTGACCGACGCCGAGCTGAAGGGCCTGCTGCCCAAGCAGCTGGACTGGTAAGCCTGCACTTGCGGGTAACCCGGAACTGGCTAAGCTGTGCCCAGCTCCCGGATGCGACCACTGCATGATCAAGCCCGAGAAGCCCGCCAACGAGGCGATCCGCCTGGCGGCGCTGTACCGATACAACATCCTCGATTCGCAGAAGGAAAAGTCCTTCGACGACCTGGTCACCATCGCCAAGGCGGTGTGTGGCGCCTCGATGGCGGCGGTCACGCTGATCGACGCCGAGCGGCAATGGTTCAAATCCATCGAGGGGGTCGACGCGCAGGAACTGCCGCGATCCGAATCAATGTGCGGGCACGCGATCCTGCAGCCATCCGAGGTGATGGTGGTGGAAGACGCGTGCCAGGACGCGCGCTTCCATGACAATCCCAACGTGACCGGTGACCCGAAGGTGCGCTTCTACGCGGGCGCGCCACTGATCAACACCGACGGGTTGGCACTGGGCACGCTGTGCGTGTTCGACCCGCAACCGCACCGGCTGGACCATCAGCAGACCGAGGCGCTGGCCGCGCTGTCGCGGCAGGTGATGCTGGTGATGGAACTGCGCCGTTTCGCGCTGGACATCCAGTCGCACATGCTCGAGCGCGACGACTACGAGAAGCTGCTGGCCGAATACCACGACGTGCTGCTGGCGCAGAACGCCGACCTGGCCGAGCAGAGCCGCACCGATGTGCTCACCGGCCTGCCCAATCGCCGTGCGATGTCGGTGGCGCTGGAGGCGTCGGTGCAGGACGCCGATGGCCAGCCGCGGCAGACGGCGGTGGCGCTGGTGGACATCGACCACTTCAAGCACATCAACGACTTCAACGGGCACGCCACCGGCGACCGCGTACTGGCCGAACTGGGCGTGCTGCTGCGCGCGCAGTTCGCCGGACGCGGGCTGGCCGCGCGCTACGGTGGGGAAGAGTTCGTGGTGCTGATGCCCGACACCGAACTGCGCACCGCCGAACTGCAGTGCGACTTCCTGCGCATGGCCGTCGCCGACCTGCCATTGGGGTTCCCGGTGACGGTCAGCATCGGGGTGGCCGCGCACCGTCCCGGCGATACGGTCGACCAGACGGTGGCGCGGGCCCATGCGGCGCTGTACAAGGCAAAAGGCAACGGCCGCAACCGGGTGGAAACCGCCCCGTAACGCCGGGTCCTACCCGACGTTGTGACGTGTTCGACCCATTCGCACCCACTGCGACCCGAAAGCGGCATCCTGCGTGTTCGTAGTTCCCGTTCGGACCCCGCGCATGCTCCAGACCCTGGCCATTTCCCGCTACCGCTCCCTGCACGACCTGGTCGTGCCGATGGGGCGGCTGAACCTGGTGACCGGCGACAACGGCAGCGGCAAGTCCAGCCTGTACCGCGCGCTGCGCCTGCTGGCCGACACCGCCCAGGGCGGCGTCGCCGCGGCGCTGGCCCGCGAAGGCGGCCTGGGCTCCGCGCTGTGGGCGGGCCCGGCGCAGACCAGCCGGGCCATGCAGCAGGGCGACGTGCCGGTGCAGGGCGCCGCCCGCAGCGAACCGGTGGCGCTGCGCCTGGGATTCGCGGCCGACGACTTCGGCTACGCAATCGATCTGGGCTTTCCGGTCCCCAGCAATTCGGCGTTCGCGCTCGACCCGCAGATCAAATGCGAAAGCATCTGGGCCGGACCGTTCCTGCGCGGCAGTGCGGTGCTGGTGGAACGGCGCGGACCGCTGGTGCGGCGACGCAATGGCAGGCACTGGGAAACGGTGGACGACCGGTTGTCGGTGTTCGACAGCGTGTTTTCGCAGCTGGCCGACCCGCAGCGCATGCCCGAAGTGCTGACCCTGCGCGAGATGATCCGCGCGTGGCGCTTTTACGACCACTTCCGCACCGACACCGACGCACCGGCGCGGCAGTCGCCGCTGGCCACGCGCACGCCGGTGCTGGCCGCCGACGGCCGTGACCTGGCAGCGGCCTGGCAGACCATTGTCGAGGTCGGCGACGCGCAGGGCCTGGCCGAGGCGGTGGACGACGCCTTCCCGGGGGCACAGGTCCACATCGAAGGCAGCGAGGGGCGACTGCACCTGAAGTTCCACCAGCATGGGTTGCTGCGCCCGTTGTCGGCTGCCGAGTTGTCCGACGGCACCCTGCGTTACCTGTTGCTGATCGCGGCGCTGCATACGCCGCGGCCGCCGCCGCTGATGGTGCTCAACGAACCGGAAACCAGCCTGCACCCGGACCTGCTGCCGGCGCTGGGCCGGCTGATCATCGCAGCCACCGCGCGCAGCCAGCTGTGGGTGGTATCGCACGCCACGCGGCTGGTGGCGGCGCTGCGCGAGTCGCCGCTGTGCAATCCGATCGCGCTGGAAAAACAGATGAGCCGCACCACCCTGGTCGGGCAGGGGCTGCTCGACGCGCCGGCCTGGTACTGGCCCGAGCGCTGATCAATCGGCGATGTTGCGTGCCTCGGAGGTCCCCAGGATTTCCGGGTGCTGCACCGGCTTGCGGCGATTCAACAGCGGGTGCAGGAACACCGCACCGACGATGATCGCAACGCCGGCGTAGAACAGCGGGGTGAGTTCGCGCTGTTCGCTCAGCAGCACCATGGCCAGCAGGATCGCGTACACCGGCTCCAGGTTGGTCACCAGCTGCACGGTGTAGGCACTGAGGTGGCGCAGCGCGACCAAGGCCAGTGCGAACGGCAGCAGCGTGCAGACCCCGGCCAGGACCAGCAGCAGCATGCTGTCGTGCAGGTCCGGCACCACCCACAGCGGGCTGGCCAGCGCCGGCAGCAGGAACGGCAGCACGGGGGCGAGCAGGGTCAGGGTCACGGTGCCGGCACCCAGCTCCACCGCGGTGACGGTGAGCGGGTCGGCGTGGCTGACCAGGCGCTTGTTGAGCGAACCGAAGATCGCCACCAGCAGCGCCGACATCGCACCCACCAGTACGCCCAGGCGCATGCCGTCGGGCACGCCGCCGACCACCATGCCGACACCGGGCAGCACGGCGATGCCGAAGGCCAGTTCGCGCAGCTGGAACGGGCGCTTGGCCACCCACGGTTCGATCACCGCGGTGAACACCGGGGCCAGCGCGATGCAGGTGGCGGCCACCGACGCGTTGGCCAGTTTCACCGCGCCGTAGAAGGTCAGCCAGTGCAGCGCCACCAGCGCGCCCACCCCGCAGTAGCCGGCGAACAGGGCAGGGGAGAGCTGACGCAGCCCGCGCCAGACCCGCGGCAGCAGGGCGAGCATGGCCACCACCAGCAGCATGCGCCACCACACCAGTGGCAGCGCGGGCAGGGAGATCAGCTTGCCGAGGATGGCGGTGATGCCCCACAACAGCACGCAGAAGTGGATCTGAAGGAGCGCTCTGCGCGTGTCGGTAATAGCCATCCCGCCATTTTGCGCGAATACCCCCCGGTAGTGCCACGCCCTGCGTGGCAACCAGGCAAACCCATCACCAATCAGCCCCCCACGCCCTCCAACTGCGCGCGCAACGCCACCGCCGCCCCCGGGTTGCGCTGCTTGGCCGCGCCAATGAACAGCACATACACCTCGCGGGGCGCACCCGCTTTCGCGGCGGGCAGCACGTGCGGCAGATCAGGATTGTCGCCACCCCGTGCCCAGCGCATCGCGCGCAGGCACCATTGTTCCAGCGTGCGTTGCGGATACCCCGCGCGCAGGTTGGCGCGCGACTGCATCAGCCGCGCGTAGATGAAGTCGGCGGTGGGGTCGGCAAAGCTCGGGTGCTCCTTCGACCCACTGAACACCAGCGCGGCGTTGTGCGCACGCGCCACCGCGACCAGCTCCGGGGTCCACGCGTCCGGATTGCGCACCTCCAGCGCATGCTGCAGGGCGCGGCCATCCGTCTTCTTCGGCAGTGCGTCGAGGAAACGGTCGAATTCCTGCGCCCCGGCCGGGTGGCGGTCGGCGAACTGCCAGACCAGCGGACCCAACCGGTCCTGCAGTGCGCTGATGCCCTCGATGAAGCTTTCCGCACGCGCGGCGGCCTCGGCAAGGTCGTGGCGCTGGGTGATCGTGCGCGGCGCCTTGGCCGAAAAGCGGAACCCCGGTGGGGTCTGCTCGCGCCATTGCGCGTACACCGCCGGCTTCTGCGCGCGGTAGAAGGTGCTGTTGATCTCGATGCAACCCAGCTGGCGGCTGGCATGCGCCAGCTCTTCGCGCTGCGGCATACCGGCAGGGTAAAAAGTGCCGCCGCGCCAGGCCGGGAACACCCAGCCGCCGATGCCGGTGCGGATCGGCCCGGGCGCCGCCTTCTTCAAACGCTGGGCTCCTTCCACGGGTCGTAGCTGCCGAACCACCACAGGTGGCCTTCCAGGTCGCGGCAGGCATAGCCGCGGCCGCCGTAGTCCTGGCTGGCGATGGGAATGACGACCTCGGCCCCGGCGGCGACCGCGCGTTCGTGGTGGGCATCGGCATCGGTCACGATCACGCAGGCGCTCTGGGTTTCGCGTTGGCCGATCTCGTCGGGCTGGACCACCCACTTGCCCCATTCGCCGCCGTTGTCGACCGAGCCGAGCATGATCATGCCGCGGCCGTACACCAGCTGGGCGTGGTAGACAATGTCGCCTTCGGCATACACGGCTTGTGCGGTAAAGCCGAATGCCTTCTCCAGCCACGCAATGGCCGCATGGGCATCGCGGTAGCGCAGACAGGGAATGATGGTGGAACCGGCATCGGGGGGCGTGGTCATGGGGGACTCCGGGTGGGCGGCTTCTGGCACAGGCGAGCCTGCGACCGCCCGCGTTACCATCGTGCGAAACCTCGACGCCACTGCAACACGCAACCGGAGACACTGTTTGAACACATCCTGGATGGGAGGCCTCGTGCTGCTGGCATGCGCACCCCTGGCGTCGGCAGCCGTGCCGGCCGAACTGCAGCAGCTGGACGCGACCGTGGAGCGCGTGCGCAGCCAGTTCGACGTACCCGGCATCGCGGTGGCGGTGGTCAAGGACGGCAAGGTGGTGATGGAACGGGGCTATGGCGTGCGCACGCTGGGCGAGCCGGATCCGGTCGACGCCGACACGCTGTTCGCGATCGCCTCCAACACCAAGGCGTTCACGGCGACCTCGCTGAACCTGCTGGCCGAGCAGGGCAAGCTGAAGATGGACGACCGGGTGATCGACCACCTGCCGTCGTTCCGCATGTCCGACCCGTACGTGACCGGCGAGATGCGCATCCGCGACCTGTTGGCGCACCGCAGCGGGCTCAGCCTGGGCGCGGGCGACCTGCTGTTCTGGCCGACCACCACCTACAGCAATGCCGAGGTGGTGGAGCGCTTGGGCAAGGTGCCGCTGAAAGCGGGCTTCCGCGACCGCTATGCCTACGACAACATCCTGTACGCGGTGGCCCAGCAGGTGATCGAGAAGGTGTCGGGCCAGTCCTACGCCGACTTCCTGCAGCAGCACATCTTCACCCCGGTTGGCATGACGGGTACCCGCTTCAATGCGGACCACCTGCAGAAGGGCAACAAGCCCGCCACCGGGCACGCCAAATTCGATTTCACCGAGCTGCGCACGGTGGCGCCGCTGACCTGGTCCAACAACGCCGGCGCCGGCGGGATCTACTCCAGCGTGCACGACATGGCGCGCTGGATGCAGGTGCAGCTGGCACATGGCAGGCTGGAGAGCGGGACGCCGCTGTTCAGCCCGAAGACCCAGCAGGCGATGTGGCAGATGATCACCCCGCAGGTAGTGCCGGAGCCCAGCGTGCCGCAGCTGGCGGCGGCGCGACCGAACTTCGCCGGGTACGGTGAAGGCTGGAGCCTGAGCGACTACCGGGGGCAGAAGCTGGTCTGGCACACCGGTGGCTGGCCGGGCATGGTGTCGCGGGTGACCCTGGTGCCGGAGAAGAACCTGGGCGTGGTGGTGCTGACCAACCAGGAAGTGGGCGCGGCGTTCAATGCAGTCACCATGGAGGTGCTGGACGCCTACCTGGGCGGGCCGGACACCGACTGGGTGGCGGCGTACGCGGCAGCGGTGGCCAAGGCGCAGGACAAGGCCGACGAGGGCTGGGCGGCACACAAGGCTGCACGCGACCCGAAGTCGACCCCGTCACTGGCGCTGGGCGGCTACGCGGGCACCTACCGTGACCCGTGGTATGGCGAGGTGTTCGTGGAGCCGCGTGGCAAGGCGCTGCGCCTGCGCTTCGGCAAGACCGCGCAGCTGGTGGGGACGATGGAGCACTGGCAGCACGACACGTTCATCGTGCGCTGGGACGACCGCTCGCTCAACGCGGATGCGTTCGTGAACTTCAGCCTGGATCCGGATGGCAAGGTGCGCGAGGTGCGCATGCAGCCGGTGTCGTCGCTGACCGACTTCAGTTTCGATTTCCAGGATCTGGTGTTGACGCCGGTGCGCACCGACGCTGCCAGATGAACCGCGTGTTGCGCGGGTGAAAACAAACGGCAGGCCGCGGTGGGATAATCGCGGCCTGTCTGTTTTCCGGGAAAGGGAATGTTCCGCTGGTTCGAGTCGCTGATTCCGGTGTTTCCACCGATCGACGCGCGCATGCCGCCGCGCCGGGTGCTGCCGTTCTACATCCACTACCTGCGCCCGGTCTGGCCGGTGCTGCTGGCCACGCTGATCGCCGGATTGCTGCTGGCGCTGGTGGAAGTGGCGATGTTCGACTTCCTTGGCCGCATCGTGGACATGGTGAGCGAGCAGCCGGACGCGAGCTTCTTCGCGCGGCATGCCGATTCGCTGCTGTGGATGGCAGCGATCACGCTGATCGCACGGCCGGTGCTGGTTGGCCTGCACAACCTGCTGGTCAACCAGGCGATCGTGCCGGGGCTGAGCAACCGCTCGCGCTGGCTGATGCACAACTACGTGGTGCGCCAGAGCCTGTCGTTCTTCCAGAACGACTTTGCCGGCAGCATGGCCAACCGGGTGATGCAGACGGGGACGTCGCTGCGCGAGTCGGCGGTGCAGATGGTGGATTCGCTGTGGTACATCGTGGTCTACACGGGCACGGCGTTGTACCTGTTCGCGCAGGCGGACTGGCGGTTGATGATTCCGCTGGTGCTGTGGCTGGGCGCGTACGTGGCGATCATGCTGTACTTCGTGCCGCGCGCGAAGGAGCGGGCCTGGATCGCGTCGGAAGCGCGCTCGAAGGCGATGGGCCGGATCGTGGATGGTTACACCAACATTCCGACGCTGAAGCTGTTCGCGCACGGCGGGCGTGAGCAGGCGTACGTGGCGGAGGCGATCGAGGAGCTGGCGGTGAAGCATCGTCGGCAGACGCGGATCACGACGAGCCTGGACCTGACCATTTCGATCGTGAACGGGTTCCTGATCACGGGTACCTGCGGGCTGGCATTGTGGCTGTGGAGCCACGGCAACATCACGGTGGGGGCGATCACGCTGGCGACAGGGCTGGTGATCCGCATCCACAACATGTCCGGCTGGATCATGTGGACGATCAACGGGATCTTCGAGGACATCGGCACGGTGCAGGACGGGATCACGACGATCGCGCAGCCGTTGAGCGTGCAGGACCGGGCGGACGCGGTGCCGTTGGTGGTGCGCGAGGGTGGGGTGCAGTTCGATGCGATCCACTTCCATTACGGCAAGAAGGGTGGGGTGATCGCGGGGCTGGACCTGGTGGTGAAGCCGGGCGAGAAGATCGGGCTGGTGGGGCCGTCGGGTGCGGGCAAGTCGACGCTGGTGAACGTGCTGCTGCGGTTGTACGACCTGGAGAGCGGGCATATCCGCATCGACGGGCAGGACATCGCGGCGGTGACGCAGGAAAGCCTGCGTCGTCAGATCGGGGTGGTGACGCAGGACACGTCGCTGCTGCACCGTTCGATCCGTGACAACCTGCTGTACGGCCGGCCCGATGCGACTGAAGAACAGCTGCGAGCAGCGGTGGCGAAGGCGCGGGCGGCAAGCTTCATCGAGACGCTGCGTGACGGCGAAGGCCGGCAGGGCTACGACGCGCACGTGGGCGAGCGCGGGGTGAAGCTGTCCGGCGGCCAGCGCCAGCGCATTGCGATCGCGCGGGTGCTGCTGAAGGATGCACCGATCCTGGTGCTGGACGAAGCGACGTCGGCGCTGGATTCGGAAGTGGAAGCGGCGATCCAGGAGAACCTGGACGAGTTGATGTCGGGCAAGACCGTGATTGCGATTGCGCACCGGTTGAGCACGATCGCGCGCATGGATCGTCTGGTGGTGATGGACCAGGGCCGGATCGTGGAGACCGGCACGCACGCCGAACTGGTGGCTGCCGGTGGGCTGTACGCGCGCCTGTGGGCGCGGCAGACGGGTGGGTTTGTTGCGGCGGACGAGGCCTGACGCCGGGGCTGCAGAAAAATCGCACTAAAACAAAAAACGGCCCGGTTCTCACCGGGCCGTTCTGCATTTCAACACTACCGATCAATTACTCGATCGGCTGGTCCAGCATCAGCTGGCGTGCGAAGCGCACCGGCGGGGCGCCGTAGGACAGCATCTGGTCGTGGTAGGCCTTCAGGTTGAACTTGTCGCCCTGCTTTTCCTGCACGGCCTTGCGGGTGTCGAAGTGTTCCTGCGCGCCGACGAAGTAGGTCGGCAGCTGCGCCGAGGTCAGCTGTGCACGCACCCACTTGCCCGAGGCTTCGCTTTCCTGCTGGAACGCGTCGTGGGTCATCAGCTGCATCGCCTGTTCGCGGGTCCAGTTGTCCACGTGCACGCCCTGGTCCAGGATCGCGTTGGAAATGGTGCGCAGGTAGAACTTCAGCTGCACCAGGTGGAACAGCGGATCGTTATCCAGGTAGCCCTGCTCCTGCATCATCCGCTCGGTGTACACCGCCCAGCCTTCGGCGAACAGGCCCGAACGTAGTACGGCACGCAGGGTCGAGGGGAACTTGCCGGAATGCCAGCCTTCCAGGTAATGGCCCGGCGTGCCTTCGTGGATGCTCAGCAGGTGGATCATGCGGCTGTTGTACTCGCGCAGGAACGAGTCGACCTGCTTGTCGCTCCAGTCGTCCGGAATCGGCGACACCGCGTAGAAGGTCTTCAGGTTCTTGTCGAGCGGGCCCGGCGAATCGCAGTAGGCCACGGCCACGCCACGCTGGAATTCCGGCATCAGGATGATGTCCACCGGCGCGTCCGGCAGCGTCATCAGGTCGTGCGTGCGCACGAACTCGGTGGACTGGGCCAGCGCGGCCTTGGCGTCTTCGACCACCTTGTCGCGTGCCGGCTTGTCGGCGTAGGCCAGTTCCAGCGCGGCTTCGATCGCCGCCTGCTGCTGGGCATCGGTCGGGTTGGCCGGCAGCTCGGGCGCGCCCGGCTTGTCTTTCAGCACCGTCTGCGCGATGCCGTACATGTCCTGGCGGACGCGCTTGAGTTCGGCACGCGCGCGCTCGCCGATCTCGGCGCGCGACAGCGACGAATTCAGCGCGAACTTCAGCTTCTGGTCGTACAGCTCGGCGCCGATGCGGAAGTCGCCCTTGGCGTTCGGCACCAGGGTCTTGTCCAGCCAGGTCTGCTGCTCGTCCACCGCTTTCTTCAGCCCGTCGATGGCGGCCTGCAGGCGCTTGCCGTCTTCGGCGGGCAGTTCGCCGATGTGCGGGGTGATGAAGGTGTCGACGATGCTGAGGATGCCGCGGTTCTGCTTGGCCACGGTTTCGGCGTGGATCTTCGGCACGCGGGCCGGGTCCAGGTTCTCGCGGGCCTGGGCGAAGATCTGCGGCAGCTTCTCCATGCGCGCGGTGGCCGACTTCAAACGCTCGGGCAGCGGTGCGAATTCACGCGCCATCAGGCCATACAGCGCGCTGCCGGCGACGCTGTTGTACATCTGCGGGTCCCACTTGGAGGACTGCAGCACTTCGGCGGTCCAGATCTCCTGTTGCAGCTGGTTGCGCAGGATCGCGGCATCGACCTGGTTCTCGCGACCGAGCTTGCTGACGTCGATCTTGTCCAGTTCGCCCAGCAGGCCCTTGTAGGCGGTAAGCATCTTCTGCTGGCCGGCCGCGCTCAGGTCGTCGATCTCGCTGTCGTAGCGGTGGTCGCCGATCTGGGTGGCGCTGATCGGGGACAGCTGCATCCAGGTGTCCAAGGCGCGCTTGGACAGGTCGGCGAACGCGGCGTCAACGGCGGCGTCGGCGGCCGGAGCGCTGGCGGCGGTACCGGCGGCCGGTGCGGTAGGGGCGTCGGCCTGCTGGCAGCCACCCAGGGCGGCGATCAGGGCGAGGGCAAGAAGATGCTGGCGCATCGGCGATCCTGTGCTGTGGTCAATCGGCCAGCATAGGCGGCCCGGCGGGGTGCCGCCCGTGCCATTGGATTACCATGGCGCTTTCCAGACCGGCGGGGTGGTGCCATGCAGTACCAGGGAGGCTGTCACTGTGGAAACATCGCATTCACGTTGGAGGCGGCGGAGCCGATCGCCGAGGCGATGGACTGCAACTGCTCGCTGTGCCGCAAACGTGGCGGGCTGCTCTGGTTCGGTCCGCGCACCGCGTTGACCCTGACCACGGACCCGGCGGCAGTCAGTACCTACCAGTTCAACCAACGCCATCTGGAGCACCACTTCTGCGCGACCTGCGGCGTTGCACCCTTCAGCGAGGGCATCGACCCGCGCAGCAACCAGGCCATGGCGGCGGTGAATGTGCGCTGCCTGCCGGAGGTGGACCTGGACGCCTTGAAGATCAGCCATTACGACGGAGCGAAAGTTTGAAGACAGGGATGCGTTGGCGCGGATGCGCCGTGGCAGGGATGGTGGTGCTGGCGCTGGCGGGATGCAGCAACAAGGAGCATTACCCGTCGGTTGCCGCCAAAATGGAATCGGGCGCCGTAGCCTCGCCGGAGGGCGCGTCGCTGGCCTACGAGCACGAGGTGGAGGTGAAGCTGGATGCCGCGCAGATCGGTCCGCGCGTGAAGCAGATCAGCGAGGCGTGCCAGGCCAACCGTTTCGGCGACTGCGCGGTCCTGCAGGTGGGCCAGCAGGGCGGGGAGTATCCGTCCGGATCGATCCGGGTGCGGATCGCGCCGAAGGGCGTGGAACCGCTGATCGGGTTGGCCGGTGCGGGTGGCGACGTCGCGTCGCGCAACACCCAGGCCGAGGACCTGGCCCAGCAGGTGGCGGACACGGCGCTGACCCAGGCACGACTGCGCAAGGAACACGAACGCCTGCTGGCATACCAGGACGACAAGGGCATCAAGGTCGCCGACCTGCTGGTGATCACGCAGCGGCTTTCGGAGATCGAGGCCGGGCTGGAGCAGGCCAACAAGGAGGCGGCCAACCATCGGCGGCGGATCGATACGCAGCTGTTGACGGTGCGCTTCGAGGCGCCGTCGGTCCAGCGCAGCCGCAGCGAGATAGGCCAGGCGCTGAGTGAGTTCGGGGCGACCCTGACCAGCAGCGTGGCGTTCGTGATCCGTGCGGTGGCGGCGCTGCTGCCGATCTCGCTGGTGCTGTGGCTGGTGGGCTGGGTGGCGCTGAAGCTGTGGCGTCGTCGTCGCCGGAACATCACCGCGCAGGCCAGGTAAACCAGCGGGACACCCGCCGGCTCCAGGCAGCGCACCTCCGTGCGGAGGTGCGCTCGGCCAGGTTCAGCCTTCGTCTTCCTCGTACTCCACGAACACGTCCAGCTCGCGGGCGAGCACTTCCACGGCGTCGCGAACGCGCTGCGTGGTGTACTCATTGCCGACTTCCACTTCCAGTTCGTGCGTGCCGGGTCCGATATCGTCAGACAGGCCGGCGGAGCTGGAATCGTCGTCATCCATGTGCGGCATCAGGTCATCGGTTTCTTCGACATGCTCGATGCCGTCGATGCTCTGCAGCAGGTCGGCGATGGCGCGGGCATCGTCTTCGGTGCCGGTGATCCGGATACGCAACATGGCCATGGGGACGTCTCTGGGAAGGGAATTCCAGCCTAGCCAGCAGGTGGACAAGGGCAGGTGAGGAACGACCGGCCGCAGGTGCGTCTGTTCAGTCGCGCGCAATTCCCAACAATTCGTCCGGCAACGCGGGTATCGGCGTGCGGTCGTCCTGCGCTTCACGCTTGAGCCAGTCCATGAACGCGATGGCGGTGGGGCTGAGCGGGCGGTGGTCGGGATGCACGATGTAATAGGCGTAACGCGCCTTCAGCGCAGGGCCCGGGAGGCGTACCAGTTCGTAGCGTTGCAGGTAGGGCTGGGCGATGTGCTTGCGCGCGAGGACAGCGCCGATGCCGTACACCGCAGCGCGCATGGCGTCGGTGCTGTCGCTGAAGGTGTGCTGGGCGGGCAGGTCCAGGCCACGCACGCCGGCGGCGCGGAACCAGTCACGCCAGCCCTGGGGAGACATGTCGCTGACCAGAGGGAGGCTGGCGATCTGCTCAGGCTCACTCAGGCCTGAAACGCCTGCGAGCGCAGGCGAGGCCACGGGGCAGAGTTCGTCGTCCATCAGGTGGTGGGCGGTGAGCCCGGGCCACTGGCCGAGCCCGTAGCGGATACCCAGCTCGGGGCCGTTCTCATCGAAGCGCAGCAGTTCGCTGCTGGTCTGCAGTTCGATGCGCATGCGCGGGTGCTGGCGGGTGAAGCGCGGCAGGCGGGGCACGAGCCAGCAATAGGAAAGCGAGCGGATGGTGGTGACCCGCAGCGGCACGATGTCGGCCTGCGGATGCAGGTTGCCGGCCACGGCGTTGAGGTCGCTGAGCGCGGCGGCGGCGGCATCGGCGAGCTGGCGGCCTTCGGCGGTGAGGCGTACGCCGCGCGCCTGGCGCTGGAACAGGACGGTGCCGAGCAGGGATTCGAGCCGGCGCACGTGGTGGCTGACGGCGCTGGCGGTGAGGTGCAGTTCTTCAGCGGCGTGGGCGAAGTTCTGGTGGCGGGCGGCGACGGCGAACACGCCGAGGGCGGGCAGCAGGGCAGGGCGCAGGATCATCGGCAAGACCCAAATCTGATTTGTGGCTGGCACCGATACTACGCGCTTGCGAGGTCTTGGGCGCAGGCGGATGCTGTAAGTCTTCCCCCGGAGCCTTCGCCATGTTGCTGCCCGATCTGTCCCTGTCTGATTGCCGCACCATTGCAGCCGGGAGCTGGTCATGAGCGCCGACCTGGCGGCCGGCACGGCCACCCGTGACTGGCGCACGCCCCTGGAGCTGACCCTGCTGGGGGCGATCTGGGGTTGCTCGTTCCTGTTCATGCGGGTGGCGGTGCCGTCGTTTGGGCCGTACGCGTTGGTGGAAGTGCGCCTGCTGCTGGGCGCGCTGGTGCTGCTGCCGTTCCTGTGGAAAGCGCGTGCGCAGTTCCCGGCGCGGCGCTGGCGCTGGCTGGTGCCGATCGGGTTGATCAATTCGGCGATTCCGTTCGTGTTGTTCGCGTGGGCGGCGCAGCGTGCGCCGGCGGCGATCGGGGCGATCTGCAATGCGATGACGGTGTTGTTCGCGGCGCTGATCGCGTTCCTGTTCTTCGGTGAAAAGATCGGCATGCGTCGTGCGATCGCACTGCTGGTGGGCTTCACCGGGGTGGTGGTGCTGGCGACGGCCAAGGTGTCGGGATTGAGCATCGGCGCGGCGGTGATCGCCGGTTCG
Organism: uncultured Stenotrophomonas sp.; assembly: GCF_963519125.1. Taxonomy (GTDB): domain Bacteria; phylum Pseudomonadota; class Gammaproteobacteria; order Xanthomonadales; family Xanthomonadaceae; genus Stenotrophomonas. The sequence continues at coordinate 3,646 of NZ_CAUQLJ010000022.1, read as the reverse complement.
CTGGCGGCGCTGCTGTACGGGCTGGGGGTGAATCTGGTGAAGCGCCACATGACGGGTCTGCCACCGGCGGCATCGGCGGGCGCAACGCTGGGCAGCGCGGCGCTGGTGATGTTGCCGATGGCGCTGACGCACTGGCCCGAAGCGCCGATCCCCGTGCTGTCGTGGGCCTGCGCGATTGCGCTGGGCGTGGTCTGCACCGGCTTCGCCTTCCTGATGTTCTACCGCCTGATCGCCCGCATCGGCCCGGCCCGCGCCTCCACCGTGACCTACCTCGTGCCGATGTTCGGCGCACTGTTCGCCTGGATGTTCCTCGGCGAGCCGGTCACCTTGGCGATGCTGATCGCAGGCGCATTGATCCTCGGCAGCGTCGCGGTCTCCCAGCGCTCGCGGTAGTGCCGTAGAGCCGGGCTCTGCCCGGCTGCTCTTGATTGCATGGCGTCGCTTGGCGCCGGGCTGCGCCCGGCTTCGTGCATTTGGTCGAACAGCCGCCGTTTGCAAGGTTTCCCTGGCTGGGGCCGTCGGGTGTGGGTTTGTGGGGGACGCCGTAAACCCATCCATGGGGGCTAAGTCGCGGCATCCATGCCGCTCATTCCCCCACAAACCCACCCCCGCCGACCCTTCGATAGTGGGTCGCGGGCCAAGGGAAAAGCGGGTGTGTCGATCGAAGGTCGACACGAATGCGTGGGCTGCTGGTCTACGGTGGATACGCATGGCGTGTCACTACGAGGCGGGGCATGCTTCGGTAGGGTTGGTTCCCAAACAACCGCCGTGAACAGTTCGACGTCCGGTAACGACTGACAAACGAACAAAATCACTGCGTCGGCCAGCGGCCGACACCCGCGTTTCCCATGGCCAACAACACACCGTCGAGGGGTCGCCGGGTGGGGGGGTACGGGACCGTGAAGGCACATGGATGTGCCGCCCGAGCCTAACGGGAGATTTAAGGCGTGTCCCGTACCCCCCCGCCCGGCGGCCCCAACCAGGAGAGCTGGCAGACGAGGGCTGTTCGCCTGAATCCAACAGCAGCCGGGCAGAGCCGCGCCGCGGCCGCAATGACGCGTCCAACCGATGAACGCGTCGCCACGCGCCATTGCAACGAATGACCCGTCGCTTTACCGCACCGGCACAGGAATGTTGCACAGATCAATATGCCCAGCGGCACGCTTGTAGAAATCATCCACGCGGTTGCGGCGCGCTTCCACCGTATCGATGAATGTCTTCGAATCGGTGCGCAGCACCTGCAGCGTCGGCCGCTGCGCTTCGGGCAGGTCGCTCACGCGCTGGATCGAGGTGATGGGCGTGCGCTGCGCAGCGTCGGCGTAGAAGCCCATTGGCGCTGGACCTCGCGGCAGCGCACTGAGCAGTTCCATGCCCTTCAGCACGCGCCCCACCACCGTGATGTTGCGGTCCAGCTGGCGTGGCGACTGCCCGGTGACGACGTACAGCTCCGCGCCGATGCTGCTGTCTTCCTCGTTGTTGCGGCCTGCGCCCAGCGCACCGTAGCAATGCGCCAGCCAGGTCTTGCCGTCGGCCTTGTCCTGGCCCACGGCGAACCCATCCACGAAACCGGTCTGGTCCGCCCAGCCGTCACGGTCCGGCAGCACCGTGACCTTCAACCCCTTGCTGTCGCGCTGGAACTCCGCCGGCAGCTTGCGCTTGGCATTGCCCAGCGGCTTCGCCTTTGCCGCATCGTCCGCATCGGCGTCGCCGAACTGCACCACGAAATTGTCCTGCGCCCGGTAGATGCTCTCGCCGTCCCAGAAGTGCTCATGCGCCAGCGTCTGGATGTTCGCCACGTGCTGCGGCGCGAACGCCGGGGCCAGCTCGATCACCACCTGGCCCGCCGCCAGGTTCATCACCAGCAGGTTGGCCGGGTCCGGCGTGCGCCAGTCGCTGTCCGGCGACGCCTCCAGGATCTGCTGGGCACTGCGGTAGGGCGTAGCCGCCGTGGCCAGGGTTGGGAGGAGACAGGCCAGGGCAAGGGCCAGCAGGGCAGGACGGCGAGGCGACATGGTGAACCCTTTCTGGAAGATGTCCCGATTCTGGCGCACAACCGCCCCGCACCGGAACCACCCTCCACCCGGCAGGGTGACTAACGGCACGTTCGCTATAGCTGACTTCGCACTAGTGTTGACTCCACGCTAGCTGGAGATCGCCATGAGCGACCACGAGGTCCATCTCAAGAAGTTCCAGAAAGAGCTCAGCGCCGGCACCGTCTCGCTGGCGTTGCTGGCGGTGCTGGCCCGGACCGGCGAGCCGCTGTACGGCTACCTGATCGCCAAGGAGCTGGAGCGCGTGGGTGAGGGCGTGCTGAGTGGCAAGCAGAGCGCCTTGTACCCGGTGTTGCGCAACCTGGAAGGGGCCGGGCTGCTGGAGAGCCAGATCGAACCGTCGGTGGCCGGACCACCGCGAAGGTATTACCGCATCAACGAACGCGGCCGGCAGGTCCTGGAGCAGTGGACCCAGGCCTGGCGTGCCACCCGAGATTCCGTCGATTCCGTGCTGGAAGGGGTACTGCAATGAACGAACAGAGCATGGCGGGCGTGGGCCTGCCCACCACCATCGGGCAGTACCTGGCGCAGCTGCGCGCCGCCCTGCACGACGCCGACCCGGCGATGGTGCAGGACGCGCTGTATGACGCCGAGGAATACCTGCGCTCGGAGTTGGCCGCCCAACCCGGGCGCAGCGAAGCCGAGGTCATCGCCGACGTCGCCGGCAGCTACGGCGCACCGGAGGAAGTGGCCGAGATCTACCGCGAAACCGAAATCACCGTGAACCGCGCGCTGCGGACTCCCAGTGCCAGCATCCGTCCGATCGCCCGGGTAGTGCCGGCGCAGGTTGCGCCCGGTGCTGCCGCAGCAGCTGCCGCTGCGGGCGAGGTTCCGCCCGTGGACCGCGTGCCGCCGCCGCCGCGTTCGGCGCTGGCCCGGTTCTTCGGCGTCGCGCTGGAACCGCGCACCTATGGCTCGCTGTTCTACATGCTGCTGTCGCTGGCCACCGGCACGTTCTTCTTCACGTGGGTGATCACCGGCCTGTCACTGTCGCTGGGCCTGCTGATCCTGATCATCGGCATTCCGCTGACCGTGCTGTTCTTCGGTTCGGTACGCGGCCTGGCGCTGCTGGAAGGGCGCCTGATCGAAGTCCTGCTCGGCGAACGCATGCCGCGCCGGCCGCGTTATTCCGACCGCAGCCGCACCTGGCTGCAGCGGATCGGCGACATGTTCACCGACGGGCGCACCTGGCTGACCATGCTGTACTTCGTGCTGATGCTGCCGCTGGGCATCGTGTACTTCACCGTGGCAGTAACCCTGCTGTCGGTGTCGCTGGCCTTCATCTGGGCACCGGTGGCGGCGTTGTTCGCGCTGGACGGCGTGCCTGGCCTGTACATCGACGGGACCGTCACCACGCTGCCGCTGTGGACCACGCCGGCGTTCGCGGCACTGGGTGTGGTGATCCTGTTCTGCACCATGCACCTGGCGCGCTTCATCGGCCACGTCCACGGGCAGATGGCGAAGCATCTGCTGGTGCGTCTGTAGGAATCGGCGGGGGGGGGCCAAACAGCGGGACCCCCACCCGGCGACACACCCCAACGATCACCGAGGGGGGGTCGTTGGTGGGGGGGGTTGGCTGATGATCGGGGTTTTCG
>NZ_CAUQLJ010000021.1:0-64701 GCF_963519125.1 uncultured Stenotrophomonas sp. | reverse complement strand
CCCAGCAGATTCCGTCGATCAAGGTCAGCGAAGTCGAAATGAAGGCCATGCGCGAAGTGCTGCTGCAGATGCCGGCCGGTTCCAAGTGGGAAGTCACCCTCCCGCCGGAACAGGCTTACGGTGCCGACCCGCGCACCCCGTTCCCGCCGAACGTGGCCGTGCAGTTTGAAATCAAGCTGATCAGCGTCAAGTAAGATAAGTTGAAAACAGAAAGCGCGTCGATGGAAACATCGGCGCGTTTTTTGTTTCTGGATTCGCGTTACTGTTGCCCCGTGCACTATCCGGAACATTCCCCCCATGCCATGCCCAGTCCCTGCATCGGAATCTGCGCGCTCGACCGCGCCGGCCTGTGCGGCGGCTGTCTGCGCAACGTGGATGAAATCACCCGCTGGTCGACCATGAGCCGACACGAACAGGAACACGTCATCCAGCAGGTATTGCCGCTGCGCGAACAACTGCGGCAATCGCTGGGCAGCTCGCTGGCCGCGCACGAGCGCCTGCTGCGTGCACTGCACCCGCTGGATGCGCCGCCCGGTGGCGACGGCTGGAACCGCAGCGAGCTGGCCGACCTGCTGCCGCCGGGACCGCCGGTGGAAGCGGCGGTGCTGGCGGGCATCATTCCGCGTGCCAGTGGCGCGCAGGTGCTGCTGACCCGGCGCACCGACACCCTTCGCCAGCACGGCGGCCAGGTCGGCTTTCCTGGCGGACGCCAGGAGCCCGATGACCGCGACGCGGTGGCCGCCGCGATCCGCGAAAGCAACGAGGAAATCGCCCTGCAGCACGACCAGGTGCAGGTGCTGGGCTACCTTGATCCCTTCGTGACCATCACCGGATACCGGGTGATGCCGGTGGTGGCGGTGATCGACCCAAGCTTCGTGGCGGTGCCGCAACCCGATGAAGTGGCCGAAGTCTTCGAAGTGCCGTTCGATTACCTTATGGATCCGGCCAACCTGCACCAGGTCGAGATCGACCACCGCGGCCGGATCCGGCATGTGCTGGAATACGGCTGGCCCGGCCAGCGGATCTGGGGCGCGACCGCCGCCATCCTGTACAACCTGCGCCGCCGCCTGGAGCAACTCGAATGACTGCCTCGCATCCGCAATCCTGGACCACCCTGGTCGACGTGGCGACCTTGTCGAACGCACTGCGGCAGGCCGACACCCGCCTGCTCGACGCGCGCGCCACCGCCAGTGCGTCGCCGCGCCTGCTGGATGCGCGCTTTTCGCTGGCCGATCCGCAGTCGGGCGCGCAGGCCTACGCACAGGGGCACCTGCCCGGCGCGCTGCAGGCCGATCTCAATCGCGACCTGGCCGACATGGACCGGGTCGGCCATGGCCGTCACCCGCTGCCCGACAGCGATGTGTTCGCCGCCACGCTGGGGCGCTGGGGCATCGGTCCGGAGACCCAGGTGGTGGTGTACGACGGCGGCGATGGCAGCATGGCCGCCGCGCGTGCGTGGTGGCTGCTGCGGCTGATCGGGCACACCCGGGTCGCGGTGCTGGATGGCGGCGTGGCCGCCTGGCAGGCGGCGGGTCTGCCGCTGGATACGGACCTGCCCCAGGTGACCGTGCTGCCGCCGTACCCGGGCCGGTTCGACACCGCCCAGGTCGCGTCGGTGGAAGAAATCGCCGCACGGCTGAAGCACGCGCCGGGCTGGTTGCTGGACGCCCGCGCCGGCGAACGTTTCCGGGGCGAAGTGGAGCCGCTGGACCCGGTGGCCGGGCACGTGCCCGGCGCAGTCAATCGTCCCTTCGGGCTGAATGTCCACGAAGGCCGACTGCGCCCGGCGGCAGAACTGCAGGCCGCATTGCGGCCGTTGATTGGCACCCAGGATCCGAGCCAGGTTGTAGTGATGTGCGGTTCGGGCGTGACCGCCTGCCACCTGCTGCTGGCGATGGAAGTGGCTGGGCTGCACGGCGCACGCGTGTACGCCGATTCGTGGAGCGGGTGGGTAGGCGATTCCTCGCGGCCGGTCGCGACCGGCAGCTGATCACGGGCCCAACGGCTCCAGAGCCACCGCCGCCAACACCCGCGGCCACGGGAACAACGGGCCGGGGTCGCGTTTGCGCGCCACTCGGCGTTCGGGGTCGTCGCTAGCCGGTTCCAGGCGCGTGTCGAGCGTTTCATGCCCGGCGATGTGGCGCAGGCCCGGCAGGGTAATGCACAGGTGTTGCAGCAGGTCGATCAGTGCGGCGATCTGCACGTCCGGGTAAGACTCGGACATTTCCTGGTGGCGCGAGTCCAGCCAGTGCGGATAGCGTCCGCTGTTGACCAGCTCGATGCCGATGGAGCGCGGGTTGTAGCCGCTCACATGATGGGCCACGCGTTCGACCGGAACGTACTGCACGATGCTGCCGTCGCGGTCGATGTAGTAATGCCCGCTGTTGCCGCTGCCGCTGTCGTACAGCACCCGCTCGCCGTAACTGCGGGCCATCTCCAGGTCCGGCAATTCGGTGCAGTGGATCACCACCAGATCGATCTGGTCCGGCGCGCGCTCGCCCAGCTGCGCCACGTAAGGCAGCGGCTGCAGGTCGATCCGGGGTGGGGCACGTTCGGGCATGTGCCGATGCTAGCATTCAGGGATGAGCGCTTACATCGATTTCCGCCCGGTGGCTGCATGAGCCGCGGCCACTGCATCCTGTCCCATGGCTTTGAAAGCGGCCCCGATGCCACCAAGGTCACCGCACTGGCCGATGTGGCCGAGCGCCTGGGCTGGTCCCACGAACGTCCCGATTACACCGACCTGGACGCAATGCGCCAGGTCAGCAGCGTGGGCGATGTCCCGGCCCGCCTGCAGCGCCTGGTGGAGCGGGCCCGTGCGGCCGCCGCGCAGGGGCCGGTGGTGCTGGCCGGCTCGTCGCTGGGGGCCTACATTTCGGCCATCGCCTCGCTGCAGGTGCCGACCCGTGGCCTGTTCCTGATGGTGCCGCCGACCCGGATGGGGCCGATGCCGCTGCTGGATGCAGCGCCGGTCCCGACCAGCGTGGTCCACGCCTGGCAGGACGAGCTGATCCCGGCCGCCGAGGTCATCGCCTGGGCCCAGGCGCGCTCGGCCCGGCTGCTGCTGGTCGAAGACGGGCATCGCCTGGAGAATCATGTAGATGCTTCGGCCCGGGCGTTCGAAGAGCTGTTGAAAGCTCTCCCCGGTCCGTGAGGGTGGTTTGGCCACGGTCACGTACAATGGCCGGTCCGCTGACCTGCCGAACCTGATTCCGTGAAATTCTTTGTTTCCTGCGCCAAGGGCCTGGAATACCTGCTTGCCGACGAACTGCTGGCGCTGGGCCTGCCGCGCGCTACTGCCACCATTTCCGGCGTCAACGCCGAAGGCGACCTGCCGCAGGCGCTGAAGGTGGTGCTGTGGTCGCGCCTGGCCAGCCGGGTGCTGTGGCCGCTGGCCGAGTTCGACTGCCCGGACGAAGGCTCGCTGTACCAGGGCGTGTCGTCGATGCCCTGGCACCAGCACATCAGCCCGGAACTGACCCTGTCGGTCGACGCGCATGTGTCCGGCACCGAGATCACCCACGCGCGTTTCGCCGCGCAGCGGGTCAAGGACGGCGTGGTCGACAGCCTGCGTGCGCAGGGCCTGGAACGGCCGTCGGTGAATACCGAGTTCCCCGACGTGCGCATCAACCTCTCGCTGCGCAAGGGCCGCGCCTCGATCTCCATCGACCTCGGCGGCGGTCCGATGCACCGGCGCGGCTGGCGCATGGCGCAGAACGAAGCCCCGCTGAAGGAAAACCTGGTGGCGGCGGTACTGATGCGCGCCAACTGGCCGAAGATCCATGCCGAAGGCGGCGGACTGCTGGACCCGATGTGCGGCAGCGGCACGCTGCTGATCGAAGGCGCGCTGATGGCGGCCGACGTCGCCCCGGGCCTGCAGCGCCACGGCAGCATTCCGCCGAGTCGCTGGCTGGGCTTCGACCGTGAGGCCTGGAACGGCCTGATGGCCGACGCGCGCAGCCGGGAACAGGCCGGCCGCGCCGCGCTCAAGCAGGTCATCCATGGCAGCGACATCGACCCGCATGCGATCCGTGCGGCCAAGGAAAACGCGGAGACCGCCGGCGTTGCCGAGGCGATCTGGTTCGGCGTGCGTGACGTGGCCGACGTGCAGGTGCCGCCGCAGGAAACCGGCTGCGTGGTCTGCAACCCGCCGTACGACGAGCGCCTGGCCGCAGATGCGGTCCTGTACCGCCGGCTCGGCGACGCACTCAAGCGCGCGGTGCCGCAGTGGCGGGCGAGCCTGCTGTGCGGCAGCGCCGAACTGGCCTTCGCCACCGGCCTGCGCGCCAACAAGAAATACCAGCTGTTCAACGGCGCGATCGAATGCGCGCTGATCGTGTGCGACCCGATCTCGGTGCCGCAGCGCGAGAACACCGGCCAGCCGCGCGAGCTCAGCGAAGGCGCGCAGATGGTGGCCAACCGCCTGCGCAAGAACATCCGCAAGTTCAAGACCTGGAAGGCGCGCGAGCAGGTCACCTGCTACCGCGTCTACGACGCCGACCTGCCCGAGTACGCCGCTGCCATCGACGTGTACGAAGAGGATGGCGGCGCCGGGCGTACCTTCCTGCATGTGCAGGAATATGCGGCACCCGCCACCATTCCCGACGTCGACGTGCGCCGTCGCCGCAATGAACTGTTGTCGGCCGCGCGCGAGGTGTTCCAGGTGCCGGCCGAGCAGGTCGCGCTGAAGTCGCGCGAACGCGGCAAGGGCGGCAGCAAGTACGGCCGCTTTGAACAGCGTGGCGACTTCGTACTCGTGCGCGAGAACGACGCGCTGCTGCGGGTCAACCTGTTCGATTATCTGGATACCGGCCTGTTCCTCGACCACCGGCCGCTGCGCTGGCACATGGCCAAGGAAGCGCAGGGCAAGCGGTTCCTCAACCTGTTCTGCTACACCGGCGTGGCCAGCGTGCAGGCCGCAGTGGCCGGCGCGGCCTCCACGACCAGCGTGGACCTGTCCGGTACCTACCTGCAGTGGTGCGCCGACAACCTGGCGCTGAACGGCAAGGGCGGCAGCCAGCATCAGCTGATCCAGGCCGACGCATTGGCATGGCTTGAAGCGGAGCGGCACCGCTTCGACGTGATCTTCTGCGACCCGCCGACCTTCTCCAACTCGGCCCGCGCCGAGGACTTCGACGTGCAGCGCGAACATGTGCGTCTGCTGCGTGCGGCCGTGGCGCGGTTGAGCCCGGAAGGCGTGCTGTACTTCTCGAACAATTTCCGCCGCTTCAAGCTGGATGAGGAAGCGATCAAGGAATTTGCCGAGTGCCGCGAGATTTCCGCCGACACCATCGGTGACGATTTCGAGCGGAATCCGCGCATCCACCGAGCGTGGGAACTCAGGCGCTACGGCGCCTGATGGATTGCCGCGCGGTGTCAAGCCACCGCGCTGATCACACCGACCACCGGCAGCACCCACGCCAACGGTGCGATCCACCGCGGCCGCCACGGGTACAGGCCGAAGGCGATCAGCACGCCGCTGATCGTCATCGCGCCCAGCCACAACACCGGACCCGCAGCCCAGCCATGGTCGGCCACGCAGATGCCAAAGGCCGCAGCCAGCAACGCCCAGCCCAGCCAGCGCCATAGCCGCATGCGTGCCGGACCGGCATGCGCCTTGCCGTGCAGTTCCAACTGGTGCTTCTCCATCGCCAGCGACAGCGCGGTGAACGCGGAGAAGCTCACCGTGATCGCCAGCAGCATCATGCGCTCGCCTCTGCGGTCTTTGCCGAAGCAACCGCTGCAGCGGCCGCCATCTGGCGCTTCTTCTTCTCCGCCGCGCTCAGCGCCGGTTGCCAGCGCTGCATGCGCAGCCCGCAGTACGCCAGCATCGCGCCGAAGGCGAGCATCACCAGGTCGAACCCGGCCAGCACCCAGTCGCCGTTGCGCAGGGTCACGCCCAGGTGCGCGTGCGTGGTGAGTGCATTGAGCAGTGGGATCAGCGCGAACAACGCGGCGCCCAGGTACAGCTGCCACGCCCACATCATCCGTTTGGGCCAGACGAAGGCGGCAAGCAGCGCGGCGCCCCACGCGTAGAAGAAGACGCTGGCTTCGGCATCGGAACGTTCGGCCATCTGCACCGGCAACAGGCGGTTACCCCAGAAGTAGGCGGCAAAGGCGATCGGCAGGCCGGCCACCGCGCCGATGTTGAGTGCATCCACCAGGCGCAGGCCAAAGCCGATGCGACCGCTCTTGGCGTGCTTGGGACGCTCTTTGACCGCCCACAGCACCACGCCGCTGGCCACCATCAGGCAGCCGACCAGCCCGGACAGGAAGAACAGGGCGCGAAGTCCCCAGTCCGCGAACCGGGCCAGGTGCAGCCCGTACATCACCCCGCGCGTGTGGGTGGCGCCGCCCGGCACCGGGCTGTGTTCCACCAGCGCGCCGGTCACTGCGTTGTAGCGCAGCGACGGCGTATCGATCGACAGGCGCTTGCCGTCGCGCTGGTAGATGTCGATCACGGCGTTGGCCGCGCCCGGATGGAACACGGTGAAGCCGCTGACCTGCGCGCCCTTCCACTCGGCCCGTGCGCTGTCCAGCAGCTGCTGGATCGGCAGCGACGGGGCGCTGCCCGCGGCAGGCTCGGCAGGATCGGCCAGGCGCGCGAATGCCTCGCTGAAGAACGCGTCTTCGTCCTTGGGATAGGCGACGCTCACGCCCTGCGGCAGGTACATGAACATCAGCGTGACGATCCCGGTGTAGGTGATCATCGCGTGGTAGGGCAGCGCCATCACCGCACTGACGTTGTGGAAGTCCAGCCACGAACGCAGGCCCTTTTCAGGCCGGAAGGTGAAGAAGTCCTTGAAGATCTTCTTGTGGGTGATCACGCCGGTGATGATCGCCACCAGCATGAACATCGCGCAGAACCCCACCAGGTAGCGCGCCCACAGCACCGGAATGTAGTGCAGGTCGAAATGCAGCCGGTAGAAGAAGTCGCCGCCGCGCGTTTCGCGCGCCGCCACTTCCTCGCCGCTGGCCGGGTCCACCGTTGCATCGCCGAAGCGGCCGCCGCCACGACGGCGCTTTTCGCCTTCCACCGGTGGCTTCACCATTGACTCGGGGTTGCGCCAGAACATGCGCATCGCCGGGTTGCGCGGGTCGGGCAGGGTCACGTTCCAGCTTTCGGCCTGCGGCGCCTTGTGCTGCAGGAAAGTGATCGCGCGCTCGGCGGCGACCTCGTTGCTGACGCTGCTGCGCGGCAGTTCCGGGCGCATCCAGCGGCTGATTTCCTCGCGGTAGTAACTTGCGGTACCGGCCATGAAGATCAGCAGCAGCAGCCAGCCGACCAGCAGGCCGGTCCAGGTATGCAGCCACGCCATGGACTGGCGGAATCCGTTCTTCATGCGCGCGCTCCCATGGCCAGCGTGCCCAGCCAGAACAGCGCGGCGGGCGTGGCGATCCCGATCCACGCGCGCAGTGCAGTGCGGGTGGCAAACGCCCACAGCGCCGCGCAGGCGCACAGCACGATGGCCACCAGCATGCCGGTCAGTACCGCTTGCGCGCGTGCGATCGGCAGGGCCACGGCAAAGAACATCGCACAGGTCGCGGCCAGTGCGTAGCCACCGACGATGGCGGCCAGCGAGCGCGAGAGTACGCCCAGCCAGGGGCGGGCGAAGAATCCACCGAAGCGGCTGATCCCGCTGGCAACTGGCGTGCTGTCCACGAAAACCTGCAATGTCGAATCCAACAACGGACGTCACCGGCCAAAGCCGGTGACAGGAGAGGGTGGCCATCCGTGGCCAAGCCGCCGCACGGGGCGGGGGTATCCCTAGATATCGTCTTTTCCCGACGCGTCCACAACGGGTTCGGGCAAGCCTTCAGCCCGTGAATGATAGTCATTATCATTCTCTTCGGCAAGGTCGATGGGTGTCGTCCGAGATCCGTTCCAGCTACCGCACCTGCGATACTGGGAACATGAACAAAGCAGACGCACGCACCCTCGCGCTGGAAGCCCTGCCTTATCCAGTCGGTCGCGATCCGGCGGAACTGGCGGCCGATGACAACTGGTGGGCGAAGGTCAGGGATCTGTACGACCTCACCGACGACGTGGTCATGCTCGACAACGGCTACTGGGGTTCCATGGCACGGCCGGTGCAGGAGGCGTTCGAGCACGGCACGGCGCTGGTGAACCGGGACAATGCGTGGTTCGGCCGGCGTACCTTCCCGGGGCTGTTCGAGCAGGCACGCGCGCAGTTGGCGCAGACACTGGGCGTGGACAGCGACGAGATCGCGCTGACCCGCGGCGCGACCGAAGCGATGCAGATCCTGATCAGTGGCTACCGCAATCTGCAGCCCGGCGACACGGTGCTGTATGCCGACACCGACTACCCCAGCATGATCACGGCGATGGAGTGGCTGCAGGCGCGGCGTGGCGTGACCGTGCAGCGCATTGAACTCCCCGAGCCGTTCGACCATGACAGCATCGTGGAGACCTACCGAAGCGCGCTGGAGCAGCACCCGCGCACGCGGCTGCTACTGCTGACCCAGGTCAGCCACCGCCACGGCCTGCTGCTGCCCGTCGCCGAAATCAGCGCGCTTGCACGCGGCGCGGGCGCGGACGTGGTGCTGGATGCCGCGCACGGCATCGGCCAGGTCGACACGCCGCTGCGCGATCTCGATGTCGATTTCATCGGCATCAACCTGCACAAATGGATAGGTGCGCCGGTCGGAGCGGGAGCGGTTTACATCCGGCGCGGTCGCCTGGACGACATCGACCCGTACATGGGCGAGGCGGAAACCGGCCATATCGACTCTCGCGTGCACACCGGCACGGTCAATTTCGCGACCTTCCTGGCATTGCCTGTCGCGCTGGCGTTGCATGAACGCATTGGGGTGGCCAACAAGCGTGCGCGCCTGCTGCGCCTGCGCAACCAGTGGCTCGACGCGCTGCGCGACGACCCGCGCATCCAGCTGTTGACCTCCCCCGACCCGCGCCTGTCCAGCGCCATCGCCGCCTTCCGGCTGCGCGGGCAGTACGACATGGACGCGAACACCGCCACTGCGGAACGCATGCTGCAGCAGTCCGGCGTGTTCGTCGTAGCCCGCGAAGGCCTGGCCTCCGGCGCCTGCATCCGCGTCACCCCCGGCATTTTCAGCACGCCCGCACAGATGCAGGCGCTGGTGGAGGCCATCCGGGCCGTGACGAAGTAGGGCGGTTCAGCGCGAAGCGCAGGCCTTGGCGATCTCGCCGTTCATGCTTTCGGGGATGGGGCGGCCGAAGGCTTCGCCGAACTCGCGACGGGAGCGCAGCTCCTGGCAGTGCTCGGGGTCTGCCGCGCCGTCGATCACGGTGCCGCGTACCGGCGGTTGGTTGCGGCCGGCGTCGGCCTGCATGCGGCGGCGCGCGTCGTAGAGCTCGCGCTGGGCGCGGTTCCGCTCTTCCCAGCTCAGCTTCGGATCCCGGGTGATCGGCCGGGTCACGCCGGTGTCATGTTCAGGCGCGCAGGGCACGGTCTGGTATACGGTCTGGCCGCCGACCGCGCATTTGTACACCCGCCCGGCGTGGGCATTCCCGGCCAACGCACACAGCGCCAGCGTCACGATCATCCTTCGCATCATTCCCCCCGGACGGGCCACTCCAGCCCTGAATGCGCGGCAGAATACGCGAACCCCGTCGCAAAAACACCCGGTCAAACTGTCAACCTTAGGGTCGCTTCGACCCCACCACGATAGAGCCACGCCCTGCGTGGCTGCGCACCTCGGCGCCTACCACTGCATCCACACCGTCAACGCATGCAGCAGCAGTCCGATCAACCCACCCACCAGGGTGCCGTTGAAGCGGATGAACTGCAGATCCCGGCCCACGCTCAGCTCCAGCTGTTCCACCAGGTGCCGCTCGTCCCACCCCTTCACGGTCTGCGCGATATGCGTGGTCACGCCCTCGCGCAGCCGGCTGGTGAGGCGCTCGGCGCCGTCCATCAGGTGTTGGTTCAAGGCCTCGCGCAGCGAAGGGTCGTCCTGCAGCGCCTGCCCAACCTTGGCCAGGCTGCGCCGCAGGTGCCCGGCCAGGGCCGAGTCCTCGCTGGACAGGTCCGCCCGCAGGCTGGCGTGGATGCGCGCCCACAGGCCCTGCACGTAGTCCTGCACGGCCGGGTGGTCGATCACCTGCTGCTTGAGCTGTTCAACTTTTTCGGCCAGTGCGGGGTCGTGGCGCAGGCGCTGGATGTAGTCGCCCAGCCACACCTCATAGTCCCTGCGCAGCGGGTGCTCCGGCTCGGCCAGGATCTGCTGCAGTTCGGCCAGCACCGCATGCGCCATGCGCTCGGCCAGGCTGTCGCCGATTTCGTCGATCGGCTTGACCCAGTTCACCGTGCTGGCCAGCTTCGGCCACTCGCGCTGGATGTAGCGGACGATCAGCTCGGAGGCGCGTTGCTTCACCGCCTCGTTGTCCATCCACTGGCTGATCCGGTTCAGGCCTTCGTCCAACACCCGCTGGTGGCGGTTGTCGGCGGTAAGCAGGCCCAGCAGTTCGCCGGCGGTGGCGGCGGCATTCCACTGCCGCAGCTGCTCCACCACGAAGCCCTGGATGCTGCGCCGGACCGCCGCCTCGTCCAAAAAATCCAGCGCCTGCAGTGCCCAGCCTCGCGCCATGTCGGCCAGCAGCCGCGAGCGTGCCGGATCGGCCAGCCAGCTGCCCAGCCGACTCGCCGGGTCGAACACCTGCAACCGGGCCAGCAGCGCCTGCGGTTCCAGGAACTGGTCGCGCACGAACACCGCCAGGCTGTCGGCAATGCGTGCCTTGCTGCGCGGAATGATCGCCGTGTGCGGAATCGGCAGCCCCAGCGGGCGGCGGAACAGGGCCACGACCGCGAACCAGTCGGCCAGCGCGCCCACGGCGGCCGCCTCGCAGAACGCCGACACCCAGGCCCAGATCCCGCGCTCGCCATTGAGGTGGCTGACGATGAAGCCGGCCAGCATCGCGGCCAGCATCAGCAGGGCGATGCCCTTCAGGCGCCGCAGCTGGGCGCGGCGGGGGTCTACGGTGGTAGCGGACGAATTCATGTGCCCAGTCTATCGACAGGCACATGATCAACGCTTGACGCAGCAGGGGGGAGAGCCGGGCTCTGCCCGGCTCTACGGGCTCCAGCGCAGTCGGGGTTACGCCGCGCGAAGCGCCGCCAATTGGCGCTTCAGTGCGTCGTTTTCGAGCGTCAGCGCGATGATCCGCTGGCGGAGCTCGGCCGGGCCTTCACCCAGCGAAGCCAGCGCGTCGGCGATCTCCGCCTCCCGGCTCGCATCCACCTCCAGCTCGCCGTCGGCGCTGTGCAGCACCTCCTGCACCGGCTTGCGCGGCTTGCGCTTGGCCTCGCGCACGCGCTTGGCGGCCTGCTTCAATTCGTCCTTGCCGGCCACCGCCGCCGCGCGCTGTTCTTCTTCCGGCAGGTCGGCCACCGCCGCCGCCGCGCTGATCGAAATGACGCCGCTCTTGACCGCCTCCACCAGTTCCGGCGCCGCCTGCTTGTGGATGCGTTCGATCATCGTGACCTGGCTGCTGCTCAGCCGCGCCTCGCGCGCCATGTCGGCACGGCTGACCTTGGGAGCCGGCGCCCACGGCGGGCTGTCTTCATCGCCCTCGGGGGTGGCATCGGCGATCTCGCCGTCGCTTTCGCGCTGCAGCTGGGCCTGGTCGGCGCGGTGGCGCTCGGCCAGGATGTCGCGTTTGCGCAGCGCCAGCACGCCGCGCTGGAAGTCGGAAACGCTGCGCCGGCCCAGGTGCTGTTCGATCATCCACAGGTGCACGTCGTCCATCGACTGGAAGCGGGTGTTCTGCACCGTCTGGAATGGCAGGCCGTGCTTCTGGCAGATGCCGAAGCGGTTGTGCCCGTCCACCAGCACGTCGTTCCACAGCACCAGCGCGTCGCGGCAGCCCTCCGCCAGGATGCTGCGCTCCAGGGCCTCGTGTTCGTCGGCAGTGAGCGGATCGATGTAGGCCTTGAGTTCTTCTTTGACGACGATGTCCATGCAATCCGGGGCGGCGGGTAATGACCCGCCATTCTATCAACCGGTGGCGCGGATCATCTCGCCGAGCACGTCGACGATCCGGTCGATCTGGTCGCGCTCGATGATCAATGGCGGCGACAGGGCGATCACATCACCGGTGCAGCGCACCAGCAGCTGCCCGTCGCGGAAGCAGCGCTCGAACACCTCGTAGCCGCGGCTGCCCGGCGCGCCCTTGCGTGGGGCCAGCTCGACCGCGCCGATCAGCCCGAAGTTGCGGATGTCCACCACGTTCGGCAGCCCGCGCAGGCTGTGCAGCCGGGTCTGCCAGTACTCGCCGAGCTCGATGGCGCGGTCGAACAGACCTTCGGCCGCATAGGTGTCCAGCGCCGCCAACGCCGCCGCGCAGGCGAGCGGGTGTCCCGAATACGTATAGCCATGGAACAGCTCGATCGCGCCCGGCGGGCCCTGCATGTAGGCATCGTGGATGGCATCGGCGACCAGCACCGCGCCCATCGGCACCGCGCCGTTGGTCAGTCCCTTGGCCATCGTCAGCAGGTCCGGGGTGACGCCGAAACGCTGGGCGCCAAAGGCGTTTCCGACCCGGCCGAAACCGGTGATGACCTCGTCGAATACCAGCAGGATGCCGTGCTGGTCGCAGATCTCGCGCAGGCGCTGCAGATAGCCCGGCGCCGGCAGGATCACCCCGGCCGAGCCGGCGATGGGTTCGACGAACACGGCGGCAATGGTGGAGGCATCGTGCAGCGCGATCAGCCGCTCCAGGTCCTCGGCCAGTTCGGCGCCGTGGCGCGGCAGGCCGGGGCTGAACGCATTCCGCGACAGATCCAGGGTATGGCGCAGGAAGTCGCTGCCGGCCAACAATGGGCCGAAGCCCTTGCGGTTGTTGGGCAGCCCGCCAATCGACAGGCCGCCGAAACCGACCCCGTGGTACGCCTTCTCGCGGCCGATGAAGCGGGTACGCTGGCCTTCACCGCGCAGGCGGTGGTAGCCGAGCACGATCTTCATCGCCGTATCCACCGCTTCGGACCCGGAATTGGTGAAGAACGCATGGTTCAACGGCCCGGGCGCCAGCGCGGCCAGGCGTTCGGCCAATGCGAACGGCAGCGGGGAGCCCATCTGGAACGGTGGGGCAAAGTCCAGCGTGGCGGCCTGCTGCTGGATCGCCTGCACGATGCGCGGCCGCGCATGCCCGGCGTTGCAGCACCACAACCCGGCGGCACCGTCCAGGATCGGCCGGTCGTCTGCGTCGTGGTAGTACATGCCCTCGGCGCGCACCAGCAGGCGCGGTGCGGCCTTGAACTGGCGGTTGGCGGTGAACGGCATCCACCAGGCGTCCAGCGAGTGCGGCCGGCTGGTGCGTGGCATGTCGGTGCGTGGCATGGGCAACCCCGTGGTTCCGGATGACCGCAATGTAGCGCAGCCCGAGGGAGGCAACCGTCACGGTTGCAACCATGCCGCCGCTGCGCGGCATGCCCGTGGCAGAATCGGGCAGCTGATCCTTTCGCCCGTGAACGATGTCCACTTCCGCCGCTGCACCTGTCGTCAATTCGCCTCGCCGTGTGCTGCTGGCCAGCCTGATCGGCACCACCATCGAGTTCTTCGACTTCTACATCTACGCCACGGCGGCGGTGCTGGTGTTCCCGCACCTGTTTTTCCCCGACAGCAGCGAAGGCGCGGCCCTGCTGCAGTCGCTGGCGACGTTCGCAGTGGCGTTCATCGCGCGGCCGGTGGGTTCTGCGGTGTTCGGCCACTACGGCGATCGGATCGGCCGCAAGGCCACGCTGGTCGCGGCGCTGTTGACCATGGGTGTGTCCACGGTGGCGATCGGCCTGCTGCCCACGCATGCCAGCATCGGGCTGGTCGCGCCGGCGCTGCTGGCGCTGTGCCGGTTCGGCCAGGGGCTGGGGCTGGGGGGCGAGTGGGGTGGGGCGGTGCTGCTGGCCACCGAGAACGCGCCGCCCGGCAAGCGTGCCTGGTACGGCATGTTCCCGCAGCTGGGTGCGCCGCTGGGCTTCCTGCTGTCGGCCGGCATCTTCCTGCTGCTCGGCCGCGCCATGAGCGACGCCGACTTCCTGCAATGGGGCTGGCGCGTGCCGTTCCTGGCCAGCTCGCTGCTGGTCGCGGTCGGTTTGTGGGTGCGATTGAACATCCACGAGACCCCGCAGTTCCAGGCCGCGCTGGACCGCAACGAGCGCGTGCGCCTGCCGATGTGGACGGTGCTGCGCCACCACCCGCGCACGCTGCTGCTGGGCACGCTGGGCGCGTTTGCCACCTTCGTGCTGTTCTACCTGATGACGGTGTTCACCTTGGGCTATGGCACCACGGTGCTCGGCTACAGCCGCGAGCAGTTCCTGCTGCTGCAGATGGTCGGCATCCTGTTCTTCGCCGCCGGCATCCCGCTGTCGGCGAAGTACGGCGACCGCTGGGGTACGCGCCGCACCATGATCGTCGCCAGCGGGCTGATCCTTGGTTTCGGCGTGCTGTTCGCCCCGCTGTTCCAGGCCGGGCATCCGTGGATGGTGGTCGCGTTCCTGTCGTTGGGCCTGTTCCTGATGGGCCTGACCTACGGGCCCTGCGGCACCTTCCTGGCCGAGATCTACCCGGTGCAGGTGCGCTACACCGGCGCCTCGCTGTCGTTCAACCTGGCCGGCATCCTCGGCGCAGCGCCGGCGCCGTATGTGGCGACCTGGCTGGCCGGTCGTTTCGGCCTGGTGGCAGTGGGGTACTACCTGTGCCTGACCGCAGTGGTGACCATCCTGGCGCTGCTGGCCATGGGCCGGCCGGCACGGCTCAGCGGAAAATCCGCTTGAGCGTGCGGCCCAGCCAGGTGCCCTGCTGGTGGTCGCGGGCGAACTGGTTGAGGTGCTGCTTCACCGTTTCCGCATAGGCCTTGTCATCTCCGCGGATGTGGTTGAACAACCAGCGCGAGAGCATGGTGCGCAGTTCGTCGGTGACGTCTTCGCCGGCCTGGAAACGCAACCGGTACTCGGCGACACGCTTGCCGAAGATCTCGTGCACGCGCTTGTGCGCGGCGCAGAACGGATAGCCGGCTTCTTCCATCAACTCTTCTTCGAAGGCGAAGTGCGACATGGTGTAGTCCACCAGCTCGTCGATCACTTCGGCCACGGCGAGCGTGTGCAGGCTGGTCTGCGCCACATGCAGGTGGTTGAGCATCTCCACGATCCGCATGTGCTGGTGATCGATCACGTCGATGCCGATGTTGAGGTCGTCCTGCCAGACCAGAAGTGCCATGCTGCGTTCCCTGTGCGGTGTGCCGGGAACGACTCTAGGCAGGGTGGCGCAATCCCGCGTTGATCTGGATCAAAGCGCCAGCGCGGGTTCGCGCGCTGCCGTGGCCACGCCGGTGCTGCATACCCGGTTGCGCCCGGCCGCCTTGGCCAGGTACAGCTGGCGGTCGGCCTCGGATATCAGCCCGTGCAGCGCGTCGCCCGCCGGGCGCAGGCAGCACACGCCGATGCTCACGGTCATGCGCAGGGTGGTGTGGCCAAGGTCGACTTCCAGCGCCGCAATGCGCTGGCGCAGGACCTCGAAGTAGCCGATGGCTTCATCTTCTTCCAGCCCCGGTACCAGCAGGCAGAACTCTTCGCCTCCGAAGCGCGCGATCAGGTCCTGGTCGCGCGCGTGGTCGGCCACGGTGGCCGCCACCGCGCGCAGCGCGTCATCTCCGGCTTCGTGGCCGTGGGTGTCGTTGATGTGCTTGAAGTGGTCGATGTCGATCATCGCCACCGCCACCTGTTCCCCCTTCAGCTCCAGCTTCGGCAACTGCCGCTGGCTCTGCTCCAGGAAGCAGCGCCGGTTAGGCAGGCCGGTAAGGAAATCGCGCGTGGCCAGGTCCTGCAGGGTGCCGATCAGCTCCAGCTGGTCCACGTTCTGCGAGACACGGCAGAAGAATTCCTCCCGCGAGAAGGGTTTGCGCAGGAAGTCATTGGCCCCGTTCTTCAGGAAGCGCGGGATCAGCGAAGGGTCGGTATTGCCGGAGATGCCGATCACCGCCACCTTGTCGCGTGAGCGCAGGGTGCGCAGGCGGCGGGTGAATTCCACGCCCTCCATGCCGGGCATTTCCTGGTCGACCACCGCCAACCGGATGGCCGGGTGCGCTTCGATGGCCTTGAGGCCTTCGGCACCGTCGGCGGCCTCGTAGACCTCATGGCCGTACATGCGCAGCAGGGACGCGGCGTACAGGCGTGCAGACATCGAGTCGTCCACCACCAGCGCAGCGATCCGGCGGTTGCGGTCCAGCCGCTGCACCAGCCACACCAGGTAGTCCACGCTGCCCGGCGTGTTCTTGAGCACGTAGTCGATGATCTGCTGCTGCAGCACGCGCTTGCGCAGGTCCTCGTCGTACACGCTGCTGACCACCACCGTACGCAGCCCGCGCGACAGGAAATAGTCCACCACCTTGTCGCGGTCGCCGTCGGCCAGGACCAGCCCGGTCAATACCAGGAACCAGCCCTTCTCTTCGTCCAGCAGGCGCCCGGCCTCGGCCAGGCTGGTCGCCACCGACACCGGCAGCTCCAGCCGCTGCTCGATGGCCTCCTTGAGCATGCTGGTGAACGTGCGCGAGTTCTCCACCAGCAGAATCCGCTGAGGCAGGTCTTCCCCGGGGGCGCTGTCCAAAGCGCCCTGAAACAGTGCCGGCATGTTGCGTACGCTCGAAATCCGAGAGGGTCGGAAGTAATAGCGGCGTCTTCACGCCGGACTTTAGGGGCAATGTCCGGATCTGTGCGGTGGGTGTCGTTGGACAATTGCGACCTGTCACATTCCAACCGGCCTCAACCGCCTGCGTAGCGCCGGGCTCTGCCCGGCGCGCTTCATCCGATCACGTCCCGCAACTTGTACCAGGACATCGCCGCGACCAGCAGCGGGGTACGCAGCAGCTTTCCGCCCGGGAAGCGCTTGTGCGGAATGCGTTCGAATACGTCCAGCCGTTCGTTCTGACCGGCAATGGCCTCGGCGATGACGGCACCGGCCAGGCCGGTGGCGGCGACCCCATGGCCGGAGAACCCCTGTGCGAAGTAAACGTTCGGGGTCAGCCGGCCCCAGTGCGGGGCGCGGTTGCGGGTGATGTCCACGTAGCCGCCCCAGACCTGATCCATGCCCACGTCGGACAGCTGCGGAAACACCTGGTGCATGCGCCGGGTCATCACCCCGCGCAGGTTGGGGGGCGGCAGCGCCGAGTAGCTGGCGCGGCCCCCGAACAGCAGGCGGTGGTCGGCGCTGAGCTTGAAGTAGTCCAGCGCCCAGCTCACGTCGGCCACGGCCATGTCGTTGCGGATCAAGGCGCGGGCGCGCGCTTCGCCCAGCGGCGCGCTGGCGCCGATGTAGGTGCCCACCGGCATGATCCGGCTTTCCAGCTCCGGCGCGATGCCTTGCAGCCAGGCATTGCCGGCGATCACCACCTGGTTCGCCGTCACCGTGCCGTGCGCGGTGTGCAACTGCGGGCGGCTGCCGCGCACCAGTGCCTGCACCGGGCTGGCTTCATGGATCATCACGCCCAGGCTCTCGGCCGCGCGGGCCAGTCCCACGGCATAGGCCAATGGCTGCAGGTGGCCGCTGGCCGCATCGAACATGGCGCCCCGGTAGCGCGGGCTGTCGAGCTGGCCGCGCAGCTGCTGCCGGTCCCACCACTGCAGGGGGTAGTCGTAGCGTTCCACCAGCGCCTGCATGCCCCGGCGCAGCGCACGCTCCTGGCGCGCATTGATCGGCACGCTGGCGTGCCCGTCGCGCCAGTCGCAGGCGATGGCGTAGTGCTGAAGGCGGTGGCGCAGCAGGGCCATGCCGTCACGTGAGAAATCGAACAGGCGACGCGCGTCGGGCTGGCCGAGCAGGTGTTCCAGCGTGTCCACCTCGCAGCCGTAACCGACGATGGCCTGGCCGCCATTGCGGCCGGACGCGCCCCAGCCGACCCGGTGGGCTTCCAGTACGGTGACCCGGTAGCCGCGCTCGGCCAGCGAGAGGGCGGCCGACAAGCCGGTATAGCCCGCGCCGAGCACGCACACATCGGTGGCCTGGTCGCCGCGCAGTGGGGCGCGCAACGGCTCGGCCGGCAGGCTTTCGGCGTACCAGCTGGGCGCATGGGCCAGGCCGGCCTGGCTCATCCGGGGCACCGGGGGGCGGGGGAGGGGACATCGCTCATGGGGCACAGCATGCCAGCAACCGGTGTTCACGGCAGGTGCGCCCGCCGTGATGCGCTTGGTTGCGCCCGCGCAGGGGGCAGGGGTAACGTGCCCGGCATGACCACTCGAACCCGCTCGCGCAAAGCCACGTCTCCGTCGCGCAAGGCGGCCGCACCGTCCCGAAAGGCTGCGGCCACGCCGGTGCCCGAAGAGAGCGTGCTGCTGCGCTGGCTCAAGGAACGCCACATCACCGAGGTGGAGTGCCTGGTGCCGGACATCACCGGCAACGCGCGTGGCAAGATCATCCCGGCCGACAAGTTCTCGCACGACTACGGCACGCGCCTGCCCGAGGGCATTTTCGCCACCACGGTTACCGGCGAGTTCCCCGACGATTACTACGAGCTGACCTCACCCTCGGATTCGGACATGATCCTGCGCCCGGACCCGGACACGGTGCGCATGGTGCCGTGGGCCACCGACCCCACCGCACAGGTCATCCACGACTGCTACACCAAGCACGGCGAGCCGCATGAACTGGCCCCGCGCAACGTGCTGCGCCGGGTGCTGGACGCCTACGCCGAGCTCGGCCTTCGCCCGGTAGTTGCCCCGGAGCTGGAATTCTTCCTGGTGCAGAAGAACACCGACCCTGACTTCCCGCTGCTGCCCCCCGCCGGTCGCTCGGGCCGGCCGGAAACCGCGCGGCAGTCGTATTCGATCGACGCAGTCAACGAGTTCGACCCGATCCTCGACCTGATGTACGACTACTGCGACGCGATGAAGCTGGACGTGGACACGCTCATCCACGAATCCGGCGCCGCACAGCTGGAGGTCAACTTCACCCACGCCAATGCGATGGACCTGGCCGACCAGGTGTTCCTGTTCAAGCGCACCATGCGCGAGTCGGCGATGCGGCACGGTGTGTACGCCACCTTCCTGGCCAAGCCGATGGAAACCGAGCCGGGCAGCGCCATGCACATCCACCAGAGCCTGGTGCGGATCAGCGATGGCCACAACGTGTTCAGCGGCGACACCGGCGGGGAGGAATTCAGCCCACTGTTCGGGCATTACCTGGCCGGCCTGCAGAAGTACGTGCCGGCGGCGATGGCGTTCTTTGCCCCGAACGTGAATTCCTACCGGCGGCTGGTGTTCGGCGAGGTCTCCCCGAGCAACGTGCACTGGGGTTTCGACAACCGCACCTGCGGCCTGCGGGTGCCGATGGACACTCCGGAGAACATGCGGGTGGAGAGCCGGTTTGCCGGCTCCGACGCCAACCCTTACCTGGCCATTGCCGCCACCCTGGCCGCCGGTCTGCTGGGCATCCGCGAGCAGCGCTCGCCGACCGCCCCGGTCAGCGGCAGCGCCAAGGAGCTGGGCTATGAACTGCCGCGCTCGCTGGGCGAGGCGCTGGACGGGCTGGAGGGCTGCCCGGAATTGCGCGAGATGCTGGGCGAGCGCTTCTGCCGGGCCTATGTGTCGGTCAAGCGCAAGGAATACGAGACATTTTTCCGGGTGATCAGCTCCTGGGAACGTGAGTTCCTGCTGCTGAACGTATGACCCAAGCCGCCTGATCGGGCATGGCCGTGAGCGCCGCGTGCTGGGAAAATGCCCGGCTGCCCGTTAGGCTGGCACCGTCGTGCCGGTCTGGCCGGTTCCCCCACCTCGCTCCTGACCTGTGGAGAGTCCGATGAAGCTGCGTATCCTCACCCTCGGCATTGCCGTCACCCTGCTCAGCGCCTGCGGCGGCGCCAAACAGGACGACAGCAAGGTGCTGAACGTCTACAACTACAGCGACTACATCGCCGAAGACACCATCCCGAACTTCGAAAAGGCCACCGGCACCACGGTGACCTACGACGTGTTCGACAGCGACGAAATGGTGGAAACCAAGCTGCTCGCCGGTGGCAGCGGGTATGACGTGGTGGTGCCGACGCTGAACTTCTTTGGTCGCCAGATCCAGGCCGGCGTGTTCCTGCCGCTGGACAAGAGCAAAATCCCCAACCTGGCCAATCTCGATCCGGAGATGATGAAGCGCATCGCGCAGCAGGATCCGGACAACAAGTACGGTGTGCCGTACATGATCGGCACCACCGGCATCGGCTACAACGTGGACATGCTCAAGGAGCGTTTCGGCGGCAGCACCGAGATCGCCAACAGCTGGGACCTGATCTTCAAGCCGGAAAACATCGCGAAGATGAAGGACTGCGGGATCACCATCCTGGATACCCCGGCCGACATGATTCCGATCGCGCTGCACTACCTGGGCGAAGATCCGCACAGCCATGATCCGGCGGTGATCCAGAAGGCGGCCGACCTGCTCAAGAGCATTCGCCCGTACGTGCAGAACTTCCACTCCTCGCAGTACGTGGGCTCGCTGGCCAATGGCGGCACCTGCCTGGTGGTGGGCTGGTCGGGCGACATCATCCAGGCCCGCGACCGCGCGGCCGAGGCGGCCAATGGCGTGACCGTGGCCTATTCGATTCCGAAGGAAGGCGCACCGCAGTGGTTCGACATGCTGGCCATTCCCAAGGACGCCAAGCACCCGGAAGCGGCCTACGCGTTCATCAACTACCTGCTCGACCCGAAGGTCGCGGCGGCCAACACCAACTTCATCCACTACGCCAACCCGGTGAGCGCGGCCACCCCGCTGGTGGACGAAGCGATCCGCAACGATCCGACCATCTACCCGCCGGCCGACGTCGCCGCGAAGATGTTCACCTACTCGATCAACCCGCCGGAAGTGGACAAGCTGTACACCCGGCTGTGGACCGAGATCAAGACCGGTCGTTGATCGGGCTGAGCAGGTGAGCCTGGATGTGCGGCAGCAACGCTTCGGCGTCGCGGCCGCCGTTGCACAGGTAGCTGGAGCTGACCCGCTGCAGGTTGTACAGGCCGACGAAGAACAGGCCTTCCTGTGGTGAAACCCCATACTCGCCCAGCGGGTAGCCGCGTGCATCGAACACGTTGTCCAGCTCCAGCCACGACCAGTCCGGCGCGAATCCCGTCGCCAGCAGGACCGAGCGGATGCCCTCCGCGTCAAGATCCAGCACCTCGCGTGGGTGCTCCGGTTCCCAATCCAGATACACCTCTTCAGGCAGGTAGCGCGCATCATCGGTGCGCGCTTCCGCCGCGCCGGCGAAATGCGCATCGGCAACCGCATGCAGGCGTTGATACTCCACCCGGGTGGCCGCAATCGCATCGCGCACCTGTGGACGTACATCGTTGAAGCGTGCGAGCTGGCCCTCAAGCGCCTGCAGCCGGCCCAGCAGCACCACCCCCTGCCGATGCATCGAGAGCAGGCTGATCGAACTGCCTTTGCCGAGTTCGCCCTTGCCCGACACCAGGGGAAACTCCGCGTTGCGCGCGCTGCGCAATGCACCGGGCACGCCGGCCAGCACCGCCGGGTGCTGGCTCACATGTCGATGGATCAGCCCCGACTGGATCCACCAGTCCAGCGAATCCCGCCCACGCAGCCGACGCAGGTTCATTGCCCGTGAGGCGATCGACCAGTAAACATCCCGCCCGGCCGCGCGCAGGTCCTGGGCGATCTGCGCACCGGACTGCCCGCCGCCCACCACCAGCACACCGCCTTCGGGCAACTGGCCGGCATGCCGGTAGTCGCCCGAGTGCAGTACCGAGAGCGTGGGGCAGGGCACGAACGGCACCCGCGGCAACTGCGGCCGCCGGTACTCGCCGGTCGCCACCACCACTGCCCGCGCCCGCAATGGGCCCTTCAGCGTCTCGATCCGGTACCCGTCCGTGTCGCGCGTGACCCGGCGCACCGGGCACTGCTCGATCACCGGCAGCGCCTGTTCGCCGGCATAGCCGTCCAGCAGCGCGACCACCTCACCGCCGGTGGCGAATCCCTCCGGGTCGCTTCCGGTATAGACATATCCCGGCAGCGCCGTCGTCGCATTGGGCGTGTTGGTCTGGAACGAGTCCCAGCGGCGCCGCCAGCTGCAGCCCACGGTCTCCGCTTCCAGCACCAGGTGGCGCACGCCGGCACGCACCAGCGTCGCGCTGACCGCGAGTCCGGACTGGCCTGCCCCGATCACCACCACTTCCCACGGCAGGGACGTGCCGTCATCAGCCACGTTGAATGCTTCGTCGGGTGCCCACCGGGTGTGCTGCAACATGCGTCGTTCTCCCTGTTCGATCCTTGTATGACGGGGGAATGTCGTCGCCGCCGGCGAAACGGGTCAACGCGCGGGAAGGCGGAATGTGATGTCGCCAGCCCTTCTGTGGATCGAAGCTGAGCAGGTGTGTCGCAGTTCAAGGTCCCGTGTTTTCCCGCATGTTCCGTGATCGGAAACGTCACCCGGGGAAGCGCTTTTGGACGGGTGGCTTTGCCCTTGCAGGGGCCCGGGGTCAAGAGTCAAAAACGCAGTGGCGCGCAGGGTGCGGATGTCGACGGGCACGTGACGCGCGCTGCCTGCTGGCGGAGAGATTTCACCTGGCCTCGACGTCGCACTCCCCAGGGTGGACACCGGAGCTGCAGGGGGGACCGCAGCTCCAGCCCCCTGATCAGGTATCGCAGCTGTCTCGAACGGTCGCTAAAATGGGCCATTCCCCACCCGATGCCGCTCCCGGAGCCGCTGCCCATGCCATTTGAAGCCAAGCCGGAAGGTGAGGTCGTCCCGGTCCTGGAGCCGGGCTATCTGTCCATCCGCGCGCTGCGCAAGGAGTTCGACGGCTTCGTCGCGGTCGACGACGTGAACCTGGACGTGCGCAAGGGCGAGATCTTCGCCCTGCTGGGCGGGTCGGGCAGCGGCAAGTCGACCCTGCTGCGCTGCCTGGGCGGCTTCGAGACGCCCACCGCCGGCAGCATCCAGCTGGACGGCCAGCGCATCGACGCGCTGCCCCCGTACCAGCGGCCGATCAACATGATGTTCCAGTCCTACGCGCTGTTCCCGCACATGAGCGTGGAGCAGAACATCGCCTTCGGCCTGAAACAGGACGGGCTGGCCCGCGACGCCATCCGCCGCCGGGTTGGCGAGATGCTGGAGCTGGTGCAGCTGCAGAAGCTGGCCAAGCGCAAACCGCATCAGCTGTCTGGCGGCCAGCAGCAGCGCGTGGCGCTGGCGCGGTCGCTGGCCAAGGGGCCCAAGCTGCTGCTGCTCGACGAGCCGATGGGCGCGCTGGACAAGAAACTGCGCTCGCAGATGCAGCTGGAGCTGGTCAACATCATCGAGACCTCGGGCGTGACCTGCGTGATGGTCACCCACGACCAGGAAGAGGCGATGACCATGGCCACCCGCATCGCGGTCATGGACGCCGGCTGGATCCAGCAGGTCGGCAAGCCCGACGAGATCTACGAACAGCCTGCCAACCGCTTCGTCGCCGGCTTCATCGGCTCGGTCAACCTGTTCGAAGGGGTGATCGATGAAGACCTGCCCGAGTACGTGACCGTGCGCACGCCGCTGTTCCCGGCGCCGATCTACGTTGCGCACGGCATCACCTGTTATGAAGGACAGGAGGTGGCGTTCGCGCTGCGCCCGGAGAAGGTGATGATCGGCAAGGACGAACCGGCTGGCGACACCAACAAGGCGCAGGGCGTGATCGAAGAGATCGCCTACTTCGGCAGCCATTCGGTCTACCACGTGCGCCTGCCCAGTGGGGCCAAGATACTGTCCAACTTCGCCAACTCGCAGCGTTGGGCCAGCGACGGCCTGACCTGGGGCGACAGCGTCTGGGTCCACTGGCGCGACAACGACGGCGTGGTGCTCACCGCATGAACGCCACAGGCTGGAAGCGCTGGCTCCCCGGTACGCGCAGCGGCGTGATCGCCGCGCCTTACCTGTGGCTGCTGCTGTTCTTCGCGGTCCCGTTCGTGATCATCCTGATGATCTCCTTCGCCCGCACCCAGGTCGGTTCGCCGCCGTACACCTGGCTGCTGGAGTACGTGGACGGCGCGTTCTCGCTCAAGCTGCACCTGGGCAACTATGCGGCATTGGTGAAGGACAGCCAGTACGCGCTGGCCTACCTCAGCTCGATCAAGATCGCGGTGATCGCCACGCTGTTCACGCTGCTGATCGGCTATCCGATGGCGTACGTGATCTCGCGGATGTCGCCGGCTGCGCGCAACGTGACGATGATGCTGGTGGTGCTGCCGTCGTGGACCTCGTTCCTGATCCGGGTGTATGCGTGGATCGGCATCCTCGACCGCAACGGCCTGCTCAACCAGCTGCTGCTGAAGATCGGGCTGATCGACGCGCCGCTGCAGATCCTGTACACCCCCACCGCCGCGTACATCGGCATCGTGTACTGCTACCTGCCGTTCATGGTGCTGCCGCTGTACGCGAACCTGGTCAAGCTGGACAACCGCCTGCTGGAGGCGGCGTATGACCTGGGCGCCAAGCCGTGGCAGGCGTTCCTGCGGATCACCCTGCCGCTGTCGCGCACCGGCATCATCGCCGGCTGCATGCTGGTGATGATTCCGGCGGTCGGCGAATTCGTGATTCCGGAAATGCTCGGCGGCCCTGACACGCTGATGATCGGCCGCGTGCTGTGGGGCGAGTTCTTCAACAACCGCGACTGGCCGACCGCGTCCGCGGTGGCGATCGTGATGCTGGCCCTGCTGCTGGTACCGATCCTGCTGTTCAACCGGGTGCAGCAGCGTGAGCTGGAAGGGAAGCTGACATGAGCATGGTGCGTCGCAGTCGCTGGCTGGGCTGGACGGTCCTCGGGCTGGGCTTTGCCTTCCTGTACCTGCCGATCCTGCTGTTGATGATCTATTCGTTCAACGCCTCCAAGCTGGCGACGGTGTGGTCGGGCTTCTCCACGCGCTGGTACGGGGAGCTGTTCAACAACCGGCAGATCCTCGATGCGCTCTGGATCAGCCTGAAAGTGGCGTTCTGGACCGCGAGCGCGGCCACGGTGCTGGGTACCATGGCTGCCATGGTGATGACCCGCTTCAAGCGCTTCCCGGGCAAGACCGTGTTCGGCGCGCTGATCACCGCACCGCTGGTGATGCCCGAGGTGATCCTGGGGTTCTCGTTGATGACGCTGCTGGTGGCGATGGGCGGCATTCCCGGCTTCCCGAGCCGCGGCGTGGGCAGCATCTGGATCGCGCACGTGACCTTCACCCTGTCGTTCGTGACGGTGATTGTCTCCTCGCGCCTGCAGGAGCTTGACCGCTCGCTGGAAGAGGCCGCGATGGACCTGGGGGCGAGCCGCCTGAAGGTGTTCTTCCAGATCACCCTGCCGATCATCGCCCCGGCGCTGGTGGCCGGCTGGCTGCTGGCGTTCACGCTGTCGCTGGATGACGTGGTGATCGCCAGCTTCGTGGCCGGCCCGAACTCGACCACCCTGCCGATGAAGGTGTTCGCCTCGGTGCGCATGGGCATCAAACCGGAGATCAACGCCCTGGCCACGCTGATGGTGCTGGCGGTGTCGGTGGCGGCGGTGGTGGGGTGGTTCATCACCTCGCGAAGCGAGAAGCGTCGCCAACGCGACATGCAGATGGCGTTGCAGGACCCCGGTTGATTCCTGCCGGGCTCTGCCCGGCCGCCGTTCGCGACGCTCTGTCGCACCTGCAGGACGGTCTTCGCCAATTCCAGCAACATCCGGCTCACAAAGGTAGGCGCAGACTGGTGCCCTGTCTTTTGGAGCACCGCGATGACCGTCGAGATCGTCAACCCCGCCACTGGCCTGGTGACTTACCGCCATGAGTTGCTGAACGCCGCGGAGGTCGAACAGCGCCTGGCCGCCGTTGCCGCGGCCTTCCCGCAGTGGGCCGAGCGTTCGCTGCAGGCGCGTGGCGCGATCCTGCGCGGCATCGCCGCGCAGCTGCGCGAACGCCGGGATGACTTCCAGTACGCGATGACCACCGAGATGGGCAAGCTCAAGGGCGAGGCGCTGGCCGAGGTGGAGAAGTGCGCGCAGGCCTGCGAGTACTACGCGGACCACGCCGCCGACTATCTCAAGCCGCAGCTGATCGATACCGAAGCCCAGCGCAGCTACGTGCGCTACGAGCCGATCGGCTGCGTATTCGCGGTGATGCCGTGGAACTTCCCGATCTGGCAGGTGTTCCGCTTCCTGGCCCCGGCGTTCATGGCCGGCAACGTGGCCCTGCTCAAGCACGCCAGCAACGTGCCGCAATGCGCCGACCTGATCCTGGCGGTGTGTCGTGATGGCGGCCTGCCCGAGGGTGTGTTCGACGTCCTGCACATCGACAACGACCAGGCCGCCGAGGTGCTGCGCGACCGGCGGGTCAAGGCGGTCACCCTGACCGGCAGCGAGCGGGCAGGGCGTTCGATCGCCGCCAATGCCGGCGACCAGCTCAAGAAGTGCGTGATGGAACTGGGCGGCAGCGACGCCTTCGTGGTGCTGGACGACGCCGACCTGGACAAGACCGTGGCCGCCGCGGTGAAGTCGCGCTTCGACAACAGCGGGCAGACCTGCATCGCGGCCAAGCGTTTCATCGTGGTCGACGCGGTGGCCGATGCGTTCGTGGAAAAGTTCGTCGCTGCGGCGGCGGCGCGGGTGTACGGCGACCCGCAGGACGAGAAGACGACCCTGGCGCCGATGGCGCGCGCCGACCTGCGCGAGGAACTGCACAAGCAGGTACAGGCCAGTGTGTCCGCGGGGGCCACGGTGCTGCTGGGCGGCGAACCGGTGCCCGGCACGCATGCCGGCTACCCGGCCACGATCCTCGACAACGTGGTGCCGGGCATGCCGGCCTACGACGAAGAGTTGTTCGGACCGGTGGCGGCGATCCTGCGCGTGCGCGACGACGCCGACGCGCTGCGGGTGGCCAATGACACCACGTTCGGGCTGGGCGGCAGCGTCTGGAGTGGCGATCCGGTGCGGGGGGAAGGCATCGCCAAGCGCCTGGAATGCGGCGCGGCCTTCGTCAATGCGATCGTGAAGAGCGACGTACGCCTGCCGTTCGGCGGCAGCAAGCGCTCAGGGTTCGGGCGCGAACTGGCAGACCATGGCATCCATGAGTTCATGAACATCAAGACGGTTTACGTCGCCTGAGGGGTATCCCCCCGGTAGCGCCGGCCGCTGGCCGGCCCATGCGGTCTACAACCACTTCGCCCGCTTGAACAACCAGTACAACCCGACACACACCGCCCCAACGCCCACGATCATCGCCGGATACGCCCACGATTTATCCAGCTCCGGCATGTGCGCGAAATTCATGCCGTACCAGCTGGTAATCAACGTAGGGGCGGCCAGCAACGCCGCCCACGCACCCAACCGCTTCACCGTCTCACCCTGCGCCAGTGTCACCAGCGAAAGGTTGACGTTGAGCGCCGTGCCCAGCATTTCGCGGAGGGTATCGATCACATCGCTGATCCGCACCGCATGGTCGTGCACGTCGCGGATGTAGAGTTTTACTTCGTCCGGAATCAGCTCGCCCGGGTAGCGGCGCAGCTGCGCCAGCACGTCCTGCAATGGCGCCACCGCCATCCGCATCTTGTTCAATTCGCGCTTGAGCTCATACAGGCGCACCACGGTGCTGCGCTGGTAGCTGTCGGCGAAGATGTCCTTCTCCAGCGAATCCAGGGTGTCGCGGAAGTCGGTGGTGATCGGCAGGTAGTTGTCGACCACGAAATCCAGCACCCCATACAGGCAGTACGAGGCGCCCATGGTCAGCAGCTGCGGCTCGCGCTCGACCCGGGCCCGCACCGGTGCGTACGACAGCGACGCGCCATGGCGCACCGTGACCAGGAAACGCGGGCCAAGGAAGGCATGGGTTTCGCCATACTCGATGCGGTCGTGCACCCGCTGCGCGGTGGTGACCACCACGAACAGCGTGTTCCCATAGGCTTCCACCTTGGGGCGCTGGTGTGCATTGCGCGCGTCGTCGATGGCGAGGTCGTGCAGGCAGAACTCTTCCTGCAGCTTGAGCAGCACGGAATCCGCAGGGTCGTACAGGCCCACCCAGACGAACCCGTTGTTGCTGGCGATCACATCGCTGATGTCATCCAGCGCGATATCGTGACGCTTGCCCTGGTCGTCGTAGTGCACGCAGTTGATGACGCAGGTCGGGTTGGCAGTACTTTCCATGGACGACATCCTGCGTCAGCGGCCCGTGACAGCCAGGTCACGACGGCCCAGCACCCACGCCAGCGCGACATGCACCGGCAACAGCAGCACGATCCACTGCAGGTTGATCTGCGGCTGCAGGGTCAGCCAGTGCAGCACCAGTCCGAGCGCTGACAGCGCCGCCACCGCCCACAGCAGCACCCGGAACCACGCGCGCGGGGTGCGGCCGCGCAGCAGGGTGATCGCGCCCGGCAGCAGCAGCAGGCATAGCGGCGACAGTTGCAGCAGGTTGCGGTTGGCCCAGGCCGCGTGATGCGCGCTGAAGCCCCACAGGAAGGTCAGCAGCGCGCCGGCAATGCCGCAGAACAGCCACAGCGGCAGGGCCAGCCCGCCCAGCAGGCGCGGTCGGCGGCGCAGCGCGACCACCCCGGCGGCCAGCACCAGCCCGCACAGCAGCCACGGCCACCAGCGCCGCGCGAATTCGGCCGGTTCGGGTGCGATCCGGTGCGGCAGCAGTTCCTGTTCGGACTGCACCAGCGGGCGGCCTTCGCTGTTGCGCACCTCGCGCAGGGCCGCAGCCAGGCGCATCGGCACGAACGCTTCCTGCCAGCGCGACAATGGCTGGTCGGCGAACGGGCCGAGGCCGATGTCGAAGCCAAGCCACATCCACGGCGCCGGCGAGGCCAGCCGCACCGATTCGCTGCGGTAGGTGTTGCCGCGCGAGCGGCCGGACAACTGCGAATGCAGCCCGCCGCCAAGCGCACCGTCGATCGCATCGCGAACCATGGTGGCGCAGTTGGCGGTGTAATAGTCGTAGCGGTAGCGCGCGTTTTCCGGCCTGGCGCGCTCGGCCAGCGAGGCGGCCAGGGTGCGGGCCTGTTCGGGGCTGAGGTCCAGCCACTGCAGGTTGGCGCCGCGGCCGCTCTCCTGGTAGTAGGACAGGTCCTGCTCCAGCGGCAGCGCCACCAGGTAATACATCATGTCGCCGCGGATGAAGCGGCTGATGAAATCCGGTTCGCTGGGATCGAAGTAGCCGAAGTTGTACGAGGTCGCCGCACCGGTAACCGGGTCGACCACCACGATGGCGTCATGCCCGAAGCGCTCGAAGAAGATCGAGCCGGGCTGCATGGTGACGATGCCGATCCGTGGTGGCGGCGCGTCGGTCACCGCCGAAGCCGCGGGTGCGGCCACGGGTGCGGGCTCGGCCAGCGCGACCGGCGACAGCCCGGACAGGCTGGCCAGGACCAGCAGGAACAACAGGCGGCACAACGGCCACCGCATCAGCAGGGGCCGCATGGCGTGGGTCAATCCTCGATGGAGATGTCGGGCGGCAGCACGGTCACGTGGAACGCCTGCACGCGGCGCGCATCGGCACGGGCCACCCGGAACACGAAGCGGTCCAGGGTGAGCTCGTCGCCGGTTTCGGGCAAGTGCCCGATCGCCTCGGTGACCAGTCCGCCGATGGTGTCGTAGTCGTCGTCGGAGAACCCGGCGCCGAAGCGCTCGTTGAAGTCCTCGATCGGGGTCAGCGCGTCGACCACGTACTGGCCGTCGGCCTGGATCGCGATCTGCGCGGTGTGGTCCTCGGCCTCGTCGTGCTCGTCGTCGATCTCGCCGACGATCTGCTCCAGCACGTCCTCGATGGTGACCAGCCCGGCAACGCCGCCGTACTCGTCGACCACGATCGCCATGTGGTTGCGCGACAGGCGGAATTCCTTGAGCAGCACGTTGAGCTTCTTGGCCTCCGGAATCAGCACCGCCGGGCGCAACAGCTCGCGCACGTTGGCCGGCCCGTTGTCGGCGACCACGCCGCGCAGCAGGTCCTTGGCCAGCAGCACGCCAAGGATGTCGTCCTTGTTGTCGCCGTGCACCGGGAAGCGCGAATGGCCGGATTCGACCACCTGCTTCATCAGTTCCAGGAAGGGGGCTTCCACCGGCAGCGAGACCATCTGCGAGCGCGAGATCATCACGTCGCCTACGGTGAGCTCGGCCACCGAGATCGCGCCTTCCATCATCCGCAGGGTGTCGGCGGCAATCAGGCCGTCGTCGTGCGCGGTGTGCAGGACCGCCACCAGCTCGTCGCGGGTGTGGGGTTCGCCGGAGAAGGCAGAGGTCAGGCGTTCCAGCCAGCTGCGCTTCTTTTCATTTTGCTCCGAGAGGGAGCTACTACTGTCGTCTTCAGACATCTCTGCAAAAAAGGCACCCGGCGAGCCGGGCGTTGGGGCCAGTCTAGCAGGATGCGGGCCGCTGTCAGCGCCGGTCCGCCGGGGTGTTCACGGACGGGGGCAGGGACCCGGCCGGGGCGGGCGAGGTCTCGGCGGGCGGCGCCTCTTCTTCCTCCTCGGCCGGCAGGTCCAGGCTGTAGGTACACCCGGCCAGGGTCTTGCCGGGGTGGGTCTTCACGGTGGACACGCTGAGGATGATCGACTCGATCATCGGCTCGCCGGTGCGTGGATCGGTCACGTCGCGGGCGACCACCTCGCGGCCGGCCATGAACTTGTCCGGGTTGTCCACGCCATCCTCCAGCGCCAGCCCCTTGGCCAGCGGGCGCGGGTCGCCCACGTCCAGGATCGCCATGATGCTGGGGCCTGAGACGGTCAGGTATTCCACGCGCTGACCGAACACGGTGATCGGACTGGCCAGGCGGAACTCGGACATGAACTGGTTGGTCTGTGGCAGCGGCGCCATGCCGTTGGCCACCGCCTTGAGCGGGTCGGCCACTACCGCGGCCACCGCGTCGTAGTCGGCCACGCGCTGGCGACATTCGATCAGGGCCGCCAGGTCCAGCCGCGGGGTGCTGTCGGTAGCGGCCGGCGCCGAGCGCGCCGGGGCGGCAGCGACAGCCAGGACGACGGCCAGGAGCATCGGGCCAAGGCAGGCGGTGCGCAGCAGCGTCATGGGCTCAGCGCTCGCCGGCATAGGGATCGGCGATGCCGAGATCGGCCAGGATCTCGCGCTCCAGCTGCTCCATGGCCTCGGCTTCCTTGTCGTCCTCATGGTCCCAGCCGAGCAGGTGCAGCGCGCCGTGTACGGTGAGGTGCGCGTAGTGCGCATTGAGCGCCTTGCCCTGTTCGACCGCCTCGCTGGCCACCACCGGGGCACAGATCACCAGGTCGCCCAGCAGCGGGAACTTGACGCCCTTGGGCAGGCCCTCGGGCAGTTCGGCCGGGAAGCTCAGTACATTGGTGGCGTAGTCCTTGCCCCGATAATGCCGGTTCAGCGACTGGCCTTCCTTCGCGTCCACCACCCGGATCGCCAGGTCGGCTTCGCGGATGCGGCCCTTCAGCGCCGCGGCCACCCATTTGCGGAAGCTCACCGCCGACGGCAAGCCGGCCCGTGGCAGGGCGTAGCTGACGGCAACATCGAGGCGGACGGGGCCCTTGGTCATGGCAATTCCGGTGTTTCAGTACAGAAGAAAGCCATTATTACGCGCGACTGGCCCGCTCTGCCACTTCACGCGTCCGGCTTGACCTGCTGCAGATCTCGCCGGTCGTACGCGCCCACGATCCGCGCCACCAGCGGATGGCGCACCACGTCGCGCGCCTCGAAGAAGGTGAAGCTCACCCCGTCCACATCGCGCAGCACCTCGACCGCATCGCGCAGGCCGGACTTCACATGCTTGGGCAGGTCGGTCTGGGTCAGGTCACCGGTCACCACTGCGGTCGAGCCGAAGCCCAGTCGGGTCAGGAACATCTTCATCTGTTCCACCGTGGTGTTCTGCGCTTCGTCCAGGATCACGTAGGCATCGTTGAGGGTCCGCCCGCGCATGTACGCCAGCGGCGCGATCTCGATGACGTTCTTCTCCAGCAGCTTGACCACTTTCTCCACGCCCATCATCTCGTACAGGGCGTCGTACAGCGGCCGCAGGTAGGGGTCGACCTTCTGGCTCAGGTCGCCGGGCAGGAAGCCCAGCTTCTCGCCAGCCTCCACCGCCGGACGCACCAGGATCAGCCGCTGCACGCGCGACTCGTTGAGCGCATCGACCGCGCTGGCCACGGCAAGGAACGTCTTGCCGGTGCCGGCCGGACCGATCCCGAAATTGATGTCGTGGGTGGCGATCTGGTGCAGGTAGCGCGCCTGGTTGGCGCCACGCCCGCGCACCGTGCCGCGTTTCACCTTGATCGCCACCTCCTGCGCTTCGTAGCTGCGTTCGACCACGTGTTCCACGTTGGCCTGGTTGAGCCGCAGGTGGATGGCGTGGTTGTCGAAGGTCGTGTCGGCCGCTTCCAGGTACAGCGCCTCGATCACGGCCTGCGCCTCCTCGGCCAGCGCCTTCGGCCCCGTCACCCGGAACACGTGGCCGCGGTTGGCGATCTCCACGCCCAGTTTCAGTTCGATCTGGCGCAGGTGCTCGTCGAACGGGCCGGACAGGTTGGCCAGGCGCTCGTTGTCTTCGGGGGTGAGGGTGAATTCGCGGTGTGCCAGTGCGGTCATTGCGTCCGGCGGCCGCAGTCGCAACGACCGTGCCGCGTAATAGAAGTGGACAGACAGGGTAGCGCGCCCCCAGTGAGGGCCGCTACACGCCGGCCCCTGCGGCCGAACCGTAGCGACACGCCACGCGTGTCCCAAGCGGCCCATCACCATTCGACTTCTCCACAACCACTGTGCAACAGCCCATCAGCAACCTGTGGATAGTTCACCGCGACCTTACTGCTGCAACGCTCACAACCCCATGGTCAAAAAATGGACATAACCGCCCGGGTTTTCCAC
The DNA here is from genome assembly GCF_963519125.1 of uncultured Stenotrophomonas sp. GTDB lineage: Bacteria > Pseudomonadota > Gammaproteobacteria > Xanthomonadales > Xanthomonadaceae > Stenotrophomonas. The sequence goes on along the minus strand of NZ_CAUQLJ010000021.1, from coordinate 31,903 downwards.
ACCCCTTGTGGGCCGCTGCTGGAGAAAGATGTGGATAACCCCGCACGCCCCAGCAGCCGCAAGGGTTACCAAAGCGTGATCATTTAGTGACCACCCCCCACGGCGCATCGGCAGACATGACCCTTCCTTCACGCGGGCATGCGCAAGGTGATGACTTCCATCACCGCCCCGATCGCGCCGGGACCCGCCGATGCCTGCAGCCCGCTACCTGCCTCTGCGTGGACTCCTGCTGGCGGTCGCCGGAGTCGCGCTTTCCGGCTGCAGACCGGCAGCCCCCGCTGCACTCGGCACCCTCGAATGGGACCGCATCACCGTCCCGGCACCGGCCGCCGAAACCATCGTCGGCATCGGCGTGCGCGAAGGCCAGCAGGTGGCTGCCGGCGCGGCCCTGCTGCAGCTGGAGCCGATCCGTACCGCCGCCCAGCTGCAGGCGCTGGAGGCCCAGGCCAACCAGGCCGGAGAGGCGCTGCAGGAGCTGCGCGAAGGTCCTCGGCGCGAAGACATCGACCAGGCCCGCGCCACCCTCGCTTCGGCGCGCGCCGAAGCGGTCGACGCCTCGGCGTACTACCGCCGCCTGCAGCCGCTGGGCCGCCAGCAGCTGGTCGCCGCGTCCGATGTGGATCGCGCCCGCGCTGCCGCCGGCAGTGCGCAGGGGGCGGTGCGGGCGGCCGAGCAGGCGCTGCTGGCGCTCGAACACGGCACCCGCGTCGAGCAGGTCGCGCAGGGCGAGGCCGCACTGCAGGCCGCGCAGGCCCAAGCCGCCGCGCAGGCGGTGACCCTGCGCAAGCTCGATCTGGTTGCGCCGCGTGCCGGTCGGGTCGATGCGCTGCCGTACAAACTGGGCGACCAGGCGCCGGTCGGCGCGCCGCTGGTGGTGCTGCTCGTAGGCGAGCGCCCGTATGCGCGGGTCTACCTGCCCGAGCCGCTGCGACTGAAGGTCCGGGTCGGGCAGGCCGCCCAGGTGCACCTGCAGGGGCGCGATGGCGCACTGCCGGGCCACGTGCGCAGCATCCGCAGCGACCCCACGTTCACCCCGTACTACGCACTCAGTGGCGAGGACGTGTCGCGGTTGAGCTGGCTGGCCGAGATCGAACTGGATCCGGCCGAGGGCAATGCGCCGCTGGGGGACTTGCCGGCCGGCGCACCGGTCCGGGTCGAATTTTGAGCGCGCCGGCCGACGCCGCGGCCGCTGCCGCGCCACTGGCGATCCGCGCGCGCGGCCTGACCAAGCGCTTCGGCGCCCTCGCTGCGGTCGACCATGTCGACCTCAGCGTGCCGCGCGCCAACGTCTATGGATTCCTCGGCCCGAACGGCTCCGGCAAGTCGACCACCATCCGCATGCTGTGCGGCTTGCTGACCCCCACCGAGGGCGAGATCGAGGTGCTGGGCCTGCGCATTCCCGAACAGGCCGAAGCGCTGCGCCGTCGAATCGGCTACATGACCCAGCGCTTTTCGCTGTTCGAAGACCTCACCGTGCGCGAGAACCTGGAGTTCCTGGCGGCGGTACAGGACATCCCGCGCGCCAAGGCCGCGCAGCGGATCGACACGCTGCTGCAGCAGTACCGGTTCGAGGACCGCCAGAAGCAGTTGGCCGGCACCATGAGCGGTGGCCAGAAGCAGCGGCTGGCCCTGGCCGGGGCGGTCATCCACGAGCCGGAACTGCTGTTCCTGGACGAACCGACCAGCGCGGTCGACCCGGAATCGCGGCGCGATTTCTGGGAAAAACTCTTCGACCTGGCCGACGCCGGCACCACGCTCCTGGTCTCCACGCATTACATGGACGAGGCCGAACGTTGCCATCGGCTGGCCATCCTCGATCGTGGCGTGCTGGTCGCAGACGGCAGCCCGGCCGAGCTGACTGCGGCACTGGAGGGCCGCACGCTGGAAGTGCATGCCGGGCAACCGCGCCAGGCACAGCGCGTGCTGAAGGACCTGCCGGGCGTCCTCAGCGTGGCCCAGATCGGCAACACCCTGCGGGTGCTGCTCGACAGCGGCGATGACGCGCAGCCGCGACTCCAGCAGGCGCTGCGCGTGGAAGGGCAGGGCGCGGAGGTCGTGCGCAGCGAGCCGAACCTTGAAGATGTGTTCGTCTCGGCCACGCGCGGCCGCGAGGCACCGGCGGATGCCGAGGCCGCGCGATGAACCTGCGCCGGCTGTGGGCGATCGTGCTCAAGGAGCTGCGGCAGATGCGTCGCGACCGCATCACCCTGGCCATGATCGTCGGCATTCCGGTGATGCAGCTGGTGCTGTTCGGATACGCGATCAACCTCAACCTGCGCAACCTGGAGACCGGCATTGCCGACCAGGCCGGCACCTCGGCCTCACGCGCGCTGCTGATGGACATGGTCGCTACCGGCGTGATCAGTCCGACCCTGCACGTGGAGACTCCCGAGCAGCTGATGACAGCGCTGCGGCGCGGACAGGTCAGCCTGGGCATCGTCATTCCGCCGGATTTCGAGCGCCGCCGCTTCGACGGTCGCGAAGCCGTGCAGGTGCTGGTGGACGGCAGCGACACCGTGGTGCAGAGCGCCGCCGTGCAGCTGGCGCAGGTGCCGCTGGACAGCCAGCCGCTGCGCAACGACCGGCCGCTGCGTACAGGCGCGGCCGGCACCGCGGGACAGATCAGCGTGGTGGCGTTCTACAACCCGGAACGGCGTTCGGCGATCAACATCGTACCGGGTCTGATCGGCATCATCCTGACCATGACCATGGTGATGTTCACCGCCGTGGCGATCGTGCGCGAACGCGAGCGCGGCAACATGGAGCTGCTGATCGCCACGCCGTTGAGCAGCAGCGAGCTGATGGTGGGCAAGGTGCTGCCGTACGCGGCGATCGGCCTGGTACAGACCACGCTGGTGCTGCTGTTGGGCATGTGGCTGTTCGAGGTGCCGGTGCGTGGCAGCGTGCTGGACGTCTACCTGGCGGCGGTGCTGTTGATCGCCGCGAACCTGTCGCTGGGCCTGTTGATCTCGACCAAGGCGCAGTCGCAGTTCCAGGCCATGCAGATGACCATGTTCGTGTTCCTGCCGTCGATCCTTCTGTCCGGCTTCATGTTCCCGTTCGCCGGCATGCCGCGCATCGTGCAGTGGGTGGCGGAGATCCTGCCGCTCACCCATTTCCTGCGCCTGGTGCGCGGCATCATGCTGCGCGGCGCGCGCTGGTGGGAGCTGTGGCCGGAGGTTCTGGCGCTGCTGGCCTTCATCGTGGTGATGATGACGCTGGCGATTGCCCGGTTCCGCAAGCGATTGGATTGATCAGGCGACCACTAACCGCCCGCGCAACGAATTGCTGTACGCCTCGGTGATTTCAACGTCCACCAGCTGCCCGACCAGGCGCGCCTGGCCCGGGAAATTCACCGAACGCATGTTCTCGGTCTTGCCGGTCAGCTCGTCCGCATTTCGGCGCGAGGGGCCTTCCACCAGCACCGTCTGCACCGTGCCGATCATCGCCTGCGAAATGGCCGCGGCCTGCTCGTTGATGCGGGCCTGCAGGCGCGACAGCCGTGCATGCTTTTCGGCGTCCGTAATGGTGTCTTCCAGGTCGGCCGCCGGCGTGCCAGGGCGACGCGAATAGATGAAGGAGAAGCTCTGGTCGAAGCCCACGTCTTCGATCAGCTTCATGGTCTTCTCGAAATCCGCCTCGGTTTCACCGGGGAAGCCGACGATGAAGTCGGAACTGATCGAGATGTCCGGGCGCACCGTACGCAGCTTGCGGATCTTGGCCTTGAACTCCAACGCGGTGTAGCCGCGCTTCATCGCCGACAGCACGCGGTCGCTGCCGGCCTGCACCGGCAGGTGCAGGAAGTTGGCCAGTTGCGGCACGTCGCGGTAGGCGTCCACGAGCGAGTCGCTGAACTCCAGCGGATGCGAGGTGGTGAAGCGGATCCGGTCGACCCCGTCGATCTCGGCGATGGTGCGGATCAGCAGGCCGAGGTCGGCAAGCTCGCCGTCGCCGTACGGGCCACGATACGCATTGACGTTCTGGCCCAGCAGGTTGATCTCGCGCACGCCCTGCGCCGCCAGCTGCGCCACTTCCACCACCACGTCCTCGAACGGGCGGCTCACTTCGGTGCCGCGGGTGTAGGGCACCACGCAGAACGAGCAGTACTTGGAGCAGCCTTCCATGATCGAGACGAAGGCCGAGCCACCCTCGGCGCGCGGTTCGGGCAGGCGGTCGAACTTCTCGATTTCCGGGAAGCTGATGTCGACCTGCGACTTTCCGGATTCGCGGCGCTGGCGGATCAGTTCCGGCAGGCGGTGCAGGGTCTGCGGGCCGAACACCAGGTCCACGTGCGGGGCGCGCTTGATGATCGCTTCGCCTTCCTGCGAGGCCACGCAGCCGCCGACCCCGATGATCACGCCACGGCCGTTGTTCTTCAGCGCCTTCCAGTAGCCCAGCTGGCTGAACACCTTCTCCTGCGCCTTTTCGCGGATCGAGCAGGTGTTCATCAGCAGAACGTCGGCCTCGGCCGGGTCGTCGGTCAGCTCCAGGCCTTCCTCGGCGGCGAGCACGTCGGCCATCTTGGTCGAGTCGTACTCGTTCATCTGGCAACCGTGGGTCTTGATGTACAGCTTTCCGCGCACCGGGCCGGTCACCTGCGGGCGGACGCCGGGCAGGGGCAGCAGGTCGGGGCGGGGGGAATCGGTGGCAGGCACGGCGGTGCCGGCCGAGGTCGGCAGGGTCGAAGCTGGCGTCCCGGTCATGGCGCTTATTCCAGTCGGGTGGGCGGGCGCGCGGCCCTGGGAAGGGCTGCGGAATGGGCGGGCATTGTACCGGTTCCGGGGCGTATCCCCGGCTCGGACCGTGACGTGGTATGTAAATGTCGCGTCAAACCCTTGGCAAGGACCCGCGAAACGGAGACACTCCGCGCCATGAAGGGGATTCTGGGGATCGCTGCGCTGGCCTTGGCTGCGCTGACCGCTATGCCGGCCAGTGCGGGCACGCTGTACAAGTGCGTGGGCGCCGACGGCATCCCCAACTATGTGAGCAAGCGGGTCTCCGGCGCCAGCTGCAGTGTGGTCAGCAGCTACCGGCCGGACCGCAGCGCCCCGCGCCGTTACATCCCGCCGCCGGCGGCGGCGCCGGTTCCAGCCGCCGCCGTAGCAGTTGCAGCCACCACGGCCAGCTCGACCCCGGCCGATGGCGTCCGCGCCACTGGTGCCATCATCCCCGCCTCGGCCCCGTCCCAGCCTGCTACCGTGCTCACCGCCGCGTCGGCTCCGGTTGCGGCGCCGGCCGGCGGCAAGGCGCCCCGCGTGGTCAACGGGCAGGTCTATTCCTACATGCAGGATGGCGTGCGCCACTACACCAGCCAGCGCCCGGCACAGCTGGCCAGTCTCGGCCAGGTCCGCACCATCCGCTACAGCTACATCGAGCGCTGCTATGCGTGCGGCGCCAACCCGGGCGTCAATTTCGGCTCGGTCCGCCTCAACACCACCGCCTTCCAGTCCGAGATCTCCGCCGCCGCGCGCGAGTTCGGGGTCGAAGAAGCGATCGTGCGCGCCATCATCCACGCCGAATCGGCCTACAACCCGACCGCGCTCAGCCGCGCCGGCGCGCAGGGCCTGATGCAGCTGATGCCGCCCACCGCGCGTCGCTTCGGCGTTACCGATTCGTACGATGCAGCGCAGAACATCCGCGGCGGCGTGCAGTACCTGTCGTGGCTGCTCAAGCGCTTCAACGGCAACCTGACCCTGGCCGCCGCCGGTTACAACGCCGGCGAAGGCGCGGTCGACCGCCATGGTGGCGTACCGCCGTACAGCGAGACCCAGTACTACGTGAAGCGCGTGGCCCAGTTGGCCGAGCGCTATCGCGGTGCGACCAGCACGGCGCAATGATCTGCCGATCCTGTTGATCATCGGACTGAATGCGTTGTGCGCATCACTTTGCTTCCGCTATAGTCGTTCCTGATTCTTTGTGGACTGGCCCCCACCGGTCTGCTGGCAGCCTCAAGCTACCTAAATCAATATCGGAGTGCCGGATGGCCAACGATGGGGTAAACGATCCAGTAAACACTGGACGTCGACGATTTCTTTCAGCAACCACTGCAGTGGTGGGAGCGGTCGGCGTCGGTTTTGCAGCAGTTCCGTTCATCAAGTCCTGGAATCCCAGTGCCCGCGCCAAGCTGGCCGGTGCGCCCGTGACGGCGGACATCAGCGCCCTGCAGGAAGGCCAGCGACTGGTCATGGAGTGGCGAGGCCAGCCGATCTGGATCGTCAAACGCTCCAAGGCCATCCTTGAGTCGTTGCCCGGGCTGGACGGTCGCCTGAGAGACCCCGAGTCCAAGGTGGCTGACCAGCAGCCGGCCTACGTGCTCAAGCAGAATCCCGAATTTCGTTCGATCAAGGCCGAGGTCTCGGTCCTGGTCGGGCTGTGCACCCACCTGGGCTGCTCACCGGAAATGATCGCCGAGATCCGTCCGGAGCCGTTCGACCCCGAATGGAAGGGCGGTTACTTCTGCCCCTGCCACAAGTCGCGCTTCGACATGTCCGGTCGCGTCTTCCAGGGCGTTCCGGCGCCGATCAACCTGCTGGTGCCGCCGCACCATTACCAGGACGACAGCACCATCATCATCGGCGTTGATCCGCAGGGGGCAGCGTAAGCATGGCCAACATCCTTTCCCGTACCGCCACCGGCGTCTTCGACTGGGTCAACGCCCGCGCGCCCGGGCTGATGCCGGTGTACCGCAAGCATGTCAGCGAGTACTACGCGCCGAAGAACTTCAACCTCTGGTACTACTTCGGTTCGCTGGCGCTGCTGATCCTGGTCAACCAGATCGTGACCGGCATCTTCCTCACCATGCATTACAAGACCAGCGCGGCGGAAGCGTTCGCGTCGGTCGAATACATCATGCGCGACGTGGAGTGGGGCTGGCTGATCCGCTACATGCACTCCACCGGGGCCTCGCTGTTCTTCATCGTGGTCTACCTGCACATGTTCCGCGGCCTGATGTACGGCAGCTACCAGAAGCCGCGCGAGCTGGTCTGGATCCTGGGCATGCTGATCTACCTGGTGCTGATGGCCGAAGCCTTCATGGGCTACGTGCTGCCGTGGGGGCAGATGTCGTTCTGGGGCGCCAAGGTGATCATCTCGCTGTTCGGCGCCATCCCGGTGATCGGCAACGGGCTCACCGAATGGATCATGGGCGACTACCTGCCCAGCGATGCCACCCTCAACCGCTTCTTCGCACTGCATGTGATCGCACTGCCGCTGGTGCTGCTGCTGCTGGTCGTGCTGCACCTGGGCGCGCTGCACGAAGTGGGTTCCAACAACCCGGACGGCGTGGAGATCAAGAAGGGCCCGAAGGGCAACCGCTGGTCGCCGACGGCACCCACCGACGGCATCCCGTTCCACCCGTACTACACCCTCAAGGACGGCGTCGGCGCCGGATTCCTGCTGGTACTGGCGGCCTTCATCATCTTCTTCGCGCCGGGCTTCGGCGGGCTGTTCCTGGAGCACGACAACTTCACCGAGGCCAATCGCCTGGTCACGCCCGAGCACATCAAGCCGGTGTGGTACTACACGCCGTACTACGCGATGTTGCGCGTGGTGCCCAACAAGCTGGGCGGCGTGATCGTGATGTTCTCGGCGATCGCCATCCTGTTCCTGGTGCCCTGGCTGGACCGCGCACGGGTGAAGTCCTACCGCTACCGCGGAGTGCTGTCGAAGGCGCTGCTGGGTGTGTTCGCGGTGTGCTTCGTCTGGCTGGGTGTGATTGGTTCGGGTCCTGGTACCGACGCGCATGAAACCTATGTCGGGCGCGTGCTGACCTTCCTCTACTTCGCCTTCTTCATCACCATGCCGATATGGACCAAGCTGGACAGGACCAAGCCGGTACCGGACCGGGTGACCACGCATGACTGACCACTGGATTGTCCGGCTGGCCTGCGCGGCCGCCCTGATGCTGGCCAGCACCGTGGCCGGTGCCGCCGAAGGCGGCAAGACCCTGCAGGCCGGTAACGACCTGGGCGACCGCGCGTCGCTGCAGCGCGGCGCGCAGCTCTACATGAACTACTGCTCCGGCTGCCACGCGCTCAAGTACCTGCGCTATTCGCGCATGGCGGCGGACCTGGGGCTGAGCGAAGAAGAGGTCATGAACAACCTCAACTTCACCGGCGTGCCAATCGGCGAGCCGGTGCCGGTGACGATGCCGCACGCCCAGGCCGAAAAGTGGTTCGGCAAGATGCCGCCGGATCTCAGCCTGATCTCGCGGGTGCGCGGCAGCGACTGGGTCTACACCTACCTCAAGTCGTTCTACCTCGACCCCAGCCGGCCGCTGGGCTGGAACAACGCGCTGTTCCCCAATGCCTCCATGCCCAACCCGCTGTGGGAAATGCAGGGCCTGCAGCATGCGGTGAAAGGCAAGCCGGAAGCACCGGGCGCCGATGCCCCGGTGACCGGGCTGACCCTGGCCCAGCCTGGCAGCCTCGACCCGGGGCAGTACGACCAGGCGGTGCGTGACATCACCAACTTCCTGGAGTACGCCGGCGAGCCGGCCGCGCTGAAGCGGCAGCAGCTGGGCGTGTGGGTCGTGCTGTTCCTGGCATTGCTGACCTTCCTGATCTACCTGTTGAAGAAGGAGTACTGGAAGGACGTGCACTGAGGTTTGCGATTGGCGGCGTCTATCTACATCGATCGGCCTATTGGCTTTTGTGATGGGCAGTTGCACACTCGGGACCTGTGACGACTGTCGGCAATGGGCCGGCGGCGCCGATGCAGTCGACGGATATCGGCTGCTGGAGAGCCTTTGATGGCGGCGAGCGTACGCATGCGGAATACCCTGACGCTGTTTTCCTCGAACGACGACGTGCTGTGCCATCGCGTGCGCCTGGTGCTGGCCGCCAAAGGCGTTACCTATGATTTCGTCCCGGTCGACCCGCAGAACCCGCCCGAGGACCTGATCGACCTCAACCCGTACCACTCGGTGCCGACCCTGGTCGAGCGCGAGCTGGTGCTGTACGCGGCCTCGGTGGTCAGCGAATACCTCGACGAACGCTACCCGCACCCGCCGCTGATGCCGGTCGACCCGCTGTCGCGCGCGCGCATCCGCCTGGCGATGCTGCGCATCGAGCACGACTGGGTGCCACAGGTGCAGGCGATCCAGCTGGGCAACAAGACCCAGGCCGAAGCCGGTCGCAAGCGCCTGAAGGAACTGCTGACCAGCGCGGTGCCGCTGTTCAAGGCCAGCAAGTTCTTCCTCAATCCGGAAATGAGCCTGGCCGATTGCGCCATGGCGCCGATCATCTGGCGCCTGCAGTCGCTGGACGTGCCGTTGCCCAAGGACGGCAAGTCGATCGAGGACTACGGCAACCGCATTTTCCGCCATCCCGGCTTCATCCGCAGCCTCACCGACCAGGAAAAGAAGCTGCGCGACCTGCCGGCCTGAGAACCGTTTCGCTGCGTGGACGCGTACACTTGCGGCATGACTGAAGACACTTTCCGCATGACCAGCCACCGCCCGTACCTGTTGCGGGCACTGGTGGAATGGATCAACGACAACGACCTGACCCCGCACATCCTGGTCGACGCCGGCATGCCCGGCGTGCAGGTGCCGCCGAGCGCGGTGAAGGATGGTCGGGTGGTGCTCAACATCGCCGAACGCGCGGTGGTGAAACTGCACATCGACAACGACAGCGTGAGCTTCTCGGCGCGCTTTTCCGGCACCAGCTATCCGGTGCAGGTGCCGATCTCGGCCGTGCTGGCGGTCTACGCCCGCGAGACCGGGCAGGGCATGGCACTGCCGGACGACATTCCCGGCCATGAGCCGAGCCCGGACGATACGCTGCCGCCGGACGACACGCCGACCCCGGACGACACCCCGCCCAAGCCCAGCGGTCGCCCGCACCTGCGGGTAGTGAAGTAACGCATCGCCGCCCTTGGGGCGGCGATTTCGTCATGCGTCTTCCGCGCCGCTGGTATCCACGCTGCGGCGGATCTCGCTGATACGCGCCGCCGACGGGCCTACGAATGCCACCAGCTCGTCGCCACGCAGCACCATGCGGCCGGTGTGGCGGTCGATGCCATCGTGCGAGTACTCGAAGCGGTAGGTGCGCTCCCAGCCCAGCCAGCCGTTCGGCTTGCGGCACACGCGGATGCTGCTGGCATGCACGGCCTGGTCAAGCCACTGCACGTCGGCGGCGCGGCAGGCGTTGCGGCCCAGTTCGATCGCGCGCTCGGCAGCGGCCCGCGACGAATTCCAGAACGCATAGGCGAAGGCACCGCCAATCATCAACAGGATCAAGCTGGGCATCGGCGGCTCGGCGCGTCATCGGGGTCAGGAACCTCCAAGATGGCGACGAACCCGCCCCGGATCAACCCGGCTGCGGTTCATCCACGTTGCTGGGTTGCTGTTGCGGAGGAGGCGACTGCGGCGGCACGGGCCGCGTCGGCACCGGCCGTGGCGGGACCACGCGCGGGAACGTCAGCTTCTGCGCCGGTGCCGTCGCCGGCACGCCAGATTGTGCCGGTGCCGGGCTGGTTGTCGGCGTGGGCGTGGGCGTGGGCGCGGACGTGGGCGCAGTCGCAGTCGCGGGCATGGGCGCTGGCGGGTAGCTGGGCGTGTACCCCATCGGCGAAGTCGCCACCAGCTTCAGCAGGGCCGCCCAGTCCTGGCGGTTGAAGTTGCACTCGTCTTCGCGGCCCGGCGTGCAGCCGACGCCATACGGATCGTAAGAGCGGGCCGGCGGCAGCTGGATGCGGCCATTCCGATCCAGTGGCAGCTTGCGCATCGCCACCGTGTTCATCACGTTGCCGCCGATCAGGTAGAGGGTGTGGTCGCCGCCCATGTTGGCCGCGATCACGACCTCGCAGTGCGATTTCCAGTTCGCCACCTTGCCCCCGCTGAGCTGTTGCACCAGCCCGGCGTAGCTCAGCGTCTCGTCGCGGTCGCGCAGGTAGCACAGCAGGTCGCCAGGGGCAGGCTTTTCCTGCGCCGGGTCGGTCATCCGGTATGGGCCGCTGTTCTGGTACGCCGCGCGGATGTAGTCGATGTGGCGCGGAGAGCGGGTAAAGCCCGGCACGCCAGCCCGGCTCATCACCCAGGAAATGAAGGCCGCCGACCACGGGTTGTCGATCAGGAAGGCCCGGCAGTCGCTGTCGGTGTAGCGCGTGCCGAACGGTTGCATGCAGCTGGTCGCACCGGGCTGGCTGCCCATCGGGCCCAGGGTGCCGCTGTCGCGCCAGTAGGCGACCACGCGCTGCCACGCAGGCATGCCGTCGTCGGAGAGGTACAGGCGCTCGGCCTCGCTGACGCCGAGGTTGGCGGCGCGACCTTCAGCGTCGATGAAGGGCCGGTACCACAGGCGGTGCTCATTGCAGGCGGTGCGCACGATGCTGACGGCCAGCGGGCTCAATCCATAGCGCGGTGGGATATCGCAGACCTCGGCGGCGGCAGCGGTGCCCGGCAGCAGCAGCGCCGCAGGCGAGAGGCAGGCAAGCAGGAGCAGGGGGCGCATACGCGCTCTCCAGGTGGGGGCAGCCACAGCGTCGCAGACAAGGTCTGGGCACGCCGTGAAGTAGAGCCGGGCTCTGCCCGGCTCCACGCAACGCCCCTCCGCGCGATTACCGCGGCGGCTCACCCAGTTTCAACGACAGATCGATCGCCTGCACATGCTTGGTCAACCCACCAATCGAGATGCAGTCCACCCCGTCTTCCGCAATCGCGCGCAGCCCGACCAGGTCCACGCTGCCCGACACCTCCAGCGGAATCCGCCCGGCGGCAACGCGCACCGCTTCGCGGCGGGTGGCGGCGTCGAAGTCGTCGATCAGGATCCGATCGCAGCCTATGGCCAGCGCCTCACGCAGCTGGTCCAGGTCCTCCACTTCCACCACCAGGGGCAGCAGCGGCCACTGCGCGCGCGCGGCCTGCACCGCAGCGGTCAGCGAACCGGCGGCGCGGATGTGGTTTTCCTTGAGCATCACCGTGTCGAACAGGCCCTGGCGGTGGTTGTCGCCGCCACCGCAGCGCACCGCGTACTTCTGCGCCACGCGCAGGCCTGGCAGGGTCTTGCGCGTGTCCAGGATACGCGTGCCGGTGCCGGCCACGGCGGCCACGTAATGGGCCGTGGTGGTGGCGGTTCCCGACAGCGTCTGCAGGAAATTCAGCGAGGTGCGTTCGGCGCTGACCAGGCTGCGGTTGCGCCCGTGCAGAATGGCCAGCACCGTCCCGGCGGCGACCGCATCGCCTTCGGCGACGTGCCATTCGATCCGCACCTGCGGGTCCAGTGCCTGGTGGGTGGCGTCGAACCAGGGCCGGCCGGCGATCACCGCATCCTGCTTGCACAGCAGGTAGGCGCTGTCTGCGCAGTCCGGGAGCAGGGCGGCGGTGACATCGCCGCTGCCGATATCCTCGGCCAGGGCACGGGCCACGTCGGCCTGGACCTGTGCCGGGGCCGGAGGCGTCAGCGGGGCCGGGCTCATTTTTCCGGGAAGTCGGCGATCTGCGCGGTGTCGATGGCCTCCTCGGCCAGCAGCACCGGGATGCCGTCGTCCACCGGGAACAGCTCCTTGCGATCACGGGTCACCAGCGCTGCGCCCAGCGGCTGGGTCCGCGGTGCGCCGTCGGCCTTGCTCACCGTATTGGCCGCGATGGCCTGGTTCACCGCCTTCAGGGCGGTGGCGTCAAGCAGGGACAGGGGCTGGCGGGTGGTCGGCGAGCACAGCCGATCGATGACTTTGCGGTCCATGGGGGTCTTCGTAATGCGTGGAAGGCGGCTAGAATACGTCTTTAAGGCAGGTGACGGCCAATGACCCCCAACCAATCCGCGCCGCTCGTCGGCATCGTCATGGGTTCCCGCTCCGATTGGGAGACCATGCAGCATGCGGCGCAGAAGCTCGACGCGCTCGGTGTTCCCTACGAAGTCAAAGTGGTGTCCGCGCACCGGACCCCGGACGTGCTGTTCACCTACGCCGAACAGGCCGGCCCGCGCGGCCTGCGCGCGATCATCGCCGGTGCCGGTGGCGCCGCGCATCTGCCGGGCATGATCGCAGCGAAAACCGCCGTGCCGGTGCTGGGCGTGCCGGTGCAGTCCAAGGCCCTGAACGGCATGGACTCGCTGCTGTCGATCGTGCAGATGCCGGCCGGCATTCCGGTCGCCACCTTCGCGATCGGCAACGCCGGTGCCTCCAACGCCGCACTGTTTGCCGCGGCCATGCTGGCGCCGGAACAGGCCGCCATCGGCCAGGCGCTGGATGCCTTCCGCGCCCGCCAGACCGAGGACGTCATGGCCCACGACGACCCGCGCCAATGACCGTGAAGACTGTTGGCATCCTCGGCGGCGGCCAGCTCGCCCGCATGATGGTCCTGGCCGGCGCTCCGATGGGCCTGCGCTTTGAACTGTTCGACCCGGCCGCCGACGCGTGCGGCGGGCAGCTCGCGCCGCTGCAGGTGGCCGCGTTCGAAGACGAGGCCGCGCTGGCCGCGTTCGCCGAGCGTGTCGACGTGGTCACCTTCGACTTCGAGAACGTGCCGGCGCGCAGCGCGCAGTTCCTGGCCGACCGGGTCCCGGTGTATCCCAATCCGGACGCGCTGGCTGTCGCCCAGGATCGCCTGAGCGAAAAGACCCTGTTCCGCGAACTGGGCATTCCGCTGCCGCCGTTCGCCGACATCCGCAGCCGCGATGAACTGGCCGCCAGGGTCGGTGAGTTTGGACTGCCGTGCATCCTCAAGACGCGTCGCTTCGGCTACGACGGCAAGGGCCAGTTCCGCCTGCGCAGTGCGGCCGACATCGACGCCGCCTGGGCGGAACTGGGCGGGCAGGTGGAGCGCACCGGTCTGATCCTCGAAGGGTTCGTCGCCTTCGAGCGCGAAGTCAGCGTAGTCGCGGTGCGTGGACTGGACGGCGAGTTCCGGGCCTGGCCGGTCACCGGCAACTGGCATGTCAACGGCGTGCTCTCGGCCAGCGTGGCGCCCGCCCAGCTGGCGCCGGCGCAGCATGACGTCGCCATCGGGTACGCCCGCACCCTGGCCGAACAGCTGGACTACGTGGGTGTGTTCGCCCTCGAGCTGTTCTGCCGCGGCGAGGAGCTGCTGGCCAACGAAATGGCGCCGCGCGTGCACAATTCCGGGCACTGGACCATCGAAGGCAGTGAAACCTCGCAGTTCGAAAACCACCTGCGCGCTGTGCTGGGCATGCCGCTGGGCGACACCCGCATGCTCGGCCATGCCTGCATGCTGAACTGGATCGGCGAGATGCCCGATGCCGACGCGGTGCTTGCCCAGCCGAGTGGCCACTGGCACGACTACGGGAAGCAGCCGCGCGACGGGCGCAAGGTGGGCCATGCGACGCTGCGCGATGACAGTGCAGCGCTATTGGCCGAAGCGCTTGAGGCGGTGGGGGCGGCGCTCGACCGCGCCGACCAGGTTGCCCCGGCCGTCGAAACGCTGCGCGGATGACAGGCGATCAATCGCGCAGGTTCGACCCCACGAAATTCCAGTTGACCAGCTTCCAGAACGCCTCAAGGTAACGGGCGCGGTCGTTCTGGTAGTCGGTGTAGTACGCGTGTTCCCACACATCACAGGCCAGCAGCGGCGTGCTTTGCCCGGTCAACGGCGTACCGGCATTGCGCGTCGCCTGGATGGCCAGCGCACCGGACGGGTGCTGCACCAGCCACACCCACCCGGCGCCGAACACGCCCAGCGCGACCCGGTCGAACTCCTCGCGCAGGCGCCGGGCATCGCCGAAATGGCGGCTCACCAGTTCGCCCAGTCGCCCCTGTGGATCGCCACCGGCGCGCGGCCCCAGGCATTGCCAGTAGAACGCGTGGTTCCACGCCTGCGAAGCCGCGTCGAACAGGCTGCCCTGGCTCTGCCGCACGATTTCCTCCAGCGACAGTTCCGCCAGTTCGGTGCCTTCGATGCGTGCGTTCAATGCCTCCACATACGCCCGGTGGTGCTGTCCGTGGTGCAGGTCCAGGCTGGTGGCCGACAGGTGCGGCTGCAGGGCGGTACGGTCGTAGGGCAGGCGGGGCAGGTCGAAGGGCATGGGTCGCGGCAGGGCCAGTAGGATTACAATGATCGTTACAGGGAGTCTATCCGACCGCCGAGGTGGGGTGCCCCGTTGCGCAGGGAGAGTCGTGGTGGCGGTGATGCAGCAGATCCAGGCCGAAGTGGAGAAGTATCCCCTCGTGTTGTTCATGAAGGGCACCCCGCAGTATCCCATGTGCGGTTTTTCCAGCCGTGCCGTGCAGGCCCTGATGGCGGCCGGCGCGGTCGCGCTGCGCACCGTCAACGTGCTTGAGGAACCCGAGATCCGCGCCAACCTGCCGCGCTTCTCCAACCTGCCCACCTTCCCGCAGCTGTTCATCAATGGCGAGTTGATCGGCGGCTGCGACATCGTGCTGGAACTGTTCGAATCCGGCGAGCTCAAGCGCATCGTCGAAGAGGCCTCGCAGCCATGAGCGCGGTCCCGTCCGTCGGGGTCGGGACCGGGGCCTTGGCCGATCGCGTCATTCTCATTGCCGGGGCCGGCGGCGGGTTCGGCAGCGCCGCTGCGGTGGCCTGCGCCGAAGCCGGGGCCACCGTGGTCCTGCTCGGGCGTAAACCGCGCCGGCTCGACCGCGTCTATGCGGCGGTCGAGGCCGCAGGGCCCGAGCCGCTGCTGTACCCGCTGGACCTGGAAGGGGCCACCCCGGACGACTACGCGACCCTGGCCGAACGCCTGCAGTCCGAACTGGGCCGGCTGGACGGCGTGCTGTACTGCGCGGCCGACTTTCCCGGTCTGACGCCGTTCGAACACGCCGACCCGGCCGCGTTCGCGCGGGCGGTGCACGTCAACCTGACCGCCCCGGCCTGGCTGGCCCAGGCCTGCCTGCCGCTGCTGCGCCAGCGCGACGATGCCGCGCTGGTCTTTACCGTCGACGATCCCGAGCGGGTAGGGCGGGCCTACTGGGGCGGCTATGGTGCCGCCCAGCACGGCCTGCGCGGCCTGATCGCTGCGTTGCATGACGAACTGGCGCGCAGCCCGGTGCGGGTCAGTGGCCTGCAGCCCGGCCCGATGCGCACCGCGCTGCGGGCCCGCGCCTTCTCGCTGGACGAGGACGGTGTCGCCCGCGAACCGGCCGTTCACGCCGCCGCCGCCGTGGAACTGCTGTCCGCCGCCGGGGTGGTGCATCGCGGCCAGATCCTGGCCTTGTCGTAACCAGCCGGAAACACCGGCTTGGCACCCTGCCGGGGTGTCCCCAGGAACTCCGGTTCCCTACTGCACCTGAACGGCGGAAACTGCCGCATTTGGTCCAATTCAGCCAAATGTGAAGAAGGCGTCACGATCGCGTTGTGATGGCGTGTGTTTTGTCGCCAAACCGTCATACAGCGGGCTTATCGTGTTAATCTAGTGTTAACCGTTGCGGCTGAAACCAGCCTGCGGCAAGGGAACCCAGATAAAAGTCCATGCAGCTGCCTGAACGGCTGCTGCTTGGGCGCGCTTTTTTTTCCGTCATCGCCAACTCGCATCGAGGCTACTCCCAATGATCGACCCACGCTGTCTCCGGATGTCCAAGCTCACCCTTGGCCTCATGGCTGTACTTGCTGCCGCCCCCGCCTTCGCCCAGAGCACCTCTGCCGGTGTCGGCGGCCAGGTCATGTCCGCCGCTGGCCAGCCTGTCGCTGGCGCCGAAGTCACCATCACGCACGTCGAGTCGGGCACGGTCAGCCGCGCCGTGACCGATGCCGCGGGTCGTTACAACGCGCGCGGCCTGCGCGTGGGTGGTCCGTACACCATCACCATCACCAAGTCCGGTGAAGGCACCAAGACCGAAGACGGCGTGTATCTGGGCGTGAACCAGACCGGCACCGTCAACGCCGCCCTGACCGGCGACGTCGCTGCCACCAACCTGGAAGCCGTGCAGGTCGTGGCCGTGGCCGGTGGCTCGGAAGTGTTCAGCTCCACCAAGATGGGCTCGGGCACCAACATCAGCCAGCAGCAGATCGAGGCAGCCCCGTCGATCGGCGGCAACATCCAGGACCTGATGCGTCTTGACCCGCGCGTGACCTTCATCGACCGCGCCTCGGGCTCGATCTCGGCCGGCGGCCAGAACCCGCGCTTCAACTCGATCAACATCGACGGCGTGTCCGCCAGCGACACCTTCGGCCTGGAAGGCAACAACATGCCGACCCGCCGCCAGCCGGTCGCCATGGAAGCCATCGAAGCGCTGGACATCAACCTGTCCAACTACGACGTCAGCATCGCTGCCGCCGCCGGTGCCACCGTCAATGCGGTGACCAAGTCCGGTACCAACGAATTCCACGGCTCGGTCTACGGCACCTACCGTGACGGCGACTGGTTCGGCGACAACCCGGAAGGCCAGCCGTTCAAGGGCTTCACCAAGGAAGAAACCTACGGCATGACCGTGGGCGGCCCGATCGTGAAGGACAAGCTGTTCTTCTTCGCCAACTACGAAAAGTTCAAGCAGGCCGCCCCGGGCGCCGACCTGAGCGGCACCGCGCTGGGCAAGGCCAACCCGCAGTTCAGCCTGGCCGACGTGACCCGCGCGCAGCAGATCGCTGAAGGCTACGGCATTGCCGCCGGTGGCCTGGAAAGCAACGGCGACACCGAGATGGAAGAGTACGCGCTGAAGCTGGACTGGAACATCAGCGACGACCACCGTGCCAACATCCGTTACAGCAAGATCGACCAGAGCAAGCTGCGCATCAACGGCATGAGCACCAGCACGGCCTCGCTGAGCTCGTACTGGTACCAGCACGACAAGACCAACGAAAGCTACGTCGCCCAGCTGTTCAGCGACTGGAGCCCGAACTTCTCGACCGAGCTGAAGGCCTCGTACCGCGAGTACTCGGCGATCCGCAACGTCTCCACCGACGCACCCAGCATCCGCATCTTCTTCCGCGGCACCCAGGCTGCGCCCACCGGCGACTCGCTGTACCTCGGTACCGAAGTCAACTCGCAGAACAACATCCTGGAGACCAAGGCGTGGAACTACTACGCTGCCGGCACCTGGACCCTGGGTGACCACGACGTCAAGTTCGGTGCCTCGTACGACACCAACGACATCTACAACTACTTCGGCGCCACCTCGTGGGGTGCCTACACCTTCTATGGCCTGGACAACTTCGCTGCCGGCCGCTGGAGCAGCTACAACTACAACCCGGAGCGCAGCCCGGGCTCGATTCCGGCGGACTACAAGTTCAGCAACCTGGCCCTGTTCGTGCAGGACACCTGGTACGTCAACAACAACCTGACCCTGACCCTGGGCGTGCGTGCCGACCGTGCCGACACCAGCCCGGCGCCGGCCTACAACGCCCCGGCCTCGCAGTTCTTCGGCCTGGACAACAGCGAAGTGCTGAGCAACAAGTTCCTGATCCAGCCGCGTGCGGGCTTCAACTACACCTTCGACACCGACCGCCAGACCCAGCTGCGCGGCGGCGTGGGCCTGTTCCAGGGTGATGCCCCGCAGGTGTGGCTGAGCAACAGCTACTCGGCGACCGGCTTCAACAACTCGGTCTACACCTTCAACGCCTACAACCCGGCGCTGCCGTTCAACCCGAGCAAGGACAGCCAGCCGGTCCCGACCACCCCGGGTCTGAACCGCCAGAACGTGAACTTCGTCGGCAGCGACTTCAACATGCCGTCGGTGTACAAGGCCAACCTGGCCTTCGACCACGAACTGCCGTGGTACGGCGTGGTGGCCTCGGCCGAACTGCTGGTGACCAAGGTCAAGGACGCCCTGTACTACAAGAACCTGAACCTGGGTCCGGTGCAGTTCCTGGGTCCGGACGGCCGTCAGATGTACTACGCCCAGTCGCGCAACGGTAACGCGTGGAGCAACAACGATGCCCGCGCCGGACGCAACACTGCCTACGACTCCGTGTACGAAATCGCCAACACCGACAAGGGTCGCACTTCGCAGTTCACCGTCTCGCTGGCCAAGCCGTGGGCGCCGGACAGTGACTGGTCCTGGAACATCGGCTACACCTACACCGATGCCACCGAAGTCGGCACCCTGACCAGCTCCACCGCCAGCTCGGGCTGGGGCTACCAGTACGCCTTCAATGCCAACGACGAGACCGAAAACACTTCGCGCTACCAGATCCGTGACCGCCTGTCGGGTGCGCTGAACTGGAAGCACAAGTTCTTCGGTGACTACGAAACCCGCGTTGGCCTGGTCTACGAAGGCCGCAGCGGCCGTCCGTACAGCTACGTGTACACCAACGACGCCAACGGCGACAGCCGTTCCGCGAACGACCTGTTCTACGTGCCGAACCCGGGCGACGTGCTGTTCGGCACCTTGACCGGCAGCAACTTCGTGGCCGATCCGAACATGGAGAAGTCGTTCTACGAATGGCTGGCCAACAACCCGCAGCTGGCCAAGTACGCGGGCAGCTACGCCCCGGCCAACCAGTTCCGCACCGGTTGGATCAACACCTTCGACCTGCGCGTCAGCCAGGAACTGCCGGGCTTCATGAAGGGCCACAAGTCGGAGATCTGGATCGACGTCCAGAACATCGGCAACATGCTCAACAAGGACTGGGGCAACATCTACGACTACGGCTTCTTTGCCGATGCGCGCGTGGCTGCCCTGCAGGGCATCAAGGACGGCAAGTACGTGTACAACTTCACCGGCGCGGACACCCCGGCCGTGGCCAACAACGACGCAGACGGCTTCGACGTCGGTGTGTCGCAGTGGTCGGTCCAGCTGGGCTTCCGCTACCAGTTCTGATGAACTGAGCGGTTGAAGCAGTAAATGAACGGCCGGGGAAACCCGGCCGTTTTGCTTTTAAAGGGGGCAGCAGTAAAGTTGGCAACCTTAGAGGAAGCGAAAAGTATGGAAATGACCATCATTGAAAAGCCGGCACGCGCGCTGCCGGTGCAGGACGCGCGGATCTACCCGCGCGGTGGGCTGGACGTGCTCTCGCGCGCCGAAGTGGCGCGCCTGCGCGACGCCTCCGGCGGCGGCATGCACGAGCTGCTGCGGCGCTGTGCGCTGGCCGTGCTGACCAGCGGCAGTGCCTCGGACGATCCGCGCGCGGCGCGCGATCTGTACCCCGACTTCGACATCCAGGTCGCCCAGCAGGACCGCGGCGTCCGCATCGACCTGGTCAACGCGCCGGCCATGGCCTTCGTGGACGGCGAGATCATCCGCGGCGTGGCCGAGCTGCTGTTCGCCGTGGTCCGCGACCTGGCCTACATGGCCATTGAAATGGGCCCGGCCTACGCGGCCGAGCTGGAGTCGTCCGAGGGCATCACCAATGCGGTGTTCGGGCTGCTGCGCAATGCGCGCATCCTCAACCCCGGCGACCCGAACCTGGTGGTCTGCTGGGGCGGCCACTCGATCGGCCGCGACGAGTACCTGTACACCAAGCAGGTCGGCTACGAGCTGGGCCTGCGCGGGCTGGACATCTGCACCGGCTGCGGCCCGGGTGCGATGAAGGGCCCGATGAAGGGCGCCACGATCGCCCATGCCAAGCAGCGCAAGCACACCACGCGCTACATCGGCCTGACCGAGCCGGGCATCATCGCCGCCGAGTCGCCGAACCCGATCGTGAACCACCTGGTGATCATGCCGGACATCGAGAAGCGTCTCGAAGCGTTCGTGCGCATCGGCCACGGCATCATCGTGTTCGCCGGCGGTGTCGGCACCGCCGAAGAAATCCTGTACCTGCTCGGCATCCTGCTGCGTGAGGAAAACAAGGACCTGCCGTTCCCGCTGATCCTGACCGGCCCGACCGTGGCCGCGCCGTACTTCGAGCAGATCGACCGCTTCATCCGCCTGACCCTGGGCGATGCCGCCGCCGAGCGCTACCAGATCATCATCGGCGACCCGGTGGCCGTGGCCCGGCAGATGTCGGCCGGCATCAAGCGCGTGCGCGAACACCGCCTGGCACAGAAGGACTCGTTCTTCTTCAACTGGTCCATCGAGATTCCGTGGGAGTACCAGCAGCCGTTCGTGCCGACCCATGAAGCCATGGCCGGTCTGGACCTGCACCATGGGCGCCCGCCGCATGCCCTGGCGGCCGACCTGCGCCGCGCGTTCTCCGGCATCGTGGCCGGCAACGTGAAGGAAGACGGCATGCGCCGCATCGAGGAATTCGGCCCGTTCGAGATCCACGGCGACGCCGACATGATGCAGGCCCTGGACGAACTGCTGCGCGCCTTCGTCGAGCAGCGCCGGATGAAGATCTCCGGGGAGTACCAGCCCTGTTACCGGGTGCTGGCCTGAGCTGAAGGGGCCACTTCTCACCGTACGGGTGTCAACGGTTTGACGCCCGTCGCCTGCGAGCGACCGTTCGTCCTGCCGCTCCTTGCGGCCGGACGGCGGGCCGTTCATTGTCCTGCCATCACGCTGGGGAGCGTCCCATGTCTTTACGCCGGTCCAAGGGCTTCACACTCATCGAACTGATCGTCACCGTCTCGGTGGTGGCCATCCTCGCTGCGATCGCCTTTCCGAACTTCCAGAGCCTGATCCGTTCGAACCGACTCGCCACCACCCATAACCAGGTGATCGGCCTGGTGAACCTCGCCCGCAGCGACGCGATCCGCAACAACCAGGGTGGGGCGGTCTGCGGCAGCAGCACCGGCACCAGCTGTGACGGCAAATGGGATAAGGGCATGCTCGCTTTCAGTGATAGCAATGGTGACGGCGCCTTCAGCAACGCCGAAACCGTGCTTCGCTACAGCGCCGTCAACAGTGCGCTGATCGTCGCGGGTCCTACCAACGCCCTGATCGCCTTCGACGGCCGGGGGCGTCGCCGCAACGGAACCGATCAGGAAGTGACCCTGCGTCCGCAGAAATGCGACAACCAGCCGCTGCAGAGCACGATGACCATCAACGCCTCCGGCCAGGTCACGACCGTGAAGGGAGCCTGCAAATGATCCGTAACCCCTATCGTCCGCGGGGCCGCCAGCGCGGCTTCAGCCTGCTTGAAGTGCTGGTCGCCGTGGTGGTGCTGGCGTTCGGCCTGCTCGGCTTCGCGCTGCTGCAGACCATGAACGTCCGCTATGTCCAGAGTGCCAACTACCGCACACAGGCCACCAACCTCGCCTACGACCTGACCGAACAGATGCGCAGCAACCGGCATGCGTCGGAGTGGTACAGCAATGCCACCTTCGCGGCGGGGACCAAGACCGCCGCCGGGGTGTGCGCGCGCCCGATCAACAACGTCACGGTGGAGCAGAACATCGCCCGCTGGCAATGCCAGGTGGTCAAGGCCCTGGGCAATAACGCCTCGGCGAATGTGACCGTGGCCGCAGGCGTGGCGACGGTCCGGGTCAGCTGGGCCGACGAGCGCTGGAGCAGGACCGCGCCGGATGCAGCGACCACCTTCGAAATCGTGACCCAGCTATGAAAGGTCCGCTCATGATCCGCAGCCGCCAGGCCGGCCTGTCCCTCATCGAACTGATGGTTTCCCTGGTCATCGGCCTGATCCTGATGCTGGGCGTCACCCAGGTCTTCCTTGCCTCCAGCCAGGCATCGCGGCTTTCCGAAGGCGTGGCCCGCGCGCAGGAGAACGGCCGTTTCGCGCTGGATTTCCTCGAGCGCGACATCCGCATGGCCGGGCACATGGGGTGCGTGAATGACCAGGCGCACTTCATCAAGGAAACGGGCCTGCCCCGCAACAACTTCGTCGCTGCCACCGGCGCTGGCAGTCCGCTGGACTTCAGCGTCGCCATCCAGGGCTATGAAGCGCCCGGTACCGCGCCAACCGATACGCTCAACGTGGGCGGCGGCAGCCTGCCGACGGGGCTGCCCGCGTGGATCAGCAACCTCAACCCGAAGCCGGTGGCGGGCAGCGACGTCCTGGTGCTGCGTTTCCTGGCACCGGAAGGCGTCCCGGTGACGGCCATCAATGCCCAGGAGCTGACGCTCGCTGCGGACAACGATCGCTGGAAGCGCCTCACGGAAAACGGAATCGCGACGCCGACCATGTTCGGCATCGCCAACTGCGAATACGTGGATGTGTTCGCAGGGACGCTGGCCGCCAACAAGCTCACCGCCGGCACCGTGGACCTCACGCGCTATGCACCGCAGCCCGAGCCGACCGTGGTCTACCGCGCGGAGTCGATGGTCTACTACATCGGTGACGGTACCAACGGCCCCGGCCTGCGCCGTGCGCGCGCCAATTCGGCCGGCCTGTATACGATCAACGAAGAGCTGGTCGAAGGCATCGAGAACCTGCAGCTGATGTACGGGCTGGATAACACGCTCGACATTACCGGCGCGACCCCCCCGGTCGGCAACATCACCTCGCAGAAGGTGGCCTCCGGGGTGTCGGTCGACACCAATGCCACCGGTGCTGGCGCATGGCGGCGGGTGGGCCTGGTCCAGGTTGGCCTGGTCGCGCGCAGCTCGGACCGTACCGGCAATGCCAAACCGACGGATGCCGCCGCCCGGCTCGGCGTGTTGGGCATGACCTACAACCAGGATGCCGTTACCGATGGGCGTTACCGCACCGCCTATGAAGTGAGCATCGCCCTGCGCAATCGCCTGTTCGGGAACTGACCATGATCCGCTCGCCGCATCCCCGTGCCTTCCCGTCCGTCCGCCACCAGCGGGGCGCCGTGCTGTACGTCGCGCTGATCATGCTGCTGCTGCTCGCCCTGATCGGGATCGCGGGCATCCAGGTCGCCGGCATGCAGGAAAAGATGGCGTCCAATTACCGCGCCGCCAGCCGTTCCTTCCAGAACACTGAAGGCGCGGTGCGCAACGCGGAGGACGCCGTGGAAGCGATCACCAACCGGAATGCGCCTGTCGACGGCAGCCTTGTCGACATCACCAGCATCACCCAGAACTGCGAAGACGGGTTCGACCCGGTCCAGTGGGGCAGGGATCTGGCGAAGAACAATGAAGCCGCGCCCAAGGTACGGGTGCGCCAGATCGACCAGTGCGGTGGCCCGGGCAGCAATTCGCAGGACCAGGGCCTGCCGATCGACCAGGCTACGGCCACCTTCCAGATTACCGCGTATGCGGCCGACGACCCGGCAAATCCGACGTCGCGCTCCGTCATCGACACCATTTTCAAGCTCTGAGGACCGCGGCCATGGCTTCGCGCAGATTCAAGTGGACGGCCGCCGGCTCGGCGGTGGCAGTGATCGGCCTGGCATTCGTCGGCTACAACCTTATTGCCGCGCAGGGGCAGGGCATTCTTGCCCAGAAGCCGCTGAACATTCCGGCCGACACCACGCCGGCCTTCATCATGGCGGTGGATGACTCCGGCTCGATGACCTTCCAGACCCAGTTCCCCGGCCAGGACGGCGAGGGCTGCTGGAGTACCAGTCGGCTGAGCTTCTTTGACGCCAATGGCGTGGTGAACACATCGGGCAACTGCGATTACTTCTATCTGATGCCGGGGCCCCGCATCAGCGGCAGCTACTACGGCCTGCCGCCGTTCGACTCGCTTGGTTTCGCGCGCTCGTCCCAGTACAACCCTACGTATTTCAATCCGACGGTGAGGTATGAACCGTGGAAGGATGACAAGGACGTGTCCTTCGCCCCCTCCATCCCGTCGAAGGCGCGGATCGATCCCAAGCCGACTGCGGCCACCACTACCGTCAACCTGACCAGCAATTATTACGGTACCGAAACCTTCCGTATCCAGCGTGGCATGACGTACCAGGCGGGTGCGTACATCAACGGAACCTCGTACCGCAACGCTGGCACCTGGAACAACAACATTTCAGACACGCGGGTCGAGTACTGGCCGGCGACCTTCTTCGTCAAAGTGATAAACGGCACCAGTGACCCGTACCCGCAGCTGCCAGGCGAGGCCAACGCCTATGCCGGCGCGACCCGTGTGCAGGTGAGCGATGCGTGCGGCACCGGGTGTGCGATGTGGAAGTACACGCTCCCGGCCAGCGACAGCGACGCTGGTTCAAAGAACTTCGCCAACTGGTTTACGTACTATGGCAACCGCAACCGCGCGATGATCGCCGGCATGACGCGTTCGCTGTCGAACGTCGCCAACCTGCGCGTCGGCTACTTCCGGATCAACCAGAACGGCAGCTACGACACGGCCGCCAAGCGCCTGCCGATGCGCAAGATGAGCGTGGACACCGATCGCAAGGCGCTGTTCGACGAGATGCTTGCGCTGCCGGCCAGCGGCGGTACGCCCAACCGCCAGGCGGTGTATTCGGCCACCCAGCAGTTCACCCGCACCGATGATGCAGCGCCGGTGCTGGAGGTCTGCCAGAAGAATGCGGTGATGCTGTTTACCGACGGCTTCAGCAATGGCGGCACCAAGACCGTGGGCAATAACGACCAGACCATGGGGGCGCCGTTTTCGGACAGCTACTTCGACACCATGGCCGACATCGTCAGCAAGTACTACAACAACATCAACGGCCTGCCGCCGCTGCGTCCCGACCTGACCGCGGGCCAGGTGCCGGTGCCGGCGGCGTGCAAGAGCGGAAATCCCGACAAGCACCAGGATTGCCAGACCAATCTCCACCTGAACTTCTACGGCGTTACCCTGGGTGCGCGTGGCAATCTGTTCAATCCGGACAACCCGCAGAACGCCTACACCACCCCCGCGATCTACAACAACTGGCCGCAGTGGGAGAATGACGCGCGCAGTACGGTCGATGACATCTGGCACGCTGCGGTCAATACCCGCGGCGAGTACATCAATGCCCGCACGCCGGCGGAAATCACCGACGCCATGCGCCGCGTGCTGTCGGCGGTGACGGCCGGCTCCTCGCCGTCGGGCGGCACCGGCTTCAGCGGTGCGCGCATCGGCGCGGGTTCGCTGACGGTCGCGCCGTACTACGAGTACACCAACGAGGGCACCGACTGGTTCGGCAAGTTGACGGCCACCAAGCTGTCGGTGGATCCGACCACGCGTTCGATCGTGCAGACGCCGTTCTGGGAAGCCAGTGAGAAGCTGCAGAGCGCCGCGTCCCGCAAGATCTTCTTCACCAAGAATGGCGCGACCCAGGAGTTCACTTCCGGCAACGTGAGCCTGGGCGACATCTGCAACAAGCCCACGCAGTATCCCGACATGTCGATCTGCAACACCACCCAGGAGTTGATCGATCGCAAGATCGACATCGCCATGGCCGTGAGCTACCTGCGGGGCGACACAACCCGCGAAGTGCGCAATGGCGGCATCCTGCGCGACCGCACCACCCGGATCGGCGACATCGTCACGTCCACGCCGTTCATCAGCTCGCCCAAGGACGACTACGGGTATCGCCGCCTGGCGGACACGACGATGAGCAAGGCTTACGCGGAGTACCTGAAGAAGAAGGCAGACACCGCCAACTACATGATCTACGTGGGCGCCAACGACGGCATGCTGCACGCGTTCAACGGCGGCATGGATGCCAAGGGCGACACGGTTGCCGGTGGCGGTACCGAAGCGTTTGCCTATATTCCCAACACCGCGCTCGGCAACATGGCCAATCTGCTGTTCCGCGCGGAGCCGGAAAAGAAGACCTCGCAGAAGTTCCAGCACCGCTACTTCGTGGACGGCCAGATTGCCGTCGGTGACACCTACTATGGCAATGCCTGGCGGACCACCCTGGTTGGCGCCTCCGGTGCCGGTGGTCGCGGCGTGTTCGGCCTGGACGTGACCCCGGGCACCACGTTCGCAGCGACGTCGAAGAAGTGGGAGATCAGCGACCTCGACACCAACCTGCCGGTCGATGTGCGGAACAACATCGGCTTCGTCCTGGCCAAGCCGGTAATCGTGCCGGTCAAGGTAGGGACCGATATCAAGTGGAAGGCCATCTTCGGCAACGGCTTCAACAGCGCCAATGGCAAGGCGGTGCTGTTCGTGGTGGATGTCGCCGACGGCAGCGCAACCATGATCGACGCGGTCGAGACCGGCACGGGCGTCCCGTCCGGCACCAACGGCCTGGGCAGCATCGTGGTGATCGACCGTTGGGGCGGCACTGACCAGAAGGTGCGCTCACGCGACGGCATTTCCGACACCGTGTACGGCACCGACCAGAAGGGCGCGGTGTGGAAGTTCGACCTGCGCGACATGGCGAAGCCCGACCGGCCGCTGTTCACCAGCCTGCCGTCCACCGACAAGGGCCTGACCGTGCGCCAGCCGATCACCGGCGGCATCACCACCGGCACCGGCCCCAATGGCGGCCTGATGCTCTACTTCGGTACCGGCAGCTTCTCGTTCAATGAAGACGTGCGCGACAACTCGAAGCAGACTATCTACGGCGTGAACGATACCGACGCTGGCCCGACCAGCAGCACCGTGACCCGCGCCAATCTGATGGGGCGGACCGTCAATACCTCCGGCGACTCGCGGACGCTCACCGCCATTGCGGGCGCCCCCGCAAACGCGCGCGGGTGGTACATCGACCTGCCGGTCAGTTCGCTCAAGGACGGGCTCAGCGAACGCGTAGTCAGCAATCCGACGCTGGCCAACGGTATCGTCAGCCTCTCCACCTACGCGCCGCAACCGTCCACGTCGGGTGGCTGTGCCGCAACGGGCATCAACTGGTTCTTTGCGCTGACCCCGTTGACCGGTGAGGGCGCGCTGGGTCGTGCCACCCTGAACTCGCCGGGCGGTACGGGCTTCGCAGTCGGCACCGCCGGCCTCAAGAACCGGAGTACGGGCAGTGCGCCCGTGCTCAACAACACCCCGTTCGCGCTTCCGCGCGTGCCGGTGGCGTCGCTGAGTGGCGGTGGCGGTGGTGGTAGTGGTGGTGGCGCTGGGCCGGCTCCCTCCCCGCCGGGCGGCCCCGGCTGCTACATGGGCTACCCCAATGGTCCTGACATTGTCTACGTCCCTTATCCGTGCGGTCGCCAATCGTGGAGGCAGATCCAGTGAGCAAGACTTCCTTCCCGCAGGGACGCCGTCCGTACAAGGTCGTCGGCTTTACCCTGATCGAACTGATGGTCACCGTCGCCGTGGTCGCGATCTTGGCCGCCATCGCGTACCCCTCCTATACCAGCCAGGTGCGCAAGTCCAAGCGCGCCGCGGCCAAGGCCGAACTGGTTGAGTACGCGCAGCGTGCCGAGCGCCATCACACGCTCAACAACAGCTACTCCAGCTTCACGTTCGCCGAGAGCGGCGCAACCACGATCGCCTCGCCGCGTGATGGCAGCAAGGCGATCTACCAGGTGACCTTCAACGCACCCACTGCCAATACCTTCACGATCACCGCGGCTCCACAGGGCGACCAGGCCAAGGATCCCTGCGCGACGATGTCGGTGAACCAGGCGGGGGTGAAGTCCCCTGCCAACACCAGCGCGCAGGAATGCTGGTAAGCGCATGAGGACCTTGCAACGCACTCGATGAACGTCTAGAATTCGCGTCCCCGCCCGAATAGCTCAGCCGGTTAGAGCACTTGACTGTTAATCAGGGGGTCGTTGGTTCGAGTCCAACTTCGGGCGCCAGATTCGAAAAAGCCGCGAGAAATCGCGGCTTTTTTCGTTTCCGCGATGACATTTCAGTTTTCAGCAGGGGATGGGCCTGCGCGGGCGCTGGCTCCTGACCCGCCCGGGGACGCTGATGATCACGCGACTGTGCTCCTGTCCATTCACGCACAGCACGATGGACTGGTTGGTGCCGGCATTGCGGCCGTCGGGCCGGAACCGTATGTCGGGCCGATGATCGCTGGTGCGCAGGTCGACATGACGCTGCCGTGCCCTGTGCACGCGGAGTTCCCTTGCGGCGCCGGTCGCGCTGTTGGCCGGTTCGACCTGCACCCGCCAGCCCTGGCTCCATGCCTGGTCACACCTCAGGCCATCCGACGAACCGCAGACCGTCACGCGGCGGCGTTCGGTGATGGCGGCGTTGCGTGCCATCGACAGGCTGGCGACCAGTTCGGCGCGCAGCGTTTCCGCCTGGAAGTGCCGCAGCGTGCGTTGCCAGGGGCCCCACGCCAACGCCAGCAGGACCGACAGCACCATGACGGCGATCAGCAGCTCGATCAGATGGAGGCCGCGGTGGAGCCGGGCAGGGCGAAGATGAAGGGACATGCCTCCAGCCTCGTTCCGTGCTCGCGCATTCACCATCGGCCAACGCCGCGGCTGCCTGCCCGGAAACCCCTCAGCCGGCCGTCACCGCTTGCCCCGTATACTCACCCTTCCCGGGAACTGGCAACACCATGAGCGACCGTTTTGAACTCGTCTCGCCGTATTCGCCGGCGGGCGACCAGCCTGATGCCATCGCAAAGCTGACCAGCAACTTCGAAGCGGGCATCGCCAAGCAGACCCTGCTGGGCGTCACCGGCTCGGGCAAGACCTACACCATCGCCAACGTCATCCAGAACGTGCAGAAGCCGACGCTGATCATGGCGCCGAACAAGACGCTGGCGGCGCAGCTGTATGGCGAGTTCAAGGCGTTCTTCCCGCACAACGCGGTGGAGTATTTCGTCAGCTATTACGACTACTACCAGCCGGAAGCCTACGTGCCGTCGTCGGACACGTTCATCGAGAAGGACAGTTCGATCAACGAGCACATCGAGCAGATGCGACTGGCGGCGACCAAGACCCTGCTGTCGCGCCCGGACGCGATCGTGGTGGCGACGGTATCGGCGATCTACGGCCTGGGCGCGCCGGAAGACTACCTGTCGTTGCGCCTGATCCTGTCCAAGGGCGAGCGCATCGACCAGCGCGACCTGATCAACCACCTCACCCAGCTGCAGTACACGCGCAATGAGTATGAGCTGCAGCGCGGTACGTTCCGCGTGCGAGGTGAAGTGATCGACGTGTTCCCGGCGGAGTCGGACAGCGAAGCCCTGCGCCTGGAACTGTTTGATGGCGAGGTCGAGAAGATCACCCTGTTCGACCCGCTCACCGGCGAGACGCTGCGCAACATGCAGCGCTTCACGGTCTACCCGAAGACCCACTACGCCACCACGCGCGAGCGTGTGCTGGCAGCGATCGAGACGATCAAGGTCGAGTTGAAGGAGCGGCTGGAGCAGCTGTACGCGCAGAACAAGCTGGTCGAAGCGCAGCGCCTGGCGCAGCGCACCCAGTTCGACCTGGAAATGATGGCCGAGGTCGGCTTCTGCAACGGCATCGAGAACTATTCCCGGCACCTGACCGGCAAGAACGCCGGCGAGCCGCCGCCGACCCTGTTCGACTACCTGCCGGCCGACGCGCTGCTGGTGATCGACGAATCGCACGTGACCATTCCGCAGATCGGTGCCATGTTCAAGGGCGACCGTTCGCGCAAGGAGACGCTGGTCGAATTCGGGTTCCGGCTGCCCTCGGCGCTGGACAACCGGCCGCTGCGCTTCGAGGAGTGGGAAGAGCGCTGCCCGCGCAGCATCTACGTGTCCGCTACGCCAGGCCCGTACGAGTACCGCGAGGCGGGTGACGAGATCACCGAACTGGTGGTGCGCCCGACCGGCCTGATCGATCCGGTGGTGGAGATCCGTCCGGTCGGTACCCAGGTCGATGACCTGATGAGCGAGGCCAACGCGCGCATCAAGGCCGGTGACCGGGTGCTGGTCACGACGCTGACCAAGCGCATGGCCGAGAACCTCACCGAGTACCTGACCGAGCACGGCATCCGCGTGCGCTACCTGCACTCGGATGTGGATACGGTCGAGCGCGTGGAGATCATCCGCGACCTGCGCCTGGGCAAGTTCGACGTGCTGGTGGGCATCAATCTGCTGCGCGAAGGCCTGGACATGCCGGAAGTGTCGCTGGTGGCGATCCTGGATGCCGACAAGGAGGGCTTCCTGCGCTCGACCGGTTCGCTGATCCAGACCATCGGCCGTGCCGCGCGCAACGTGCGCGGCAAGGCGATCCTGTATGCGGACAAGATCACCCGTTCGATGCAGGCCGCGATCGATGAGACCGACCGTCGTCGCGCCAAACAGGTCGAGTACAACGAGGAGCACGGCATCGTGCCGCGCTCGGTGGCGCGCCCGATCGTCGACGTGCTGGAAGGGGCGCGTTCGGACGCCGCCGAGAAGGAAGCAAAGAAGGGCAAGGGCAAAGGCAGGCCCGGCGTTGCCGAGGAGGGGAGTGACTATCGATCGCTCAGCCCGGCCCAGCTGGCGTCCCGTCTCAAGGCACTGGAACAGCAGATGTACCAGCACGCCAAGGACCTGGAATTCGAGGATGCCGCCCGCGTGCGTGACCAGATCCGGCAGCTGAAGGAAGCGAGTCTGGGCTGAACGCGGCAGTGCAGCATCTTCTTCACAAAAGTGTTGCGCTTCACGGCCGGCATCCGTAATATACGCGGCCTGCACCGACGCAATCGCGGACGTTCAGAAGCAAAAACGGGCGGTTAGCTCAGCGGTAGAGCACTACCTTGACATGGTAGGGGTCACAGGTTCGAACCCTGTACCGCCCACCACTCCAGTCCCAGCGACTGCGGTGGAACAACAGAAAAGCCGGCCATCAGGTCGGCTTTTTTGCTTTCTGCATTCTGCGCCAGCGGAACTTCCCGACATCTTCTTTCGCACCCGGCCGATGGCATGGGCAACGCCGCATGCCCACGCTGTGCGTTCCATCGCAGCGGGTGAGCTGGATGACGCGCGTGTCGCAGCGGTCCTCACGAATCTTCGCAGCACCTTTGCCGATGTTCGGCAAAGCGGCCGCAGCGGCGCTGCTGTGCGGCGCCTGCGGGGTGGTGTTCGC
The DNA here is from genome assembly GCF_963519125.1 of uncultured Stenotrophomonas sp. Classification (GTDB taxonomy): domain Bacteria; phylum Pseudomonadota; class Gammaproteobacteria; order Xanthomonadales; family Xanthomonadaceae; genus Stenotrophomonas. The sequence continues at coordinate 391 of NZ_CAUQLJ010000021.1, read as the reverse complement.
ACCGGTCCTGATGCCAGCGGTTCTGGCGTGGTGCGCAGTGTGTGCCGGTGTGCTGTTGTGGTGCGCTTGGCCGCGTGCACGCTGGTGCGGCGCGCTGCTGGTGGGCATCGGCTGGACCACGGTGCAGGGGCATGCAGGACTGGAAATGCAGCTGCCGGCCCATGCAACATCCCGCGAGTACACGGTGCAGGGCAGGGTGGTGGATCTGCCGCGACAGGGGCCACGGAGCACCCGGTTCCGGTTCCGCGTGGATGACGACCCGGCCCAGCCGGCACAGCTGCGCGGCCGCGAGCTGGCGCTGGCGTGGTACGACGCCACGCCCTCGCGCGCGCCCGCACCGCGCCTGGCCGTGCAGGCCGGTGCGCGCTGGCAGTTCCAGGCACGGCTGCGC
>NZ_CAUQLJ010000020.1:0-65940 GCF_963519125.1 uncultured Stenotrophomonas sp. | reverse complement strand
ACCCCCCGGCTCTTTGGGGGGTGGGGGGTGTTGTTTTTGGGGGCCTTGGGGGGGAGGGTTGGCGGGGTCTTTCACAAAATGGACTTTTTCCGGGCGCCCCCCCCCCCCCCCCCCCCGCCGGCCCAAACCAGTGAAGCCACCAGACAAGGGCTGTTGCTGTTGCTATTGCTGTTGCTGTTGCTCTGATTCGCCCTTCAATGGATCCCCCACCATGAAACTGTTTGAACGCCTGTTCCAGCTCGAACACCACGGCACCACCGTGCGTACTGAACTGCTGGCCGGGCTGACCACGTTCCTGACGATGTCCTACATCGTCTTCGTCAACCCCGACATTCTCTCCACGACCGGCATGGACCCGGGCGCCGTGTTCGTGGCGACCTGCCTGGCCGCCGCACTCGGCTCGCTGGTGATGGCCTTCGCCGCCAACTTCCCGGTCGGCATGGCGCCCGGCATGGGCTTGAATGCGTTCTTCGCCTTTACCGTGGTCGGCGCCGCCGGCCTGCCCTGGCAGCAGGCGCTCGCCGCCGTCTTCATCTCCGGCCTCGTGTTCCTCGCGCTGTCATTGACCGGCGTGCGCGCCTGGCTCGTGGCCGGCATTCCCGCCTCGCTGCGCGCCTCCATCGTTGCCGGCATCGGCCTGTTCCTTGCCATCATCGCCCTGCAGAAATCGGGCGTCATCGTCGCCAACCCCGACACCCTGGTCGCGCTCGGCCCGCTCAACACCGCCCCGCCGCTGCTCGCCCTCGCCGGCTTCCTGCTGATTTCGATCCTTGAAGCACGCCGCATCAAAGGCGCCATCCTGATCGGCATCCTCGCCGTCACCGGCGCCGCCTGGCTGCTCGGCAACGTCCAGTACCACGGCATCGTCTCCCTGCCGCCCAGCCTCGCACCCACCTTCCTCCAGCTCGACCTGCCCGGCCTGCTCCACCACGACGGCGGCGCCCCGCTCGCCGTCCTCCTGCAGGTCGTGCTCGTGTTCGTACTGGTCGAAGTATTCGACGCCACCGGCACCCTGTACGGCGTCGTCGGCCGCGCCGGCCTGCTCAAGCTGCCTGGCGCGCAGAAGCGGTTTGGTCGCGCCCTGCTGGCTGACAGCACCGCCATCGTCGCCGGCTCGCTTCTCGGCACCAGCAGCACGACTGCATTTGCCGAGAGCGCCTCCGGCGTCCAGGCCGGCGGACGGACCGGGCTGACCGCATTGGTGGTGGCGGCCCTGTTTCTGGCCGCCCTGTTGTTCTCACCGCTTGCCGGCATGGTGCCCGGCTATGCCACCGCGCCCGCGCTGCTGTTCGTGGCCGGGCTGATGTTGCGTGAGCTGGTCGATGTGGAGTGGAACGATTTGACCGAATCCGTGCCTGCCGCACTGTGCGCGCTGGCGATGCCGTTTACCTATTCGATTGCGAACGGGTTGGCATTCGGGTTCATTGCGTACGCCGCGCTGAAGGCCGGTACCGGCCGTTGGCGTGAGGTGCATCCGGCAGTTTGGTTGGTGGCCGGGTTGTTCGTGGCGCGGTACGCGCTCGAGTAGAGCGGCTTCGGCCGGGGTCATGCGTTACCGTGCCGATGGGCGGGGTCGGCGGTTGTTTGGGAACCAACCCTACCAAAGCATTGCATACACGCCCGGTAGTGCCGGCCGTTGGCCGGCAGAACGCGTCCGTTATTCCGGCGGCAACTCGAATACCTGGCGCAGGTACGCCAGGTAGCCCGGATCGTCGCACATGCTCTTGCCCGGCGAATCGCTGAGCTTGGCCACCGGCTGGCCGTTGCAGCGGACCATCTTGATCACGATGTTCAGCGGCGTCGGGCCCAGATCGTTGGTCAGGTGCGTGCCCACCCCGAATGCCACCTGGCAGCGGCCACGGAAATAGTCGAACAGCCGCATCACTTTCTCGATGTTGAGACCATCGCTGAACACCAGCACCTTGCTGCGCGGGTCCACGCGGCGCTCCCTGAAGTGCGCCAGCATCCGGTCGCCCCAGCTGAAGGGATCGCCCGAGTCGTGTCGTACCCCGTCGAACAGCTTGCAGAAATACATGTCGAAGTCGCGCAGGAAGGCCTCCAGCCCGACCACGTCCGACAGCGCGATGCCCAGGTCGCCCCGATACTCGCGCGCCCACGACTCCAGCGCCGCCACCTGCGAATCGCGCAGCCGCGGCCCCAGCGCCTGGAACGCCTGCAGGTACTCGTGCGCCATGGTGCCGTGCGGGGTCATGCCGTACAGCCGCGCGAAATGCACGTTGCTGGTGCCCACGAACTGCTCACCGAGCGCCTCGCGCATCATCGGCAGCATGCGCGCATGCCAGTCGCGCGAATAGCGGCGGCGACTGCCGTAGTCGGCGATGCGGCACAACTCGAAGCCCGGCGTGTCGCGCAGCAGCGCGGTCTTGGCCTGCAGCCGCCGCTCCCCCTCGGCGAAATCCGGGGTGCTGGTGTTGCGGAACCAGACCTCGTTGATGATCGCCAGCAGCGGCACTTCAAACAGGATCGTGTGCAGCCACGGCCCGGTGATGTCCAGCTCGATCTCGCCCGGCACGGTCTGCGACGGACGCAGGTTGATGTACTTGCGGTCCAGGTGGAACAGCCCGAGGAAGTCGGCGAAGTCGGGCTTCACGAAGCGCAGCCCACGCATGTAATCGAGCTCTTCGGCGCTGAAGCGCAGCGTGCACAGATGATCGATCTCGGCGTTGATCTGATCGATGTACGCAGCGAGGTCGATGCCGGGCGTGCGGCACTTGAACCGGTACTGCACCTGCGCGCCGGGGTGCTGGTGCAGCACCGCCTGCATCATGGTGAACTTGTAGAGGTCGGTGTCGAGCAGCGATTGGATGATCATGCCCGGAGTATGCGCCCCGCCAGATGTACCCACCACCCACGGTAGCCCCGGCCGTTGGCCGGACCACATCAGCGGGAAGTGCGCAGCAACCTCGGCACCTGCGCCACGGCGTGGGCCCAGATCGCGCCCCATACCGCGACTTGCACCAGCAGGGTGCGGCGCGGCGCCTCGAACTTGCGGAAGTAGCGCCACAGGCCCCGGTGCTTGTGCCATTCCACGAAGAACGGCCGCGACCGGCTGGACACCCCGCGCACGTGCACCACCTGCAGATCGTTGGCGATCGCCACCACCGCACCCGCCTCGCGCGCGCGCCGGCACAGGTCCAGGTCCTCGGCATGCAACCGATAGCCCGCATCCCAGCCACCGATGCGCTCGAACAGTGCGCGCGGCATCAGCAGCAGCGCGCCGGACAGCGCCGGCACCACCTGCAGCGCCTGCGCCGGGTCGGCCGGAATCGCCAGGCGTGCGCCCTGCCCCGGGTGGCGCAGCATCGCCGCAAAGTCCGGGTCGCGACGGCGCACCGCCGCATCCGGCTGGCCCTGCTCGTCGACCTGCTCCGCGCCCAGCACGCAGTCGCCCAGCGCCTCGCCGCGCGCGCGGAGCAACGCCAACGTATCCGGGCCGACCATGAGATCAGGATTGATGAAGGCCAGCCACGGCGCGTGGCTGTCGGCCACGCCCTGGTTGTTGGCCGCCGCGAAGCCCGGGTTGTCCGGGTTGGCGATGAAGCGCACGCGCGGATCCGCGCTGGCGTGGCGCTGCACGATGTCCAGCGTGCCGTCGTCGGAATTGTTGTCCACCACCCGGATCTCGGCGACCTCGGCGGCGGCGCGCAACCGCCCCAGGCAGGCGTCCAGGGTGCTGGCGCTCTGGTAGCTGACGATCACCACGGCAATGCAGGAATTCAAACGGACGACTCCGGGGGTGGGGCGGGCGATGCGAACAGATCGCCCTGGGATCGCGGCATTATCGCCTGCTGGTGCAGCCGCTGCAGGTCCTGGCGCAGCTGCAGCAGCGGGTCGGCCATCAGGAACCCGGCCAGGCGCGGCTGCCACGCCGGCCAGCGCGTGCCCAGCGCTTCCATGTCGCCATCCTGCGCCTGCGCCTCGCCCTCGCGGGCGACGAAGGCGTTTTCGCACAGTGCATTGCGCCACCCCAGCCCGGCCATGCGCAGGCTCAGGTCGATCAGCGCCGCGTTCCAGGACGCATAACTGTGCATGTCCAGGCCGCCGGCCTTGCGCCGCGCGTTGGCCCGCAGCAGCACCGCATGGGTCACCGCCGAGGGCAGTTCCGGATGCAGGCTGGGCAGCGCCGCACAGGCCTGGGCCAGCGCCTCCAGGGTGTCCGGTACCGGATCGATCTCGCCCAGCCGCGGCCACGCTGCGGTCTCGCCGGCGTTGCACCACGGCGTGGCCGAGCCGATCGAGGCGTCGCGGGCGAAGCAGGCGTCCAGCTGCTGCAGCCAGCCCGGCGCGGGGATCGCGTCCGGCGCCAGCACCACCACGTCGCTGCCTTCGCAGGCGCGCAGCATTTCGTCCAGGTGGGCCACCTCGCCGATCGGGCGCGCGCGACGTGTGTACTCCGCGCCGAGCGGCGTGTGCGCGAGCCAGTGCTCGATCACCGCCTGTGCGCGGGGCCCGGCCTGGCCATCATCGGCCAGCCATACCGGCGTTCCGGGCGGACTGCCCGCGTCCAGCGCGGCCAGGCAGCGGTCCAGGGCGCTGTCATCGACCGCGATCGGCAGCAACACGATCGTCCCCATCCCTTCCCCTCTGCGCGGCGGCGTGCCCGCAGCGTAGCAGGCGCGGCCGCCGAGGTGGCGGCCGCCGCAGGTTCAGCGCTTCGGCCGGGCCGGGAACGGCTCCATCGCGCGGAAGCGGTTGCTGTACTCATCGGTCAGGTTCCGCGACTCCTGCGCGTTGCGCACGATTGTCGGGGTCAGCAGCACGATCACTTCCGAACGCCCACTGACCTGGGTTTTCTTGCCGAACAGCGCACCCAGCACCGGGATCCGGCTCAGGCCCGGCACGCCGTCGGCACCGGTTTCGTCGTTGTTGGTGATCAGGCCGGCCAGCATGATGGTGTCGCCGCTCTGCACCGCCGCTTCGGTGGATATCTTGCGGGTGTTGATCGGCGGGTTGCAGGTGGTGCGGGTGGGATCGCAACCGCTGGGAATCGCACCGGCCGAACTGACTTCCTGCACGATGTCCAGGAACACCACGCCGTCGCGGGTAATGCGCGGGCGCACCTTGAGGATCACGCCGGTGTCCAGGTACTGCACCTGGCTGTAGGTGTTGTCGCCGCCGACGCCGGTGTTGACCGACACCGAGTTGATCGGGATCTGGGTGCCCACGTTGAGGGTAGCTTCGGCGTTGTTGCGCACGAAGATCGACGGGGTCTGCAGCAGGCGCAGGTTGCTGACCTTGTCCAGCGCGGTCACCACCGCCGCCGCGTTCTTGCCCAGGAAGGTCCAGCCCAGCCCGGTATCGCCGACACGGCCGGAGATGCTGCCCCAGATCGAGCGGCCGAGTGCGCTGGGAAGATCGATGCCGCTCTCGGTCTTGCCGGTCTGCACAGCCTGCTCGAAGAACCAGTTCACGCCGTAGCTGAGGTCGCCGGTCAGCGCTACCTCGGCCACCTGCGCTTCGATATGCACCTGCATCGGCATCACGTCGAGCTTTTCGATCACCTCGCGGATCGAGCGCCAGGCCTGCGGGGTGGAGCGCACCAGCAGCGTGTTGGTTTCCTCTACCGCGGAAACGCCGACCGAATCGCCCTGCACGTCCAGGTTGAAGCTGGCGTTGCCGGACTGGCGCTGCGGCAGGCTCATGGTGCCGTCGCCCATGCCGCCGGTGCGGTTGGTGCCGCCGGTGCTGGCGTTGCTGCCGTTAAGGCTGGAGCCGCCGGTCCCATCGTTGCTGCTTAGGTTCTGGATGTTCGCGCCCGGCGCGAGCGAGGTGTCGAAGCTCCGCCCCCCGCGTCCATTCTCGCTGGCGAAGGCTTCGGCCAGGCGTTCGGCCAGGTCCTTGGCCTTGATGTAGCGCAGCTCGTAGGAGAACAGCCGCGCGCTGCCGCCGGCGGTGTCGATGCGTTCCAGCCACTGCTGGATCTGGTCCAGGTAGCGCGCCTGCGGGGTGATCACCAGCACCGCATTGGCGTTTTCCAGCGGCAGGAAGCGGAACATGCCGGCGCTGGGGGTCTTGCTCTCTTCACCGAACACTTTTTCCAGGTCGGCGGCGACCTGCTCGGCCTTGCCGGTCTGGATCGGGAACACGCCGACCGACATGCCCGACAGCCAGTCCACGTCGAAGATCTCGACCGTGCGCAGGTAGTTTTCAAGCTCGGCGCGGGTACCGCCGAGGGTGATCACGTTGCGGCCGCCGTCGACATTGACGATGGCGTTGGGCCGCGCGTACGGCTCCAGCACCTTCTTCATTTCGGTGGCCGAGATGTACTGCAGCGGCACCACGCGTACTTCAAAGCCCCGTGCGTTCGCGGCCGGTGCAGTGCTCGGTGCCACGGTGCCGGCCAGCGCCTGGTCGGCGGCGACGATGTTGTAGCGGCCGCCGCTGTAGACCATGCGCGCGTTGTTCCAGCCCAGCACCATTTCCAGCAGGTTCAGTGCCTGCGCCGAAGACACCGGCTTCGGCGTGGCCAGGGTTACGGTGCCCTGCACGCCGGGGGCGATCACGTAGTTCTGGCCGAGCATGTCGCCCAGGATCGCCTTGACCACCGCATGCACCGACTCGCCTTCGAAGTTGAAGGTGGCGGTGCCGGTGCTGGCCTGCGACAACGCCGGCGACGGTGCCGCCGCCGCGCTGCGGTTGATCATGGTGCCGCTGCCGCGGCGGATTACCGGCTGCGGGGCGCCCTCGCCCAGTGGCTGCGCGTCCACGCCGTCATGCGAGCCGTCGCCGGCCACGACCTGGTGCTTGCCGGTAAGGACCGCATTGCGCTGCACTTCGGGGGCGGGCACGGAAGCGCAGCCTGCAAGCAAGGCCACGGCGAACGACAGGGAGAAAAGACGCAATGTCATGCTTTCACTCTATTTGGTTTGGCCGGAGCTGCCCGGGGGCGGCTGCTGCGACTGTTGCTGTTGCTGCAATTGCTGGCGGCGCGCCTGGATGCGGGCGCGGATGGCTTGCATCTGTTGTTCGCTCGGTCCCTGCGCGGGCGGCTGCCCGCTCGGTGTCTGTGCAGCAGCGGCGGCGGCAGCCGCGCTCGCAGCCGCATTGGCCGCCGCTTCGGCAGCCTGCGCGGACGCCGGGGGCACGCGCGGCATCGGGTTGGAGGTCGGCGGCGGCACCGGCGGGCGAACGCCATTGCCCTGCCCGGCACCTGCGGCCGTACCCAGCAGCGTCGGCGGCTCGCCGCCCTGCCCGCTGAAGGTCACCAGCTCCAGCGTCTGGGTGCCGCCCGGACCACTCACGGTGGCACTGCGCGGCTCCAGGGCGAGCAGCTGCCAGCCGTTCACCGCGTCGCCGTTGAGGCGCAGGCGCAGCGACTGCTTCTGGTCGGTGGTGAGGATGGCCATGCCGAATTCGGAGGTCAGCAGGACCCCGGTCAGGGTGACCGCGCTGGATGCATTTCCCGCGTCACTGCCACCGAGCAGGTACGGCCGCGGCTTGCGGTCTTCGGCAAACAACGGGCGCGCGCCGATGGCCGCGTAGGATTCTGCCGAGGCCAGCCGCTCCGGCGCAGCGGGCGGCAGCGTGGGCAACGCAGGGGGCACGCGGTCGCCGGCGTCGGGCGGCGCGATGCGGCCGCCCACGCCGAACAGCGTGGCGATCCAGATCGCGGCAGCCCAGGCGACCACGCCGCCGAGCCACCAGCTGCGCAGGGAGGCCAGTTCAATCTTCAATGATCGTGCCCTCGTCGACCGGTTGGGCAACGCCGGGGTCGGTGGGCGCGGCCATCGCCGAGCCTACCGGTTCCAGGCCGGCCGGGGCCGGATCGGGCGCCGCTGCAGCCGGTGCGGCAGCGGCAGCGGCTTCGGTGCCGGCACCGGGCTTGAGATAGCCGACCAGCTCGAACGACACGTCCAGCCCGGTGCCGCTTTCATTGGGCGAGGCCTGGAAGCGTTGCGCCAGCAGGTTGAGGTTGCCCACGAACAGGCGCGGGCTGCCGGTTTCCAGCGTGTGCAGCACCGCCGCCATTTCCGGCACGCCGCAGCGCAGCCGGACCTGCAGCGCCACGCGAGGGAACTGCGCGTCGCGCGCGGTGTCGGTCAGCGGCGAGCGGTTGCTGATGGTGCAGCTGCGGTTGCCCGGACTGGCTGAGGCGACCGCGTCCTGCAGGCGGCTGGACAGTGCGGCCGCGGCCGATTCGGCGGTGGGCTCGCGCAGGAAGCCGGGACGTCCCTGCAGGGCTGCTTCCACCTCCTGCAGGCGCTGTTGGACCTGGCCGCGTTGCTGCAGCTGTGCCTGCACGCGCTGCTCGCGTTCCTGTATATCGGCGATGTCGCGGTTGATGTCGAGCAACGGACGGGTGAACCACGGGTGCACCAGCAGCAGGTAGGCCAATGCCAGCGCGGCCAGCAGCAGGCCCAGTGCCAGCCAGCGGTCACGGCGTGTCGGCGGCATTGCCATCGGCAACCTCCGGGGCAGGCGCGGCAGCGGCAGGTGCGGCCGGGGCCGGTGCACCGGGCAACGGCTGCAGCTCGGCGGTGAGGGTGAAGCGGTCGCGGCCACCGGCGCCACCGTCGGCCTGCAGCACGCCGGTCAGGTTGACCTTGCGCCACAACGGCGAGTCCTGCAGCAGCGGCACCAGCTGCGAGGCTTCGCGGCTGAGGCCGATCAGCTGCAGGGTGTTGCCTTCCACCGACAGCTTTTCCAGGTACGTGCCGTCAGGCAGGAGGCGGGTGAGTTCGTTCCACAGCTCCACGGTGCTGGCATGCTCGCTGCGCTTGGCTTCCAGGAACGCGGCGCCGTCGACCAGCTCCTGCAGCTGCTGGCGTTGCGCGGCCACGCGGCGCGCGTCGCGCGCGGAGGCGTCGACCTGCTCGCGCAGGCGCTCGGCGGCGGCCTGGCGGTTGTCCAGCAGCTGGGTCGCGGCGAGCGCCAGCAGCACCACGGCAGCGCAGCCGAGCAGCAGGTTCCAGCGCCGCATCGGGTCGCGGGTGAGCTGGCGCTGGGTCGCCGGCAACAGATTCACGCCGAGCGGTTGGCCGTGGCCGTCGTCGGCATCCACGCCCGCCAGCTGCTGCGCCCAGGTGCCGGCCTGCTGCGACCACTGCTCCAGCGCCTGGCGCGGAATCACCACCAGTTCCACCTGCAGCTGGCCGTCGGGCAGCGCACCCAGTTCGCGCACGTCGTAATGCACCTGGCTGGCTTCGAACGGGGTCTGCCGGTCGATCTCGAATCCGACCACGTCGCGCAGGCGCGGCGCGGCGGCGGCCGGCAGGCGCAGTGGGCGGCGCAGCACGGCAGAGGCCGGCAGCACCCAGTGCCGGGGCAGTCCGCGCAGCCGCGCGTCCAGTACCTGCTCCAGATCGGCCGGCGCGGTCGGCCACGGCAGTTCGGCCACGGCCTGGACCTGCTCGGCGGTATCGCGGCGCAGCACCAGCTGCTCGGCATGCCGCGACAGCAGCAGCCGCGACTGCGACCAGCCCATGGCCCACTGCCAGCGCAGCGGCAGCCAGGCCAGCAGCGAACGCCGCCACCAGCGCAGGCTATTGCCTACGCCGGGAGCGAGCCGTCCCCGTGCCTGTTCCAGACTGTCCCGCCAAACCGTCATCGAGCTGCCATTCCCTGTTCCCAGCGAAGTACCGTGTAAGTCGTTCCGGGCGTGCCCGCCGCGCCCATGCGTACCACCGCGCGCAGCACCGAGACCCGGCCGCGCGCGTCCATCGCGCGGCTCTCGATACTATAGGTGCCGCTGCCACTGGCAAGCGCGCCGGTCACGTTTTCGTCGCCCGCCGCCTCGCTGCGCTCGCGCTGGGCCAGCAGCGGTTCGGCGTCCAGCCCGAGCGCGGTCAGCACCGGCCCGGCCGCGAAACGGGGATCCGGACGCGACTGTCGACTGTACAGGGTCAGCATCGGTTCCATCCGTTCATACAGGTCCGCGTCCATGCCGAGCACCCGCTGCAGTTCGCCCAGGGTCTCGAAGCGCCCGTTGCGCGCGCCATACGGCAGGCCGGCCGCCTGGTAGTCGGTCGTTTCGGCACCGCCACCGGGTTGCTTGAGGCTGTCGGGATCGCGCCAATCGGCGATCGCGCCGGCCAGCTGCTGGGCCCGTCCCGGTTCCACGTCCAGTGCGCGCAGGAAACCTGCCAGCAGGGCGGTGTCGGCCAGGTTGAGGTTGATCTTGCCGTTCTCGTCGACCACCCGCAGGTCGATGCGGCGCTCGTCGAAGGTCCATCGGTAGCGTCGCCCGTCGGCCTGCCAGGACGGCTGCAGCGCGGAGGGCCGCATGCGGAACAGCGCGTACTCCAGTCCGGCGCGGGCATGCTCCTGGCCGATCGCATCGTCGCCGATCACCCGTTGCTGCAGGTGCTCGATGCGCGCGCTGAGCGCGAATGCGCCGACCACGGCGGTAAGCAGCGCGATCAGCCACAGCACCAGCACCAGTGCGGCACCGCGCGCGCGCCTCATCGACGTGCCTCGCGCGCCTGCGACAGCGCGGCCACCATCGGCGGCCACGCCGGTCCCTGCAGCGGCACGATGCGGATTTCCACCAGCAGCGGCAGCCGCCGGGTGTCGTCCCACTGGGTCTGCCACTCGCCCAGCTGGCCGCTCTGCGGGTCGATGCCGCGATAGCGGAAGGCCACCTCGCGCAGTGCATCGGCCAGCATTTCCGGCGGGCGCGGCGGGGTTTCGGCAATGCGTTCGCCGTTCTGCACCAGGCTCAGCGCCACGTCGAGGCGCAGGTCACTGCCGCTGCGGTTGACCTGCAGTTCGTGCACATACGACCCGCCACGGCCGAGGTAGCCGGGCAGTTCGGACACGAACAGCATGTGCTGTGGTTCGCCGAGGAAATACAGTGGCTCGCGGGTCGGATCGGGCGGTTCGGCGGCGGTCGGCAGGGCCATGCTCAAACGCCGTCGCAGGAAGCCTTCGACCGCGCGCATGCGCTCGTTCTGCGCGGCCACGCGCTCGCCGCGCTGGGCGATGTTCATCGCCGAACGCACGGTGGCAAACGCCAGCGCAAGACCGCCGACCAGCAGTACCGTGGCCAGCAGCACTTCGATCAGGGTGAAGCCACGCGCGGTGCGGTGGCTCATCGCGCCGCCTCCGGAGTGGTGGGCAGCAAGCGCAGCGATCGCCACTGCAGGCGCTCGCCGTTGCCCTCGCCCCAGCGCACCTGCAGGGTCAGCTGGGCCAGGGTGGGGCCGGTGGCGACGCTGGCTGCCGACGGTTGCAGCGTATCGACGCGCGGATCCACATACGGTTCGACCTGCAGGTCCCAGCGATAGCGCCCGTCTTCCCAGTCGCCCTGGGTGCGCCCGACCTGCAGCGGCGCCTCGATCCCGGTCGCCGCCAGCAGCGACTGTGCGTGCAGGGTGGCGCGGGTGCGCAGGTCGGCGCCGTGCACCTGGCGCGCCGCGCCGGACAGGCTGCCCAGCAGCAGGGTCAACGCGAGCGCCAGCAGGGCGAAGGCGACGATCACTTCCAGCAGCGAATAGCCACGCTGCCGTTTCATTGCGCGCCCCGCACGGGGCCGGAGCGGACCTCGCCGGTGATCCAGGCCACATCGATGCGCCACAGCGCGTCGCGCACGCCCAGCTCGATGGTGCCGCCGCTGGAGCCGCCGTCCGGATGGAAGGCGATGCCGCCCTTGCCGGACGCGACGCCCGCGACCTGGCCGGCGCCGCGGAAATGCACCTCGATGGCGGCTGGCAGACTGCCGTGACGTCCGTTGGCAGCTTCCCACGTGCGGTTTTGCGGATCGATCAGGAACCGCTGCTGCTCGCCGGTGGCAATGGCCTGGGTGCGCGTGTAGCGCAGCTGGCTGGCCACTTCCTTGCCGGCGTTGCGCAGGCGCATGCCATCGATGCCGCCGTTCATGGCGGTGGCGGTGATGGCGCCGATGATCGCGATCAGTGCGACCACCAGCAGCATTTCCAGCAGCGACACGCCACGCACGGCCCGCCGCCGCGGTGCGACGCGACGGGGCCGGGTGCTGCACGGCGCTGCGGAAGGAGCCAAGCGCGCTTACTCGTACTTGATGTCCGCGTCGTAGCTGCTGCCACCGACCTTGCCGTCCTTGCCCAGGCTGATCAGGTCGAACGGCTGGCCTTCGCCGGGCGCGCGGTATTCCAGCGCATTGCCCCAGGGGTCGTTGAGCTCGGCCGGCTTCGCATACGGGCCCAGCCAGCCGCTGCTGCCACCGGGCTGGGTGACCAGGTCGTCGAGCTTGGCCGGCAGCTTGCCGGTGTCGAGCTGGTAGTTCTCGATCTTGCCGGCCATGGTCTGCACCTGCGACTTGGCGATGTTGGCCTTGCCGCGGTCGGCGCCACCGAGCACGCGGCTGCCGACCAGGGTCAGCACCGCGCCGATCAGCACGATGACGATGATGATTTCCAGCAGGCTCATGCCCGACTGGCTGCGCGGCGAAGCGAATTGCACACGGGTGCGACGGTGGATCATGGAAGCTCCTTCAGCCTATGGCATTGGTGAGGTCGTACAGCGGCACCAGCACGGCGACGATCACCAGGCCGACCACCGAGGCCAGCACCAGCGTGATCACCGGTACCAGCGCCGACAGCAGGCGGTCGATGGCACGTGCGGTTTCCTGTTCGAAGGTATCTGCAGTCTTGAGCAGCATGACATCCAGCGCGCCCGATTCCTCGCCGACCTGGATCATCTGCAGCGCGAGCCGCGGGAAGCGCTTGCCCTTGCCGAGCGCGGCGGACAGGCCGTTGCCATTCTTGACGTCGTCGCTGGCGGCGTCGATATCGGCGGCCAGCGCGCGGTTGCCCAGCACGTTGCGCGCGATGCCCAGCCCGGACAGCAGCGGCACGCCGTTGCGGAGCAGCGTGCCGAGGGTGCGTGCCAGGCGCGCGGTTTCAAGTTTGGCGATCAGCCCGCCGATGCCTTTGCGCTGCAGCAGCCAGCCATCCAGCGCCAGTCGCGCGGTCGGTTGGCGCAGCTTGCGTTCGACCACCAGCAGCGCCAGCGCCGGCACCACGATCATCGCCAGCCAGCCCTCGCGCACCACCAGGCCCGCGTTGAGCACCCACTGGGTGAACCACGGCAACGCCACATCCAGGCTTTCGTACATCAGCGCGAACTGCGGCACCACGTAACCGAGCAGGAACAGCAGCGCGCCGCCGACCACCGCGAGCAGGATCGCCGGGTAGATCAGCGCGTTGATCACGCGGCCTTTCAGTTCCTGGCTGCGTTCGAGATAGTCCGACAGCCGCTGCAGGGTGTCGTGCAGGCTGCCGCCGGCTTCACCCGCGCGCACCATGTTGATGTACAGCCGCGAGAACAATCCGTGCTGGCGTTCCAGTGCGGTGGACAGGGCAGCACCGCCACGGACCACGTCGCGGATGTCGGTGATCACCCGCCGGCTGCGTTCGTCTTCGGGCAGTTCCAGCAGGATGGTCAGCGCGCGGTCCAGCGGCTGCCCGGCACCCAGCAGCGTGGCCAGCTGCTGGGTGAACTGGACCAGCGCGGCGCCGTCGAACGGCTTGCGCCGCAGCAGCGCGGTCCACGAGGTGCTGCCCGCCCCGCCCTCGCCGGCCAGGCGCGCTTCCATCGGAAGGTGCCCCTGGTCCTGCAGCTTCGCGGCGACATCGGCTTCGCTGGCGGCATCCATCTGGCCATCGAACAGCTCACCGTGCGCGTTGAGGGCCTTGTAACGGTACTGCGGCATGCTCAGCTTTCCTCCGTCACGCGCAGCACTTCTTCAATCGTGGTGTAGCCCTGCAGCGCCTTGGAAAGGCCGTCTTCATACATGGTGCGCATGCCGGCCGCGCGCGCGATCTGCTCGACCTCGCCCATGCCAGCGCGACGCATCACCGCGCGGCGCAGCTCGTCGTTCATCACCAGGAATTCCATGATGGTGGTGCGCCCGAGGTAACCGGTGGGCGCGAGCGCGGAGGGCTGCGCGCGGTACAGATGGATGTCGCCTTCCGGCTGCAGGCTGCGCAGGTCGAAGCGTTCGATCTCTTCGGGCGAGGCCAGGTAACGCAGTGCATGCTGCGGTTCCAGCCGGCGCACCAGGCGCTGGGCCAGGATGCCGTTGATGGTGGAGGTCAGCAGGTAGTCTTCCACGCCCATGTCGAGCAGGCGGGTGATGCCGCCGGCGGCGTTGTTGGTGTGCAGGGTGGAGAGCACCAGGTGGCCGGTCAGCGCGGACTGGATCGCGATGCGCGCGGTCTCCAGGTCGCGCATTTCGCCGATCATGATGATGTCCGGGTCCTGGCGCACGATGCTGCGCAGCGCGCTGGCGAAATCCAGCCCGATCTGCGGCTTGGCCTGGATCTGGTTGATGCCTTCGATCTGGTATTCGACCGGGTCTTCGACGGTGATGATCTTGACGTCGGCGGTATTGAGCTGGCTCAACGCGGTGTACAGCGTGGTGGTCTTGCCCGACCCGGTCGGCCCGGTGACCAGCAGGATCCCGTGCGGCTGGTCGAGCACCTTGCGGAACTGCGGCAGGAACGCGTCGGTGAAGCCGAGCCGGTGGAAATCGAACACCACCGTGTCGCGGTCGAGCAGGCGCATCACCACGCTTTCGCCGTGCGCGGTCGGTACGGTGCTCACGCGCAGGTCCAGCTCCTTGCCCTGCACCCGCAGCATGATGCGGCCGTCCTGCGGCAGGCGGCGCTCGGCGATGTTCAGCCGCGCCATGATCTTGATGCGGCTGATCACCGCGGCGGTCAGGTTGGCCGGCGGGCTCTCGCCTTCGATCAGCACGCCGTCCACGCGGTAGCGCACCTTCAGCCGGTTTTCGAACGGTTCGATGTGGATGTCCGAGGCGCGCAGTTCCACCGCGCGCTGGATCACCAGGTTGACCAGGCGGATCACCGGCGCTTCGGAGGCGAGGTCGCGCAGGTGTTCGATGTCGTCGACCGCGCTGCCTTCGCCGTCGGCGGTTTCGACGATCGCGCCCATCGCACTGCGGCCCTGGCCGAACCAGCGCTCGATGACGTCGTCGATTTCCGAGCGCAGACCGACATGCAGGCGCACCGGCACCGCCATCGCCAACTGCACCGCGTCGGCGGTGTAGGGTTCCTGCGGATCGCTCAGCCACAGGTCGAGCACGCCGTCGTGCAGCGCCAGCGGACAGGCATGGAATTGTTTGAGGAAGCGCAGCGACAGCGGCAGCGCGTCGAGCAGGGATTCGGGCGGCGCTTCGGGCACTGCCTTGCCTTCCAGCAACGGCAACGCCAGCACCTCGGCGCAGGCCTGGGCATGGTCGCGTTCGGACACCAGGCCCAGCCGCACCAGCAGCGGCAGCAGGCTGCCGCCGGATTCGCGCTGCAGCGGGCGCGCGCGGGCCAGGTCGGCCTCTTTCAGCCGCCCGTTGCGCAGCAACAGCGCCACGATGCGGGCTTCCGCATCGGTGGACGACTCTTCAGCAAGATCGTGGGTTACCGCATTCACGAAAGCTCTCCTGGCGACCTGCCGACTTTAGCAGTTCGCCGCCGGGCCACATGCGGTGGTGGCCAACAGAAAACGGGCGCCCGTCACATTGACGGGCGCCCGCAGGGACTACCGGGCCGTTACTGGACGGCCTGGATGCTCACGCCACTGAAGGCCGATTCGCCGACCAGCTTGATGTAGTACGTGCCCGCCACCGGCGCGGTGAAGCGCACGGTTTCGCTGTTGCCCGGACGGCTCGATTTGGCATCGTAGTCGGTCGCGGACGGCTCTTCGCCGGCGCTGACATACAACGAGACGTTGCCGCTGCCGCCGTAGGTGAGGAAGCTCACCGTCTTGCCGGCCGCCGCTTCGAAGCTGTACAGCGTTTCGCTGCCGCCGGCGCCGGTCAGGCCGGTGACCGCCACGCGGTTGGTCAGTGGCGTCGCATCCGGCGCGCAGTCGACCGTGCACGGCTCTTCCAGCGCCTTGTCGAGCGCGCCCTTGGCGTCGACGATGCCGCTGCCGATCGGGGTCGCGGCCGGGATGGTCACCGGGAAGTTGCGGGCGCTCTGCTTGAGCAGCGTTTCCAGCTGGGCCGGGGTCAGCGGGTCCTTGCCGGCCGACGCCAGCGCGCCCTGCACCAGCGCGGCGACGGCGGCCACGTGCGGCGAGGCCATCGAGGTGCCGCCCATGCCCATGTAGCTGTAGGCACCGGAGGTCGGGGTGGTCAGGCCGTTGTAGCCGGCCTGCCAGACGTAGCCGCCCGGGTTGCCATCCACGCCGCCGCCACCGCCCGGACCCGACAGGTCCACTGCCGCGCCGAAGTTGGAGTAGGAGGCGATGCCGCCGGTGATGCGGGTCGCACCGACCGCGATCACGTTGGCGCAGCTGGCCGGGCGATAGCCGGAGGCGTTGGAGGCCTGGTTGCCGGCCGCCACCACCACGGTGGTACCGCGCGACACCGCGCCGTTGATCGCATCCTGGTAGGCCGGATCGCACGCGCCGCCGCCGCCCAGGCTCATGTTGATCACTTCGGCCGGGTTCGGGTTGGCCGGTACGCCGGCAACGGTGCCGCCGGAAGCCCAGGTGATCGCGTCGGCGATGTCGGAGAGGTAGCCACCGCACTTGCCGAGCACGCGCACCGGCAGCACCTTGGCCTTGTACGCCAGGCCGGCCATGCCGATCGTGTTGTTGGTCGCTTCGGCGACCGTGCCGGACACGTGCGTGCCGTGCCACGAGCTGTCTTCGGCCAGCGAGCCGGCATAGCACTCGTTGTCGTTCTCGACCCAGTCGCCGTAATCGAGCGCACCCGGGACGCGTTCATCGGTCGGACGGCGCGAGGTTTCCGCGTCGCTGATGAAGTCGTAGCCTTCCAGCAGGGTGCCGGCGGCAAAGTCCGGATGCTGCGGCAGGATGCCGGTATCCAGCACCGCCACCACCACGCCTTCGCCCTGCGCCACGTCCCACGCGGCCGGTGCATTCACGCCACCGGTGGCGCTGTGCAGGTGCCACTGGTACTGCGCGTAGTACTGGTCGTTCGGCACCAGCTGCGGGGTTTCCTTGGCACGCGTGTCAGCGCGCTGCAGCTTCACGTCGACGGCGGCGTACTGCACCGACGGGTCGGCCTGGATTTCCTTCAGCACTTTCTGCAGGTCGGCCTGGCTGAGCTTGCCCTGCAGGCGGATCACGTCCGCCCCGGTGCCGAGCCGGCGCAGCAGCTGCGGGCTTGCCGCGGCCGCACGCGAGGCGGTGCCACCCACGCTGGCGCGCGACACGGCCGAGGTGACCGTGGCCAGCTTGGCCGAACGGTCGGCGGCAGCGGCGGTGCCGGTGCGGTACTTGACGATGATGCGCTCGGAGTTCTGCTGGGCGGTGCTGGCCTGGCGCGCCGGCTCCTTGACCGGCAGGCCGGCGGCATAGGCGCTGGCGCCCACGGACAGCGACAGCACGGCGGCTGCCAGCACGTTGATGCGAAGGTTCTGCTTCTTGGTCACGTTGAAATCCTCTTCAAGGTCATGGATCAAACGACGTTCAGGCCAACACTCCATCGGTCACCCCCGGCCGGCCCTGGCCGGGGTTCCCGTGACCCGCCCCCTCAGGCCTTGCATTGCATGCGCGGTTACCAGCCGAAGCCCGCACCCACGCCCACCGAGCTGTCATCGCTGGTGAACGCACCGCCGAAGGTGACGGTGGCGCGGTCGCTGATGGCGCGCTGGTAGCCCAGCGACAACGCCGACTCGCCGCTCTGGAAGCCGACACCGACACCGACGCGGTTCTGCGTGCGGACACCGGCGGCGCTGGTGGCCATGTTGAGCATGGCCGCGTTCATCGCACCCTGGCGGTCGATGCGACGGTCCTGGTGACGCAGGCGTTCGTCGATCTCGCCCTTGTAGATGTCGAAGGTGTCGGCCATCGCGCTGTACCGCTGGTCGGTATAGCTGTTGGCCGAGGCCACCCCGCCATCCAGCTGGCCCTTGTTGACCGCGTCGGTGGCAGCGCTGCCGGCGGCCACGTTGGTGACCTGGCGTTCGGCCCCCACCGCACCTACCGAGACCGTGTCGGCACGGTCGGCGACCGAGCCCTGGCCCAGGGCCACCGAGTTGGCGGCCGTGGCGCTGGCCCCCTGCCCGATCGCGGTCGCCGAAGCGCCGCTGGCGATGGCGCCTTCGCCCATGGCCACCGAGGTGACCGGCAGTGCGGCCGCCACCGGCTGCGAGCTGCCGTAGCTGGCCGCCGTCGGCGTGCCCTGCACCACCGGCGCAGCCGCATCGGCAGCGGCCACGCGGGCCGTGTCGGCGCTGGCTGCGGTCGCCGCAGTGTCGGCCGCTTCGGGGGTGGCCGCCACGCTGGCGGTGGACACCGACGCGGTGCGCGCACGCGCCGCGTTGCTGCCGCCACCGGCGATGCGCTGGTCGAGGTCGCTGACCTTGGCATCGAGCGCGCCGAGTGCATCGCCCACGTTGTTGTAGGTGCTGCCCTGGATCACGTAGTTCGGGGCCACGAACACGCCCTGCATGCCGACGCTGGCGCCGCCGCCGAGGAAGCTGGCGGTGTCGGTCAACGCCTGGAACAGCTGCCCGCCGTTGATCGCCTGGCGGCTGCTGCTGGCGATGGAGCCGTTGCCGACGTTGTCCACGGTGGTGCCATCGATCCCCGCCAGGGTCAGCGTGTCGCGACTGCTGTCGTCGTAGCTCAGCGCGTTGACGGTGGCGTTCTCCACCGACCCGATGCGGTCGTCGATGTCGCCGACCCGGGTTTCCACTGCGCCCACGCGCTGGTTGGTGGTGTTGAGCTGGCCACCGGTGACCGCGTCGGTGCTGCCGGCGGCGACACGACCGGCCGCGACATTGACGATGCGGCGGGTGGCCGGCGAATCGGTACCGTTGCCGCCACCGACCGAGACCACGTTGGCTTCGGTGGCCCTCGACCCTGCACCCAGCGCCAGCGAGTTGGCCCCGGAGGCGGCCGCGCCGGCACCGAGTGCGACGCCACCGGCACCGTTGCTGACGAACGCGCCGTTACCGATCGCCACCGCGTTGGTGGCGTTGGTGGAGGACAGACGGCCAAGCACGGTGCTGTTGGTACCGCTTGCCGTGGCATCGGCACCGACCGCGGTGGCGCCGGTGGCCGACGCGGTGGCGGCGGTGCCCAGCGCGCTGCTGCGGGTGCCGCTGGCAGTGGCCGCCGAGCCGGCGGCCAGCGCGTCGGTGCCACTGGCGGTTGCGACGCCGGTGCCGCTGGCCTTGAAGCGCTGCCCCACGGCATCGGCGTTGGCCGCGACGCTGTCCAGCTGCGCCTTGTTCACCGCATCGGTGGCATTGACCGCCGCGCCGACGTTGGTGATGCGGCGCGTGGCCGGACCGGTGGTGCCGTTGCCGCCACCGACCGAGACCACGTTGGCTTCGGTGGCACGCGAGCCTGCGCCCAGTGCCACGCTGCCGGTGCCGTTGGCCGAGGCGCTCTTGCCCAGTGCGGTGGCGTTGATGCCGCTGTACGCGAAGCTGTCCTGGCCGATGGCGGTTGAGCCCGCCGAGGTCGCCCACGCGAACTGGCCGACGGCGGTGGTCTGCGCGGCGGTGGCCCAGGCGCTGGCGCCAGCGGCGAAGCTGTTGGCGCCGCTGGCCAGTGCGCTGTTGCCGATGGCGATGCCATAGGCGCCGGACGCGGTGCTGCCCCAGCCGAACGCAGAGGAGTAATCGCCTGTGGCTTCTGCACCGTAGCCTACGGCCGTGGTGCGCACGCCGCTGGCCGCGCTGAAGGCGCCGACGGCGGTGCTGTAGTCGCTGCCCGCTTCGGCGCTGTAGCCGAACGCGGACGACTGCACACCCGCCGCAGTGGAACCGGCACCGCTGGCGGTGCTGAACGCCCCGCCCGCCTGCGCACCGGCGCCCAGCGCGGTGGCGCCGGTGCCGCTGGCACTGGTCGCCTTGTCCAGCAGCACGTTGCCGTTGGCATCTTCGTAGTACAGCGCACCACCGACCGCCGTAGCCGAATCGGCGGTGGCCGACGCGTTGTAACCCGACGCCGACGCATAGCGGCCGGACGCCAGCGAACCGCTGCCGTAGGCCGAGGCACCGGTGCCGAACGCGTTGGACGCTTCACCGGCGGCGGTGGCGTAGGCGCCATCGACGTAGCTGCCCACGTCATCGCCGTTGCCGCTGCCGGAGGCCTTGAAGTAGCGGTTCGTTTCCTCGGCGGTATCGGCCACTTCGTTGAGTTGGTCGAGGTTGACCGCGTCGGTGCCTTCGGTACCGGCGGCGACGTTGGTGATCTGGCGCTGCGAGGTGGCGGTGCCGACCGAGACGCTGTTGTCGCGGTCCGCACTGGAACCCGCACCCAGCGCCACACTGTTCACGCCGGTGGCGGTGGCGCTTTCGCCCAGTGCGGTGGCACTGACGGCGTCGGCCCACGAGTTCCAGCCGATCGCGGTGGTGTAGTCGTCGGTGGCCCAGGCACCGGCACCGAACGCCGCTGCACCGGTGCCCGACGCACGCGCCGGAATGAAGCCGAAGAACGTGCTGCCGCCGATGGCGACGCTTTCATCGCCGGTGGCTTCGCTGAACTCACCGACGGCGACCGCGCTGGCGCCCGATGCGATGGCACCGTAACCCAGGGCCGAAGACAGCTGGCCGGTGGCTTCGCTGTAGCTGCCGAACGCGGATGCACCGGCTTCCGAGGCGGTGGAGCGGAAGCCGTTCGCGGTGGCCTGCTGGCCCGACGCGACCGCTTCGCTGCCACTGGCGCTGCTGTACGCCCCCGAAGCCTGCGCGCCGGCACCGATGGCGCTGGCACCGATCTCGCTGGCGGCGGCACCGTTACCGACCGCGACGCTGTTCTCACCGGTGGCCTGGGCGTCGCTGCCCAGCGCTGCAGCGCCTTCCGCCGCGGCCAGCGCGTTGAAGCCCACTGCGGTAGCGTTGTCGGCCAGGGCGTTGGCGCCGCTGCCGAGCGCGCTGGCACCGTTGCCGATCGCATTGGACGCCTCGCCGGCGGCCAGCGCGTTGTCGCCTTCCACATACGCACCGGCGTCGCTGTCGTCGCTGCCGCTGGCCTGGAAGTACTTGCTGGTGGTTTCAGCCACCGCCGCGACTTCCTTCAACTGCGCCAGGTTGACCGCGTCGGTGTCTTCGGTACCGGCACCGACGTTGGTGATCTGGCGATCAATGGCGTCATGCACGACACCGGCGGCATCGGTCCACGCCTGCGCGGCGCCGACCGACACCGAGTTGGCGCGATCGGCCAGCGTGCCGGCACCGAGCGCCACGCTGTTTTCGGCGTCCTTGGTGGTCCAGGTGTTGCTGCCGAGCACGGTCGAGTTCACCGCCTGCGCGTAGCTGTTGTAACCGACCACGGTGGCACCGTCTTCGGTGGCCCAGGCTTCGCTGCCGACCGCCGTGGTCTGCACGCCCTGGCTGGTGCTGTTGGCATCGGCGCCGGCCAGCGCGTTGAAGCCGACTGCTACGCCGGAGTCGGCGGTAGCTGCGTTGTTGCCCAGCGCGACGCCGTAGGTTCCGGCGCGGGCCTGCACGCCGAATGCCGCACCGGCGATGTCGGCGAAGGTGCCCTGGCCGACCGCGGTGGCGACTTCAGAGGCCTGGCTGTAGGTACCGATGGCCGTGCCGAAGAAACCGGCGGTGGCGCCTGCACCGAACGCACTGGCGGCCCAGCCGTCGGCGGTGGCGAAGTTGCCGATCGCGGTGGTCTCGCGGCCCAGCGCCCACGCGCCGTAACCGACTGCGGTCGCGGCCAGGCCGCTGGCTTCGGAACCTGCACCGATCGCCACGCCGCCGAAGCCCTGCGACAGCGCGCCGCCGCCGATGGCGACCGAGGCGTTGCCGCTGGCACTGCTCAGGTCGCCCACCGCAACGGCACCCGCGCCGCTGCTGGCCGCATTGCTGCCCAGCGCTACCGCGTTGTCGGCAGTGGCAGTGGCATTGAAGCCGACCGCGGTGGCTTCATTGGCCACCACGGTGCTGCCGGCGCCGAGCGCGGTGGCGCCATTGCCGATGGCGTTGCTGGCTTCACCGGCGGCCAGTGCATCGTCGCCGTCGACGAACGCACCGGCGTCGCTGGCATCGCTGCCGCTGGCCTGGAAGTACTTGCTGGTGGTGGCGGCCGAGTCGGCCACCGCGTTGAGCTGGTTCACGTTGACCGCGTCGGTGCCTTCGGTACCGGCGGCGACATTGGTGACCTGGCGTTCGCTGCCGGCACTGCCCACCGACACGCTGTCGTCGCGGTCTGCGATCGAGTCCGCACCCAGCGCCACGCTGTTTTCGCCTTCCGAGGTGGCGGCGTTGCCCAACGCGGTGCTGTTCAGGCCCGGCGACCAGGCGCCACCGCCCACGGCGGTGGAGTAGTTGCCGGAGGCTTCGGTCGGCAGCAGGCCGAACAGTGCGCCACCGACGGCCACGCTGTTGGTGCCGCTGGCCAGGCTGCCCTGGCCGGTCGCGGTGCTGTAAGCGCCGCTGGCCACGGCGTCGCCGCCGAGTGCGACGCTGTTGGAGCCGGTGGCCTGGGCGAAGCTGCCCAGCGCGGTGGCATTGAAGGCGGTGGCCGCCGCGTATCCACCAATCGCAGTGGTGTAGCCGGCGGTGGCTTCGGAGGCGAAGCCGTAACCGGCCGACAGCGTGCCGCTCACCACGCTTTCGGCGCCGACTGCGGTGGCGCCGGAGCCGCTGGCGGAGCTGTAGTAACCGAGCGCGACCGATTCCTCACCGGCCGCTTCAGACAGCGCGCCACCGGCGAGGCTGCCTGCGCCGGAGGCGACGCTGGCGGCACCGCTGGCGGTGCTCTGCTCACCCGAGGCCAGGCTTTCGGCACCGCTGGCGGTGGCGTATTCGGCGGTGGCCTGCGCGTTGGCGCCGGACGCGGTTGCGTTGGCGGTGGTGGCCAGTGCGTTGAACCCGACCGCCGTGGCATTGGTGTCGAGGGCGAACGCACCGCTGCCGACGGCCGACGCGCCGCTGCCGCTGGCGAAGCTGCTGGAGCCCACTGCCGTGGCGTAGTCGCCATCGGTGGCGGCATTCGAACCGGCCGCCACGCTTTCCGCGCCGCCAGCCACGGCCACGCCGTCACCGGTGGCCTGGAACTTGTCGGTAGCGGCGGTCAGCTGGTCCACGTTGACCGCGTCGGTGCCTTCGGTACCGGCGGCGACCTGGGTGATCTGGCGCTGCTGGTCGTCGTTGCCGACCGAAACGGTGTACGCGCGGTCCGCGCGCGAGCCCGCACCGAGCGCCACTGCGTTGGAGGCGCTGGCGTTGCTGCCGGCACCGATGCCGATGGCGCTTTCACCGCCGGCAACGACATTCGTGCCGATGGCGATGGTGTTGATGCTGTTGCCCAGCGCCTGGTAGCCGACCGCGACGCTGTTGTCGCCGTAGCCGAACGCGCCGCGGCCGAGTGCGGTGGAACTGGTGCCGCGCGCCCAGCTGTTGTAGCCGACCGAGGTGGCGCCGGCGCCATCGGCCCAGGCTGCGTAGCCCACGGCAGTGGCATTGGCGTCGGTGGCCCAGGCGCTGGCGCCGAACGCGGTGGCGCTTTCAGCGGTGGCCCATGCGTAGGCACCGGTCGCGGTGCTTTCCACGCCGCTGGCGAAGGCGTTGTCGCCCTGTGCGGTGCTGTAGTCGCCGGTGGCGCGCGACTTGTAGCCCTGCGCCAGGCTGTTGTCGCCGGTGGCCTGTGCGCCATTGCCGAACGCGTTGCTCTGCGCACCCGTCGCCTGCGCGCCGGCACCCACGGCGACCGCATCCTGCGCGGCGGTGGTGCCCACGGTGACGGCATTGCCGTCGCCGTCGACGATGGGCTGGTTGTACTGGTCGTAGGCCTGGCCGAGGCCGCCGATGGCGACGCTGCCGGCGCCGGTGGCGGCGACGTTGCGGCCTACCGCTACGCTGTCATCGCCGAGCGCGGAGGCGCCATTGCCCACCGCGGTCGCGCCTGCGCCGAACGCATTGCTGGCTTCGCCTGCGGCCAGTGCGCCGTCGCCGTCGGCGAACGCGCCCACATCGCTGTCCTGCGAGGGATTGGCCTTGAAGCGCTTGGCGGTTTCATCGGCGGTGGCGGCCACGCTGTCCAGCTGCGCCTTGTTCACCGCGTCGGTGTCTTCGGTGCCGGCGGCCACATTGGTGACCTGGCGTTCGCTGCCGACGTCGCCGACCGATACAGTGTTGTCGCGCACCGCAGTGGAGTTGGCACCCAGGGCCACGCTGTTTGCGCCGCGCGCGGTGCTGTAGAAGCCGACCGCGGTGCTCAGCTCGCCGCTGGCCCAGCTTTCCGCGCCGAGCGCGGACGCGCCGTCGCCCGGGGCGTAGGCGAAGTAGCCGAGCGCCGTGGCTTCGGTACCGGACGCTTCGCTCAGCGTGCCATTGGCCACCGCGTAGTCGCCGCTGGCAATCGCACCGGCGCCGACCGCGGTGGCGGCTTCGCCGCTGGCCTGGGTCTGCACGAAGAAGCCCAGGCCCGGGATCAGGTCGGCCGGACCGCCGATGGCGGTGCTGCTGGTGCCGGCAGCCACGCTCTGGGTGCCGACTGCCGTGGCGTAATCGCCGGTCGCATTGGCGACCGCACCGAACGCGGACGACTGTGCGCCGGCGGCATACGCGCCGACGCCGTAGGAAGACGCAGCGAAGCCGGACGCTTCGGCACTGGCACCCACTGCGGTGCCGCCGACGCCGGCGCTGGTGGCACCGGTATCGACCGGCACGCCGCCGTTGGTGATCAGCGGGTTGCCGTCTTCGTCCACGGCTGCACCGCCGACCGCGACGCTGCCCGGCCCGTTGGCCTGTGCGTTGTTGCCGAACGCGGCGCTGTTCTGGCCGCTGGCAAGCGCGTTGTACCCCACGGCCGTAGCGTTCTGCGCAACCGCGCTGGCGCCGCTGCCGAGTGCGGTGGTGCCGTTGCCGAGTGCGTTGGTGGCTTCACCCACCGCAGTGGCGTTGTCGCCATCGGCAAAGGCACCCGCATCGCTGTCGGCGCTGCCGGTGACCTGCACGTACTTCGCGGTGGTGGCGGCCACGTCGCCCACGTCGTCGAGCTGGGCCTTGTTCACCGCGTCGCTGGCTTCGGTGCCCGCAGCGACATGCGTGATCTGGCGTTCCAGGCCGTTGTTGTTGCCGACCGAGACGGTGTCGACGCGATCCGCATACGAGCCTGCGCCCAGTGCGACGCTGCCCACCGCAACCGCGGCGGAGTTGGAACCGAGTGCGGCACTGAAGTCGGCCACGGCCGTGCTGAAGGCACCCACGGCAATCGAGGCTTCGCCGCCGCTACCGGCGCCGCGACCGAGCGAGGTGCTGCCCGCACCGATCGCCAGTGCGCCGCCACCAATCGCGGTCGCGCCGTCGGCACTGGCTTCTGCCAGGCCACCAATGGCGGTGGCCGCGCCGTTTTCGCTGGCCGCGAACGCGGACGCACCGAGCGCGACATCGCCGAGGCCGAAGGCCATCGCGTTCTGCCCTGCGGCCACGGTCGCGTCGCCGATGGCCAGGCTGCCCTGGCCGAAGGCGCTGCCGCCCAGGCCCGCGGCGACTGCACCGCTGCCGACCGCCGTGGTCGCATTGGCCAGTGCCTGGCTGGTGTTGCCCAGCGCGGTGGCGCCGTCGCCGTCCGCGTTGGCATCGGCACCGGCGGCGAGTGCGCCGTCACCGTCGATGGTGGCCGCGTCGCTGTTGTTGCCTGCGCCGTCCGCCTTGAAATACCGGGTTGCGCCGGCGGCGGTGGCCGCCACCGTGTCCAGCTGTGCCTTGTTCACCGCGTCGGTCGCGGCGGTGCCGGCGGCCACGTTGGTGACCTGCCGTTCCTTGCCGGCGTCACCGACCGACACCGTGTTGGCACGTGACGCACGCGAGCCGGCGCCGAGCGCCACGCTGTTGGCGGCCGAGGCCGTGCTGTTGCTGCCGATCGCCACCGCATTGGCGCCGGACGCCGTGGCGTTGCCGTCGACCACGCAGCTGTCGATCACGTTGCTGTTGAGCACCACGCAGTTCGCGTTGCCGCCCACTTCCACCGACTGCGCGCGCGCATCGGATATCGCACCGCTCATGCCGAGTCCAAGCGTCAACGCAATGGCGGCCGACAACACCGACGCGCCACGCGCGTCGGTAGACCGTCGCTGGTCGATCACCACGCCCGGGGTCTGGCTGCTGGCCAATTCGGAGGCAACCACCATCTGCCCCAGTGCTTTGTTCCAGACCTTGCGATAAATCCGATTCATCGATGCGACTCCTGGTTGGACTGGTTTTGGGCAAAGCGACGCCAACGCCGGACACCGTGGTCCAACGTCCCCTGGGGGCGTGTGCTTAAACTTTTTGGATTACTGCGTGAAGTGCCGAACGGCGTGAGCGACGAACAGAGAACGCGCCATCCTTGGGGCTACTGCAGAACTGAACGCTGTCGAAATGAGACCTCAGTGTTAACGCAGGGTTTTGGTTGCGTCAAGACTTTGACGTCAGAAAGTGTGCGAACGCGAGAACCGTCACACATCTGACTATTCATCAACGTGTTTTGTTAGATCGATGTGAGCATTCTTCATCACACGCGTCCACGCATGTAACGCGCTGTAACTCGTTGCTTCGTCACAGTTTGGAATCGCGCGCAAAAAAAAACCGCCGACAGCGTCGGCGGTTTTTTCACATGGTGCTCACCACGTCATCACATGAGATCAGCCGCACCATACTCTTGCGTTGCGGAACATGCGCAGCCACGGCGAGTCGCCGTTCCAGTCCGCCGGCCGCCAACTCAGGTTCACCGCACGCGGCGTGCGCTCCGGGTGCGGCATCATGATGGTGACGCGACCGTCGCTGGTGGTCAGGCCGGTGATGCCGTCGGGCGAACCGTTCGGGTTGAGCGGGTACTGGCTGGCAACGTTGCCATCACCGTCCACGTAGCGCAGCGAAACGCGTGCTGCGGCCTGGTCCACCGGGCTGGCGAACACCGCCTGGCCCTCGCCGTGCGCCACCGCCACCGGCAGGCGCGAACCGGCCATGCCACGCAGCAGGATCGACGGCGACTCCACCACTTCCAGCAACGCGGTGCGCGCTTCGAACTGCTCGCTGCGGTTGCGGCGGAACTGCGGCCAGTGTTCGGCACCGGGAATGATGTCCTTGAGCTGGCTCATCATCTGGCAGCCGTTGCACACGCCCAGCGCGAAGCTGTCGTCGCGTGCGAAGAACGCAGCGAAGGCATCGCGCAGCGCGCTGCGCTCCAGCACCGAGGTCGCCCAACCGCGGCCGGCACCGAGCACGTCGCCGTAGCTGAAGCCACCGCAGGCGGCCAGGCCGGTGAAGTCGGAGAGCTGCACGCGGCCTTCGATCAGGTCGCTCATGTGCACGTCGAAACTATCGAAGCCGGCACGTTCGAAGATGTTGGCCATTTCGATCTGGCCGTTGACGCCCTGCTCGCGCAGCACCGCCACGCGCGGACGCGCGCCGGTGTTGATGAACGGCATCGCCACGTCTTCACTGAGGTCGAAGGTGAGCTTCGGCTTCAGGCCCGGCGCAGTGAAGCTGCGCGCGATGGCGCGCTCCTGGTCGGCGTTGTCCGGGTTGTCGCGCAGCTTCTGCATGGCATGGGTGACCGACCACCACGCGTCGAACAGCGCTTCCCAGCGCCACTCGACCAGGCTTTCGCCCTGCAGCGACACCCGTACCACCGGTGCGGTGGTCGGGCGGGCGATGCGCTGTGCGCACTCGGTCAGCGCATGGCGCTCGACCAGGTCGGCGAACGCGGCGCGGTCTTCGCGTGCGATCTGCACCACGGCGCCCAGTTCTTCGTTGAACAGGCTGCGGAACGGGTCATCGCCCCAGGCGTCCAGGGTGATGTCCAGGCCCTGGCGCGAAGCGAAGGCCATTTCGCACAGAGCGGCGAACGCGCCACCGTCGCTGCGGTCGTGGTACGCCAGCAGAAGGCCCGCCTGGCGCGCGTCGCGGATCAGTTCGAAGAAGCCACGCAGGCGCTGCGGGTCGTCCAGGTCCGGCACTGCACCGGCGAAGGCCGGCAGCGCGCTGTGGTCGGCATGCACCTGGGCCAGGATCGAACCGCCCAGGCGCTGTTTGCCCGCGCCCAGGCCGATCAGCCACAACTCGCTGTCGGTGTCGCGGTCCAGCAGCGGGGTCAGCTGGGTGCTGGCGTCGGCCACCGGCGCAAACGCGGAGATCACCAGCGACACCGGCGAGACCGACTTGTGCGCCTGACCGGCGTCGTGCCACTGCGCCTGCATCGACAACGAATCCTTGCCGACCGGAATGCTCAGGTCCAGCTGCGGGCACAGTTCCATGCCCACCGCGCGCACCGCGTCGTACAACAGCGCATCTTCGCCGTTGTGGCCAGCGGCAGCCATCCAGTTGGCCGACAGCTTGACGTTTTCCAGCGAATCGACCGGGGCCGCGCATAGGTTGGTGATGGCTTCGCCGACCGCCATGCGCGCCGACGCGGCCGCGTCCAGCAGGGCCAGCGGGGTGCGCTCACCGATCGCCATGGCTTCACCGGCCAGGGTGTCGAACCCGGACAGGGTGATCGCGACGTTGGCCAGCGGCAGCTGCCACGGGCCGATCATCTGTTCGCGCGCAGTCAGGCCGCCGACGCTGCGGTCGCCGATGGTAACCAGGAAGTTCTTGGAAGCCACCGACGGATGCGCGAGCACGCGCAGACCGGCCTCGTGCAGGTCCAGACCGTTGGTTTTCAGCGCCGGCCAGCGCGGTGCCGGCGGGTGTGCGGTATCGCGGTGCATCTTCGGCGGCTTGCCGAACAGCACGTCCATCGGCAGGTCGATCGGCGCGTCGGCCGGGGTATGGCCGGGCACGGCGCCATAGGCCACCACCAGGTGCTCTTCGGCCGTGGCCACGCCCACCGCGGCGAACGGGCAGCGCTCGCGGGCGCACAGCGCGGCGAACTCGGCCAGGCGCTCCTGGGCCACGCCCAGCACATAGCGTTCCTGCGACTCGTTGCACCACAGCTGCATCGGCGACAGCGACGGATCATCGGTGGGCACCTTGCCCAGGTCGATCACGCCGCCGACCTTGGAGTCGTGCAGCAGTTCGGGGATGGCATTGGACAGGCCACCGGCACCGACGTCATGGAAGAACTTGATCGGGTTGTTGGCGCCCATCGCCACGCAGCGGTCGATGACCTCCTGGCAGCGGCGCTCCATTTCCGGGTTGTCGCGCTGCACGCTGGCGAAGTCCAGGTCTTCGGCGCTTTCGCCGGAGGCCACCGAGCTGGCGGCACCGCCGCCCAGGCCGATCAGCATCGCCGGGCCACCCAGCACGATGACCGCATCACCGGCCTGCAGCTGGATCTTGTCGACCTGCACGCGATCGATCGCGCCGAGGCCACCGGCCAGCATGATCGGCTTGTCGTAGGCACGCACCAGATCGGCGCCTTCCGGCAGCTCGAAGCTGCGGAAGTAGCCAAGCAGGTTCGGGCGGCCGAATTCGTTGTTGAACGCAGCACCGCCGAGCGGGCCATCGGTCATGATTTCCAGCGCCGGTGCCATGCGCGGGTTCAGCGCGCGCGGCGCTTCCCACGGCTGCGGCAGCTCCGGGATGCGCAGGTGCGACACCGAGAAACCGGACAGGCCGGCCTTCGGCTTGCCGCCGCGGCCGGTTGCGCCTTCGTCGCGGATCTCGCCACCGTTGCCGGTCGATGCGCCCGGGAACGGCGCGATCGCGGTCGGGTGGTTGTGCGTTTCCACCTTGATCTGGAACGCGCTGGGCACCTGTGCTTCGCGGCGGTATTCGCCACTGGCCGGGTCCGGGCGGTAACGCGAGGCCGGATGGCCTTCAATCACCGCCGCATTGTCGCTGTACGCGCTGAGCGTGTGCTGCGGGGTCTGCTGGTGGGTGTTCTTGATCATCCGGAACAGCGAGCGGTCCTGCTCCTGACCGTCGATGGTCCAGCTGGCGTTGAAGATCTTGTGCCGGCAGTGCTCGGAATTGGCCTGCGCGAACATCATCAGTTCGACGTCGGACGGCGCGCGGCCCAGCGCGGTGAAGCGTTCGCGCAGGTAGTCGATCTCGTCCTGGGCCATGGCCAGGCCGAGGCGCTGGTTGGCGGCCTCCAGCTGGTCCACCGGCACGCGTTCCAGTTCGCCGCGGGCCGGCGCCGAGAACAGCGCCTGGCCCTGCTGCACGGTCTCCAGCACCGACTGCGTCATCGGGTCGTGCAGCGCCTTGACCAGCGCCTGCTGGGCGGCTGCATCAGCCGGCCAGCCCTGCACGTCGATGCGCAGGCCGCGCTCGACCCGGCTCACCGGCTGCCCGGCACCGCGGACCAGCTCGGTGGCCTTGCTCGACCACGGCGACAGCGTGCCCAGGCGCGGCACCACGAAGCGGGTGACGGCTCCGGCGTCCTGCGGCGCCAGCGTGGGCTGGGCTTCCAGGATCCGGCTCAGGATCGCCGGGTCCGGCGTGGCCTCGCTTTCGGTCTGGATGAAGTAGAAGTGCCAGGCACCGGTGATGCGAACGTCGGCGGCAAGGGACTGCAGGCGGGTTTCAAGCCGTTCGCGGCGGAACGGCGAAAGGGCGGATGCGCCCTCGAGGACCATCATGTCCGGGGAACCGTGGTTGGAGACGGGGCCCACTATTGTACCGGTCCAGCGCCCCCCGGTGGTCCCTGCCCGACCGCCGCCCGGTCGGCCGGGGCGGCCGACCAGCCGCCCGAACCTTGCGCTGGCGCACGGAATGGCCGGGCGATCCATGACAACGTTGCCACGACCCGCCCAGCCCGACGCCCGGCGGGGCCCTGTCCGCCCCCACTGCTGTTGCCGGCCCCTCTCACCGGCCCCGGACCTGCTGCACCGCTGGGCGGCACCCCGCCGCCCAGCGCCACCCTTGATCGGAGTACGACCATGGCTGACCCGATTGCGCGCAGTACGGTGACATCGTTATCCCCCCGCTGGCTGCTGGCGCTTGCGCTGGCCTCGGCCACCCTCGCCCCGGGCGTCGCGCTTGCCGCGAGCTGTACCGGGGTGCCCGAGTGGAACGGCAATGCGATCTACCTGGCCGGCAGCACCCTGCAGAAGGGCGGCGTGCTGTATCGGGCCAACCAGGACATCTGGAACGCCCCGCCCGACCATCCCGCCGGCGCGCCGTACTACACCAACCTGGGCGCCTGCGACAGCGGCGGCAGCAACCAGCCGCCCAGCGTCAGCCTGACATCCCCGGCCAACGGCGCCAGCTTCAGCGCCGGCAGCAGCATCACCGTGAGCGCCAATGCCAGCGACGCCGATGGCAGCGTGAGCAAGGTCGAGTTCTTCCGCGGCGGCACCTCGCTGGGCATCGACACCAGCGCGCCCTACAGCGTTACCTGGGCGAACGCGTCGGCCGGCACCCACACCTTCAAGGCAGTGGCCACGGACAACAACAATGCGGTGACGTCTTCATCCACGGTGAGCGTGACCGTCAACGCGGCCAGCAACGACACCACGGCACCCAGCGTGCCGGGCGGGCTGTCCTCACCGTCGAAGACCGCCACCACGGTCAACCTGGCGTGGACCGCGGCCACCGACAACAGCGGCGGCAGCGGCGTGGCCGGCTATGACGTGTACCGCAACGGCGCCCTGGTCGGTTCGCCCAGCGCCACCCAGTACACCGACGGCGGGCTGACCGCGAGTACGGCCTACACCTACCGGGTGCGTGCGCGCGACAACGCCGGCAACGCCTCGGCGCAGAGCGCGTCGATCAGCGTCACCACCGCAGCAGGCGGTGGCGGCGGCGGCAACAAGCGGGTGATCGGCTACTTCACCCAGTGGGGCATCTACGGCCGCAACTACCGGGTCAAGAACATCGACACCAGCGGCTCGGCCAGCAAGCTGACCCACATCAACTACGCGTTCGGCAACGTACGCAACAACCGCTGCGAAGTGGGCGTCACCCAGCCTTCGGACCCGAACACCGGTGCCGGCGGCGACGCGTTCGCCGACTACACCAAGGCCTTCCAGGCCGGTGAAAGCGTCAGCGGCAGCGCCGACACCTGGGACCAGCCGCTGCGCGGCAACTGGAACCAGCTCAAGCAGCTCAAGGCCAAGCATCCGAACGTGAAGGTGCTGATCTCGCTCGGTGGCTGGACCTGGTCGCGCGGCTTCTCCAGCGCGGCGCAGCCGGCCAACCGGCAGGCCTTCGTCGCTTCGTGCATCGACGCCTACATCAAGGGCAACCTGCCGGTCACCGACGGTGCCGGTGGCGTGGGTGCGGCGGCCGGCGTGTTCGACGGCATCGACATCGATTGGGAATACCCGGTGGCGTGCGGGCTGAGTTGCGGCACCGCGGCCGACAACGCCAACTTCACCGCGCTGATGGCCGAGTTCCGCCGCCAGCTCGATGCAGTACGCCCGGGCCTGTTGCTGACCGTGGCGGTAGGTGCGGGCATCGACAAGATCCGCGTGACCGACCCGGCGGCGTATCACGGCTATCTCGATTACATCAACGTGATGACGTACGACTTCCACGGCGCGTTCGACCCGATCACCGGCCACCATTCGGCGCTGTTCGATTCGCCAGCGGACCCGTCCACCGGCGATACCAAGCTGTACAACAGCAACGATGCGATGGAAGCGTTCATCGCGCGCGGCGTGCCGGCCAGCAAGCTCAACCTGGGCATCGGGTTCTACGGTCGTGGCTGGACCAACGTGCCGAACGTCAACAACGGGCTGTACCAGAGCGGCAGCGCGGCGCCGGGTACGTACGAAGCGGGCATTGAAGACTGGAAGGTGTTGAAGAACCTCAACCATCCGATCTTCACCGACGCCAATGCACGCGCCACCTGGAGCTACAACGGCACCACGTTCTGGAGCTTCGACACCCCGGCGATGGTCACCGAGAAGATGGGCTACGTGAAAACCCAGGGCCTCGGCGGCGCGTTCTTCTGGGAGTTCAGCGGCGATGACACCCAGGGCACGCTGGTGAACACGATCAGCAATGGCTTGAAATAACACGCAGGACGCGCCCGGGGCCGCAATGGCTCCGGGCGCGATACACCGAAATCGTTGATCGATTCATGGAAGCCGGCTGCAGCCGTCGCCGACGAATAATGGGCCACCCTGCTCAACAGTGTGGTAACCCTGCTTGCGAACCCCAACGGTACTTCTTCGCGTGGCCGCTGTATTCGGCAACGCGCGCGCCCGGGAAAAAGTAGAGATCCGGACGCTGCTCAAGCCCATCTCCATCAAGACG
Organism: uncultured Stenotrophomonas sp.; assembly: GCF_963519125.1. GTDB lineage: Bacteria > Pseudomonadota > Gammaproteobacteria > Xanthomonadales > Xanthomonadaceae > Stenotrophomonas. The sequence continues at coordinate 32,908 of NZ_CAUQLJ010000020.1, read as the reverse complement.
ATCAGGAACTGGCAGGCCGCCCGCCGATGGGAGCCGACCTGGCGCAACGGCAGCAGGACAACCACGCCAGACCTGACGACAACGCCGCTACGCAGCTGCGTCCCCGAGGCCGTTTCCAATCGCGTTGCCGCGGTCGTCTCCGACCGGGCAACGTCCAACGTCAGTTGGCTGCACAACGGATGGGGCGCCCCGTGAATCAGGCGCCGGGTCGCCCCAGGCTCAGTTCGCCTGGCGCTCCAGCGCCTTGATCAGCTGCGCCGGCGGCACGTAGCCGCCCAGCTGGGTGCCGTCGGCCGCGAACACCGCCGGTGTGCCGCTCACGCCGACCTGCTGGCCGAGGTCGTACTGCATCGCCACCGGGCTGGTGCACTTCTTGGGGGCGACCGGCTGGCCCTGCTTGGCATGGGTGAGCGCCTGGCGACGGTCGGTCGAACACCAGACCGAGACCATGTCGGTGAAGTCCTGGCTGGCCGGGCCCATGCGCGGGAAGGCCAGGTATTCCACGGTGATGCCCAGCTTGTTCAGTTCCGGAATGTCCTGGTGCATCTTGCGGCAGTAGCCGCATTCGATGTCGGTGAACACCGTCAGGGTGTGCTTGGGATTGGGCGCAGCGAACACGATCCGCTCGCCGCGCGGCACCTTGTCCAGCAGCGCCTTGCGGTAGGCCAGCAGGCCAGCGCTGCTGGCCGGGGCGCGGTTCTGGATGTCGTAGGGCTGGGACTGCATCAGGTAGCGGCCGTCGTCGGAGACGTACAGCACCTGGCCGCCGACCAGCACTTCGCGGAAGCCCGGGAACGGCGCGGCGCCGATATAGTCCGGCTTGAATTTCGGGTCCAGCCCGGCCAGCGCGCTGCGCACGGTCTGGTCGGCATTGGGATTGTCTTTGGCGGCCGGGGCGGCAGCGCTGCTGCCCGGCTTGGCGGCCGGCGTGGCACCGGGGGCGGCCGGCTGGGCGCAGGCGGTCAGGCTGAGCGCACCGAACAGGGCCACGGTAAGGACTCGACGCATCTGTACATCCACGGGAGAGAGTGGGCGGATTCTCGCACAGCCGCCCCGGCGAAGCCTGTGAGGCCGAGGGAATTCTGAAAGTCGCTGCCGCCCCGGGCGGCGATGATGCCTTCCCCCGAATCGATTCCCGGCCGCATGCGCATTCCTTCCTCCCTGCTCTGGTTCAAGGCACAGCTTGGCAGCACGTCGGCCAAGGTGGAGCTGAGTGTCCGTGCCCCCCACGATGGCAATCGCCTGAGCACCGCCCTGATGGCGATCCAGAATCGGGAGGCACGTTTGACCCGGGCGTGGCAGCGGGACCAGGTGTCGGAACCGCAGCTGGTCGCGCGCAGCCGCTACCTGACAGACCTGCGCCAGGCGCTGTACAGAAACGCATCTACGATGGCACACAGCCGGTCCATGCACGACATGCTGACCCGCATCAGCAACCCTTCGCTGGTGCCCGGACCGCGCAGCCTCTCGGGATCGCTGGAATCGCTGGCATCGCGCACCTCGGCGAGCTCCAGGACCTCGGTCACGTCCACCGAACAGTTCCAGAACCGCGCACTGGCTGCCCTGTCCGATGCCGTGTGGAACGGTCAATTGAATTCACTCAAGGACCTGCGCGCGGAAGTACTGGCCGCCGCCGACCTCATGGCCGAGGCGGATCCCACCCGGAGCCCGTCCGAGGTGGTGGCGGAGGTGTTCGACACGCTGCAGGCGCGTGCGCCGGTCGGGGTCGGCATGAGCGCGGAATGGAGCGTGGTGCGCTACCTGCGGCGGGAAATGCTGACCAACAGCGACGGCCCGAGCGGTCGTGTAGCGACGGACAGGTTGGTCGACCCCGACAACCCTGACCGATTTGCGGCGTTTCTCGCACGACCACTGCCCACCGGCGACGCCCCGCCGAAGCCGCCGCGCGTAGGGCAGCCCCGCGCGATCAGCCTTGCGCGCGACTGGCGGCCGGGTGAATCCAACGCCTGAGGTGGCGCTACCCGCGCGGGTGGTGCTTCGCGTGCAGCTTCTGCAGGTGCTCGCGCGCGACCAGGGTGTAGATCTGGGTGGTGGACAGCGAGCTGTGGCCAAGCAGCATCTGCAGCGCGCGCAGGTCGGCGCCACGGTTGAGCAGGTGGGTGGCGAAACTGTGGCGCAGGCCGTGCGGGCTGATCCGCACCGGGTCGATCCCCGCCAGCACCGCGTACTTCTTCACCAGCGCCCAGAACTGCTGGCGGCTCGGCGGATGCAGTGACAGCTCCAGGAACAGCGGCACGCTGCCGTCGCGGGCGGCGGGCACCGTGCGGATACCAGTCAGCTGCGGGCGCGCTTCGCGCAGGTAGCGTTCCAGCCAGTGCTGGGATTCCTCGCCCAGCGGCACCAGCCGTTCCTTGCTGCCCTTGCCGGTGACCCGCAGCACGCCCTGGCGCAGGTTGACCGCGTTGGCCGGCAGGTCCACCAGCTCGCTCACGCGCAGGCCGGCGGCGTACATCAGTTCAAGCATGGCGCGGTCGCGAAGGCCGAGCGGTTGGTCCACGTCAGGCGCAGCCAGCAAGGCATCGATCTGGCTCTCGGCCAACGCCTTGGGCAGCAGCCGCGGCAGCCGCGGCGGGTCGAGCAGCGCGCTGGGATCGTCGCTGCTCAGGCCGCGCCGCAGGGCGTCGCCGTAGTACGCGCGCAGCGCCGACAGCAGGCGCGCATTGCTGCGCGGCGACCAGCCGTGTTTCGCGCGCCAGGCCAGGTAGTCGAACAGGCCGGCGCGGTCGATGCCGGCCAGGCCACCGCCCTTGCCGTCCCGCCAGCGTGCCAGCCCCTCCAGGTCGCGCCGGTAGCTGTCCAGGCTGGCCCGGGCCAGGCCCTGCTCGGCCCAGATCGCATCGAGGAAGTGGCGGATCGATGCCGCGTCGTCGGGGCGTAGTTCGGGCAGGTGCTGCACCAGCTGGCGGCGCGCGGCGGGCGTGGAGGGAGTGGACATGCGCACAGGATACGCAGGTATGCTCGGCGCATGAGCACGCCGACCGTTGCCGCCGCCGACACGCCCCGCCCCAGCGCGCTGCTGCACTGGCGGCTACTGGCGTTGGTGTATGACTTCTTCCCGGCGCTGGCGCTGTGGATGCTGGCGGGGGCGCTGTTCACCGCCGGCTATGCGGTGGGCCATGCGACGCGGGACAACATCGCGCCGTTCAGTGCCTTGCAGTGGGCACTGTGGGCGTGCTGCTGGTTGGTTACCGGGCTGTACGCCACGATGAGCTGGCGGCGCGGCGGGCAGACGTTGGGGATGCGCCCGTGGCGGCTGCAGGTGGTGGGCGCCGATGGCAGCGTGCCTACCGCCAGGCAGCTCTGGATCCGCTACGCGGTGGGCACCGTGTCGATCGCGCTGGGCGGATTGGGATTCTGGTGGGCGTTGGTCGACCGCGAACGCCTGACCTGGCACGACCGTGCAAGCGGTACGCAGTTGCGACGTAATCCGAAACGGTGAAGGGATGCGTGGGCCGGCCAACGGCCGGCGCTACCCCGACTTGCGCCGGAACAACATCCCCGACACCACCAGCATCACGATCGGTGGCAGCGCGTAGGCGATGCGGTAATCGAACTTCAACGCGCCAGCCATGCGCCCGAAGAACAGCTGCAGCAGCCAGAAGCCCAGGGCGAACAGGATGCCCAGGAACAACCGCTTGCCCATGCCGCCGCTGCGCAGCGAGCCGAACGCGAACGGCACCGCGGCCAGGCACAGCGCGAGCACGTTGAGCGGGTAGAACCAGCGGCTCCAGTAGATGTCTTCGTAATCGCGCGCATCCAGCCCATTGCGCTTGCGGTACTCGATGCTGGTGCGCAGGTCGCGCGCAGCCAGGTTGCGCGGCTTGGAGAAACCGGTTGCCAGCGCGCCGGCGTCCAGCTGCGAATCCCACTTTTCCGACTCGGCGGTGGTGCGCGTGGCCGATCGTTCGGCAAAGGTATCGCGACGTACCTTGTTCAGGGTCCAGCCGTTGGTGTCATGCACCACCGAGTCGGCATGGGTCAGCGATGCAATGCTGCCGTTTTCGGCGATCTTGTACAGCCGCACGTCATTGAGCACCAACCGCGTGCCCGCGCCCGGCAGCAGCTGCTCGTCGCCGCTGCCCGCGCTGAGGAACGTATCGCCTTCGCGTACCCACACGCCGGAATAACGCGAGGACGCCAGGCTCTGTCCGGACTTCGCGCTGGCCTTGATGTTGTCGGAGCGCTCCTGCGCCCACGGCGCCAGGGTTTCGCCGTTCACCACCATCACGGCGGTCATCAACGACAGGGCGATCGCCACCGAGGCACTGAGCCGCTTGCGCGACAGGCCCAGCGCACGCAGCGCGGTCAGCTCGGACGTGGCGGCCATCTGGCCCAGGCCCATCAGCGCGCCGATCACCGCTGCGGTGGGGAAGAACGTATAGGCCCGGCGTGGCACGGTGTAGAGCACCCCGGCCGCCGCATGGCCGAGCGTGTAACCGCCCTTGCCCACGTCCTTGAACTCGCCGGAGAACGCCATCACCACGTCCAGGCCGACCAGCACGGCCCAGGTGATCAGGACAGTGCTGAACACCGCCCGGCCCAGGTACAGGTCGAACCGCATCGGGAGAAGCTTCATGCGGTCCTCCGCGGGCGCGACAGCTTGCCGTCACGCAGGTACATCCAGATCGCCAGCGCCAGCAGCGGCAAGCTCAACCACCACAGACCGACCGTGCCCGACAACTTGCCGTCGGCGATCCAGCGGGTACCAATGAACATCAGATTCATGCCAACCATGTAGGCGAGGAAGGCCAGCATCATGCGGCCATAGCGCTGCTGGCGCGGCGAACTGCGCGCCAGCGGCACGGTCATGAGCGCGAATGCCAGCGCGATCAGCGGCGGGGTGATGCGCGAATGCAGCTGCGCCTGCGCCTCCGGGCGCTCGTCGCCGAACAGCCGTGTGGTCGGCAGCAGCTCCGGGTCGTTCTCGTCGCGCGTGATGGCACCGTCAGGCAGCGCCACATCGTTGCGGGCAAAGCGCATCAGGCGGTAGTCCAGCCCGCCGTTCGCCGGGCCCTCGATCTGGTGGCCGTCATCCAGCTGCAGGTAGCGCTGGCGGTCGCCTTCGAAGAACATCTTGCCGCTGGCCGCAGAGGCCACCTCGATCCGGTCCCCGCGCGAGCGCTGCAGGAAGATCCGGCCCAGGCCGCTGCCGTCGGGGCTCACCGAGGACAGGTAGACCACCCCGCCGTTGGGCAGCATGGTGAACTTGCCAGACTCCAGCCCGGCCATGACCAGGCTCTTGTTGGCGCTTTCGATCATCTCCTCGCTGGTGCGGTCGGCCCAGGGCCCCAGCCACAGCGAGCACAGGCCGACCAGCCCGACCACCGGCAGCACCAGCATCAGGACCGGCCGCAGCAGCCGCTTGGGCCCCACCCCGATGGCGGTCAGCACCGCCATTTCCGAGTCCCGGTACAGCCGCGCAACGGCCAGCAGCAGGCCGAGCATCAGGGCCAGCGGCAGGATCAGCGGCATGTAGACGATGAACTGCAGGCCCAGCTGGGAGAACAGCAGCTTGGCCGGGAGGCGGCCGTCGGCGATGTTGCCGAGGATGTCCACCAGCACGCCACCCACGCTCACGACCAGCAGGACGATCAGGGTGGCCAGGAAACTCTGGGCGAAATCACGCAGGAGATAGCGATCGAGCTTCGACATGGGGCGGTGGTTTAAACTCTCGGATTCGTTCGCGTGGCTGCCCAGTCTACTGACGGGACGTAAACAGCTCGCGATTGTACGGATTTGCCAACGGAATCTGATCAATGGCCCTCGAATTTACCCTGAATCACGCAGCCCCGGCATCGGCCGAGGTCGACTGCGTCATCGTCGGCGCCTACGCCGACCAGACCCTGAGCCCGGCAGCACAGGCCCTGGACGCCGCTTCCGGTGGCCGCCTGGCCGCCCTGGTCGCCCGTGGCGATGTCAGCGGCAAGACCGGCGCTACCACCCTGCTGCATGACGTGGACGGCGTGTCTGCCCCGCGCGTGCTGGTGGTCGGGCTGGGCGACCGGGCCAAGTTCGGCGTGCCGCAGTACCTCAAGGCGGTCGGCGACGCGAGCCGGGCGCTGAAGAGCGGGGTCAGCCGCCACGCGCTGTTCACCCTGGCCGAGCTGGAGATCAAGGGCCGCGACGCCGCCTGGAACATCCGCCAGGCCGTGATCGCCGCCGACCACGCCAGCTACCGCTACACCGCCACCCTGGGCACGAAGAAGCCGGAGGCCCCGGGCCTGGCCACGCTGGCCATCGCCGGCACCGACGCCGAGGCCCTGCTGCAGGGCCAGGCCATCGCCGCCGGCGTGCAGCACGCCCGCGAGCTGGGCAACCTGCCGCCGAACCTGTGCACCCCGGCCTACCTGGCCGAGTCCTCGGTCGCCTTCGCCCAGGCCCATCCCGGCGCCGAAGCCGAGATCCTGGACGAGACCGCCATGGAAGCCCTCGGCATGGGCTCGCTGCTGGCCGTGGCCCGTGGCTCGGCCAACCGCCCGCGCATGGTGGTGCTGAAGTGGAACAACGGCGGCAGCGCCAAGCCGTACGTGCTGGTCGGCAAGGGCATCACCTTCGACACCGGTGGCGTGAACCTGAAGACCCAGGGCGGCATCGAGGAAATGAAGTACGACATGTGCGGTGGCGCCAACGTCATCGGCACCTTCGTCGCCGCGGTCACCGCCAAGCTGCCGCTGAACCTGGTGGTGGTGGTGCCGGCCGTGGAAAACGCCATCGACGGCAACGCCTACCGCCCGTCCGACGTGATCACCTCGATGTCGGGCAAGACCATTGAAGTGGGCAACACCGACGCCGAAGGCCGCCTGATCCTGTGCGACGCGCTCACCTACGCGCAGCGCTTCGAGCCGGCCGCGCTGGTCGACGTGGCCACCCTGACCGGCGCCTGCCTGGTCGCACTGGGCCACCAGACCGCCGGCCTGATGACCAAGCACGACGACCTGGCCAACGAACTGCTGGCCGCCGGCGAGCACGTGTTCGACCGCGCCTGGCGCCTGCCGCTTTGGGACGAGTACCAGCCGATGCTGGATTCCAGCTTCGCCGACGTCTACAACATCGGCGGCCGCTGGGCCGGTGCGATCACCGCCGGCTGCTTCCTGTCGCGCTTCACCGAAGGCCAGCGCTGGGCGCACCTGGACATCGCCGGCGTGGCCAGCGACGAAGGCAAGCGGGGCATGGCCACCGGCCGCCCGGTCGGCCTGCTGACCCAGTGGCTGCTGGACCAGGTCGACCGCGCACATGTCGCGGGCTGATTTCTACCTGATCGCCAAGCCGCGGTTCCTGACCGAACCGCTGCGCCTGGTCTGCGAGTTGGCCCGCAAGGCCAACGACGCCGGGTTGCAGACCCTGGTGCTGGCCCGCGACCAGGCCCAGGCCGAGGAGCTGGACGAACTGCTGTGGGCGTTCGACAACGACGCTTACATCCCGCACCAGATCGCCGGCGAGGACATGGACGAGGAAGAAGCGCTGGTGCTGATCGCCGTACCCGGCACCGGGGCACCGGCGCGTCCGCTGGTGATCAACCTGCGTGATGAACCCTGGCTGGGCGAGTGCGAGCGCGTGCTGGAAGTGGTTCCGGCCGACCCGGAAGCGCGCGAACCGCTGCGCGAACGCTGGCGCCAGTACAAGGCCGCCGGTTACGACCTGAACAAGCACGACATGTAAGCGCGCCCCGGCCCCCTTGATGGGCCGCCGCCGCGCCCTGATCCTTCAACGATTACCTCCTGGTTCCCCCGCATGACCCAACTCGCCTCCAGCTACGACCCGAAGTCCTTCGAGACCGACCTCTACGAGGCCTGGGAGAAGGCCGGCCACTTCAAGCCGTCCGGCACGGGCGAGCCGTACACCATCCTGCTGCCGCCGCCGAACGTAACCGGCACCCTGCACATGGGCCACGCGTTCCAGCAGACCCTGATGGACGCGCTGGTGCGCTACCACCGCATGCGCGGCTACGACACGCTGTGGCAGGTCGGTACCGACCATGCCGGCATCGCCACCGAAATGGTGGTCAGCCGCAACCTGGCGCTGGAAGGCAAGGGCGAGACCCGCGATTCGCTGGGCCGCGAGGGCTTCATCGGCAAGGTCTGGGAGTGGAAGCAGCAGTCCGGCGACACCATCGAGCGCCAGATGCGCCGCCTCGGCACCTCCGCCGACTGGTCGCGCAGCACCTTCACCATGGACCCGCAGCCGTCGGCGGCGGTCAACGAAGCCTTCGTGCGCTGGTACGAACAGGGCCTGATCTACCGCGGCCAGCGCCTGGTCAACTGGGACCCGGTGCTGAAGACCGCCATTTCCGACCTGGAAGTGGAGAGCGCCGAGGAGGACGGCTTCCTGTGGTCGATCGCCTACACCCTGGATGAAGGCCTGAGCTACGAACACGTCGAGCGCGATGCCGACGGCGTGGAAACCCTGCGCGAAACCCGCGATTACCTGGTCGTCGCCACCACCCGCCCGGAAACCCTGCTGGGCGATACCGCGGTGATGGTGCACCCGGAAGATGGGCGCTATGCGCACCTGATCGGCAAGAACGTGGTGCTGCCGCTGACCGGCCGCCGCGTGCCGGTGATCGCCGACGACTACGTGGACCGTGCGTTCGGCACCGGCGTGGTCAAGGTCACCCCGGCGCATGACTTCAACGACTACGAAGTGGGCGTGCGCCACAGCCTGCCGATGATCAACCTGTTCACCCCGGTGGCAGCGCTGAACGAGAATGCGCCAGAACGCTTCCAGGGCCTGGACCGCTACGCAGCACGCAAGGCCGTGCTGGCCGAGCTGGAAGACCTGGGCATCCTGGTCGAGACCAAGGCGCACAAGCTGCAGGTGCCGCGCGGCGACCGTACCGGCCAGGTGATCGAGCCGTACCTGACCGACCAGTGGTTCGTGAAGATGGACGACCTGGCCAAGCGCGGCCTGGAACTGGTCGAAGACGGAACCATCGCCTTCGTGCCACCGAACTGGATCAACACCTACCGCCACTGGATGAACAACATCCAGGACTGGTGCATCAGCCGCCAGCTGTGGTGGGGCCACCGCATTCCGGCGTGGTTCGACGCCGCCACCGGCAACTGCTACGTCGGTCGCAGCGAAGACGAAGTGCGCGCGAAGAACAACCTCGGCAGCGATGTGGTGCTGAACCAGGAAAGCGACGTGCTGGAGACCTGGTTCTCCTCGCAGCTGTGGCCCTTCTCCACCCTGGGCTGGCCGAACGAGCAGGCGATGGCCGAGCGCGGCTTCGACCGCTACCTGCCGTCGTCGGTGCTGATCACCGGCTTCGACATCATCTTCTTCTGGGTGGCGCGCATGATCATGGCCACCGACAGCTTCACCGGGAAGATTCCGTTCAAGGACGTCTACATCACTGGCCTGATCCGCGATGCGCAGGGCCAGAAGATGTCCAAGTCCAAGGGCAATGTGCTCGACCCGCTGGACATCATCGACGGCATTTCCATCGACGACCTGGTCGCCAAGCGCACCACCGGACTGATGAAGCCCAAGGACGCGCCGAAGATCGAGAAGCAGACCCGCAAGGATTTCCCGGACGGCATCATCGCCCACGGTGCCGACGCGCTGCGCTTCACCATCGCCGCGCTGGCCACACATGGCCGCGACATCAAGTTCGACATGAGCCGCGCCGAGGGCTACAAGAACTTCTGCAACAAGCTGTGGAACGCCAGCCGCTTTACCCTGATGAACACCGAAGGTGCGCAGTTCAGCGGCGTGCCGCAGCCGCGTACCGATGCCGAGCGCTGGATCCTGGCGCGGCTGGCGGTGGTCTCGGCCGAAGCGCAGGGGCATTACGCCACCTACCGCTTCGACCTGCTGGCGCAGGCGCTGTATGAGTTCGCCTGGAACGAGTTCTGCGACTGGTTCCTGGAGCTGACCAAGCCGGCCCTCAACGGCGACAACGCCGAAGACGCGGCCAGCACCCGCCACACCCTGCTGTACGTGCTGGAAGCGCTGCTGCGCCTGCTGCATCCGCTGACCCCGTTCGTGACCGAGCAGCTGTGGCGCCAGGTGGCCCCGCGCCTGGGCCTGGACGAGGACACCATTTCGCTGCGCGCCTATCCCACTGCTGCAGAGTTCGCCGGTGATTACGCACGTGCCGAAGCGGACGTGGAATGGCTGAAGTCGATGGTCAACGCGCTGCGCCGCGTGCGCAGTGAACTGAACCTGCCGCCGGCCAAGCAGGTCTCGCTGCTGCTGCAGGGTGGAAGCGAAGACGACCGCAACCGCGTTGCGCGCTTCACCGCGCCGCTGTCGTTCCTGCTCAAGCTGGAGCGCATCGAATGGCTGGCGTCGGATGCGGACACCCCGCCGGCCGCTGCCGCCATCGTCGGCGAACTGAAGCTGCTGGTGCCGCTGGAAGGCCTGGTCGACCTGGGTGCCGAACGCGCCCGCCTGGACAAGGAAATCGGCCGGGTGGAGTCGGAGAAGGAGAAGAGCGCGATGAAGCTCTCCAAGTTCACCGACAAGGTACCGGCAGCCGTGGTCGAGCAGGAGCGCGTGCGCCTGGTCGAATGGACCACGCAGCTGGAAGGCCTGGTCGCGCAGCGCGCGAAGCTGTAAGCAGGAATCGGGGTGGCGGCTGCGGTCGCCACCTTCGGGAAGCAGCCACGCAGGGCGTGGCTCTACAACGGCGGCATCACCGTGATGTCGTCGTCCACCAGCTCCATCGCCATCACCAACGCATCTTCGCGCCCGTCCTTGGCCGGGTAATACCGCGGCCGACGCCCGATCTCATTGAATCCTTCGCTGTGGTACAGCGCCACCGCAGGCGTATTCGAAGGGCGCACTTCCAGGAACACGCGCTGCGCGCCGTGGTCGCGCGCCAGCTTCACCAGCGCGCGGAACAGCATCCGCCCCAGCCCACGGGTCTGGCTGTACGGATCGATGCAGACATTGAGCACATGCGCCTCGTCGGCGGCGATGCTGAGCACGCCGTATCCGACCAGCACGCCGGCATCTTCCATCGCCAACGCCGGGTACCCGGCGCGCAGGCAGTCGACGAAGATGCCACGCGTCCACGGGAACGGATACCCGCGCAGTTCGATTTCCATGACCGCGTCGAGGTCAGCTTCGCGCAGCGCGCGCAGCGCCGGCGGGCGCGGCGAGCTGACCGCGCTCACGCCCTGCCCCGCTTACGCAGTGCCCTCAACTGCGGCCACAGCGCGCGCTTGGCGGCGGCGTTGCCGCGCAGTTCGTCCAGGTTCCAGCTGGCCATGAGTGCCTGGGTTTCAGGATCGTTCGGGTTGCAGCCGGACGCGCGCAGCAGCGCGATCTGCAGCGGCGGCGGCATGCGCACGGCCGGGCGCCGGGTACCGGTGCGGGTGGGCGTTGACGTTGGAGCGACCGCATCTTCGGCCGCCGGAGCGTTGCGACGCGGTGGCGCAGCGGTACCGGACGGTCGTAGCGCCGGGCTCTGCCCGGCTGAGGCGGCGTCCGGCCCCCGGGCGTCGGCAGCACGCCGGGCAGGGCCCGGCTCGACCGGGATCGTGCCCAGTTCGACCACCGGTTCCGGCGCCGCTTCCACGCTGCCGTCCACGAACACCGTATACCCCATCGCCTGCAGCCAGGACTGCTGGGCGGGGGTCCACAGTGGCGGAGCGGCCGGCGTGCTCACGCCTTGGGCTCGACCGGTTTGCGGGTGCGCTGCCAGATCCAGCTGACCGGGCCGGACAGCGCGTAGACCACACCCACCGCGAACAGCACGCGCGGCAGGTCGATGACCATGATCGCAATGGCGATCGGCACCAGCGCCAGTGCCAGGAACGGCACGCGGTCTGCGCGCGGCCCCTTCTCACCGCCGCCCTTGAAGCTCCAGAAGCGGATCCGGCTGACCATCAGCAGCGCAGCCACCAGGGTCACGCCCAGCGCCACGTAACGCAGTTCGTTGCCGTCCCAGCCCAGCGCGCCGTCGGCGAAGGCCCACACGAACGACATCATCAGCCCTGCGGCGGCCGGGCTGGCCAGGCCGATGAACCAGCGCTTGTCGACCACGCTGACCTGGGTGTTGAAGCGGGCCAGGCGCAGGGCAGCGCAGGCTGCATACAGGAATGCAACCGCCCAGCCGACCCGGCCCATGATCGGGTCGTCGAACTTCAGCCACGACAGCGACCAGTGGTACATCACCAGCGCCGGGGCCATGCCGAAGCTGACCAGGTCGGCCAGCGAGTCGTACTGCACGCCGAACTCGCTGCTGGTGCCGGTGAGCCGGGCCACGCGGCCGTCCAGACCGTCCATGACCGCGGCCACGAACACCGCGATGGCGGCATTGACGAAATCGCCATTGGCGGCGGCAATGATCGCGTAGAACCCCGCGAACAGGCCGGCGGTAGTGAACAGGTTGGGCAACAGGTAAATGCTGCGCGAGCGCGGCGGGGGTTTCATCTGATCCATGCGGCCAGTTTAGTGGCTGCGGCCCGGTTTGGGGGGAGGCTTGCCAGCGCCGGGCGGGAATGCTGCAATCGCGCACCTGACCCCCTTGCTGCCCGGAGTTGCCATGCGTGCCCTGCCCCTCATGTGCTGCCTGCTGCTCGTCAGCGCTACGGCCAGCGCTGGAAACGTCTACAAGTGGAAAGACGCCAATGGCGTCACCCAGTATTCCGAGAAGCCGCCCACCGGCCAGAAGGCCGAGCAGCGCCAGATCCAGAACCGCGACCCGGCCGCCGGCCCGGTCACCGCCAAGGCAGCCGCCCCGGCCGAATCGACCGACTGCACCAACGCCCGCAACAACCTGACCCTGCTCAACGGCAAGGGCGAGGTCATGCAGGACACCGACGGCGACGGCAAGCCCGACAAGGCGCTGGACGCCGACCAGCGCACCGCCCAGAAGGGCCTGGCTGAGGCGGCGATCAAGGCCTACTGCAAGCCGGCGGCCTGACAGGCCAGATTCGGGAGGGTCGTGTCAGAATATCGGTTTCCGCCGTTCAGCGAAGCCGACGATGCGCCTCTCCCAGTTCCACCTGCGTACCACCAAGGAAACCCCCAGCGACGCTGAGCTCACCAGCCACCGGCTGATGCTGCGTGCGGGCATGATCCGCAAGCTGGCCTCGGGGCTGTACACCTGGTCGCCGCTGGGCCTGCGCGTGCTGCGCAAGGTCGAGCGCATCGTGCGCGAGGAAATGGAACGTGCCGGCGCCGTGGAATTCCAGGTGCCGACCATCCAGCCCAAGGAACTTTGGGAAGCCACTGGTCGCTGGGAAAAGTTCGGACCGCAGCTGCTCAAGATCAAGGACCGCAAGGAGCAGGTGTTCTGCTACAGCCCCACCGCTGAAGAGGCCGCGGCCGATTTCGCGCGCCAGGAGCTGTCCAGTTACAAGCAGCTGCCGGTCAACTTCTTCCAGATCCAGACCAAGTTCCGCGACGAGATCCGCCCGCGCTTCGGCGTGATGCGCGCGCGCGAGTTCCTGATGAAGGACGCCTACTCCTTCCACCTGGACGACGCCTGCCTGGTGCGCGAGTACGAGAACATGAAGGCCGCCTACGCCCGCGTGTTCACCCGCCTGGGCCTGGACTTCCGCATGGTGCAGGCCGACTCCGGCGCGATCGGCGGCGACGCCTCGCAGGAATTCCACGTGATCGCCGACTCCGGCGAAGACGCGCTGGTGTTCTCGACCGGTTCGGATTACGCAGCCAACATGGAAGCGGCCGTTGCCGCGGCCCCCGCCCCGCGCGCCGCCGCCAGCGAAGACCTGCGCAAGGTCGAGACCCCCACCCAGAAGACCTGCGAGGCGGTTGCCGCCCTGCTCGGCATCGAGCTGGCGCGCACCGTGAAGTCGGTGGCGATCATGACCGAGGCCGGCTTCGTGCTGGCGCTGGTGCGTGGCGACCATGACGTCAACGAAATCAAGCTGGGCAAGGTGGAAGGCCTGCAGGGCTACCGCATGGCCGGCGAAGCGGAAATCGCCGCGCACCTGGGCAGCGAACCCGGTTTCCTCGGCCCGCTCAACCCGGCCCAGCCGATCCGCATCGTGGCCGACCGCGATGTGGCGGCCATGGCCGATTTCGTCGTGGGCGCCAATGAAGTCGGTTTCCACATTGCCGGCGTCAACTGGGGCCGCGACCTGCCCGAGCCGGAAGTGGCCGATATCCGCAACGCGAAGGAAGGCGACCGCGCCGCCGACGGTGGCGAACTGCGCGTGGCGCGTGGCATCGAAGTGGGTCACGTGTTCCAGCTGGGCCGCCAGTATGCGCAGGCCCTCAATGCCACCGTGCTGGATGAGAACGGCAAGGCACAGGTGATGGCGATGGGCTGCTATGGCATCGGCATTTCGCGCATCGTGGCTGCGGCGATCGAGCAGAACCACGACGACGCCGGCATTATCTGGCCGGACGCGATGGCGCCGTGGCAGGTGGTGGTGTGCGTGATCAATCCGAAGCAGGACGAAAGCGTTTCCGGTGCCGCCGCCGAACTGCTTGCGGAGCTGCAGGCCGCCGGCCTGGATGCCGCGCTGGACGACCGTGGCCTGCGCCCGGGCAACATGTTCGCCGACATCGAGCTGATCGGCGTGCCGCACCGGGTGGTGGTCTCCGAGCGCGGCCTGGCTGCCGGCACGTTTGAATACCGTGCGCGCACCGCCAGTGAAGCGGAAAGCCTGGACCGCGCCGGGCTGATGGCCAAGTTTGCGAAATGATGACGGATGCCGGGTGAAAGACCCCGGCATTTAATTGTCCCATTTCCATTGATTATTCCTACGAGCTGTGCATTGCGCAAATGAGAATGTATGCTGTTGCCGATGCCAGGGACTGGCCCTCACCCCGTCCTTCTTTTTCAGATTCCGGAGTAGTTGATGAGTATTGACCTGAGTGGTTTGTCCGCCAAAGAGCTGGGCGCGCTGATCAAGAACGCCAAGAAGCAGCAGACCATCGTCGCAAAGCGTCCGCCCCTCACCAAGGTCCGCGCCCAGTTGAGCAAGCTGGCCAAGGCCAACGGCTACACCCTGGAAGAAGTGGCGGGCGTTGCTCCCACCCGCGGCCGCGCCGCCAAGGCGACCAAGGCCGCTCCGGCCAAGGCCGTACGCAAGCTCGGCAAGGTCGCCCCGAAGTACCGCAACCCGGCCAATCCCAAGGAAACCTGGACCGGTCGTGGCAAGCAGCCGCGCTGGCTGGCCGCGCACACCACCAAGGGCAAGAAGCTGGAAGATTTCCTGATCAAGAAGTGAGCGGCGCGCCCATGGCGCACGCATTGAAAGCGCCGGCGGGATGCCGGCGTTTTTTTTGGTCGCACCGATGTGTTTTCGCGCAAATCCCCGCGTAGAGACACGCCATGCGTGCCCCTGGGAAACTCTCAGAAACTCACAGATTCTTGCGCGCCGGGAACAACAGGTTACCGAACAACAACCCCGCCACCAGCGCCATCACCACATTCAACACGGTCATCAGCACTACCTGCCCCGCGCCCATGTCCTGCTGCTGCACCAACGTCAGCACCCCGCGCAGGCTGGTACTGCCCGGCACCAGCATGATGATGCCGGGCAGCCGGATGATCGCACCCGGCCGCTGCACCAGCCGCCCGAACAGATTGCCCGCAGCGGTCATCACCATCGCCGACATGAAAATGCCCGCCGGCATGCCCCACGCCTGCCCGGCAAATTTGGAAATCGCATAACCGGCAACAGACGCGGCAATCACCCACGGATAGTCGCGCCGGCTGGCCTTGAACAGCATCGCGAACGCGAAGGCCGCCAGCAGCAGCGCGCTCCATTCCACCCAGGCGTCCTGCGGCCGCGACGCGCGGACCAGCGGATCCAGGCCGAGAATGCCCGACAGGGTCACCGCGATCACCGCACCCACGGTCAATTTGAGGATGGTGGTGATCGCACCCGCGAAGCGTGCCGTGCCCGACACCCAGTGCTGGCTGGCCAGCTCGTTGACCGCGTTGGTCAACGACATGCCGGGCAGCATCACCACCAGCGAGGCGATGATCACCGTATTGAGGTTCAGCGCGCCGACGAACGACGCCACCAGCGCCGCTACGGTGCCGGCCAGCAAAGCGGCCAACGCCTCGCTCGCCTCGCGGCTGGCCGGACGGCGGTCGGTGATCAGCGTCATCAGGCCGATCAGCAGGCCGATCACCCCGGCGGTGGCGATGTCCAGCCAGGGCAGTTTCCACAGCCCGGCCACGCCGGCCGCACCCAGGCTGTAGGACAGGATCATGCGGATCTTGCCGCGCCGGCCGGGATCCTTGTCCAGTTGCCGCAGTGCGGTATGGCCCTGGGCAATGCTCATGGTGCCATTGGCCACCGCATCGGTGATCTGGTCGGCAATGGAGAGCTTGTGCAGGTCGTTTTCGCCCGGGGCCAGCCGGATCACGCGCGTGATGTCCGACGAACCGATCGCCTTGGTCGGGTCGCTGAAGCTCAGGATCAGCCCGGTCGGATTCGACCAGGGCTCGCAGTCCAGGTCCAGCCGCTGCGCCAGCGCCACCACCGCCGCCTCCAGCCGCTGGGCCGTAGTGCCGTAGCTGTGCAGCCGCCCGGCGATCTCGGACACGAAGGCCACCCGCTGGGCGTAGGTGGCTGGAGGGGTAACGATGGCGGGTGCGTCGGCAGACATGCGGCGTAGTATTACCCGAAGCCTGCCCCGGCTGAACAGCGCTGTTGCCGACCGCACACACTTGGCGTCCACGCAGACAGGTTATGCTGCGCGTAGACGCCTATGACGCCAGACACCGCCCCCCACCTCGAACAGGATCCACAGGACCCCGGCAAGATCCGCTTGTCCGGCCAGTGGACCCTGCGCACCGCGATGGACGCGGCCGAAGCGCTGCGTGCCGCACCGGAAAACGTCACCGGGATCGACGCCAGCGGCATCACCCAGCTGGATTCGGCCGGCGTGTTGCAGGTACTGCGCGTGGCCCATCGCGCCGACCTCGGCGAAGACGCGCTGACCTTCCGCGAAGAACACCGCGCGCTGGTCTGCACCATCGAGGAAGTCGCCGACGACCGGCCCAAGGCCAAGCGTGACTTCGGCGTGCTGGCTGCGCTGGAGCGCCTGGGTGTCAGCGTCCACGCCACCGCCCACAACATCGTGGCACTGGCCAGCTTCCTCGGCGAAAACCTGGTCAAGGCCGGCCGGTTGATCCGCGAACCGCGCCGCTTCCGGCTGACCGCCACCGTGCACCACATGGAACAGGTGGGCCTGGACGCGGTGCCGCTGGTGGCGTTGCTGTCCTATCTGGTCGGTGCGGTGATCGCGTTCCTCGGCTCGACCATCCTGCGCGACTTCGGCGCGGAAATTTACGTGGTGGAACTGGTCAGCATCGCCTTCCTGCGCGAATTCGCGGTGCTGCTCACTGCGATCGTGCTGGCCGGCCGCACCGCCAGCGCGTTCACCGCGCAGATCGGCTCGATGAAAGCACGCGAGGAGATCGACGCGATCCAGACCCTCGGCCTGGACCCGGTCGACCTGCTGGTGCTGCCGCGCCTGATCGCCCTGCTCATTACCCTGCCGCTGCTGACCTTCATTGCGATGATCGCCGGCCTCGCCGGGGGCGTCACCGTGGGCGCGTTCGACCTGGATATTCCGCCGCAGATGTACCTGGCACGCCTGCACGACACCATTGAAGTGCGGCACATGCTGGTGGGCCTGGCCAAGGCCCCGGTGTTCGCCGCGGTCATCGGCCTGATCGGCTGCCTGGAAGGCCTGAAGGTGGAAGGCACCGCGCAGTCGGTGGGCGAGCGCACCACCTCCAGCGTGGTGCAGACCATCTCGCTGGTGATCATCATCGACGCGTTCGCCGCGTTGTGGTTCATGCACATGGATTGGTGATGACGACCACGGCCGCCCTAGAAGAAGACACCCGCACCGAACTGGCCGACGAGGCCGGGCTGGCCATCCGCGTGCGCGGGCTGACCAACCGTTTCGGCAGCCAGACCGTGCACGACGGGCTGGACCTGGACGTGCGCCGCGGCGAGATCCTCGGCGTGGTTGGCGGCTCGGGCACCGGCAAGTCGGTACTGATGCGCAGCATCCTCGGCCTGCGTCATCCCGACGAAGGCCAGATCGAAGTGCTCGGCGTGGACGCGCGCTCGGACAACCGCGCCGACCGCCTGCACATCGAGCGCAACACCGGCGTGCTGTTCCAGGACGGCGCGCTGTTCTCCTCGATGACTGTCGGCGAGAACGTGCAGGTGCCGCTGAAGGAACACCACGGCGAGCTGCCCGAGCGCTGGCATTACGAACTGGCCCTGCTCAAGGTGAAGCTGGCCGGCCTGCCCGCCGATGCGATCAACAAGCTGCCCTCGCAGCTATCCGGCGGCATGCGCAAGCGCGCCGGCCTGGCGCGTGCGCTGGCGCTGGACCCGCCGCTGCTGTTCCTGGACGAACCCACCGCCGGGCTCGACCCGATCGGCGCGGCCGCCTTCGACCGCCTGATCAAGACCCTGCAGGAAGCGCTGGGCCTGACCGTGATGCTGATCACCCACGACCTGGACACGCTGTATGCGATCTGCGACCGCGTGGCGGTACTGGCCGACCAGAAGGTGATCGCCAACGCCCCGCTGCACGAAATCGAACAACTGGACCATCCGTGGATCCAGGAATATTTCCACGGACCGCGCGCGCGTGCTGCACGCGACGCAAAGCAGAAGAGCGAGTAAGCCATGGAAACCAAAGCCAATTACGTACTGATCGGCGCGTTCACCATCATCGTGGGGCTCGCCCTGCTGGCCTTCGGGCTGTGGGCGGCCAAGTACTCCTCCGATCGCACCTGGACCGAATACCGGGTGGTGTTCCGAGAGGCCGTAACCGGCCTGTCGGTGGGCAGCCCGGTGCAGTACAACGGCATCGCGGTCGGCTCGATCACCGAGCTCAACCTGGTGCCGGACGACCCGCGCCAGGTAGTGGCCCGCATCCGCCTGAACTCCAATACGCCGGTCAAGACCGACACCCGCGCCAAGCTGGCCATCACCAGCCTGACCGGTCCCTCGATCATCCAGCTCAGCGGCGGCACTCCGCAGGCGCAGGCGCTGACCGCGGTGAACCGCGATCCCGCGCCGATCATTCCAACCACCCCGTCGGCCCTGCAGAACATCACCGACGTCGCCAACCGCATCGTCGAGCGCATGGACCAGGTGCTGAGCGACCGCAACGTGGCCAGCATCAACGCCACCCTGGCCAACCTGGAAACCATCAGCGGCGGCCTGGCCGACCGCGACCAGGGCACCAAGGCACTGCTGCTGAGCGCGCGCGACGCCGCGCGCAGCCTGGAAGTAACCCTGAAGACCACCAACGGCACCGTGGAACGCCTGGACAAGAACCTGGTGCAGCAGTTGCCGCCGATCCTGGACAAGCTGGAAACCACCCTGACCAAGCTCGACTCGGCGGCCGGCAGCGCTGACTCCATCCTTGGCGAGAACCGCGCGGCGATCAACAGCTTCGCCAACGACGGCCTGGCCCAACTCGGCCCGACCCTGACCGAACTGCGCGGGCTGATCCGCGACCTGCGACGGGTCAGCGACAAACTGGACAACAACCCGGCCCGCTACCTGCTCGGCCGTGACGCGCCGAAGGAGTTCGAACCCAAATGAGCCGCATGCCGCTTCTTCCCGCTTCCCTGCCCCGCCTGCTGCTGCCGGCCGGCCTGATGATCGCGCTGGGCGCCTGCTCGTTGCTGGGCGGCGGCGAGCGCAGCCAGGTCACGATCTACTCGCCGGTGGTACGCGTGCAGCCCGACCCGTCCTGGCCGAAGGTCGACTGGGCGCTGGTGCTGGTCAAGCCGACTGCCGCGCGCGTGGTCGACAGCCCGCGCATCAACGTGCGGCCCAACCCCGGCGAGCTCGAGGTCTACAAGGGCGTGAGCTGGGCGCAGCCGGCCACCGACATGGTGGACGACGCGCTGGTGCGCGCCTTCGAGGATTCCGGCCGCATTACCGGTGTGGCGCGTGCCACCACCGGCATCCGCGCGGACTACAAGCTGGCGCTGGATGTGCGGCGGTTTGAATCCGACTACCGCGGCCAGGCGACGCCGACCGCGCTTATCGAGATCAACGCGAAACTGATCCACGTGATCGACCAGCGGGTTGTTGCCGATCGGACGTTCCGTCAGGAACAGCCGGTGGGAAGCACGGCGACCGGTGATGTGGCGCAGGCGCTTGAGAAGGGCCTGGAGGAAGTGACCCGGGAGCTGGTGGGTTGGACGTTGGTGACCGGGCAGAACGACAGCAAGACGGCGACCGTCATTCCTACGCGGTTGCGTTGATCCACCGGAACGTCAGGTTGATGCGCTCGGCCAACGGCCGCGCGCTCTTCGCCAACGCGTGCTGGTAGAACGCCTGGGTGCGCCCACCCATCACCAGCAGATCGCCATGACCGAGGGTCACCTCGGCTTTGCGCGCGTGATCATCCCGCCGCCGCAGCAGGAACCGGCGCGCAGCACCCAGACTCACTGACGCAATCAACGGCGCAGGCCCAAGCTCCGGCTCGTTGTCGCTGTGCCACCCCATCCCGTCGTCGTTGTCGCGATAACAGTTCAGCAGCACGCTGTTGAACGGCTGTCCGCAGAACTCCCCCAATGCATCGCGCAACGGCACCAGCGCCGGATGCCAGGCATGAGGCACGAAGTCCGTGCCCGAATACCGGTAACGCGCCGCCGGGTCGCCCATCCAGCAGCTCAAGCGCGGCGAATCCACCTGCCGGCCGAACATTTTGATCCTGTGCACCTCCCACGGCACCTCCCCGCGCAGCTGGCGCTGCAGCGCGTCGGCGGCAGGCGCAGCCAACCAATGGCGGTGCCAGTGCACCCGTGCGTCGGGAAGATGAAGATCCATGGCGAAACGCTAGCACGGCGGGTACTCACCCGGATCCCCCCACCCACGCGACTCACCCCACGCCCCGCACACCCGTCCCGCCTACAATGGACCACTTTCCCCACCGTGACCCGCGGCCAGCACCACGCCGCCCACAGCCAGAGACCCCGCAATGAGAAGTCATGACAGCAGCAAGCGCATCCTGGTCACCGGCGGTGCGGGTTTCCTCGGCTCGCACCTGATCGAGCGCCTGCTCGGCCAGGGCCATGAAGTGGTGTGCGCGGACAACCTGTTCACCGGCACCAAGCGCAACATCGCGCACCTGCTGGGCAACCCCCACTTCGAGTTCCTGCGCCACGACGTGACCTTCCCGCTGTACATCGAAGTGGACGAGATCTGGAACCTGGCCTGCCCCGCCTCCCCGGTGCACTACAGCCATGACCCGGTGCAGACCACCAAGACCTCGGTGCATGGCGCGATCAACCTGCTGGGGCTGGCCAAGCGACTGGACTGCCGGATCTTCCAGGCCTCCACCAGCGAGGTGTATGGCGACCCGAGCGTGCATCCGCAGCGGGAGGAATACTGGGGAAATGTGAACCCTATCGGCCCGCGCTCCTGCTACGACGAAGGCAAGCGCTGCGCTGAGACGCTGTTCTTCGACTACCACCGCCAGCACGGGCTGGATATCAAGGTGGCGCGCATCTTCAACACCTATGGTCCGCGCATGCACCCGAATGATGGGCGCGTGGTGTCGAACTTCATCGTGCAGGCATTGCGCGGCGAGAACATCACGATCTACGGCGAGGGCCAGCAGACGCGTTCGTTCTGCTACGTGGATGACCTGATCGAGGGGTTCATCCGGTTGATGGCGACGGACAAGGACTTCACCGGGCCGGTCAACCTGGGGAATCCGGCCGAGATGACCATTCGGGAACTGGCCGAGGCCGTGATTGCGCTGACCAATTCCGGGTCGAAGCTGGTGTTCAAGCCGTTGCCGCAGGATGACCCGATGCAGCGGCAGCCGGATATCACGTTGGCGAAGAGCACGCTGGGTGGGTGGGAGCCGCAGGTGAAGCTGGAGGATGGGCTTCGGCGGACGATTGCGTATTTCGATGGGTTGTTGAGCGCGTAAGATCGCGCTCCGGCCCCACCGTCACTTGCACTGGTAGGTGACGTCCTGGCGGCTGTGGCGGAACGGGTCGGTCAGGTCGTCGGAGTACTTGCCCAGCAGCAGGCGCTGCCTGGGCAGGAAGTGCTGGCGGTAGAAGCGGCTGATGGCTGCCACTCGGCGGCCCTTGTCGGTCAGCAGTACGCAGCCGTTGGCGATGTGGATGGTGCCCGAGCTCTCCTGCTCCGTCAGACGCACGTCCACCAGCCTGTGCTCCACCATGTATTCCTTGGTGAACACGTCCTGGAAGGCGTCCTGGCGGATGCCGCCGCCGCGCTGGTCCAGCTTCTCCAGGATGTAGAACGACAGCGAGCGATCGATCACGGTCGGCACTGAGATAGCGAAGGCGTAGCCGCCCAGCAACCATACCGCCACCAGCAGGACCTTCTCGGTCAGGGTGAAGCGGCGCAGCGCGGGCACGAGCAGCAACAGGCCGGTGAGCACCGCCGCCAGCATCGCATCGCCGATGGCCGCGTAGAACACCACGTCGACGCTGAAGAAGCGCACATGCAGGAAATGGATGCCCAGCAGCAGCACCACGTAGACGGCGGTGAGCAGCAGTGCGTTGCGCAGGGTTTTCATGGTTTGAACACCAGCAGGCGGTTGCCGAGGAATGAGAGGATGAACTGGATGATGCTGATCAGCACGAAGCCGATCCGGTAATCGAACTTGAACAGGTCCGACCATAGCGCCATCAGGCCGCCATTGATCAGCGCAATGGCGGCATACAGCAATACGAACCGCCACAGCTGGCCGCTGGCCCGGGCCTGTGTGGCGGCGAACACGAAGTAGCGGTTGCCCAGGAAGGACGCCACGATGGCAACGGCTGCCGCCACCAGGTTGGCAACCCCCTTGGAGGGCACGTGCACGACCTCCACCAGCAGGGTCAGTACCGCGAAGTGCACGCCGGTGGCCACCAGCCCGTTGATGACATACCGCAGCAGCTGGCGGAAATCAGCGCGGCGCGTCATCGGCGGTGACTTCGGTGACGCCCGCCAGGTATTCGCGATAGGCACCCGGTTTCTGGATCGTGCCGCGCACGATCCCGCTCAGCATCAGCGTCATCAGGGTCAGCGTGCCGGTCTGCAGGAAGACCAGGAACAGCACGCCCAACGCCATCGAGAACCAGCCCGGCGTGGCATACCCGGCCAGCTTGAGCAGGGTGGCGACCACGGCCAGCACGATGGAGGCCGAGGACACCAGCACGCACATCAGGCCCACCCGCACCAGCACGTCTTCGGCGAACACCATCAGCGCGCGGAACCCGTGCAGGGTGAGGCCCACGAAGTTCATCTTGCTCTGCCCGGCGTAGCGCGGGCCACGGTCGATCGGGCACACCGCCAGGCGCAGCTTGCTGGCGATCAAGCCCGCCGCCACATGGGTCCAGACTTCGTGCATCGCGTTGAGCCGGTGCAGCGCACTGACCTTGATCGCCATGAAGTTGCCGAAGCTGATGGTGCGCCCGGTGAGCAGCTGGAAGATGAACTTGTAGACCACGTAGAACGCGCGGAAGCGCAGCGTTTCCACCCGGCTCTTGCGCCGCGCCACGGCCACGTCGACATTCTCGTCGCGGGTCGCTTCCAGCAGCGTGGCGATGGTTTCGGGCAGGTCCTCGCCGTCCGAGTCCATCACGATCACCCGCTGCGCGTCCGGCAGGTTTTCTTCGACATAGCCCAGCCCGACCGCGATGGCCTTCTGATGGCCGACATTGCGGCGCAGCTTCAGCACCACCCCGCTCACCCCGGAGCTTGAAAGCTGGAACGGCTGCACCGGTTCGCGGATCGAGCCGTCGTCTACCGCCACCACGTACACACGGTCGCCATACAGACGCGCCAGCTCGGTGAACAAGCGGGTCGAAGCCACGTGGTCCTCATAGACCGGAGTGACCACCACGAACGATTCGTTGGGCTCAAGCATTCCGTTCTCCTGCACGCGGGTGCGGCGCAGCCTGTTTCCACTGGTCCAGCAGCACCAGGACGCCGTACATCAACAGCAACTGTACCGGCAGCGCCACGCGCTTGGCACTGGTGGCCAGGTGCCAGACCAGGTCATGCGGGGTGCTCAGGTACACCGCAAACAGGACGCCGAAGTAGGCTACGGCGACCATCAGCGCGGCCCGGGCAGCCGGCACGCGCCACATGCGCGCCCACAGTACCAGCAGCAGTACCAGCGGCACCCACGCAGCACTGCGCAGCAGGGCCTTCAGGATCAGCACGCTCTGGGTCATGTCGGGCAGGCGCGCCAACAGCTGCCCCTTCAGATCGCTCTGGGCCAGGTCGTTGCCCAGATCCGCACCTGCGACGGCCAGCTTCCAGGCCACCAGCGGCACCATCGACAGAGCGAAGGCGGCCAGCAGGACCCAAGGGATGCGCCGGTCGCGCAGCAGGACGGTGGTGATGGCGGCCAGTCCCACCAGGATGGCCAGCACCGCGCCTTCGTTCTTGATCAGGGTCAGTACGGCCGAGAGCGCCGCATAGGCAGCAAGGTTGAACCACTGACCCTCGGCGGCGTCCCGGCGCGGCTGGATGGCCACGGCCAGCGCTGCCACCGCGTACACCGCCAGGAAGGCGTCCATATAGCCGTCAACCAGATAGCGCCCGCCCACTTCCAGCACCGCCACCGCGAACAGGCCCGCCGCCCACCATGTGCGCAGGCTGCGCGCGATCAGCAACAGCGGCGGCAGCAGCAGAAGCGTGGCGGCGGCCTTGGGGAAGATCTCGTTCCAGTGCCCAACTACCTTGGCCGCGGTGGCTGACCACAGCGGCATCAGCGAGGGGTAGTCGTTGTGGCTGAAGATGGCGTAGCCGTCCAGCTGGGCGTACAGCGAATTTTCGAGATAGATCCGCTTGGCGTGCAGCATCCAGATCGAGCGCGGATCCCATTCGTCGGTGGGGCTGCCCAGCGCGAGGACCAGCAGCACCGCGACAATGCCCACCATCCAGGCCGAACGCCCGTCGCGCAGGGCCAGCAGCGACCAGACCGCACAGGCCAGCACGGCGATGAAGGCGATCTGGGCCGGCAGCCCTACCCAGCCAAACGCGGCGAAGGCATAGCAGAGCAGCACGCCGGCCAGCATGCCCAGCGCGGCGCGCGCGCCACCGTCAGTGGCAGTCAACGAGAACAATGCGCTCACTCCTTGAGATTTCGGTGCAGTTCGGTTGCTGCGGGCCCGGGGTGCGCCAGAGCATCAGGCCCTTGTCGGCCCAATGCACGCGACGGGGGTACAGCCCGTCCCACAGACGCTCGCGCACCAGCGGGTCTTCCCAGAGGCCCGGCGCCAGCGCTACCGGCACGCTGGTATCCCCGTGGTGGGCGAGCAGCTCGCGGGCTTCGACCACCTCTGGCGGTACAGACTCATTCCACCCCGCACCCGCGTTAAAGGCCTGCCGCAGCAGCGAGCCGTCGAAATGAATGTCCTTGGCGATGCCGCGCAACCCCACAAGCAGCAGCGCGCCGATCAACAGGCCGGCCAGCCAGCGTTGCAGCACGGAGGAGGTTCCCTTCCCGGGTTTGATCACGGCAGCGTTCCAGGTTCAGCCAAGCCGGAAATTTTAGCATTTGCTACCGAGGCGACTCCCGTTAACGCATGGACCCCTGATCAACATGGCGCCGACACCGCGCGGAACAGAAAAATCTGAGCGTGTTCCGGACGGTGAGGGATTCGGCGACGGAGGGCGTCGCCCTGCAGCGGGAACACTGGCACTGGGGCTGAACCGTGCCCCATGCCCTGCCTACCGAAGGCCTGGACCGTGTGAGCCACGCGTTGCCCGGCTCCCGGGGAAGCGGGAGAATGCTGCGATGAACGTGCTGAATTACTTGAATCTGCTGTGGACGCCCTGCCCTACCCCCTGCTCGGGCGTGGGGATTCGGCATTGAGCCTGCGCCGTTACCTCGACGCCGCCCGCCGTTCGGTTGGGCGCCATGGCGGCGGTTCCGCAGGCGTGTGGGCGGTTCTGCGACGTGCGATGAAAGTCATTCGCGCCATGGGACTGAAAGGCCTGATCAGCCGTCTGCAGTCGGCCAGCAAGGTACATGCCCCGGCAGTCGAGCCTTTCGACACGCCTGCACTGCCCGACCCCGCTCCGCTGCGCGACGTCAGCCTCCGGGTCGGGGTCATGGCGCACGTGTACTACCCGGATCTGATCGAGGAGTTCGCAGCGACGCTGTCATTGCTTCCCGTTCCTTACACCCTGCTGGTGTCAGTGGTCGACGCGGACGCTGAAGTCCACGCCCGACAGCGGTTCGCCTCGCTGCCCAACCTTGCCAGCCTGGTCATCAAACGCGTTGAGAACCGCGGGCGCGATATAGCCCCGCTGCTGGTCACGTTCCATGATGAGGTCATGGCGCTGGACCTGATCGGTCACATCCATACGAAAAAATCCCTCTACACCGGCAGCGAACAGGAGGAGTGGCGTCGCTATCTTCTCAACAGCCTGTTCGGCTCCACCGAACGCCTCGCCTGGATTTTCGGCATGTTCCAGGCCGACGCCAGACTGGGCATGGTTTACCCGGAGAGCCATGCAGGCATGCCGTTGTGGGGTCATACCCTGCTCAGCAACGCGGACGCGTGCGATGCCCTCGCCGGGCGCATGGGCATCGCGTTGGATCGGCAACGCTATCTCGACTTCCCCGCCGGCTCCATGTTCTGGGCACGCGTGGACGCGCTGCGGCCGATCTATGAACTGCACCTGCGACTCGAAGAATTTCCTGCCGAAACAGGGCAAACGGACGGCACGCTGCAACATGCGGTAGAGCGCCTGCTGGGTGTCGTGACCCGCCATCAGGGATACCGGCTGGGCATCCTCCCCGCCGACGGCCGATTGGCACTTCCGGTGGAGGGAGAGCGCAATATGGCGGCCGCTTTGGACGGCGATGTGTTTGAACGGCTGCAAATCGCGTCTCTCGAGGCTGAACTGGTCACCGTGGATGTTTTCGACACGCTGGTCGTCCGCGCATTCCTCACGCCGGCGGCTGCACGTGAACATCTTGCGTGGCGACTGCGACGCCATTTTGGCGTTGATGACTTTGCTCGCCAGCGCGAAGACGCCGAAGTCGCTTTGAGGGCCCGACTGCGTCGCGACCCGGTCCTGGCAGAAATCCACGAAGCGCTGGCCCAGAAGATTGGACTCCCCGACCTTGACGCTGC
Organism: uncultured Stenotrophomonas sp.; assembly: GCF_963519125.1. Classification (GTDB taxonomy): domain Bacteria; phylum Pseudomonadota; class Gammaproteobacteria; order Xanthomonadales; family Xanthomonadaceae; genus Stenotrophomonas. The sequence continues at coordinate 5,832 of NZ_CAUQLJ010000020.1, read as the reverse complement.
AGCGCTTGCTGAAATCGAGCGTTCGCATGAAAAGGCACTCCTTCGGCCTCGCACGGGTGTGCTTGCAGCGCTTCAGCGCATTGGTGCGGCCCCGCTTACCGCGTTTTCGGACATGTACCTGTCCAGACAGGACATGCAGGCCATCTTGCCTGCTACGGTAGTTCAGGATATCGGGCGCTGGTGGATTTCGTGCGAGACAGGACGCCGCAAGGACAGTGTCGACACCTGGCAGAACGTGGCGCGGGAGCAGGGTCGCACGGATGGACGCTGGCTTCACGTCGGCGACAACGAGCATTCCGACATCCAGCTTCCGCAGCAGGCCGGCCTGCTTACGCCCGTGCATGTGCTTCGGCCCGCGGCCTTGCTCGATGTCGTGCCTGGCCTGCGGCCGCTACGTCATCCGCTGGGCGCGCGAGCGCCATGGCAGGAGCAGCTTTGGCGCGGGTTGATAGCCAACCGCTTCGCGGAAATAGCCGATACAGCGCCCAGGCAACTATTGGGGGCACCCGTCCTGGACGCTGGAATGCTGGGATACACGGCAATAGGACCGTTGGTTCTGGACTTTCTGCTTGCTGTAATCAATGTGGCAAAGGAGAAGGGCATCGAGACCCTGCTTTTCCTCAGCCGCGAGGGTCACCTTCTGCAACGGGCCTTTGTCAGACTCCAACGCGCCCACGCCACGGCGGCGACCATGTCAGGGCACTACTTCCTTGTGTCGCGTCGCGCCACACTGCTTCCCTCACTGCGCACCGAACAGGATCTTGCACGGGTTGTCCAGAGCAACTTCAACGGCAGCCTTGAATCGTTGCTCCGCGCTCGACTGGGCGACGAAGCCACGGATGCAGTGCGAACCCATATGCCGGAACGGCTGGATCAGGATGTATTCCTGCCCGAAATGTCCGCCGAAGTGGAAGGCTGGTTGGCGCCCGCGTTGCCGGCGCTGTTGTCGCTCGCGCGCCAACAACGCGAGGCCTATAACGCCTACCACGCCGCGACGGTCAGCGGAACGACATCGATGCTTATCGATATCGGTTATGCGGGTAGCATCCAGCGCAACCTGGCGCAACTACTCGCTGCGCCGCAAGGCGGGTACTACATGGCACTGAGCAGCAACGCGCACGTGCTTTCCGACGATAACTGGGCGTACGCACGGTACTTCGACGGTCGTCACTCTGAAAGCCCCGCCATGTCCACCATCCTCTCCAATGATCTGCTGCTCGAGTCGTTGCTGGCCGCTCCACACGGCCAGTTCAATGGGTTTACCGGTGGGGACGTCCTTCAACCCACGCCGAACTTCGGTCCGATTGAACTGTCCGCAGATGGAATCAACGCTCTGGCCAACGTTCACGCGGGCGCGCTGGAGTTCATCGATGATGTCTGCACGGCGATTGGTGAGGACGTTACCGGGTTGACACTCGATCCAGCAGGGGTGCAGATCCCCCTCCAATGTATCGGCAGCGGGCGGTGGGACGCCAAAGTCCCACTCGCCCTTCTGGCGACGGAAGATGCCTTCACAGGCCGCGGCAAAGTCTCCGCCGGCGAACCGGGCTAGTTCCCGGCGCGCCGCCGATCCAGGCGCCACTGCCAGACGTAACCGATGGCGCCTCATCCAGAGGGTGGCCGCGCCTCGGCAACGCCCTGGATCAGGTGAATCTGACGCCGGTCTTTTCCCTCAATTCTTCATCGCTCACACCAGGCGCCGCTTCCACCAGCTTCAAGCCCGCGTCGGTGACGTCGAATACGGCCAGATCGGTGATGATGCGATCCACCACGCCCACGCCGGTCAGCGGCAGCGTGCATTCGGCCAGGATCTTGTGTTCGCCGTTTTTGGCGGTGTGCTCCATCAGCACCACTACGCGCTGCACGCCGGCTACCAGGTCCATGGCGCCGCCCATGCCCTTCACCATCTTGCCCGGCACCATCCAGTTGGCCAAGTCGCCCTTGTCGGTGACCTGCATGGCGCCAAGGATGGCCAGGTTGACGTGGCCGCCGCGGATCATCGCGAAGCTGTCGTGGCTGCCGAAGTAGCTGGCACCGGCACGTGCGGTGACGGTCTGCTTGCCGGCGTTGATCAGGTCGGCGTCCACTTCGGCTTCGGTCGGGAACGGGCCGATGCCAAGCAGGCCATTCTCCGACTGCAGCCACACGTCCACGCCGTCGGGAATGTGGTTGGCCACCAGGGTCGGCAGGCCGATACCCAGGTTCACATAGGCGCCGTCGGTGAGTTCGCGGGCGGCGCGCTGCGCCATTTCATCGCGGGTCCATGCCATCTCAGTTGCCCTCCGCACGCACGGTGCGCTGTTCGATGCGTTTTTCGGGAGTCGGGTTGTGCACGATGCGGTGCACGTAAATGCCCGGCAGGTGCACCTGGTCGGGGTCGATGCTGCCCACCGGCACCACTTCTTCCACTTCCACAACGCACAGCTTGCCGGCCATGGCGCAGGCCGGGTTGAAGTTGCGTGCGGTCTTGCGGAACACCAGGTTGCCGGCCTCGTCGGCCTTCCACGCCTTTACCAACGCCACGTCCGCGCGCAGCGCGGTTTCCATCACGTAGTGCTTGCCGTCGAACTCGCGGGTTTCCTTGCCCTCGGCCACTACAGTGCCGTAGCCGGTGGCGGTGAAGAACGCGGGGATGCCCGCGCCGCCGGCGCGCAGGCGCTCGGCCAGGGTACCCTGCGGGTTGAACTCCAGTTCCAGTTCGTTGGCCAGGAACTGGCGTTCGAATTCCTTGTTCTCGCCCACATAGGACGAAATCATTTTCTTGATCTGGCGCGTTTCCAGCAGCTGGCCCAGGCCGAATCCGTCCACGCCGGCATTGTTGGAGATCACCGTCAGGCCCTTGACCCCGGTATCGCGCAGCGCCGCGATCAGCGCTTCGGGAATGCCGCATAGGCCGAAACCGCCGACCGCCAGGGTCTGGCCGTCGGCCACCGCGCCCTGCAGCGCCTCGGCGGCACTGGCGTAGCGCTTGCCGCGCCGGCCGTTGTCTGGGGACTTGCTCATCTACGCCCTCACCTCGTTGATGTAAGGGCGTAGTGTAGCGGTTGGGCGCTGATTTCCCTGCCGCGCTGCAACGCATTCAGGCCGCGGGCAGGCGCTCCATCACCTGCGCCAAGCCGGTCTCCCAGGTGGGCAGCACGATGCCGAAATCGGCCTGCAGCCGCGATACGTCGAGGTGAGAGTATGCGGGCCGTCGCGCGGGTGTCGGGTACTCAGCCGTCGTGATGGGCTCTACCCGGGGTGCACGCGCCAGCATGCCACGCGCAACGGCTTCGGCGAAGATGGCTTCCGCAAACCCGTGCCAGCTGGTCTCACCCGTGGCGGTCAAGTGCCAGGTACCCGACAACCCACCGGGATGCTGCAGCGCGCGCGCAGTGACGTCCGCGATCAGCGCGGCCGGCGTCGGCGTACCGCGCTGGTCGGCGACCACGCGCAGCACGTCGCGCTCGGCGCCCAGCCGCAGCATGGTGCGCAGGAAGTTGGCGCTGTGTTCTGCGTACACCCATGCGGTGCGGAAAATGAGGTGGCGCCCGCCGGCAGCGCGGATCGCACCTTCGCCTTCCAGCTTGGTAGTGCCATATACATTGAGCGGTGCGGTCGTCGCACCCTCCACGTAGGGCACATCGGCTCGACCGTCGAAAACGTAGTCGGTGGAGTAATGCACCAATGGCACCGAATGCCGCGCGCACCACTGGGCCAGCACTGCAGGTGCCTCGGCGTTGGCACGTCGGGCAGCCTCCGGCTCCTGCTCAGCGCGGTCAACAGCGGTATAGGCCGCAGCGTTGAGTACCCGGGCGGGACGAACACGGTCAAGCAACGACGGCAGGAGCGACGGCGAATCGAAATCGGCAATCTCGCAGGGAGTGCCGTCGGCGAGCCGGCCGCTGCGCGTCGTAGCAACCAGCGGCCCTGCCGGAGCCAATGCACGCAGTAGTTCCTGCCCGAGCTGGCCGTTGCCGCCCAGCACAAGCGTCGTCATGGCACGTAAACCGGCAAACGATCCTCGGCGATGTCCTGTAGAAACGGAGCCTGCTCGTCCTTGGCCGACAGCGAAGGCGCGCTGATCGGCCAGTCCACGGCCAGATCGGCATCGTTCCAGCGGATCGCGGCGTCCGCCTCTTTCACGTACACGTCGGTGCACAGGTAGTTGAACAGCGCTGTCTCGGACAATACGGCGAACCCGTGCGCAAAGCCAGGTGGAATCCACAGTTGCCGACGGTTTTCGCCGCTGAGCACGAACGCCTCCCAGCGCCCAAACGTGGGCGACCCCCGGCGGATATCTACAGCAACGTCGTACACCTCACCCTGCAGTACCGTCACCAGCTTTCCCTGCGGCCGCGGCCACTGGTAATGCAGACCACGCAGCACACCGCGTGAAGAGCTGGAGACATTGCTCTGCACGAAGCTGCCGGGCAACCCCTGCTCGGCATAGCGCTCAGCGTTCCAGGTTTCGAAGAAGAAACCCCGGGAGTCACCGAAGACTGCCGGTTCGATCACCACGCATCCCGGCAGGGTAGAGGCAACTACTTTCACCGCACGACACCCCGTTGCACCAGCTTGTGCAGGTACTGCCCGTAACCGTTCTTGATCAGCGGAGCGGCAAGCGCTTCAAGTTGCTCGGAAGAGATCCATCCTTGGCCGAACGCAATTTCTTCCGGGCAGCAGACCTGCAGACCCTGGCGAGTCTGGATGGTTTCGATGAAATTGGAGGCTTCCAGGAGCGACTGATGCGTACCGGTGTCGAGCCACGCATAGCCTCGACCCAAAGCTTCCAGATGCAGATTGCCTTCGCGCAGGTAACGCTGGTTGAGATCGGTGATCTCCAGCTCGCCTCGCGGGGACGGTTGCAATTCGGCGGCGTGGTGACTGGCATTGCCGTCGTAGAAGTACAGGCCGGTGACCGCATAGTTCGAACGTGGGTTCGCCGGCTTCTCGACCAGATCAATTACCTTGCCGGCCTTGTCGAACTCAGCCACGCCGTAACGTTCCGGATCATTGACCCAGTAGCCGAAGACAGTCGCGCCGGTTTCGCGCTGATCGGCGTTGCGCAGCATTTCGCCCAAGCCGTGCCCATGGAAGATGTTGTCCCCCAGCACCAGGCAGCTCGGCTTGCCGCCGACGAAATCCTTGCCAATCAGGTAGGCCTGCGCCAGCCCGTCAGGGCTTGGCTGGACGGCGTACTCGATGTTCATACCCCACTGGGAACCGTCGCCCAGCAGGGCCTGGAACAGCGCCTGCTCATGCGGGGTATTGATGATCAGCACGTCGCGAATGCCTGCCAGCATCAGCACACTGAGCGGGTAATAGATCATTGGCTTGTCATACACCGGCAACAGCTGCTTGCTGACGCCCTTGGTGATGGGATACAAGCGGGTGCCGGAACCACCGGCGAGGATGATGCCTTTACGCTGGGTCATATCTGGATTCCTGATTCAGGCCGCTGTGCCGATACGCTGCAGACGATAGCTGCCGTCAAGCACGCCATTCACCCATTCCTGGTTCTCCAGGTACCAGTCGACGGTGAAGGCAATACCTTGGTCGAAGGTGTACTTCGGCTCCCAGCCCAGCTGGTCCTTGAGCTTGGAAGCGTCGATGGCATAACGGCGGTCATGGCCCGGGCGATCGGCCACGTAGGTGATCTGGCTGCTGCGCGGCTGGCCATCTTCGCGCGGGCGGCGCGCATCGAGCAGCGCACAGATGGCGTGCACCACTTCAATGTTCTCCTTCTCGGAGTTGCCACCCACGTTGTACGTCTCGCCGACCTTGCCCTTGGCCAACACGGTGCGGATCGCTTCGCAGTGGTCGGACACGAACAGCCAGTCGCGCACCTGC
>NZ_CAUQLJ010000019.1:0-68718 GCF_963519125.1 uncultured Stenotrophomonas sp. | reverse complement strand
ACTGGTATTCGTGGAAATTCATGCGTCACCGTGGGAATAGGAACGACCGCACGCACGGACCGCGGCGGGCCCACTATTGTGGACGACCCAGCCGCGTGGCGCAAAGACACGGGCCCCCGGCGGCCGGCCCGGCCAGTTTTCCAACGCCATTCAGGCAGTTGCGAGCCCCGCCCGCCCCGGCCGCCCGGGTCGTGAATGGGCAAACTGCGCGAGATCGGGCCATACTGGCCGGACCACCGGTGGCATCGGGCCCCTGCCCGAGCGCGCACCCACCGTAGCGCCGAGCTCTGCCCGGCGAGACGCCACCCGACAGCCAGAAGGGGAGTTCCGGCGTGTCACCCAGCGCTTCATTGATCGACCGCATCGAGTCCCTGCCGAAGCGGGAGCTGTACTTCTTCGCCCTGTACCGGGTGCTGATCGCCGCGGTCATCGCCGCGCTGCTGTTCAGCCCGTTGAGCGGCCTGGTGGGCGAATCCAGCCATCCCGAGCTCGCCGCCGTGGTCAGCGTCGGCTACCTGGTGGTCTCGCTGCTGATCCTGGTGCTCGGCCGCAACGACCGCTGGCTGCGCCGCACCGTGGTCACCAGCCTGCTCATCGACATCGCCGCCACCGTCCTGCTGGCCCACGCCCTCCCGGGCGCCAGCGCCGGCCTGTCCATGGCCCTGCTGTTCAACATCGCCGCCGCCGCCACCCTGCTGCCGCTGTCCTGGGGCATGACCATTGCCGTTACGGCGGGCGCCGCTACTGCGGGCGAGTATGCGTGGAACCTGCTGGAAACCGGCCAGCCCACCCGCACCCTGGCCGAGCTGGCCATGTTCATCACCAGCTTCCTGGCCTTGGCCTTCGTCAGCTACCAGGTGGGCAACCGCGCCCGCCGCAACCAGCAGCTGGCCAACCAGCGCGGCGACGAAGTAGCCAACCTGTTCCAGATCAACGAACTCATCATCCGCCGCATGCGCACCGGCGTGCTGGTGGTGGACGCGGCCAACCGCATCACCCTGGCCAACGAAGCGGCCTCCACCCTGATCGGCGACAACGAAGGCAACAGCGGCACCGGCCAGCTTGAACTGGGCAGCGCCGCGCCCGACCTCAGCCGCCGCCTGCAGCGCTGGCGCAACGGCTGGAGCAATGAAGAAACGCCGCTGCAGCTCTCGCCCGACCAGCCCGAAGTGCAGCCCCGGTTCGCCCGCCTGCTGGCCGGCAGCGACCTCACGATCATCTTCCTGGACGACTCCAGCGTGGTCTCGCGCCGCGCCGAGTCGCTCACCCTGTCGGCCATGGGCCGGTTCTCGGCCAGCCTGGCCCATGAGATCCGCAACCCGCTGGCCGCGATCAACTACGCGGCCCAGCTGCTGGAAGAGTCCACCGCCATCGGCGACACCGACCGCCGCCTGCTGCAGATCATCCACCAGCAGTGCCAGCGCACCAACGGCATCGTCGAAAGCGTGCTCGGCCTGGCGCGGCGCGAGCGGGCCAACCCGGAAAACCTGGACCTGGCCGCGTTCGTGCGCCGCTTCGTGCTGGAGTACAAGCAGAGCCTGACCCTGGAAACGGACAGCATCGAGCCGATCATCAACGAGTCTTCGGTGCATGGCCTGGTCGACCCGCGCCACCTGCACCAGATCCTCACCGTGCTGGTCCACAACGCACTCAAGTACGGCCGCACCGGCCAGGAACCCGCCCGGGTGCGACTGCGCGTGGCCCGCCAGGACCGCTCGGCGGTGATCGACGTGATGGACCGTGGCCCGGGCATTCCCGAAACCGTGGCCCAGCAGCTGTTCCGGCCGTTCTTCACCACCTCCGAGCACGGCACCGGGCTGGGACTCTACATCGCCCGCGAACTGTGCCGCGCCAACCAGGCCAGCCTGGAATACGTGTCCGTCCCAGCCGGCGGCGCCTGCTTCCGGCTGGTCCTGCTGGGACCGCACACAATGCTGCCGCAATGACGCGCTACCCTGCGGGCGTCAAGTATTTGTCGTTTTCAACCGCTCTCGGCTATCTTCCCCCCATATGAACGAAAACCGCAGCGCCCTCGTCGTCGACGACGAACGCGACATCCGCGAACTGCTGGTACTGACCCTGGGCCGCATGGGCCTGCGCATCAGCACCGCAGCCAACCTCGCCGAAGCGCGCGAGCTGCTGGCCAGCAACCCCTACGACCTGTGCATCACCGACATGCGGCTGCCCGACGGCAACGGCATCGAGCTGGTCACCGAGATCGCCCAGAACTACCCGCGCACCCCCGTGGCCATGATCACCGCCTTCGGCAGCATGGACCTGGCGGTGGAAGCGCTGAAGGCCGGCGCGTTCGACTTCGTCAGCAAGCCGGTGGACATCGCCGTGCTGCGCGGCCTGGTCAAGCACGCGCTGGAACTCAACAACACCGAGCGCCCCGCCCCGCCGCCGCTGACCAGCGACACCACCGCCCGCCTGCTGGGCGAGTCCGCGGCAATGGACGGCCTGCGCGCCACCATCAGCAAGGTCGCGCGCAGCCAGGCGCCGGTGTACATCCTGGGCGAATCAGGCGTGGGCAAGGAGCTGGTGGCACGCACCATCCACGACCAGAGCGCACGCGCGCAGGGTCCGTTCGTGCCGGTCAACTGCGGCGCCATTCCGTCCGAGCTGATGGAAAGCGAATTCTTCGGGCACAAGAAGGGCAGCTTCAGCGGCGCGCATGCCGACAAGCCCGGGCTGTTCCAGGCTGCGCATGGCGGCACCCTGTTCCTGGACGAAGTGGCCGAACTGCCGCTGCAGATGCAGGTGAAGCTGCTGCGCGCGATCCAGGAAAAGTCGATCCGCCCGGTGGGTTCGGCGACCGAAGTGGCGGTGGACGTGCGCATTCTTTCGGCCACGCACAAGGACCTGGGCGACCTGGTGGAAGACGGACGCTTCCGGCATGACCTGTATTACCGCATCAACGTGATCGAACTGCGCGTGCCGCCGCTGCGCGAGCGTCGCAGCGATCTGCCGCAGCTGGCGGCTTCGGTTCTTTCCCGCCTGGCGCGTACGCATGGGCGGCCTACGCCGCTGCTTGCGCCTTCGGCATTGGAAGCAATGGGCACCTATCACTTCCCCGGAAACGTTCGCGAGCTGGAGAACATCCTGGAGCGTGCACTGGCCCTGGCCGAGGGCGACAGCATTGGCGCCGGCGATCTGCGCCTGCCGCAGCCTGGGGCTGCACGGCAGACCGGTGCTGCGGTTACACACCATGAAGAAGCCGTTGTGGATCTGCCTGCGGGCAGTGGCGCGCTGCCTTCGTACATCGAACAGATGGAACGCACTGCGATCCAGAAGGCTTTGGAAGAGAATCGCTGGAACAAGACCAAAACGGCCGCGCAGCTGGGGATTACGTTCCGGGCGTTGCGGTACAAGTTGAAGAAGCTGGGGATGGATTGAGGGCTGCGATGTGTTGTGCCGCCACGCACCGCGAATGACACGCATGGCGTGTCACTACGCCTTCTCGAACCGCGGTTGACACGCCCTGACACGGTCGCCGAACCGCGTAGCGACACGCCATGCGTGTCCCACGCACCGCCCGATTCCGCGCAAACCCACCGCTATCGCACCACCTGACAGCCAGCCGGACACGCGCGGCGAGTTTTTGCACCTCTAACTGCATGACGTGTACAACCCGTCCTGACCGCAACTCCGTCGCACTTTCGAAAAAACCCGTGCCGCTAGCGACACGTGTTAGGCAATGCCTATCAAAAGCGGCAAAACCAACAGAAACAATCAACTAGTCATCCAAGGGATCGCCGCGCAAGGTGTGCCACGGAGCTTCAAATCTCCATGTAGGCGCAAACTTATGGAACTCCCATGTCGGGAGGGTGGCTAATACAAGACCCCTCAACGGGGGAAATACTCCACGCCGCACGCGCTTACGCGGATTTGAACCTCCCGGCTCCCTTGCCTTACCGGCAAGGGAGATTTCCCCTTGGAGGACCGCCATGCACATATCACGCCACACCCCCATGTTCCCCGAGCTCGGCATGCCTACGGCAGAGCAACCGCGCCACTACACCGTGCGTGCGCACACCTATCCGTGGATGGATACCTTCGACGGCGGCCTCGTGCCCTGCATCGCCGCGCATGGCAGTTGGTTGTACAACGCGGGCTTCAAGCCAGGCGCAAGGGTAACCGTGAAAGCCACCGAGGGCAGGTTGGTATTCGACCTGGTGGACCCACCCAAAGAGCCCCGCCTGCGCCGCTGCAACGGGTTCGAAAAATACATCGCGGACCGCTACGAACCCAAGCCGGGACATGTCATCTGCTACGAACATCCGGGCGTACTCGTCCGCGACCACATCCTCGCCCCCATGGGCGCCTCAACCCAGGACTTCGCCCATGCCATCGGCGTCTCACAGGACCTGGCCGAATGCTTCCTGGCCGGCGACTACGACGTAGACATGGACCTGGCCGAGCGGCTCGCCCCCTTTGCCAGCACCTCGCAATGGTTCTGGTGGGAGCTGCAGCAGAAGTACCTTGCCCCCCGGTAAGGTCGGGCTCAACCGGTCACAGCAGACCCGCGCCGTATCCCGCGAGGTAGAGCCGGGCTCTGCCCGGCTGCCACGACGGCTCAAGCTACATAACGTCTAAAATTCAAAGGCACCAAGCCGCGTCCTCGCAACGAGACCCGGGTTTCCCGCTCTACCAAGACGGTGCGGCAATCGCTCTGACACGCGTCCACAACGCATCCGACATACCGTTCTGCCAAGTTGCCCCGAGTAGCTGTCTAAGTTGCTGGTCATGCCTGCAGGTTGCTTCAATGCGGTCGATAAACCGTTCGCCGTGAGCAACCAGCAGGTCCTCTAGGGGCCCAGCAGCTAGGTTCGACAGGATCAGGTCACTTCCATCCCGACGCCGGATCTCCTCAATCATCTCCCACACCTTCTCCGGATCATCGATGACAGGTTCCTGGACACGGAAAACTGCCCGAAACAACGCTTCGCGTTCCGGCGACTCCCCTGGAAGGCGGTGAAACGCTATCCAGGAAGCAGCGATCTCGACAATGCCTCGCTCTTCAATTGCCATGCTCCCCTAGTCCTCGTCACCAATGCCTACGTCCGCCCGGGCGACGAACTCAATCTCATCATCGGGCCCGCGGTAGTGAACCATACCAACACCTGCGGTTTCGATCATCACGCCGCTCGACAGAAAGCCACCGCCCACCAATTCTTCCCTGGTAAGCCAATCTTCATAACCGCTCAAGCACTCCCACTGGTCGTAATCGCAGACTACGACGCCCTTATCACCCTCAAGAAGAACGGAGTCTCCAATGCGAATCCTGCGTCCATCGCTCACGTAGTTCACAGTACCCTCCAAGCAATTGAGACACGCATCCTCCGGCCGCATCGACTTCCATCCCTTACGGACTCGACACCGCAACACCTGGACGTCGAACGAACAGGCACTCCGTTTACAGTCGGAATGTAGCGGACCGGTACGTGCATCCGCGTGCGTCCCTGACGACGATGGAGTATTTCATTTCACTCGAAGGACGGGGACTTAGAAAGAGCCCGTTCGCACCATACCTGAACTCGTCTCGCTGCCCAGGAAGAATGGTCAGGTGCTTTGTCGGCGGAGGAAACTCATCCAACTGCGGGTTGAAGAGGTGCCAATCATCCCTGCCCGGGGACAACTGCTCAATGTCCGCATACCGGCCGTGAATGTCACGACCTACCTCACTGGCCATCGGAAGTTTCGCGACGGATCCTCCAACGTTATCAACTGAGAAGAGCCCCTCCGGGTATCCGGCCACATGAAGCACGCTGCCTGCATAGACAATCTTCAGATCAGTGCAACTCGCTATTTCATCCCTGATCGTTGTGCAGGACGAAGCACTCATTGCGAGAACTGTCACGAGAACAATGGCCCAAGGCTTCATCCGAACTCCCCTGCGCCCTCACTCTTTCTCCAGCGAAGAGCCAAGGCGATGTGCGACGCTATCAACATAGATGCCGGAAGTGCAGCGACCCACCAATACCTCAGAACCAATGAGCTGACAGCGCATGCTGACAGGGCCTGGCTGTCCCAACAGTTTCCAGAATGCCAGGTGACCAGGAGAGGAAGCGAGACGCTGGTCGTCGCAGCTATCGCCAAGTACGAAGCGATAAACAACCCAAGCCATAGAATCGCGTTCCTCACAGCTGCTCTCCATCGCTATTGTCGTGACTAACCAAACCTGCAGCTACATCCAGCCAAGTCCCAAGCCGTACCCGGGCACTAATCACCCGTCAAATCCACAGCGACCAAATCGCTGTTCCTCCAAGCAACAACGTCCTTCCCAACCTCCAACCCCGGCTGATCCGCCAGCATCTCACGCAACTCAGCGAACTCGCTCCCACCGAGCTGGCCCTTCTCAGCGACCCACTCCCATAGCCTCACCTCCACCTGGTCGATGTCAGCGTAGTAGCAAGGCCCAGAGGTGAACCCCGGATCGAGCAGTCCATCAGCAACGATGTGCTCCTTCTTTGGCACCCAGTGCGGATACAGAACATCATCGCCGCGATACTTGACACGTATTCTTCCAACAGGGATATCACCCCTGCCATCCAAAGAGCAGAGAGCATGAAGAAGCTCAATCAACTCATTCTCATTCACGACTGCGATCTCCGAGCAAGGACTCAGGCTCAAGCATTTCCACGGCCCATCTGAAGGCATTTCTACCCGCCTAGCGAGCAACCAGCTCCGCTGCACGCGCTCGCACCTCAATCAGTCCGTCCTGCAGGTACAACCACACAATCCCGCGTCTGGCGTCGACGTGTACGTTCTGGACATTTCCGTACCTGCCTTCGGGCCGGGAAAGGTTTCTCCCGTCCAGCGTCAGTACGCAACTTGTGCATCTGGACAGCCGGAGGACGGCACCGCGGCGCTCACTGACACCTTCTCCGCTGGGTAGCTGAAGTGCAATCGTGCAGCGCGCGGTGTTTGTCGAGACTTCAATGTTGGAGAGCACAGAGAACGCGAGATCCCAGGTCTCCAGATCTCTGAAGGAGCCGGCAAGAACGTTCCCTTCATGACCATTGAAGACTGAAGGTGGCAACTCGCTTGGCTCAAGGGACTGAGACTTGGATGCCACCTCCAACAACCCGCCGCAGAGGTAGAGCCTGGCGACATTCTCTTCGGTGTCCACCCGGCAGTTCATGACTGTCCCGGCGAATGCATTGGAGGCCAGTTTCGGAAAGTCCATGCGGACAGTCGCCCTGTCCATTGATTGGACACTCAGGAATGCCGGGGTTCGGCCGCCTGAAGCCATCGTCTCGTAGATGGATAGACCCACACTGAGGTTTCGGTCCGCCGCCGAGTACCGAACGTCACCAATGAGTGCGTCATGGAACTCAAGCCCGTTGATTCCTTCAAGATCTGCAAGCCTTTGCATAGTCATCGCATCCCGCTGCCCGTTTTAACTGCGTCAGCCACAACTCAAGCCCGTCGACCACCGTCGTCAGACCGATCCTTCCGGTTCCCGCAGGAACTCCAAGGCTACCTCATTCCCCGCTGCAGCAGCTTTCCGAATCAGCCGCAGCCCCGCTTCTTCGTCCTTGGTAACGCCCATTCCACGGAGCAGCGCGAAACCGTACTCATACTCGCCTGGCGGGTAGCCGCGAGCTGCGGCGGCACCCATGAAGCTCATGGCGAGGCCCGGATCCAACGGAAGCCTGTCCCCGAAAAGGTGGTACATGCCCAGGGTGAACTGCGCGGGCGCATACGCTTTGCCTGCTGCCTCAGCCAAGAGGCGCAGGTGGCGCGTCTCGAACTCGCTGCTGCCCTCGCCGGGGTAACTCGACATCGACGACAGGTAGATGTCCTCAGGGTTGCCTGACTCGACAAATGGCGCCAGCAGCAGTTCAATACCGTGCCAGTCATTTAAGGCTACCAGCCGATCATACTCACTGGTGAGTTCTGTTGGGAGACTACTCATCTGACTACTTTTCTCCACGACGTGACGCCTTTTTGCGCCGTGCAGCGCCATTAGGTCCCAGATGGGAGCGTGCAATCACGAACAGGGCCAGCGCAGCGCCGGTGACTACCCACCCCCAGCCAATGAGTCGATGAGCCGCGACCTCTCCGAACAGCAGCCTCAAAGAACTATTCATCTGGCAGTCCGTCCTACAGGGAACTGCTTCTGGAGGAACACCTGTCATCATGAGTAACCCGTATGCAATCCACACGAGTCCCAGGAGTGTGCCGAAGACATCGACAAAACGCTTCACCGTTGTCTCTCATTATGCATAAGGAAATTCTTCATACCGCATTAGGGCCCAGCAGGGCGCATCTCACTCAGTCAACCAAAAACCACAATTGACGTTGTCTATAAGCACCCGATGTCCCGTACGTTGATCCAGGGCACGGACAATGGTGTAGTCGATGTAACCGAAATGGTTCCAATCGAAGAATTCGATGAACTCGATCTGATCCAGTTCTTCAACAGGAACGAGCTTAGGACTGTCCCAATAGGTGTTTCCGTCCGCCGCTGTGGTTCCGAACTGTATAGGAACCTCAGTGGACGGCAGTCTTGGCCTAACCTTCAACCTTGCGACTGGCCCATCTCCGTAGGTATCTGCGGCATCGTCTCCGTCGAGCACAATGCTCCGAAGCAGCTCCCGCTCGATGCGGAGGAACGACTCCTCCACAGCTACATCCAGAACATACTCGCCTGGCATCATGTAAAGGTTCCAGATATGTCTGCTCGCCTCTTTGAATCGGTGCATCTCGGACGTAACGTTGCGCATATCTGCCGCCTTGCACTGTGTACGTGATTGTGGCTCATTCGCTCCGGGCCTGAGTAGGGGCAGCCGAGTAGTCCAGCTCCTTCACAACAGTCCCGCTCTTGTCGTACCACCGCCATACACCGGCTTCCTCGCCCATGTCGTACTGACCTCGCACATGGACATAGCCGTCTTCCCAGGCAACAAAAGGCCCGCGCATGATCTTGCAGGCTTGGTACCCTCCCGACTCCGACCACGCTCCGTACTGTCAGGGCCGGTGGAACGAGGCCGGTGACGGTCCTCCAAAGACTAGTCGCTTGCCCCGTAGACATAGACGCGAAGCTTCGTCTCTGCGTCCAGCCTTCGGCCAAGCTCTTCCGCCAAGTCGAGACCATCAAGCACCTGGTCTTCCAACCAAACTGATCCGATTCCAAGAGCGACTGAATCCCCAACCGCCGCGACAGGAAGGAACACAGCTGGTCCAGTCGCTGCTACCTCGATCAGTGCCAGCAGTTCACCTACATACGGGGTGTGCGGTCGGTCTACGTACCCCGTGACGTTGGCGTATGGGTCGTTTGGCGAAGAGTAGAGCGAAAAGTCCACATACACTTTCACTACCACCCCCAAGCGCAACCAGAATCCGGGAGAGAAGCTTAGCTCACGATTGGTTTAAGCACGACCTCGAAGAACCCAGGGCCTACTATCACCTGAAACAACTCGACCGTCCAAGAGTCTCCAGCCCTCTCACCGAGCTCAGTCAGCAGAAGGGCGAGCGAGCGCGGATCGACATTCATGCGGAAATGCTGGGTAGCACCTGCCCACCAGTCGGCAAGCCGCTCCACGTCTTGCGGACTGTACTGTAGACGACGAGTAGCATCGGCCACCTCCTGCAAAATGACGTTGGGAGCATAGTTGGCAAGTGCGCAGTCTTCGAGCCTTCCAGTAAGACTACCAAACTTACCATCGAGATCCAGATCCCAACGGCTTTCTGGCTGGAACGGAATCTCGCCGACGCCGAGCAGCTCTAACGACCCAATCACTACGAGCACCACTCCTTCGCCCAGTGCGGCGTGAGCGTCGTCGCTGAAACCGCAGGCCATTTCACGAATCAGGGCCGCCTTCAGAGCCCACTTCTGATCCCGAGAAAGTACCGAATGGCCGGCTGTAGACCTCACAAGCCTGCAAAGGTCCGTTGACTCTGTTTTATCCAGCCTCGGCGTCAGATCCTTCATTAACTTGTCAAAGGTCGCCGCCATTCTGGTATGGGAGAGATTCACTTGGTGGTAGTCACTGACCCGCGAAAGAATGGCCGATGCGGCGCGTCTAGCGACGTTCTTCGTCTGCTCCAGTGAGGCCTCTCCACCGTTCCACTGGCCCAACGAGACGATCCAGGACGCGAACCAATCGGTAGAGAGCAGGAAGATGACGTCGTCCGCTTCTTCAAGATCATCCAGCAATTCAGCCTCCTCGCGGCAGGCTGCCATCCATTCTTACCCTATGCGCGTCCACGAACTATCAAGAGGCCACTCGATTTACTCTCTGTCTTCCAATCCACAAGCTACGAGATCCTCACGCGCCTCTATGCAGGGCTGGCCCGCAAAACCCTGGCGCACTGGCCAGGCTGCGCGCGACTGCATAGGCTTGCCCTGCGCTGGGTCGCAGTCAGATTGCTAACGAAGACACCACCGCCCTACTACCAGTGAGTCTTTCGACCAGCCTCATCTTCAAGCCAATCGACACCAACGATTGATCTTGCAAAGGCACTTGCCAGCTCAGTAGCTTGCTGCGAATCGATGCCTGCTATCTCGACCTCTTTGTTCAAGAAAGGCGTTACCGAAACACGACACCGATACTCCCCTACCCCGGCTACGCGGTCGGGCGATGATACTCGTATGGATGTACGCAAACACTCGTCTGCGCGGATTGCGAAACCCTCGATACAGATCAACCATTCTGTTGACATCAGTTGTTCCAGGTATTGAGCGGAGGAATCGGACGCCGTGACAGGCATGCAGCATATCGTCCGCATGCCTGTGCATAGCAGCGCGCTCCGGCCACTGCGCAGCGCGTCCTTGCAACTCCTCGTGTGTTATCTAGCCAGGCTCTCGACGAGTGCCAACGCGTCTGATGCAGACTGCCCAATGATTGGGCCCCGCTCGGGTAGGAAGGGGGAATCGGACGATGTCAATTGATCTTAAAAACGTACATGTTTACGGCCGCAACTCCAGTCGCCTTATCTGCATAGATGATGGTGACTGGAATCGGGTCGCCTGAATTGCATGTCCAAGGCGCAGGGGCCGAGCGCAGGACCGTCGCAATTCCATTGGCCGCAATCGACATGCAGCCCTTTGGGCGATAAATGAGCTTTGATGACCCTGTGACGTCTGTTATGGCGCCGGCAGGATTCACTAGCTTGACGGTGAGCTGGAACGAAGCGCCTTTGGTCACGCCCGCCTGGGCTATCCCCGCGGCTCCAGAGACATGGTTGGCCCTTGCGTCCCCTGAGGGATTCGACAACTCCCATTCGCCAATGAGCTTCGCCGTAGGGGTCGATGCCTTGAGGCTCCAGGTTGGCCTTCCGTCCTCTTGAGCACCTGCAGGAAGTGCTGTAGCGGCCATGAGCATGAACGTCAGCCCAAAGTGCTTAGTCATCGCAGATCGCATACCTAAATCCATTTATGGCGGCTTGGCACCGGTGCCGCGTTCCGTGTGGCGCGCCTCAGCGCCGGCGGGAATGATGACATGCACCGGTACAGCAATATGCAACTGGCTTCACACTTCAAAAGCCCCCCATCTACGTGACCTGCTGTGCACTAAAGGCGCTGGTCAAGCGTCTGTCAGGTCCAACGGCACGCCGGCACGTGGCCGTATTTGCCCGCAGTGGGGATGCACGCCCAAAGTTGAGCGTCTTCCTGCGTGTAACTCGCTCTCAGCCAAATACGATAACAAGTGTCCGGGCAACAGTCTGGAGCCAGCCTCACAAGCGAAGAGCCCCGCAATCGCGGGGCCCCATGTCCACCTGACCCGCGGCAAGCGTGTCGCCAGCGTCAGGTCCGGCACCCCGACGGCACGTGCCTGTTCTCGCCCGCGGCTCTGACGCACGTCCAGCGAATGGCATCATTTTGCGCGAAGCTCGGCCGGAGCAGAAGCGTTACTCCCCCGGCTACCGGCGTGGTAACGACGGTGAGGACCCCATTCCCGGTGCACGTCATGGACACCACGTTGTGGGAACCCACAGTCTGGTCCTCTACCCCCGAACAGGCGGTAGCGTCCAGCGCGTTTGCGTTGTTGATGTTCTCACCGACGGTTACCTTCGGGCCGGAGGCGATAAGCAACGCCTCTGACACTCGTGCCCTGATCGTATAATCCTGATAGGCAGGTAACGCTATCGCTGCCAAGATGGCAACGATCGCCACCACGATCATCAACTCGATGAGGGTAAACCCCTTCACAATCTTCACCACTCGACTCCCCGGTCGGCTGCTCACCTTACCAGCAAGCACGTTTCGTGCCATGTCCAGGCAGATCAGTCTTTGGTAACGCGATTGATCTCAGCAAGACTGGTCGTACCCGCAGCGGCCTTCACCAGCGCAGACTGGCGCAGATCCCTGATACCGGCACGCTGGGCAGCCTCGGCAATCTGGATGGCATTACCTCCCTCCAAGACTATTACCGATATCTCCTCGCTCATCGGCATCACCTGGTAGATACCCGTACGGCCCTTGTAGCCTTCCGTGCATTCCTCGCAGCCAACCGGCTCGTATAGGGTGACGCCCGCATCCAACTGCGCCTGCGTGAAGCCCTCGGCAAGAAGCGCATTGTCCGGCAGGTCGACCGGGCGTTTACAGTTGCTGCACAGCCGACGTGCCAGTCGCTGGGCGATGACCAGAGTGACCGAACTGGTAATGTTGAACGGTGCGATACCCATGTTCATCAAACGCGCGATGGTCTGCGGGCCGTCGTTGGTGTGCAGGGTGGAAAGCACCATATGACCCGTCTGCGCGGCCTTGACGGCAATTTCAGCGGTCTCCAGATCCCGGATCTCGCCGACCATGATGATGTCTGGATCTTGACGCAGGAATGAGCGGAGCGCGGCGGCGAAGGTCATGCCCCGCTTTACGTTCTGCTGCACCTGGTTCACGCCCGGAAGGCGGATTTCGACCGGATCCTCGGCCGTTGAAATGTTGCGGGTTTCGTCGTTGAGAATGCCCAGCGCGGTGTACAGCGAAACGGTCTTGCCCGAACCGGTGGGGCCGGTGACCAGCACCATGCCGTAGGGCTTATGAATGGCATCCAGGAACAGCTTTTGTTGGTCGGGTTCATAGCCAAGCTTGTCGATGCCCAGCTTGGCTGCACTTCCGTCCAGAATACGCAGCACGATCTTTTCGCCGAACAGGGTCGGCAAGGTGCTGACGCGGAAGTCGATCTGCTTGGTCTTGGACAGGTTTAGCTTGATGCGTCCGTCCTGGGGGACGCGCTTTTCCGCGATGTCCAACTGAGACATGACCTTCAGGCGGGCGGCGATGCGCTGACTGAGCTTGACGGGCGCCTTGGCCACGTTTTTGAGCAGGCCGTCGATACGGAACCGCACGCGGTAGTCGTCTTCGTAGGGCTCGAAGTGGATGTCCGAGGCGCCCTTACGGATGGCGTCCACCAGCACCTTATTGACGAACTTGACCACAGGAGTGTCGTCGCCCTTGGCATCCACGCCTGATTCTGCGCTTCCGCCGTCTTCATCGCCGACGGAAACATCCAAGTCGCCCATGCTGTCGTCGTCGCCGCCCAGCGAACCGCCAAGAGTATCGTGCTTGGCCTGCCACTGCTCCAACGTACGCTTGATCTGGTCTTCATCGACCAGAATCGGTTCCACCACCAGATTGGTGTGGAACTTGATCTCGTCGAGCGAATGGGTTGGGTCGCTGGTACCTACAAACAGCTTGCCACCGCGTTTGAACAGCGGAAGGACATGGTGCTTGCGCAAGAGCTCTTCGCTGACAAGGTTGATCGCGCTCTGCGCGCTGTCGAACACGCCAACATCCAGCAGCGGCATGCCGAACTCCAGCGCATTGGCCGCTGCCAGTTGGGCAGCAGTGACCAGCCTTTTCTCTGCGAAGTACTGCGGTAGCGGCTGTTTGGCGGCCCCTGCCTTCGCCATTGCGTCGCGCGCAGCTGACTCTTCCAGTGCGCCATCCTGGACGAGACGACGGGCAATGCCGGTGATACCTACAAGGTTGGCGGTTATAGCGTTCATCTGTGGGCTCCCGGACGATCTTCAAGCATGCAATAGCGTAACCTACCGCAAAAAAAACCCCGCATGCGCGGGGTTTTTCTTTCGGCAACGAACCGTCAGCTGTTACGGACGGCACTCGGCCGGACGATACTTGGCGGCCAGCGTACCGGTCTTGCAGGTCCAGGTGACGTTGGTTGCCGGCGGCGTGCCAGCGACCAGGGTCGGGGCCGGAATGAAGATGATGGTGCCAGCGCCAGCCTTCGCGGCGGTGGTCAGGGTGATCTGACCATTGCCAGCATCAACTTCCACCGAAGCGACGTTGTCAGTCGCGGTCGGCTCAATGTAGCCACTGTCGAAAGCATTGCCGGTGGAAGCGTTCTCAACGACGCTAACCTTGGCAGCCGAGACCAGGCCCATGCCTTCAGCAACGCGCGAACGGACGGTGTAGTCCTGGTAAGCCGGCAGTGCAATGGCGGCCAGGATGGCGATGATCGCGACAACGATCATCAGTTCGATGAGGGTAAAGCCCTGCTGCTTCTTCATTGTGTACATCCCCTAGAGGTAAGTAAGTAACGAACACCGGTGCGAGGCCTGGCCGGCGGACCGGCTGAGCAAGGCTGGACGCCCGTGCGGATGGTTCATAGCAGGTTGCGTGCCAAGTGCTCAGCAATGCTCCCCAGCATTTCCCCGGCGCAATGATGGCAGCAATCTCCAGAATTGGAACCCCTCTCACAACAAAGTGCGACCTGACCGGCATTGTGACCCTCTGCGTCACCTTGTGACAGATCCAGACCCTGCCACAGGTCACGGATTGCCGTGCAAGAGGGATGCCACTCCGCCCCGGAACCGGCTACCATTCGGCGAGAAGCCCGCCTGGGGAAGGCGAGGCCGGGGAGCCTTACATGTCTGTCAGCCGTAGTGCGATCAAGAAAGAGCCCGTGGCGCGTAGCACCATGGAGCTGCAGCCGTTTGTCTGGGAGGGGACCGACAAGCGGGGTGTGAAGATGAAGGGCGAGCAGGTGGCGAAGAACGCCAACCTGCTGCGTGCCGAATTGCGCCGCCAAGGGATCATGCCCGGGGTGGTCAAGCCCAAGCCCAAGCCCCTTTTCGGTGCAGCCGGAAAGGCAGTCGGGTCAAAGGATATTTCCTTCTTCAGTCGCCAGATGGCGACCATGATGAAGTCCGGCGTGCCGATTGTGAGCGCCTTGGAGATCATCGGCAGCGGGCACAAGAACCCGCGCATGAAGAAGCTGGTAGACGGCATCCGCGCCGATATCGAGGGCGGCTCATCGCTTTATGAGGCGATCAGCAAGCACCCGGTGCAGTTCGATGAGCTTTATCGCAACCTGGTTCGAGCTGGTGAGGGCGCAGGTGTGCTTGAGACGGTTCTGGATACGGTCGCGACTTATAAGGAGAACATTGAAGCCCTGAAGGGCAAGATCAAGAAGGCGCTGTTCTATCCGGCGATGGTTGTTGCAGTGGCGATCATCGTTAGCGGCATCCTGTTGATCTTCGTAGTTCCGCAGTTTGAAGAAGTTTTCGCCGGTTTTGGCGCTGAATTGCCCGCCTTTACCCAGATGATCGTCAACCTCTCACGCTTCGCGGTGTCTTACTGGTGGGTAATGCTGCTGGGCGCAATCGGTGCGTTCGCCGGCTTCATATACACATACAAGCGCTCTCCCAAGCTGCAGCACACCATGGATCGCCTGATCCTCAAGGTGCCGGTGATCGGCGAGATCATGAATAACAGCGCTATCGCCCGCTTCGCCCGCACCACGGCCGTGACCTTCAAGGCAGGTGTGCCGTTGGTCGAAGCCCTGGGCATCGTGGCTGGCGCTACCGGCAACAAGGTCTACGAAGAAGCGGTGCTGCGCATGCGCGACGACGTGTCGGTCGGCTATCCGGTCAATATGGCCATGAAGCAGGTCAACATCTTCCCGCATATGGTCATCCAGATGACCGCCATCGGCGAAGAGGCCGGCGCGCTGGACACCATGCTGTTCAAGGTGGCCGAGTACTTCGAGCAGGAGGTCAACAATGCCGTGGACGCCCTGAGCAGCCTGCTGGAACCGATGATCATGGTGTTCATTGGTACCATTGTCGGCGGCATGGTGATCGGCATGTACCTGCCCATCTTCAAACTCGGCGCCGTCGTCGGCTAAGGTAAACATGGCATTTCTTGACCAGCATCCCGGCCTCGGCTATCCCGCCGCGGCCGCACTGGGGCTGTTGATCGGCAGCTTCCTCAACGTCGTCATCCTGCGCCTGCCCAAGCGGCTGGAGTGGCAGTGGAAGCGTGACGCCCGCGAGGTGTTGGAGCTGCCGGACATCTACGAGCCACCACCGCCCGGGATCGTGGTCGAGCCGTCGCACTGCCCGCATTGCAAGCACAAGCTGTCCTGGTACGAGAACATCCCGCTGTTCAGCTGGCTGGCCCTGCGCGGCAAGTGCCGCCATTGCCATGCGCCGATCTCCAAGCAGTACCCGCTGGTGGAACTGGTCACCTCGCTGTTGGTGGTGGCCAGCGTCTGGCAGTTCGGCTTTGGCTGGCAGGGCTTTGGCGCGATCGTGCTGAGCTGCTTCCTGGTGGCCCTCTCCGGGATCGACCTGCGCACCCAGCTGCTGCCCGACCAGCTCACCCTGCCGCTGATGTGGCTGGGGCTGATAGGCAGCATCGACAACCTGTACATGCCGGCGAAACCGGCGTTGCTGGGCGCGATTGCGGGCTATCTGCTTCTATGGACCGTGTGGTGGCTGTTCAAGCAGATCACCGGCAAGGAAGGCATTGGCCACGGCGATTTCAAGCTGCTGGCCGCGCTCGGGGCCTGGTGCGGGTTGAAGGGCATCCTGCCGATCATCCTGCTGTCGTCGGTGGTCGGGGCGATCATTGGTTCGATCTGGCTGTATTCGCGTGGTCGCGACCGTGCCACGCCGATCCCGTTCGGGCCGTACCTGGCCATTGCCGGCTGGGTCGTCTTCATGTGGGGCGAGCCGTTGATCAATGCGTACCTGCGGATGTCCGGCCTCCGCTGAGGACACCCCGATGAGGGCACGGCGATGAGCCAGTTCGTGGTGGGATTGACCGGCGGCGTGGCCGCCGGCAAGAGCGAAGTGAGCCGCCGGTTCGAGGCGCTGGGCATTGTGGTAGCCGATGCGGACGTGGCCGCCCGCGCGGTGGTGGCGCCCGGTAGCGAGGGGCTGGCGCGGATCGTTGATCATTTTGGTTCCGGGATCCTGCTGGCCGACGGCCAGCTGGATCGCGCTGCGTTGCGCGGGCGGATTTTTGCTTCGGCGCAGGAGCGGCAGGCGTTGGAGGCTATTACCCACCCTGCGATCCGGGCGCTGCTGCGGCGGACCTGCGAGGAGGCTGGGAGCCCGTATGCGATTGCTGCGATTCCGCTGCTGACCGAAGCCGGTGGCCGGCAGCACTATCCGTGGTTGAACCGGATCCTGGTGGTGGATGCGCCGGTGGCGGTGCAGCATGCGCGGTTGATGCTGCGGGATGGGTCGACGGCGGAGTTGGCGGATCGGATGATCGCGGCGCAGGCCAGCCGTGAGGAGCGGTTGGCATTGGCCGATGATGTGGTGGTGAATGATGGGCACCCGGAGCAGTTGCAGGCCGAGGTGGAGCGGTTGGATGCGGTGTACCGTTTGATGGCGTAGGGACACGCCGCGCGTGTCCGACGTAGACCATGGTCGTTCGTTTGCGGCGAACGCGGCCCGGGTGTCCGTGGGACACGCGTGGCGTGTCGCTACGCGGGGGAGAACGTCAGCGTCGCCACCACGCCTCGCTCTTCGCCTGGCCTTACATTCACCTGCCAGCCGTACAGGTCGCACAGGCGGCTGACGATGGACAGGCCGATACCGCCACCCTGCGAGTGGCCTGCATGGGTGCCTCGGTAGCCGCGCTGGAACAGTTTGGCCGCGTCTTCGGCGCTCAGGCCGGGGCCGCTGTCGATCACTTCCACCCGGTTGTCGGTGACGCGCACGCGGACCGAGCCTTCCTGCGAGTACTTCACGGCGTTGCCGATCAGGTTGCCCAGGGCCACTGAGAGCGCCGATTCGGGCGCGTCGATGACCAGTTCGCGGTCGCCTTCCAGGATCAGTTCGAGCGGCTTGCCGCCGAGCTGGGCGCGGTGGGCGTCGAGCAGCTGCTCGGCGACGCGGGCGACGTTGCTGCTGCCCTGCCCGCGCTCGTTGCGCGAGAGCAGCAGCAGCGAGCCGATCAGGTCGGTGCACTGCTGTTCGGCACGCTGGATGCGCTGCAGGCGCTGCAGGACCTTGGGATCGAGGTCGGGCCGGGTCAGCAGCAGCTCGGTGGCGCCGCGGATCACGGCAAGCGGGGTACGCAGTTCGTGGCTGACGTCGGCGTTGAATTCGCGGTCGCGCTGGACCACTTCGGTCAGGCGCGCGGAGTAATCATCCAGGGCCTGGGCCAGCTGACCTACCTCGTCGTCGGGGAAGCGCGGGGCCAGGGGCTCCGGCTCGCTGGTGCCGCCGCGATAGGCGCGCAGCCGCGCGGCCAGGTCCGAGACCGGCTTCATCACCTTCGAGGCCGACCACCAGCCCAGCACCAGCGACAAGGCGCTGAACAACAGCACGGAGAAGAACAGCGCGCGGTTGAGCTGCCCTGCCCCGCGCAGGCTTTCGGTCATGTCGTATGCGAGGAAGAACCAGGCATCGGGGGATTTCCGGACGGCAAGCTTGTACGAGAACGGCTCGTTGTGCTCGTCCACGCCACTGAGCTGGTAGTTGCCCGTGGCAAACGCCGCCCACTCCGGCCGCTCTTCGCGCACGCGGTCGAACTTGTCACTGGGATAGACGAATGCACGGATCTGCTGCACGGGGATGGACGGAGTGCGCCCTGGGCTCTCGTAAAACCGGCGCGCGAATTCGTCGATGTTGCGGTTCATCACATCTTCGACGAGCTGGTTCTCCACCCGGGCCCGCGCCCAGTTGGTGGCAAACGCGAACAGCGTGGTCAGGCAGAAGCCCAACAGCACGAACGACACGATGATGCGGCTGCGCAGCCGGCGCCGGTACGGCGCCCGGCGGCGGTTTCCCCTGTCGCTCACCGGATCAGGCTTCCGGGGCGGCGATGCGGTATCCGATGCCATGGCGGGTCTGGATCAGCGGAACCTCGAACGGCTTGTCGACCACGGCGCGCAGGCCATGGATATGCACGCGCAGCGAGTCGGAATCGGGCAGTTCTTCGCCCCAGACGCGGGTTTCCAGCTCCTGTCGGGTGACCACGGCCGGTGCAGCTTCCATCAACGCCTGCAGGATCTTCAGGGCAGTGGGATTGAGCTGAAGCAGCTTGCCCTGGCGGCGAACCTCCAGGGTGTCCAGGTTGTATTCCAGGTCGCCGGTTTCCAGTACCCGGGTCTGCACGCCCTTGCCGCGGCGCGACAGGGCGTTCAGACGCACCTCCACTTCCTGCAGCGCGAACGGCTTGATCAGGTAGTCGTCGGCACCGGAGTCGAAACCGGCCAGCTTGTTGTCCAGCGAATCCCGTGCGGTCAGCATCAGCACCGGGGTCTGCTTGCGCGCTTCATTGCGAAGCTTGCGGCAGACTTCGATGCCGTCCATGCCCGGCAGATTGAGATCCAGCACGATCGCGTCGAACTCGTGCACAACCGCCAGGTGCAGGCCGGTTACGCCGTCGGCAGCGAAGTCCACGGTGTGGCCGCGGTCTTCGAGGTAGTCGCCCAGGTTGGCGGCGATGTCGCTGTTGTCTTCAATTACAAGAATTCGCATGTGACCTCTAGTTGATAAGGTTGCCGCGTCCGCGCTGCGCGTTGCCCAAATCACGCTCGGCATTGGCTTTGTCGCGTTCGCGCTGGGCAACGGTCCTGCACTGCGTCGTCGAGCGGTTGGAACCGGTCGCCTTTTCGCGCGTGCAGATCTGGCGGCTATCTTCGCGCGCCTGCGTCAAAACCGTGTTCACAATTTGTTGGTCGTTATACAGCTCGAGCTTGGCCGCCTCGGGAATTCCGTGCTGGTTCGGGTACTGGTCGAGCACGCCACGCATGCGGCCCAAGGCTTCGCGGACCTTGCTGCGGTCTTCGAGGCGAAGCTCGGAATAGGTCTCGCCGTCGTTCATTTCCTTTTCGATGCGTTGCATCTGCTCGGCAAGCGGCTTGCCGCGCGCGAACACCTCTTCCTTGGGGGCCGCCTGCGCCGTACCCAGCGCCAGCAGGAGGGCTGCAGCTCCGGCAGCCAGAATCATTCGCTTCATCACAACCAATCCTTAGTTTTACTGAACGGAACCCCGAATGTATCCCCGCTGCCTTGACCTCAGCAAGTGAGCCAAGGCAGGGATGGAAAAAGGCCCAGGCGGATTCCGCCTGGGCCTGAAGTCATTCCCGATTACCGTTATCTGCTGAGGAGGGCAGAGCTGCGGTCCGTTGAAGCCTACGCCGGGGGCGATTAAACCGGTGTTAAAACCAGCCACGCCCGCGCCATTAATTTTCAATGCTTTGATTTTACTGGCTTTTTCACGGCAGCCACCTGCCCCGCCACGTGTTCAATGATGCGGCCAGCCAGGTCGTCCTGGTTGATGCCTTCAATGCCTTCCAGGCCAGGGGTGGAGTTGACCTCCAGCACCAAGGGGCCCCGGCTGGAGCGGATCAGGTCGACGCCGGCCACGCCCAGCCCCAGAGCCTTGGCCGAGCGCACGGCCACCTGCTGCTCGGCCCGGGTGGCCTTGGCCGCGCGGGCGCTGCCGCCTGCATGCAGGTTGGAGCGGAAGTCGCCTTCGGGGGCCTGGCGCTGCATGGCCGCCACCACGTGGTCACCCACCACCAGGCAGCGCAGGTCCGCGCCCTGGGCTTCGCCGATGAATTCCTGCATCAGGAAGTTGGCATACAGACCGCGCAGGGCCTCGACGATGCCGCGCGACGCGCTGGCCTTTTCGGTCAGGATCACGCCCCTGCCCTGGGTGCCCTCATTGAGCTTCACCACGTGCGGCGGCGGGCCGAGCATGGACAGCAGGTCCACGGTGTCGTCCGGGTTGTCGCCGAACACGGTAACCGGCATGTCGATGCCCTTGGAGGCCAGGATCTGGTGCGCACGCAGCTTGTCGCGGGCCCGCAGGATGGCGTCGGAGGGATTGGGGGTCACGGCCCCCATCATCTCGAACTGGCGCAGCACCGCGGTGCCGTAGCGGGTGATGGAGGCGCCGATACGCGGAATCACCGCGTCCACCCCGGTGATCGGCCGGCCCTTGTAATGAAGGGTGAAACCGTTGGCCGCAATGCGCATGTAGCAGCGCAGCGGGTCCAGCACCCGCACGGTATGCCCCCGCGACCGCGCCGCGTCCACCAACCGCCGCGTGGAGTACAGCTTGCTGTTGCGGGAAAGGATGGCCAGTTTCATCGCAGCTTCGGGGGTGGGGAAAGACGCGAAGCATAGCGTGCGACGTGGAAGATCGGATGAGGTCGGAAAATGGCCTGTCAGGCAAAGGATTGTGCGCATCGATCACGTTCGCGCACAGCGTGGCCGAGTGCACCAAATGAATCGAGAAACAAATCCGACAAAAGTTTCGCAGCGAGGAAGCAACACTCGCACAGCTGAAGACACAGAGAAGAACAGGTCGCGAGCAGCCCCCTTTAGTAAAGGGGGCGCGCCGACAGGCGCGGGGATGTGGAGGCATGGCCGCCACGCTCCATGGTTTGCTGCGCAAACCGTGGAGCGGGTGAAGGGAATCGAACCCTCGTCAGTAGCTTGGGAAGCTACAGCTCTACCATTGAGCTACACCCGCATGGTGCGCCGCAATTCTATGCGGCTGAGGCCTTGAAACGCAACGGGCGGCACTGGGCCGCCCGTTGGGTTCATGCCGGTCGGGCCTTAGAAGCTGCCGCTGACCGTGGCGAACAGGCTCACGTCACGCGCGCGCTTCTGCATGGCGGTGGTGCTCATGCCGATGTTGCTGTTCAGGCCGAACATGGTCATGCGCGCACCCAGTACGGCGGTGGCGTAGTCCTTGTCGAACTCCAGGCCCGGCACCTTGTACATGCCAACGTCCGGCATGGTCTGCAGCCAGGCGCTGGCCTGCTTGTCGTCTTCGAACTCGTGGTCGTAGGTGACCTGCACGTACGGCTTGATGCTGCCGCCGTCGAAGCGGGCCTGCCAGCCAAGGCGGCCAACGGTGGAGTCGGCGTCCTGGTTGGCGTAGCCCAGCGCGGTGGCGCTCGGGTTGGATTCCACGTAGCCGTCCAGCTTGACCTGCTGCCAGATCACCGCCGCCACCGGACCGTGGCGGAAGCCGCCTTCGGTGCCGAACTCGTAACCGGCGTTCAGGGCGACGGTGAGGTTGCTGCCTTCCGGCGAACCGGTGTGGGTGCGCTCGGCCGGGCCCAGCTGCACGCGACGGGTCACGTCGTAGTCCAGCCAGCTGTAGCTGACCTGGCCGTTGACCCACACGTTGTCGCCATACCAGCCGGCGAACAGGCCCAGGGTGGCGTCGGACTGGGTGAAGTCGCCCTTGCTGTTGCCGAAGTCGGCGTCCATGCGGCCGTAGCCACCGAAGCCGCCCACCACCATGCCGTCCTTCGCCCAGTCGATACCGAACAGGCCGGCCGGCGCCAGGCCGTCGTACAGGTCGGCGTGGTCATAGCGCTGCATGTCGCCACGCAGGCCGCCCCACCAGCTCAGGCCGTCGGCCGGACGACCGTCGAGGTGCGAACCGACTTGGTCGGCACGCGCGCGGCCCACGGTCTGCGCCGAGTGGGTCAGGATCTGCTGGTTGCGCGGGGCTTCCAGGATCGAAAGGGTGTACTGGCCCAGCATCTGGTGGGTGGCGGTGGTCGGGTGCACGCCGTCGGCGAACACGTAGTTGTTGGCCGCGTTCGGGTTGACGTAGGCAGTCGGGTTGCAGGTCAGCGACGAGGCCGTGGTGCAGGCCGGGCTGGTGACGTTGACGAAGCCGTAGGTGGCCGGACTGGCGACGATTTCCTGCAGGATATGGAAGGTGTCCACCGGAATCACCTGCAGGCCGGCGGCCTTCAGGCCACCGAACAGGGCGTCGTTGTACGCCTTGGCCAGCGCGGTGCCCTGCGCCATGCCCACGGCGCCGCCGGCGCGTGCGGCCGGGGTCAGGCCGATGTCCGGCAGGGTCGGCACTACGATGTACTGGGCGCCCGCGTTCTTCAGGGTGCCGACGATGCCGACCTGGTCGGTCACGGCTGCGCCGAGGGTGGCCTGCAGCGGTGCGCCGGCCTGGATGGCGAACAGGTCATTGGCGCCGCCCCACACGGTGTACAGCGCATTGGCGTCGGCCTTGCCGCCGTTGGCGGCCAGGTACTGCGCGGTCTGGGTCTTGAGCGAGTAGACCGGAATGGCCGGGGTGCCCGGGGCCAGGGTCTGGGTGGTGTCCACGCCGACACGGGCGCCGCCGATGGCGTAGTTGTCGCCATTCTGGCCGTTGCCGTGGGCGGTGGCGTTGGTGCCGTAGTAGTCGGCCACGTACTGGGCCCAGACCCAGCCCGGGTTGGTGGTGAACTGGCCGGTGACCGGCTGCACCGAGGCCGGCAGCAGCGGGCGGAAGTAGCCCTGGTCGGTCAGGCTGTCGCCGATGAAGACGGTGCGCGAATACGGGGACTGCGCCATCGCCGGCACGGCGGCCAGGGCGATGGCCACGGCCATCAGGGAACGCAGGGGACGCTTGCTGAGCTGCATGAAAAAAACTCCATTTCGGGTGAGGACAGCCGACGTACGCCGGCGCACGGTGCCATGGTTCCACTGCACCCCGGGGACATCACGCTGCGTTGCGGCATGGCCGGGGCCAGGGCGTCGCAACAGGCAGGCGGGACACCGCCGGGATGGGTTCCGGTGGGGGCGCAAGGGTACGCAGAAGTGACCACTTTGGGGGACAATCCCGTCATGAACATCGTGCTCAACGGCGAACCCCGCCAGCTTCCGCAAAGTGCCACCGTCCTGGACCTGCTGCAGACCGAACAGTTGACCGAACGTCGGGTGGCGGTGGAGGTCAATGGTGAGATCGTGACGCGCAGCCTGCATGCGACCCGTGCGTTGGAGGAAGGCGACCAGGTGGAAATCGTGCACGCCTTGGGTGGTGGCTGACCGCCGGACCGGACAGGAATGGTCGGGTTGGGCGATAATTCGTGGCATGACTGCTCATTCTTCCCCCGATTCGCTGGTGATCGCCGGCAAGACCTATGCATCCCGGCTGCTGACCGGGACCGGCAAGTTCAAGGACCTGGATGAAACCCGCGCTGCCACCGACGCAGCCGGCGCCCAGATCGTGACCGTGGCGATCCGCCGCACCAACATCGGGCAGAACCCGGGCGAGCCGAACCTGCTGGATGTACTGCCGCCGGACCGCTTCACCATCCTGCCCAATACCGCTGGCTGCTACACCGCTGAAGATGCGGTGCGCACCTGCCGGCTGGCGCGCGAGCTGCTGGACGGCCACAACCTGACCAAGCTGGAAGTGCTGGGTGACCAGAAGACCCTGTACCCGGACGTGGTGCAGACGCTCAAGGCCGCCGAGCAGCTGGTCAAGGACGGCTTCGATGTCATGGTCTACACCTCGGATGACCCGATCCTGGCCAAGCGCCTGGAAGAGATCGGCTGCGTGGCGGTGATGCCGCTGGCCGCGCCGATCGGTTCGGGGCTGGGCATCCAGAACAAATACAACCTGCTGGAAATCATCGAAAGCGCGAAGGTGCCGATCATCGTCGATGCCGGCGTCGGCACCGCCTCGGACGCGGCGATCGCGATGGAGCTGGGCTGCGACGGCGTGCTGATGAACACCGCCATCGCCGGCGCGCGTAATCCGGTGCTGATGGCCAGCGCGATGCGCAAGGCCGTTGAAGCCGGGCGCGAGGCGTTCCTGGCCGGGCGCATTCCGCGCAAGCGTTATGCGAGCGCGTCCTCCCCGGTGGAAGGGTTGATCGGCTGATGACCAATCCCTTCGACAGCGCAGGCGCCAAGGCGCCGCCCAAGCCCTTCACCGCCACCGAGGGCCGCCGCGAGGTGCGCAGCTTCGTGCTGCGCCAGGGCCGCTTCACTCCCGCCCAGCAGCGCGCGTTCGACGACGCATGGCCGCGCTTCGGGCTGGACTACACCGGCCAGCCGCGCGACCTGGATGCCACCTTCGGGCGCGACGCGGGCAAGGTGCTGGAAATCGGCTTCGGCAACGGTGCCGCGCTGCGCTTTGCCGCGCAGCAGGACCCGAGCCGCGACTACATCGGGCTGGAAGTGCACGCGCCCGGCGTGGGCCGCCTGCTCAACGCGCTGGCCGAGGACAACGCCGACCACGTGCGCCTGTTCCACCACGACGCGGTGGAAGTGCTGGAAAAGGAAATCGCCGATGGCGCGCTGGACGAAGTGCGCATCTATTTCCCGGACCCGTGGCACAAGAAGCGCCACAACAAACGCCGCCTGATCCAGCCGGGCTTCGCCGAGCTTCTGGTGCGCAAGCTGCGCGTGGGTGGCCGGCTGCATTGCGCCACCGACTGGGAAGACTATGCCGAGCAGATGTGGGACGTGCTCGACGCCACCCCCGGCCTGAGCAACCGCGCCGGTCCGCGCGGCCAGGTGGAGCGACCGGCGTGGCGACCGCAGACGCACTTTGAAACCCGCGGCCAGAAACTTGGCCACGGGGTGTGGGACCTGCTGTACGACCGTACCTGATCCCATCCCAAGGAACCGCACCACCCCATGGACACCACGCTGACGCTGACCACCGACATGAAGCTCGTTCTCGGGCTGGTCGGCTTCACGATGGCGATGTTCCTGTTCGAACGCATCCGCGCCGACGTGGTGGCGCTGGTGGTGCTGGTGGTCCTGGGCGTGACCGGCCTGATCGCGCCGGAGGAAATCTTCGGCGGCTTCAGCGGTAACGCGGTGATGAGCATCATCGCCACCACCATCCTCGGCGCCGGCCTGGACCGCACCGGGGCGCTGAACCGGCTCGCGGCGTGGCTGCTGCGACGCGGGCATGGGGTGGAAACCCGGCTGCTGATGATGACCACGGCGATTGCCGGTTTGAATTCGTCGTTCATGCAGAACCCGTCGGTGATGGCGCTGTACCTGCCGGTCGCCTCGCGGCTGGCGGCGCGTACCGGGCTGACCCTGCAGCGGTTGCTGCTGCCGATCGCCGCCGCGATCGTGATGGGCGGCGCGCTGACCATGGTCGGCAATTCGCCGCTGATCCTGCTCAACGATCTGCTGGCCTCGGCCAACAACAACCTGCCCTCCGGCCTGGCCACCATCGAGCCGCTGCGCATGTTCGCGCCGCTGCCGATCGGCGTGGCCCTGCTGATCGCCTCGCTGCTGTATTTCCGCTACTACGGCGACCGCAAGCTGATCGAGGAAGAGAACCTGGTCAACGACGGGGTCACGCCCGCACGCACCGAGAGCTACTTCGCCAAGACCTACGGCATCGAAGGCGATGTGTTCGAGCTGGTGGTCAGTGCCGAAAGCCCGCTGGTGGGCATGACCCTGGGCGAGGCCGAGAACCTGCACGATGCCCCGCTGCTGCTGGCCCTGAAAACCGGCAACGACACCCGCCTGGCGCCGCCGGCGGAAATGCGCATCTGGGTCGGCAGCGTGCTCGGTGCGATGGGCCCGCGCGAGCAGATCCACGATTTCGCGCAGAACCAGTTCCTGCGCATGTCTTCGCGCCTGAAGCACCTGGGTGACCTGTTCAACCCGAGCCGTGCCGGTATTTCCGAGGCGGTGGTACCGCCGACCTCGAACGTGATCGGCAAGAGCGCCGCCGACCTGCGCCTGCGCAAGGAGCGCGGCATCAGCCTGCTGGCGATCAACCGCGACAAGCAGGTGATCCGCGAGGACGTGCGCGACGTGCAGCTGCGCGCCGGCGACATGCTGGTCTTCCACAGCATCTGGACCGACCTGGCGCAGGCCGCGCGCAGCCGTGACTTCGTGGTGGTGACCGACTACCCGACCGGCGAGCAGCGCCCGCACAAGTTCAAGATCGCGATGGCGATCTTCGCGCTGACCATCCTGATCGCGCTGACCAGCAAGCTGCCGGTGGCGCTGACGCTGATGACCGGCGTGGCCGGCATGCTGCTGACCGGCGTGCTGCGCATGGACGAGGCCTATGCCTCGATCAACTGGAAGACGGTGTTCATGATGGCCGGGCTGATTCCGCTGGGCTGGGCGATGGACAGCAGTGGCGCGGCCGCGTGGGTGGCCGGGCACACCATCGACCGCCTGCCCACCGGCATTCCGGTGTGGGTGCTTGAGATCGCGCTGGCGCTGTTGACCACGGTGTTCTCGCTGGTGATCAGCCACGTGGGCGCGACCATCGTGATGGTGCCCATTGCAGTGAACCTGGCGCTGGCGGCCGGCGGCAGCCCGACCGCGTTCGCGCTGATCGTGGCGTTGTCGGCGTCCAACAACCTGATGACGCAGTCCAATCCGGTGATCTCGATGATCACCGGTCCCGCGAATTACACCCCGCGCGAGTTGTGGCGCGTAGGCGCGCCCTTGTCCTTGATCTACACCGCCGTGGTGGTGGTGATGATCAACCTGATGTTCTGAGGAACACCTGTCCCTCGTGCACCTGCACGGCTACGGATCGCAGCCTGTCCCCCTTGCACGGCCCCGCAACGCACTCGCCGTCGGTCAACGAGAACGACGCCCCATGCGCGGCGCACACAAGATCGCCCGCCTTGCTCTTGAGGAACTGCCCCGGCGCCCAGTCCAGCCGACGGCCGGCATGCGGGCAGATGTTCAGCCAACCGCGCACCTCGTCGCCTTCGCGGTAAAGCACCAGCGACTCATGGTCGCCGTCGATGCAGCCTTCCACCTCGGCAAAACCCTCGTCGGTAATACGTTCCAGCGCGATCAGCGGGGTGGCGGAAACATCGGAAACAGACATGGCAACACGATCCAGCACAGGGTTCGCCATTCTCGCACGCCCTCATCTGGCTGGCTCCGCGATGAACACAAGTGATTGATTTCAAATGAACGAGCGTCGCGATTAACGTATTTTTCACTCAATGACAGAAGGGTGTCGGGATACTGGCAGCTCGCTGACTTCAGCCAAAGAACCGCCATGTACAACCGCTTCCAGTTCAACCAGTTCCGCTCCCTGTTTGCGCCGCGCAAGCCGCGCCATCCGTTGGTGCGTGTTGCGGTGGGCCTGCTCGGTCTGGCGATCCTCGCCGCGTTGGTGTTCGTGGGTGTGTTCGTGGGCGCGGCGATGATCATTGCCGGCGTGGCCTGGAAGCTGCTGGCCAACCGCAAGCAGGCGGCGCGTGCGGCCGACCCGCAGGTGGTGGAAGGCGAGTACCGCGTGGTGCGCAAGCAGGCGCTGCCGTTGTCGCGTTGATGTGTTCTGCCGGGCAGAGCCCGGCGCTACACTGCGGGCATCCCTCACTCTGGATGCGCGCATGACTGATGTAATCCCCACGCCCGAACCGACCCGCATTCCGGTTGTCGGCGGCGGTACGTTCCCGGTGCGCCGCGTGTACTGCGTGGGCCGCAATTTCGCCGACCATGCCAAGGAAATGGGCGCTGCGGTTCCCGCGGCGGACGATCGCGGCCGCCCGATGTTCTTCAGCAAGCCGGCCGATGCGATCGTGGTCGGCCATGACGATGTGATCCCCTACCCGCCTGCGACCCACGACCTGCACCACGAAGTGGAGCTGGTGGTGGCGATTGGCCGCGATGCGCCGGCGGGCGAGCTGCCCGTGGACCAGGCCGAGGCGCTGGTGTTCGGCTACGGCGTTGGCCTGGACCTGACCCGCCGCGACCTGCAGGCGGCAGCGAAAGCCAAGGGCCATCCGTGGGATACGGCCAAGGGCTTTGATTATTCCGCGCCGATGAGCGAACTGGTGCCGGCCGCCGAAGTCGGCGACCTGGCCGCGCTCAATCTTTCGCTGGAGATCAACGGCGAAGTGCGCCAGCAGTCGCTGCTCGACCAGATGATCTGGAACGTGCCGGAGATCCTGCACGAGCTGTCGAAGCTGTGGGCGTTGCGTGCCGGCGACCTTGTGTTCATGGGCACGCCGGCCGGCGTTGCGGCATTGAAGCCCGGCGACCGTTTCAGCGCGCGGCTTGAAAACGTGGCCGAACGCCACGGCATCATCGCCGGATGACGACATGCGCTGCGCTATGGTGCAGCGTCATTTGATATCCCCGCTACAGGAGAACCCGATGGGAATGCTGACTGAGTTCAAGGAATTTGCCATGCGTGGCAACGTCATCGACCTGGCGGTCGGTGTGGTCATCGGTGCTGCGTTCGGCAAGATCGTTACCGCGCTGGTCGAAAAGATCATCATGCCGCCGCTGGGCTGGTTGATCGGCCGGGTGGATTTCTCGGAAATGGCGTGGACGCTGGCGCCGGCGCGGGTAGCCGCCGATGGCACCGAGATCCCGGCGGTGGTGATCGGCTATGGCGATTTCCTGAACACGCTGGTGCAGTTCGTCATCGTGGCGTTTGCGATCTTCCTGTTGATCAAGGTGATCAACCGCATCGCGCGCAAGAAGGAAGCTGCGCCCGCTGCGCCGAAGGAAGAGATCCTGCTGCTGCGTGAGATCCGGGACAACCTGAAGCAGTGATCGGCTGATCCGGGCAGTGCGTCGAGCCGGGCAGAGCCCGGCTCCACCCCACCAGAGCCCCCGCGTTTGCGGGGGTTCTGCATTTTGGGATACAGCGTCCGCCGGACCATGACCTTGCGCCCATGTGCGGCGCGGGCAGGCTGCTAAGCTCGAAGGCTTCCGCCCTGTTGCCCCGGAGTCCGTCCCATGCGTCGCCGCGTTCTTGCCATCGCATCTTCCCTTGCCCTGCTGGCCGCCCCGGCGTTCGCCGCGACCGGCACCACCACCCTGCCGCCGAAGTCGCTGGCCACCGCTGCCGAGCTGCGCGAACAGGCCCTGAAGGACGACACCGGCTGGAAGGTGGTGGAATCGCTGACCACCGAGATCGGCCCGCGCATTGCCGGCAGCGAAGCCGACGCCCGCGCGGTGGCCTGGGCCGAAGCCAAGTTCAAGGCACTGGGCTTCGACAAGGTGTGGAAAGAGCCGGTGACCTTCCCGAAGTGGGAGCGCCGCAGTGAACATGCCTCGGTGACCGGGAAGCATGCGCAGCCGCTCTCGATCACCGCACTCGGCGGTAGCCCGGGTGGCACGGTCGAGGCCGAGGTGGTGCGCTTTGCCGACCTCGCCGCGCTGCAGGCCGCGCCGGAAGGCTCGCTGAAGGGCAAGATCGCTTTCGTCGATTACCAGATGACCGCCTACCGCGACGGCCGCGATTACGGCAAGGGCGGCGCGGTGCGCAGCAAGGGGCCGTCCGAGGCGATCCGCAAGGGTGCGGTGGGCTTCGTGATGCGCTCGGCCGGTACCGACTCGCATCGCGTGCCGCATACCGGCATCACCCGTTTTGATGACGGCCTGACCCCGGTGCCGTCGGCGGCGCTGTCGGTGCCCGATGCCAACCAGCTGGCGCGCCTGGTCGCGCTCGGTCCGACCACGGTCAAGCTGAGCCTGGATTGCGGCTGGGATGGCACCGCCACCTCGTACAACGTGATCGGCGAGATCACCGGGCGCAGCCTGCCGAAGGAAGTGGTGGTGATTGGTGGCCACCTCGATTCGTGGGACCTGGGCACCGGTGCGATCGACGACGGCGCGGGCGTGGCCCTGACCATGGCCGCCGGCCACCTGATCGGCCAGCTCAAGCAGGCGCCCAAGCGCAGCATCCGCGTGGTGGCGTTCGCCAACGAAGAACAGGGTCTGTACGGCGGCAAGGCGTACGCCGAAGCGCACGCCAAGGACATCGCGCTGCACCAGCTGGCCGCCGAGAGCGACTTCGGTGCCGGCCGCATCTATGCGTTCAACACCGGCTCGCCGAACCCGGAAGGCTCCCGCGAAGCAACCCGCCAGATTGCGGAAGTGCTGAAGCCGCTGGGCATCGAGTACAACGCCGACAAGGGCGGCCCGGGCCCGGAC
Source organism: uncultured Stenotrophomonas sp. (assembly GCF_963519125.1). Lineage (GTDB taxonomy): Bacteria > Pseudomonadota > Gammaproteobacteria > Xanthomonadales > Xanthomonadaceae > Stenotrophomonas. The sequence continues at coordinate 37,836 of NZ_CAUQLJ010000019.1, read as the reverse complement.
ATCGGCCCGCTGGCAGCCAAGGGTGGCGCGTGGGCGTGGCTGGCGCAGGATGGGACCGACTACTTCAACCTGCACCACACTGCGGACGACACCCTGGACAAGATCGAGCCGGCCGCACTGGCGCAGAACGTGGCCGCCTACACGGTGTTCGCCTACCTGGCGGCGGAGGCCGACGGCACCTTCGGCAGCGAAGCGAAGGCAACCACGCCGCCGAACGAGTGAGGGTGGAGGCGAAGAGCGGATCTTCGATCCGCTCTTCGCCGCCGGGCACCGTTTACCGGGCGCCCACCCATACCGTGCAGCCCGGTACGCTGTGCGGGTCGGGACGGTACACCGGGTCCTGCCCCAGGCCACGCGACGCCTCGTAGTCGCGCAATGCCGCAAACGCCGGCTTCTGCAACAGCAGCAACGCGATCACGTTGAGCCAGGTCATCAGGCCAACGCCGATGTCGCCCAGCGACCACGCCACCTCCGCGGTGTTCAGCGCCGAATACAGCATGGCGCCAATGAAGGCACAGCGGAACAGCGCCATCACGACCGGCGCGTGCCGGTTGCGCACCATGTACACCACGTTGGTTTCAGCGGTGTAGTACAGCGCCAGGATGGTGGTGAAGGCGAACGGGATGATCGCCAGCGCGATGAACGAGCGCCCGAAGCCGGGCAACGCCGATTCCACCGCCTGCTGCACGAAGCGCGGTCCGGCTTCCAGACCGGGCACGTTGGCGACCATCAACTGCGACGGCAGCGTCGGGTCGTACACGTTGTAAGCGCCGGTGGAAAGGATCAGGAACGCCGTTGCGCTGCAAACCACCATGGTGTCGATGTACACCGAACACGCCTGCACCAGGCCCTGCTTGACCGGGTGCGAGACTTCGGCGGCGGCGGCCGGATGCGCACCGCTGCCCATGCCGGCTTCGTTGCTCATCACGCCACGGCGCACGCCCCACTGGATGGCGGTGCCGATCATCGCGCCGAACGCGGCGTCCTGGCCGAACGCGCTGCGCAGGATGATGGCGAACATTTCCGGGACCGCATCCAGGTTCAGCGCCATCACCACCGCTGCCACCAGCAGGTAGCCCACCGCCATGAACGGCACGATCACCTGTGCCACCTGGGCGATGCGGCGCACGCCACCGAAGATCACCATGGCCACTACGGTGCCGATACCGGCGGCGGTGATCCAGCCGGGCACTGCCCACGCTTCATCCAATGCACTGACGATGGCATTGGACTGCGTGCCAGGCAGCAGCATGCCGCAGCCGATGACCGTGCTGATCGCGAACAGCACCGCATACCAGCGTTTGCCCAGGCCCTTTTCGATGTAGTACGCAGGACCGCCGCGATACATGCCGTTGCTGTCGCGCTGCTTGTAGATCTGCGCGAGGGTGGACTCCACGAACGCGCTGGACGCACCGAGGAACGCGACGATCCACATCCAGAAAATCGCGCCCGGGCCACCGTAGGCGATCGCCATGGCGACGCCGGCGATGTTGCCCACGCCGACGCGGCTGGACAGCGACAGACTGAGTGCCTGGAACGAAGACACCCCGGCGGCCGAGCTGCGGCCCTGGAACATGAGCTTGAGCATCTCAGGCAGACCGCGCAGCTGGATGAAGCGGGTGCGCACGCTGAAGTACAGTCCGACCAGCAGGCACAGGCCGACCAGTGCCGGACTCCAGACGATACCCAGCAGCTGGGCCACGGTCTTTTCAAGGGTCATATCGAACATGGATCACTCCCTTGCAGCGCGCGCATCAGAAGAACATGCCCAACGCGATCTGCGGATTGACGTAGCTGCCGGTGTTGCGGCCAGCCACGGTGAACTCGACACCGGCGATCAGACCGACGCTGGGGCTGAAGTGGTACTGCACGGCCGGCGCCAGGGTGACGTTGCGGCTGCCGGGACGGCGTTCGTCGATGCGCTGCATGGCGCCGTCGGCGTCGGCGGCGTAGCCGCTCAGGTGACGTTCGCTCTGGCGGCTGACCGCGAACTCCATCACGCCGACCCACTTCGAATTGAAGCTGTACTCACCGGCGGCGGACAGGCCGATCAGCGAGCCGGGCGCGAAGCTGCCACGGAAGCCTTCGGGGGTGCCGTACACGCTGTGGTCGTTGATCGCCACGCGCGCGGGCGCGGGGCTGGCACTGAGCTGGCTGCGCCAGCGCAGCGGGCGGCCGTTGGGCAGCCACACCACCTGCTGCATGCCCAGCCCGAAGGTGGTGCGCTGTACGCCGTCGCCCTGGGCGTTGAGCGGGTTGCCGTCGATGCGGTCATAGCTGCCGGTGGCGTAGCGCTGGCTCAGCGATACCGAGATGGCCGGGCGGGTGCCGTCGGCATTGGGCGCCTGCAGCAGGTATTGGACCATGGCGGTGGTGTCGCCAGCGCGGAAGCCACGGCTGCGTTCGCTGCCGGTCTCGGCACGCGAGGCGCTCAGGTTGACCTGCGCGGTGACCCGCTGGCCCAGGCCGTAGGCGATCGGCACCACGGTCAGCCACGCGCTGCTGCGGCCGTCGCTGTCGTGGCGTCGGCCGTCGCCGTCGAAGTGGCTGTCGCTGTTGATCCGCACCAGGTACGGCTCGACGAAGAGATTGCCCTTGGGCATGCCCGCCGGGTTGGGGGTGATCAGCGGCCCCATGAAGTTGACGCCGTCCAGCGTGCGCTCGTCGGCGGACGCAATGGCGGGCAGGCACAGGCCGGCGATCAGGGCGAAAGAAACAGGGCGCAGGGAACGCAGCGGGAAAAGCGTCATGGATTGCCTCCGGGGTGACAGGGGTGGTGCGGCAGGCCAACCCGCCGCACCGGCAATCTGCACAGGAAGCAATCTCGGAAAAATCGGTAAATCGCGCGAATATCGTGTTCTGTGCGCGAACGCACGCACGAAAATGCCTATCACGCCAACGGTGGCTTTGACCTTGTGGCGCACGCTGGACGCGCTACCGGAATTCCATCGAAAGCCGCGCGAAACGACGCGCTTGAGGGGGTGACGAAAACCCTGCGCACTGCGCGATGCTGTCGCTTTTCGCCGGTGCGGTTACGACAGCCATAAAAAAAGCCCGGCCAGAGGGCCGGGCTACCGGGATTCGTCACACCCCACGCGGTGAGCGCCACGGACAGACCGTGATCCGGACAACGGCGCCGCACTGGGTGGGTGTCTCTCCTCACCTACGCAGTGCAGTGCCGCTCTTGACTGTGACGCAGCGCGAACGCTGTGCACCATCCGAAAAATCCGAATCCGTTGTAAGCGCGACTTCATTGGAGAAGTCGATCACATCGCGTGGGGCAGCGCGCGTCTGCGTTACCCCGAATTACCGTTGCGCGTACCAGTGCGACAACAACACCGCCGTTGCCGAAGCAACGTTCAAACTTTCCACCGCACCGCTGCCCGGGATCGAGACCTGCATGTCGCAGGCCTGTGCCAGTTCGCGATCCATGCCCTCGCCTTCGGCACCCATCACGTACACCAGCCGCGCTGGCAGCGTGGCCTGGAACAGGTTGTCGCCGCCTTCAACCAGCGTCGCAGCGAGGCCGAAGCCCGCGGCGCGCAGCTCGTCCATGGCCTGCGGCAATGCCGGCAGTCGCACCAGCGGCACGGCTTCCGCACCGCCTTCGGCAACCCGCGCAGCCGCGCCGGACAGCGCCAGCGTGGCATCGGGCGGCAGCAGCAGCCCGGCCACACCGAAGTGCGCGGCCGAACGCAGGATCGCGCCGAAGTTGTGCGGATTGCCCACGCCGTCCAGCCACAGCGCCAGCACCGGCTTGTCGCCGGGAAGATCGGCCATCCACTCGGCCAGCGACAGCATCGGCGCGCGCAGCACGTCGGCGACCACGCCTTCATGGTGGGTGGTGGCGGCGAGCTTGTTGAGGTCGCCCTCCTCCACCACGCGATAACCCACGCGGTTGGCCACGCACCACTTCAACAGCGGCTGCAGGCGCGGGATCAGTGCTTCGGCCAGGTACAGCTTGCGCAGTGCCTGCGGCCGACGTTCGAACAGGGCCTGCACGGCATTCCAGCCGTACAGGCGCAGCTCGTCATTGCCGCGCCCCGGCGGTGGCGGGGTGCCGCCTTCGCGCGGCGGCAGCGGGGTGGCCCGCGGCGGTCGCGACGACGGGCGGCGGGCGTTTTTCCAGGGATCATTCACTACGGGACGGCTCCAGCTTGCGTTGACGCCAGAAATCGGCGTTCTTGATGCCCAGGGCATCGGGGTCGAAGATCGGATCGAGGCCGAGCTTCTTCTGTCGTTCGTAATCACGCAGGGCCAGCATGGCCGGCTTCTGGATGATGAGGATGGCAATGATGTTCAGCCAGGCCATCAGGCCCACGCCGATGTCACCCAGCGCCCAGGCCAGGGTGGCATTGTGGAACGCGCCGAACACCACCATGCCGATGATGCCCAGGCGCAGCAGCAGCACGGTCAGCGGGCGCTTCTTGTTGTGGTTCACATAGCTGAGGTTGGTCTCGGCCATGTAGTAGTACGCCATGATGGTGGTGAAGGCGAAGAAGAAGATGGCGATGGACACGAACGCCGAGCCCCAGCCCGGCAGCACGGCTTCAACGCCGGCCTGCGCGTAGCCTGCGCCTTCCGGGATGCCGGCCAGGCCCTGGAAGATCGGCGCGGCGCCGGGCACCGGCGAGTACACATTGTAGGTGCCGCTGGCCAGGATCAGGAACGCGGTGGCGGTGCACACCATCATGGTGTCGAAGTAGATGGCGAAGGCCTGCACGTAGCCCTGCTTGGCCGGGTGCGAGACTTCCGAGGCGGCTGCAGCATGCGGGCCCGAGCCCTGGCCGGCTTCGTTGGCGTAGATGCCGCGCTTGATGCCCCACTCCACTGCCAGGCCCATCATCGCGCCGAACGCGGCGTGGGTGCCGAAGGCGCTCTTGAAGATGATGCCGAACATTTCCGGCACGCGGTCGTAGTTGATGATCATGATGACGATGGCCATCAGGATGAAACCGGCGGCCATGAACGGCACCACCACTTCGGCGAAGTTGGCGATGCGCTTGACGCCACCGAAGATCACCACGCCCAACAGCAGCGCGACCACGATGCCGATGCCCAGCTTCAGCGCCTGCACCGACTCCATGCCGAAGGCCTGGCCATCCAGCGGGCCGCACAGCGCGGTGCCACGGCAGGCGTTGATGATGCTGTCGGCGATGGCATTGGCCTGCACGCCCGGCATCAGGAAGCCGGCGGCGATGATCGTGGCGATGGCGAAGGCCAGCGCGTACCACTTCAGGCCCATGGCCTTTTCGATGTAGTACGCCGGGCCACCGCGGTAGCGGCCTTCGGCGTCCTTGGTCTTGTAGATCTGCGCCAGGGTGCATTCCACGTACGAGGTGGACGCGCCGAGGAAGCCCATCACCCACATCCAGAAGATGGCACCGGGGCCGCCGAAGGCGATGGCGGTGGCCACGCCGGCGATGTTGCCGATGCCCATGCGGCCGGCCATCGACATGGCCAGGGCCTGGAACGAGGACACGCCGGCGTCGGATTTCTCACCCTTGACGGTGAGGCGGCACATCTCGACGAAACCACGGATCTGCATGAAGCGCGTGCGCAGGCTGAAGAACAGGCCGGCGGCCAGGCACATGAAGATCAGTGCCTTGCTCCAGATGATGCTGTTGATGAAATGTACGGTAGCTTCCACGCGCGCTCTCTCCAGTCGGCGGGTTGTAAGGACGTCCCGTCGGCTGGAGGGGACCGGTCGATTCTCCCTGATCGAAGGCCGCTGCGGTAGCGCTGTTTTGTAGAGCCGAGCCCATGCTCGACTTGGGCCCCCGAGGGCAGCCGAGCATGGGCTCGGCTCTACAGCGGCCCGCCCGCGCGTTCAGGGCAGCTGCGTGCGCACCCGGGCGAAGCGGCGCAGGTCGTGCAGCTCACCCCGCTTGTAGATCGCGCAGCGATCCACGCCCTCTTCCTGGAAGCCGTTCTTTTCCAGTACCCGTGCCGAGCCGAGGTTGAAGTCGACCACCCCGGCCTGCAGCCTGAACAGGCGCAGTTCGTCCATCACCCACGGCGCGAACAGGCCGACCACCCGGGTCATCAGGCCCCGGCCCCAGTAGGCCTGGCCCAGCCAGTAGCCCAGCTCGGCCATGTGTCCGCGCTCGGCCACACCCTGCTGGGCGCCGACGCTGCCGCAGGCCTGGCCGTCGATCTCGATGGCCAGGTTCAGGGTGCCGGGGGCCAGTACGCGGCCAGCGAGGAAGGCCTCGCCATCCTCGCGCGTGTACGGGTACGGGAAGCGATCACGCAGGCCCCGCGACACCTCGGCGTCGTTGGCATGGCGCAGCAGCGATTCCAGATCATCCGCGCGCCAGGGGCGCAGCTGGAAGCCATCGCCCCGCAGCAAAGTGGTCGGATCAAGCATGGCCACCCACCGAGGGCGACTCGGCTTCCTGCTTCTCCAGCTCGCGCTTCACCGCTTCAGGCGAACGGGTGTACGGGGCCAGCCGCGCGTAGAACGCCGGCACCACGAACAGCGACAGGAAGGTGGAGAGGGTCACGCCGAAGATGATCACGATGCCGATCGTGCCACGGCTGGCCGAACCGGGGCCACCGGCCACCACCAGCGGGATCGCGCCGACCACGGTGGCGATGGAGGTCATCAGGATCGGGCGCAGGCGCACCATGCACGATTCGACGATGGCGCGGTGTACGTCGCGGCCTTCGTCGCGCAGCTGGTTGGCGAACTCGACGATCAGGATACCGTTCTTCGCCGCCAGGCCGACCAGCATGACGATGCCGATCTGGCTGAACAGGTTGATCGTGCCTCCACTCACGTACAGGCCCAGCAACGCGCCGAGCACGCCCAGCGGCACGGTGAGCATGATCACCAGCGGGTGGATGAAGCTTTCGAACTGCGCGGCCAGCACCAGGTAAACCACCAGCAGGGCCATCGCGAAGGTCAAAAGCACCGCGCTGCCGGCGTTCTGGTACTCGCGCGATTCGCCCTTCCAGTCGATCTGCGCGTGCTGCGGCAGTTCTTCGCGGGCCGTCTGCTGGGCCCAGGCGATGGCTTCACCGAGCGGGTAGCCCGGGGCCAGGCCGGCGCTGATGGTGATCGAGCGCAGGCGGTTGAAGCGGTTGAGGTTGCCCGCTTCGGCCACTTCGCTGAGCGTGACCAGGTTGGACAGCGGCACCAGTTCGCCACTGTTCGCACGCACGCGGATGGCGGCCAGATCGTCAGGGCTGGCACGGCCTTCGCGACCCGCCTGGACCAGCACGTCGTACTCTTCGCCGTTGTCGACGAAGGTAGTGACGCGGCGCGAGCCCATCATGGTTTCCAGCGCCGAACCGATCGCGGTGACCGAGACGCCGAGGTCCGCCGCACGCTGGCGGTCGATGTTCACCCGCATCTGCGGGCGGGTTTCCTTGTAGTCCGAGTCCGGACCAACGAGGCCCGGGTTGGCCGCCATGCGTTCGAGCATGCGGTCGCGCCAGCCGGCGATCTCCGCGTACTCGGGGCCGCCCAGCACGATCTGGAACGGTTGGCCGCCACTGCGGACCAGGCCGCCGCCCACCTGCGTGCGCACGCGCACGCCGCGGATGCCATCCAGGCTCTTCTGCAGTTCGGCCGCGACTTCCGGGGTATCGGTGGTGCGTTCGCGCCACGGCTGCAGGAACACGCTGATGCGGCCGGTGTGCATTTCCTCGCTGGCACCGAAACCACCGGGCACGCGCGGGTTGGCGCGCACGATGGGTTTGTCTTCGCCGACGAACCCGGCGACGATCTTTTCCACTTCCTGGACCTGGCCGACGGTGTAGTCGTAGCCGGCGCCTTCCGGGCCGTCGATCATGATCTGGAACGAGCCACGGTCTTCGGCCGGGGCCAGTTCCGAGGGCAACACCTTGAGCAGCAGTGCGCTGGCGGCCAGCGACAGCACCATCACCGCGACGTACACCCAGATCTTGCCGACGTGGGCGTCGAGCACGCGCCCGTAGGCAGCCGAGACGCGGTCCAGATTGCGGTTGATCAGCCCATGCAGACCCTTCGGCGCCTGACCGGTGTGCGGCTTGAGCAGCTTGGATGCCATCATCGGGGTAAGTGTCAGCGAGACGAACGCCGACAGCGCAACCGCCGAGGCCAAGGCCACCGCAAGCTCGCGGAACAGGCGACCCGTGTTGCCCTCGAGGAAGCCGACCGGCAGGAACACCGCGACCAGCACGGCGGTGGTGGCGATAACCGCGAACGCCACCTGCGCGGTACCGCGCTTGGAGGCGACCAGTGGCGGTTCGCCGAGGTCGATGCGCCGTTGCACGTTTTCGACCACGACGATGGCGTCGTCGACCACCAGGCCGATACACAGCACCAGCGCCAGCAGGGTGAGCAGGTTGATCGAGAAGCCGAAGGCATACAGGGCGATGAAGGCGGCGACCAGGCAGACCGGGACGGTCACGGCCGGGATCAGCGCGGCGCGGAAACTGCCCAGGAACAGCCAGATCACCACCAGCACCAGCAGCATCGCTTCTACCAGGGTGGCGTAAACGCGGTCGACTGCGGCTTCAATGAAGGTCGTGTTGTCGAAGGCGACGAAGATGTGGGTGCCTTCGGGCAGGGTCTGCCCTACCCGCTCGGCTTCGGCGCGGGCGGTGCGGGCCACGTCGAGCGAGTTGGCCGTGGAGGTCTTGACGATGCCCAGGCCGATGCCGGGTTCGCCGTTGCTGCGGTAGTAGGCACGGCGCTCGGACGAGGCCAGTTCGATCTTCGCGACGTCGCCCATGCGCACGACGTAGCCGTCGCTGCCCTTGCCGAGCGGGATGGTGGCGAAGTCTTCGGGCTTTACGTAGTTGCGTTCGACGCGCAGGGTGAAGTCGCGGTCGGCCGATTCGATGCGGCCGGCCGGCAGTTCGACGTTTTCGTTGCGCAGTGCGGTTTCGACGTCACCGACGGTGAGGCCGCGTGCGGCGAGCTGGTCGCGGTCGAGCCAGATGCGCATGGCGTAGCGCTGGCGGCCACCGATGCGGACCTGGGCGACGCCGTCGAGGCTGGAGAAGCGGTCGACCACGTAACGGTCGGCGTAGTCGCTCAGCTCCAGCGTGTTCATGCTGGAGGAGGTCATGTTGAACCAGATGATCGGGTCGGCGTCGCTCTCGACCTTGGCAATTTCGGGCGGGCGCGCCTCTTCGGGCATGCGGTCGGCGACGCGGCTGACGGCGTCGCGCACGTCGTTGGCGGCCGCTTCGATGTCGCGGTTGGAGGTGAATTCGATGCTGACCTGCGAGCGGCCGTTGGAGCTGCGCGCGTTGATGGTGTCGATGCCTTCGATGCCGGCCAGGGCATCTTCCAGCACCTGGGTGATGCGGCTTTCGATGACGGCGGCGGAGGCGCCGGTGTAGTCGACCGAGACCGAGACGATAGGCGGGTCGATCGCTGGCAGTTCGCGCAGGGTCAGGCGGGTGAACGACATGATGCCGAGCACCACCAGCAGCAGGCTCATCACTACGGCGAACACCGGCCGCTGGATGGAGATGTTGGAGAGTTTCATCCGGCGGTGCCCGTGGCGGCCGCCGGTGCGGTGGTGGCACTGACCGGGCTGCGGACGGTGCCGGCCGGCGCCGGATCGGTGGCCTTTTCAGCCGGTGCCGGTGCCGGTGCATCCGCAGGCGCTGCGGTCGGCGCATTGCCCGGCGCGGGGGCGGCACTGTCTTCGACCTTCAGGCCGGGGCGCAGCTTGCCGGTGCCGTCGACGACGATGCGCTCGCCGGCCTTGAGGCCTTCGCGGATCTCGACGACACCGGAGCGGCGCGCGCCGCTGACCACGTCGACCCGTTCGACCGTGTGGTCGGGTTTGACGCGGTAGACGAAGGAGTCGCGGCCAACCTGGACGACGGCGATTTCGGGAATGACCAGCGCCTGGCGCTCGGGGCGGAACATGCGCACGTCGAGCAGCATGCCGGGACGCAGGGCGTGGTCGGCGTTGATGAAGTCGGCGCGGACGGTGACGGCGCGGGTGCCGGGGTCGACGCGGGTGTCGATGGTGGCGACTTCGCCTTCGAAGGTGCGGCCCGGGTAGGCGACGCTGGTGGCGCTGACCTTGTCGCCCTTGGCCAGCGAAGCGAGTTCGGCTTCGGGGACCTGGAAGTCGACGTGCATGCGTTCGATGTCGTCGAGGGTGGCGATGACGGTGGTGGGGGTGACCAGAGAGCCTTCGCTGACCTGGCGGATGCCGAGCACGCCGGCGAACGGTGCACGGACGCGGCGGTCGCCGATGTCGGACTGCATTTCGCGGACGCGGGCTTCGGCGGCATCGCGGATGGCGCGCTGGGTATCGAGGGTGGCGCTGGCGACGAGCTGCTGGGAGGCCAGTTCGCGCTGGCGCTTGTAAAGCTGGTCGGCTTCGGCAAACGTCGCCTGGGCCTGGACGAGCGCCGCTTCCTGGGCTTGGCCGCGCAGGGTGACCAGGGGGGTGCCGGCGGAGACCTGCTGGCCGCTGTCGAAATGGACGGCTTCGATGATTTCGCTGACCTTGGCGGTGACGGTCACCGATTCGCGGGCCTTGGCGGTGCCAAGCGCCTGCAGGGTATCGCTCCACGCGGAGGTCTGGACGACCTGGGTGGTCACCGGGACGACTTCGGCCTGCTGGCGGGCGTTCTCGCCTTTGCCGCCGCCGCACCCGGCCAGGATGACCAGGCCGAGGCCAGCTACGATGCGCGCGATGATGCGTCCCGACATGAAAAACAACCCTTGATCTTTCTTGACCGGCAAGTGTAGCCACCGGGGCTGTCGGGTATATGTGCCAAGCGTTTACCGGCCCCTTCACATCGGCGGGTGACATGCGCAACCCCTTTCGTGCTGGGGGTTTTCCGACGTGTAACGGCGTGTGTCAGCGCGTGTCGGATTACGTCGGGGCGGAGGTTGGGCCCGGAAGGGATGCCAGGGCGGTAGGGTCGGTTCCCAAACGACTGCCGATATATCCCATCGGCACGGTAACGCATGACCTCCGAACGAAAAAACGCCGTTGCCGTCCAGGTCCATGCGTCACCGTGCCGATCACCTTCCCGTGCGGTCGTTTGGGAACCGACCCTACCCGTGCGAGGCCCGCGCCGTTGATCACGGACGCGGACACTTCCGCCGTCAGTACATGTAATTCACCTTCATCCACAGCGTCCTGCCCGGTTCGTTGATGCGGACCGGGTCTGCCGGGAAGCCGAAATCCGCGCTGCCGGCAAGGTTGAGGTGTTCGCTGTAGGCGCGGTCGAACAGGTTGTCGATGCCGGCGCTGAGTTTGAGCGCGTCGTTGAAACGATAGGCCGCATTCAATGCGAACGTGGCGAAGCCGGCGCTGGGGCCGAGGTCGCGGGCGACGACGTTGCCCTCGCCTTCCGCCACGCGGTGCTGGTGGGAGACTGCGCGCAGCAGGGCGCCGGCGCTCCAGCGCTGGCCTTCCCAGCCGCCGCTCAGGCGCGCTTCGAGGGGCGGCATCTGCGGCAACGGGCCGCCGTCGCTGCGGTTTTCGCCCCAGGCGTAGGCCAGGGTGCCGCCGAGCTTCCAGCCCCGGCCAAGCGCGAATTCGGCACCGGCTTCGGCGCCGGCGATGCGGGCGTCGACGTTGCTGGCCTGGGCGGTGCTGCCCATCATGCCGCCGTCGCGGTAGGTAAACAGGATGTAGTCCTGGATGCGCCCGGCGTAGGCCGACACCCAGGCGTTCATGCGCGCGTCGCGGTATTGCAGGCCGATGTCGAGCTGGGTGGTCTTCTCCGGCTGCACCGCGCTGAAGGCGTTGATGCTGCCGGCCGGGCCCATGTCCGGCGAGAACAGCTCCCAGTAGTCGGGCATGCGCTCGCTGTGGCCGAGACCGGCGTACGCGGTGAGCGCGCTGCTGTAGTCCCGCTCGAAACGCAGGAAGCCGCTGCCCAGGTCCTCGCGCCGGGTCTGCCCGGCGGTGGGGTTGGGCATCGGCATCATGCCCATGCCGCTGGTGGCGCGTTCGTCGGTGACTTCGGCGCGGTCGATGCGCAGGCCGCCGACCCAGCGCTGGGAGGTGCCTTCGCCCAAGGTGATTTCGGTGAACACGCCTCGGTTCTGCTGGCGGGCGTCGGTGGACCAGGGTGTCAGTGTGTAGGTGTTGCGGCCCATGCCGTTGCGGCTGCGGTGGCGGCTGTCCAAGGCGTCCACGCCTGCGACGATGGCGATGTGCTGCCAGCGCCATTCCGAGGCGATGCGCCCGCCAGTGGTGCGTCGGTCGACGTTGGAGGCCATCGGCATCGGCATGCTGCTGTTCGGGTTGGGGTCGCGCAGGGTGTAGTTGTCCATGACGTGGTCGGCGTCGTTGTAGTACACGTTGGCCTGCAGCGTGTCCCACGCACCGGGCAGGTTGTCGCGCTCGAAGCGCGCGGCGTAGCTGGTGCGCTTGAAGGCGGCGCCGTCCATGCCGCGACCGGCGTAGCGCGCGAGGGCGTCACCGGTACCGGCGGAAAGTTCCAGCACGGTGTCGGCGTCAGGGGTCCAGCCGACGGCGACGTCGCTGTTCCACTTACGCCATTTCGAGGGGACCACGTCGCCGTTGCCGTCCCTGTAGTCGTCCGCTTCGGAGCGGTTGCCGTTGACCCGCACGTAACCCTGCGAGGCCCCGGCGGTGAGGTCGAGCACCTGGTCGTTGCGGTTGCGCGAACCGACCAGTGCGCTGGCGTCGAGGTCGATGCCCGGCGCGTCGAAACGCGGGGTGTCGCGCTCGAAACGTACGGTGCCGGCCGAGGCGCCTGCGCCCCAGCGCACGCTCTGCGGGCCCTTGATGATGGTGAGCCGGTCGAAGGTTTCCGGCGCGATGTAGGACAGCGGGTTGTCCATGCGCGAGGGACAGGCGCCGATCAGGTTGCCTTCGTTGCTGACGATGTTCAGGCGCGAACCGAACATGCCACGCAGCACGGGATCGCCGTTGGTGCCGCCGTTGCGGATGGCGGCGAAGCCGGGCACGGTCTTGAGGTAGTCGGCACCGTCACTGGCCGGGACCGGCTGGCGCGGCAGGCGTGGGTCGGTGACCCAGTGCAGCGGCGAGGACGGCGCGCTGGCAGTGACCACCATCGTATCGAGGGTACGGGCATCGTCGCGTTCGGCGGCGTGCAGGGGCAGCGCGGCAAGCGCCAGGGACAGCGAAACAGACAGGCGCGTCAGTGCGCCCGCGCTGCGGGAAGCAGGCATCATGTTGGAACTCCGGAAAACGCACAGGCGCACGGCGCCTTCAAGGCGTCGCGCGGCAGGAAAAGATGTCGGCGGTTTCAGGCGTAAAGCGGGGGGCCACGCGCGGCGTGCGCGGGCCAGCGCAGGCTGCGGGTGGCAACGGTGCGCGGCACCGGCGGGGCAGACAGCTGCAGCGCGTGCAGCAGGACGAACAGCACGGCCAGCCACGGCATCAGCCGCGAGGCCATCATGCAGTATTCGCAGGCTTCGCCATGGCCCGCGTGCGGGTCGATGGACGGCTTGGGCGCGGGCTCGGTCGAGCCCGTCGGCGATGTCGCCGGGCCATGCGTGGCCATCGCCTGCATGGAGGTGTCGTGCATGGCCATGTCGTGATGGCCCATGCCGTGATGATCCATCGCGGGCGCCAGCGCTTCGGCCGGCTCATCAGCGACAATCGCGGCAGCCATCACGTGCGCCATGCCGCCCGGCATCAGCATCACCTGCGGCCCCTGCGCCTGCTGCCAGCGGCTGACCAGCGGCGCCAACACCATCAACAGCGTCGCCACGAAGGCGAGCTGGAGCAAGGCGGCGTACGGGGCGCGGCGACGGTTCACCGCGCCATGATAACGCCCGGCATTCACAGGGGCCTCAGTATTTCGTGCGACCAACGGTCGCAGAGGCCGCACCGGCCCGCGGCGGGATCCAAATGGAGAAAAGCCCCCTTCTGTTGAAGGGGGCGCGCCAACGGCGCGGGGTAGAGGTGGAATGCTCGGGGCAAACCATTGCCGTCGCTTCTCAGACGGTAATGGTTTGCGTCAACGATTCCCACGTCGGCGGCACCGGCCAATCCGCCTCCTGGTTCCCATCGATCACGCGCCTCAAATCCCGCGTATCGATCTGCGGCGCAAGCACATGCACCAGCTCCAGCGCGTAATCGCGCAGCACCCGGTCGCGTGGCAGCACCGCCCAGGCGATGCACTCGTCGATCGGCGATGGCGCCGGCCAGGAACGCAGGTCTTCATCGCCGGCATTCACCGCCATTTCCGCCAGCAACCCCACGCCCAGCCCGGTGCGCACATAGGTCTTGATCAGGTCCGCGTCCAATGCGGTCAGGGCGATGTCCGGGGTCAGCCCGGAAGCCGCAAACGCCCGCTGCAGCGAGGAGCTGCCACGGGTGGACGATTCGTAGCTGATCAGTGGCTGGTGCGACAGCGCCTCCAGATCCGGCGCAGCCCCCGGGCGGTCCAGCGCGTGCCCGCGCGGAACCAGCACCAGCCGCCGCCAGCGGTACAGCGGAATGGCGATGCCGGCGGTGGGCTCGGCACCGGCGGTGCTGATGATGGCGATGTCCGCATCGCCCTGGCTTAGCAGGTCCAGCGCGTCGCTTTCGGCGGCCTGTTGCAGGTGCACGCTGACCTGCGGGTAGGCCTGTTTGATGCGCGCCACCGCCGGCGGCAGCACGAAGCGCGCCTGGGTGTGGGTGGTGGTCAGGACCAGCTGGCCCTGGCTTTCGCGGCGCTGGTTGGCGGCGTAGGTGCGGATGTTGTTGGCTTCCGCCAGCACCGCGCGGGCGCGGCCGATCACCTCCACCCCGGCCGGGGTCACCGCTTCCAGGCTGCGGCCCTTGCGCACGAACAGCAGGAAGCCCAGTTCATCTTCCAGCTGCTTGAGCTGCTTGGACAGCCCCGGCTGGGTGGCGTGCACCCGCGACGCGGCCAGGGTGATGTTGAGCTCGGCGTCGGCAATGGCGACCAGGTAACGGAGTTGGGTCAGCGTCATGGGCGTGCGCACGGCAGGAAGGAAGGGGTCAGGCCGACTGTAAAACAGTTGCCGTCACCAGCTTATAACCAAATGTTGTTTATGAAGGTAATCAGGTGATTTCGCGCGGTCATATGCTGGCGCTACGGTCTGGCGGAGACCCGGCGGCGCCCTGAGCGCGAAGGCTGCCTGCCGCTTCATCCCTCCCCTGCCGCGGCGTGCCCGTGGCCTGTCATTCTTTTGCGGAGAGCGTCCCCATGGCCCTGTACAACTCGATCCTGGACACCATCGGCAATACCCCGGTTGTCCGCCTCAACCGCATCGCCCCCGACCACGTCACCCTGTATGCCAAGGTCGAATCGTTCAATCCCGGTGGTTCGGTCAAGGACCGCCTGGCGCTGGCAATCATCCTGGATGCCGAAGCGCGCGGGGTGCTCAAGCCCGGCGACACCATCGTGGAGGCGACCTCCGGCAACACCGGCGTCGCACTGGCCATGGTCGCGGCCGCGCGCGGCTACAAGTTCGTGGCGACCATGGTGGAGACCTTCTCCATCGAGCGCCGCAAGCTGATGCGCGCCTACGGCGCCAAGGTGATCTTGACCCCTGCCGCCGAACGCGGCTCGGGCATGGTGCGGCGCGCGAGCGAGCTGGCCCAGGAACATGGCTGGTTCCTGGCCAGCCAGTTCACCAACCCGGCCAACCCGGCCTACCACCGCAACACCACCGCCGCCGAGATCCTGCGCGATTTCGCCGGCAAGCAGCTGGATTACTTCGTGACCGGCTGGGGCACCGGCGGCACCCTGACCGGCGTGGGTGAAGTGCTGAAGGTGGCCCGCCCGGAGACCCGCATCATCGCCACCGAACCGGAAGGCGCGGCGCTGCTTGGCGGTGCCGAATGGAAGCCGCACAAGATCCAGGGCTGGACGCCGGACTTCGTGCCGGACGTGCTGAACCGCGACGTGTTCGACGAACTGCTGAGCATCGACGATGCGCGTGCGATCGAAACCTCGCGCCGGCTGGCGGCCGAGGAAGGCATCTTCGTCGGTATCTCGGCCGGTGCCACGGTGGCCAGCGCGCTGGATGTGGCGGCCAAGGCCGCGCCTGGCAGTGTGCTGCTGGCGATGCTGCCCGACACCGGCGAGCGCTATTTCTCCACCCCGCTGTTTGCCGACATCAACGAGGGCTCGGACGACGACTGGCTGGCCGGCCTTCCCTGAATACGAGCGCCCTTGCTGAATACGACACACCGGGTCGCATGGCCTGAGACGACGATGACGCAACCTTGATGCCCTGGCCGCCACCTTATGAGGCGGCGGACATAAGGAGCGGCACGCATGAAGATCGAAGTGTGGCAGGGCGACATCACGACCCTGGCGGTGGATGCGATCGTCAATGCGGCCAACGAGTCATTGCTGGGCGGCGGCGGCGTGGATGGGGCGATCCATCGCGCCGCCGGCCCGCAGCTGCTGGCCGAATGCGCGGCACTGCCGGAGATCCGGCCGGGCATGCGCTGCCCGACCGGCGAGGTGCGCGCGACAGCCGGCTACAACCTGCCGGCGAAGCACGTGCTGCACACGGTGGGTCCGGTGTGGCAGGACGGCCAGCGCGATGAGCCGGCGCTGCTGGCCAACTGCTACTGGAAATCGCTGCAACTGGCCGAAACGCTGGGGCTGCGTTCGATTGCGTTCCCCGCGATCAGCTGCGGGGTGTTCGGCTATCCGCTGTACCAGGCCGCGCAGATTGCGGCGACCGAGACGGTGACGTGGCAACGCTCGCATCGGGAGCCCCAGCGCATCATCCTGGTCGCGTACAACGCGGCGACGTTCAAGGCCTACCAGCAGGCGCTGGTCGCGCTGGGACAACCGATGGAGATGCCGGGGCCGGCGATGACGGCATTGGCGATCGGGGTACCACCCGCAGCGCCTGCGTGATGTGAGGCAGCCGGGCAGAGCCCGGCGCTACGGTGAGTCGCCCCATGAAAAACGCCGGCATCTGCATGCCGGCGTTTGTTCATTCTGCGGTGACGGCGTGGATCAGCCGTTCCACTTGCCCAGTGCGGCCTGGCCGTTTTCCTTGGCGCGGTCGTACACGGTCTGCTGTGCCTTGGCGACGTTGGCCTTGGTGTCCTTGGCCCACAGCTTCAGCGCAGCCTGCTGCATGGCGCGGCCGTAGGAGAAGCTCAGCGGCCACGGCAGGTTGCCCAGCTGGTTCATCGCGTTCAGGTGCTCGGTGGACTGCTCGTCGCTCTGGCCACCGGACAGGAACACCACGCCCGGCAGGATCGCCGGCACGGTGCTCTTCAGGCACATCACGGTCGACTCGGCCACTTCCTCGACGTCGGCCTGCTCATCGCAGCCCTTGCCGGAGATGACCATCGAGGCCTTCAGGATGGTGCCTTCCAGCAGCACGTTCTGCTGGTACAGGGCGTCGAACAGCGAACGCAGGGTGGCTTCGGTGACTTCGTAGCAGGTCTCGATGTCGTGGTCGCCGTCCATGATCACTTCCGGCTCGACCATCGGCACCAGGCCACATTCCTGGCACAGGGCGGCATAGCGGGCCAGCGCGTGGGCGTTGGACTCGATGCAGGTGCCCGACGGAATGCTTTCGCCGATGTTGATCACCGCACGCCACTTGGCGAAGCGCGCACCCAGCTTGTAGTACTCCTGCAGGCGCTCGCGCAGGCCGTCCAGGCCTTCGGTCACCAGCTCGCCCGGGCAGCCGGCCAGCGGGTGCGCACCCTTGTCCACCTTGATGCCCGGAATCATGCCGTGGTCGGCCATGTACTTGGCGAACGGCACGCCGTCCTTGGTCGACTGACGGATGGTTTCGTCAAACAGGATGGCGCCGGAAATGTGCTCGTTGAGCTTCGGCGTGGTCAGCAGCAGTTCGCGGTAGGCACGACGGTTCTCCTCGGTGTTCTCGATACCGACGCCAGCGAAACGCTTGGCGATGGTAGCGGTGGATTCGTCGATCGCGATGATGCCCTTGCCCGGGGCAACCATGGCCTGGGCGGTTTCAGCCAGCTGTTCGATGCTCATGTACTTCCTGTGGCGGGTGCGGGAAAAACGTAAGTATAGCCCCGCCGCCCGTTGCGCCGACGTGCAGGCCAGTCTGGAAACGATTCCAATGTCCGCACCGGACAGGCGATGTCCTGTTGCGCGGGGTCAGAGCCCCTTTGCGGATCTGACCCTGGGCCGGATCCGCACAGCGGCTCCGACCCGGGGCCGACGGGGTTTACAGATCGCCCAGGCCGCTGGCGCGGCCGTCTTCGCCCACTTCCAGCAGGCGCAGGGTGTTGGTCGCACCCAGGGTTTCCATGTGCTCACCGCTGGTGAACACGACGCGGTCACCGGCCTGCAGCAGTTCGGCTTCCACCAGCAGGCGGATGCTGCCGCGCGCGGCTTCGCGCGGGGTCAGGCCACGGCTGTCGAAGTTGATCGGGTAGACATCGCGCATCAGCGCCATCTGGCGGCGTGCACCGTCGTGGCGGGTGACCGCGAACACCGGCGCCTTGGCACGGAAACGCGACAGGTAGCGGGCGGTGCCACCGGATTCGGTCATTGCCACGATCGCGCGCACGCCCACGTGCTGCGACAGGAACATGGTGGCCATGGCGATGGCCTGGTCGGCACGTTCCAGGTTGCGCGGCGAAGCGTTGAAGTCGGTCTCGGTCTGGAACTGGCGCTCGGCGCCCAGGCAGATGCGTGCCATCGCTTCCACCGCCTTGACCGGGTACGCACCGGCGGCGGTTTCAGCCGACAGCATCACCGCGTCGGTACCGTCGATGACCGAGTTGGCCACGTCCAGCACTTCTGCACGGGTCGGGATCGGGCTTTCGACCATCGACTGCAGCATCTGCGTGGCCGTGATCACCACCTTGTTCTGTGCGAGCGAGGCCTTGATGATCTTCTTCTGCAGGCCGGGCAGTTCGGCGTCGCCGATTTCCACGCCGAGGTCGCCACGGGCCACCATCACCACGTCGCTGGCCTCGACGATCTCTTCCAGGTTCTCGATCGCTTCGGTGCGCTCGATCTTCGACACCAGCGCAGCATCGCAGCCATGCAAGCGGGCGATGTCACGCGCGTCGTTCATGTCCTGCGCGTTGCGGCAGAACGACACGGCGATGAAGTCGACACCGATCTTGGCGACGATGCCGATCAGCTCCTTGTCGCGCTCGGTCAGCGCGCCCAGCGAGAGGCCACCGCCCTGCTTGTTCAAGCCCTTGCGGTCGGACAGCACGCCGTCGTTGAGCACGGTGTTGACGATGCGCTCGCCCTGCACTTCCACCACCTGCAGCTGCATCAGGCCATCGTCGAGCAGCAGCACGTCGCCCGGGGCCACGTCCTGCGGCAGGCCGAGGTAGCTCACGCCCACCTGGGTGGTGTCGCCGGCCGGCGCGGTCGGCGAGGCGACCAGGTCGAAGCGGTCGCCCGCCTTGAGCTGGATCTTGCCTTCGGCGAAGCGCTCGATGCGGATCTTCGGGCCCGGCAGGTCGGCCAGGATGCCGACTTCCACGCCCACGCGGGCGGCGGCGGCGCGCACGTCGGCGGCACGCTTGGCCTGGCCGGACGGGTCGCCGTGGCTGAAGTTGAGGCGGACCACGTTCACGCCGGCGCGGAACAGATCCTCCAGCACGCCCGGCGGGTCGGTAGCCGGACCGAGGGTGGCAAGGATCTTCGTACGGCGCTGACGCTCAATCATGGTTAATGGGCTCCCGGGAAAGGATCGAAATTACCACACCCTTCACGTCCCATGAATACGTTTACAGCATTGTCGCGTCTGGGTTTCGATGATGTCCTGCAGACATGGCGAGACCCGAACGCGACATGCGGCGGCGTACGGACGCCGCCGCATCATCGAACTCAACCGCCGCGTGCTTCCAGTGCAGCTACCGCCGGCAGGGTCTTGCCTTCCAGGAACTCCAGGAACGCGCCGCCGCCGGTGGAGATGTAGCTGACCTGGTCGGCGATCCCGTACTTGTCCACGGCGGCCAGGGTGTCGCCGCCGCCGGCGATGGAGAACGCCGGCGAGCTGGCGATCGCGCGGGCCAGCGCTTCGGTGCCGTGGCCGAAGGCTTCGAACTCGAACACGCCGACCGGGCCGTTCCAGACCACGGTACCGGCCTTGGCGATCAGCCCGGCGTAGTGCGCTGCCGTCTGCGGGCCGATGTCGAGGATCAGGTCGTCTTCGGCCACGTCATCGACCGCCTTGACCGTGGCCTGCGCATCGGGAAGGAACTGCTTGGCCACCACCACGTCGGTGGGCAGCGGAATGTCGGCGCCGCGCGCCTTGGCGTCGGCCACGATCTTCTTCGCCGTGTCCAGCAGGTCCGGTTCGTACAGCGACTTGCCGACGGAGTACCCGGCAGCAGCAATGAAGGTGTTGGCGATGCCACCGCCGACGATCAGCTGGTCGACCTTGCCCACCAGGTTGGCCAGCAGCTCCAGCTTGGTGCTGACCTTGCTGCCGGCCACGATCGCCAGCAGCGGCTGCGCCGGTGCGTGCAGGGCCTTGGCCAGCGCGTCCAGTTCGGCCATCAGCAGCGGACCACCGGCGGCGACCGGGGCGAAGCGGATCACGCCGTGGGTGGAGGCCTGCGCGCGATGCGCGGTACCGAAGGCGTCCATCACGAACACGTCGCAGAGGGCGGCATACTTGCGCGACAGCGCTTCGTCGTCCTTGCCCTCGCCCACGTTCATGCGGCAATTTTCCAGCAGCACGATCGAACCCGGGGCCACCTCGACGCCGTCGACCCAGTCACGCACCAGCGGCACATCCACGCCGAGCAGGGT
Organism: uncultured Stenotrophomonas sp.; assembly: GCF_963519125.1. Classification (GTDB taxonomy): domain Bacteria; phylum Pseudomonadota; class Gammaproteobacteria; order Xanthomonadales; family Xanthomonadaceae; genus Stenotrophomonas. Next base: position 17,166 of record NZ_CAUQLJ010000019.1, on the reverse strand, counting down.
GGACAGGCGCAGGGCGACCGGCGCCAGCGAATCGGCTTCGCTCCACACGCCTTCCTTCGGACGGCCCAGGTGCGAGGTGACCATCACCGCGGCGCCCTTTTCCAGCGCCAGCTTCAACGTCGGCAGCGATGCGGTGATGCGCTGTTCGGAAGTGATGCGGCCGTTTTCGATCGGCACGTTCAGGTCTTGGCGGATCAGCACGCGCTTGCCGGAAAGGTCGAGGTCGGTCATGCGAACGATGGACATGGGGCAGCAACTCTTTGGCGGAAAGGGAAATGCGCCGCGCACGGCGCAGAGGGTCATTGTAACGATGTGCGTGCGCGCGGGCCGGCCAACGGCCGGCGCTACCTTTCCTTCTGGCGTAGCAGGCTGACGGCGAATCCGCCCACCACCAGCACGCCGAGCAGCAGCAGGCCCCACAGCAGCCAGCGCTTCCAGTCGCGTTGCGCCTGCACGGCGGCGTCGCCGGCGAGCACCTGCGCCGGCCCCTGCACGGTCGCTGCGGCCGGTTGCCACTGCGCGCCCTGCTGCTCGCGCAGCTGCGCGATCACGGTACCCACCGGTGCGTCGGTGCGCAGCGCGCGCACGCTGCCGGCGGCGACCGTGAAAGGCGCGTCGCCCTGGCTGAGGAACACCAGCGCCTCGGGCTGGTAGCCCAGCTTCAGGGTCGGCGCCTGGCTGGGCTGGGCCTGGCCGGCCATCAGTTTCCAGTAGCGGTCACGGCTGGGCACGGCCAGCGACTGCGCCTGCGACTGGCGCCGCGCGGCGCTGTCCTGCAGCTGGTAGGCCACCCACGGGCCGGCCCGGACCTGCCAGGGCCGATTGGGGTCGTCGCGGCTGAGCAGGGTCCACTGCACCACGCTGTTGTCGGCGGTCGCGATGTCGACCTGGGCCACCGGGAAGCGGCCGTCCAGTGTGTATTCGAATTCGCCGGGCTTGCCGGTGGTACCGGTCAGCGTGCGCCACTGCCAGTCGATCGCCTGCGCGGCGGCCACGCGTTCGACCTGCACGGCGGTCAGTACGGGCAGGCGCGCGCCCGCCAGCGGCAGGATGCGGAAGTACTTCGCCTGGTGGCCGATCTCGATGCGCCGCTGCTGCAGGCGGTTGCCGCCCTGCTCGAGGTCGACCAGCGGAACCACGTCGGCCACACGCTGCCAGTCGCGCAGGTCGTCGCTCGCTTCCACCGCCACGCGCAGCTGCAAGGGCCCGGTCGACTGCCAGTCCAGCTGCAGGGCCTGCACGCCGGTGCGCAGCGCGCTGGCGTCGACCAGCCAGCCGCCCGGTTCGGCGCTGGCGCCGCTGCGACCCAGCCGCGCTTCCACCCGGCGCACGCTGCCGTCGGTGTTGCGTTCGGTCAGCAGCTGCAGGTCTTCGCCTGCACCGCCGCCCTGCGACGGCAGCGCGAACCATGGCAGTGACTGCCACTGCGCCGGACGCGCCAGCGGCTGGTCGGCCGAGAACAACGCCGACGGCAGCGCCTGGCCCTGCGCGTTGAAGACCTGCACGTCGGCCAGCTGCGTCGACACCGCGCTGCGGTACTGGGCCTCGCCCAGGATCAGCCGGTAGGCGCCTGCCTGCGGCGCGGACAGCTGCAGCGGCCATTGTTCGCGGTAGTCCTGGCGCGCGTCGGCGGCCCACAGCGCAGGCGCGGCCAAGGTCAGTGAAGCGGCGGCGATGAGGCGGCACAGAAGGTTCACGGTTGCGGCTCCACGGTAGCGTCCGGCGCACGCGGCGGCGCCGGTGCCAGGTAGCCCACGACCGTGCACAGCAGGCCGTAGGCGATGAAGGAAGCAATGCCCAGCAGGTTGCCCAGGTGTTGGCGGTCGATCAGCACCAGCTTGGCCAGCACCACGCCCATCAGCACCGCGCCGACCAGCCACAGCGCGCGTTGCCCGCGCCGCGAGCCCCACACCCAGCTGATCACGCCGAGCACGCTCCACACGACGGTCAGGCTGGTCTGGGCCAGCGTGGACGACCACAGCCGCTCGCTCCACGGCACGCCGCCCCAGTGGTGCACGGCATGCAGGGTGATGCTGGTCAGCGCGACGAAACCGGCCAACGCAAGCAGCGGCACGCGCTTTGCCTGCAGTGCGGCCGGCGCCTGGCCGCGCCACAACCAGCGCGCGAGCAGCACCAGCACCGCCAGCTGGGCCAGTTCGAGCGGATTCAACAGCGGTATCCACGGCAGCGGCGATGCGCCGCCGCGCGCGAACAGGAAGCCGACCCAGGCCAGCCCCAGCACCGCGAACAGCGTGCACTGCAATGCCGGGCGGGCCGCATCGAAGCGCTCGCCCAACGGCACGCTCAGCCAGCGCCAGCGCTGCAGCGAAATGGCGGTCACCACCAGCCACGGCAGCAGCATCGCCGCCAGTGCCCAGCCTTCGGCCAGTTCGAAACGGTCGGCAAGCCAGCTGGCCGTGAGCGAGACCACGGTGGGCCACAGCAACCACCAGACGAACTGCGCGACCACGGCGGTGCGGTCCTGCCCGCCGCGCAGGCACCACAGGCTGCGCACGCCGAGCACGGCAAACACTGCCCAGGCCAGCGCACCGTAGCCGGCAAACGGCTGGCGGTGGACGTCGGCCTGCCACAGCGCCAACGGGAACGCGCACAGCAGCATCGCCAGCGTGGTCAACACCAGTGCGCGTGCCGGGAAACGGCGCTGCGATTCCGCAGCGATCCAGCCGGTGACCGCCACCAGGATCAGCAGGGCATCCGGCCGGCTGTCCCAGGCAACGAAGCGGCTGATCTCGTGGCTGGCGGTGCCCAGCCACCACAGCAGGCCCCACAGGTAGTACACGATGGCGGGCGCGTCGCGCCCGGCACGGCGGTAGCTGAAGGCCGACGCGAAACCCGCCAGTGCCAGCAGGAGGCCGCTCATGAAGGTGGGATTGGCGATCGCGGTGGCGTCGTGCAGCCAGTAGTCGGCACCGACCACGAAACCGAACGCGGCGCCCAGCTGCAGCAGCGCACCGGCGATCTGCGGCAGCAGGCGCGACTGGCGCAGGCCCAGCCAGACCAGCGCTGCGCCTTCCAGCGCGAACACACTGGCGGTGGCACGAGCGGACAGCGCCAGCGGCACCGCGAGGGTGGCAAAGCCCACCGCCAGAACTGCGTGCGACTGGCCCAATGCCGTGTAACGCTCGCGCTTGATCAGCGCCCAGGCCAACCCTGCATACAACGCGGCCAGGCCCACCGAACAGAGCGCCAGCAGCAGGCGGTCGTCATGCAGCATGCCGGCCTGCAGCGAGAACGCGATCAGCGGCGTGCCGAACACCAGGCTGCCGTCGACCAGGTCGCGCTTTTCGGCCGGCTGGCGGCGTGCGTACAGGATCGGGATGAGCAGGTAGAAGGCGAAGAACAGCAGCAGGAACGGTTCGGTGCTGTTGAACTTGTCGGCGTTGTACTGCAGCACGCCCCAGGCGGTGCCGATGCCGAAGGTGAAGGCAAAGCCCAGCAGGTTGAGCGCGCGCCACGGGCGCCACCAGGCAATCGCGAGGATCGCGGCGTTGAGCACGGCGTAGTACGAGAACAGCGCGACATGGTTGCCACTGCCGGTGGAGAGCCAGATCGGCGCCATGAACCCGGCCAGGATACCCAGCACCGCCAGCGTGCGCGAATTCTGCACGACCGCGAGGACGCCCATGCCGGCAATCAGCGCGATGCTCATTGCAAAGGCGATGCCCGGTTGGATCAACTCGTAGCGTTTGAAGGCGGCAAAGATGGTCAGCAGCAGGATGCCGATTGCCCCGCCCTGCAACGCCAACGCAAACATCCGCCGGCGTTCGCGCTGCACCCAGCCGAACACCAGCCCGGCCAGCGCACCTGCCGCAATGGCCGCCAGGCGCAGCTCGATCGGCGCATTGAGCCAGCCCTGGTCGCTGGCGTACTTGAGCAGTGCCGCCACGCCGGCCAGGAGCACCAGCATGCCGATCTTGACCGGCACGTTGCCTTCGGTGAACCAGCGTTTGATCGTGCCGACGACGCGCTCGCCCAGGTCCGGGCCGCGCGGTGGTGGGGGAACGAAGGGTTCGGGCGGAGCCTGCGGCGGGCCCGGGGGAAGCGGCGGCGGCGCGGTGCGGGTGGCGGCGGCCATTCGCTCAGGCTGGAGCGCTGGTTCTGGCTCTGGCTCGGGCACCGGCGCAGGTGCGTCCGCGCGGAACGGAGACACGATCGGCGGCGGCGCAGGCGCGCGGGCCTCCCACGCCTCAGCGACCGGTTCGGCGGGCGCCACGACGGTTTCTGCCCGTGCCTGTTCCAGCGCGGCAACCCGCCGGCGCAGGCCGGAAATCATCACCAAGGCGACGATCAGCAACACCGGCACGGCCAGCAACAGCAGTACCGCCAGGACAATCAGTGCTTCCATTCCGCGTCATCCTCGAGGGAAACGCCACGGCCCACCTGGACGAGCATGGCGCCTGCGGCACGGGGACATCGTAACTGAATTGGCGGGGGTGAAAAAAAACGCCCTTCCTTGCGGTTGGGCGTTTTGTTTCGATCATTACCGCCTGGAGCCGGGCAGAGCCCGGCTCTACCGGTGGGTGGTCCGGCGCAGGCGGAGGGCGAACCTGACGCAAACGACCCGGCGCGCGGTCCGCGTTTTACGCGGCGACGACCTTGGCCATTTCCAGGCACTTGTTGGAATAGCCCCATTCGTTGTCGTACCAGGACACCAGCTTGACGAAGGTGCCGTCCAGCGCGATGCCGGCTTCGGCGTCGAACACCGAGGTGTGGGTCTCGCCGCGGAAGTCGGTGGCCACGACCTTGTCTTCGGTGTAGCCGAGGATGCCCTTCAGCGCGCCTTCGCTCTGTGCCTTCACTTCGGCGCAGATCTCGGCGTAGGTGGCTTCCTTTTCCAGCTCGACGGTCAGGTCGACCACCGAGACGTCCGAGGTCGGCACGCGGAAGCTCATGCCGGTGAGCTTCTTGTTCAGCTCCGGAATCACCACGCCGACGGCCTTGGCCGCGCCGGTCGAGGACGGAATGATGTTTTCCAGGATGCCACGGCCGCCGCGCCAGTCCTTGTTGGACGGGCCGTCAACGGTCTTCTGGGTAGCGGTGGCGGCATGCACGGTGGTCATCAGGCCGCGCTTGATGCCCCACTTGTCGTTGATCACCTTGGCCAACGGCGCCAGGCAGTTGGTGGTGCACGAGGCGTTGGAGATGATCGCCTGACCAGCGTAGGTCTTGTCGTTCACGCCGTACACGAACATCGGGGTGTCGTCCTTCGACGGCGCCGACAGGATCACCTTCTTCGCGCCCGCGTCGATGTGCTTCTGCGCGGTTTCCTTGGTCAGGAAGAGGCCGGTCGATTCGATCACCACGTCCACGCCGACCTCGTCCCACTTGAGGTTGGCGGGGTCGCGTTCCTGGGTCAGGCGGATCTTCTTGCCGTTGACCAGCAGGTCGCTGCCCGAGACCGACACGTCGGCCTTGAAACGACCGTGCACGGAGTCGTACTTCAGCATGTAGGCCAGGTAATCCGGCTCCAGCAGATCGTTGATGGCGACGATTTCGATGTCATTGCCGAAATTCAGCACGGCCGAACGCAGCACGTTGCGACCGATGCGGCCGAAACCGTTGATGCCAACCTTGATTGCCATGTTCACAAGCTCCTGCAGCCGCGACAGTGCGGCCCAATGGAAAGGGGCGGTCATTCTAGCAAAGGCCAATCGCATACGGCCCCCGGCCCGGAAAGGGTAAGCGGTTACAACGAAAAATTTACGATTTGATCCGGATCAAGGCGCGCTCGGGCGGCGGCGGGAACACTGGCCCCATTCCACCCCGCCACGAGACAGCACCATGCGCACCCCCTCCCCCCTCCTGCCCGCCAGCCTCGCCGTCGCCCTGGCGCTGGCCGCCAGCCCCGCCATGGCCCAGTCCAAGGGCGACTGGACCATCGCCGCAGGCGTGCACCAGGTGGCACCCAAGTCCAACAACGGCACCCTGGCCGGCGGCCTGAAGGTCGACGTGGACAGCGACATCAAGCCGACCATCACCGGCGAATACTTCATTGCCGACAACCTGGGCATCGAGGTCCTGGCCGCGCTGCCGTTCAAGCACGACATCAACATCGACGGGCTCGGCCGCGTGGGCAGCACCAAGCACCTGCCGCCGGTGGTGTCGCTGCAGTACCACTTCAACAGCAAGGGCAAGGTGTCGCCGTTCCTGGGCGCCGGCCTGAACTACACCACGTTCTTCAGCGAAGAGACCGGCGGCGCGCTGGCCGGCAGCAGGCTGAAGCTGGAGGATTCCTGGGGCCTGGCCGCGCACGCCGGCCTGGACTTCGCCGTTGGCGAGAAGGGCGCGCTGCGGGTCGACGTGCGCTGGATCGACATCGACAGCGACGTGAAGCTGGACGGCGCCAAGCTGGGCACGGTCAAGATCGACCCGCTCGCCTACGGCGTGGCCTACGTTTTCAAGTTCTGATCGCAGGGACACGGCCCCGGCTTCTGCCGGGGCCGACAACTACGGCAAATGCTCCGGTGCAGGCGGGTCGTTAGAATGGGCCGATGAAAATCGCCCCCGTGCTCTCCTGTTCCGCGCTGCTGATCACCCTCACCCTGGTTTCCACCGATGCCCTGGCCTGGGGCGCACAGGGCCACCGCCTGGTGGCTCGCGTGGCCGAACCGAAACTGACCCCGCAGACCCGCGCCGAAGTGGCCCGCCTGCTGGCCAACGAACCCACTCCGACCCTGGCTGCGATCGCGCCGTGGGCCGATGAACTGCGCGCCAAGGATCCGGGGCTGGGAAAGCGCTCGGCCGGCTGGCACTACGTGAACATCGGCGAGGACGACTGCCAGTACGAAGTCGAGCGCAATTGCCGCAACGGCAACTGCGTGGTGGAAGCGTTGAAGACGCAGACCGCCATCCTCGGCGACCGCAGTCGTTCCGATGCCGAACGCGCACAGGCGCTGAAGTTCGTGGTCCATTTCGTCGGCGACATCCACCAGCCGATGCACGCCGGCTACGGCCACGACAAGGGTGGCAACGACTTCCAGGTGCAGTTCAACGGACGCGGTACCAACCTGCATTCGCTGTGGGACAGCGGCCTGCTGAACACCCTGAAGCTCGATGACGACGCCTGGACGAAGCGGCTGGCCGCATTGCCCAAGCCGAAATTCGGCAAGCGCTCCGCCATCGACACCGACGCGGTGCAGTGGGCGGAAGCCAGTTGCCGGATCGCGATTGCACCTGGTGTTTACCCGACCAGGCGTACGCTGGAGCCGGACTACACCGCGACCTACCTGCCGGTCGCCGAACGCGAGCTGCGCCTGGCCGGCGAACGCCTGGCGGTGCTGCTCAACGACACACTGGGTAAACGCTGAGGTCACCGTCATGTCGCTGCATGTTGCCAGTTTCTTCCACCGCGACAGCCACACCTTCAGCTACGTGGTGCATGACCCGGCAACGCGGCAGGCGGCGGTGATCGACCCGGTGCTGGATTACGACCCTGCCACCGACGCACTCGGTGCCGCGCCACTGCAGCCGCTGCTGGCGCATGTGCGGGAACAGGCATTGGACGTTCGCTGGCTGCTGGAAACCCACGCCCACGCCGACCATGTCAGCGCCGGGCGCTGGCTGAAGCAGCAGTGGCCGCAGGCTGCGCTGGCGATGGGCGCGGGGATTGTCGAGGTACAGCGTACGTTCGCGCCGCGGTATGCGCTGGACGTGGCTACCGACGGGTCGCAGTTCGACCATCTGTTCGCCGATGGCGAAACGTTTGCGTTGGGCGGTATCGCGGCGGAAGTCATCGCCGTGCCCGGCCATACCAGCGACAGCGTGGCGTACCGCATCGGCGATGCGCTGTTCACCGGCGATTCGCTGTTCATGCCCGACGGCGGCACCGCGCGCTGCGATTTCCCGGGTGGCGATGCGGCGCTGCTGTACCGCTCGATCCAGCGCCTGCTGGCCCTGCCCGATGCGACCCGGGTGTTCATCTGCCACGACTACGGCCCGGGGGGTCGCGAGGTGGCCAACCAGACCACCATCGGCGACCAGCGCGCACGCAACATCCACCTGCGCGACGGGATCAGCGAAGCGGAATTCGTCGCGACCCGGCAGGCACGGGATGCAACGTTGGCCGAACCCAAGCTGATGCATCCCTCGGTAAAGGCGAACCTGCAGGGCGGCGCAGCGCCCTGATGCCGCGGTTCACCGCCGATGGACGACGTGCTCACCCTTCACGATTTCGAAGGTGAAGGCGTAGAACAGGCTGACCGCCACCGGCTCGATGCGTTCGGCATCGCTGCAGTCGCCCGGATCGCGCGGGGTAGCCCCCCTGGCGAAATGACATACCGCCGCAGGCAGGTATCGCCACGCTGCCACGGCTTCCTGCGCGGCAGCCACCAATACCTGGTTCTCTGCCGCGCTGCCAGCCGCACAGTCGCTGCGTTCGGCCACCGGCGCGCTGCGCTCCACCCTGCCCTCGGCATCCACCACGACCTGCAGGCACACCGTGGTCGGTGCCAGTTCCCGCCGCGTATCCCGGTCGCCCACCACCGGGTCCGGACCGGCGTACAGCTGAGGCATGCGGTAGCCCTCGCTGGGCTGCAGCGTGTATGCCTGCACGGAACCGGCGCCACCGGCCGCGTCCATCTTCAGGCGCTGGTAGCCAACATTCTCGGCCCGGGTTTCCAACCGGGTCAGTGCCGGCTGACTCGCACATCCGGCCAGCAGCAGCACCAGCGCGCCGTAGGCCGCCCTCACGGCGCGGTCGCCGGCTCGGGTTCGTCCAAGGCGAAGGTCAGCGGTATCTGCAGGGCAGACGCCACCGGCTTGCCATCCTTGCGCGCCGGTTCGAACGTCCACTGCTGGGCGGCGGCGATCGAGACCGCGTCGAACACACCGGCCGGAGTGGAGCTGATCACGCTCACGCCGGCGGTGCGCCCTTCGGCATCCACGTTCACGCGCAGCACCACCTTGCCGGAAATGCTCTGCTCGAACGCGCTCTTCGGGTAGACCGGTGGCGACATCAGTTTTGCCTGGGGGCCACTGTCGGCATCCTCCGTCGCGGTCTTCCCGGCGTTGTCGGCGTCAGGTTCGGCGCTGATGCGCGTCTGCACGTCGGTGCCACGCTGGCTGGCCCACGCCATCGTGCTCAGTCCGACGAACAATCCCAGCACCAGCAGCTGGCCCGACCACCGCGGCACTGCGTTTCGCTTGTGTTCCTTCAACATGCCTATCCGCTCCTTCAACATCGGTTGGCTGCGCCAGTGGCAGGCCATGGGCGCAACCGGGTGGACCAACTGCGCCTTGAGCAGGGCGTTGGCGTAGAGCCGGCGCAGGGCCGGATGCGGGTCGACCGTGCGCGCGTCGCAGGCCAGCTCCTGGTCGAACAGGAAGCGGCGCGTCGCCCACGGCAGCAACGGGTGGAACCAGAACAGGCAGCGCAGCAGTGCCAGTGCGGCGTTGGCCCAATGGTCGCCATGGCGACGGTGCTGGTGTTCGTGCTGCAGGATCAGGTCGCGCTCGGCGGCGGCGAAGCGCTGGTCGAAATCGGGGCCGACCACCACGCGCGGGTCGAGCAGGCCGACCAGCGCCGGCAGGCCCGGATCGGCACTGGCCTGCCAGCTGCCGTCGGTGCGGGGTTGCAGTGTGCCGAGCGCGCGTTCGAACCTGCGCTGGCCACGCCATTGCGCAACCGCTACCCACACAGCGCCGGCAGCCCAGAGCGCGATCAGCAGCGTCGGCCACAGGACCGCATCAGTCGGTACCACGGCCACGTGCAGCATCGTTCCGAGTGCAAGCAGTGGCGCGCTGTCGGTGAACGCGGGTGCGGGCGAAGGCAACAACGGTGCGATCAGCACCAGCGGCAGCAACCACCAGCTGCGATACACCAACGCGGCGCCGCCGAGTCGCCGCAGCAGTGTCCGCGCCGCGCCCAGCAGCAGCACCGCCAGCGTGGCCCAGGCGCTTGCCTGGAGCAGTCCGTGCAGCACGTCAGTCATGGTCGAGCTCCTGGATCAGCTTTTTCAGCTCGGCAATGTCCTGTGCGCTGAGTTCGCCGCGCTGGCTGAAATGCGCCACCAGCGGGGCGACCCGGCCGGCGAACAGTTTGTCGAGCAGGCCGCTGCTCTGTTCGGCGACCCAGGCCTGGCGTTGCAGCACCGGCGAGTAGAGGTAGCGCCGCCCTTCCCGGCTGGCGCTGATCGCGCGCTTGGTGAGCAGGCGGTTGAGCAGGGTCTTGATGGTGGGCTCGGCCCAGTCGCGGTCGGCCAGTGCGGCGACCACGTCGTCGGCACCCAGGGGGTGCCGGTTCCAGAGCACTTCCATGACAACGGCCTCGGCTTCGCTGATCTGGCTCATCATTTACATCCGTAATCGACGGACCGATTACGCGCGTAATCCTTTCCGGTGTCAAGCCCCCGTGTCGAGAGCCGTTCAAACCGGAAATGCTGTAATGCCGGAAAGCCTTTGCAGGAACGCACCGCATGACCGAACACCTCACCGACCTGGACGCCGCCACCGACTGGTTGCTGGAGCGCGTGGAGGGGCCATTGCGCATCGGTGCGCCGCTGGCGCTGGGCAAGCCGCATCGGCTGCTCAACGCGCTGTACGCGCGGATCGAGAACGATCCGTCGCGGCCGCTGCAGATCTATACGGCGCTGTCGTTGAACCCGCCGAAGCCGGCCGCCAATGGCTTGGAAGGGCGCTTCATGGCACCGTTCGCGGCGCGCCACTTCGGCGAGGATTTCCCGCGCCTGGCCTATGCCGACGCGATGCTGCGCGACCGCCTGCCGGCGCACGTGCAGGTGGAGGAGTTCTACATGCAGTCCGGGGCGCTGCTGAATTCGACGCAGGCCCAGCGTGGGTATACGAGCCTGAACTACACGCATGCGGCGGACGCGGTGGCGCAGCGCGCGCCGCATGCGATCGTGCAGAAGGTGGCGATGCGCCCGGACGACCGGCGGTTGTCGCTGTCGTGCAACAACGACATCACCCAGGACACGATCGACGCGATGCTGGCGCGTGGGCTGCCGCGTCCGCTGCTGATCGCGGAGATCGATCCGCAGCTGCCGTATCTTGGCGGCACGGCCACGGTCGATGTGTCGTTCTTCGATCTGGTGATCACGCCGCCGGCGCCCTACCCGGCGCTGTTCGGGCTGCCGCGCCAGCCGGTGAGCGATGCGGACTATGCCATCGGCCTGTATGCGAGTGCGCTGGTCCGTGACGGTGGGACCCTGCAGATCGGGATCGGGACGCTGGCCGATGCGATCAGCCATGCGCTCGTATTGCGCCACACCGACAATGCGCGTTACCGGCAGATCCTGCACGCGCTGGACCCGACGCTGGCGAGCAACCCGACGGTGCTGGAGTGCGGTGGGCTGGATCCGTTCGAGGTAGGCCTGTACGGCTGCAGCGAGATGCTCAACGAGGGCTTCCGGCGGCTGGTGCAGACGGGGGTGATCCGGCGCAAGGTGCACGACGACCTGGCACTGATGGAGCGGATCGAGAGCGGCAGCACACTGACCATCGACCACGCGACGCTGGAGGCGGAGGGCGAGTACCTGCATGGCGCGTTCTACCTGGGCTCACCGGAGTTCTACCAGTGGCTGCGCGAGCTGCCGGAAGAGCAGTCGCGGGCGATCGGGATGCGCCGGATCAGCGAGATCAACCAGCTGTACGGCGGCAACGAGACGTTGGAGCGGCTGCAGCGACGGCACGCGCGTTTCTTCAATTCCTGCATGATGGCGACGGCGCTGGGCGCGGCGGTATCGGATGCGCTGGAAGACGGCCGGGTGGTCTCTGGCGTGGGCGGGCAGTACAACTTCGTGGCGATGGCGCACGCGCTACCGGAGGCACGCAGTGCGCTGATGTTCCGCGCGGTGCGGGAGGACAAGGGCGGGCTGCAGTCGAACGTGCGCTGGAACTATGGGCACACGACGATCCCGCGGCATCTGCGCGACATCTACATCAACGAGTACGGCATCGCGGATCTGCGCAACCTGACCGACGAGGATTGCGTGATCGGGATGGCGTCGATCACCGATGCGGGGTTCCAGGCGGGGCTGCTGGAGACGGCCAAGGCATCGAAGAAGCTGGCGGGCGATTTTGTAGCGCCGGAGGAATGGGCACGCCGCAATACACAGGCGGCCGTGAGTGCGACCCTGGCGCCGTTCCGCCAGTCGGGGGCCCTGCCCGATTATCCGCTGGGCAGCGATTTCACCGAGGTCGAGCAGCATCTGGTGAAAGCGTTGGGGTGGTTGAAGCAGAACACGCAGACACGCGGCGCGAAGTTGCGCACGGTGTTTGCGGCGCTGACCCAGCCGGCCGGCGATGGCGACGTGGTGTACCTGCAGCGGATGGGGTTGGATGCGCCGGTGGGCTTTGGCGAAAAGCTGGAGGCGCGGTTGGTGCGGTTGGCGTTGGCGCGTACGGCGTGATTGCCGTTGTTTCGTACATCGTCTGATTGCGAGGGCTGCGTAGAGCTGGGCTCTGCCCAGCTGCTGTTGGATTCAGGCGAAAAGCTGCGGGCTGCAGGTGTTCCCTGGTCAGGGCCGTCGGGGGCAGGTTCGCGGGGGACGCCGTGAATCGCCCTCCGGGCCCCGGCCCAATCGCCAGCGATTGGGCGTTCAGTCGCACGCGAGGCAGTGCCTCGCAAGCAGTGCGCCTTCACCCATGGAGGCTAAGTCGCGGCATCCATGCCGCTCATTCCCCCGCAAACCTACCCCCGCCGACCCTCCGATAGGGCGGCGGTGAGCATGGGAAACGCGGGGGCCGGCCGTTGGCCGGCCGTCGGTTCCGTCTTGTTTTCAGTCGTTACCGGGCGTTGAAGTTTTCACGGCGGTTGTTTGGGAACCAACCCTACCCACCAGCTCGAAGCGAACCGCGTAGTGACACGCCATGCGTGTCCACCGTAGACCATCAGCCCACGCATTCGTGTCGACCAACGGTCGACACGACCGCTTTTCCAATGGCCTGCGACCCACTATCGGAGGGTCGCCGGGGGTGGGTTGGTGGGGGAATGAGCCGCATGGATGCGGCGACTTAGCCCCCATGGACGGGTTTACGGCGTCCCCCACCAACCCGCCCCCGGCGGCCCTGACCAGGGAACACCTGCAGACCCCGGCTTTTCGCCTGAATCCAAAAAGCAGCTGGGCAGAGCCCAGCTCTACGGATCGTGTGCAAACGCAGGGTGTGCAATGCGATCAGACGGATCGCATTCAAATCGAGCCACCAAGAAAAACGGCGCTTCCGTTTCGGGAAGCGCCGTTGCTTTTCGCGTCAGTGACGAACGCTTAGTTCGCCAGCTGGGCCTTGGCTGCCGCCACCACGTGCTCAGCGGTGATGCCGAAGTGCTTGTACAGCTGGTCGGCCGGGGCCGAGGCGCCGAAGGTGTCGATGCCTACGACTGCACCGTCCAGGCCCACGTACTGGCGCCAGAAACCGGTGACGCCGGCTTCCACCGCCACGCGGTTGCGGATGGCGTTCGGCAGCACGGACTCGCGGTAGGCCGCGTCCTGGCGCTCGAACACGTCGGTGGAGGGCATCGACACCACGCGGGTCTTGATCCCGGCCGCGTCGAGTTCCGCCTTGGCGGTCATCGCCAGGCCCACTTCCGAACCGGTGCCGATCAGGATCACGTCCGGCACGCCGCCTTCTGCGTCGGCCAGCACGTAACCACCACGCGCGATCTGCGCCACCTGCTCGGTGCTGCGCTGCTGGTGCGGCAGGTTCTGACGGCTGAACACCAGGCAGCTCGGGCCGTCCTGGCGGGTGATCGCCGCCTTCCAGCTCACTGCCGACTCGACCGCATCGCACGGACGCCAGACGTCGTTGTTCGGGATGTAACGCAGCGACGCCAGATGCTCCACCGGCTGGTGGGTCGGACCGTCTTCGCCCAGGCCGATCGAATCGTGCGTATACACGTGGATCGCATGCGCCGGGATCAGCGCGCTCATGCGCACGCCATTGCGGGCGTAATCGCTGAACACCAGGAAGGTCGCGTCGAACGGAATGAAACCGCCGTGCAGCGCCAGGCCATTGGCAATCGCGGTCATGCCGAACTCGCGCACGCCGTAGTACACGTAGTTCGCGTTCGGGTCGTCGGTCGCGACCGACTTGCTTGCCTTCCACAGGGTCAGGTTCGAATGCGCCAGATCGGCCGAACCGCCCACCAGTTCCGGCAGCAGCGGCGCGAACGCCTCGATGGCCAGCTGCGACGCCTTGCGCGACGCAATCGTCTGACCTTCGGCCTGCACCTGCGCGATGTAAGCGTCAGCCTTGGCGACGAAATCGGCCGGCAGCTCGCCGCGCGAACGACGGGTCAGTTCTTCAGCTTCGGCCGGGAACTGCGCCGCGTACTTGTCGAACTGCTGTTCCCACTCCGCCTGGCGCAGCGTGCCGGTGCCGCCTGCACGCCAGCCCGCGTAGATCTCTTCCGGGATCTCGAACGGACCGTAGTTCCAGCCCAGCTGCTTGCGGGTGGCTTCCAGTTCGTCCTTGCCCAGCGGCGCGCCGTGGCTCGATTCCTTGCCCGCCTTGCCCGGCGAACCGAAACCGATCGTGGTACGGCAGCAGATCAGGGTCGGCTTGTCCGACTGCGACAGCGCGCTTTCGATCGCCGCCTTGATGCTGTCCGGATCGTGGCCATCGACGCCGCGCACCACGTTCCAGCCATAGGCCTCGAAACGCTCGGGGGTGTTGTCGGTGAACCAGCCTTCGGTGTTGCCGTCGATGGAGATGTGGTTGTCGTCCCAGAAGCAGACCAGCTTGTCCAGGCCCCAGGTGCCGGCCAGCGACGCTGCTTCATGCGACACGCCTTCCATCAGGCAGCCGTCGCCCAGGAACACCCAGGTGCGGTGGTCGACGATTTCATGTTCCGGACGGTTGTAGCGCTGGGCCAGCAGCTTCTCTGCCAGCGCGAAACCGACCGCATTGGCCAGGCCCTGGCCGAGTGGACCGGTGGTGGTCTCCACCCCGGGGGTTTCGTGGTGTTCCGGGTGGCCGGCGGTCTTGCTGCCGAGCTGGCGGAACTGCTTGAGCTGCTCGATCGGCAGGTCGTACCCGCTCAGGTGCAGCAGCGCGTACTGCAGCATCGAGCCGTGGCCGTTGGACAGCACGAAACGGTCGCGGTTGAACCACTGCGGGTTGTTCGGGTTGTGACGGAGATAGTCGTTCCAGAGGACTTCCGCGATGTCCGCCATGCCCATCGGCATGCCGGGGTGACCGGACTTGGCGGTTTCGACCGCATCAGCGGCAAGGAAGCGGATGGCGTTGGCCAACTGGCGGCGGGTGGGCTGCGTCATGATTCAGAAGGGGTCGGGAGGCGGCCGCGAAGCTGCGGGCCGCCCATTGTCCCATAGTCCACCCGCCGGGTCAGGCGGGTCAGGCTTGTGAAGACGACCCGGGGACCGGACTTTCTTCAGTTTCGCCCTTGGCCACCAGCGTGGTCAGGGCCAGGTCGCCGGTGACGTTCAGCGCGGTGCGGCACATGTCCAGGAAGTGGTTCACGCCCAGGATCAGGCCGATGCCCATCGGGTCCACGCCAACCATGGCGCAGATCATCGCCACCACCGGCAGCGACCCGGACGGCACGCCGGCCGTGCCGATCCCGCCCAGGATGCAGACCACCATCACCATCAGCTGCTGGGTGATGCTCAGGTCCACGCCGAAGAACTGGGCCAGGAAGATCACCGTCACGCCCTCGAACAGCGCGGTACCGTTCTGGTTGGCGGTGGCGCCCACCGTCAGCACGAAGCGCGAGACTTTCTGCGGCAGGCCCATCTGGTCGGCCACGCGCAGTGCGGTCGGCAGGGTCGCGTTGCTCGACGCGGTGGAGAACGCCATCACCGTCGCTTCCTGGGTGTCGCGGAAGAACGCGATCGGCGAACGGCCCGACAGCCACACCGCCACGCCGTAGCTCACCACCATGTGCAGGCCCAGCGCCAGCACCACCACGCCCACGTACGCGCCCAGGCGGATCAGCAGGTCGAAGCCGAAGATCGCCGCCAGGTTGAACATGAAGCAGGCCACCGCGTACGGCGCCAGCCGGATCACCAGGTTGATCAGGGTCATCGAGACCTCGAACACGCCTTCGATGACCTTGCGCAGCGGCGCGGTCTTTTCGTCCGGAGACAGCACCATGCCGATGCCGAACATCAGCGCGAAGAACATCAGCGACAGGATCGCGCCGTTGTCAGACGCCGCCTGCAGCACGTTGCTCGGCACGATCGACAGCAGCATGTCCATGCCCTTCGGCGTGCCGTGGATGCCCGCGACGATTTCCTTGCTGCGCTCGGCGTTCTCCGACAGCATCATCGCGGCGACCTGCGGATCGACGCCCGCGCCCGGCTTGAGCAGGTTGACCAGCACCAGGCCGATGCCCACGGCAATGCCGGACAGCAGCACGGTATACGCCAGGGTCTTCCAGCCGATGCGGCCGAGGGCGCGGATGTCGCCCATCTCCGACACGCCCATGATCAGCGCCGAGAAGATCAGCGGCACGATCAGCATGAAGATCAGGTTGAGGAACAGGCCCGACAGCGGCGTGGTCAGGTAGGTCATCACCGCACGGGCGGCGTCGGGCAACCAGGGGATGCCGCCGCCGATGGCGTGCACGATCAGCCCGAGCACCAGGCCGAGCCCGAAGCCGATACCCATTTTCCAGTGCAGTGGCAGCTTCTGCCGGGGTGTTGCGGCCTCAGTCATGGAACGGCATTCCTTGAAGATAAGTAAAAGAGCTTAGCAAAGCCGGCCGTCCCGCCCGCTTCAGCGGGACGGCGGGTACAGCGGCGGCAGCGCAGTATTGGTGGCCGCCGGCGCGGGCTGCCAGTGCGGTCCGTCATGGAAGGCGCGGCGCAGCGCCTGCCGGGCCTGCGCCGTATCGCCGCCATCGGCACTCCAGCGCGCGGCCTGCAGGTCCTGCAGCGCCTGGCGTTGGGCCGGGTCGGTCAGCTGCGCCAGTACCGCCTCCAGGCCGCCGCGGATCCCGCCCATCGACGCCAGCAGCGCGACGATTTCATCCAACCCTTCGTGATCCAGCGCGCGGCGCAGCTCGGCGCGCGAGGGCCGGTCGACTACCAGGGCAGCCTCGCCCACCGGACGGCCGCCGACCGCGACAGGCCGGCGGCGGCGGCGCCACGCCCAGGCCAGGGTCAGCAGCCACAGCGCGGCAAAGCCCAGTGCGGCGGCGATCCAGCCCCACGGCGGGCTGCCCGGGGC
>NZ_CAUQLJ010000018.1:0-76942 GCF_963519125.1 uncultured Stenotrophomonas sp. | reverse complement strand
TGGCGCTGACCAACAACGGTGTGTTCAGCCACTGCCTGCCGCTGCGCCGCAACGTCAAGGCCACCGACGCGGTGATGGATTCGCCGCAGTGCATCGCGATCAACGAAGCCGAAAACCGTCTGCACGTCCAGAAGGCCATCATGGCCGCAGTAGCAGGCCGATAACCCGGTCGAGCCACGCCCTGCGTGGCTGTCCCCGGACGCACCCGATACATCACCGTTTCGCATTCAAAACAATCGGACCACACCCCCATGACCACCAACAAAGACATCGTCCTGGCTTTCTCCGGCGGACTCGACACCAGCTTCTGCGTGCCCTACCTGCAGGAGCGCGGCTACAACGTGCACACCGTGTTCGCCGATACCGGCGGCGTGGATGACGAAGAACGCGACTTCATCGAAAAGCGCGCCGCCGAACTGGGTGTCACCAGCCACGTTACCGTCAACGGTGGCCCGGCCATCTGGGCCGGCTTCGTCAAGCCGTTCGTCTGGGCCGGCGAAGGCTACCAGGGCCAGTACCCGCTGCTGGTCTCCGACCGCTACCTGATCGTCGATGCCGCGCTCAAGCGCGCCGCCGAACTGGGCACCAACATCATCGCGCACGGCTGCACCGGCATGGGCAACGACCAGGTCCGCTTCGACCTGGCCGTGAAGGCGCTGGGCGACTACCAGATCATCGCGCCGATCCGCGAGATCCAGAAGGAGCACACCCAGACCCGCGCCTACGAGCAGAAGTACCTGGAAGAGCGCGGCTTCGGCGTGCGCGCCAAGCAGCAGGCCTACACCATCAACGAGAACCTGCTGGGCCTGACCATGTCCGGCGGCGAGATCGACCGTTGGGAAGCCCCGGGCGAGGGCGCCCGTGGCTGGTGCGCACCGCGCAGCGAGTGGCCGGAACAGGCCCTGACCGTGACCCTGAAGTTCGTCGAAGGCGAAGCCGTTGAACTGAACGGCAAGGCGCTGCCGGGCGACCAGATCCTGGCCCAGCTCAACAAGCTGTTCGCCCCGTACGGCGTTGGCCGTGGCGTCTACACCGGCGACACCGTGATCGGCCTGAAAGGTCGCATCGTGTTCGAGGCCCCGGGCCTGGTTTCGCTGCTGGCCGCGCACCGCGCGCTGGAAGATGCGGTGCTGACCAAGCAGCAGAACCGCTTCAAGCCGGACGTGGCACGCAAGTGGGTGGAGCTGGTGTACGAAGGCTTCTACCACGACCCGCTGAAGACCGACATCGAAGCGTTCCTGAAGTCCTCGCAGGTCAAGGTCAACGGCGAAGTGGTGCTGGAAACCCGTGGCGGCCGCGTCGATGCGGTGGCAGTGAAGTCGCCGCACCTGCTGAACACCAAGGGTGCGACGTATGCACAGTCGGCCGACTGGGGCGTGGAAGAGGCCGAAGGCTTCATCAAGCTCTTCGGCATGAGCTCCACCTTGTACGCGCAGGTCAACCGCTGAAATGATTGAACAAACGCTCACCCACCTGCAGGCGCTGGTGTCGTTCGACACCCGCAATCCGCCGCGTGCGATCACCACCGGTGGCATCTTCGATTACCTGCGCGCGAACCTGCCCGGCTTCAACGTCGAGGTGATCGACCACGGCGCCGGTGCGGTCAGCCTGTACGCCGTGCGCGGGACGCCGAGGTACCTGTTCAACGTGCACCTGGATACCGTGCCCGATTCGCCGCACTGGAGTGCCGACCCGCACGTGATGCGGCGCCTGGACGACCGCGTGGTCGGCCTGGGCGTGTGTGACATCAAGGGCGCGGCCGCCGCACTGGTGGCCGCAGCCAATGCCAGCGACGGTGACGCGGCCTTCCTGTTCTCCAGCGATGAAGAAGCCAACGATCCGCGCTGCATCGCCGCGTTCCTGGCCCGCGGCATTCCGTACGAAGCGGTGCTTGTGGCCGAGCCGACCATGAGCGAGGCGGTGCTGGCGCACCGTGGCATCAGCTCGGTGCTGATGCAGTTCGCTGGCCGCGCGGGGCATGCCTCGGGCAAGCAGGATGCCGCCGCCAGCGCGCTGCACCAGGCCATGCGCTGGGGCAACCGCGCGCTGGACCATGTGGAATCGCTGGCGTCTGCGCGCTTCGGCGGGCTGACCGGCCTGCGCTTCAACATCGGTCGCGTCGAAGGTGGGATCAAGGCCAACATGATCGCGCCGGCCGCCGAAGTGCGTTTCGGCTTCCGTCCGCTGCCGTCGATGGACATCGATGGCCTGCTGGCGACCTTCGCCGGTTTTGCCGAACCGGAAGCCGCGCTGTTCACCGAAACCTTCCGTGGCCCCAGCCTGCCGGCCGGTGACATCGCCGAGGCCGAGAACCGCCGCCTGCTGGCGCGCGATGTGGCCGATGCGCTGGAGCTGCCGATCGGCAATGCCGTGGACTTCTGGACCGAGGCCTCGCTGTTCTCGGCCGGTGGCTACACCACGCTGGTGTTCGGCCCGGGTGACATCGCCCAGGCCCACACCGCCGACGAGTTCGTGACGCTGGAGCAGCTGCAGCGTTACACCGACGCCGTGCACCGCATCATCAGCGCCGGCGCCTGACCGAATGACGCCGTCGTGGCCCCCCACTGACGGACCTTCCATCGCGGCTGCGGCCGCCTGTGACGAAACCGAAATGCCTTCTTCCCTCCAGCCCCACCGCCAGACCCGCCAGACCATCGTGCGCCTGCTTTCCAGCATGGCCAGCGCGAAGGAGATCAGCCAGTACCTCAAGCGCTTTTCGCAGCTGGACGCCAAGCGCTTCGCCGTGGTCAAGGTCGGAGGCGCGGTGCTGCGCGACGATCTCGACGCGCTGACCTCCTCGCTGTCGTTCCTGCAGGAAGTCGGGCTGACCCCGATCGTGCTGCACGGCGCCGGCCCGCAGCTGGATGCCGAGTTGTCGGCCGCCGGCATCGAGAAGCAGACCGTGAACGGCCTGCGCGTGACCTCGCCGGAAGCGCTGGCGATCGTGCGCCGGGTGTTCCAGCAGTCCAACCTGCGCCTGGTCGAGGCGCTGCAGCAGAACGGCGCGCGCGCCACCTCGATCACCGGTGGCGTGTTCGAGGCCGAGTACCTGGACGTGGACACCTACGGCCTGGTCGGCGAGGTGAAGAAGGTCAACCTGGCGCCAATCGAGGCCAGCCTGCGCGCCGGTTCGATCCCGGTCATCACCAGCCTGGGTGAGACTGCCGGCGGCCAGATCCTCAACGTCAACGCCGACTTTGCCGCCAACGAGCTGGTGCAGGAACTGCAGCCGTACAAGATCATCTTCCTGACCGGCACCGGTGGCCTGCTGGACGAGGCGGGCAACGTGATCGATTCGATCAACCTGTCCACCGAGTACGACCATCTGATCGCGCAACCGTGGATCCACGGCGGCATGAAGGTGAAGATCGAACAGATCAAGGATCTGCTTGATCGCCTGCCGCTGGAATCGTCGGTGTCGATCACCCGTCCGGCCGACCTGGCCAAGGAGCTGTTCACCCACAAGGGCTCGGGCACGCTGGTACGCAAGGGCGAGAAAGTATTGCGCGCCACCGCCTGGGATGAACTGGACCTGCCGCGCCTGAAGGGCCTGATCGAATCCAGTTTCGGCCGCACCCTGGTGCCGGACTATTTCCAGAAGACCAAGCTGCTGCGCGCGTACGTCAGCGAGAACTACCGCACCGCGGTGATCCTCACTGACGAAGCCGAGGGCGTGTACCTGGACAAGTTCGCCGTGCTCGACGACGCACAGGGCGAAGGCCTGGGCCGTGCCGTGTGGAACGTGATGCTGGAGGAAACCCCGCAGCTGTTCTGGCGTTCGCGCCACGGCAATCCGATCAACCACTTCTACTACGCCGAGTCCGATGGCTGCTACAAGCAGGACCACTGGAAGGTCTTCTGGTTCGGTGCAGACGGCTTCGAGCGCATCCGCACGTATGTGGACCATTGCGCCCGGCGCACGCCGAGCCTGGAGGGCTGAGCGCATGAACCACGCCGACTGGACCCGCGTGCCGATGCTGGACGGCCGCCACGCGCGGCTGGAGCCGCTGCAGATGGCGCATATCGACGGGCTGCGCGGTGCGATCGGCGATGGTTCGCTGTGCAACCTGGGGTATGCCCACGTGCCCAGCGCCAAAACCATGACCGCGTATGTGCAGGACGCCTTGCAGGAGCAGGCGCAGGGCAGGGCGCTGCCGTTCGCGGTGCTCGACGCCGACCGCAACGTGGTCGGCAGCACGCGGTATTACGCACTGGAAGAAGCGGTGCCGCGCCTGAGCATCGGGTACACCTGGTATGCGACCTGGGCGCAGCGCACCGGGGTCAATACCGAAGCCAAGCTGATGCTGCTCACCCACGCGTTCGAGCGGCTGGGCTGCATCAGCGTCGCGTTTGAAACCAGCACCCTCAACAACGCCTCGCGCGCGGCGATCGCGCGCATCGGCGCCACCCAGGAAGGCGTGCTGCGCAACCACAAGCGGCATCCCGATGGCAGCCCGCGCGACACGGTTGTCTTTTCCATCATCGACGCGGAATGGCCGGGCGTGAAGCGCGCCCTGCAGGACCGCCTGGACGCACACGCATGAACTCCCCCAAGACCTTCACCGTCGGCCTTGTCGGCGCACGTGGCCATACCGGTTCCGAGCTGATCAAGCTGATTTCCGCGCATCCGCAGCTGAGCCTGGGCTTCGTGTCCTCGCGCGAGCTGGCCGGGCAGCGCGTGAGCGATATTTACCCGGACTTCGTAGAGCGGGGCTCTGCCCCGCTGCTCTTCGAAAACCTGGACGCCGACGCAGTCGCTGCCAAGGGCATGGACGCGGTCATCCTCGCCCTGCCCAACGACCTCTCCGCGCCGTTCGTCACCGCGCTGGACGCCGCGCGCCCGGACACGGTGATCGTCGACCTCTCGGCCGACCATCGCTTCGAAGGCAGCTGGTACTACGGCCTGCCCGAACTGACCCGTGGCGACTACACCGGCGAGAAGCACATCAGCAACCCGGGCTGCTACGCCACCGCGATGCAGCTGGCGATCGGTCCGCTGCTCGACCAGCTGGCCGGTCCGCCGCAGTGCTTCGGCGTGTCCGGCTATTCGGGCGCCGGTACCACCCCGTCGGACAAGAACAACCCCGAACTGCTGCGCGACAACCTGATGCCGTACGCGCTCACCAACCACGTGCATGAGCGCGAAGTAAGCGCGCACCTGCGCGTGCCGGTGGAGTTCATGCCGCACGTGGCCCCGCATTTCCGTGGCATCACCATGACCGTCAACCTGTGGCTGCAGCAGCAGATGACCCGCGAGCAGATCGTGGACGCCTACCGCCGCTTCTACGCCGATGAAGCGCTGATCGAAGTGATCGACGAAGCCCCGTGGGTAAGCCGCATCGCCGGTCGCCATGGCGTGCAGATCGGTGGCTTCACCGTGGCCCCGGGCGGCAAGCGCGTGGTGGTGGTGGCGACCCTGGACAACCTGCTCAAGGGCGCGGCCACGCAGGCCATGCAGAACCTCAACCTGGCCCTGGGCCTGGACGAACTGACCTCGATTCCGCATTGATTGGAGCACCCCATGGCTGACCTTCTGTGGCAGAAGCCCGGCGTCGCGGTAGACGCAAAAATCCAGACCTTCCTGGCCGGTGATGACGTCATCCTCGACCGCGAGTTCTTCCTCTACGACGTGCAGGCCAGCAAGGCGCATGCGCAGGGCCTGGAGAACATCGGCATCCTCGACGGCGCCGAACGCGAAGCGCTGCAGCGCGAGCTGGACGTGCTCGCCGACGATTTCCGCAGCGGCGCGTTCGTGCTCGACGAGCGCTTTGAAGACTGCCATTCGGCGATCGAAGCGCGCCTCACCGAGCGCCTGGGCGATGCCGGCCGCAAGATCCACACCGGCCGCAGCCGCAACGACCAGATCCTGGTCGCCACCCGGCTGTGGCTGAAGGACAAGCTGCTGCAGGTCTCCGCGCTGAGCCGCGAAGTGGCCAAGGTCGCGCTCGACCGCGCCGAAGCCGAACAGCACCTGCCGGTGCCGGGCTACACCCATATCCAGCGCGCCGTGGTGTCTTCGGCGGGCATGTGGTGGGCCGGCTGGGCCGAGGCCTTCATCGACAACGCGGTGCGTGCGCACGACACGTTTGCGCTGGTCGATGCCAATCCGCTCGGCACTGCGGCCGGGTATGGCGTGAACCTGCCGCTGGACCGCGCCCACACCACCCATGCGCTGGGCTTCGCGCGCATGCAGATCTCGCCGATCTACGCGCAGCTCTCGCGCGGCAAGTTCGAACTGGCCGCACTGGAAGCGCTGGGCGGGGCCACCCTCGACCTGCGCCGGCTGGCCTGGGACCTGTCGCTGTTCACCAGCGGCGAGTACAGCTTCGTCGCGCTGCCGGCGCAGTACACCACCGGCAGCTCGATCATGCCGAACAAGCGCAATCCGGACGTGATCGAACTGATGCGCGCCACCCATGCCAGCGTGGCCGCCGCGCGCACCGAGATCGAACAGCTGCTGTCGCTGCCGTCGGGTTACCACCGTGACCTGCAGGGCAGCAAGGGTGCCATCTTCCACGGCTTCGGCCGGGGCCTGGCCGCGCTGGAGCTGCTGCCGGCGCTGCTGGCCAACCTGGAATGGCGCGAAGACAAGCTGCGCGCGGCCATCGATTCGGGCATGTACGCCACCGACGTCGCGGTGGAAGCGGCGGTGGCCGGGGTTCCGTTCCGCGAGGCCTACAAGGCCGCAGCGGCGGCGTCGGACACCGCCGGGCAGGGGCGCACCCCTGAAGGCAGCCTGGCCGCACGCGTCTCGCCCGGCGCGGCCGCCGACCTGCGCCTGGACGAACTGCGCGCCCGCTGGGCCGCGCTGGTGTAAAGCAGGGAGATGAGGTTTGGTGCCGACGGACGTGCATGGATCGATCGGCACCGATCCATTGGCACCATTCGATATGCATTGGTAGGGTCGGTCCCCAGACGACCGCCGATAGGAATGATCGGCAGGGTGACGCATGGACCCCATCGGGAGATAGCGCGACCCCAGTGAAGGTCATGCGTCCCAGCGTCGATCACCGTTATCGGCGGTCGTCTGGGGACCGACCCTACCGAAACCCACCCCTCCAACTCTTCCGAACACGGTGTTCCATGACTACCTGCTACCTCGTACTGGTCACCCGCACGCCAGATTTCACCGATCACGCCGCCACCGAACACGTACGCTTCCTCGACGAGGTCCGCGCCAGCGACCAGCTGCTGATCACCGGCGGCTTCACCGACAAGAGCGGCGGCGCCTATGTGCTGCACAACGTGGCCGACCGCGCTGCGGCGCAGGCCATCGTCGATGCCGATCCGCTGCTGGTGCTCGGCAGCGCCACCGCCTCCGTCCACGAATGGTCCACCCGCTGAGGCGAACCCTGCGATGAGCCCCGTCCGCGTGCAGTCTCCGTTCCCCGAACAACCTCTGCCCCATTGGAAGCGGGCCGTGCTCAAGGTCGGCAGCAGCCTGCTGGCGGCCGACGGCGGTGGGTTGTCGCCGCGGCACGCGCTGGGGTTGGCCCAGTTCGTGTCTGCGAATGTACTGGCCGGACGCGAGGTGGTGATCGTGTCCTCCGGCGCCGTCGCCGCCGGCCGTGCCATCGTGCCGCGCGCCATCGAGGCCGGCGCGGCGATGGCCGCACGCCAGGCGCTGGCGGCGCTGGGCCAGGCGCAGCTGATCGGTCTGTGGCAGCGCTTCTTCGAGCGCCCGGTGGCGCAGGTGCTGCTCACCCACGACGACCTGCGCAACCGCCGCCGTTACCTCAACGCGCGTGCCACGCTCAACGAGCTGCTGCGGCTGGGCGCGTTGCCGGTGGTGAACGAGAACGACACCGTCTCCGTCGACGAGCTCAAGCTGGGCGACAACGACAACCTGGCCGCCACCGTGGCCGCGCTGATCGACGCGGACATCCTGTTCATCGCCACCGACATCGACGGCCTGTACAGTGCCGACCCGCGCCGTGACCCGCAGGCCCGCCCGATCCACGACGTGCCCGAGCTCGGCCTCGAGGTGCTGGCCATGGCCGGTGGCGCCGGCAGCGGTGCGGGCACCGGTGGCATGCATACCAAACTGGAAGCAGCGGCCAAGGCCGGGCGCGTGGGCATCGACACCTGCCTGTTCAACGGCCGCGACGGCGACGTGGTGCGCGCGCTCGCGCAGGGCCGGTTGTTCGGTACCCGCATCCATGCCGGGCAGACCCGCGACGCGGCGCGTAAGTACTGGTTGCGGCATGCGCCGCTGGAAGCCGGTGCGATCCTGGTGGACGAGGGTGCTGCGACCGCGCTGCGCGACAAGGGCGCGTCGCTGCTGCCGGGTGGGGTGACCGGTGCCGAAGGCGAGTTCCGCCGCGGCGACATGGTGCAGGTGCGCGTGCGCAGTGCCGATGGCGAGGTCACGCTGGCGCGCGGCGTGAGCCAGTACTCGGCCAGCGACATCCGACGCGTGGCCGGCCGCCATTCGCGCGACATCGAAAGCGTGCTGGGGTACAACTACGGTGGCAACGTGATCCACCGGGATGATCTGGTGCTGGTATGAACAAGGGACGCCACATGGATATCCGCGAACACGCGCAGCAGTGCCGCGCCGCCGCCCAGGTGCTTGCACAGCTATCCGCCGAAGCCAAGACCGCGCTCCTGCTCGGCATGGCGGATGCCCTGGACGCCGACGCCGAACCTATCCTCGCCGCCAACGCCCGCGATCTTGCCGCCGCGCAGGAAAAAGGCACCGGCACCGCCATGCTCGACCGCCTCGCGCTCAACCCGGCGCGCCTGGCGGCTGTCAGCGCTGCCCTGCGCGAGGTCGCCACGCTTCCGGACCCGGTCGGCACCATTACCCGCGATGACATCCGCCCCAACGGCATCCGCGTGCAGAAGGTGCGCGTACCGCTCGGCGTGATCGCGATGATCTACGAAGCACGCCCGAACGTGACCGCCGACGCCGCCGCGCTGTGCATCAAGGCCGGCAACGCGGTGATCCTGCGCGGCGGCTCCGAAGCCATCCACTCCAACAGCGCGATTGCTACTGCGCTGAAGCGCGCACTGCGCGAGGCCGGCGTGCCCGATGCCGCGTTGACCCTGGTCGAAGATCTGCGCCGCGAGACCATGCTGGCCCTGCTGCAGCTCAGCGACCTGGTCGACCTGGCCATTCCACGTGGCGGGGAAGGGTTGATCCGCTTCGTCGCCGAACACGCGCGCGTGCCGGTGATCAAACACTACAAGGGCGTCTGCCACCTGTACGTGGACCGCGCCGCCGATCTGGACAAGGCCACAGCCCTGCTGGTGGACGGCAAGACCAGCCGGCCGGCCGCCTGCAATTCACTGGAAACGCTGCTGGTGCACGCCGACATCGCCGCCACGTTCCTGCCGCAGGCGGCAGCTGCGCTGCGCGAACGCGGCGTGGAACTACGCGCCGACGACCGCGCACGTCCCTGGTTGCCCGACGCCACCCCGGCAACCGGCAACGACTACGCGGCCGAGTACCTCGACCTCATCCTCGCCGTCCGCGTGGTCGACGACCTGGAACAGGCGCTGGCCCACATCCAGCAGTACAGCTCCGACCACACCGAAGTGATCGTCACCGAAGATCCGGACGCCGCCGAACGCTTCGTGCAGGCGTTGCGCTCGGCGGTGGTCATGGTCAACGCCTCCTCGCGGTTCTCGGACGGCGGCGAGCTTGGCCTCGGTGCCGAGATCGGCATCTCCACCACGCGCCTGCACGCCTACGGCCCGATGGGACTGGAAGCGCTGACGGTGGAACGGTTCGTGGTGCGTGGCCAGGGGCAGGTGCGGCGCTGAGTCGCCACACCTGCCTGCCCGTTCAGTACACCGTATAGACCGTCCGCCGATTGGCGGCGCGGCCCGCTTCGGTGCTGTTGTCGGCGATGGGATCGCTCTCGCCGTGTCCGCTTGCTTTCAGCTGGCCTGCCGGCACGCCGTTGTCCACCAGCGCCTTCATTACCGACTTGGCGCGTCGCTCGCTGAGCGCCAGGTTGCTGGAATCGTCGCCATTGCTGTCGGTGTACCCACCGATGTCGATCTTCATGCCCGCTGGCGCGGCCTTGATCGCCTTGGCCGCCTCGGAGATCACCGCCAGGCTGCTGGTGGAAATCGCGTCCGAGTTGTTGGTGAAGGTCACCGACGTCTGGTTCAGTGCATTGGTCAGGTCCATTTCGCCGAACCCCGGCTGCAGCTCGGCCAGGGCCTGCAGGCCAGGCTGGTACAAGCCCTTGATTTCCACGTTGCCCAAGCGGTTCTGGAACAGCTGGCTGAGTTCAGCGCGCTTGTCGGTGGGCAGCTTCGAGGTATCCAGCTCAAGCTTGTCGCCGTTAAGTTTGAACGCCAGGCCGTCGGACTTGAGCAGCGGAGCGGCAATCAACGCCTTGAGTGAATCCAGCCACGATGCGGGCGAGACCGCCGGATTCACCTCCACATTGGCGGTGACGTTCTTCTGCCCGACGGCACCGGCTGCCGCGCCAATCAGGCTGGCCTTTTCCGCAGTGGTGGACACTACGCCACTCAGATCGATCTTGCCGCCCGTATTCTTGAACGACAGCGAAGGCACGGTCGCGGCTGGCGCAAGGGTGGCCGTGGGCGTGGCCACCGGCGGTGGCGCGAGCACGTTGCGCTTCTGCCAGCCGCAGTAGGCCAGCGCGAGCAGGGCGAGCAGCGGCAGCAGCCAGCGCCAGAGGTGGAACGGCTTTTTCCTACGGGGGGCCGCGTTGATCAGGCCGGCGAAGCTGGCGGGCATGGTCGCGGGCATGGCGCCGCCGGAGGTCAGCGCGCGGACCAGCACCGGCAGTGCGGTTGCCGCAAAGGCAGGAACGAGTCCTTTGTTGACCCCGGCCTTCTGTGCAATATCGTCCAGCGCCTCATTGCCGATGACGCTGCGGATCTGGCTGGCATCGATGGGACGAATGGTGGCGTTGCCCGCCGTCCAGGACTTGGCGATGTCGCCGAGCCCGGCGTTCTCGAACTTCTGAAGCAACCCGGAAACGCCGCCTGACTGTTTGAAGATGTAGCCGGCCAGGACCTTGATGAACTGCTGCGCGCCGTCGCCAAGGCCGGTAGCCTTGGCGACCTGCTGGACCACCGTATCGAAAGTCGACATGTCGTACCCCTCACAAATGAATGTGCGGGATGTCTCCGAGGCGGAGCGTACGCCCTGGCCGGGTCAGCGATGTGAAGGGGGCTTCACACGTCGCAAGCCCCGCGCGATTACCCCAACCGCTGCTCGGTCAACCCGATCGGGCGTGCGTGATCGTCCATGTGCAGCGTGACCGACTTGCCGGCCGACAACTGCTGCGCCAACGCCGGGGTTGCGCCCAGGTTGTGCGCGATCTCTTCCAGCGACACGTCCACGCGCGGATTGCGGCGGTCCTTGCCGGCAAACCGCATGCGGTTGTACTCGGCCCAGGTGATCAGCAACACCGAGCAGCACACCAGCATCACCGGCAACGCGATGACGATGAAGGGATCGACCTTCTGCTTGTACTCATACAACTGCAGGAACGCCAACCGCCCGCCCAGCAACCACGACAATGCGGTGATCAACGGCGCCCACAGGTAGAAGTAGAAGCCCCAGAAGGCAATGGTGACGAATCCCCACGCGGTGCGCTGCAGGCGCGGCTGCTGGCGCGTCTTGCGGATCAGGCGCGAGTCGTAACGACGGTTCGGCTTGGCGGCGTTCATCGGATACCCCGGTCAGGACTGACCCAGATCGCCCGCTTGCCACGACGCTTCAACAGCGTCTTGGGCAGGGCCACCAGGGTCGTGAACAGGCTGATGAGCCAGTACGCCATCGGGTACCAGATCACCCAGAAGTAGTTACGGCCAATATGCGTTTCATAACGACGGTCGATGATCAGGCTGCTGGCGAACTGCAGCAGGCAGACCAGGGCCAGGATCACGCCATGCCACTGCGGCAGCAGCGTGTCGATGTACAGCTCCTGCGGCAACGGCATGAACTTGCCGAGCGCCCACAGCACGATGATGGTCAGCATGGTGTAAGCCCACAGCACGCTGAACACATACTCCAGCAACCCCCCCCACATCCGCCGCTTGCGCCAGTCGAACAGCGAACGACCGTGCCGCAGCAGCACTTCCACGCCGCCCTGGGCCCAGCGCAGGCGCTGCCGCCACAGCCCCTTGAGCGTTTCCGGCATCAGGATGAAGCACAATGCATTGGGCTCGTAGCGGATGTCCCAATGGTCCAGCTGCAGCCGCCAGCTGATGTCGATGTCCTCGGTGATCATGTCATCGGACCAGTAGCCGATGCGGTGCAGCGCGGTGCGGCGGAAACCGGCAATCACCCCGGAAATGGTGAAGATGCGCCCGTACACGCGCTGCGCGCGCTTGATCATGCCGATGATCGAGGAGAACTCGGCCACCTGCAGCCGACCGAGCAGGGTCGAGCGGTTGCGGATGCGCGGGTTGCCGGTCACCGCGCCCACGCGCGGGCCCGAGGTCAGGTGCCAGACCATCCAGTGCGTGGCGTGCTCTTCCAGCATCGCGTCGCCGTCGATGCAGACCAGGTATTCCGAACGGGCGGCCAGCGCGCCCATGCGAAGCGCATTGGCCTTGCCCAGGTTGCGGTCCAGGTGCACCACGCGCAGGCGCGGGTGCTGGGCCGCCATCGCGTCCAGCCGCGCCCCGGTGTCGTCGCGGCTGCCATCGTTGATGGCGATCACCTCGAAGTCCGGGTAGTTCTGCGCCAGCGCCGCGCCCAGCGTGTCGGCCAAGTTGTCCGCTTCGTTGTGGCACGGAATCAGGATCGAGGCGAACGGGTACTCCTTCATCGGCGGCGGGTCGTCGCGCAGGCGCGCCTTGCGTTCGCGCCGGAAGAAGTAATACAACCCGCCGGACATCCAGAAGAACGCCATCACCATCGGGTAGAAGAAGGCGAACTGGAACAGTGCGTAAAGGAACGGATGCATGGCGGCCTCACTTTTCCTCGTACGGGAACGTGCGCGC
Organism: uncultured Stenotrophomonas sp.; assembly: GCF_963519125.1. Taxonomy (GTDB): domain Bacteria; phylum Pseudomonadota; class Gammaproteobacteria; order Xanthomonadales; family Xanthomonadaceae; genus Stenotrophomonas. Next base: position 64,000 of record NZ_CAUQLJ010000018.1, on the reverse strand, counting down.
CGACATCGCGGCACGCGCGTCCTGGGTGGAGGGCCGGCCGGCAATGAAGTCGTCCGGGTACCAGGCGAAATGGCGCACGCCCTGCGCCTGCAGGCGACGGATCTGCGCACGCAGGCGTTCACCGGGAATCGGCTTCTGCGTGCGCCAGTCCACCGTCTGCAGCTCGAACATCGTCTGCGACAGCTGCGGGTCGTGCGCGCGTACGGCCACCACCAGCCGGTCCAGCCACTTCTCCGGGTTGCGGCTGCCTTCCATCCACGGCATCGCCATCAACGCGGTGTGGTCATAGGCCTTGTTGAACAGGTCCAGGCGCTGCGCGAACCAGCTCGCGCTCTGCGGCTGCAGCACTGGCTGCGCGTACAGGTTGCGCACCGTGGCCAGCTTCGGGCGCCAGCGCTGCGCGGCGTTGCGCAGTTCCAGGGTGAAGTCGATCAGGGCCTGGGTGCGCGCGCCGTCGTTGCCTTCCTGAGGCAGGTTGGCCAGCTCGGTGTCGCGCAGGTAGGCATCGTCGTGGAACAGCAGGCCTTCGAAGTACGAGTTGATCGCCAGGTCTTCGTAGATGTCGTCGATGATGTGACGCACCTTCGGATTGGTGAAATCCAGGCGGAAGATGCCGTCGCTTTCCGGACTCTCGATCGCCAGTGCCTTGCGGATCGCCGGGTCCTTCAGCTCGAAGCCCAGCACCGGCAGCCACGCATAGACCTTCACCCCGGCGCGGGTCTTGAGCTGCCAGGCCACGCGGTTGAACAGGTCCGCACGCATCGGCAGGTGCCGGTTCGGGAAGTACAGCGCATCGGCCGAGCCATTGCCATCCGGGTCGGCGAAGGCCTGCAGGAACACATGGGTGGGGCCGACCTTCTTGACCCGGTCGATCAGCGCGTCCAGGTTTTTGGCCTGCTGCACCGGGTTGGTGTCGTACACCGCATCCAGGTCGATCTGCAGGGCACGCATGCCGTCGCGCTCGATGTCGCGGCGCAGTTCATAGGCCAGCTGGGTCACCGCCGGGTTGCCGGTCACCAGCAGCCGGGCCAGCCCGTGCAGGTCGCGCGTCACCGGCGTGCTGCGGCCTTCCAGGTCGAACGACACCGGCATGCCCAGCTCTTCGGCAATGCGGTTGCTCATCGCGTTGTAGGCCGCGTACGGCCACACGATCGCCTTCGGGCTCACGCCCACGTTGTCCTGGATGCGCTTCACGCTCAGCGCCAGGTCCGCACGCAGGCGCGCCTGGTACTGCGCTTCGGTTTCGTATTTCTGCGTGGCCGGATCGTAGGCACGGGTGATCACCGCCGGGGTCGAATTGCCCTGCGGGTTGGACTGCACGCCGTGGTGCAGGTTGTCGGTGTGGCTGGCCAGTTCGACCAGTCCGCTGCGCTGCATCTCGCGGATCTGGTCCCAGGTCAGGAAGTCGTCATGGGTGAACGGACGGTAGCCGTAGTCCACCTTGCGCTCGGCCGGCAGGTCCACGTAGTCGGTGATCACCGCCACCAGCGCCGGGTAGTTGTAGGCGCGCAGCAGCGGGAACACCTTGCTGTACACGCTGCGCAGGCCGTCATCGAAGGTCAGCAGCACCGGCTTGGGCGGAAGCGGCGCACCCCCCTTCGAGGCGGCGATCAGCTGCGACAGCGACACCGGGTGGTAGCCGTGTGCCGAAAGCCAGTCCAAGTGCGCGGCGAAGTTCTGCGTGCTCACCGCGTACGCGTCCGGGTCGCCCTTGATCGCCACGTCGTCGCGGATGTCGTGGTAGCTCAGCACCAGCAGGCCATTGTCGGCCGCGTCCGGTTCCGGCGGTGCGACCGCGAAGGCATTGCCGCACACGGCGAGCAGGGCCAGCAGCAGCCAGGTGGTGAAGCGCTTCAAGTCCATGTGTCGCATCTCATTGTCCCCAGCGCAGGCCGGCATCAAGGCCGATATGGCGTTCGCGGTTGCCGTCGTAGACCGGTCGCGACCAGCTGATTCCGTATTCGAAAATCCGGCCGTCGGCCAGCTGCCACTCGTGTCGGTACTCGGCCGAAGGCACCAGCGCACTGCCGAAGCCCTGCTGCCAGTAGTTGCCCAGGGACACCGTCAGGCGGTGGCGGAAGTGGCGTTCGTAGTGGCGCCAAAGCTGCTGGTCCACGCGCAGGCCGATCTCCGCCGAACGGTCTTCGGACGGGTTGAAGTAGGGCACGTCGTCGCGGCTGCCCCGGCTGGCATACAGGGTGCCGATGCCGTCCAGCAGCAGGGTGGGGCGGGTCAGCAGGCGCTGCTCGATACCGGTGGTGAAGGTGTCGCGGCGGTTGCCGTCGTCGTAGCGGAACTGGCTGAGCCCGGCGCTCCAGTGGGTCAGCTCGTTGCGCCGGTAGTCCACCGCCAGCGCCACGCTGTCGGCGGTGATGCCGGACACGCGCGCCTGCAGCGAGGCATCGGCCGCATTGCGCGCAGCGGTGACCCCGGCATGCCAGGTGTCGCTGAACTGCCAGCCGAAGCCGGCGCTCAGCCCGGTTTCGCCCACATCATCATTGGCGCGGTATACGAACGCTTCGGCATCGGCGCGGCCGAAGCGGTAGCGCGTGCCCAGGCCCACCCACAGCGGGCGGATGGTCTGGTCCTGGAAATCCACGCTGCGGCGGTCGGCAAAGCCGACCACGCGCCAGCGGTCGTCGATCACCGGCGACTGCACTTCCACGCCATAGCGGCCGTCGTCGTTACCCAGCGGCGAGGTACCGCCGCCGCCTTCGCTGCGGCCGCCTTCGGCGTATGCATGCAGCTGCCAGCCACGATGCGCCTTCCAGCTGCGATCCATGCGCTGCACCGAAGGCTGGTTCGGGTAGCGCTCCAGCAGGGTGTCGTGGATCGGTCGGGCCAGGTCGTCGCGCTGCAGTTGCACGTAAGCGTCGTACTGGCCCAGCCGCGCCGAGACGTCGCGCGGGTCCAGCGTGTTGGCCATGCTGTAGCGTTCCAGCGCCTTGCGTGGCCAGCCGCGCATCATGTAGATGTTGCCCAGCGACGACTGGGTACCGCCGTTGGCCGGGGCGATCGCCACCATGTTTTCCAGCTCGCGCTGTGCGGTGGGCAGGTCGCCGCTGTAGGCGCGGATCATCGCCAGGTTGAGGTCGGCCTCGTAACGTGGCCAGTTCGCATACGGTGCGCGCGCACCATTGGCCCAGCGCCAGGCCGGTTCCTGCTTCTGCCACTGGGTCAGCACGCCGATGGCCGTATCCGCCTGCTCGCTCTCCAGGTGCGCGTAGGCCAGCTCCGAATGCACTTCGGAACGGCCGGGGTCTGACTTGAGTGCCGCTTCCAACACCGGAATCGCTTCATCCGGGTGCTGGCTGGCCATCAGCGAATCGCCGACCGGGGCCATCAGGTATGCCGGTACTTCATGGCCTTCGGCCAGCAGCTGGCGGTATTCGGTACGCACCTGCTCGTGCCGGCCCAGCCGGTTGAGCAGGATCAGGCGGTCATAGCGGATGCGCAGCGGTGCGGTCTGCACGGTCTGGCCATCGCGCTGCAGGATGCGCTCCATCTCCGCCAGCGCGTTCTCGGCTTCGTCCAGGCGCGTGTCTTCGCTGGCGCCATAGGCCAGGCTCCAGCCGACCCGCTTGGCCAGGTAGTTCGCTTCGAAGCGCTGCTTCTGCGCGTCGTCGAACAGGTCCGGGCGCGCCTGGTACAGCTGCCACGCGCGGTGCGCGTTGCCGATGTCCGACAGGGTCAGCACCTGCAACCGGTACAGCAGGTCGTCATTGGGCACGTCCACCTGGGCGCGTTCGATCGCTGCCAGCGCATCCAGCCAACGCGCCTGGTCACGGTAGGTGCTGATTTCAGCCAGATGGTCCGCTCGCGAGGTGGCGGCAAAAGCAGCCGGAACCGTCAAGCAAAGCGTGGCACATGCCAGGCCGACGCAAAGCGCCAGCGGCCGATGGTTGTACATGGAACCCCCGGGAGCATCCCTTCAAAAGTGTCTGTTCGTGCGCAAAACGTGACGCACATCACATGCCAATGGTGCCCGAAGGGCGGTTTGTTGACAAATTGTTAACCCGCACGATGGCCTCCGCAGCTGTGGAAACAGGCGCGATCAATACTTCAACTTATTGATTTAAAAGACCATCCGGCCGCCGCCACGGCGTGGTTCCGGGGGTCTGCACACCCTGAAACGGTTCATGGAGCCCGGACGCGGGATGCGACCGGGAACCACTTCCAATGACCCCATCTCGCTACAGGTCATTTTCCGACACGCTACGTCACAAGATGCGCACGGTATGTGACGCGGTTCCGAAAATCGTGGCCGACTACCAGACGTCTTCCAGCTTCTGCGGCTTGCAGGCCACCCACGAGGCACTGATCAACACCACCGCACACACCAGCAGGAACCCGAACGGCAGGTACCACGCGCCGCTGATCGCATGCAGCCAACCGAACAGGAACGGCCCCAGGCAACTGAAGGCATAGCCCACGCCCTGCATGAAGCCGGACAGGGCGGCCGAACCGGCGGGGGTGCGCGTACGCAGGTTGATCAGCGTCAACGCCAGCGGGAACGTGGAAGGGCCAATGCCCAACAGCACCGCCCACAGCCACGGCGCCTTCATCGGCGCGAACAGCAGCCCGGCGAATGCAATCAAGAACGCGCTGAAGCCGACAACCACCAGCGGGAACGGATTGCGCAGCCGCACCGCCAGCGCGGGCATGGTCAACGACGGCACCAGCCCCAGCGCGGCGAAGATCGCCACCATCACCCCGCCGAACGCCGGCGTGGCCCCGGCTTCCACCACGATGCGCGGCAGCCAGGTGAACATCGAATAGGTCATCAACGACGTCATGCCGAACATCAGCGCCATGCCCCAGGCCAGCGGCGTGCGCCACACCTTGCCGTGCGGCTGCGCGGTGGGATCGGCAGCGGTGTCCAGCGGGTCCGGATGTGGGCGGCGGCGGGCCAGTGCGATCCAGGGCAGGGCGGCGGCCACTGCCAGGATCGCCCAGATGCCCAGCGACACGCGCCAGCCGGCCTGTTCGGCCAGCGGCACCGCCAGCAGCGCCGGCACCATCGTGCCCAGTTGCAGCACCGTTATATAAAGCGTGCTCACCGTGCCCACGCGGTTGGCGAAGTAGCGCTTCACCAGCGGTGGCACCACCACGTTGCCGATGCCCATGCCGGCCAGCGCCACCACCGAACCGAACAGCAGGCTGCCCACCCCGCCGGCCATCGAGCGCAGCAGCAGGCCCACCGCGGCCAGCACCATGGCCAGCAGCGCGGTGCGCTCCAGCCCGATGCGGCGCGCCACCATCGGCGTGGTCACCCCGAACAGCGCGAACGACGCGGTGGGCAGCATGCCCAGCACGCCGGTCATGGTGGTGCCGAAGCCGAAGGTCTGGCCCAGCTGGTCCAGCAGCGGGGTGACCGAGGTCACCGCCGTACGCAGGTTCAAGGCGGCGAGCAGGATGGCGGAGAACGCCAGTACGCGGCCGCGAAGCAGCGAGGTGGAATCGGCAGAGCTGGGAGACATGGGGGCCTCTGGAATGAAAATACAAAAAAGCCCGGAGGACATGTGTCTTCCAGGCTTCAATGTGACCACTTGCATGGTCGGGGAGACAGGATTCGAACCTGCGACCTCTACGTCCCGAACGTAGCGCTCTACCAGACTGAGCTACACCCCGAAGGGAGCCGCCTATTCTAGCGATTCACCCCGATGGCGGCAAGGGGTGAATGCTGTTTTCTTCACACTGCCGAAGCAGTGCCACTTCAGGGAACAAAAAAGCCTGGACGACTTCACCAGGCTTCAATGCGACCACTTGAGTGGTCGGGGAGACAGGATTCGAACCTGCGACCTCTACGTCCCGAACGTAGCGCTCTACCAGACTGAGCTACACCCCGAAGGAGCCGACAAGGATACGGTGTGAAGAGACTATCGGCAACCTTTTTTTAGCGTCCGGCGTTACGGTCGGCGAGCGTCTGTTCGCGCGCCTCGAACCACATGCCGTTGAGGATGGCCGCGGCCGAAGCCAGGCCGGTGCCAAGAATCCAGGCGAAATACCACATGGTTGTCTCCTATCAATATGCGTTGGGGTTGTCGGCCATGTCTTCGGACGTGGTCTTGCCCTTCATCACCCGGTAGACCCAGCTCGTATACGCAATGATGATCGGCAGGAAGATCACCGTCGCCACCAGCATGATGAACAGCGTCAGTTGGCTCGACGACGCGTCCCACACGGTCAGGCTGCCGCTGGGCTGGCTGGACGAGGGCAGCAGGAACGGAAAGATCGCAAAGCCCACGGTCAGGATGATGCCGGCGATCGACGCGCCCGAGGCCAGGAACGCGGCCATGCCACGCCGTGCCCGCAGCAGCACGAAGCTGGCCAATGCGCCGGCCAGGCCCAGCAGCGGGAACACCAGGGTCAGCGGCATGCTGCTGTAGTTGCGCAGCCAGCCACCGGCCGCCGCGCCCACTGCGGCCGTCTTCAACAGCGGGTTGGTCGGGCCGTCGGTGACCAACCGCGAGGTGATCTCATACCCCGGCAGTCCGAAGGCCACCCACGCACCGCCCGCGGCGAACAGCACGAAGCTGAGCAGCGCGGCAATGCTGCCGTAACGCGCCGAACGCTCGGCCACCGGGCCGTCGGTCTTCAGCACCAGCATCGCGGCACCGTGCGAGACCATCATTGCCACGCCGACCAGACCGGCCAGCAGTGCGAACGGGGTGAGCAGGCCGAAGAACGAGCCGGTGTAGAAGATCCGCATGCTGTCGTCGAAGTGATACGGCACACCCAGCAGCACGTTGCCCACCGCCACGCTGGCGATCAGCGCCGGCAGCAACCCACCGACGAACAGCACCCAGTCCCACGTGGTGCGCCAGCGTGCGCTCGGCATCTTGCTGCGGTACTTGAAGCCCACGGGGCGCAGGATCAACCCGAACAGCATCGCGAAGATCGCCAGGTAGAAGCCGGAGAAACTCACCGCATACAGCGGCGGCCATGCGGCGAAGATCGCACCGCCGCCCAGCACCAGCCATACCTGGTTGCCTTCCCACACCGGGCCGACGGTATTGATCACCAGCCGGCGTTCTTCATCGGTTTTCGCCACGAACGGGAGCAGGGTGCCCACGCCCAGGTCGAAGCCGTCCATCACCGCCCAGCCGACCAGCAGGATGCCCAGCAGCAGCCACCAGATCACGCGCAGCGTGGTGTAATCAAGTCCAAGAATTTCCATCTGGGTTCTCCTGCCTTATGCCTGGCCGGGTGCCGGGGCGGCATTGTGGGGAAGCGGCTTCCGCGACGGCTGCAGCGACGGAAGAATGTCGGCCGGGCCGGTGCGGATCGCCTTGAGCATCAGCTTGATTTCGATGATCAGCAGCACCGTGTACAGCGCGGTGAACACCGCCAGCGTGGTCAGGATTTCATGCAGGGCCAGGCCCGACGCCGCATAGAAGGTGGGCAGCACGCCGTCCACCGCCCACGGCTGGCGACCATACTCGGCCACGAACCAGCCGCATTCGATCGCGATCCACGGCGCCGGCATCGACCACACCGCCAGGCGCAGGAACCAGCGCTTGTCCTGGAAGTTGTTGCGGCAGGAGAAGTAGAAGGCCACCGCGAAGAACGCGATCAGGTAGAAACCGAGGCCGGCCATGATCCGGAAGGTCCAGAACAACGGGGCGACGCGCGGCACGGTATCCATCGCCGCCTTGGAGATTTCTTCCGGGGTGGCATTGAGGATGTCGTCGCGGTACCGCTTCAGCAACAGGCCATGGCCCAGGTCCTGCCAGTGGCGGTCGAACATCTCACGCGCTTCAAGGTCGTTCTTGTCCTTGCGCACGCGTTCCAGCGCGCCATAGGCCAACTGGCCGCCCTTGATGCGGTGTTCGGCACGCTCCACCAGTTCCAGGATGCCCGGAATCGGCTGGTTGAACGAACGCGTTGCGATCAGGCCCATCAGGTAGGGAATGCGGATCGCGAAGTCGTTCTGCTGGGTCCGCTGATTCGGAATGCCGAACGCGGTGAAGTCGGCCGGGGCGCGCTCGGTTTCCCACATCGCCTCGATCGCGGCCAGCTTCATCTTCTGGTGTTCGCTGGCGGCATAACCGCTCTCATCGCCCAGCACCACCACCGACAGGGACGACAGCAGGCCGAACGCAGCCGCTACCGCGAACGAGCGCCGCGCCATGTCCTGGTGCTTGTTGCGCAGCAGGTAGAACGCGCTGATGCCCATCACGAAGATCGCGCCGGTCACGTAGCCCGCGCTGACCGTATGCACGAACTTGGCCTGCGCCACCGGGTTGAACAGCACCGCGGCAAAGTCCACCACCTCCATGCGCATGGTGTCCGGGTTGAATACCGCACCGGTGGGGTTCTGCATCCAGCCGTTGGCGATCAGGATCCACACCGCCGAAAGATTGGTGCCCAGCGCCATGAACCAGGTCACCGCCAGGTGCTTGACCGGGCTCAGCCGCTTCCAGCCAAAGAAGAACAGGCCGATCAGCGTGGCTTCCAGGAAGAACGCCATCAGGCCCTCGATGGCCAGCGGCGCACCGAAGATGTCGCCCACGTAGTGGCTGTAGTACGACCAGTTCATGCCGAACTGGAATTCCATCACCAGGCCGGTGGCCACGCCGATGGCGAAGTTGATCCCGAACAGCGTGCCCCAGAACAGGGTCATCTGTCGCCAGACCTGTTTACGGGTCATCACGTACACGCTTTCCATGATGGCCACCAGGAACGACAGGCCAAGCGTGAGGGGGACAAAAAGGAAGTGGTACATCGCGGTCAAAGCGAACTGCAGCCGCGACAGTTCTACGACTGTCGAATCGATCATGGCCTGGCTACCTCGTGGGGTTCTGCCGTTTCAGGTGGCGGGAAGGGGGGTCTACGGGATGAATTCTGTGACCTGCAACTTCAAACAGCCTTGATTCAGATCAATGTATGCGACGGTTGTGGACGGCATCGTAGGGCTCCCCCTGCGACCGTGTGCCGCACCGGAAGGGTACGCCGGCAGCCATTACAATGTCGGGCATCTCTTCTGCGGCGCCAGTGATTCCTCTTGAGCCAGCCCCCGGACGTGCCTGCCGTTGAAACCCCCGACCTGCGCCGCCAGCGCCTGCGCTGGCTGGACAGCCTGGCACTTGGCGCCCGCGGTCGCCAGCGCCTGGCCGCGCTGTCCATCTGCTGTTCCGGCGCCCTGCTGATCGGGCAGGCGGCCGCCATTGCCTGGCTCATCCAGGCCGTGCTGGTGGCGCGCCGCCCGTTGGCCGAGGCCACCGGGGTGCTGCTGGGACTCATGCTAATACTGATCGTGCGCGCGTTGCTCAGTAGTTTTACCCAGGCGGCCGCAGGCGATGTGGCCGACACCGCCCGGCTCGCACTGCGCGAGCGCGTCTACCGCCGGCTGCTGGGGCGGGGCCCGTTGTGGCTGCGCCAGCAGCGCAGCGGCGAGCTCGGCGAACTGATGCTCGCCCATGCCGATGCGGTGGAGAGCTACTACGCCGGCTACCAGCCGGTACGCATCGAAGTGGTGGTGGTGCCGCTGCTGATCCTGCTGGCGGTGGCCTGCGTAGACTGGGTGGTGGCGCTCATCCTTCTGTTCACCGCGCCGCTGGTGCCGTTCTTCATGATGCTGGTCGGCTGGGGCGCTGAAGCGGCCGGCCGCGCCCAGCTCGGCGAACTGGCGCGCATGAGCGGGCACTTCGCCGACCGCATCAAGGGCCTGGGCCTGCTGCGCCTGTACGGGCGTGGCGAGGCCGAGCTGGAAGGCGTGGCCGCTGCCGCAGAGGGCGTGCGCGAGCGCACCATGAAGGTGCTGCGCATCGCGTTCCTCTCGTCCACCGTGCTGGAGTTCTTCGCCTCGGTCAGCGTGGCCATGGTGGCGCTGTACCTGGGCTTGAGCTACCTGGGCCTGATGTCGCTGCATGCGGCGGTGCCCACCTTGGGCGCGGGCATGTTCTGCCTGCTGCTGGCGCCGGAGTTCTACGCCCCGCTGCGCCGCCTGGCCGCGCATTACCACGACCGCGCCAATGCGCTGGCGGCTGCGGCCGAGGTGGAGCGCCTGCTGGGTGAGCTGCCGGGGCAGGAGACTGAGGATGAGGCCGCGTCCGCGCCGCTGCGCGCGCCCGAACTACTGGAGCAGCACGCACCGCCCGTGGTGGTGCGGGATCTGGTCCTGCGTCCGCTGGGCGCCGATCACGATGTGGTCCAGCAGCTCTCGTTCCAGATCGAAGCCGGTCAGCGCCTGGCGCTGGTCGGTCCCAGTGGGAGTGGCAAGAGCACGCTGCTGGAAGCGCTTGCCGGCTGGTTGCCACCGCGTTCGGGCAGCATCGTGCTGCGTCCGGGGCTGGAGGTAGGTTATGCCGGGCAACGCCCGTACCTGTTCCACGGCAGTATCGCCGACAACCTGCGCCTGGCTGATCCCGGGGTGAGCGACGCGCGCCTGCATGCGGTGGCCGAAGCGGCGCAGGTGATGCGCTTTGCCGCACATCTGCCGCAGGGCCTGGACACGGTGATCGGCGAGCGCGGGTTCGGCCTGTCCGGCGGTGAAGCGCGCCGCATCGGGCTGGCCCGCCTGCTGCTGCGCGACCCGCAGTTGTTGTTGCTGGACGAGCCGACCGCATTTCTGGATCCGTACACCGAAGCGGCGCTGCTGCAGACGCTGGCGGCATTCGCCCGCGACCGCGCGGTGGTGATCGCCACCCACAGCGAGGCCGCCATGCGCTGGGCCGACACGCGACTGGTGCTGACCGCCGCCGGGCGCGCGCAGGTCACGGAGGAGCCGACATGAACGACGTTCGCGACGACGCCCTGAAACAGGTGTTCACCCGCCATCGCGGCCGCCTGCTGCTGACGGTGCTGCTGCTGTGGACCACCATGCTGGCGGGTACCGCGCTGCTTGGCCTGTCCGGTGGATTCCTCACCGCCGCCGCGCTGGCCGGTGCGGCCGGGCTGGGCAGCGGTTTCAACTTTTTCTCGCCCTCGGCCGGCATTCGCGGCCTGACCATGGCGCGCATTGTCTCGCGCTATTTCGAAAAGCTGGTGGGCCATGACGTCACCCTGCGCATCGCCCGCGACCTGCGCGTGTGGTTCTTCCGCCGCGCGCTGCCGCTGGCCCCGGCACGCTTGGCCGGTGTGCGCACCGGCGAACTGCTGGCCCGGTTGATGTCGGACATCGGCGAAGTGGACGGCCTGCTGGTGCGCGCCATCGGCCCGCTGCTGGCGTTGGGCGGGGTCTCGCTGGTGGCGGTGGTCTCGTCGTGGCTCATCTACCCCCCCGCCGCGCTGCTGCTGGCGGTGCTGGCACTGGCGATCGGCGTGGGCGTGCCGTGGTTGACGGTGCGTGGCGCCGGTGCGCATGAGCGCGACCGCGCGCTGCATCGCGCGCACCTGCGGGCGCAGTCGTTCGAAGGCCTGGAAGGCGCGGCGGACCTGACCGCACAGCAGGCCCGCGAGGACTGGAACCTGCGCGTGGTAGTGGCGGCCAGGCAGCTGCGTTCGCGCGACCGGCGCCGACGCTGGCGGCTGGTGGCCGGCAATGCGCTGCATGGGGTCTGCGCCGGGCTTGGCCTGGTCGGGATGCTGTGGGTGGCGCTGCACGGCTTCGAGCAGGGTGCCATCGATGCCGCGCTGGCGGCAGCGTTGGTCTTCCTTACCGTAGCGTTGATCGAACTGTGGGCCGGCATTGGCCTGGCCTGGCAGTCGTGGCTGTCGGGGCGCGTTGCCGCCGCGCGTCTTGAAGCCATCGTTGACCAGCCTGCGGGTGTGGCCGACGCCGAAGTGCCGGTGGCGGTGCCGGTGCAGCCGGCGGCACTGACATTCGAGCAGGTAAGTTTCCGCTGGCCGGGGCAGGCGCGCGCAGTGCTGGACGGCGTGGCGTTGCAGCTTGAGCCGGGCGAGCGTATCGCGATCCGGGGTGACAGCGGCAGTGGCAAGACCACCTTGTCGTCGTTGCTGTTGCGCCTGTGGGATCCGGGCGCCGGGCGCGTGCTGTACGGCGGCCAGGACATCCGCAGCCTGGCCCAGGCCGACTGGCACACGCAGATTGCGTGGCTGCCGCAGAACGCACCGGTGTTTGCCGGCAGCATTTCCGACAACCTGCGCCTCGGCGATGCGCAGGCCAGCGATGCGCAGCTCTGGCGGGTGCTGGCCGCTGTCCGTCTGCAGGCGTGGGCCGAACGGCTGGGTGGCCTGCAGGCGTGGGTGGGCGAGAACGGCGCCACCATGTCGGCCGGTCAGGCGCGGCGGCTGGCGCTGGCGCGCGCGTTGCTGCGTGGCTCACCGATCCTGTTGCTGGACGAACCCACCGAAGGGTTGGACGTGGATACGGCGCATGCGTTGTTGCAGGACATGGTCGCTGCCCTGGGTGGCCGCAGCCTGGTGATGATTACGCATGATGCATTGCCGGAGGGGATCGTGCACCGGAGTTATCGGTTGCATGAAGGTGCGTTGCACGACGCGTGATGTGCCAATTGCGACGCACCATAGGCCACGCCCATCAAACACGTCTCGAACGCGAGCGCCTGCAGGCCTCCTGATGCGGTAGCGCCGGGCTCTGCCCGGCCGCTCTCCGCTCAGGCAAGCTGCTTGTAGATGAACTCGACGAGATTCTTCAGTCGGTAGGGTTTCGAAACGTACTCGACCGACGGTGGCATGGGCGGCAGCTGCGAACGCTGCAGGCCAGAAACTACCACCACGCGCGCATGGGGCTGCAGGGTGATCGCTTCAGCCGCCACCTGAAGGCCCGAAACATCACCGGGCATGCTGACATCGGTCAGCACCACGGCGTACCGGGTCGGCCCGCGCAGCTCGGCGAGCGCCTCGCGTCCATCGCTTGCAGCAGTGACTGCAAAGCCGTGCAGCGACAGCGCGTCGGTCATGATCGTGCGCAGGTCTTCTTCGTCATCCACAAGCAGCAGGTTGATCGCCATCTCATCCCCCGCCCACCGGGAAGCAAAGGGCAACCCGGGTGCCTTGCCCGGGCACGCTGCTCAATTGCGGAAAGCCACCGGACTGCGTGGTGAATCCGAACACCTGGCTCAGGCCCAGCCCGCTGCCGCGACCTACCGCCTTGGTGGTGAAAAACGGCTCGAATACCCGGGCCTGGTCGGCCAGCGGAATGCCTTCGCCATCGTCTTCCACGCTCAGGCAGACATGTGGGGCCGCTGACTCCGCATCGAACGACGGATCATGCGTCTTCTTCGCGCTTGCGGTGATGGTGATCGTGCCCCCGTTGGGCATCGCGTCGCGGCTGTTGCAGACCAGGTTGAGCACCGCGGCTTCAAACTGCGCCTTGTCGACGGACACCTGCGGCAGGGTGTCGGGCAGCGCGAACACCACCTTGACCCGGTCGCCGGCCGAGCGCTGCAGCAGTTCCTGGCACTCGCGCACTGCCTCGGCAAGGTTCACCGGCTCCGGCGACAGCGTCTGGCCGCGCCCGAAGGTCAGCAGCTGGCGTGACAGCAGGGCGCCGCGCTCGGCGGCGCGCAGGGCGGTTTCAATCAGCTTGCCCACTGCGCCATCTTTCACCCGCATGCTGATCAGGTCCAGGCAGTTGACGATGACCGTCAGCAGATTGTTGAAATCATGCGCCAGTCCGAGCGTCAGTTTGCCGATCGCCTCCATCTTCTGCGCCTGCAGCAGGCTGGCCTGCATTTTCTGGAAGCGCTCCTGCGACTTGTGTCGCTCGGTAATGTCCCGGGTCACCTTGGCAAACCCGATCAGCTCGCCGTCGTCCCAGATCGGGTCGATCACCACGCTGGCCAGGAAGCGGGAACCGTCCTGGCGAAGCCGCCAGCCTTCCTCGATGCATCGGCCCTCGACTGCCGCGGTATGCAGGTTGCGCTGCGGCAGGCCTGCCGCAGCCTCTTCGGGCAGGTAGAACCGGGAGAAGTTGGTGCCGATCACCTCGTCGGCCCGATACCCCTTGATGCGCTGGCCGCCGGGATTCCAGGTGCGGATCACGCCACGCGTGTCCAGCATGTAGATGGCGTAATCCGTGACCGAATTGACCAGGAGCGCAAACTGCCGGGATTCGTCATTCAGGGCAGCTTTGGGGCACGATGGATGGCTCACGCGAATCCTCCCTGGATTCGGGCTACCGTAGTTCTACTGTTGTAAATACCATGTAAAAATGATTCACGACCGGATTCGGCATTTTGTCGGGAGTTTCCATTGCCTGCCGTTGGTGGATAATGTAGACAGGCGCAGGGAATCAGTCGCCATCCAATGAAAGCGCTGCATGCACCAGTGCCAGGTGGCTCAATCCCTGCGGCGTGTTGCCCAGTCCGGAATCGGTGTGGGGGTCCCACATTTCGGGCATCAGCCCGACGTCGTTGCGGACCCTTGCCAGCAGCCGATCGAACAGGCTCGCAGCTTCCTCGCGCTCACCCAGCAGGCCGTAGGCCTCCACCATCCAGAACGCACAGCTGATGAAGGTGCCTTCGCAGTCCTGCATGCCGCTGTAGCGCCACAGCAGATCGCCCGTGGCGTCGCTCAGTTCCCGCCGGATCGCGTCGCGTGTCGCAACGAAGCGCTCAGGCCGCGCCTCGGCCAGGCCGAAGCGCGAGGCCAGCATCAAGCTGGCGTCGAGCCGTTCACTGCCGGGGTGCATGACATACGTCTGGCGCGCGTCGTCCCAGCAATGCGCATCGATCCAGTCCAGGATCCGATCGCGCTCACGCTGCCAGCGCGGCAGCCGCGCGGTGGTGATGTGACCCTGCTCGGCGAGCTCGCAGGCGCGGCGCAGTGCCATCCAGCATTCCACCTTCGACATGGTGTAGTGCTGCAGGTCCTCGAGCTCCCAGAAGCCGTTGTCCTTGCGCATCCAGCTGTCCGCGCATTCATCGGCCAGCTCGAACAGCAGGCGCGCGGTATTGGGATCGAGGATATGGCCGGCCTCGATCATGCGGCTGGCCATTTCCAGGATGTCGCCGTACGCGCAGGTCTGCAGCTGGTCGGTCGCGGTGTTGCCCACCCGCACCGGCTGGCTGTTGCGGTAGCCGGGCACGTCGATACGGCGTTCTTCCTCGACGCGTTCGCCGCGCAGGGTGTAGCAGGGCGCAAGGCCGGGCCGATGCTTGCCGATGGTGGTCATCAACCAGCTGAAACCGGCCTTGGCGTCGGGCAGGGCGCCTACGCGCAGGAAGGTCTTGATGACATACGCGGCGTCCCGCACCCAGGCGTAACGGTAGTCCCAGTTCTTGTCGCCACCGATCCGCTCCGGCAGCGACGCGCTGACCGCGGCGGCAATGGCGCCGGTAGGGGCAAACCAGAGGAACTTGAGCGCCAGCGCCGAGCAGATCACCTCGCTGCGACGGGTGGCGCCGCAATCCAGGTCGTCCACCCACTGCTGCCACTCGCGGTGTGAGCGGTCGATGCGGGTGTCGATGTCGACCAGGGGAGGCACCGGCAGCACCTCGTCCTGGGAGGCGAGCAACGCGACCAGCTCACGATCGCCGGCCTGCACGCGCAGCGTGCCGCGTACCTCACGGTCGTCGCAGACAGCGATGCGGGTGCGCTCCGGGTAGCGCAGCATCGTCATCACCGGTCCCACATGGTGTACGCAGCCATTGGGGGTGTCGCTCATCCACGGCGAACACGTGCCGGCGCGGGTGCCGGGCTGGTAGAGCAGGTCGAGTTCGACCTCACCCTCCAGTCCTTCCACCCGTCGCGCAAGCTCGGACCACGGCAGGCGACCGGCAGGACCGCTGTTCAACGACTCGGTGATGCGGGCGCGACCACCCGTCGTTGTCACTTCGGTCTCCAGCACATTGCTGTCCTGCAGATAGCGGCGCCTGATCGACGTCACGTGGTGTGCCTGCAGCACGAAACGACCGCCATGCGGGGCATCCAGCAAGCGGTCGAACAAGGGCGGCGCGTCCATGCAGGGGGCGCACCACCAGTCGATGCTGCCGTCCGGCGCGATCAACGCGCTGGAGCGACCGTCGCCGATGGCCGCATAGGCATGGATGGGCGCGTAGCCTTGGGCATCGCGCTCGAAATCCTTTCTTTCATTACGTGCGGACTTCACGGCAGCAGCATGCCGCCGGTTGCACCGATGACTTCACCGGTGATGTAGCTCGACTCCTGGGTCGCCAGCAGTACATACGCCGGTGCCATTTCCACCGGCTGGCCGGCCCGCTTGAGCGGCGTCTGCGAGCCGAACTCCGGAATGGCCTCGGGCGGCTGGCCGCCGGCCGGTTGCAACGGCGTCCAGACCGGGCCAGGTGCTACCGCATTCACCCGGATGCCCCGCTCGGCGACCTGGTGCGCCAGCGCCTTGGTGAAGTTGACGATGGCGGCCTTGGTGGGCGCGTAATCGAGCAGGTTCGGGGACGGCTGGTAGGCCTGGATGGACGCGGTGTTGATGATCGTGGCGCCAGCCGGCAGGTGCGGCAGGGCCGCCTTGCAGACCCAGAACAGCGCGTGCACATTGGTGCGGAACGTGGCATCGAACTGTTCGGTGGTGAGGTCTTCGATCTTCTCCACCGCCAGCTGCTTGCCGGCGATGTTGGCGAGCACGTCGAGTCCACCCAGAGCCTTGACCGCCTGATCCACCAGTTGATTGCAGAACGCCTCGTCCTGCAGGTCGCCGGGCACTGCGACCGCCTTGCGGCCTTCGGCTTCAATCAAGGCCACCACTTCGGCGGCGTCCTTCTCTTCTTCCGGCAGATAGTTGAGCACTACGTCGGCGCCTTCGCGTGCGAACGCGATGGCGACCGCGCGCCCGATGCCGGAATCGGCGCCGGTGACCAGGGCCTTGCGCCCCGCCATGCGACCGAAGCCGACGTAGCTTTCTTCGCCATGGTCGGCCTTGGGGCGGAGCGCGTGCACGGTGCCCGGTGGGGTCTGTACCTGTTCGGGATAGGTGGGCTGCGGGAACTGGGTGAGCGGGTTCTGCATGTCGTACTGGTTACGCGAGGTCATGGGGGCTCCAGTAGGGGGAGGTAGATTCAGTGGGTTTCAGAGCGTGACCGCGCCGCCGGACACGGTAAGCAGTGCACCGGAGGTGTAGCTGGCTCCGTCAGCGGCGAGCATCACGTAGGCCGACGCCAGTTCGGCAGGCTGGCCGGGGCGGCCGAACGGAGTCTGGCTGCCGAACTTCGCCACCTCCTCTGCGGCCATGCCAGCGGGAATGAAAGGTGTCCAGATCGGACCCGGCAACACGGCATTCACCCGGATGCCCTTTTCGGCAAGCAGGCCGGCCAGACCGATGGTCAGGTTCGCCAGTGCGCCCTTGGTGGCGGAGTAGGGCAGGATGTTCGGGGTGGGCTTCTTCGAGTTCACCGAGGCGGTATTGATGACCGAGCCGCCGTCCTTGAGATGCGGCACGCTCAGCCGGGTGAGGTTGAAGACCGCGTGGACATTGGTTTCGAAGGTCTTGCGCCAGTCGTCCAGGGTGATGTCATCGAACGACTCGTAGTAGCGCTGGTAGGCGGCGTTGTTGACCAGGATGTCCAGGCCGCCCAGTTCGGCGACCACCTTTTCGATCAGCGCTTTTGCCTGTGCGTCGTCGCTGATGTCGCAGGGAACGAGCACCGCCTTCTGGCCCGCCTTCTCAATCAATGCACCGATCGAGGCAGCGTCTTTCTCTTCGCCTTTCAGGAACGCGATGGCGACGTCCGCGCCTTCGCGCGCGTAGGCAATGGCTACGGCTGCGCCGATGCCGCTGTCGCCGCCGGTGATCAATGCCTTCTTGCCCTTCAGCAGGCCATTGCCCTCGTAGCTTTCCTCGCCGTGATCCGGACGTGGATCCATCTTGTCGGTCTTGCCGGGGAAGGTCTGCTGTTGGGTCTTGAACGGCGGCTTGGGATAGTTGGGCACGGCCATCGGCGGGAACTCCGTTGCATCAGGGAGGTTCCACTGTGCCCAAGCGCGGGTAAAGGGCGCGGCCCCGCCGTGTGCTCGCCATGTGCAGGGCGCGGCTACAGCGGGTAGGCAATCGTCGTCATGATGCTGTTCTCGGCCTGGCGCGAATCCAACCGCGTGTGCTGGACCACGACCGGCACATCGGAGTCGATGACGCAGGAGAATCCAATGCCGCGCGGCACCGGCGCGGGATCCTGCAGGTCGTTGAAGCGCTTGTGGCAGGTACGCTCGGCGGGCACGGTGAAGCGGTAAGGGCCTTGCGGCGGACGGTCCTCGAAGTACAGCGTCAGGCTGACCTGCGCGTCGGTGGTGGATGTATTGAGAATGCAGCAGGTCTCATGACTCTGCAGTTCGGGTTCAGGACCGTTGCTCCAGGCCGGAATATAGCCCTCGGCGATGGCCCAGCGGTGGCGACCAAGGGCGGACGTGGCGGATTGGGTCATGGCGTTGCTCCGTTCGCGGGACTCGGCAGGGTGGCAGTCACGGTGGCCTGCTGGCGTCGACGCCATGTGCGGATGGGGTCAATGGACGGCGTCGTATCACGGTGCATCGACCTGCCGTCTTGTATCCATCGCATGAACGTGTTCAAGGAGGTGATCGATGTCCGACCTGTTCGAGCTGGGCATGCCGTGGTTCGAGTTCGTGCTGCGCGCTGCTGCGGTCTATATCGTGGTGCTGTTGCTGACGCGCCTGAGCGGAAAGCGATCGATCGGGCAGTCGGCGCCTTTCGACATGCTGGTCATCGTGCTGCTGGGCACGGCGGTGCAGAATTCGCTGATCGGCGAGGATACGTCGCTGCTGGGTGGCCTGATCCTGGCGGCGACGCTCTTGGCGCTGAACTGGCTGGTGGGGTTTGCAACCGCGCGCAACCGGAAGCTGCACGCATGGGTGGAAGGGACCCCGATCATCCTCGTGCGCAACGGCAAAGTGTTCTGGGACCAGTTGCGCAGCTGCAATGTCGCGCCGGAAGACCTGGACGTGGCAATGCGCCGCGCGGGGTGCGATGGTCATCACCAGATCGCGTTGGCAGTAATGGAGACCTCAGGCGAGATCAGCATCGACACCGGGAAGCAATGAAGCAGCCAAGAAATCGATGAAACAGGCAATCCGTCGGTAGGGCCGGTTCCCAAACGGCCGCCGATAGCGGTGCAACGTTCTGTAACGCATGACCTGCATCGAGGAAAGCGCTTTCCTCGCCGACGTTCACGCCACAACAGAACGCGGATTCGGTATCGGCGGCCGTTTGGGAACCGGCCCTACCGAAGATTGCACACCCACCCTAGTGCGACCAGGTTCACCGCTACAACGATCCAGAACAACACCTGGAACGACACCTTTCGATTCTTGTGCCGAAGCCTTGCCTGCGCGATCAACGCACCGGGCCAGCCGCCGAAGAGCGCCAGCATCTGCAGCATCTTCTCAGGCGTACGGTCCAGGCCGCGTTGTGCCGATACCTTGTCGAGCGAGTACACCCAGTAGGTCACTACACTGAGTCCGCCGTAAAGTGCGGCCAGCCACACCGGGCAATAGCCGAGAAGTGTGGCGATACCCACGCCAGCGAGGAACAACAGCGCGATGGCCGTGCGCGGCAGGCGATCCGGGCCGGCAGTGCTGCGGGCAGCTGCGGAAGTGCCCGCGCGCGCTCCACCGCGTTGCAATGCAAAGCGCACCCCCACCGCATTGTTGCGCCCCTTGGCATCGCGCTGCACGTCATAGGTGATCACGTCGCCCAGCGCAGGCCGCCGGTCGCGCGCTGTGAACGCATGGATGTGCACGAAACAGCGTTCGCCACCGCCGTTCGGCTGTACGAAGCCGAAGCCGCGCGCATCATTCCATTCGCACAGCTTCCCCTGCTGGCGCATGGCTCAGAGCGCGTCCAGGAACGTGCGCACGGCCGGGCCGAAACGTTCGAAATCGACCAGGAAGGCGTCGTGGCCCTGCGGCGAGTCCAGCCCGATGAACTGCGCATCGGCGCCGCCGGCACGCAGGCCGTCGGCGATCTGCTGCTGTTGCTGCACCGGGAAAAGGATGTCGGTGTTGGCGCCGATGGCGAGTGCTTTCTCCACCTTGATGGTGGCAAGACCGTCCATCACGTTCCCGTCCGCGTATTCGGCCAGGTCGAACCAGTCCATCGAACGGCTGAGGTACAGATAGCAGTTGGGGTCGAAGAAGCGTACGAAGCGACGGGCGTGGCCTTCCAGATAACTTTCCACCTGGAACTCCAGCCCGAACGGGTCGTCGTCGGTCTGGTCCGAATCCAGCCGCACGCGGCCGAAGCGGCCGTCCCATTCCAGGGCCGAACGGTAGGTGATGACGCCCAGCTTGCGCGCCATGCGCATCCCCGATTCCGGGTAGTGTTCGTCGCTGTAGCGGCCGCCGTTCCACTGCGGGTCCAGTCGGATCGCCTCGCGCTGCAGCGAGCGGATCGCGATGGAGAAGGGCAGCGCCTGCGCGCTTCCCGAAATATTGATGTGGCTGCGGGCGATGCCCGGGTGCAACAGCAGCACCGCCAGCGCGGTCATGCCGCCCATCGAGTTGCCGATCACGCAGGCCAGTCGGGTGATGCCTAGTGCGCGTACTACCTCCACGGCAGCGCGAGCCCCATCCTCAATGGAGAGCTCCGGAAACTGCAGGCGGTACAGCTCGCCGGTGGCCGGATTGGCCGTGGCCGGCCCAGTCGATCCTTTGCAACTGCCCAGCGAGTTCACGCACACCACGAACCAGCGGTCGGTATCGATCGCCTTGCCCGGACCAACCATGCCTTCCCACCAGCCCGGCGCCGGGTTGGCATCATTTGTCGCCGCATGCGCGTCCGGCGAGAGACCGGTGACGATCAGGAGGGCGTTGCCGGCATCGGCGTTGAGCGTGCCCCACGTTTCGAAGGCGACGTGGCCGCCGTGGAGTTCGCCGCCGCGCTTGAACGCGAACGGCGAGGGCAGGGCGTGGTAACGGGTGCCGGGCGGGATGAATTCGGTCATGCGGGCATTCTACCCGGGCCGGGTGGGGGTGCCGTGCCGGAAGCGGGACGGTGTGTGTGCCTTCCTGACACGTGCGCATTTCCGGGTAGAGCCATGCCCTGCGTGGCTGTCGGGATATGGATCGATGCGGCATCCCAGCCACGCAGGGCGTGGCTCTACCGCAGGGTTATCTCCACCGTGTCCTTGTGCGGCAGTTTCACCCGCACCACCGGCGAATCAATATCGCCCGCCTGCCGGTTCGCCTGGCCGCTGGCCGAGATCCTGGCAAACACCTCCACCTCGTCCAACGACGACAGCTTCGCAGTCGGCATCGGGCTGTCGCCGTCGTCCAGGGTGATCTGCAGCGGCACGTCGGCCAGCCGGTGCTTCTGCACCGCCACCGGCATCGGCGGGCCTCCGGGCATGCGTGCGATGACGAACACCGTGGCGTCGGCTGGCAGCGCTGCCTTGTCGACACCCTTGCCCAGCGTCACTGAGATGTTCAGTGCCTTCGCGCCCTGTTCGGATGGCATCGGGGCGTGCGATTCGCCTGCCTTGCTACGTGCAATGGCGATCTGCTCACGCAGCGCGCTGGCCGCTGCCGGTTCCAGCCTTGGCAACAGCGCCTCCCACGTGGCTGCTGCTTCCGCATTTTGGCCGCGCTGGCGCTGCGCGATGCCGATCAACCAGCCGGCGCGCTCGCTGTTGGGGTCTACCTGCTGGGCATGGCGCAGCCACTGCAGGGCGACGTCGTCGAACCGCTTGGACGGGTCGGCCTCGGCGCGCGCCTGCGCTGCTTCGACCAACACCGGCACTTCATCCGGGGCCAACCCCACCGCACGGGCGAACGCCTGGTTGGCCTTGTCCATGTTGCCCAGCGCCAGTTCCGAGCGACCCAGCAGGGCCCAGCCGTCGGCACGCTGCGGCTCGCGCGCCAACGCCGCTTCCAGGTCGCGCACGCCCTGTTCCAGCGACGCGGGCCCGGGTTCGGCCACCACGTCCATCGCCTTCGGCGTGCCCACCAGCATGTACAGCGCCACGCCGGCCACGCCCAGGGCGATCACGGCAGCAAGAAACGGTCCGCGCCGGCCGCTGCGGCGCAACGGCCACAGCACCACCATGGCCACCACCGCGGCACACAGCCCGGCAATCACCTGCATCCACGCGCTCACCAGCGTTCCTCGCTGTCGCCCATCGGTTGCACCTGGCGGCTGCGTCGCCGCACCACCCAGAACAGTACGCCGGCACCGGCCAGGACCAGCACCAGCGGGCCGAACCACAGCACGCTGTTGCGGGTGTCCATCAGCGGGCGATACAGCACGAACTCGCCGTAGCGATCCACCAGGAACTGCTTGATCTCTGCGTCACTCTTGCCTTGCTGCATCAAGGTCAGCACTTCGCGGCGCAGGTCGTGCGCGATCTGCGCGTTGGAGTCGGCCAGCGACTGGTTCTGGCACTGCACGCAGCGCAGCTCGGCGGCCAGCGCATGGAAGCGCGCCTCTTCTGCGGCGTCGCGATACTGCAGCGGGGTCGGGTCGGACACCGCCTGGGCCGACGCTGCCAGCGGCATCATCAACGCCAGAACGAGCACCAACACCGACGCAACAGCCAACCCCGCTAGCGCACGACGATAAGTCGTGCGGCACGCGGTGTCGGAATTACTCCGCAGGCGGCGTCGTAGTACGCGGCTGAGCATGGGCACCTTCCAGTTTCTCCAGTTCCGGCAACAACTGCGTATCGATCACGCGCTGGCTCAGCGCACCGCTGTACTTCCAGCGCACCACGCCGCTGGCATCGACCAGGAAGGTTTCCGGCGCAGCGGTCACGCCCCAGTCGATCGCGGTGCGGCCTTCGATGTCGCTGAGCACCAGTACGAACGGGTTGCCCAACTGTTCCAGCCACCGCAGCGCGTCGGCCGGTTCGTCCTTCCAGTTGTAGCCGATCACGCGCACGCGCTTGGTTTCGGCGAAGCGGGTCAGGATCGGGTGTTCCTCGCGGCAGGCCGCGCACCAGCTGCCCCACACGTTCAGTACGTACGGCGCACCGCGCAGCTCATTGCTGCTGACCTTGATCTCCGGGTCGTGCAGCACCGGCAATTCGAATGCAGGCGCGGGCTTGCCGATCAGCGCCGAGGGCAGGATGTCGCGGTCCGGTGCGCCGGACTTCATCACCCCGTACACCATCAGCCCGAGCAGCCCGAAGAAGAACAGCACGCCGATGACGATGGCCACGGGCGGCAGCGGGCGGGAGGCGGGGCGGGGATCGGACACGGAACTACTCCTGGAAACGACGGAAACGGCGGTCGGCGGCGGTGACGAAGCCACCCAGTGCCATCAGCAGGGCACCGAACCAGACCCAGCGCACGAACGGTTTGACATGCACGCGTACGGCCCACGCATTGTTGCCCAGCGACTCGCCGAGCGCCACGTATACGTCGCCACGCACGCGTGCATGGATGCCGGCTTCGGTCATCACCTGGCCGCCGCTGGCGTACGCGCGTTTTTCGGGATGCAGCAGGGCCAGTTCACGTCCTCCGTGCAGCACGCGGACATGGCCACGGTCGGCCACGTAGTTGGGGCCCTGCTGGTGGTCCACGCCTTCAAAGCGCAGGGTGTAGCCGCTCACCTCGAGGGTCTGGCCGGGCGCGAGCGCCACTTCGCGCTGCACGTTCAACGCCTCCACCAGCAGCGCGCCAACCAGGAACACCGCTACGCCGCTGTGGGCGAGCAGCATGCCGACCATCTCCGCGTTGAAACGGCCATTGCCGCGCAGGCGTGTCCACACAAACCGCGCGGTGCCCAGCGCGACCCAGGCGGCGGCGGCAACACCGGCGGCGGCCTTGAGCTTGCCCTGCGGCGCCATGAACCAGGCCAGCACGCCCAGCACCAGTGCCAGTCCCGCCCACGGCGCGAGCAGCGCCAGCCGCTTCGAGGCCTGGTCGCGCTGCCAGTTGACCAGCGGTCCGAACGGAAGCAGTGCCACCAGCGGTGCCATCAACACGATGAACAGCGTGCCGAAGTAGGGCGGCCCCACCGAGACCTTGCCCAGTCCCAGCGCGTCGGCCAGCAGCGGGTACAGGGTACCCAGCAGCACCATCGCGCAGGCACCGGCCAACAGCAGGTTGTTGGCCAGCAGCAGGGTTTCGCGCGAGGTGGGCATGAAGCCCTTGCGCGGATCGTCGCTGCCCAGTGCACCGGCGCGCAGCGCGTAAAGCAGCAGCGCCGCGCCGACCACCAGGGCCAGGAATACCAGGATGAAGGCGCCGCGCGAGGGATCGGCCGCGAACGAATGCACGCTGGTCAGCACGCCCGAGCGGACCAGGAACGCGCCGAGCAGCGAAAGCGCGAACGCGGCGATGGCCAGCAGCAGGGTCCAGCTGGCGAAGCTGCCGCGCTTTTCGGTTACCGCCTGCGAATGGATCAGCGCCGCGCCGGCCAGCCACGGCATGAAGCTTGCGTTCTCGACCGGGTCCCAGAACCACCAGCCGCCCCAGCCCAGTTCGTAATACGCCCACCAGCTGCCCAGTGCGATGCCGAGGGTCAAAAAGCCCCACGCCACGTTGGTCCACGGCCGGGTCCAGCGCAGCCAGCGCGCATCCACGCGGCCGTCGAGCAGCGCGGCGATGGCGAACGCGAACGGGACCGCAAAGCCCACGTAACCGACGTACAGCATCGGCGGGTGGATGATCAGCCCGGGATCCTGCAGCAGCGGGTTGAGGTCACGGCCTTCCAGCGGTGCCGGCAGCAGGCGCGCGAACGGGTTGGAGGTGAAGAACAGGAACGCGATGAAGCCCAGGCTGATGATGCCCATCACCCCGAGCACGCGCGCACGCACGGTGTCGGGCAGGCGCTTGGACCACAGCGCCACCGCGCCGCCCCACAGCGCCAGCACCAGCACCCACAGCAGCAATGAGCCCTCGTGCGCGCCCCATACCGCCGAATAGCGATAGGCCAGCGGCAGCAGGCTGTTGGAATTTTCGGCCACGTAGGCCACCGAGAAGTCCTGCTGCACGAACGCCACGGTGAGCAGGACGAACGCGCCGGCGATCAGCAGCAGCTGGGCGAACGCGGCCGGACGGGCCACCGCCATCCACGCCGCCTGCCCGCGCTGCGCGCCCCACAGCGGCAGTACCGCCTGCAGCAGGGCGGCCAGCAATGCGCACAGCAGCAGGACCTGCCCCAGTTCCGGCAGCACTCAGCGGGTCTCCACGGCAGGCATCGGCACGTCATGCTTGGTGTGCGCCTTGCCCATCTTGTCGGCCACTTCCTTGGGAATGTAGTTCTCGTCGTGCTTTGCCAGCACTTCATCGGCGACGAACACGCCGTCCTGCAGGCGGCCCATGGCGACCACGGCGGAGTCCTCGCGGAACATGTCCGGCAGGATCCGCGAGGTACTCACCGGTAGGGTGGCGTCGCCGTCGGTGACCACGAAGTGCGCGTCCAGCGAGCCTTCGGCGCGCTGGAACGAGCCTTTGACCACCATTCCGCCGAGACGGAAGTTCGACTGCGTGCCGTGTTCGCCGCGCAGCACTTCCGAGGGCGTGTACAGGTAGGCGATGTTGCGCTGGAGCGCGAACGCCACCAGCGTGGTGGCCAGCCCGGAGGCGAGCAGCACCAGCAGCACCCACACCATCCGGCGCCGTTGCACCGGGGTCATCGGCTCAGCTCCGTGGTCAGCGGGGCGGCCGCAGTGCGACTGTCGCGCGCCTGCTGCCGCTGCTGGCGTTGCAGGGCCTGTCTGCGGGCGGCGCGCAGGCGCAGCCGCGAGCCCAGCAGGTCGGCGGCCAGCACCAGCACGAATACGGCGTACGCCGCGATCAGGAAGGGCACATGGGTCATCGGGTCGGCTCCTGCAGTGTGGTGCCCTCGGCGTGGCCGAGGCGTTCGGCCACCCAGGCCTTGCCGGCCTCGCGGGCGAGATTGTCGGCGCGGGCCTTGGCCAGCAGCGAGCCGACGAACCACAGCTTGGTGGCCACCACCATCCACCACAGCGGTGCGATCAGTTCGGAGCGCACCGCGTTGTCTCCGAACACATTGATCGACTGGCGCTGGTGCAGGCCGCCCCACCAGTCCACCGAGTAACGGATGATCGGCAGCAGGCCCACACCCACGATGGCCAGCAGCCCGGCCGCGCGCGCGGCGCTGCGGCGGTCTTCAATGGCGTGGTACAGGCCGATCACGCCCAGGTACAGGAACAGCAGGATCAGCTCGCTGGTCATGCGCGGATCCCAGTCCCACCAGGTGCCCCAGGTGCCCTTGCCCCAGATGCTGCCGGTCAGCAGGGTGATCAGGGTGAAGCCGGCGCCCATCGGCGCGCATGCCATGGCCAGGATCTCGCAGATCTTGATCCGCCAGACCAGTGCGATGGCCGAATACAGCGCCATCAGCGCGAACACGAACAGGCTCATCCAGGCGCTGGGCACATGGATGTAGATGATGCGGAAGGCGTCGTTCTGGTTCTGTTCGGCCGGCACCACCCAGAGGCCCTGCCAGATGCCGATCAGCAGCACGGGGATCGCAGCGAGGTAGAACACCTTCGACCAGCGCGAGGCGAAACGGTCGAAAGTGGGCGGCGAACCGACTTGATGGAACCAGCGAACGAGGGCATTCATGCGGCGATGGCTATCCAGCGGAGGGCTATGAACCGGCAAACACAACTCAACTCAACGAAATCCGTATCGCAGCGGCGGTGGCCAACGGGGCCAGCACCAGCGCGACCACCAGCCCGGCACCGAGCAGCAGCAGCGCGCCGACCGGATCCTGTCCGCGTGCGGCGGCGGCCACGCTGCCTGCACCGAACACCAGCACCGGTACGAACAGCGGCAATGCAAGCAGCGCAACGAGAATACCAGAGCGCCGAATGCTCACCGTCAGCCCCGCGACCACGCCACCGATCAGGCTGAGCAGCGGCGTGCCGAGCAGCAACGATGCCAGCAGTATCGGCAACTGGTCATGTGGCAGATGCAGCATTTCGGCAAGAAGTGGACTCACCACGATCATCGGCAGGGCGGTGGTGGCCCAGTGCACCAGCACCCGTACCAGCACCAGCCAGGCCAGTGGCACCGGCGCCAGCAGCCACTGTTCGAGCGAGCCGTCTTCGGCATCGCTGCGGAACAGGCTGTCCAGCGCCAGCTGCCCGGCGAGCAGCACGGCCAGCCACAGCACGGCGGCGGCAACTTTCGCCATCAGCGGCGGGTCGCGGCCCAGCGCCAGCGCGAACAGCACCACCACCAGCAGCGCGAACAGCAGCGGCTGCAGGGCATCGCCGCGACGCCGCCAGAGCAGGCGCAGATCGCGTCCCGCCAGTGCTTTCGCCGTCTGCCAGAGCCCGGGCTGGGTGCCAGGCGCGATCATGCATCCCCCCGTACCGGGCTCTGCCCGGCCGCTTCCAACTGGATCAATCGCGTGCGCACCGGCGGCGCCGCATACGCCCCATGGGTGGTCACCAACGCCGCCCCACCGCCGCGCAGGTGCGCGGAAATCATCCGGTTTACCAGGTTGATCCCGTCCAGGTCGAGGTTGGCGTAAGGCTCATCCAGCAGCCACAGCGGGGCCGGGGACAGCCAGATCCGGGCCAGCGCCAGTCGTCGCTTCTGGCCCGCCGAGAGCTGCCGTACCAGCGTGCTCTCGTAACCCGCCAGGCCCACGATGGCCAGCGCGTTGCCCGGCATCTGGCGCGCGCGGCGGCCGTGCAGTCCGCACAGGAAGTTCAGGTTCTCCAGCGTGTCCAGGTCCGGCTTCAGGCCGGGCAGGTGGCTCAGGTAGGCCACGAACCGGGCCCGCTCGGCACGACCGGCGGGGCGCCCGTCGATCTGGATCTGCCCGCTGCCAGGCCGCAGCAACCCGGCCAGCACCCGCAGCAGGGTGGTCTTGCCAGCACCGTTGTCGCCCTGCACCAGCAGCGCCTCGCCCGCATCGACCTGCAGGTCGAGCGGCCCGAACACCGGTTCATCGTTGCGGCTGAAGGTGAGGCCAGAGGCGACCAGCAACGGCGGGGTATTCGTGGAATTGAGCATGCCCGCCAGTGTACGGTTTAGACTGTCCGAATGACCATCCAGACCAAGCTGCCCAAGGTGGGCACCACCATTTTCACCGTGATGTCCCAGCTGGCCGCCGAACACGGCGCCGTGAACCTTGGCCAGGGCTTCCCGGACTTCTCCGCGCCGCAGCGGCTCATCGATGAAACCGTCAAGGCCATGCAGGCCGGGCTGAACCAGTATCCCCCGATGACCGGGGTGGCGCCGCTGCGCCAGGCCATCGCGCAGAAGTCGCTGGACCTGTACGGCGCGCAGGTCGATCCGGACACCGAGATCACCGTCACCAGCGGCGCCACCGAGGCGATCTTCAACGCCATCCACGCCGTGGTGCGCCCGGGCGAGGAAGTGATCGTGCTGGACCCGGCCTACGACTGCTACGAGCCGGCCATCGACCTGGCCGGCGCGCGTGCCGTGCACGTGCCGCTGGACCCGCAGAGCTTCCGCGTCGACTGGGACCGCGTGCGCGCGGCGATCACCCCGAAGACCCGCCTGCTGATGGTCAACACCCCGCACAACCCGTCCGGTGCGATGCTCGACGCCGACGACATGCAGGCCATCATCGACCTGCTGCGCGGCACCGGCATCTACCTGATCTCCGATGAAGTGTACGAACACATCATCTACGACGGTCGCCGCCACGAGTCGGCGCTGCGCTACCCGGAACTGCGCGAGCGCACGTTCGTCATCTCCAGCTTCGGCAAGACCTACCACTGCACCGGCTGGAAGATCGGCTATGCGGTGGCGCCGCCGGCGATGAGCGCCGAGTTCCGCAAGGTGCACCAGTACAACACCTTCACCAGCTTCGGCCCGGCCCAGTACGGTTTCGCCGCGATGATCCGCGACGAACCGGAACACCACCTGGAACTGGGCGCGTTCTACCAGGCCAAGCGCGACCGCTTCCGCGAGCAGCTGCTGGGCACGCGCCTGAAGCCGCTGCCGGTGCCGGGCGGGTATTTCCAGCTGGTCGATTATTCGGCGATCAGCGACCTGCCGGACCATGAGTTCGTGAAGTGGCTGACCATCGAAAAGGGCGTGGCCGCCATTCCGTTGTCGCCGTTCTATGAAACGCCGCCGCAGGGCCAGCGCATCGTGCGCCTGTGCTTTGCCAAGAACGACGCCACCATGGACGCGGCGATCGAACGCCTGAAGGTGCTCTGATGACCGCCGAGCTCCGCCGGGACCTGCGCATCACCCTGGTCCAGGGCAATACGCGCTGGCACGATCCCGACGGTAACCGTGAACACTACGGCGCACTGCTGGCGCCGTTGGCCGGCCAGACCGACCTGGTGATCCTGCCGGAGACCTTCACCAGCGGGTTCTCCAACGACGCCATCTTCCGTGCCGAAGGCATGGACGGCCCAACCGTCGCCTGGATCCGCGAACAGGCTGCGCGACTGGGTGCAGCGGTGACCGGCAGCGTGCAGCTGCGGGTGGGCGAGGGCGTGTTCAACCGACTGCTGTGGGCGACCCCGGACGGCGAACTGCAGTATTACGACAAGCGCCACCTGTTCCGTTACGGCGACGAACACCTGCGCTACGCCGCCGGCAGCGAGCGCCTTACCGTGGAATGGAAGGGCTGGCGGATCAATCCGCTGGTCTGCTACGACCTGCGCTTCCCGGTCTTCTGCCGCAACCGGTACAACGTCGAACGCGCCGATGCGCTGGACTTCGACCTGCAGATTTTCGTGGCCAACTGGCCCTCGGCGCGTGCGTATCCGTGGCGCACGCTGCTGCGCGCGCGTGCCATTGAAAACCTGTGCTATGTCGCCGCGGTCAATCGCGTTGGTGTGGACGGCAACGACCTGCAGTACGACGGCGACAGCGCGGTGATCGATTTCCTGGGCCAGCCGCAGCTGGAAGTGCGCAACAGCGAGCAGGTAGTCACCACCACGGTGTCTGCGGCCGCACTTGCCGCGCATCGCGCACGCTTCCCGGCGATGCTCGATGCCGATGCGTTCACCCTGGGTGGTCCCAACCTGCAGGGCTGACTTCACCCGGTTTTAATAGGACGGGGCGCAACCTGCGGCCAATTCCACTGGGCCTGTGCATGGCCAGTGGAATTTGAATTCAACGGGGGTCGAATTCACGTTGGGGACCTCCCATGAAGACCTGCGCAGCGGCCATTCGGTCGGCGTCTGAGAACCTGTACACCGCAGTGGGTATTTCCTGCAGGATGACGCAGGAGACCGCCCGATGAGCATCTCGATCTCCCGCCGTAGACTGTTGCTGGGTCTGGCCGCCGCCGGCGGACTGGGCGCCCTGGGCGCAGGCGCGTACTACCTCAATCGTGCATCGCTGGCCCGCTGGGCGGTGGATGGGCGCGAGTTGAAGGGGGCGCTGCAGGGCGGCAAGCCCAAGGTTGTGTTCGTGATCCTTGCCGACGGGTTGGGGACGCTCAACATGAACAACCAAACACCCAACCAGGATCCACCGACCGACCCTGACGAGCGCCAGATCTGGCATCCCTGGGACGGCGAGGTGGGCAACAACAGTTACCGCTCGCTGGGGCTGGATGTGGAAGGTCCCATTCTGGCGATGCTGAGCAGCGAGCTGGAGCCTTACCGCTCGCAATCGCTCTACATCCGCGGTACATCGCTGGCTGGCAACTACGAAGCGCACAACGGCTGGGCATCATGCCTGCGTGACGGCCGCAGGCAGCAGGCAAGCATCGACCACATCATCGGGCAGAACCTGCAGAACTACACGGCCACGCAGAAGGCGGTGTTCTGCGGTCACATCACGCACAACCCGACGTTCCGGGTGTCCTACTCTGCCGGCGGTACGGCGATCCGGGACATGCAGAGCAATCCCCACCGCCTGTTCGCAAGCCTGTTCCCCGACCAGGCCGGGCGCAGCCGGAGTGGCGGCAAGCACGTGTTCGACCCGGCCCTGGCCGACCTGCGCGAACTGAAGGAAGGAATGTCCCCGCGCGAACGGCAGAAGTTGGAGTTGCACCTGGACGCAATCGAGCAGGTGCAGAAGGATCTGGACAGCGGCCCGGTGGAGCCTTCGCCGGGCTGCGACCCGACCCTGCCCGAGTTCGAAGAATCGTGGCTCTCCGACCACCGCCGCAGGGCGGATGTGCTGGCGGGAACGTCCAGCGTGCTGGCGACGGCACTGGCCTGCGGTGCGACCCGGGTAGCCACCTTCCAGGTCGGCGCCAGCTCGGAAAACCAGGCCGTCTATTTCGATCCGTATGGCGACGGTACCGGGCCGACGTTTGTCGACAATGCGCACGAGGCCGCGCACCAGAATCGCGGCAGCGGCCCGGACGAGAAGCGCATCCTGTGGCAGCAGTCACGGGTCTGGTACGTCAACCGTCTCAAGGCGTTGCTGGACGACCTGGCCCGGCACCAGGATCCGGACGTGCCGGAAGATTCGCTGCTCGACCACACCCTGGTGGTAGTGACCAGTGAGCTGTCCGACGGCCGTCCCGAGACCAGTATGGACCTGCCGATGGTGATGATCGGAGGCACCAGGTCGCATGGTTTGAACGTCGGCAACAGCAACAACGGTCGCTTCATCCATGTCGGTGACCAGGGCGACAAAATGGACGAGATTGGACAACACGTCACCATCGAGCGGATCTGGACGACGGTGGCACAGTCGATGGGGGTGGAGTCGGGTTACAGCCTTCCACCGGTCGGCGGCATTTTCAGCGGCATCCGCTGAATGCGGTGACAGGCTGCAGGCGCGGCATGCGGCATGAATTCAACGGGGGTCGAATTCACACATTGGGGACCTCCGATGAAAGCCGGGATCGCGGTGGTTGCGCTGATGATGGCGCTCGCGTTGGGTGGATGCCGCCGGGAGGAGGGCGGCTCCGGTTCTGCCAGGGCAACGTGCGATGACCCGCAGTGGGCGCCGGACAGCGGCTACGTCATCGGCGATACGGTGCAGCACCTGGGGCAGCGTTACGAGTGCCATGGGCACGCGGGCTGGTGCAACCAGGAGGTCTACGAACCCGATGGACAGAACGATTACTGGGAGGACACATGGACGCACCTGGGCGCCTGCATGGGCCCCGATCCGGATCCCGATCCGCAGGGAAACCGCATCACCCTGGAACTGCCGTCCGACATCGAACATGGCACCGGCGCGCCCGCCGGTGAGATCACCGGCAAGCTGCAGTGCGGCCAGGATGTCCACCCGATCCAGGGCAACTGGGGGCAGACCGTTGTCATCGACGAGCTGAAACAGTGCAATTACGTGCTGATCCTGGACAGCAGCAGTGCAGGCGCGCCGATGGATACCGGCCGTGTGCTGCGGATCACCGAACCAGCCGGCCAGAACGTCGTGTTCAAGCCGCGCTTCCGCCGCTTGCCGGATGTAGCCCGCCTGAAGGGGCTGCCGGGCATCAAGGTCGAATTGTTCGCCTCGGGTCTGGATCAACCCCGGCAGATGGCGCTCAACGATGCGGGCACCGTGCTGTATGTGGGCAGCAGTGCCATTCCGCATTGGGCGGACGTGCCGGTGGGCGACGGCAGCACCGCCAACCGTCGTGCCCAGGTGCTGTACGCGCTGGAATTGAACGCGCAGAAGACCGGCACCACGGCCACGTACGTGATCGGTACCGGACTGGAGGAGCCGCATGGCGTCGCCTATCGCAAGGGCACGCTGTACTACGCGACCAGCGGCAGCCTTCGCCGCATCGACGACATCGACAACAAGTACCGCACCGGTGCGCTGATCGGTACCGAGGTCTGGAAATTCCCGGCTGACGACACCGCGTTCCCGATGCCGGACGTACCGCCGTGGCGGTGGTACCACCAGAAGCACTCGCTGCACTTCAACACCTTCGATCCCACCGATGAGTGGATCTACACGGACGTGGGCATTCCGTGCAATGTCTGCATCACCACCAAGGACACCCGCTACGGCACGATCCTGCGCGTCAACCCGGCCACCGGCGCGTCCGAAGTGCTGGCGCGCGGCATACGCAATGCCGTGGGCATGGACTGGCAGCCGGCCACCGGCACGGTCTGGTCAGGCGACAACAACCGCGACGGGTTCGACAATCCCGATGAGTTGAACGTGTTCAACATGATGCGGGCGCCGCGGCATTACGGCGCGCCCTACGTATTCGGCCGCGACACCGTCGGCATCACCGACTCGGAGTGGGAGCGTCGCGAGGAACTGGATGCGCTGCGGATTCCACAGGGTGCCATCCTCAGCGACAAGGCGCCTACGGACATCAATACGCTGAACTTTTCGCCGCCCGCGTTCGATTTCGGCAGCAACTTCGCACCGCTTGGCATCCGCTTCTGGAAGAGCTACGCGCCGCAGCGCGGCCGCCAGTACCTGCTGGCCGCCGTGCACAGCAAGGGCAGCGACGAGCGCCCGGGCATGAACATCACGGTGTTCACGCTGGAAGGCGACACGGTGGAAGCCTCGATTCCACTCGTGCAGGGCTGGCGCGGCACCGGCCCGACCACACCGTCCGGCCGCATGCAGGAGAACGGCTGCATCGGCAGTCCAGTGGAGTTCCTGCCCATGCCGGACGGCTCGCTGCTGGTCAGCGACGACATCTCGGGCAACATCTACCGGCTCACCTATGCCACCGACGAACTGCCGGCCACGACGCTGACGCTGAGGGCGCCGGCGGCACCTTCGGCGGACGTGGCCGGTCAGCAGGTGGTGGGGTTCCTCACCGGGCCGGACGGGGATCGTCGCGATTTCGGCCTGGCCTGGGGCAAGAAGCTGGCGCTGACCGGCCTGGCACACGGTGACTACAAGGTGGAATGGAAGCCGTTCGACGAGTGGGTGCCGGAACAGCGTGAGATGCATGCGACCCTGGGCGCGGGTGCGCCGGACGCCGAGGTCGCTGCCACCTACATCGAACGGCCGGAGGTCAACGTCGAACTCACCCTGCAGGCGCCGGCCAAGCCCGCCGGCGCACTGGCCGAGACCTGGCAGGTGCAGCTGCGCAAGGGCAACCAGGGCTGGGTGCCGGTGGACGTGGCCTGGGGTGGCCAGGCCAAGGTGGCGCTGGAGTATGGGGACTATGTGGTGCATTACCCGTACACCGAAAAGGCGTACCCCGAGCCGATGCGCGAACGCATCCAGGTGGACTACGACACCGCGCCGATCACCCGGACCACCGCCTACACGGTGGTGGAAGACCTCGGCAAGCAGGTGCTGCTGGACGACCCCAACGGCTGCGTGGGCTGCCACTCCGCGACCAGCTGGAACGATCCGGTCAAGGCGATGCGCTGGGTGGAGAATGTCGATGCGCTGAAGGAAAAGATCATCGGCATGACCACCAACATGACCGCCAACGGCACCCACTGCGACGGTGTCTGCGCGTCGGAGATCTCCGATTACCTGGTGAATACGGTCTGGCGCGAGTACAGCAACCCGGGTCCGCAGGCCGGCCCGCGCCAGCTGCGCATGCTGGCCCGCACCGAGTATGCGAACGCGGTGCATGACGTGCTCGGCGTGACAGTGGATCCGGAAGACCTGCCAGACAACAAGGCCGATGGCCCGGACTTCATCTATCCGGTCGAAGCCATTGCCAGCACCTTTACCGCAGAGGACGTGCGCAAGTACTACGACACCTCGTTGAAGGTGCACGACGCGATCGACGAAGCCGCGTTGGCCACCCGCTACGGCAGCACGGCGGCCGACTTCGTGGCAAACCTCGGGCGCGAGCTGTTCCGGCGCCCGCTGTCTGCGGCCGAGAAGACCCGATACGGAACCGTGTTTGGAGAACCGGAGGGGGGCGCGCGGGGCGTGGCGCTGGCGATGCTGGCCTCGCCGTATTTCCTGTATCGCTCGGAGATGGGAACCCCGGATGCGGACGATGCGCTGTTCACCCTGACCCCCTACGAGCGGGCTACCGCGTTGTCGTTCACGCTGCTGGGTACCACGCCGGATGCGGCGCTGCTGGACAAGGCAGGCAACGGCGAACTGGACACGGAGCAGCAGGTACAGGCGGTGGTCGACGGCATGCTGGCCGACCCGCGCGCGGCGCAGCAGCTGACCCGCTTCGTGTCTTACTACGCCGGCCTTGCCCCGGGTATTCCGGTATCGCCGCGTCCCGGACTGGACGCAGCGATGATCTCGGACATGCGCGATGAGTTCCGGATGACCCTGGAAGAGAACTTCGGCGAAGGCTCCGGCACCGTACGCGAAGCGTTCAATCCGGGCTATACCTATCTCAACGAGGCGCTGGCCAATCACTATGCCATCGGTGGGGTCAGCGGCAGCGCGCTGAAGAAGATCACGCTGTCGACCGAGCAGGCGCACTGGCGGGGTGGCGTGCTGAACGCCGGTCTGTTCCCGGTCAAGTACGCCAACAATCACTCCACCTCGCTGGTGATGCGCGGCTTCGTCATCCGCAACAGCCTCTTCTGCCAGGCGTTCGCGTCCAATGCACTGCGGCCGGACCCGGACCCGTATCCGGACCGTCCGATCGGCGAGCGCGAGAAGTGGCATATCAACACCGGCCCTGACGCATCGAGCGGCACCTGCTGGACCTGCCACAAGTTCTTCAACGACACCGGCGCGTCGATGGAGAACTTCGACCAGACCGCGAAACTGCGCCAGACCGAACTGGGCATCAACGAGGGCTACACCGACCAGGAGGTGCCCATCGATGCCTCCGGGCCGTTCATCGACACGTCCGGCGGCAATTGGGTGGACCATATCGATGATGTGCGTGGCATTGCCGGGCACGTCGCCGACAACCGCGAGGCGATGATGTGCCTGGCCAGCGGCTTCTATCGCTACGCCATGGGCGCACGGCCGGACAAGTCCAGCCTGAAGACGGTGTCGAAGGCGCGCGACACGCTGCTGCATGACGGCGACGTGCGCAGGCTGGCGTCTACCTTGCTGACCGCTGAAACGATGAACCGCCGCATGGACGAGGCGCCCGCCAAATGAGCTAGATTCGGCCTCGTTACCCTGGTACGAGGCCACCCTGATGAAGAAGCGTTTCCTGGCACTGATGAGTCTGGCCAGCCTGGGCGCGGTTCCCGCCGCCCAGGCGGCGGGCAACATCGATTGCGAACTGCAGTACAACCTCGCCGGATGGTCTGTGTTCTACAAGACCGCCTCCGGCACCGGCACCATCAGCTGCGACAACGGCGCGCGCATTCCGGTCAAGATCACCGTCAAGGGCGGCGGCCTCAGCGTGGGCAAGTCGACGGTCACCAACGGCAAGGGCAAGTTCAGCGGGGCGTACTCGCTCAACGACCTGATCGGCTCGTACGCGTCGGTCGAAGCGCACGCCGGCGCCGACAAATCCAGCAGCGCGCAGGTGGTCACCAAGGGCGATGTGTCGCTGGCCCTGGCCGGCACCGGCAAGGGCTGGGACCTGGGCATTGCGGGCGCCCGCTTCACCATCGAACGCCGATAAGTCACACGGTGGATCCAAACGAAAAAACCCGGTCATTGACCGGGTTTTTTCAGTTCACTCAGCCGCCGCGCGGACCACCGCCACGGTGGCCGCCGCCGCCGGGGCCGCGATTTCCGCCCGGACGGGCGCCGCCGGGACGACCGCCCGGACCGCGCGCACCCGGACCACCGGGGCCGCGATTGCCGCCGGGGCCACCCGGGCCACGGTTGCCACCCGGGCCGCCCGGACCGCGGTTGCCCGCAGGACGATTGCCGGCCGGACGCGCATTGCCGTACGGGCTGGCGCCCGGGTTGGCATGGTCGGACGGGAAGCTCGGGGCATTGCCCGGGTGACCGTACGGATGGCGCTGCGCGCCCTGGCCGCCGCGGTTGCCCGCGCCGGCACCGGCCGGACGACCCTGGCCGCCGAAGCCGCCACGGCCTTCGCCGCCACGACCTTCACCGCCGAAACCGCCGCCGCTGCGCTCACCGTAGGCGCCACGGCCCTGGCCGCCTGCGCCGCCCGGACCCTTCGGCTTGCCGTACGGACGACCCTGGCCGCCGGCGCCGGCGCCGGCACCCGGACCACGCGCGCCCGGGCCACGGGCAGCGCCCGGACCGGCATTGCGGTGGTTGCTCGGGCCGGTGCTCACGCCATCGGGCACGTACCAGCTGCGGAACGCGGCCGGGTTGCCTTCGGGCAGGGCGCGGTTGCCCTTGTCGGGACGCTGCTTGAACGGACGCTGCGACTGCTTGGCCGCCGCTTCGCCGGTGACCGTCAGGCCACCCTTGAAACCGCCGCCCTTGCCGCCGCGACCGCGGCCGCGGTCTTCGCGCACGTTGTCGAAACGACGCAGCTCGCGGCCTTCATCGGCCTGGTTGTGGCCGTTGACGTAGGCATTGCCACGGCCACCCTCGCGCGAGACGCGCACGGTGGTCTTGGCGGCGCGGCGCTGGCCGATCACCGGCTGCAGGGTCAGCGCCGACGGCGCGCCTTCTTCCAGCTTCAGCTGCGCACGCAGGGCTTCCACCTGGGTGGTGCCCAGTTCCACCGAATGGCCACGGGCCAGTTCGCGCGGCAGGCTCACCTTGCCGTAGCGGGTGCGCTTCAGGCGGCTGACCTGGCAGCCCTGCGATTCCCACAGGCGGCGCACTTCGCGGTTGCGGCCTTCCTTCACCACGACGCGGAACCAGTCGTGCGAATCGGTACCGCCGATGCGTTCGATCTCGTCGAATTTGGCCGGGCCGTCTTCCAGTGCCACGCCACGGGTGAGGCGGTCGACGATGGCGTCGGAGACCTTTTCCTCGCCTTCCGGCGCACGCACGCGGACCACGTATTCGCGCTCGACCTCGAACGACGGGTGCATCATGGCGTTGGCCAGTTCACCGTCGGTGGTGGCCAGCAGCAGGCCGGTGGTGTTGATGTCCAGGCGGCCGATCGCGATCCAGCGCGCGCCCTTCAGCGGCGGCAGCGATTCGAACACGGTCGGGCGGCCTTCCGGATCATCGCGGGTGGTCACTTCGCCTTCCGGCTTGTTGTAGACCAGCACGCGCGACGGCTCGGCCAGGGCGGTGGCGACGAAGCCACGGCCATCCAGCTCGATCTTGTCGCCACTCTTGACCGACATGCCGGTCTGCGCGACTTCACCGTTGACCTTGACCAGGCCTTCGGCGATGCGCTGTTCCAGCGCGCGGCGCGAGCCGAGGCCGGCCTGGGCCAGCACCTTGTGCAGGCGCTCTTCGAGCTTGGGCTGTTCGGTAGCGGTTTCGCGCTTGAGCGAAAGCTTGTTCAACGACAGCTTGCGGGGGGTGTCACTCATTTACTTGGCTCCGGCCGGCGACGTTTCGTCGGCCTCTGGTTCGGGATCGGCTTCGTCAACAGCCACGGTCGTCGTCGCGACGGCGTTGTCTTCGGTTTCTTGATGGTGCGCCGTGCGGTCTACCGGCACGGAATCGGGGTCGCCATCGCTGGCGGGTGAATCGTCTTCGGCGGCTTCCGCGGTGGCGGGCGCGTCGATATTGTCCTGCGTGTCGTCCTGTTCCGCCAGTCGGGCCGACATCAGGGCGGTGCGGGCGGCGGCACGGGCCGCGTTGGGGTCCAGCGGCGGTTCCGGTTCCGGTTCGGAATCAGAAGGTTCGTCGGTGTCGGCCGGCATGTCGTCCGCGCCGGCCGGCGTTTCGTCGTTGTCAGCTTCCGGCGTCGCTGCACCTGCAGCAATCCGGCCAGCTGGCTGGCCATCGGTGTCCAGCGGCAGCTGCGGTTCCAGTTCGCCCAGGTCGCGCAGCTCGGACAACGGCGGCAGTTCGTCCAGGCGCTTGAGCCCGAAGTAATCCAGGAAACCCTTGGTGGTCCCGAACAGCGCCGGCTTGCCGGGCACGTCGCGGTGGCCGATCACGCGGATCCATTCGCGTTCTTCCAAGGCCTGGATGATGTTGCTGCTGACCGCCACGCCACGAACCTGCTCGATCTCGCCGCGGGTGATCGGCTGGCGGTAGGCGATCAGCGCCAGGGTTTCCAGGGTGGCGCGGGTGTAACGGGTCTTGCGCTCGGTCCACAGCCGGGTGATGAAGCCGTGGACCTCGTTGGTGACCTGGAAGCGGAAGCCGGAGGCGACCTCGACCAGCTCCACGCCACGGTCGGCGCAGCCTTCGCGCAGCAGTTCCAGCGCGCGTTCGATGCTGCCCGGCGGCGCCGGTTCCTCTTCCGGGAACAGGCCCTGGAGCTGGGCCAGGGTCAGCGGCTGGCTCGAGGCCAGCAGCGCCCCTTCGACAATGCGGTTGATCAGCGGTTGATCCATGCGTGGGTCGGGTGCTCAGTCGGATTCGTTGGCGGCGTCGGCGTCGTCGAACTCGCTGTTGAACTGCAGCGGTTCGTTGGTGTTGCCGGCGGCCAGGGATTTGACGTAGATCGGCGCCAGCGGCGCTTCCTGCACGATGTCCAGCAGCTGTTCCTTGGCCAGTTCGAGCAGGGCCAGGAAGGTGACCAGCACCCCCAGCTTGCCTTCTTCGGCGGTGAACAGCGTTTCAAAACGATAGAACCTGCCGTCTTCCAGACGGCCCAGCACGTCGCCCATGCGCTGGCGGACGCTGAGGGCCTCGCGCTTGATCGCGTGGCCGGTGAACAGCTCGGCGCGCTTGAGCACGTCGTGCAGCGCCAGCAGCATTTCCTTCAGGTCCACCGGCGGCGGCAGCTTGATCGCCGCGCGGTCGGGCACGAAGGCATGCGCCAGGCTGGTGTCACGGTCCTGGCGGGGCAGGGCGTCGATATCCTCGGCAGCCTGCTTGAAACGTTCGTACTCCTGCAGCCGTCGCACCAGTTCCGCGCGCGGGTCGCCTTCCTCGCCTTCGATGCTCGGCGGGCGCGGCAGCAGCATCCGCGACTTCACCTCGGCCAGGATCGCGGCCATCACCAGGTACTCGGCGGCCAGTTCGAAACGCAGTTCCTGCATGACATTGATGTAGTCCACGTACTGCCGGGTGATTTCGGCGACGGGGATGTCCAGGATGTCCAGGTTCTGCCGGCGGATCAGGTACAGCAGCAGGTCCAGCGGACCTTCAAACGCATCCAGGATGACTTCCAGCGCATCCGGCGGGATGTACAGGTCCTGCGGGATCTGCAGGACCGGTTGACCATGCACCACGGCCAGCGGCATTTCCTGCTGCTGCGGGGCGGTCGGCCGGGTTTGCGGGTTCGCGTCGAGCGCGAGTTCGGAAGTCATCAAGATTGACGTCGGTATTGCAACGGACCAGTTTGCTGCGCCGGACCCGGCCGCAAGCCATGACACGCCTGTGCCGGCGTGGTTCCACATTTCAAACAGCAGCAGGACGCGCTGCGAACGTGCAGCGACAGAACTACGGGAGGTCGTCTACGTGTGCTGGTGTGGGGCAGGGGGCCCGGTTCCGACCGGGTTGCTGCGTCCAGCCACGTGCAATGTGGACAAGAGTACGGCTTCACAACGGCAGTGTCCAGCGAGGCGGGCTAGAATCGCGGGGTTTGTTTAGCTGAGCCCCTGGAGTTGCCCGTGTGGTATGTGATTGAAGGCTATGACGGTACCGACGTACTGCCCGCCCGGCTGGCGGCGCGGCCGGCCCACCTGGCCCGCCTGGAAGCCCTGCGCGACGACGGTCGCCTGCTGCTGGCCGGCCCGTGCCCGGCCATCGACAGCGAAGACCCGGGTCCGGCCGGCTTCAGCGGCAGCGTGGTGATCGCCGCGTTCGATTCGCTGGAACAGGCCCAGGCCTGGGGCGCCGAAGACCCCTATGTGGAGGCCGGTGTATACACCCGCGTGCAGGTGCGTCCGTTCCGCAAGGTGCTGCCGTGAACCGGGTCGAGCGTATCCGCGAGGCCCTGCAGGCGGCCCTGGACCCGGTGCTGCTGGAGGTGGAAGACGATAGCCACCGCCATGCCGGCCATGAAGGCGCCCGCGACGGGCGCGGGCATTTCAACGTGCGCGTGGTCAGCGCCGCGTTCAAGGGCAAGCTGCCGCTTGCGCGCCACCGCATGGTCTATGCGGCCGTGGGCACGATGATGGAGACCGATATCCATGCGCTGTCCATCGACGCCCAG
This sequence comes from uncultured Stenotrophomonas sp., assembly GCF_963519125.1. Classification (GTDB taxonomy): domain Bacteria; phylum Pseudomonadota; class Gammaproteobacteria; order Xanthomonadales; family Xanthomonadaceae; genus Stenotrophomonas. Next base: position 23,286 of record NZ_CAUQLJ010000018.1, on the reverse strand, counting down.
ACCCCGCCAGAACAGGGCTGAAACCCTTGTCCTGCCTTGTCCCGGCAAGTCCCGGGGCGACCTCTACAAGACATCTCGAGGTTACCGCCGTGAGACATTCGCCTAACGGACTGTTTACATCCGGGAATGAAAACGCTTACATTCCGCGCCAAGCCCAGATCTCTAAGCCGTGGAGGGCGGCGAAGTGAACAAGGCAGCCATCACCATCAAAGATGTAGCCCGCGAAGCCCGCGTCAGCGTGGCAACGGTCTCGCGTGCCCTGAACGGCCATGAAAACGTCGCCGAGCCCGTGCGCAAGCTGGTGCTCGAGGTGGCAGCGCGCCTGCGCTACACCCCGCACGCGGCCGCCCGCAGCCTGAGCAGCCGGCGCACCAACACCATCGGTGTGGTGCTGCCCGACCTGTACGGCGAATTCTTCTCCGAACTGATGCGCGGCATCGACGGGGTGGCGCGTTCGCGCCGCCAGCACCTGCTGGTGTCCAGTTACCACGGCGACCAGGAGCAGCAGGGCGCGGCCCTGCGCGCCATGCGCGGCCGGGTCGACGGACTGCTGGTGCTGTCGCCGTATGCGGAGAGCCCGGGTTTCCTGACCGACAACCTGCCGCAGTCGCTGCCTACGGTGTTGATCAATACGTATCTGCCTGAGCAGGACCACCCCGTATTGAGCATCGACGACCATGCCGGTGCGATGGCGATGACCCGCCACCTGCTCGACGCCGGGCATCGCCGCATTGCCTTCATCGCCGGCCCCGACCTGAATTTCGATGCGCGCGAACGCCTGCGTGGTTTCCGCGATGCGCTGGCTGCGTTCGGCAGCGATGCGCAGGGCATCGAGCTGCCCGGCGACTTCGACGAAGCCTCCGGCCACCGTGCCGGGCAGGAGCTGCTGGCCGCCGGTGCATTGCCCGATGCGGTGTTCGCAGCCAACGACATGATGGCGCTCGGTTGCCTGTATGCGTTTGCACAGGCTGGCGTACGCGTGCCGGCCGATGTGGCGTTGGCCGGCTTCGATGACATTCCGCTGGCGCGTTTCGTTCACCCCTCGTTGACAACGATGCAGGTGAGTATCGCCGAGTTGGGCGACAAGGCGGCGACGCGCCTGCTGCAGTTGATGGATGGCAACAACACGGAGACGGAAGGCGACAAGCAGACGCTTGTACCCACCCTGATCGTGCGTGATTCAAGCAAGAAAAGCGTAACGCCGTAACTTCAAAAAAAGACAGGTGGCCGCAACGACGGCTTCCACCACCCGGAGATTTACATGACGTATTTCAATAACCGCACCCGCATGCCGGCCCGCCGCCTGCTCAGCAGTGCACTGGTCAGTTGCCTGTTGCTGGGTGCTGCGCCGGCCGTGATGGCACAGTCCGCTACCTCGTCGCTGCGCGGCCAGGTTGCCCAGGCCGAAGCCGGCACCGAAGTCACCGCCACCAACGTGGCCAGCGGCAGCGTCCGCCGTGCCACCACCCGCGCCGACGGCAGCTACTCGCTGATGGGCCTGGACCCGGGCACCTATGACGTGGTCGCCAATGGCCAGACCCAGAAGGTCACCGTGACCGTGGCCTCGACCGCGACGCTGAACTTCAGCGGCGCCGCCGCCAACGGGTCCACCGCCAACGCCACCAACCTCGACACGGTCAATGTGGTTGCGCCGACCCTGCTGCAGGAAGTGCGTACGTCCGAAGTGGGCAAGACGGTCAGCCTGCAGCAGATCCAGACCACCCCGCAGGTGTCGCGCAACTTCCTGGAGTTCGCCGACGCGGTGCCGGGCATGATCTTCACCCGTGACGCGAAGGGCAACACCTCGCTGCGCGGCGGTGCCACCAATGCCGACGGCACCAACGTCTACATCGATGGCGTGGGCCAGAAGAGCTACGTCAAGGGCGGCGGCGTCGCCGGCCAGTCCGGCAGCGCCGGCAACCCGTTCCCGCAGCTGGCCATTGGCGAGTACAAGGTCATCAGCGGCAACTACAAGGCCGAGTACGGCCAGGTCTCCAGCGCGGCAGTGACTGCGGCGACCAAGTCCGGTACCAATGAATTCAAGGGTGAGGCGTTCTACCGCTACACCGACGAAGACATGCGCGCCAAGACCCCGGCCGAGCGCCAGGAAGGCAAGACCAAGGAAGTTTCGGCCGAGAAGGAATACGGCTTCGCCCTGGGCGGCCCGATCGTGCAGGACAAGGCGCACTTCTTCGTGACCTACGAAGCCAAGCGCTTCGACCTGCCGGTGACCATCGCCCCGGAAGGCTCGGTGACCAACCGCGTCGGCCTGCTGCCGGCCGATGCCGCCGCCCAGCTCGGCCCGGCCAGCCAGCCGTTCCAGCAGGACCTGATCTTCGCCAAGATCGACGTCGAGCCGACCGACAACGACCGCATCGAGCTGACCTTCCAGGACCGCGACGAAACCCAGCAGCAGTTCAGCGGGCAGACCGCGCCGTCGCACGGCAAGGAAACCGAGAACACCGACCGTCGTTACGCGCTGCGCTGGAACCACAGCGGTGAGCGCTTCTACAACGAGCTGATGCTCACCCACGAAGATTCGTTCAACAACCCGGTGCCGCTGACCATCGGCAACGGCTACGTGTACACCGCACCGGACGGCACCGACGACCGCACCCTGGTGCAGATCGGCGGCGCCTCGGCGCTGGACTCGCAGGTCAAGGGCCAAAAGGGCTGGTCGATCGAAGACAACCTGACCCTGGACGGCATCCAGTGGGCCGGCGACCACACCATCAAGATGGGCGCCAAGTACAAGGAAATCGACCTGTACGCGTCCGACGCGCAGGAGATCAACCCGCAGTTCACCTATACCCTGGGCGATCCGGATTTCCCGTCCGACATCCCGTACAAGGCGCAGTTCGTCAAGCCGGTGACCGGCGTGTCGGGCGTGACCGGTGAAGTGCGCTCGAAGGTGAAGCAGATCGGTCTGTTCATCCAGGACGACTGGCAGGTCAATGACCACCTGCAGTTGAACCTGGGCCTGCGTTGGGACTACGAAAAGAACCCGACCTACCTGGACTTCGTGACCCCGCCGGAAGTGGTGGCTGCACTGTTCAGCCAGGATCCGCGCGCTGCTGCCGGCCAGACCTATGCGCAGTCGATGGCACTCGGCGGGCTGAACATCAACGACTACATCAGCAACGGCCACAACCGCAAGGCATTCAAGAATGCCTGGCAGCCGCGCGTTGGTTTCTCGTATGACATCAACGCCGACGAGATGCACGTCGTGCACGGTGGTGCCGGCCGTTCCTACGACCGCGACCTGTTCGACTACCTGCAGCTGGAAACCACCAAGCTGGCCCTGCCGCAGCCGACCATCTACTTCCGCAACCCCGGCACCGGCGCCTGCCTCAACGGCCAGGCCGCGTGCTACGACTGGGATCCGAACCTGCTCAATGGCATCCAGAACCTGCAGGCCCTGGTCGGTTCGACCAGCAATGCCGGGCTGGAAGTGGACATGCTCAACAACAACCTGAAGGCGCCGTACGCCGACCAGTTCAGCCTGGGCATGTCCAACCAGGTGGGCGAGTGGCTGACCGACGCCACCATCGCGCGTACGCTGACCTATGACGGCTTTGCCTTCACCCTGGGCAACCGCTACCCGACCGGCCAGTTCTTCGACGACCCGCGCCTGTGCGGCGGCACCTCGCCGGGCCTGAGCCAGGCCTGGAGCTGCAACATCCCGGGCTTCGGCAGCCTGATCATCGGCCAGCAGGGCATCAAGACCCGTGCCACGCAGGTGCTGCTGTCGGCGCAGAAGCCGTTCACCAAGGAAAGCGGCTGGGGCACCTCGGTCGCCTACACCTGGACCACGGCCCGCCACAACCGCGACATCAACGAGCATTACGCGTTCGACCGCGGCCTGATCACCGACTACCCGACCATCCGTTCCAACGGCGCGCCGCGTCACCGCATCGTGCTGACCGGTTCGTACGCCGGCTTCTGGGACATCACCTTCGGTGGCAAGATCACCCTGGCGACCCCGACCGCAGTGAACGACTGGTACCCGGTCACGCAGTCGACCGGTTTCGACCTGCCGACCCCGGGCGCCGCAGTGCCGGACGGCAACGGTCGCTTCCTGCTCGGTGGCAAGATCTGGGGCTACCGTTCGGTCGACCTGCAGGCGACGAAGACGTTCAAGATGCCGGGCGACACCGAGCTGTACGCGCGTATCGACATCATCAACGTGTTCAACTTCGACAACTTCTCCAACTACAACTACACCAAGTCCAACGGCAAGCTGCTGGCCAGCTACAACGAGACCGGCGATATCGTCGGTACGCCGCGCCAGGTGAAGGCAGAAGTCGGCTTCCGCTTCTGATCGCAACAGCCGGCGTCGCCTGAGGGCGGCGCCGGTTTTTTTCGCACACGGTTTGTAAACGATTTCAGTTGCAGGGACGTTATCCTCCCTGAAACGCACACGTAAATGAGGTGGTGGTCGATGAAGGCACGTCGTGTTCTGGCTCTGGCCGTGTTGGCTGCAGCGATCGTGGGCTGCAAGCCGCAGGCCGAAGAACAGCCCTCCAAGCCCAAGCCGCCGGTCATCCTGGTGGAGGCCGACGCCCCGCCGCGCCCGATGAAGCCGGAACTGCCGCCGCTGTTCGACGATATCGAACGCCGCACCTTCCAGTTCTTCTGGGATACCACCAACGAGGTCAACGGGCTCAGCCCGGATCGTTACCCGTCACGTCCGTTCGCCAGCATCGCCTCGGTAGGCTACGCGTTGACCGCCTACCCGATCGGCGTGGAAAACGGCTGGGTCAGCCGCACCCAGGCGGTGGACCGCACGCTGACCACCCTGAAATTCTTCCGCGACATGCCGATGGGCCCGCAGCGCACCGGCAAGGGTGGCTACAAGGGGTTCTACTACCACTTCCTGGACATGCAGCAGGGCCACCGCTATGACAGCTGGGTGGAACTCTCCAGCGTGGACACCGCACTGCTGATGATGGGCGTGCTGTTCGCGCAGTCCTATTACACCGGCGACGACGCGCGCGAGAAAGAAATCCGCGCCATCGCCGATACGCTGTACAAGCGCGTGGATTGGCCGTGGCTGCAGCAGCGCGCCCCGCTGATCTCGATGGGCTGGTTCCCGGAAAGCGGCTTCATCGACCATGACTGGATGGGCTACAACGAAGCGATGATGGTCTACATCCTCGCGCTCGGCTCGCCGACCCATCCGGTCAGCCCGGACGCGTGGACGGTGTGGACGCGTACCTACGACAACGACTGGGGCGTGTTCCAGGGCCAGGAATACCTGTCCTTCGGCCCGATGTTCGGCCACCAGTACAGCCACGTCTGGATCGATTTCCGCGACATCCAGGACGCGTACATGCGCGAACGCGGCAGCACCTACTTCCTCAACAGCCGCTCGGCCGCGCTGGCCCAGCGCGAGTACGCCATCGCCAACCCGGCGCAGTGGAAGGACTACGGCGAGAACGTGTGGGGTTTGACCGCCAGCGACGGCCCGCAGAACACCACCCAGGAGTTCCGTGGCGAGCAGCGCCAGTTCCGCCATTACTCCTCGCGCGGCGCCGGCCTGCGCGAGAACTTCGACGACGGCACCATCGCTCCGACCGCGGCGATCGCCTCGGTGGTGTTCGCCCCGGAGGAAGTGATCCCGGCCACGCTGGAAATGCACAAGCGCTACGGCGACTACCTGTATTCCAGCTACGGCTTCCTGGATTCGTTCAACCCCAGCTTCAACTTCGACATCCCCCTCAAGACCGGGCGCATCGTGCCCGACCGCGGGTGGGTGGCCAGCGACTACATCGGCATCGACCAGGGCCCGATCCTGACCATGATCGCCAACTACCGCAACGACTTCGTGTGGGACACGATGAAGAACAACCCGCACATCCGTCGCGGCCTGGAGCGCGCCGGTTTCAGCGGCGGCTGGCTGACCCCGGAAGGCGAGGACCAGCCGATGGAACTGCAGAAGGATGAAAAGGCCGCTGCAGCCCGCTCGATGGGCATCGCCGAGTCCCGTGCGGCCGCCGCGCAGGAACAGAAGAACAATTCCAATTCGAACCGCAACCAGCCCCAGGGGAAGTAAGCAGTGTTTTTGTCGTCGCGCCCCAAGCTGTGGGTGAGTGTGGTGCTGCTGGTTGTCGGCAGTCTGTTGTTGAGTGCCTGCCGGAAAGAACCGGGCGGGGTGACCGTGCGCTTCTGGGCAATGGGCCGCGAAGCCGAGGTGGTCACCGAGCTGATCCGTGAGTTCGAGGCCGAAAACCCCGGCGTCCACGTGGATGTGCAGAACATTCCGTGGACCGCCGCGCATGAAAAGCTGCTGACCGCGTTCGCTGCCGATGGCCTGCCGGACGTGTTCCAGCTGGGCAATACCTGGATCCCCGAGTTCGCCGAGCTCAATACGCTCACGCCGCTGGCGCCGTTCGTGGCGCAGTCGAAGGTGGTGGACCCGGCCGACTACTTCCAGGGCATCTGGGACACCAACGTCATCCATGACGAGCTGGTCGGCATCCCGTGGTACGTGGATACCCGCCTGCTGTACTACCGCAAGGACCTGCTGGCCCAGGCCGGCTTCGACCACCCGCCCAGGACCTGGGACGAGTGGAACACCATGATGGCGGCGATCAAGAAGATGCAGGGTCCGGACCGCTACGCGATCCTGATGCCGATCAACGAGTTCGAGCAGCAGCTGTCGTTCGCATTGCAGCAGCCCGACCCGCTGCTGCGCGACCACGACACCCGTGGCAACTTCCGCAGCCCCGGCTTCCGCCGCACGCTGGCGTTCTACGAAAACATGTTTGCCCAGGGCTGGGCGCCGCGCATGTCCGAGACCCAGATCTCGAACGTGTGGGATGAGTTCTTCCGCGGCTTCAACGTGTTCTACCTGTCCGGCCCCTGGAACATCCGCGAGTTCAAGAAGCTGCAGCCCAAGGAACTGGAAGGCAAGTGGGGCACCGCCGCACTGCCGGGCCCGGAAGGCCCCGGCGCCGGCATTGCCGGCGGCACCAGCCTGGTGATCTCGCGCAACTCGCAGCAGAAGGAGGCGTCGTGGAAGCTGATCGAGTTCCTGTCGCGCCCGGCGATCCAGGAACGCTTCCATTCCATCATCGGCGACCTGCCGCCCCGGCGCAGCACCTGGGAATTCGCCTCGCTGGCCAACGACCCGCTGGCGCAGCCGTTCCGCGACCAGCTCGAACGCGTGCGGCCGACCCCGAAGGTGCTGGAGTGGGAACGTATCGTGCAGGAAATGCGCATCGTCACCGAACAGGTGGTGCGCGGTGGGCTGGACCAGGATATAGCCGTGAACCGATTGGATGACCGCGTGGACAAGGTATTGGCCAAACGCCGCTGGATGCATGAACAACGGCAGCAGGCCGAAGGCGCCGCGGAGGTGACCCCATGAAGCAGCGTTCGCTTGCCGGCTGGATCTTCGCCGGGCCGTCGCTGCTGGTGATCGGCGTGTTCTTCGGCCTGCCGGTGTTCTCGGCCCTGGCGCTGAGCATCACCGACTTCGACCTGTACGCGCTGGCCGACGGCGGCAACCTGCGCTTTGTCGGGTTGGGCAACTACATCGACCTGCTGCAGACCCCGATGTTCTGGAAGTCGCTGTGGAACACCACGTACTTCGTGATCGTGGGCGTGCCGATGTCGATCGGCGTGTCGCTGGGCGCGGCGATGCTGCTCAACGCCCCGGCCGCGCGCTTCAAGGCGCTGTTCCGCACGGCGCTGTTCGCCCCGGTGGTGACCACGCTGGTGGCGGTCGCGGTGATCTGGCGCTACCTGTTCCACACCAGCTACGGGCTGGTGAACTACGGGCTGGGTCACCTCGGCATCAGCCCGATCGACTGGCTGGGCGACCCGAACTGGGCCATGCCGACCATCATGCTGTTCGCGGTCTGGAAGAACTTCGGCTACAACATGGTGATCTTCCTGGCCGGCCTGCAGGCGATCCCGCATGACCTGTACGAAGCCGCCCGCATCGACGGTGCCTCGCGCTGGAAGCAGTTCCTGCACATCACCCTGCCGATGCTCGGCCCGGTGCTGCTGGTGGTCGGAGTCATTACCGTCTCCGGCTACTTCCAGCTGTTCGCCGAACCTTACGTGATGACCCGTGGCGACCCATTGCAGAGCACCGTGAGCGTCCTCTACTTCATGTTCGAGGAAGGCTTCAAGTGGTGGAACCTGGGCCGCGCGTCGGCGGTGGCGTTCCTGCTGTTCCTGATCATCCTGGCCGTCACCAGCCTGATGCTGCGTTTCGGCCGCAAGAGGCAGTTGGTATGAGTCGTGAGATCGGCCAGTCGCGCTGGCATGCGTGGTGGGTGAACGGTGGGTTGCTGGTGCTGGCTGCGGTCAGCCTGGCGCCGCTGCTGTGGATGCTGTCGGTGTCGTTCATGCCGACCGGCGAAGCGGCGCATTTCCCTCCGCCGCTGCTGCCCTCGTCGGTGACCACCGCCAACTACCACGAGCTGTTCGCCCGCACCGGCATGGGCAACAACTTCGTCAACAGCCTGTTCGTGTCGCTGGCGATCACGCTGGGCTCGCTGCTGCTCAACACCATGGCCGGCTATGCGTTCGCCAAGCTGCGCTTCGTCGGCCGCGAACGGATCTTCCAGGTCCTGCTGGCGGCGCTGGTGATCCCGGCCCAGGTGGCGATGCTGCCGCTGTTCCTGCTGATGAAGCAGCTGGGGCTGGTGAACAGCTTCGGCGGGGTGATCGTGCCGGCGCTGGCCAGCGTGTTCGGCATCTTCCTGGTGCGCCAGTACGCGCGCTCGATTCCCGATGAACTGCTGGAAGCGGCCCGGATCGATGGGGCAGGGGAGCTGCGGATCTTCTTCCAGATCGTGCTGCCGATGCTCAAGCCGGTGCTGGTGACCCTGTCGATCTTTACCTTCATGGGCGCGTGGAACGATTTCATGTGGCCGTTGATCGTGCTGACCGACCAGGAGCACTACACTCTGCCGGTTGCCCTGGCCACCTTGTCGCGCGAACACATCATGGACGTTGAAATGATGATGGCCGGCGCGGTGGTCACGGTGGTTCCGGTGCTGGCACTGTTCCTGGTGCTGCAGCGCTATTACATCCAAGGTCTGTTGCTGGGGAGTGTGAAAGGGTGAAGCGTGCCGTCGTCGCGGGTGTTCTGGGTCTGGGTGTGGTGTGGTCGTTGGCGGCGCCTGCCGCGCCCCCGGCAGTGCCGGCGGCGCCCAAGGTCCTGGACAGCTTCGACGACATGGCGCCCTGGAAACTGGTGGTATCGGACCAGGTCAGCGGTTCGCTGCGCAGCGTGGCCGGCGCCAACGGCGGCCGCGCGCTGTGCGTGGACTACGATTTCCACGAGGTCTCCGGTTACGTGGCGATCCGCCGCGAGCTGCCGGTCACCTGGCCGGACAACTACCAGCTGGGCTTCCAGATCCGTGGCGATTCGCCGGGCAACGACCTGCAGTTCAAGCTGATCGACGCCAGCGGCGACAACGTGTGGTGGGTCAACCGGCCCGGCTACAGCTTCCCCAAGACCTGGACCCCGGTGCAGTACCGCCAGCGCCAGATCGACAAGGCCTGGGGCCCGGACCCGGACAAGACCCTGCGCAGGAGCGCGGCGGTGGAGTTCACCATCTACAGCAAGGTCGGCGGGCGCGGCACGGTGTGCTTCGACCGGCTCACCCTGCAGCCACTGCCTCCGGCCGATACCTCGGCGCTGGCGCCATCGGTGATCGCCGACACCGCCACCGCGCTGCAGAGCCGCATTGCCGACGGCAAGCCGGACACAGTGTGGATCAGCGGTGGCGTGCCCGACCAGACCATCAGCCTGGACCTGCACAAGGTGCGCGAGTTCGGCGGGGCGGTGATCCAGTGGCTGCCGGGCCTGGAGGCCACGCGTTACGTGGTGCGCTCCTCGGTCGACGGCCGCGACTGGAAGACGCTGCGCGAGATCACCGCCGGTGGCGGTGGCGACCGCGACTGGCTGGCGCTGCCCGACACCGAAGCGCGCTACCTGCGTTTCGACCTGGAGAACGGCCGCAGCTGGCGCTACGGCATCCGCGACATCTCCATCAAACCGCTGGATTTCGCCGCCACACCCAATGACTTCGTCGAGTCGGTCGGCGCCGATCTGACCCGCGGCTTCGTGCCGCGCGGGTTCAGCGGCGAACAGCCGTACTGGACCCTGCTGGGCCTGGATGGCGGCAAGGAGCAGGCGCTGATCGGCGAGGACGGCGCGCTCGAACCGGCCAAGGCCAGCTTCAGCGTCGAACCGTTCGTGCTCGTCGACAAGAAGCTGCTGAGCTGGGCCGACGTGGAAACCAAGCAGTCGCTGCAGGACGACTACCTGCCGATCGCGAGCGTCGACTGGAGCCACCCGCAGGCGGCGCTGAAGGTGACCGGCTTCGTCCAGGGCAGCCCGGACAAGGCGCAGCTGGTCGGCCGCTACACCCTGCACAACCCGGACAAGGTAGCGCACGACTATACCCTGGCGCTGGCGGTGCGCCCGTGGCAGGTGAATCCGCCGCGCCAGTTCCTCAATACCGTGGGCGGCGTGAGCCGGATCGACCGGCTGGAGATCGAACCGGGCCAGGTCGAGGTCAACGGCGCCCCGCGCGTGTTCCCGGTGCAGGCGCCGGATGCGGCCTTCGCCAGCCCGTTCGACGGCAAGCTCGAAGTGACCCACCTGGCGGCAGGCAACCTGCCGACCGCCACCGAAGTGCGCGACCCCACCGGACTGGCCTCGGGCGCGCTGCTGTACAAGTGGCGCCTGGAACCGGGACAGACCCGCGAAGTGGCCATCGTGCTGCCGCAGACCGGCAGCTGGACCACGCCGAAGGACTTCGACGCCAACAAGGCACAGCAGCAGGTCGCGTCGATGTGGCGCACCAAGCTGGACCAGGTCTCGCTGCAGGTGCCGGCGGCAGGCAAGCCGCTGGCCGACACCCTGCGCACCGCCTTGGCACACATGCTGATCTCGCGGATCGGGCCGAGCCTGCAGCCGGGCACGCGCTCTTACTCGCGCAGCTGGATCCGCGACGGCGCGATGATTTCCGAAGGCCTGCTGCGCATGGGCCGCAGCGACGCGGTGCGCGAGTACGTGAACTGGTACGCGCCGTACCAGTTCGACAACGGCAAGGTGCCGTGCTGCGTGGACCCGCGCGGCGCCGACCCGGTGCCGGAGAACGACAGCCACGGTGAGCTGATCTTCAACATCGCCGAGTACTGGCGCTACACCGGCGACAGCACCTTCCTGGAGCTGATGTGGCCGCATGTGCAGGGCGCGTACCAGTACATGGAGCAGCTGCGCCTGAGCGAGCGCACCGAGGAGAACCGTGCGCGCAACGCGGCCTTCTACGGCATGATGCCGGTCTCGATCAGCCACGAAGGCTATTCGGCCAAGCCGATGCATTCGTACTGGGACAACTTCTGGGCGCTGCGCGGCTACAAGGACGCTGCCGTGATTGCCAGCACGCTGGGCAAGGTCGAGGCCATGCAGATCGCAGAATCGCGCGATCAGTTCCGTGACGACCTGCAGGCCTCGCTGCTGGCGGCCACCGCGCTGCACAGGATCGATTTCCTGCCCGGCTCGGCCGAGCTCGGCGATTTCGATGCGACCTCGACCACCATCGCGCTGGCACCGGCGGGCGAGCAGGGCAGGTTGCCGCAGCCGTACCTGGACAACACCTTCGAACGCTACTGGAAAGAGTTCGAAGCGCGCCGCGACGGCAAGCGCGAATGGAAGGACTACACCCCGTACGAGTGGCGCAACGTGGCCGCGTTCGTGCGCCTGGGCTGGCGCGACCGCGCCTGGCAGGCGACCGAGTTCTTCTTCAAGGACCGCGCGCCGCAGGCCTGGAACCAGTGGGCCGAAGTGGTCTCGCACACGCCGCGCAAGCCGTTCTTCGTCGGCGACCTGCCGCACGCGTGGGTGGCCTCGGACTTCGTGCGCTCGGCGCTGGACATGTTCGCCTACACGCGCGACGTGGACGACAGCCTGGTACTGGCCGCAGGCGTTCCCACGCGGTGGTTTGAAGGGCAGGGCGTGGCCATCAAGGGGCTGCGCACCCCGTATGGCCAGCTGGGCTATTCGCTGAGCCGCAGCGACAAGCTGCTGACCCTGCAGGTGCAGCCGGGCCTGGTGGTGCCGCAGGGCGGGCTGGTCCTGCCGTGGCCGTATGCCGGTGAGCCGGGCGAGGCGACCATCAACGGTGAGCCGGCGCAATGGATCAACGGCGAGCTGCGCGTCACCCAGGTGCCGGCCAAGGTTGAAGTGCAGATTCCCGCCTCGGTGCGCCGCGCCGAACGCAAGGCGCCATGAGCGCGCGTTGGTTGGCGGCCGGCATGCGTTGCATGCTGGTCGCGTGCACGCTGGCGATGTTGCCGGCGCGCGCGGCGGAGCCGCAGGCGCCGGGCATGAGCATGGTGACCTTCAACCTGCACCATGACCGCGAAGACTGGCCGCAGCGTCGTCAGGTCATCCTGCGCGAGCTGGAAGCGTTGCAGCCGGATGCGATCGCGTTGCAGGAAGTGATCCAGAAACCGTACGTGCGCAACCAGGCGGCGTGGCTGGCAAACAAGCTGGGCTACGACTACCAGTTCGTCTCGACCGATCCGCCAGGGCGCTTCAAACGCTACGGCAATGCGCTGTTGACCCGTCGCACGGTGCTGGCGCGCGGCGAGCACCTGCTGGCACCGCGCACCGATTACCGCACCGTGGCGCACCTCCGCATCGATGTCGACGGCCAGGCGGTGAACGTGTACGCCACGCATCTCAACGAACGTTCGGACGAGAACGGCGGCCGCATCCGCGGCGAGCAGGTGGCGGACCTGTTGAAGTTCATTGCCGCCACTTCCGGCGACGCGCCGGTGGTGATCGCCGGCGACTTCAACGCGCTGGTGGATGCCGGGGACCTGAGCGCGCTGCGCCAGCGCTACGGCGACAGCTACGGCAGCGTGCACGTGAACAATCAGCTGGCGCAGGTGAGTACGCTCAACCGGCACTACTACGAAGCGCCCTCGCGCATCGACCACATCTTCTTCCAGCAGGACCAGCTGGTCGCGCGCGAGGCGCGGCTGCTGTTCGACCAGCCGTATGCGGAAGGACGCTGGGCGTCGGACCATTACGGGGTGTGGGCGCGGTTGCAGTTCGCGCCGTGAGCGCTGGATTTCGCATCCAGCCTCAGGGCGGGCGTGGATAGGGGTACCAATCGTCCATCCGGTTGTGGAATATCACTCTCTTGAAGGTGATGTAGTGGTCGCCTGAGAAGTAGACATTGGCCGGGCCATTGACGTTCAGGCCTCCCAGCACCAATCTGCGTCCACCCCGGTCGAAGGCGCCAGGCGTCGGGACGGTGTACTCCACGTAATGACCGCGCTTCGCTTGGGGCAGGAAGCCTGACTGGTTTCCGAACACAGCACCATCCTGTTTCGGATAATGCGCCGGGAGTCCTTTTCGGATCCTCTCGAGTGTCTCCTGTGCTTCAGCGACAAGGTCCTTGTGGAGCAACGGCCGCAATGTCCGCTGGACAGGTGGCGCGCTGCTCCTGGCCTGCCTCCCATGACCTTTGAACGGCGTGCCAGTGCCTCGCACGGTTGACTTGACTGCTGCATGGGCAGCGGCCTTCGGTGGCGCGCCAGGAATCAATCCGCCACGGACCAAGCCGTCCGGCATGCGATGGTAGGGAACGCTGGGGGGCGTTGCGGCCCATTTGAGCGCTTTGGACAAGCCCTTTCTTGTCTTGTTGGCAAGGAACGCCCCTGCCTTTGCTGCCTGCCTTGCAACGGAAGGAAATGAAACAGCAAGTCCAACGGCGCCGGTGGCCAATCCCACCCAACCCAGAATGCTCGCGACCTTTTCGTTGCCAAGCTCGTGGGCAACGAGCCCCCCAACCTCGACCACAGCCCCTACGGTGGTGATGGCTGCGCCCGCTATGGCAGACGCGGTAAGCGTGGCGGCCCCGGCAATCAGCGGAGCGGCAAGCGCGCCCAGACTTGCGACAGCGGCGATCACGGCGACGCCTGTCATGATCCAGTTCCAGAAATGGCCCGATGGATCGCTGCGGTTGATCGGGTCGCCCGCGCAATACGCGTACGTGTTGGTACCGCCGTCGCCAAACGGGCTGAGCGCATCCGGTGCAAGGAAGAAATGCAGCGTCGGGCTGTAAGGGCGATGGTGGCCCGCGCCCAACAGGTAGCAGCCACTCGGGTTGTCGAGTAGTTCGCCGTTGTAGGCGGGTTGCAGCTCGGTCCTTTTCGAGGGCAGGAAGCCGTAGGGCGTGTAGCGCTGGTTGCGTGCGCCGAAATCGGCCTCCATGAGCACGGAGCCGGATGGGTCTGTGGCCAGAAGCGTTGCAATCGGGCCGCCGCCGATGCCGCCGCGCCGGGTGGCAACCTGCTGACCGGCGAAGTACGGCCAGCTCAGTTCATTGCCATCGCCGGCGGCATTGACCACGACGTCGTCCAGCCAGTAGCGCCAAAGTGATGTGCTGGCCGTGCCTGTACAGACCAGCAGGTTATCGGCGTCATAGCGATAGCGGGCGGGCGCGGCAAGCGCGCCGGACGGAGAAGCCATGGCAGTCTCTCAGCGTGCGCCCCCGCAGGCAGGACGATGCGCCTTGCGGCGTTAACGGGTCGTCGAATTTTTCTGGGGCGCGCAAATGCAGACAGCGGCCTTTCGGCCGCTGTCTGGGTTCTGCTTTGCGTCGCAGCCACGCCGGGCGTGGCTCTACCGGGAACAGGGGATCAGGGCTTGTCGGCCTTGTCCTGGTCTTCCTTGGCGGCGGCTTCGGCGGGGGCGAGTTCATCGGTGGGGATGTCTTCGCGGGCTTCAGCATGCGCGGCTTGGGCGGCGGCGTCGGTCGGGGCGGCATCGCTCTGGACGCTGCCGAACAGCTGGCCGGTCTGCGCCACTGGAGTGGGCTCCAGCATGCTGGTCTGGACCGGGCGGCCGACTTCGGTCGGACCCTTGCGCTCGGGCTGGGCATCGACGGCGACGTCTGCGGCCTTCGGTGCGTCGACAGCGACCGGGGCTTCAACCGCCTTCGGTGCTTCGGTCACGACCGGGGCTTCGACAGCCTTAGGTGCTTCGGCCACAACCGGCGCTTCGACAGCTTTCGGTGCCTCGGTCACGACCGGAGCTTCGACAGCCTTCGGTGCTTCGGTCACGATCGGAGCCTCGACCGCCTTCGCTGCTTCGGCAACCACCGGGGCTTCCACAGCCTTGGGCGCTTCGGTCACGGCCGGGGCCTCGACGGCCTTCGGCGTTTCCGCAACCACCGGCTTCTCCGCCTGCGGCGCAGCTTCCACCGGCGCGGCCACCGGCATCGGCGACTCCACGAACGGCACGCGGTCGGTGTAGGACGGCGCACGCTCGGCCACCGGCTCGGCCTTCGGAGCGGGGGTCGGGGTCGGGCTCGGCTCGGCGTGACCGGCGGTCACCACCGGGCTGCTGACCACGGCCAGCGGTGCGGCAGCGGCCACGGCGGCAACCGGGGCCGGGCGCGGGGCCTGGACCGGTGCCGGTGCCGCAGGAGCAGCCGTCGGAGCCGGGGTAGCAGCGCCTTCGTCGTCGAAGTCGAACTCCGGCTGCGGCTGGCCCTGGGTCACGGCCGGACGGGCGGCAGGGGCGGCGGTGTCGCCGTCCTGGTCGTTGTCCTGCTCGTCGCCCTCGGCATCGTCATCCAGACCGGCGTCGTCCAGCGAACCTTCGCTGCCGGCAGCCTGCTCGCCATTGCCACGACGACGGCGACGGCCACCGCGACGGCCACGACGACGGCGCGAGGCGCCTTCGCCAGCGGCGTCATCGGCCGTGCCCGGCGCGTCACCGTGCTCGCCGGCGTCGCCCGCGACCACGGCGGCCTGGGTGTCGTCCGCAGCGACCGGGGTTGCCACCGGAGCGGCAACCGGTGCAACCGGCGCCGGGGTGGCGACGTCGGCCACGGTCACGGCAGCGGCGGCGACCAGCGCGGCATCGGCCACGGTCGCGTCGTTCTGCACCGGCTTGGCGTTTTCGGCCTGCGGCTGACGCTGCGGCTTGTCGCCCTCGTTCTGCTGGCGCGGCTGCTTCTGCTTCTGGCCCTGGTTCTGGTTCAGCTTGGGCTGCTGCTCGTTGCGCGGCGCCTTCGGCTGCTGCTCATTGCGCTGCTTGCCCTGCTGCGGCTGGCCGGCGTTCGGCGCGGCGGCCTGTGCCGTTGCGTCCTGGCGGCGCTCTTCACGGCGCTCGCCTTCACGACGCTCGCCCTTGCCACCACGCTCGCCACGGTCGTCGCGACGGTCCTTGCCACGGCCCTGGCCCTGCTGGGCCTGGCCTTGGCCGGAACGCTCACCGCGCTCGCCACGCTCATCGCGACGGCCATTGCGGTCCTTGCCGTTGCGGTCCTTGTTGCGGCCGTTGCGGTTGCCGTCCTGGGCAGGACGCGCAGCGGGCGCCGGGGCGGCGACGGGTGCCGGCTCGCCTCCGAAGATGCGCTTGAGCCAGCCGACCACGCCGGTGGCAGCGGGTGCAGCAACCGGGGCGGGGGCGACCGGGGCCGGTGCGGCGACCGGTTCGGCCACTTCGCGGACCGGGGCCGGCGAGCTGTGCTTGACGTTGGTCACTGCGGGGGCAGCCGGGATGTTCAGCTGCGCCTTGGTCAGCGCGTGCACGGGCAGCTTGCGCGGGGTGCCGCGCTGGTAACTCGGCTTGCCGCTGTCTTCGCCCAGTTCGTTTTCACGCAGGCGGGTCACTTCGTAGTGCGGCGTATGCAGCTGCTCGTCGGCGACGATCACGATCGGCGCGTCGTGGCGCTGTTCGATCTCACGCAGCGCGTTGCGCTTTTCGTTGAGCAGGTAATTGGCGATCTCCACCGGGGCCTGGACCAGCACCTGCCCGGTGTTTTCCTTCATCGCATGCTCTTCGGCGACGCGGATGATCGACAGCGACAGCGATTCCACGCTGCGCATGCGGCCATGGCCGTCGCAACGCGGGCAGACGATCTGGCTGGATTCGCCCAGGCTCGGGCGCAGGCGCTGGCGGCTCATTTCCATCAGGCCGAAGCGCGAGATGCGGCCCAGCTGAACGCGCGCACGGTCGTACTTAAGCGCGTTCTGCAGGCGGTTTTCCACTTCGCGCTGGTGCTTGTTGGACGACATGTCGATGAAGTCGATCACCACCAGGCCGCCCAAGTCGCGCAGGCGCAGCTGGCGGGCCACTTCCTCGGCCGCTTCCAGGTTGGTCTGGAACGCGGTGTCCTCGATGTCGCTGCCCTTGGTGGCGCGCGAGGAGTTCACGTCGACGGCGGTCAACGCTTCGGTCTGGTCGACCACGATCGAGCCGCCCGACGGCAGGCGCACGTTGCGCTCGTAGGCGCCTTCGATCTGCGATTCGATCTGGAAGCGGTTGAACAGCGGGATGTCGTCCTTGTAATGCTTCAGCTTGCGCAGGGTCTGCGGCATCACCTGCTGCATGAAATCGCGGGCGGTGTCGTACAGCTCCTCGGTGTCGACCAGGATCTCGCCGACATCGGCGCGCAGGTAGTCGCGGAGGGCGCGCACGATCAGGCGCGATTCCTGGTAGATCAGGAACGGGGCCGGCTTGGTCAGCGCGGCTTCGGCGATCGACTTCCAGACCTGGAGCAGGTAGTCCAGGTCCCACTGCAGCTCTTCGGCATCGCGGCCGACGCCGGCGGTGCGGATGATCACGCCCATGTCGTCGGGGATGTTCAGCTTGTCCAGCGCTTCCTTCAGCGCGGCGCGGTCTTCGCCCTCGATGCGACGCGACACGCCACCAGCGGTAGGCGAGTTCGGCATCAGCACCATGTAGCGGCCGGCCAGCGAGATGAACGTGGTCAGGGCGGCGCCCTTGTTGCCACGCTCTTCCTTGTCGACCTGAACCACCACTTCCTGCCCTTCACGCAGCAGTTCGCGGATGGTCGCCTTGTTGTGGTCGACCCCGGCCTGGAAGTAATCGCGGGAGATTTCCTTCAGCGGCAGGAAGCCGTGGCGTTCGCCACCGTATTCGACGAAGGCCGCTTCCAGCGACGGTTCAAGGCGCGTGATGCGACCCTTGTAGATGTTCGACTTCTTCTGTTCCTTGGACGGCTGTTCGATGTCGATGTCGTACAGCGTCTGGCCATCCACGATGGCAACCCGCAGCTCTTCAGCCTGCGTGGCGTTGATCAGCATTCGCTTCATAGTGCGTTCCTCGCGCGCTGCTACCGCGCGGAACGCCATGGGGTTTCGCTTCTGGTCACGCTTCGACGCCCATCGCGCATGCGCGGGGAGGGCGGCTTGGGCTTCCAGCGCTACGACACCACGGCAGGCCGCGGGAGCGCTACATTTTCTTGGTTTGGGTATTACGGGCCGGAGGCAGCTTTCAGCCAGGCTGGAGCGCCACAGGGACATTTTTTCAGCGCAGACGCGTGTCAGGCATCCGGCGATGGCCGGGACTGCCGGTGAGCCGCTAACATGGCCGCCCCGGGGGCGGTGGCTGCGCACTGTGCCGGAATCGAGGGAAGTTGGGCTTCTGGCCCAGAGCAACTTCCAACGAAATCAATCCCTTATCTCGCCTGCCGAGTGTAACAGAATAAAAGGCCAATGACCGACACCGCACCGCCCGCCAAACCCGCTGAAGGCAAGACCAGCGTCCGTCTCCTGACTGTCCCGGAGGATCGCGCCGGGCAGCGCCTGGACAATTTCCTGCTGGGGCAGCTCAAGGGCGCACCGCGCAGCCTTGTCTACAAGCTGGTGCGCAGCGGCCAGGTCCGCGTCAACGGCGGCCGCGCCAAGGCCGAGCGCAAGCTGGAGGCCGGCGACGAAGTCCGCGTGCCGCCGGTCCGTCTCACAGAAGAGGGAGACAAGGCCGGTCCGCCCGCCGCGTTCATGAAGCGCCTGGAAGACGCCATCGTCTACGAAGACGAGCGCCTGCTCGCCCTGAACAAGCCCTCCGGCGTGGCCAGCCATGGCGGCAGCGGCATCAGCTTCGGCGCCATCGAGACCCTGCGCGCCCTGCGCCCGGGCAAGACCCTCGAACTGGTGCACCGCCTGGACCGCGACACGTCCGGCCTGCTCATCGTCGCCAAGAAGCGCTCGGCCCTGAGCGAGCTGCAGGCCCTGCTGCGTGAAGACCACGGCGCCGGCATCCGCAAGCGCTACCTGACCCTGCTGGTCGGCCGCATGCCAGACGGCACCATGACCGTGGACGCCCCGCTGCACGTCGGCCTGCGCCAAGGCGGCGAGCGCCACGTGCAGGTCAACGCCATCGGCAAGCAGTCGGTGAGCCACTTCAAGGTGCTGGAACGCCGCGGCGGGCACTCGTATTGCGAAGTCCGCATCGAAACCGGCCGCACCCACCAGATCCGCGTGCACGCCCAGCACCTCGGCCATCCGGTCGCCGGCGACGACAAATACGGCGATCCGGACGTCAACAAGCGTCTTCGTGAGCAGATCGGCCTGAAACGCCTGTTCCTGCACGCCGCCTCGCTGGAGTTCGCGTTGGACAACGGCAAGACGCCGTACACGCTGAACGCGCCGCTCGCGGACGAGCTGGTAGAGGTGTTGAACCGGTTGGGATGAGGGATGGAGCCGGGCAGAGCCCGGCTCTACCGCCTTTTGGTGACTCACCTGCCAACTGTCAGAGGGTCGGCGGGGGTGGGTTTGTGGGGGAATGAGCCGCATGGATGCGGCGACTTAGCCCCCATGGATGGGTTTACGGCGTCCCCCACAAACCCACCCCCGACGGCCCTGACCAGGGAGACCCCGCAGCCCAAGGCTGTTCGCACCAATCCAACAGCAGCCGGGCAGGGCCCGGCTCTACCGAATGCTGGCGATTACCGACGAACAACGCGTCACCACTTGAACAACACCAGGCTGATCGCCAGGCTCGCCATGCCCGCCACCAGGCCATACACCGTCTCGTGGCCTTTCGCGTACCGCTTCGCCGCGGGCAGCAGCTCGTCCAGCGCCAGGAACACCATCACCCCGGAAATCAGCCCGAACACCCAGCCGAACGTTGCGTGGTTGAGCACCCCAGACAGCAGCACGTAGCCAATGGCCGCGCCGATCGGCTCGGCCAGCCCCGACAGCAGGCTCGCCCCGAACGCATAGAACTTGTTCTGCGTGGCGAAATACACCGGCACCGCGATCGCGATGCCCTCCGGAATGTTGTGGATCGCAATCGCGAACGCCAGCGGCATCCCCACCGACGGACTTTCCAGCGTCGCAAAGAACGTCGCCAGCCCCTCCGGAAAGTTGTGCGCCGTGATCGCCACCGCCGTCAACAGGCCCACCCGCTTGATGTACGCCTTGTTGTTCTCCCGGAACATCGGGTCCTGCTTGTCCAGGCTCTCGTGCGGGTTCGGGATCAGGTGGTCGATCAGCACGATCAACCCCACCCCGCACAGGAACGCCGCCGTCGCATACGCATAGCCCACCCGCGCGTCATACGCCAGCGTGAACGAATCGATCGCCTTGGTCAGGATCTCGGTCAGCGACACGAACACCATCGCGCCGCCTGCAAACGCCAATCCGAACGCCAGCAGGCGCGGGTTGGGCCGCCGCGAGAACAACACCATCAGGCTGCCCAGGCCGGTCGCCAGCCCGGCAGCCAGGGTCACCAACAGGGCGACCCATACATTTTCAGAGGAAATATCCAGCATCCGTTCCGGGCCCGTCCCTGATCAGCCGCCGCGACGCAGGCGTTCTTCCACCGCGAAGCACTCGTCCGGCTTCGGCTGCGGCGGGTTGAAGCTCACCGGCACCTGGATCGTCGTCGGCACCGGCTGCCCGGCTCGCGTGGCTGCCCTGAACTGCCAGCCTTCCACCGCCTTCTGCGCCTGCTCGTCCAGCTGCGCGTTGCCGCTGCCCGACACCACCTCGATCTGCCCCGGCTTGCCGTCGGTGCCGATCACCACCTTCAGCGTCGTCGTACCGCCTACCGCCTGGCAGGCCAGCTCGATCGGATACACCGGCGGCGGCGTCTTCACTGCCGCCACCTCGGTCGGCGGCGCCACCGGCGTGGCCGGCGTCGAAGGCCCACCACAGGCCGTCAGGCCCACCAACACCGCGCCGACAATCCCGGCGCGCACTCCGATATGCATCGTCATAACACTCACTCCGTCAGGCCCGAAGCCTTGGCTGCACAGATGAAGTCGTTCTCGCTCAACCCGCCCACGTCGTGGGTCGAAAAGCGCACCACCGCCCGGTCGTAATGCACCCCCAGGTCCGGGTGATGGTCTTCCGCATGGGCGATGAAGGCCAGGGCGTTCACGAACGCCATGGTCCGGTAGTAGTCCTTGAAGCGGAACGTGCGGGTCAGCGCCTGGCCCTGTTCGGCCAGCTCCCAGCCCGGGATCTGCGGCAGCAGCTCGGCTACCCGGGCCTCGCCCAGCTTGTGGTCGCTGCCCTTGCGGGGCACGCAATGGGCCTGCGCCAGCGGAATCAGGTCGGCCATGGAATCCTCCATCTCGTATATGCCTGAACAATGCGCCGGACAGTGTATAAACCGAATGAGCGCATAACATGTAAGCCGCTAGAATAGCCGCATGATCCAGATCTCCGACACTGCCCAGACCTATTTCCGCAAGCTCATCGAGCGCGAAGCCGTGCCCGGCATGGGCGTGCGCCTCAGCGCCGTCGACGCCGGCACCCCGCGCGCCGACGCCCGGCTGGAGTTCGCCGAACCGTCCGACCTGCTCGGCGACGAGTGGGCCGTGGACTGCGACGGGTTCACCCTGTATGTCGCCGCCACCAGCGTCGCCTGGATGGACGGCGCCGACATCGACATCGTCACCAATGGCACCGGCGGCCAGCAGCTCACCATCAAGGCGCCCAAGATCAAGGGCGAAGTGCCGGCCGAATCCGCCTCGCTGGTCGAGCGTGTGCGCTGGGTGGTGGAAAACGAAGTCAACCCGCAGCTGGCCTCGCACGGTGGCAAGGTTGCCGTGCAGGAAGTCTCCTCCGACGGCGTGGTCCTGCTGCGCTTCGGCGGCGGTTGCCAGGGCTGCGGCATGGCTGACGTCACCCTCAAGCAGGGCATCGAGAAAACGCTGATGGGCCGCGTGCCCGGCATTACCGCCGTGCGTGACGCGACCGACCATGACAGCGGTCACGCGCCGTATATTCCCCGCGGCACGGCTGCCTGATCGTCCTGCGTGACACTGCGCCGGGCTGACGAGATCCTCCACGCGCTGCTGGCTCGCCAGCCGGAAAAACGCATCGTCGAGAAAACCACGGGCCTCCCTTACGGGTGGGGCCTGTGGCTGCGTGCGCTGACGCCGCTACCGCGCCCGTTCCGCTCCTCCGAAGTCATTGCCGAACTGATCCAGCGCCCGCTCCCGGGTTCGCCCGGCCGCCTGCCTGCGCTGGGCACCGTGCAGGCCATGCGCCGGCTGCTGTGGCAGACCTGGGATCCGGCGCCGCGTGACCAGCGCTGGATGCGTTGGACCTCCGGCGTGGTCAGCCTGCTGCTGCACCTGCTGTTTGCCGCACTGCTGCTGTGGGTGGCGTTGATCCGTCCGCCGGTGGCACCGGAGCAGGGTGGCGATGGTGGCCGCATCCAGGTCGAGTTCCTCGGCAGCGGCACCCCGCAGGATAGCGGCGGTGGCGATCCCGCCGAGGCCAGCAGTGCTGCCGCCGCCGCAGCTGCAGCGGCGCAGGCCGCAGCCGCGCAGGCACGCTCGCGCGCGACCGCCAGCACGCCGGCCGCCACCGCTCCGCAGCCCCCCACGCCGCCGTCCACCACCGACGCCGAACCGACGCCGCCACCGCCACAGCCCGCCGCGACCGCCGAACCGGCTCCGCCGACCCCCGCGCCCACCCCGGTTGAACAGCCGGTCCAGGCCACCGACGTGGCCGAGGCCACCACCGATTTCGTGGTGCCGCCGACCAGCGTGCCGCGCACCGAAGTGCGGGTGATTCCGCGCGAGGCGCCCGAAGTGCAGGTGCGCGAGCGCACCGTCGACGTCGTGCAGGCGCCGACCCCAACGCCGGTCACCCCGACCCTGCGCCCGGTCGAACCGCAGCTGCGCACCCCCGATCTGGCCGTGCGCGAGCGCGAAGTCACCACGATCACGGCGCCCACCCCGCCGGTGCCGACCGCCGGGCCGCAGGTGGAGATCCGGGTGCCGCAGCGCGAGCTGCAGGTCCGCGAACGCGACATCACACCGGCGCCCTCTGTGTCGGTCACGGTGGCGCCGGTGCCTCAGCGTGAGGTCACCGTGCCAGGGCGCAGTCCTGAAGTCAGTGTGCGCGAGCGCAGCGTGCCCAATGCCGCGCCGCGTCCGGCGCCGGCCACGCCCAGCGCGACGGCGAGCACGCCTTCGGCCACGCCGAGCGCCAGCCCGAGTCCGGCCCGCCAGGCCGCGC
>NZ_CAUQLJ010000017.1:0-82445 GCF_963519125.1 uncultured Stenotrophomonas sp. | reverse complement strand
CGGCGGTGTTCAGCGGCTTGGGGTGGTAGGTCCAGGTCAGCACGTACTTCTTGCCGCGCAGGTCCTGGGTGCCGAAGTGTTCCTGCAGCGCCATCACGTGGGCCAGTTCCTGGCACGGGTGGGTGATGGTTTCCATGTTGATCACCGGCACCGGCGAGTACTTCGCGAAGCTGTTGAGCACGATGTCCTGGCGGTCATAGGCCCAGTCCACGAACTTCGGGAAGGCGCGCACGGCAATGATGTCGCAGTAGCGGCCGAGCACCTTGGCCACTTCGGCGATGTGCTCTTCGGTGTCGCCGTCCATCACGGTGCCCAGGTTGAACTCGATCGGCCACGCGTCCTTGCCCGGTTGCAGCACCACCGCATGCGCGCCCAGCTGGAACGCGCCCAGCTCGAAGCTGGTGCGGGTACGCATGGACGGGTTGAAGAACACCAGGGCAATGGACTTGCCCTTGAGCTGATCGCCCAGCTTGTTGCGCTTGAACAATGCGGCCTGGGTCAGCAGGGCATCGAGTTCGGGGCGGCTCCAGTCCTGGGTGTTCAGGAAGTGCTTCAGGGACATCGGGTGATCCTTTGAGGCGGGCGTTTAGAGGAAAGGGACAATGGAAAAAACGTACAGATGAAACTTTTCAGAACGTAGAAACGAAAAAACCCAGCCGGGAGGCTGGGTTTTCCGAACAGACAGCACGAAGCTCCGGTTACCCAGCGAAGATGTGGGGTTCCGGTCGGCGGGCACGAGACGTCATGCCCGTAGCCATACGGGCGGCGCTGGTGTCGTGCTGGAAGTCGGTGAGTTTCATGGCCGCCCATCTTTGCATGCGCTGGGGGTGTGCGCAACACCCGGGGTCACGGATTGGCGGCGCTGGCCTGCTCGGGGCCGACCCAGGGGGTAATGGACACCCGGATCTTGAGCCGGTTGCCGGGGTCTTCAGGCAGCCGCGAGCGGTACTTGGTGCCCTTGTAGACGTAATCGACGTCATAGGCGATCGGCCGGCGGAACTCGCGCCCGACCGGGATGATCCGGCAGTCGCGGGTCAGCAGCGGGCCGTTGTTGCTGGCCGGGGCCTCGGCCACCGGGGCCATCTCTTCCTCGGTGCTGCCGTCTTCACGCTTGAAGATCGAGCGGACCGAATCCATGAAACGGCCGAACCGGCCCTTCTCTTCCTGCGGCTCTTCACCGGTGACGTTGACCGGGGCCAGGGTCCGGGTCGAGACCGGCTCGCAATGTTCTTCGGTGCGGGTGGCCCGCAAGGTCTGGAACACCGGTTCCACATTCAACACCTGCGCGTAGTCGAACTTGACGTTCTCCACGATCACCACCCGGTTACGGACCTCGGCTTCCTGGGCGCACGCCACGGAGGCGGCGCTACCCAACAGGCAGGTCAGGGTCAGCAACGAAGCGGATTTCATTGGCAACAGGATTGGGGACAAGGGGGATAGTTTAGGCAGTGAAAGGCACAAGGGGCTGAACATTACCCGTCCGCGACGCATCTGCCCATCCCGGAGGGACCGATTCCGACCCCGCCCCGCCGCCGGAGCGCCGCAGGCGGCCGATGTGATCTAAAATCGAAGGCTTGCCCCTACTCCACCCGGCCCTACGCCCCCATGACCCTGCGCCTGCACAACAACCTGACACGCCAGCTCGAACCGTTCACCCCGCTCGATCCGACCTGTCCGACCCTGTATGTGTGCGGCCCTACGGTCTACAACTACGTCCATATCGGCAACGCGCGCGGGCCGGTGGTGTTCGGGGTGCTGGCCGACCTGCTGCGGCGCCGCTTCGGCGGGCTGCGCTACGCCCGCAACATCACCGACGTGGACGACAAGATCAACACGGCCGCGCGCGAGCAGGCGGTGCCGATTTCGACGATCACCGATCGTTTTGCCGCCGCCTACCGGGAAGACATGGCCGCGCTGAGCGTGGTGCCGCCGGACATCGAGCCGGAAGCCACCGCGCACATCCCGCAGATCATCGCGATGATCGAGCAGCTGATCGCCGCCGACCATGCCTACGCTGCCGAGGGCCACGTGCTGTTCGCGGTGGCTTCGTTTGCCGGCTACGGCAAGCTGTCCAACCGCGATCCGGAGGAGATGCTGGCCGGCGCCCGGGTGGACGTGGCGCCGTACAAGCGCGACCCGGGCGATTTCGTGCTGTGGAAGCCCTCCAGCGACGACCTGCCGGGTTGGGACTCGCCCTGGGGCCGGGGCCGTCCGGGCTGGCATATCGAATGCTCGGCGATGGCCGCGGCCCATCTGGGGCCGACCATCGACATCCATGCCGGCGGCGTGGACCTGCAGTTCCCGCACCATGAGAACGAGATCGCGCAGAGCGAGTGCGCGCACGGCGGGCAGACCTTCGCCCGGTTCTGGCTGCACAACGGCATGCTCAACTTCGGCGGCGCCAAGATGAGCAAGTCGATCGGGAATATCGAACGGGTCCACGACCTGGTCCGCCAGCATGCGCCGGAGGCGCTGCGCTATGCGCTGTTGTCGGCCCACTACCGGCAGCCGCTGGACTGGTCCGATGCGCTGATCGAGCAGTCGGTGCGCACCCTGGACCGGCTGTACGGCACCCTGCGCGACCTTGCCGACGTGGCCGCGACCCCGGCCATTCCGGCCGAGATCGAGGCGGCGCTGGATGACGACCTCAATACCCCGCAGGCGCTGGCCGAACTGGCCCGCCTGGCCGGCGAGGCGCGCCGTGCCGAGGGCTCGGACAAGGCCGCCCTGAAGTCGGCCCTGCTGGGTGCCGGGCAGGCACTGGGCCTGCTGCAGCAGGACCCCGCCGCGTGGTTCGGCACCAGTGGCGGCGACGCCGACGATGACGCGCGCATCCAGGCGCTGATCGACGACCGCAGCGCGGCCAAGGCGGCGCGCGATTTCGCCGGGGCCGACGCGCTGCGCCGGCAGCTGGACGAGGAAGGCATCGTGCTGGAAGACACCGCGCAGGGCGTGCGCTGGTCGCGCAAGCGATAAGAAGCCACCCGACCAGCGGTCGGGTGCTACCCACTTTTGTAGAGATTGCTGTGATCGACTCCCCGTTCCCCATTGAAGCCACTGCTGCCGAGGCGCAGGCCGCCATTGCCGAAGAGTTCGCGTTCTTCGGCGACTGGTCGGAGCGCTACCAGTACCTGATCGACCTGGGCCGCAAACTGCCCGCCTTCCCGGAAGAATGGAAGACCGAGGAGCACCGACTGCTCGGCTGCCAGTCGATGGTGTGGATCGTGCCGGAGGGCAACGCGGATGCGCTGCGCTTCCATGCGATCAGCGATTCGGCGATCGTCTCGGGCCTGATCTACCTGGCGCTGCGGGGGTACTCGGGGCGCTCGGCGGCGGAGATCCTGGCCACGGAGCCGACCTACATCCAGGACATCGGGCTGTCGCGGCACCTGTCGCCGACCCGCAGCAACGGGGTGGCGGCGATGCTGGCGTTCATCCGTGAGACCGCAGTGGCGCAGTCGGCGTCGTGAGTTCCCCTGCCCCGTCCGAGCCCGCCGAAAGCGCGCTGGGCCTGCTGCGCCGCCCGGGCTTTTCACTGCTGCTGGCGTACCGGATCCTGGCGATGCTGTCCTACCAGATCGTGGCGGTCACGGTCGGCTGGCATATCTACGAAGTCACCCGCAATCCGTTCTCGCTGGGCCTGGTCGGGCTGGCCGAGGTGCTGCCGTTCTTCTGCGTGGCGCCGTTTGCGGGCTACCTGGTGGACCACCTGCCGCGCCGGAATCTGGGCATGGTGGCGTGCAGCGGGCTGGTGCTGACCGCGGTAGTGCTGACGGCGGTGGCCGAGGGCTGGCTGCCGTTCAACGGTGTGTGGCCGATCTATGCGGCGGTGGCGATGACGGGCATGGTCCGGGCGTTCCTGTCGCCGATCTACAACGCGCTGTTTGCGCGGGTGCTGGAACGACACCAGTTCGCGCGTGGCGCGGGGCTGGGGTCGGTGGTGTTCCAGGCGGGCATGGTGGTGGGCCCGGCGCTGGGCGGGCTGCTGGTGGCCTGGGGCGGCAAGAGCCTGTCGTATGGGGTGGCGGTAGTGGCGGCGCTGGCCGCGCTGGGCTGCCTGGCAACGTTGCGCGTGTCCGAGCCGGTGCACACCGGTCCGGCCGCGCCGATCTTCAAGAGCATCGCGGAGGGCGGCCGCTTCGTGCTGGGCAACCGGATCATGGTCGGGGCGATGGCGCTGGACATGTTCTCGGTGCTGCTGGGCGGGGTGGTGGCGATGCTGCCGGCGTTCCTGCACGAGATCCTGCACCACGGTCCGGAAGGTCTGGGCATCCTGCGCGCGGCGCCGGCGCTGGGCTCGGTGTGCGTGGGCCTGTGGCTGGCGCGGCGGCCGCTGCAGCGCCACGCGGGGCGGGTGCTGTTGTTCGCGGTGGCCGGGTTCGGCCTGTGCGTCATCGGCTTCGGGCTGTCGCACAGCTTCTGGCTGTCGGCGGTGATCCTGCTGTTCTACGGGGCCTTCGACGGGGTGTCGGTGGTGATCCGCTCGACGATCCTGCAGCTGGCCACGCCGGAGGAAATGCGCGGTCGGGTGTCGTCGATCAACGGCATCTTCATCAGTTCGTCGAACGAACTGGGCGCGTTCTATGCGGGCACCATGGCGAAGTTCCTGGGCCTGGTCCCGGCGGTGGTGCTGGGCGGTTTCGCGGTGTTGAGCGTGGCCGGGATTACGGCCTGGAAGAATCCGACCCTGCGGCGGTTGAATCTGCGCGACCTGCAGTAGCAGGGAGCCCCTTTGCACCAGATTGCGGGCGTTCCGGTAGAGCCGGGCCCTGCCCGGCTGCTGTTGGATTCAGGCGAACAGCCCTCGGCTGAGACGTTCCCTGGTGTGGGACCGGCGGGCGGGGGGTACGGGACACGCCTTGAATCTCCCGTTAGGCTCGGGCGGCACATCCATGTGCCTTCACGGTCCCGTACCCCCCACCCGCCGGCCCCGCGATAGCGCGTCGGAGGCCAAGGGAGACGCGTAACGCCGGGCTCTGCCCGGCTGCTCTTTCTCACCGCCTCGCGACCATGTATGGGGGCGGCCGCCGGGTAGCCCCCGGAGAGACGCTAGAAAACATGGTTGTTTTCTAGCAGCCCCCATGGATGGGTTCACGGCGTGTCTCGGAGCGGGGCTGCCCGGCGGCCGCCCCTGCACGTATGAATTGAAACGCTGCTTTCGGCGACCAACAAAAAACCCGGCCGAGGCCGGGTTTTTCGTGTGCATCAGTTCAGCGCGGCAATCAGTCGCCCTGCTGCTTCTGCATGTGTTCCCAACGTTCCTGGGCGTCGATGGTGCGTTCGGCGGTCAAACGCGCTTCGAGGCGGTCCAGGCCGATTTCTTCGCCGGTGTCGACGCAGTAGCCGTACTCGCCGTCTTCCAGGCGCTTGAGCGTGCTGTTGATCTTGGAGATCAGCTTGCGGTAACGATCGCGAGTGCGCAGTTCCAGCGAGTTTTCGGTCTCACGGGTGGCGCGCTCGGCTTCGTCGCCGATGTCGCGCACTTCTTCCTGCAGGTTGGCGATGGTCTGCTTGGATTCTTCGATCAGCTCATTGCGCCAGGTCTGCAGGCGCTGGCGGAAGTACTCCAGCTGCAGCGCGCTCATGTACTCCTCTTCCGCGCTCGGCTTGTAGCCGGCCGGCAGGATCGGACGGCCAGTGGCCTCGTCGGTCTTGTATTCCACCACTTTCACCTTGGTGCGCGGGGCCGGTGCAGCCGAACGGGCGGCCACGGCCACGGCGACCTTGCCAACCGGACGCGACACGGGCTTGGGAGCGGATTCGGATTTCACGGGAGTTTTTGCAGGCGATTTCGAAACGGGCACGGGATTCTTGTTTTGCGGGGCCTTCGGCGCGGGGGCAGCCGCTACCTTCTTCGGCGCAGCGGCCGGAGCGGGAGCAGGCTTGGCCGCGGCCTTGGCCGGGACAGACTTGGCCGGCGCCGGCGGTGCCGGCTTCGGTGCGGACTTCACTACGGGTGCTGCAACCGGCTTGGCAGCCGGCTTGGTGGCGGCGGGCTTGCTGGCCGGCTTGGCCGGTGCAGGCTTGGCAGCCGCCTTTTTCACCGGCGCGGACTTGGCCGCCGGTGGGGTCGTTTTCTTGGCCGTGGTCTTGCTGGCGGGTGCGGCGGCCTTTTTCACCGGGGTCTTGGCGACCGGCTTCCTGGCTGCTGCAGTCTTGGCGACGGCCTTCTTTGCGACAGGCTTGGCGACCGGCTTCGGCGCGGCCTTCTTCGCGGGCGCCTTGGCCACCGGCTTTTTGGCAACCGCCTTCTTCACCGGCTTGGCCGGCGCCTTGGCGGCCGACTTCTTCGCAGGTGCCGGCTTGGCGGCCGGTTTTTTGGCAACAGGCTTGGCCGCCAACTTCTTTACAACGGGCTTGGCGGTTTTCTTGGCGGCCTTGACGGCCTTCTTTGCAATTTTTTTAGCAGCCACGAAACGCTCTTCCTTGGTTTCCCCGGGGCCCGGGAAAGCGGGCCTTTATAGCCTACCCGACCAGCAGCAGCAACCTCTTCACCCACTCCGTTCAGGCCTGGAGCATGGCGGGGGTTCCCGAGCTGCGCAGTTCGGAACCTGACCCGGCGATGGCGCCGGGGCGGCCCGCCGCGCCTGCGCGCGGACGGGTCCAACACCCCATCCTGCGACAAATGCGGCCTTCATGCCAACTGCTCTAAGATTGGGGGGTGATCTCCCACCTGCTCATCGCCCTGTTGCGCTTCTACAAGCGCTTCATCAGCCCCCTGCTCGGGCCGCGCTGCCGGTTCGTGCCCAGTTGTTCTGAATACGCCATGCAGGCCATCGCCACGCATGGCCCCGCACGCGGCAGCTGGCTGGCCGCGCGCCGGCTGGGGCGCTGCCATCCCTTCCATCCCGGTGGCGTTGACGAGGTGCCGCCGCGCACCACGCGCGCCGATTGCCGCTGCACAGGAAAACACTGAAATGCCCTCCACGCTCATCGTCAACGCCCGCATGGTCAACGAAGGCCGCGTCTTCAACGGCGACCTGCGCATCGAAAACGGCCGCATCGCGCAGATCGGCAGCGGCCTGCAGCCGCAGGACGGCGACAACGTGGTCGACGCGGCCGGGCGCTGGCTGCTGCCCGGCATGATCGACGACCAGGTCCATTTCCGCGAACCCGGCCTGACCCAGAAGGGCGACATGGCCACCGAGTCGGCCGCCGCCGTGGCCGGGGGCCTGACCAGCTTCATGGACATGCCCAACACCAACCCGCCAACCCTCAACGCCGCCGCGCTGCAGGCCAAGTACGACGCCGCCGCCGGTCGCGCGCGCGCCAACTACGGGTTCTACATGGGCGCCAGCAATGACAACCTGGCCGACATCAAGCTGATCGACCCGCTGACCACGCCGGGGGTCAAGGTGTTCATGGGCGCCTCCACCGGCAACATGCTGGTCGACAATCCGGAAACGCTGGACGCGATCTTCAAGTTCGCGCCGACCCCGATCATCACGCACTGCGAAGACACGCCGATGATCGACGCCAACGCCAAGGTGTATGCCGAGAAGTACGGCGATGCCCTGAGCGCCGAGCAGCACCCGGACATCCGTTCGCGCGAGGCCTGCCTGAAGTCGTCGGTGCTGGCCGTGTCGCTGGCGAAGAAGCACGGCACCCGCCTGCATGTGCTGCACATCTCCACCGCCGATGAGCTGTCGCTGTTCGAAAAGGGTCCGCTGGTCCGCGCCGACGGCAGCCGCAAGCAGATCACCGCCGAAACCTGCATCCACTTCCTGCGTTTCGACCGCAGCGATTACGCGCGGCTGGGCAACCTGATCAAGTGCAACCCGGCGATCAAGGAAGCCAGCGACCGCGAGGCGCTGACCCGCGCGGTGGCCGAGGACGTGATCGACGTACTCGCCACCGACCACGCCCCGCACACCTGGGAGGAAAAGCAGAAGCCCTACCCGCAGGCGCCGTCGGGCCTGCCGCTGGTGCAGTACGCGCTGGTGGCGGCACTGGAACTGGTGCATGAAGGCAAGCTGGAGATCACGCAGGTCGTGCAGAAGTTCGCGCACGCCCCGGCCCAGCTGTTCGACGTGAGCCAGCGCGGCTACCTGCGCGAAGGCTACTGGGCCGATCTGGTGCTGGTGGAAGACGTGCCGTTCACCGTGAAGCGCGAAGACGTGCTGTCCAAGTGCGGCTGGTCGCCGTTCGAGGGCATGACCTTCCGCTCGCGGATCGCCTCGACCTGGGTCAACGGCCAGCTGGCCTGGGACGGCACCCAGCTGGTGGGCGCGCCGAACGGCCAGCGCATGAGCTACGACCGCTGATGCGGGCACGTGTACTGGGCCTGGGCCTGCTCGCGCTGGCCCCGGTCGCGCTGCTCGGCCTGCTGCCCTCGCCTGCCGTGGCGCAGGCCGATGCGCGCGTGGTGTTCCCGGCCAGCGCCTCGCAGGGCGCGATGGTGATCGGCAAGGTGCCGGCCGGCAGCGTGGTCCGCTATGACGGGCGCACGCTGCGGGTGAGCGGCTATGGCAGCGTGGTGTTCGGGATCGGTCGCGACGCCAATGGACCGCTGCAGGTAGACGTGCAGCGGCCGGATGGTGGCAGCGAAACCGTGAGCATCGCGGTGACCCCGCGCGACTGGCCGGTGGAGCGCGTCAACGGCGTGCCGCCCAAGACGGTGAACCCGCCGCCGGCGATTGCCGAACGGATCAAGCGCGAACAGGCGCAGGTCACCGCCGCGCGTGCGCGCGACGACAACCGCGCCGATTTCGCGCAGGCCTTCATCTGGCCGGTGCAGGGTCGGATCAGCGGTCGCTTCGGCAATGCGCGGGTGTACAACGGCCAGCCGGGCTCGGGTCATTCCGGCATGGACATCGCGGTGCCGACCGGCACGCCGGTGAAGGCACCTGCCGCAGGCGTGGTGACGTTTGCGGGCCCGGATCTGTATCTGACCGGCGGCACGCTGCTGCTCGACCACGGGTTCGGGATCAGCTCGAATTTCCTGCACCTGTCGCGGATCGACGTAAAGGTCGGCGACCGGGTCGAACAGGGCCAGGTGATTGCCGCGGTCGGCGCAACCGGCCGCGCGACCGGCCCGCACCTGCATTGGGGCATGAACTGGTTCGACACGCGGATTGACCCGTTGTTGGTGCTGGAGCGCGGGAAATAATTCCGGCGCGTCGCATTAGCCCCGAGCGGCCCACCAGGTGCGCAGCAGGGTGCGTACTGGCGTCGCTTTGAGCTCCTGCCCCTGCGACCACGCCTGCAGGCGTGTGCGCGCCAGCGAGGCGTACAGGCGGCGCGGACGTGGGCCGGCGACGCGGGCGGGCCAGTGGCGCAGCAGCTGCTGGCCCCATCGCTGTTTGGCGTTGCCGTCGTCGTCGGCCAGCAGCGAGCGCGGCACGGCGGCGACGCCGGCTTCGTGCAGGCGCTGGGCGAGGGTCTGCAGCACCACCGGGGTGGCGACATCACCACGCACCGGGGTCTCGAACATCACCGCTTCCACCGCTGCCACCGCCGCGCCATAGGCCTGCAGCGCGCGTTGCGCCTGGGCCGGGTCGACCGGTACGGCGCGGGCTTCAATCAGGTCCGGCAGCGCCTGTGCCAGTTCGCCCCAAGGCGCGCGCACCGGCTCCAGCAGCCGCCCCAGCGGATGCCGCGAGCGCTGCGCGGCCCAACTGCGCAGTTCTTCGCCCCACCACGCCAGCTTGGCGTCGGCCGGCATCGGGTCGCCGCTGGTGTTGAGGATGTCGTCGAACTCCTGCAGCAGCGAGAACCAGGCCACCACCAGGGTGCGCTGGGCTTCGGGCACGAACGGTTCGGCCACCTGCCATTCCGGCCAGCGCGTGCGCCATTTGTCGAGGAAGCTGTCGAGGGCAGTAGAGGTCGTCATTGCGGGTTCCTTGCAGCCGGCCACGCCTGCGCACGCTGCAGCTCGGCAGGCTGTTCGACCATGACCTCGGCTCCCCAGGCCAGCGGGTTGTCTTCGTCGAGGCGATAGCCCCACAGCGCGGCGACCGAGGCCATGCCGGCGGCATTGGCGGCGACGATGTCGCGCTCGTCGTCGCCCACGTAGATGCAGGTCCCCGGCGCGATCTGCATGCGCTCGGCGGCGGCCAGCAGCGGCAACGGATGCGGCTTGCGCTGGGCCAGCGTGTCACCGCCGATCAGCACCGCGCAGCGCGTTTCCCAGCCCAGCTGCGGCAGGATCAGCCGTGCCAGGTACTCGGGCTTGTTGGTGACGATGCCCCACACGCAGCCGGCCGCTTCCAGCGCTTCCAGCATGCCGGCCACGCCGTCGAACAGCACCGCGTGCTGGCCGATCAGCGCTTCATAGCGCTGCAGGAATTCGGGAATCAGCGCGTCGCGCGGCGCTTGCTCCAGCTCGGGGAACGCGACCGAGACCATCGCACGGGCGCCCTTGGAGACGACCGGGCGCAATGCGTCCAGCGTGATCGGCGGGCGACCGCGCGCGTCCAGCATGGCGTTGGCGGTGGCCAGCATGTCCGGCGCGCTGTCCAGCAGCGTACCGTCCAGGTCGAACAGCACGGCGGCCGGAAATGCCGCAGCGGTCGAAGCGATCTCAGACACCGGCGCTGACTTCCGGCTTGACCGCATGGGCCAGGTAGTTGATGTCGGTGCGCGAACTCAGCCGCGCGCGGTTGCGCCACGGTTCGTAAGCCATGCCGCTGACGTCACGGAGGTTGAAGTCCGCGTCGCGCAGCCACCGGCCGAGTTCGGCCGGCTTGATGAAGTCCTGGTAATGGTGCGTGCCCTTGGGCAGCAGGCGCGCGACGTACTCGGCGCCGACAATGGCCACTGCGAACGCGGCCGGGGTACGGTTGATCGTGGACAGGAACAACTGGCCACCGGGCTTGAGCAGGCGGTGGCAGGCGGCGATGATCGCGCCCGGGTCCGGCACGTGCTCCAGCATTTCCATGCAGGTGACCACATCGAAGCTGCCCGGCTGCTCGGCGGCCAGATCCTCGGCGGCCTGCACCCGGTAGTCGACCTTGGCGCCGCTTTCCAGCGCATGCAGGCGCGCGACCTTGACCAGCTCCGGGGCCAGGTCGATGGCGGTGACGTCCGCACCGGCCTGGGCCAGCGCTTCGCTCAACAGGCCGCCACCGCAACCGATGTCGAGCACGCGTGCGCCGCGCAGCGGCACGCGGTCGGCCACGTACTTCAGGCGTACCGGATTCAGTGCGTGCAGCGGCTTCTGCGGGCCGTCAGCGTCCCACCAGCGGTTGGCCAGCGCGGCGAACTTGTCCAGCTCGGCCTGATCGAAATTGGAGGAAGCGTGGGGGGCAGTCATGAGGGGTCCTTGCGGCGCCAGGGATCAGGCGCGGATATGACGGATGCGCTCGCGCCACTGGCGCGCGTTGGCGATGATGCCCGGCAGGTCCATGCCGACCAGCTCGCGCTGCACCAGCTTCGGCTTGCCGGCGATCCAGACGTCGCTGACCTGCTGGCGGCCGGTGGCGTACACCAGCTGCGACAGCACGTTGTGCAGCGGCTGGGTTTCCAGCGCCGACAGGTCGACGCAGACCAGGTCGGCCTGCTTGCCGACTTCGATCGAGCCGATGCGCTCGCCGAAGCCCAGCGCGCGGGCACCGCCCAGGGTGGAGGCGCGCAGCGTGGTGGCCGCGTCCAGCGCGGTCGCATCGTCGGCCACGGCCTTGGCCAGGATCGCCGCGGTGCGGTTCTCGCTGAACATGTCCAGGTCATTGTTGCTGGCGCAGCCGTCGGTGCCTATCGCCAGGTTCACGCCAGCACGCTGCAGGGCGCAGGCCGGGCAGAAACCGGAGGCCAGCTTCAGGTTCGATTCCGGGCAATGCACCACGCTGACACCACGCTCGGCGCACAGGTGGATTTCCGCATCGGTCAGCTGGGTCATGTGCACCGCGATCAGGCGGTCGTTGACCAGGCCGAGGCGATCCAGCCGCGCCAGCGGGCGCTGGCCGTGCAACTTGATCGAATCGGTGATTTCCTGCGCGGTCTCGTGGGTGTGCAGGTGCACCTGCATGTCGAGCTGGTCGGACAGCATCCGCACCCGCTCGAAGTTGGCATCGTTGACGGTGTACGGCGCATGCGGCGCGAACGCGGTGCCGATCAGCGGATCAGTGCGCCACTGGTCATGCAGTTCACCGGCCTTGGCGAAGTACTCGTCGTCGGTCTTGGCCCAGGCGGTGGGGAAATCGATGATGACCGCGCCGACCAGCGCGCGGAAACCGTGCTTCTTGTAGACCGCGGCCTGCACGTCGCCGAAGAAGTAGTTCTCGTTGGCGCAGGTGGTGCCGCCGCGCAGCATCTCGGCGATGGCCAGGGTGGTACCGTCGGCAACGAATTCGGGGCCGATCACCGCCGCTTCCACCGGCCAGATGTGCTGCTGCAGCCACACCATCAGTGGCAGGTCGTCGGCAACGCCGCGCAGCAGGGTCATCGGGTTGTGGGTGTGCGCGTTGACTAGGCCGGGCATCAGCGCCGCCTCCGGGCGCGAGACCACCTGGCGGGCGGCAAAGCGCGCGCGCGCTTCGGCACGCGGCAGGATCGCGACGATCTCGCTGCCGCGCACGGCCACGGCATGGTCTTCCAGCACCACCGCATGCGGTTCGATCGGGACCACGTAGCCGGCTTCGATCAGCAGGTCACAGGGTTCGGGAATGCGGGGGGTGTCGGTCATGCGGTCTCGCTTCTGATAGCGCAACGCCGGGCAGGGCCCGGCGCTACGGGTGGCAGGCCGGGCAGAGCCCGGCACTTCCTTACTTGCCTGCGCGTGCGGAGTATTCGCCCGAGCGGGTGTCGACCTTGATGATTTCATCCTGGTTGACGAACAGCGGCACGCGGACCACGGCGCCGGTTTCCAGGGTGGCCGGCTTGCCGCCGCCGCCCGAGGTGTCGCCACGGACGCCCGGATCGGTTTCGGTGATCTTCAGTTCGACGAAGTTCGGCGGCTGCACGAAGATCGGCTCACCGTTCCACAGGGTGACCACGCAGGACTCTTCGCCCTTCAGCCACTTCTCGGCGCCGCCCATGCCGGCCTTGGTGGCCTGGACCTGCTCGAAGGACTCCGGGTCCATGAAGTGCCAGTACTCGCCGTCGGTGTACATGTAGTTCATGTTGGTGTCGACAACGTCGGCCTTCTCCACGTCATCGGTCGCCTTCATGGTCATTTCGACCACGCGGCCCGACTTGATGAAGCGGTACTTCATGCGGGTGAAGGCCTGGCCCTTGCCCGGCTTGACGTACTCGGTCTCGGTGATGACTGCCGGTTCATTGTTGACCAGGATCTTCATCCCGTTCTTGACGTCGTTCATGCCAACAGTGGCCATGCTGAAACTCCTGAATGGGCAAACGCCGCGCGGGCGCGGCGAGCCGGATAGAATGGAAAGGCTTTCCCTATGATAACCGCAGGCCCCCATTCCATGCAGCTTTCCGCCACGCCCCTGCCCACCCCCGTCCGCTGGCAGCAGCTGTGGCGCGAGGCGGTCCGCGACCCGCGGGCCCTGCTGGACCAGCTGGGGCTGGACCCGGACGCGCTGCCGATCTCTGCCGAGGCGGCCGCACAGTTCGCGGTGCGCGTGCCGCAGGGCTTCATCGCCCGGATGCGCAAGGGCGACCGCCACGACCCGTTGCTGCGCCAGGTCCTGCCGGTGACCGACGAGCTGCAGCACGCGCCCGGCTTCACGCTGGATGCGGTGGGCGACGGGCTGGCACGCAAGGCCACCGGGGTGATCCAGAAGTACCACGGCCGGGCCCTGCTGGTGACCACCGGCAGCTGCGCGATCAACTGCCGCTACTGCTTCCGCCGCCATTTCGACTACGGCACCGAAAACGCGGCGCGCGAGGGCTGGCGCGAGGCGGTGGATGCCATTGCACAGGACCCGGGGATCGACGAGGTGATCCTGTCCGGTGGCGACCCGCTGTCGCTGGCGACACACAAGCTGGTGGAGCTGACCCAGGCGCTGAAGCAGATTCCGCACCTGCGCCGGTTGCGCATCCACAGCCGCCTGCCGGTGGTGCTGCCCGAGCGCGTGGATGACGAACTGGTGCAGTGGATCGCGGGGTTGCCGTGGCCGGTGGCGTTCGTGATCCATGCCAACCACGCCAATGAGTTCGATGCTGCGGTGGACGCAGCGATGGCGCGCCTGCGTGGCGCCGGTGCCACCCTGCTCAACCAGGCGGTATTGCTGCGCGGGGTGAACGACTCGCTGGAAGCGTTGCAGGACCTGAGCGAACGCAGTTTCGCTGCGGGCGTGCTGCCGTATTACCTGTACCAGGTCGACCGGGTGCAGGGCGTGGCGCATTTCGAGGTGGACGATGCCACGGCCAAGGCGTTGCATGCACAGCTGACGGCGCGGTTGTCGGGGTATCTGGTGCCGAAACTGGTGCGCGAGATTTCCGGCGATGTCAGCAAGCGCCCGGTGTAACCGGGCCCATCACCGCCCCGATTCAATCATCTCCACGACCTCGGTCGCAGTGATCGGCACGCTCAGCCAATAACCCTGCGCCAGATCGCAGCCGCGCTGGCTCAGCAGGTCGAACTGCACTTCCTGCTCGATACCCTCGGCCACCACCGTGATCCCCAAGGCATGCGCCATCGCGATGATCGCGGTGGTCAAGGCCAGGTCGTCCGGGTCGCGCTGCATGTCGGCGACGAAGCTCTTGTCGATCTTGACCCCGTCCACAGGCACCTGGCGCAGATGGCTCAGGCCGGAGAAGCCGGTGCCGAAGTCGTCCAGCCATACCTTCACACCGGTGCGGTGCAGCTTGTCCAGCAGCGCCGCGGCCAGCATCTCATCGCCGATCACCGCGGTTTCGGTCAGCTCCAGGTGCAGGCGCGAGGCCGGCAGGCCGGTGTCGCGCAGGCAGTCGGCCACCAGCGCCGGCAGCTCGCCACCGCGCAGCTGACGCGGCGACACGTTGACCGACACGAACATGCCTTCGCCGTCGACCGAATGCGGCCATTGCACCGCTTCCATGCACGCCGCGCGCAGCACCTTGGGCCCGATCACTTCGATCAGGCCGCTCTGTTCGGCCACTTCGATGAACACCGACGGCGGAATGGTGCCCAGGGTCGGGTGCTGCCAGCGCAGCAGCACTTCCACGCCGACCATGCGGCGGTCGCGGGTGCGGAAGATCGGCTGGTAGACCAGGCGCAGCTCGCCGCGCTCCCACGCGCCGCGCAGCTCCTGCTCCATGTGCACGCGGCGCTCCACCGCATGGTCCATGGCCCGGCTGTAATAGCGGTAACAGTTCTTGCCGGCGACCTTGGCCTGGTACATGGCGATGTCGCCATTCTTCAGCAGGGTGGTCGCGTCGGCAGCATCGTCCGGGAACAGGGTGACGCCGATCGAGGTGCCCAGGAACAGTTCCCTGCCCTGCACCACCAGCGGCTTGCTCAGCTCGCGCACCAGTAGTTCGGCCAGCTGGCGCGCCCCTGCAGCGACGTCGCCCTCGCCGATCAGGATCACGAACTCGTCGCCACCAAACCGCGCCAGCAGCGCTTCATCGCCACCCGCCTGCGCCACCGCCGCACTGATCCGCTGCGCGAACTGCAGCAGCGCCTCGTCGCCGGCCTCGTGGCCCAGGGTGTCGTTGACCCGCTTGAAGTCGTCCATGTCGGCGAACAGCAGGCCCAGGCGGTGTCCGGAGGCGCGCGCGGCCATCAACCGGTGGTCCAGCGCCTCGCGGAAGGCCAGCCGGTTGGTCAGCCCGGTCAGTGCGTCGGTGTAGGCCATATGCCGCACTTCGCGGTCATGCCGGGCAATCGCTTCGCTCATCCGGCCGAACGCGCGGACCAGCTCACCCACTTCGTCCTGGCGACTGTTATGGCTGAGCTGGGGGCGGTAGTCGCCGGCTTCGATCTGGCGCGCGGCAGCGGCCAGCCCGCGGATCGGACCGACCAGGGTGCGCTGCACGTAAACGATGACCACCACCCCGATCGCCAGCAGCAGGCCGAGCATCAGCAGCAGCCAGCCGAGGTGGCGCTTGCCGACCTGCTGCAGGCGCTCGCCGAGCGTGGTGTTGGCACGCTGCTCCATGGCCTGCACGTCGTCCAGCGCCATGCCGACGCGGACCCCGCCGATGCGCTGGTTGCCGACCATGATCGGCATCGCGTTGTCGAGCACCTTGGGCGATTCCTGCACCACCAGCTTGCGCGCGGCGACCGCGCCGGGCGCCAACGGGTCCTGCATGGTCTTGCCGAAGTCGATCACCTCGGTGCTGCCGTCGTGGATCAGCTTGCCGTCTTCGTCGAACACCAGCACATAGCGCACCACCTGCTGCCGCGAGGTATTGCGCACCAGCGCACCGACCTGGGCCAGGTCGTTGTAATAGAGCGGATTGGCCAGCGCGTCGGACAGCTCGCGCGCCAGGGCCTCGCCCCGGCTGCGCACGCTGCGGTCGAACAGTTCATGGATGACGCTGCCGCTGAGGTTCTTGACCTCATCCTGCATCGCGGCCTGGCGCCCCAGCACCACGGCGACGATCGCCACCACCACCACCATCGCCCCGCCCATCGCCAATACGAAACGGGACTGCATTCCGGAACCCAACGGCCTCATTCCACTTCCATCCGCACGCGTGTAAGACCCTGTTTCAATTCATCCAAACGGTGCTGCATCTGCGCATCGACCCGATGGAACCCGGATGTACCAAAAAACTTTTCCAGCGCGTCCTGCGCCTGCGGATCCGAGGCGGCATCCAGCAGCACCTGCTGCAGGCGATCGCGCACCTTCGGGTCCAGCCCCGACCGCACCACTTCCACCGCACGCGGGTACGGCTCGGTGCGGAGAATGACGCGGAAATCGCGCCGGAACGTGGTCGGAATGCGATGTTCGTCATTCCAGTCGACGCTGCTCACGGCGCCGGCGTCGACCACGCCTTTGTGCACGTAGGTGGCAATGTTCGCCTCCGAGCGTGCGAACACATAGCCCACGGTGTCCGGGGCGGCCGCGTCGCGCGCGGACAACAGGATCTCCGGGGTCAGTCCGTTCTGCAACAGGGTCATCACCGGCACCAGGTAGGCGCTGGTGGAGGCCACGTTCTGCAGGGCCAGGGTATGGCCCTTGAGGTCGGCCAGCGAGGTGATCGGGCTCTCGCGGCGGACGAAGAATACGGTCTGGTAGTCGCGTACGCCGCTACGTTCGGTGAGCAGCAGGGGCTCGGCGCCGCTGCGCAGGCCCAGCGCCACGGCGGTGCCGGCGGTTTCTGTGACCCAGTCGACCCGGCCACGCCGGAGGTAGCTGGCCATCTGCTGCGCATCCGGTGCCATCAGGATGCGGCCTTCGGTGATGCCGACGTCGCGCATGCGCGGGACGACGTAGTCGAGCAGGGGTTGCAGTTGCGCATAGTGTGACTTGGGATTGTCGCTGATCCGGCCCAGCACGAGGACGTGGTCAGGGCCGGCGTCGTCAGGGTCGGCGGCGGCGGTTCCGGTCATCGCGATGATGCCCAGACACAGCAACCCTCCCTGCAACAGCCATCGCAGTACCGGCAATCCCATTCGCTCCCCCCAAGGAATGGCCACAGCCTACCCGAAAAAGTGAGACGTGCGTCAGGTCATTCGGGCTTGGCGTTCGCCAGGCGGGCCATCCGCTGGGCATCGGCGAGGATGCCGCGCAGCAGGCGCACTTCCTGTTCACTGAGTTCGGAACGCAGGAACAGGCGGCGCAGTTTGCGCATCGCCGAATCCGGCGCACGGCCCTTGTGGAAGTCGATTTCGTCCAGGGTCTGGCCGAGCTGGCCGAACAGGCCTTCGACCTGGGCGTGGCTGGCCGGCTGTTCACGGTGTTCAGGATCGGCCGGCGCGGCGGCTTCAACGCCGCCGAGGCTGGCCATGCGCAGTTCGTAGGCCAGTACCTGCACGGCGGCAGCCAAGTTCAGCGAGCTGAACTCCGGATTCGCGGGAATGTGCACCGCCAGATGACACAGCTGCAGCTCCTCATTGGTGAGGCCGGTGCGCTCGCGGCCGAACACGAAGGCCACTTCGCCCTCTTCCTCGGCGGCCTTGGCCAGCCCGCGCTGGGCGGCCACGGCGGGCAGCAGCTCCTCCAGCTGGACGCGGCGGGCACGCGCCGTGCAGCCCAACACCAGCCGGCAGTCGGCCACGGCTTCGGCCAGGGTGGCCACCACCGGCGCGTCGCCGAGCACGTCTTCGGCGCCGGCCGAGCGGCGGAAGGCCTCTTCATCCAGCGGCTTCTCCGGCGCGACCAGCACCAGCCGGCCCAGCCCCATGGTCTTCATGGCACGGGCGGCAGCGCCCATGTTGCCGGGGTGCTGGGTGCCCACGAGGACGAATCGGATACGGGATTGAACGGATTGTGCGGACATGAACAGGCCAAACGCGAGCAGGACAGTCACAAATGGTAAACTGTGCGGCCGGCCTTTGCGCCGGAACCGCTCTTTTCCCCCGCCAGTACCCCTTCTCTGCCTTTCCGGGAGCTTTTCGCCATGCAGAAACCCGCCGTCACCGTCATGGTCAAGGCCGCCCGCCTCGCCGGCAACGTCCTGTTGCGCAACATCAACAAGCTCGAGGCGTTGAACGTCGTGCAGAAGGGGCGCATGGACTACGCCAGTGAAGTCGATGCGGATGCGGAAAAGGTCATCGTCAAGGAACTGAAGCGTGCCTACCCGGACTACGGGATCATGGCCGAAGAAAGCGGCGTGACCGCGGTGAACCGTTACATGTGGGTGATCGACCCGCTGGACGGCACCAGCAACTACCTGCGCGGCTTCCCGCATTACTGCGTGTCCATCGCCTTGGTCGAGAACGGCGAGCCGATCGACGCGGTGATTTTCGACCCGCTCCGCAATGAACTGTTCACCGCCAGCCGTGGTGCGGGCGCCGTGCTGAACGACCGCCGCATCCGCGTGACCGACCGCAAGGACATGGACGGCGCGATGATCCACACCGGTTTCGCCCCGCGCGAGCGCAGCCGCACCAGCAGCCAGCTGAAGGCCATCGACGCCCTGCTGGTGCACGCCGAAGACGTGCGCCGCACCGGTTCGGCCGCGCTGGACCTGGCCTACGTGGCCTGTGGCCGCGCCGACGCCTACTTCGAAGCCGGCGTGAAGGCATGGGACATCGCCGCTGGCGTGCTGCTGGTCCGCGAAGCCGGCGGCCGCGTCTGCGACTTCAAGGGCGCCACCCCGGCCCGCATGGACAGCCGCGGTCCGGAAACCCAGCAGATCGTCGCCGGCAACGTGAAGAACACCGACGTCCTGCAGAAGGTGCTGGTCAACACCGGCTACGCGGCCGAGTTCGACGCGAAGTTCTGATCGGATTGAATTTTGTGTCCTGACGACGGCGCCTTCGGGCGCCGTTGTTGTTTGGGGCGCCGTGGTTCATCCGGATGCCATCGCCGGTTCTGGCGGCCCGCCAAAGGCCGGCGTCTCAATGCCACGTGCAGGGGCGGCCGCCGCGCAGCCCCGCTCCGGGACACGCCGTGAACCCATCCATGGGGGCTGCTAGAAAACATCCATGTTTTCTAGCGTCCCTCCGGGGGCTGCCCGGCGGCCGCCCCCATACAGGGTCGTGTGCGGTTGGGAACGGCAGACACGCTTGGCGTGTCACTACGCGGCGCCAGACCGTTCGTGATTTCGGACCATTCGTGATGTCGCGGGTAGGGTCGGTTCCCAAACGACCGCCGATAACGTTCATCGGCGCGGTAACGCATGACCTCAACCGGAGGTATGCCGTTGCCTTACCGTGGCCCCCAGCCATGTATCGGAGGGTTGGCGGCGGTAGGGTTGTGGGGGAATGAGCGGCATGGATGCCGCGACTTAGCCCCCAAGGATGGGTTCACGGCGTCCCCCACAACCCTACCGCCGCCAGCCCTAACCAGGGAAGACCCGCACACCACGGCTCTGGCTCTGGCTCTGGCTCTGGCTTTGGCTTTGGCTTCAACCAAAAAAAACGCCCGACCAACCGGCCGGGCGTTTCTCAAACATCACTATCCGCAAATCACGCCACAGTGCTGCTCGCAGCCTTCAGCGCAGCAATGCGCTCTTCCAGCGGCGGGTGGCTCAGGAACAGCTTCTTCGCGGTCGAACCTGCGATGCCGAACGCGGCGATCTGGGTCGGCAGCGTGCTCTGGCCGTGGTTGAGCTTCAGGCGCTCCAGCGCCGCGATCATCTTCTGGCGACCCGCCAGGTGCGCACCGCCGGCGTCCGCACGGAACTCGCGGTGACGCGAGAACCACATCGCAATCATCGTCGCGAACAGGCCGAACACCATTTCCAGCAGGAACACGATGATGAAATAAGCGAAGCCACGACCGCCGCCTTCGCGGTTGCCCGACAGCGCGCTGTCGACAATCCCGCCCACCACGCGCGCCGCCACGATCACGAACGTGTTCAGCACGCCCTGCAACAGCGCCATCGTAATCATGTCGCCATTGGCCACGTGGGCGATCTCGTGGCCCAGCACCGCCTCGGCTTCGTCCTCGCTCATGTTGTGCAGCAAGCCGGTCGAAACCGCTACCAGCGCGTTGTTACGGTTCGCGCCAGTCGCGAACGCATTGATCTCAGGGCCGTCGTAAACGGCCACTTCCGGCATGCCGATACCCGCTTCGCGCGCCTGCCGCTCCACCGTCGCCAGCAGCCAACGCTCGGTCTCGTTGCGCGGCTCCTTGATCACCACCGCACCCGTCGAGCGCTTGGCCATCCACTTCGACATCAGCAGCGAAATGATAGAACCGCCGAAGCCCAGGATCGCGCCGAATACCAGCAGGCCCCCGATCTGGCTGGGATTGACGCCCAACAGTCGCATCACCAGGCTGGCCAGGAGCAGCACAGCAAAGTTGGTGGCGAGGAAGAGTGCAATACGGCTGAACATGGCAGAGGCTGCTTGTATGTAGGGGTTATCCGCAAATCTGCGGGGACTTCAGGTTGAATTCAAGCCACAACCTGACCGACGATTCATAGTTCATGTCCATGACTGCCTACCGAGGGCGTTTCGCCCCCTCCCCCACCGGCCCCCTCCACGCTGGCTCCCTGCTCGCCGCATTCGGCAGCTGGCTGCTCGCGCGCCATGCCGGCGGCCATTGGGCCGTCCGCATTGAAGACATCGATCCACCCCGCACCGTCCCCGGCGCCATCGACCAGCAACTCACTGCACTTGCTGCTTTCGGACTGACCAGCGACGACCCCATCGTCCGCCAGAGCCAGCGTGATGCCCTGTACCAGGCCGCCGTGGACCGGCTGCTGGTCGAGGACAAGGCATTTCCCTGTCACTGCAGCCGCACCGACCTGGCCGACCAGCACGGCATCCACCATTACTGCGTTGCACGTACGGAGCGGGCGCGACCGGCCATCCGCCTGCGCGTCCCGCCCGGCAGCGTGGTCAGCTTCCAGGACGGCCTGCGCGGCCGGATCCAGCAGGACGTGCATGCCGAGGTCGGCGACTTCGTCCTGCGCCGCGCCGACGGCTACTGGGCCTACCAGCTCGCCGTCGTCGTCGACGACGCCGACCAGCGCATCACCGACGTCGTCCGCGGCGCCGACCTGCTCGACTCCACCCCCCGCCAGATCCTGCTCCAGAAGGCCCTCGGCCTGCCCACCCCGCACTACCTCCACCTGCCGCTCCTGCTCGAACCCGACGGCCACAAGCTCTCCAAATCCGATGCCGCCCGCCCGGTCGACCCACACGCCCCCGTGCCCGCCCTGCAGCAGGCC
Source organism: uncultured Stenotrophomonas sp. (assembly GCF_963519125.1). Lineage (GTDB taxonomy): Bacteria > Pseudomonadota > Gammaproteobacteria > Xanthomonadales > Xanthomonadaceae > Stenotrophomonas. The sequence continues at coordinate 60,827 of NZ_CAUQLJ010000017.1, read as the reverse complement.
TGGGCACAGCTCGGCCAGCCCCCCGCCTTGCTGGCCGGTGTCCCGGACGTCCCCGCCCTGCTCGACCGGGCCCGGGCCGGCTTCGATCCCGCGCGTTTGCCACCGGGCGACATCCGACTCGCCGCAGACCCGGCCTGAGCCGCCCCTTTTCCGCCGTGATGTTGCAGAATCGCTTTCCCCCCTGCTGGTCCCGGAGTAGCTGCTCATGACATCTCGCGTCGCACTGGTCACCGGCGGTACCGGCGGTATCGGTTCCGCCATCTGCCAACGTCTGGCCGACCAGGGCCATCGGGTTGCCACCAACTACCGCGACGAAGCCAAGGCCCTGGCATGGCGTGAACGGATGCTGGCGCAGGGCCACGATGTGGCGATCTTCCCCGGCGACGTCTCCGACCCCGAATCGGCCGAACAGCTCGTGCGCGCCGTTGAAGCCGCGCTCGGCCCGGTCGAGATCCTGGTCAACAACGCCGGCATCACCCGCGATACCACCTTCCACCGCATGCGCGCCGACCAGTGGCACGACGTGATCAACACCAACCTCAACTCGGTGTTCAACGTCACCCGCCCGGTCATCGAAGGCATGCGCCGGCGCGGCTGGGGCCGGGTCATCCAGATCAGCTCCATCAACGGCCTGAAGGGCCAGTACGGCCAGGCCAACTACGCCGCCGCCAAGGCCGGCATGCACGGCTTCACCATCTCGCTGGCACGCGAGAATGCCGGCTTCGGCATCACCGTCAACACCATCTCGCCCGGCTACGTCGCCACCGACATGGTCATGGCCGTACCGGACGAAGTGCGCGCCAAGATCATCGCCGACATCCCCACCGGCCGCCTCGGCAAGCCCGAGGAAATCGCCTACGCCGTCGCCTTCCTCGTCGCCGAAGAAGCCGCCTGGATCACCGGCTCGAACCTCGACATCAACGGCGGCCACCACATGGGTTGGTAACGGTTACATAACCGTTCCACCCATTATCGCGGGGAGCCGGCCAGCGGCCGGCACTACGGTTTCCCCCGCTTTTTAATGAAATACCCCTTCCCCCATCTGGAGGAGAGCCCCCTTTTTGTTAAAGGGGGCGCGGCGAAGCCGCGGGGATAAGGAAACATGCCCGGGGGGCCCACGTTTTGCTGCGCAAAACGTGGGCAGCAAGCATTTAAGCGCGAAGCCTGGCGCAGCGCACCACCGGTTGCGCAACCGCATTTTGCTGCACAAATTGCTGCGCAGCATGAAGAATTCAAAAGCATGACCAAAGAAGGTTGCAACCGGTGCTGCGCTGCGCCATGCTTCGCGCTTAAATGCTTGCGAGTGATTGCTTCATGGCTGCGAACCGCATCATCAAGAAGTATCCCAACCGCCGTCTCTACGACACCGAAATTTCCAGCTACATCACCATCGAGGACGTGCGCCAGCTCATCCTGGACGGTGAAGACTTCGAAGTCCGCGACGCCAAGAGCGGCGACGACCTGACCCGTTCCGTCCTGCTGCAGATCATTGCCGACCAGGAACAGGACGGCGAGCCGATGCTCTCCACCCAGCTGCTCAGCCAGCTGATCCGCTTCTATGGCGACTCCCTGCAGGGCTTCATGGGCAACTACCTGGAGCGCAGCATGCAGGTCTTCCTGGACCAGCAGCAGCAGTTCCGCCAGCAGATGGGCAACCTGCTCGGCCAGACCCCGTGGGCGATGATGAACCAGCTCACCGAGCGCAACCTCGAACTCTGGCAGGACTTCCAGCGCAACATGGGTGGCGGCTTCGGCCCGCGCCCGCCGGGTACCTCCACCGGTACCGGCACGGGAACCGGCAAGCCCGAGGCACCGACGACCGGCAAGACCCGCCGCTGATCCACGCGCGGCACACGAAAAAAGGCGCAGCCCCCGGGCCGCGCCTTTTTCGTTTCCCACTGACGGGGTTCAGCGCTTGGACTTCGGCTTGGCGCAGCTGCTGCAGACCCGCTCCACCTGGTACCCCTTGGCGCGCAGCTTCTCGACCACGCCATCCTCGCCCAGCAGGTGCAGCGTGCCCACCACCACCAGCGTGCCGCCCTGCCCGGCCTTGAGCTGCTGTTCCAGCTTGGGCACCCAGGCGTCGTTGCGGTCGGTGTTGATGCGCTTGTACAGCTGCGGATACTCGCCGCGCATCTCCGCGGCCATCGAGGTCCAGAGCAGCTTTTCGTCGCCACGACGCCATGCGTCATGCAGCTTGCGACCCTCCGCGTCGGCCTGGTCGGCCTGGTCCAGCGCCTCGGCCACCATCTGCTGCTGTTCCTGCAGGGACATGCCCGACAGCACCGCCACCTGGGTGTCGATGTCTTCCAGCCCGCTGGTCGGCTTGCCGGCGTCGGCAGCGCGGGTCATGAAGTGCCGGTCCAGGCCCAGCTCGGGATCCAGCCCCATCTTGGTGAACTGCGACAAGGTGATGGTCAGCCCCACGAACCACGGCTTCATGCCCTGCAGCTGGGCCAGCGGCAGTTTGTTGTCCGCCGCGTACTTCTGCAGCTTGGTCCAGGTCGCCGCGTCCAGGTCGCGCTTCAGCTCGCTGCCGTCGGTGCGCATCGCCGCCTGCAGCATCTTTCGGGTCAGGTCCGGCGACTGCATGTCCTGCGGCGACAGCTCGAACACCACCCGCTTCGACGACGCGAAGGCCTGGTCTACATCGGCCGCCAGCGGATAGTCCTCGGCGCGCAGCAGGTGGAACGAACCCAACAGGTACAGCCGGCTGTCGCCCGGGCCGGTCACCTTCCACAGCAGCGGCACCGGCGTGGTCGAGGCGGCCGAGGCCGGCGCGGCGCTGGCCGCAGTGCCCAGCAGCAGGCCGGTAGCCAGCAGCAGGCCGGTAGCCAGCAGCAGCGGGGCCGCCAGTCGCTTGAACATCATCATGGTCATGCCCCTCCCTGGGGCGGGTGATACGCCTTTTCGCCTGCCTCGACCCGCAGGTCCAGGCGGTTCTCCGGCGGCGTCAGCGGGCAGGTGGCGAACGGCGTGAACGCACACGGCGGGTTGTAGGCGTGATTGAAATCGATCAGCAGCGTGCCGCTGGCGTCCGGTGCCGGCAGGTCCAGGTAGCGCCCGGCCGGATAGCTGCCGTGGCCGCTGGTGCGGTCGCCGAAGATCACGAACAGCTCGTGGCCCGGCTCACCCAGTGCTTCCAGTCGCCAGGTTTTGCCGTCGCGCTCAAACTCCAGCGCGCCGGCGTTGGGCATGTCGGTGGTCAGGCCGGTGATGTCCACGATCGGCAGGGTCTTGCCGGCCGGATGCGGCACGAAGCGCGCCGTGACCCGCCAGTCCGGACCGCCCGGCCAGTAGTCCAGGCCGGTGAAGCCGCTGCGCGAATAGGCATCGGCGTGCTTCACGCGCAGCGCGAAACGCTCGCCGCGATGGATCAGGCTGAGCTGGCCCTTGCCGTCGTCGAAGGCGATCTTCGTGGGCGTGGCATCGCGGTCGCTGTAGAAGCGGATGCGCCCGGTCAACGGCTTGCCGTCCACGCTCAGCGCCACGCCACGTTCGGGCGTGAAGGTCACGCTGTCGCCGCTGCGCGCCACCATGCCCAGCTTTGCCGGGCCCACCGCGAGTCGGATGCCACTGCCGGGGCCGCTGCCGATGTAGTGCGCCTTGTGTTCCAGCCAGTGCAGGCCGACCAGGCTGGTCCAGCCATCGGGCGCGTGCAGTTCGTTGTAGCGCTGCAGTCGCCATTGCTGCTGTTCGGCCGCGAACGCCGGATCCACCGCCGCCTTGACCGGCGCGGTTTCCTTGTCGCCGCAGCCTGCCAGGCCCAGCGCCAGCAGTGCCGCGCCGAGTCCCCACTTCCAGATACGCATCGTGCTCCCCTTCAACGTCCGCGCAGGAACCAGCGGTCGATTTCCGCCAGTGAAAAACGGGCCCAGGTCGGTCGGCCGTGGTTGCACTGGCCGGACCGTTCGGTAATTTCCATGTCGCGCAGCAGCGCGTTCATCTCCGGCAGGGTCAGGCGCCGGTTGGCGCGCACCGCGCCGTGGCAGGCCATGGTCGACAGCAGCTCGTCGCGTGCGCTGGCAATGCGCCGGCTCTGGCCGTGTTCGCGCAGGTCGGTCAGCACGTCGCGCAGCAGGCCCTCCGGTTCGGCGTTGGCCAGCAGCGCGGGAATGCTGCGCACGTGCAGTGAGCCGGGACCGGAGCGGGTGATTTCAAAACCCAGCGCGATAAGCGTATCCGCTTCGCGCTCGGCGGTGTCGGCATCGCGCTCGCCCACCGCCAGGGTGATCGGCACCAGCAGCGGTTGCGCGTGCAGGCCGGTAGCGTCGTGCGCGGTTTTCAGGCGCTCATAGCCGATGCGTTCGTGCGCGGCATGCATGTCCACGACGATCAGGCCTTCGGCGTTTTCGGCGAGGATGTAGATCCCATGCAGCTGCGCCACGGCGTAGCCCAGCGGCGGCACGCCGCTGTCGGCGGCCGTGACCGGCAGGCCCTGCTCGCTAGGCATCGGCGGCAGGCTGCGGTCATCGCTGCCTGCCGGACGCGCGTACAGTGCCGCATACGCCGACGGTGCATCGGCCACGCGCAGGCCCAGCGGTGACTGCTGCGGGCGCCAGCCCTGGCTGCCCATGCTGCCGCCACCGCCGGCCAGCACGTAACCGTTGCCGGCGGGCGCGGTGGCGTACATCGCGGTGGCTGCTTCAGCGACACCCTCATGGGTCGCGCCCACGGCAGTCATGCCGGCGCGCGTTTCGGCCAGCGCTTCCTTGAGCGTGCGGTAGACGAAATCGTGGATCAGGCGCGAATCGCGGAAGCGCACTTCATGCTTGGCCGGGTGCACGTTGACGTCGACCCGGGTGGGATCGAGTTCGAGGAAGAGCACATAGGCGGGCTGGCGGCCATGGAACAGCACGTCGCCATAGGCCATCTTCACCGCATGCGCGACGCTGCGGTCGCGCACCGAACGGCCGTTGACGTACAGGTACTGCTGGTCGGTGCTGGCACGCGAGTAATGCGGCTGGGCGATCCAGCCATGCAGGCGCAGGCCGGCACCGCTGTGGTCCACGCGCATGGCCTGGGTAGCGAAATCCTCGCCGAGGGTTTCGCCCAGGCGCGCATCCGAATACAGATCGCCGGGCTTGTAGCGACGCGACGGCTTGCCATTGTGCGAGACGCGCAGTTCCACATCGGGACGTGCCAGCGCCAGCGAACGCAGCCATTCTTCGATATGGCCCAGTTCGGTGCGTTCGGCGCGCAGGAACTTTCGGCGCGCCGGCACGTTGTAGAACAGCTCGCGGACTTCCACGGTCGTGCCCGGCGCATGTGCGCGCGGCGTCACCTCGCCCAGCTTGCCGCCTTCGATCTGCAGCGCGGAGCCATGCTCGTCGCTGCGCCGGCGCGAGGCCAGGGTGAAGCGGCTGACCGAGGCGATCGACGGCAGCGCTTCACCACGGAAACCGAGCGTAGCCACTGCTTCAAGGTCGTCCAGGCTGGCGATCTTGCTGGTGGCATGCCGGGACACGGCCAACGGCAGCTCTTCGGGCGCAATGCCGCCACCGTCATCGCGGATGCGGATCAGGCGCACGCCGCCCTCTTCCAGATCGATATCGACGCGGGTGGCACCGGCATCCAGCGCGTTTTCCACCAGCTCCTTGACCACCGACGCCGGCCGCTCGACGACTTCGCCGGCAGCGATCTGGTTGATGAGGATTTCGGGGAGTTGGCGGATGCTCATGTGTAGATGATAGCGAAATGCGGCGGTCGACCCGAGGCCGTGTGTGCGATTCGGCCTTCCGCCAAGAGCAGCGTCTCAGTTGCTACGTGCAGGGGCGGCCGCCGGGCAGCCCCCGCTCCGGGACACGCCGTGAACCGCCCTCCGGGCCCCGGCCCAATCGCCAGCGATTGGGCGTTCAGTCGCACGCGAGGCAGTGCCTCGCAAGCAGTGCGCCTTCACCCATGGGGGCTGCTAGAAAACATCCATGTTTTCTAGCGTCCCTCCGGGGGCTACCCGGCGGCCGCCCCCATACATGGTCGTGTGCGGTGAGGAAATCAGACACGCATGGCGTGTCCCTACGCGGGAGAGCGGCATTTCGACGTGGATGCGTGATCGTGCGCTGGCTGTTTTGGTAGGGTCGGTTCCCAAACGACCGCCGTGAAATCCTCCGCGTCCGGTGACGCATGGAAATGATCGGCACGGCCATGTCGGCCAACGGCCGGCACCGGCGTTTCCCGTGGCCACCGGCTCACTGTCAAAGGGTCGACCGGAGTCGGTTTGCGGGGGAATCGGCGCCATGGATGGCGTCCGCTTAGCCCCCATGGACGGGTTTACGGCGACCCCGCAAACCGGCACCGGGCGGCCCAAGCCAGGGAAACCGCGCCGGCAACGGCTGTTCGCCAAAAGCCAACAGCAGCCGGGCAGAGCCCGGCTCTACGTTGTCTGTCGAATACCGCCCCAAACAAACAAAAGCCCGCATAAGCGGGCTTTTATTTACTTCCCCCGGCAACCGTCCCGGCGGCGTCTATTTCGGCTTGGGCGCGGGCCGCGTAGAGCGTGCCTGGCGGAGGCTGGCGGCTGAAGAAGGTATGCACGCCATCCAGAACGGCACCGGCGATCTGGCGCTGGTAGGCCGGATCCATCAGGCGGCGCTCTTCGTCCGGGTTCGAGATGAACGCCGTTTCCACCAGCATCGCCGGCATGTCCGACGTACGCAGCACCGCGAAGTTCGCGCGCTCGATGTTCGGCTTGTGGTTCTTGCCGATCCGCTTCAACCCGCCCAGCACATGCCCCGCCGCGTCTTCCGACGCCTTCATGTAACCGCTCTGCGCCAGGTCCAGCAGCACATTGGCCAGCGTCCCCTCGGTCTGCTGCAGGCGCACGCCACCGACAAGGTCCGCCGCGTTTTCCTTGTCCGCCAGCCAGCGCGCACGCTGCGACGAAGCACCCTTGGTCGAGAGCACGTACACCGACGACCCCGTCGCCGCGCGGTTTTCCGCCGCGTCGGCATGGATCGAAATGAAGATGTCCGCCTTCGCCGAACGCGCCTTCTGCGCACGCATCGGCAGCGGAATGAACACGTCCGTATCGCGGGTCAGGTACGCCTTCAGGCCCGGCGTCGCATTGACCTGGCGTGCCAGCTCACGCGCCACCGCCAGCGTGATGTCCTTCTCCCGCTTCCCGGTCGGCCCCACCGCACCCGGATCCTGGCCGCCATGGCCCGGATCGATCGCCACCACCAGCGGGCGCATGCCCGACTGCATCTTGACCCGCGACGCATCGCTCGGCATCGCGGGACGCGGCGGCACCACCGTGGTCTGCACCGGCGTCGGCGCAGGCTGGGAAGGAACCACCGCCGAGGTGGGCTGGCCGGCCAGGATCGCCGCCGGCGACGCCGCATTGCTGGCCGCATTCGCGGTTCCGGCTGCGGCTACATTGGTGGTAGTTACTGCGGTCGGCGCTGCCGGCGTCGGCACGGCCGTAGCCACACTCGCACTGGCCTGCTGCCGCACCGTCGCAGTCAACAACGCCGCAGCGCGGGCTGCATCGGCACGCGCCTGCGCCTGCGCGGCTTCAGCCGGCGTCGGCGGCAACGTACGGGTTGTTTGAGCAACCGGCGCCGGCGTCGGCTGCGCGGCCACAGGGGTCGACGCGGTCAGCGACGTCGCAGACGGAGTTGATGCAGGCGCGGACGCAACCGGCGCACTCGCAGCCGGCGTCTTGGCAACGCTGCCCGGCGCGTCGCCCGGCCACTCGATCACCAGCCGCGAATCCTGGCCCTGCTTCACCATCTGCGGCTTGAACGGCGCCACCGACTCGGCCAGGTCGAACACCACCCGGAACGTGCCCGGCACCGGTTGCCCGGTACGCACCGCCGTAACCACGCCGGTCGGCGCAGGCAGCTTCAGGTTGCGCACCGCGCTGGAATCCGGGAAATCGACCACCAGCCGGTTCGGACCGGACAGGCTCAAGGTCTTGTAACCACCGCTGCCAGCCAGCGCGATCTCCGCTCGGGTGCCGGTGGAACCGGTCTCCAGGGCCACCTGGCGGACCTCGCCAGCCCACGACATCGCGCTCGCCAGACAGAGTCCGACGGCGGCGCAGATGGCGGTGAGTGGTTTCCCCATTGGCATGGCTGAGGATTCAATCACCGCGCTGAATGAAATGCAACCGCTTTTTCCTTAATAATCCGTAACCTGGGGGTCTTTCCTACTGTCAGCCCACAGATAGGGCCTGCAAGTCGCCCCCTTGCGGCAACCGTTCCAGCCATTCATGTCCGGCCGCACTGACCGCGGAAAGCCGCGCCCGGCGGCCCTTCCCTTCGATTTCCAGCGCCACGATGAGGTCGCTCGGCGGCAGCGCACCGGCGCCGCGCTCCGGCCATTCGACCAGCCACAGCGAGGCGCTGCCCTCGTCCAGGCCGAGGAAGTCCAGCTCCTCGGCCTGCCCGATCCGGTACAGGTCCAGATGCCAGGCCTCGTGCCCGTCGGCCAGCGGGTAGCGCTCCACCAGGGTGTAGGTCGGGCTGCGGATGCCGCCTTCCACCCCCAGCGCGCGCAGCAGCGCCCGCGCCAGCGTGGACTTGCCGGCGCCCAGATCGCCCTGCAGCTGCACCACCGCGTGCGGCGGGCGGGTGGCGGCCAGCCATTGCCCCAGCAGGTCGGTGTCCTGCGGTTCGGCCAGGAAGAAGTCGATCATGGGGTCACGGTTCCGGGTTCGCCCGCCGGCGCAGCGGCACCAGCAGGTCGGTGGGGAGCAGGCCACGCTGGCCGTCGCGGGCCGCGTCGTCGCCAGCCAGGGCATGCAGCAGCGCGCCGCCGCTGGCGGCGTCGAACGCGTCCAGGCCCTGCGCGCGCAGGGACGCAACGACGCCGGTAAGCAGATCGCCCATGCCGCCCACCGCCATGCCAGGGTTGCCGGCGGCGATGCATCGGGGCCGCGACTGCGGTGCAGCCACCAGCGTTGCAGCGCCCTTGAGCACCACCACCGCGTTGTAGCGGGCCGCCAGCGCGGTCACGGCGGCGACGCGGTCGGCCTGCACCGCCTTGGTCTCGGTTTCGAGCAGGCGCGCGGCCTCGCCCGGGTGCGGGGTCAGGATTGCGTCGTGCAGCGGCTGCGGATGCGCGGCCAGCAGATTGAGCGCGTCGGCGTCGATCACCAGCGGCTTGCCGCTGGCCAGCACCTGGCGCCACAGCTCGCGGGCCCAGTCGTCCTGCCCCAGTCCGGGGCCGATCGCCACCACCGTGGCACGCTTCAGGAGTGACTGCAGGTCACTGCTGTCCTCCACGGCGTGCACCATGGCCTCCGGCAAGCGCGCCAGCAGTGGCGCCACGTGCTGCGGCCGGGTCGCCACGCTGACCAGGCCCGCACCGGCGCGCAGCGCCGATTCGGCGGCCAGCATCACCGCACCGCCGCTGCCGGCATTGCCGCCCACGCACAGCACGTGGCCGTTGCTGCCCTTGTGGCTGTCCACGGGCCGTGGCGGCAGCAGCGGCACCAGGCGCTGCGCCTCCCACACGTCATACGGTTCAGCAAGCTCGGACATGCCGGGATTCTATACTTGTCGCCATGTCCGCGGTTCCCCTGCCCACGCCCGTCCACCTGCCACGCGCTGCCGAACGCGTGCGCGCACTCGCGCGCGAACACGGCTTCCAGCGCTGCGGCATCGCCGGCATCGAACTGGGCGAGGACGAAGCGCACCTGGCGGATTGGCTCGGCAAGGGCCTGTACGGGACGATGGAATGGATGGCACGCCACGGCACCCTGCGCGCGCGCCCGGCCGAACTGCTGCCCGGCACCGTGCGGGTGATTTCGGTCGGCATGGACTACGGCCACAAGGACGACAGCCAGGCCTGGGATACCCTGCACGACGGCGACCGCGCCTACGTGGCGCGCTATGCGCTGGGCCGCGATTACCACAAGCTGATGCGCAACCGCCTGCAGAAGTTCGCCGACGCGCTGGCCGCGGAGATCGGCACGTTCGGCTACCGGGTGTTCGTCGATTCGGCACCGGTGCTGGAGCGCGCACTGGCCCGCAACGCCGGGCTGGGCTGGATCGGCAAGCACACCTGCCTGATCGACCGCCACGGCGGGTCGTGGTTCTTCCTGGGCGAGATCTACATCGACCTGCCGCTCCCGGTGGACACACCGGCCACCGCGCACTGCGGCACCTGCACGCGCTGCATCGACGTGTGCCCGACCCAGGCCATCATCGCGCCGCAGCGGCTCGACGCGCGGCGCTGCATCTCCTACCTGACCATCGAGCACGACGGCGCCATTCCCGAAGACATGCGCGTGCCGATGGGCAACCGCATCTACGGCTGCGACGACTGCCAGCTGGTCTGTCCCTGGAACAAGTTCGCACGCCGCACCGACGAGCCGGATTTCCGCGCACGCAACGATCTGGACAAGGCCACCCTGGCCCAGCTGTTCGCATGGGAAGAGGACGAATTCCTGCGCCGCACCGAGGGCAGCCCGATCCGCCGCAGCGGCCACGAACGCTGGCTGCGCAACATCGCGGTGGCGCTGGGCAACGCGCCTGGCCACGCCGATACGCTGGCCGCGCTGCAGTCGCGCGTGGAACACCCCTCCGCGCTGGTCCGCGAGCACGTGCAGTGGGCGCTGCAGCAGCACGCCCTGCGCGGCAACGCCGGCTGACCATTGCCTGCACGCCGCGCGCGCGGGCATGCGACCATGGACCCCCGTTCGTACCGTTTGACCCGTCATGGACCGTAGCGCGCAGATCCTCACGCCCAGCCAGCTCAACATCCTGGCCCGCGACCTGCTGGAGGGCTCGTTCCCGTCGGTGTGGGTGGAAGCCGAACTGGGCAGCGTGACCCGCCCCGCCTCCGGCCACATGTACTTCACCCTGAAGGACGCGCGCGCGCAGATCCGTGCGGCCCTGTTCAAGCCCAAGAGCCAGTGGCTGAAGTTCGTGCCGCGCGAAGGCATGCGCGTGCTCGCACGCGGCCGCCTGACCCTGTACGAAGCGCGCGGCGAGTACCAGATGGTGCTCGACCACATGGAAGAAGCCGGCGAAGGCGCGCTGCGCCGCGCCTATGAGCAGCTCAAGGCGCGGCTGGAAGCCGAAGGGCTGTTCGCGCCCGAACGCAAGCGTCCCCTGCCCGCCCATGTACGCCGGCTGGCGGTGATCACCTCGCCCACTGGTGCGGCCGTGCGCGACGTGCTGAGCGTGCTCGAACGACGCTTCCCACTGCTCGAAGTCGATCTGCTGCCCAGCCTGGTTCAAGGCGACAGCGCCGCCGCGCAGATCACCGCGCTGTTGCGCAGCGCCGATGCCAGCGGCCGTTATGACGTGATCCTGCTGACCCGCGGCGGCGGCTCGATGGAAGACCTGTGGGCCTTCAACGACGAGCAGCTGGCCCGCGCGATCGCGGCCAGCGGCACGCCGGTGGTGTCGGCGGTAGGCCACGAAACCGACTTCAGCCTGGCCGATTTCGCCGCCGACCTGCGCGCGCCGACGCCCTCCGTGGCGGCGGAGCTGCTGGTGCCCGACCAGCGCGATCTGCAGCTGCGCCTGCGCCGCCAGGCGGCGCGGCTGGTGCAACTGCAACGGCACGGACTGGGACAGGCCATGCAGCGTGCAGACCGCGCCCTGCTGCGGCTCAACGCACAAAGCCCGCAGAATCGCCTGCAGCTGCTGCAGCGGCGCCAGCAGGATCTGGCGCGGCGCCTGGCCGGCATCTGGCAGCAGCAGCATGAGCGCCGCCTGGCACGCCTGCGGCACGCCAGCGTGGTGTTGCGCAACGGCCACCCGCAGCGGCAGCTGGATGCGCTGGGCCAGCGCCTGCAGCGCGCGTTGCCGCGTGTCGAAGCGGCGATGGCGCGGCAGTTGCAGCGCGACACGCTGCGCCTGCGCGCGTTGGCGCGTTCAATGGAGGCGGTGAGCCCGCTGGCGACGGTGGCGCGCGGTTACGCGATTCTTACGCGGGAAGACGACGGCCGCCTGGTGCGGTCGCCGCTGGATGTGTCGCCTGGCGACGCGCTTAAGGCGCGGGTGCAGGATGGGGTGATCGAGGTGGTGGTCAAGGACCGTTGATCAATGCGTCGCGGCCGACCCACCGGCCGTTTCGCAGAACCGTTGGCGGTATTCCATGGCCTTGGGCATCAACGCCTGCAGGTTCTGGATGCGCGTGCCGGGATTCGGGTGCGTTGAGGAGAATTCCGGCGGGGCCTGGCCGCCGCTGGCCTGGCCCATGCGCTCCCACAGCGGCACCGCTTCGCGCGGGTCGAAGCAGGCGGCCGCCGCCAGCATCAGGCCGACCTCGTCCGCCTGGGTTTCATGGCTGCGCGCGTACGGCAGCAGATAGCCGTAGCCCATCGCCGACATCACCATCTGTTGCTGCCCGGGGTCCATGCCGCTGGCGGCACCGGCCATCTGGCCGATCTGGGTCAGCTTCTGCTGGGCCATGCGCTGGGCGCCATGACGCAGCAGCGCGTGCGCGATTTCATGGCCCATCACCACCGCCATCGCGTCCTGGGTCTGGGCCACCGGCACCAGCCCGGTGTAGACCGCCATCTTGCCGCCGGGCAGGCAGAACGCGTTGGCCTGGTCGGACTGGATGACGTTGACCTCCCACTGGAAGTCTCGCGAGAAGTGCGCCGGCTTCAACCCGTGTTCCTGGGCCAGCGAGGTCTCCACCACGTCGACCTTGCGGATGAGCCGTTCGGCAATGGCGCGCACGTCGCGCGAGACCTGCGCGTTGGGGTCCAGCGGGCGCTCCTGCTGCAGGATCTCCTGGTAGGCCTGCAGGCCCATCGCCATTTCCTGGTCGGCATCCAGCGAGCTGTCGATCAGCACGCTTTCACCGGTGTACGGGTCCACGCTGCGGTTGGAGAACCAGTAGAACGCGGCATAGCCGGCGAACGCCAGCAGGACCCACCAGCGGATGTTGCCGAACAAACCCGGGCGCCGCGCCCGTTGCTGCTGCTGACCGCCGAAGGGATCGCTGCGCATGCTGGAGGTTCCTGAGGGTTGAGGGAAATGCTACCGCCAAATCCGCCCGGTCAGATACCCCGGACCAGGCGGAATCCGATCCTGGCGCTGGTCGTGTCCGAATCCTGTGATTGTCGCCACGCCGCCCGGGTCTGCTCCGGCGCATTGGCCCAGTTGCCGCCCCGGATCACCCGCTGCCGGCAGCCCGGGTTGAACCAGGCCAGGCCATCGGCCGGGGCCCGCCGGTAGCTGGCGTGCCAGCAGTCGGCCACCCACTCGCTGAGGTTGCCGGCCATGTCGTGCAGCCCCCAGGCGTTGGGCTCGAAGGTGGCCACCGGGGCCGGACCCCACCAACCGTCGCCATAGCCGACGAAGGCGTTGAACCAGCGCCTGCCGGACGGCGAGACGTCTTCGCCGCCGGTGAAGTTGCCCGACAACGGCGGCGGCGTACCCTCATTGCCCCACGGATACCGGCCGCTCGTGCCGGCGCGCATGGCGTATTCGAATTCGGCTTCGCTGGGCAGGCGGTAGGAGCGCCCGGTCTGCTCGGACAGCCACATCGCATAGTGCTCGGCATCGCGCACGCTGACGTGCATCACCGGCGAGTTGGCGATGGCCGGGGTGCCGTCATAGCCCGAACGCCAGTCCACCCCGCTGCTGCGGGTGAAGTTGCCGCTGCGCTCGTCGTAGATGATCGAATGGCCGCGCCGGGTGGCGCGCGGGCGTGCGTTGCTGGCCTGTACGTAACGGCGGTAGTCGGCCACGGTGACTTCGGTGATCGCCATGGCGAAGCCGCGTTCGAAGCGCACGTAATGCGCTGGCTTTTCCGCATCGCTGGCGCCGAGCTCGTTGTCGCCGGCGCCCATCTGGAAGCCGCCATGTGGCACCACGATCATCTGCGGGCCGCGGCCACCGTCGCGCAGCGCGTCGCTGAACACCTGGCGCGGGCGGAAGCTGCCGTAATGGGTCGCCAGCTCGATGCGCTCGCGCAGCTGGGCCACCACCGGGTCGCCGGGCATCGCGATGCGCAACGCGTCTTCCAGCTTCTCCCGTGCCGACTTGAGCCCCTGCGGCGTAGCCAAGTCGCGCAGCCCCTGGTCGCGCAGGCGGACCAGGGTCTGGGCACGGATGGATTCGATCCGCTCGAACGCGTCGTCGATGGTCGGGGCCGAATCGCGCACCTTGGCTGCTTCGGCCAGCCAGGTACCGGCGGCGGTGAAATCGGCGCTGCGGGCGGCCGCTTCGGCACGCCGGATCAACGCGCTTTCGGCAGCCGCCAGGCCCTGATGCGCGCGCGGGCTGTCGGCCTGCAGCGCCAGCGCCTCGCGGAAGTTGGGAATGGCGCCGTCGCCGTCTTCGCCGATCCGGTCGGCACGCAGGTCATCTTCACCCGCACGGTTGTAGGCGATCACCCGCTGGGCGAGTTCCACGCGGGACTGCAGCTGCCGTACCTTCGGGTCTTCGGGGGCCAGGGTGAGCAGGACCAGCGCCTTCTCGCCCGCTTCAGCCACCGCCTCACGCTGTTTCAGGGGACGCTCCAGCAGGGCCGAAGCGTCAGTGAGCAGGCGCTGGCGTGCCCTGGCCAGCCCGGCCAGGGCCTGGCGGTCCTTCGGATCGCGCTCGAGCAGCGCCAGCCAGATGGGAATGGCGTCGGCGGCCGTCGCGTACAGCCGGTCTTCGGCGAAGGCCTTGGCCGCATCCTTTCGCGCCCCGGCCACGCCGTCGTCGGCAATGACCACGGCGGGCGGCTGCCAGCGCTGCGCGGTTTCGGCCGCATCTTCCCCGCCGATGGTGACCTGGGCCGGTACCGGGGCCGCGCGCCTGCCCGGTTTGGCCGGCGCCTTCTGCTTGCCCGGCTCGGCCTGGCGCGCCGTTGGCGGCGACGGCGCAGGCGTGTCGGGCGAGCACGCGGTCGTGGCCAGCAGCAGCGCGGCCAGCAACAACGGGGCGGGGCCTGGAATGCGCAATTCGGGATCCTTCGGCGGGGCAGGTTCGACGTTAGGCTATTCTCCCTCACCTGAGCAAACCTGCAGTAGACGGAATCCCTACGTGGCCTATTGGATCAAAACCCCGGCGGAACTGGACGAGCGCTACCGCCAGCGCCCCACCCGGATCGGGCTGGACACCGAATTCATCCGCGAGCGCACCTACTGGCCGCAGCTGGCCCTGGTACAGATGGCGGTCGGCGACGAAATCCTGCTGATCGACCCGCTCATTCCCGGCATGAACGAAGCGCTGGCCAAGTGGCTGGCCGACACCTCGATCACCAAGGTCATGCACAGTGCCAGCGAAGACCTGGTCACCTTCAAGGTAGCCTGCGGCGTGTTGCCGCGGCCATTGTTCGATACGCAGATCGCCGCCTCGCTGGCCGGCATTGGCGGCGGCATGGGCTACCAGAAGCTGGTCACCGCGATCACCGGCGTAACCCTGGCCAAGGGCGAGACCCGTTCGGACTGGATGCGCCGCCCGCTCTCGGACGCGCAGCTGGAATATGCCGCCGACGACGTCGAGTACCTGTTCGCGATCCATGATGTGGAAGAAGCGAAACTGGCCGAGCTCGACCGCCGCCAGTGGCTGCAGGACGACGCCGAGCGCCTGCTGGCCAGCGTTGAGCATGACGAAGAGCGCTGGCCGCACGTGGCGATGCGCTCGGCGCAGTTCATGGACGCGGCCGCCCAGCGTCGCCTGTTGCGCCTGCTGCGCTGGCGCGACGTGCAGGCGCGCGCCAGCGACAAGCCGCGCAGCTGGATCCTGGACAACGAGCTGGCCGCCCTGCTCGCCCGCACCCCGCCGGCCGATGCGGCCGCACTGGCGAAGGTGATGGAAGGATTCCCGAAGGCGCCGCGCAAGCTCGCCACGCAGGTGTGGGAAGCACTGGACACCCCCCTGCACGACGAAGCCGAGGCACCGCTCGCGCTGCCCGCCAACGACGCCAACAAGCAGGCCCTGAAGCGCCTGCAGGACGCGGTGAGCGCGCGCACCGCCGAACTCGGCCTGCCCGACGGCGTGCTGGCCTCGCGCAAGCACCTGGAGAGCTATCTGGAAAGCCGGAAGTGGCCGCAGGCTTTGGCCGGCTGGCGGCAGGCGGTGCTGGAACCGGTGTTGGCGCCGTTGTTGCCTGTCGCAGGCTGATTGCACGCAATCAAAAGGCCCCGCTTTCGCGGGGCCTTTTGTATTCAACCCATTACCAGTTGAGGTTCAACGAGACCCCCACGGTCCGCGGTTCGTTGTACACCGCTGCCATGTAGTTCTCGATCACGCCCTTCAGGTTCTTCTCGTTGGTGATGTTGCGCGCGAACAGCGCCGCTTCCCACGCACCGTAGTTGCCGGAGTACCCCAGCTTCAGACCACCCTCGAAGCTGCCCTTCGAGTTGAACTCGGCAGTGTCATACAGCACGAAGCTCGTATATCCCTGCTTGTTCCAGTCGGTGGAAATGAACACCGCGTCGCTGTCGTTCACCGGCATGTCGTAACGCGCGGCGAAGTTCAGGTTGTACTTCGGCGCATTCGGCAGCGGGCTGCCATTGATCTGCGCGAAGGTATTGGCGCCGACCTTGATGGTCGGGTCGTTCACCGTACACACCACCACGCCATTGAGCGCGCAGACCTGCGCATACACGCGGTCGTCCTGGATCTCGCTGTGCAGCAGGCTCACGCCGGCGGTCAGGCTCAGGTTCGGGATCGGGCGCAGTTCCATGTCCGCTTCCAGGCCGTAGGCCTTGGCCTTGTCGGCGTTGAACAGCACGCCGTTGCCGTTGGAGTCGTTGCCGTTGAGCTGGATGTCGTTGACCGTATAGGTGAACGCCGTGGCGTTCAAACGCAGGCGGTTGTCCCACAGGCTGCTCTTGACCCCCGCTTCCCACGACAGGATGGTTTCCGAGTCGGCGGTGGTGAAGTCGGCATTGAACACCGCCGAGCGGCCCTGGATGGTCGGGCCGCGGAAACCGCGCGCGACCTTGGCATACACGCTCACCTGCGGATTGAACGCATACATCGCGCTCAGGTCCCAGCTCGGCGTGGTGTCGCTCATCTCCACATCGGTGCGGCCACGGTAGGTGACCACGCCGGCGGCGGTGTCGGCCGTCTTGAGCAGGCGCGTACGCTTCTCGTCGCGGGTCTGGCGCAGGCCCGCGGTCAAGGTGAATTTGTCGGTCACGTCGTAGCTGAGCTGGCCGAACCCGGCGAACGAGGTGTTGGTGTTGCGCAGGCGCACCCAGTTGTTCGGGTTGCGCGCGGCGCCCTGCAGGAACCAGGCGCGCTGGTAGAAGTCGGTCGTGTCGCGACCGTCGAAGTAGTACGCGCCAACCTGCCACTTCAGGCGGTTGTCGTCGGCATTGGCCAGGCGCACTTCCTGGGTCCACTGGTCCAGGTCACGGATCTGGCCCATCGACTGGCCGTAGCCGTTCGGCACGCCATTGACCGGGAAGTTGACTGCCGCGCCGCCGTCGGTGTCGCCACGGCTGTAACCGGACGTGGTTTCGTACGCGGTGATCGAGGTCAGCGAGACGTTGCCGAAGTCGTAGATCGCCTTCAGCGAGCCGCCGTAGGTCTTGTACGCCTGCGGATTGTTGTCCGCTTCGTCGTAGGCGACCTGGTCGCGCGGCACGTCCACGCTGTTGGAGCCCTTGGTGATCGCGCTGCGCAGGAACAGGGTCGAGGTGCCTTCGTAATCGCGGGCATGCGCCGAGGCCAGCAGCGAGAAGTTCTCGCTGGGCTGCAGCAGCAGCTGTGCGCGCACGTTGCGGTCGTCGAAACCGCCCATCGCGTTCTTCTTCGGCGCCACCGTCCCGTCGGCGCTGGGGCCGGTGTAGGTGTTGTCCACGTAATCGTCGCGGTGCTGGTACAGCGCCGAAACGCGGAACGAAGCGATGTCGTTGATCGGGCCGCCGAAGCCCCCGTCAACCGCCACGCTGCCGTAGCTACCGTAGCTGGCCTGCACGCGGCCGGCGTAGTCCTGGCTGGGCTTGATGCTGTCGAACTTGACGATGCCGGCGGTGGTGTTGCGGCCGAACAGGGTGCCCTGCGGGCCGCGCAGCACTTCCACCTGGTCCACGTCGAAGACCGGGTTGGACTTGAGCACCACGTGCTCGAGCACCACGTCGTCCTGGATGATCGACACCGGCTGCGAGGCACCCAGGTAGAAGTCGATGTTGCCCAGGCCACGGATGTAGAAGCGCGGGAAGATGCGCCCGGTGGTTGTTTCGGCGTAGAAGCTCGGCACGCGGCCGCTCAGTGCCAGCAGGGTGTCGTCGCCACCGGCAGTGAACTCGCGCAGGCGCTCGCCCTGCACTACGCCAACTGAAACCGGCACCTCCTGCAGATTACGCTCGCGGTGGTCGGCGGTGACGGTGATGGCATCCAGGGAGGTCGGGGATGCGTCCTGGGCAAGCGCGGTGCCGCTGAGACCCAGCAGCGCGGTGCAGGCCAACGCCAGCGCATGCGGGCGCGGCTGCCGGGTGATCGAAGCAGAAGCAGTACGGTGGAACGACATGGAAGTCTCGGGCAATCCGTTGGAGATGCGGAAAGGTATTGCGCCGATGTTTCAAACGGATTTCAAGTGTCACTTAGACCTGGCGGTGGCGTCTGCGACTCCCCATCGCAGACGCCACCGCACCCGATCAGGCCGCAACGCGCTCCCTGCGCGCGGGCTGCGCGTCGGCCAGGCGGAACTGCCCGACCGATTGCTGCAGCTCGGACGACTGCGCGTTCAATGCACGCGCAGCGGCCGAAGCCTCCTCGACGAGGGCAGCGTTCTGCTGGGTCACACCGTCCATCTGTACGATGCCCTGGTTGACCTGCTCGATCCCTGCCGCCTGTTCCTGGCTGGCGCTGGCGATCTCTTCGATCAACCCGCCCAGCTCGCCCACCGACGCCACCACGCGCTGCAGGGTCTGCCCCGCCTGGTTGGCCAGTTCGCTGCCGTCGGCCACCTGGGCCGCCGACGCTTCAATCAACGTCTTGATTTCCTTGGCCGCGCTGGCCGAACGCTGCGCCAGCGCACGCACTTCCGAGGCCACCACCGCGAAGCCACGGCCTTCTTCGCCTGCACGTGCGGCTTCCACCGCCGCGTTCAAGGCCAGGATGTTGGTCTGGAACGCGATACCGTCGATCACCGTGGTGATGTCGGCAATGCGGCGCGAGGACGCTTCGATGCCGCTCATGGTCTCCACCACCTGGGCTACCGCAGTACCGCCCTGCACCGCCACCTCGGCTGCCTCGGCCGCC
Organism: uncultured Stenotrophomonas sp.; assembly: GCF_963519125.1. Lineage (GTDB taxonomy): Bacteria > Pseudomonadota > Gammaproteobacteria > Xanthomonadales > Xanthomonadaceae > Stenotrophomonas. Next base: position 41,706 of record NZ_CAUQLJ010000017.1, on the reverse strand, counting down.
AGGCGGTCGGCACGGCGGGCGTGGTCGGCGTTCTGCTTCACGGCGGCGGTCAGCTCTTCGAGCGAGGCCGCCGACTCTTCCAGGCTTGCCGCCTGCTGCTCGGTACGGCGCGACAGGTCGTCGTTGCCGGCCGCGATCTCCGCCGAGGCGGTCGCCACCGACACCGCGGCCTGCTGGATTCCGCCCACGATGGCGGTCAGCTGGGCCACGGTGGCGTTGGCGTCGTCGCGCATGGTCGCAAACACGCCCTGGAACTGGCCGTCGATGCGGCCGCGCAGGTCGCCCTGGGCCAGCGCCCGCAGCAGCCCGGACAGCGCGCTGAGGTTGCGGTCGGCGGTCACCATCAGGGTGTTCAGGCCGTCAACCATGACCCGGAAGTCGTACTGGTAGGCATCGGCATTGCCGCGCACGCTGAAGTCACCGGCCGCAGCCGCGGCCACCAGGTGCTTGATCTCGCCGTTGATCGCCTGCAGGCGGTCACGTACGCCGTTGACGGCCTCGGTGATGCGAGCCTTTTCACCCGGCAGGTCGTCCATCGGCTGCGAGAGATCGCCGTCGGCATAGCGGCGGACCAGGTCGACCATGCGCATCTTGACCTCGATATGCGCGGCAACCAGTTCGTTCGTGCCCGTGACCATGGTGCCGAACTCGCCTTCGAAGCGGCTGGCGTCGATCCGGTGGCTGATCGCGCCTTCGGCGTGGCGCTGGCTCATCTCGTTCTGCGCGTGGATGATCTCGCGCAGCTTGTCCTGCATCTGCTGCAGCGCGCCCATCAGGCGACCGACCTCGTCCTGGCTGCGCACCACGATGCGCTGGTCCAGGCGGCCGGCGGCCACGTCACGCGCGACCTGCCCAGCCTGCGCCAGCGGTGCGCTGATGACGCGGCGAACCACCACGATCAGCGCAACGATCACCGCCAGCAGGCCGAGACCCGACACCATCACGATCTGCAGCATGAGTTTGTGCAGCACGGCCTGCAGCACCGAGGTCGGCTCCAGGCCGAGCACGGTCCACTGCCACGGGCCGTAAGACTGTGCGCTGACGAAGTACGGCTGCGCAGGCGCATCCTTGGCGCTGCGCAGGTTGAGCGTGGCCTGCGTGGTCTTGCCGGTCAGCAGCGCCTCCAACGCTGCCTGGTCGGCCGGGTCCACCAGCGCGGAAATCAGTTCGCCTTCGCCTGCGGTGGCGGCCACCACGGTGCCGAACTGCTCGCCGGCACGGGTGTTGACCGCCAGGAACTGCCCTTCCTTGCCGAGCTTCGACTCACGGAGGCGCGTTTTCAGCGCCGCCAGCCCTTCGGTGTAGTTCTGCCCGACGAAGGCAATGCCGGTCACTTCACCGGCCGCATCCTTGATCGGCATGTAGTGGGTCATGTAATCCACCCCGAACAGGCGCACTGGACCGGTGAAGCCTTCGCCGGCCAGCATCTTCGGGTAGGCCGGGTTGGCGTGGTCGAGCACGGTGCCCATGGCGCGTGCGCCTTCGGCATTGCGGACCGAGGTCGACACGCGCACGAAGTCGTCGCCGTCGCGTACGAAGACCGTGGCCACGCCACCGCCGGTGGCCTCGGCAAAGCGATCCACCGCCGCTTCCTGCAGATTCAGCACCTCCTTGCCGAATCGCAGGGTCGGAGTCTGGCGCTCGCCGACCGTAACCAGCCTGGCCGGGTCCACGCTGACCTCGCCGGCCGGCAGCATCGCGCGGAACATGCCCGCCATGCGCTCGGTGCTGTCGCTCAGGCTGCGGTCGTACAGCTCCACCGAGTCGCGCATCAGCTCGGTGGAGTTCTGCATCCCGGCTTCAACGCGCTGCTCGTAGCTGCTTGCAGCCTGGCGGTAGATCAGCACGGCCAGCGCCACGAACGCCAGGGTGGTGATCAGGCCCATCAGCAACGCAAGGCGCGCGCCGACGGAAGTGGAGAAAACGGTGGCGGCACGGGTCGTCATCGTTGCTACTCGGAGGGGGGTGATGGATTGAGAGATTCGTCACAGTTCTTATCGGCACCGAAGTGGTCCTCTTTACGTAAAAAAAGACACAATCGCTGGACCTTTCGTTTCGGCCAAGTGATTGATATGAAAGGGATGTCCTGCGGTCGCATCTTCACGAAGCCGGGATTCCGTTCAGGAATCGAGCAAAAAACCTCAAGTTGGCGGCGGGTCTGCCGCCAGCGGCGCTGCGCGCCCCCACCCAAGGGGCGGCGTGCTCGGTGCGACATCGACGCACAGTGAGGGCTCTTGGCAGCGCGGGGTGCGCAGCGCTACACTGCGTCCCTCGCGGCACCCACGCCGCGTAGCAGTACACATGGGGCCATAGCTCAGCTGGGAGAGCGCGTCGTTCGCAATGACGAGGTCAGGAGTTCGATCCTCCTTGGCTCCACCACATTCTGGCTGTCATCCCTTGGATGGCAGCAAAACGAAAAAGCCACCTTACGGGTGGCTTTTTTCGTTTCACGTAGACCCGGTCGACATTGCCGCTTACCGCTGTCCGTCCCCTGCCCGCTCGGCTATGGGGCGCACCTGCTGCACAAGCGTCAGTAGGGTCTTCCCCGGTTCTTCGATCATCACCTCGTGTGCGGACTGCTCGAACCAGACCAGCTGTTTGCTGGGCGCGCGCACCGTCTTGAACCACTCGGCCGCCAACTCGGAGGAGACGTTGTAGTCATGCCTCCCAAGGAAAAGGAACAGCGGGGTCTTCAGCTCGCGCACCTGGCTCATGTCCAAGGTGAGCACCCCTGACAGGAGATGCTCCATGGAAAAGTCGTTGCCTTTCCACATCGCGGTTACATCGTGGTCGGAGTATTCGGGCGAAAGCCGGATCGCCGCCGCTTCGGCATTGCCGCCAGTGCGGTTGTGGACCATGCCGCCATAGTGGTTCAGCCACTTGCGCTGCTTGAACAGCGTTTCCAGTGGCAGCAGCGTGTTGCCCTCCGCATAGGGCGCAAGCGATTCCAGTTCCGCCACGGCTTCCGCGTTGCCGGCAGCTTTGGCCTGCTGCAGCGTCCACGCCCAGCCGCGACGTTCGCTTTCCGGCGCGTTGGTGATCTGGCCCATGCCGATATAGGCATGCAACCACTCCGGGCGACGCTGGGCCAGCTCCAACCCCAGATAGCTCCCCCAGGACTGGCCCAGAACGAAGATCCTGTCCTTGCCAAACTCCCTGCGCAGCCAGGCCACCATCTCTTCGGTGTCGGCGACCATGCGCTCGCGGGTCATGGTGGGGGCGACGAGCGCGGGATCATTCGACGCATAAGTCTTTCCGGCGCCGCGCTGGTCCCACTGGACCACGGTGAAGTACTCCTCCCAGCCGCGCTGGAAGTACCAGCTGGTGGGCATCGCCACCCAGCCCGGGCCACCGTGCAGCATCAGCAGGACGGGATTGCGGCGATCGCTGCCACGAATGGACACCCATTGGTCGATGCCGCCAATGCGCACGGTCTCAAGGCGCTCGATGCCGTTGTCCGCCACGACCTTGCGAATGTCGGCGACGATGCGGGTGGCTTCGGCGCGATTAGCCGGCGAGGACGCCGGTGTGTCGGCGCCCGCGCGGAGGGGAAGCAACAGCATCAGTACGGCGCTGCAGAGCAGGCCGGCAATTCCGTGTGTCATCGGCGTACAACCCTTGGAAGCAGCGGTGGTACGCCGATTGTGTCACGCGTCGGGGTTGTCCTTGGTCGGCGGACGGCGGCTTTCGGACTCGCGGATCTGCTCGTCGGTCTGGCCCTGGCGGGTCTTGGCGACCTCGTCCTGCTTGCGGTCCTGCTGGGCCTCGTTGACGCCCTGCTGCTTGCCGGGCTGTTTTTCGGTGGTCATGGTGCGCGCTCGTTGTGGCCAGCCCCGTCTGGGCATGGCCACAACCTAGCCATTGGCGCGTGACGCAGGGGTCAACCTTCGACGAACGCCAGCAGTTCCGCGTTGATCGCATCGGCATGGGTGGTGCACATGCCGTGCGGGTAGCCCGGGAAAACCTTCAGGGTGCCCTGCGTCAGCAGCTTGATGGTCAGCAGGCTGGCGTCGGCGATCGGCACGATCTGGTCGTCATCGCCATGCAGCACCAGGGTCGGCACCGTGATCGCCTTCAGGTCCTCGGTGAAGTCGGTCTCCGAGAACGCCTTGATGCCTTCGTAATGCGCCTGCGCGCTGCCCGTCATGCCTTGCCGCCACCAGTTGCGGATGGTGCCTTCCGACACGGCGGCACCGGCGCGATTGAAGCCGTAGAACGGACCGCTGGCCAGGTCCAGGTAGAACTGTGCGCGGTTCTGCGCCAGCTGGGCGCGGAAGCCGTCGAACACCGACAACGGCAGCCCGCCCGGGTTGGCCGGGGTCTGCAGCATGATCGGCGGCACGGCGCTGATCAGCACCGCCTTGGCAACACGGCCTGGCGCCGCCTTGGCCACGTAGCGCGCCACTTCGCCACCGCCGGTGGAGTGGCCGATATGCACGGCGTTCTTCAGGTCCAGATGGTCGGCGACTGCGGCCGCATCGGCGACATAGTGGTCCATGTCGTTGCCTTCGCTGACCTGTGCTGAGCGTCCGTGGCCGCGGCGGTCGTGGGCGACCACGCGGTAGCCCTTGGCGAGGAAGAACAGCAGCTGGGCGTCCCAGTCGTCGCTGGACAACGGCCAGCCATGGTGGAAGACGATGGGCTGGGCGCCTTTCGGGCCCCAGTCCTTGTAGAAAATCTCGACGCCGTCGGCGGTGGTGAGGATGCTCATCGGTGCTGCTCCTGGAGTGGTGGGGACTGCAGGGACAGACTAGGTGGAGGCGATTGGGCGCGACATCGTACGCTTGGGTCGCTGGCTCATACCGAGGTATGGATGGCGAGCGGCTGCCGATCTGGGTCATGCGTTCGTCGCACGGATCATTCTGGTCGGCGGTCGTTTGGGAACCGACCCTACCTCACCCCGCCGGCGTCATGGGATACCCAGCGCTTCGGCCAGGCAGCGCGCCATGGCGTCGCCATCCACCGGCTTGACCAGGAACGCGCGGGCGCCGCGTGCCATCACGCGGGCGCGCAGGGCGTCGTTGGGGAATCCGGTCATGAAGATCATCGGGTAGGTGCAGCCACGGGCCAGCAGCTCGGCCTGCAGCTGGTCGCCGTCCATCTGCGGCATCTGGATGTCGGTGAGCAGGCAGTCCGGCGCGTCGCCGTCGTCGGTGAGGAAGGCGGTGGCGGAGGGATAGGTGCGCACCTCGTGGCCCAGCGCGCGTACCAGGCTCGAGAGGGACTGGCGCACGCCGTCATCGTCGTCAACGATGGCAATGCGGTAGATCGGCTTCATGGCGCCATTTTCGCCCGATCCGCCGGCGCGCGGGAACCATACACAGGTTTGGGCCTGCGCCCTCAGGCGGGCGAGTGCCCCACGCCGAGCGCTTCCGCCTGCCGCACCAGGTCGGCCAGCGCGCGCACGCCCATCTTGCGCATGACGTTGCCGCGATGGATCTTCACCGTGATCTCGCTGAGATTCAGCTCACCGGCCACCTGTTTGTTCATCAGCCCAGCCACCACGTGCGCCATCACCTCACGCTCGCGCGGGGTCAGGGTCGCGTAGCGCGCGTCCAGCGCAATGCGCGCGGCACTGTCCTGGCGACGGCGGCTGTCCCGCTCGATTGCCGCGCTCACCGCATCCAGCATGTCCTGGTCGCGGAACGGCTTGGACAGGAAGTCGACCGCGCCGGCCTTCATCGCGCGCACCGTCATCGGGATGTCGCCATGCCCGGTCATGAACACGATCGGCAGGTGGATGCCCTGCGCGGCGAGCTGGCCCTGCAGGTCCAGGCCGCTGATGCCGGGCAGGCGCACATCCAGCACGATGCAGCCGGGCACGTCCGGCAACGCTGCCTGCAACAGCTCGGCCGGCGATCCCAGCACCCGGGTCTGCAGGCCGACAGAGCGCAGCAGGCTGTCCAGCGCCTCGCGCACGGCCGCGTCGTCGTCAACCACCACGACCAGGGGCCCGGACGGCACGGTGGAACCGCGTTGGGGAGTGGCTGGGCTCATGACGGCATGCCTTCAGGGTTGGGGGTGGCCAACACCAGCCGGAAGCGGGCGCCACGGCCGGGCGCGTTGTCGACCGACAGCTGCCCGCCGTGCGCTTCGGCGGTGGATCGGCAGATCGCCAGCCCCATGCCCATGCCCTGCGGCTTGGTGGTGAAGAAGGGTTTGAACAACGTGTCCAGGTGGTCCTCGGGAATGCCGGGACCACTGTCGGTGATGTTGATGACCACCTCGCCCGGCTCGCCCGCGCGCGCGTCCACCTGCAACTGGCGCGCGGCCTCCTGGCCGGCCATCGCCTGGCTGGCGTTGATCAGCAGGTTCACCAGCACCTGTTGCAGCTGCACCGCATCGCCGTGCAACGGCGGCAGGTTGCCAGCCACGGCTACGCGCAGCTGCACCGCTTCGCGGTTGAGTTCGTGCTGCACCAGGCGCACCGCGTCGTCGATCAGGGTCGCCGTGTCCAGCGCCTCGCGGGGCGTACTGCGCTTGGCCAGGAATGCACGCACCCGCTTGACGATCTCGCTGGCGCGGCGCGCCTCGCCTACGGTGCGGTTGATCGCCGCATCCACTTCCTGCAGATCCGGGCTGTCGCGGTGCAACCAGCGCAGGCCGGCCTCGCCGTTGGTCACCACCGCCATCAATGGCTGGTTGACCTCATGCGCGAGCGTGGCCGCCAGTTCGCCGAGCGTGGCCACGCGGGTTGCATGGGCCAGCTCGGCCTGCGCGCGCAGCGCTGCATCCTCGGCCTTGCGGCGCTCGGTGACATCGGTATGGGTTTCCATCACCCCCACGGCCCGCCCCTGTCCATCGCGCTGGATCACCCAGCGGCTGTCCAGCACGCGCCACTGTCCCTCACGGGTGCGTTGTTCCAGCGTGCCTTCCCAGCTGCCGTGTTCAAGCAGCGCGGCCTCCACGGCCTCGCGCGCTTCCGGGTAGCGGGTGGACAGCAGCGTGTCGGCCACCTGGCCGATGGCCTCGTCTGCGGACCACCCGTACAACTGCGCGGCGGTGCGGTTCCAGAACGTGATCACGCCACTGCGGTCGCGCACGAAGATCATGTCGTGCGACAGGTCCAGCAGCATCGCCTGGCCACGCAGGCGCTGCATGGCATGTTGATGCTGAAGCGCCAGCAGCGCGGTGATGCCGATTGCCGCCAGGCTCACCAGCGCGCGGAAGGTCTGCGCGCCGACATGGTTCACCCCGTGCGAATCCACATACGCCACCACGGTAAGCACGATGCCGGCCACCGCCGCGATCACGATGTCGGCGCGCCGCCCGGTGCGCGCCACCAGCAGCACCGCTACTACGTACAGCACCGCCACCGCACCTTCGAGCGTGCTGAGCACATCGACCAGGAAGATGCCCAGCGTCAGCAGCGCGGCCGCCCCCCTGAACAGGATACGGCGACGCGGCGAGGCCCCGACGACGCGCGCGCGCTCGGGGCGGGGGCTGGGCACGGTCTGGCCGGCGGGCATCGCGCAGTCACCTTCGGTGGGATGGGCCCAGTATCCCCCGCCCTTGCGCCCGGTTGATCCCTCAAAAGAGGGATGCGCCGGCGCCCGGCCCAAACCAACGTATGAACCGGGAAAACGATGGCGCAATACCGGCGCCGCGCGCCCCTGCCTAGTCTGGATCCGTCGGCCCACCCGCGCTGCCAGCGGACCGGGCCCACCACCCCAGCTACCGAGACCCGCCATGAACGAGCTTTCCCCGCAGGCACGCCAGACCGCCCCGCTGCGCACCCCGTCCGACCTCAGCCAGCAGGCTGGCAAGGACATCGTCGGCGCGCTCACCGTGCTGCTGGCCGATGTGTTCGCGCTGTACCTGAAGACCAAGAACTTCCATTGGCACATGTCCGGGCCGCACTTCCGCGACTACCACCTGATGCTGGACGAACAGGGCGATCAGATCTACGCCACCACCGACGCCATTGCCGAGCGGGCGCGCAAGGTCGGCGGTACCACGCTGCGCTCGATCGGGCAGATCCACCGTATCCAGCGCCTGCTCGACAACGATGCCGACTACGTGACCCCGCAGGACATGCTGGCCGAACTGGCCGACGACAACCGCCGCCTGGTCCAGTTCCTGCGCGCCACGCACGAGGTCTGCGACACGCACAACGACGTGGCCACCGCCAGCCTGATCGAAAACTGGATCGACGAGGCCGAAGGCCGCAGCTGGTTCCTGTTCGAAAGCACCCGCCCCACCCGCTGAGCCGCGTTTCCTTCCCCCCGCAGGAGTTCGCCATGAACAATGCTTCACGCAGCGCCGCACCGGTGGGCGCCCCCGCCCCGCCGTTCCAGCTGCCCGCCACCCCTGACCAGCGTCTGAGCCTGGACGAACTGCGCGGCCACCCGGTGATCCTGGCGTTCTACCCTGCCGACTGGAGCCCGGTCTGCGGCGACCAGCTGGCGCTGTACAACCAGCTGCTGCCCGAATTCCAGCGCAGCGGCGCGCAGCTGGTCGGCATCTCGGTGGACGGGGTGTGGTGCCATGCCGCGTTTGCCGGGGAGCGCCACCTGCACTTCCCACTGCTGGCCGACTTCGAACCCAAGGGCGAGGTGGCCCGTCGTTACGGCGCCTATCGCGAGCAGGACGGCGTATGCGAACGGGCGCTGTTCGTGATCGACGCCGACGGCATCGTGCGCTGGCGCTACATCTCTCCTTTGGGGATCAATCCCGGCGCCGACGGCATCCTCGAAGCGTTGGCGCAGCTTCCCTCCACCGCCTTACTTCCTGCAGGAGCATCATCATGAAAGGACTGTCCATCGCCGTCAGCGCGAACGACCACAGCCAGGGCGCGCGCGACGCACCGATCACCCTGGTTGAGTATGGCGACTACCAGTGCCCGTACTGCGGCGCGGCGTACCCCGTACTCAAGGCGGTGCAGCGGGCCATGGGCAAGCGGATGCGCTTCGTGTTCCGCAATTTCCCCATTACCGAAAGCCACCCGAACGCCCTGGCTGCCGCGCGCTTTGCCGAAGCCGCTGCCGAGGGCGGGAAATTCTGGGAAGCGCATGACCTGCTTTACGCGCGCCAGGACGCGCTGGGCCCGGACGATCTGAAGGCTTATGCCAGCGAGCTCGGCTTGAACAAGGCGCTGCTCGACGCCGCCGACAACGGTGCCTTCGATCATCGGATCGAGACCGACTTCATGGGCGGCGTGCGCAGCGGCGTGAACGGGACACCGTGCCTGTTCATCAACGGCGAGCGTTACGACGGCCCGGTCGATGTGGACAGCCTGATCGAATACATGACCGAACTGGCCTGACCTGTTACGCCGGCGCGCCGGGGCACGCCCCTCCCCCACCCGGGCGCGCCGGCACCTGCATAGGATCCTGCAATGTCCGCATCCCGCCACGTCCGGTCGTTATGGACGGCCACCACGGTCCATGACGACGCCCTGGGTTCGATCCGCCGGCTCAACGCCGACGACTTTCCGTTGCTGGAAAGGATGTCGATCAAGCGCATGCTGCTGGCACCCGGCAGCATCCGCGAACCGCACTGGCATGCCAACGCCAACGAGCTGGGCTACGTGCTGGCCGGCAGCGTGCTCATCACCATCGTGGGCAATGCCGATGCAGTCAGCACGCTGCGCGTGCGCGCTGGTGAGATGTTCCACATCGAGAGCGGCGCGCTGCACGCCATCGAGAACATCGGCGATGACAGTGCCGAGCTGGTGATCGTGTTCGGCCATGAACGGCCGCAGGACTTTTCGCTGCACGCCGCGTTCGGTGCGATGTCCGACGCGGTACTGGGCAACACCTACGACATGGACAGCGTCGCCTTCAGCACCCTGCCCCGCGACACCGGTTCGCCGTACCTGGTGAAGCGCAGCGGACCGCCGGTGGTACCGGACGAGGCCGACCGCGCCGACCCGCATCGCTTCGACATCGAAGCGCAGTCGCCGCCGGTCGACTTTCCGTACGGCCAGGCGCGGGTGTCGCGCACGCAATTCTGGCCGGCGTTGCGCAACCTCTCGATGTACTCGTTGCGCATTGCCGACGACGGCATGCGCGAGCCGCACTGGCACCCGGAGACGGCGGAGCTGGGTTACGTGCATCGCGGCCAGGCACGGATGAGCATCCTCGACCCCGACGGCTCGGTGGACACCTACCTGCTGCAGCCGGGCGATGTGTACTTCATCCCCCGCGCTTACCCGCACCAGATCGAAGTACTGGGCGAGGACGTGCATTTCCTGGTGTTCTTCGACCAGCCCACGCCGGGCGACGTCGGCTACCGGCTGGCCGCCACCGCGTTCGCGCCCGGCGTACTGGCCGCCACGTTCGGCGTGGACGCCGCCGCGCTGCCCACCTTCCCGCGCACCGTACACGACCCGTTGATCGTGGCGCGCCGGAATGCGTTGGATCCGGTATCCCGGTGATGCCGCACATCCTGTGGCGGGCGGCATGCATCGCGGCGATACCGTACTTCTCGGGGCAGGCAGCGCCTTGGTAGGGTCGCATCCCAATCGACCGCCGATAACTCCGCCACGACCGATGGGGCATGACCTCGAACGGAGACGCGTTTTCGCCAACAGCGCGCACGGTGTTGGGCCCATGCGTCAATGCATCACCGAATACGGTCGGCGGCCGTTTGGGAACCGGCCCTACCGCGCCTCCACTGCAAGGGACTCATCCCCATCTCAACGCGGAACATGTAATTGAACGCCGAGGCTGAGGCGTAGCCCAGCTCATGCGCAATCGTCGTCGGCGAACGCCCCTGCACCAGCCACTCAATCGCGCGCAACAAGCGCATCCGCGTGCGCCAGGCTCGCAGGCTCATTCCAGTTTCACGCTCGAAGTGCCGCGCCAACGTGCGCGGCGATGCGCCAAGCACGCCTGCCCATTCCTCCACGGTGCGCGCATCGGCCGGTTGGTCGTGCAGCGCCTGGCACCAGCGCTGCAGCCGCGCGTCCTGCGGCCATGGCAGATGCCGCACGTGCTGGCGCTGGCGACGCAATTGAGCAATGACCAGCGCACAAAGATGGACGTAGTACTCCGTATCGTCTTCGGGCCTTACCTGCCCCAGTTCCACGATCAACTCACGCAGCAACGGCGTGACATCCAGAACCGCACAGCGGTCCGGCATGCCGAGTGCCGGATCGTCAGCCACATACAGATTGCGGAACGCCGCCGCACTCACCGCACCGGTGTGGTGCACCATCCCGGTCGGCACCCACAGCGCCTGCTGCGGTGTGATCACGTGGCGCGCGTTGCGCGCGGTCACCTGCAGCACGCCCTCAGTCGCAAACACCACCTGGTTCCAGTCATGCGCGTGCGGCGGAAAGCGCTCGCCGGCCGCTAGTTGCTGGCTGCGCGCCACCACCGGCCACGGCAGCGTGCGCAGTGGCGGCACCGGCACCTCTTTCCAGAGGCCGTCGGGCGTGGCCGCAGGAGCGTGGCGAGTGGTCGACATCATGCGGCATTCTATCGAAAGACAGCCGCACCGGTCTGACTGAGGATGACCCCACCTTCCCCCGGTCGCGCCAATGCCCGCCCCCACCCCACTCCCCGCTTCCCTCAAACCCTGGAAGGTCATCGGCGCCGGCATCTGCGCGCTGGTGCTCACCGTCGGCCTGGCCCGCTTCGCCTACACCCCGCTGCTGCCCCTGATGCGCGTGGATGCCGGGCTCAGCGCCGCGCAGGGCGGCTGGCTGGCGACCTTCAATTACCTGGGCTACCTGTCTGGCACCCTCCTGGCCGCGCGGGTCGGCGACATGCAGCAGAAGTTCCGCTTCTACCGGATCGGCCTGCTGCTGGCAGTCGGCGCCACCGCACTAATGGGCGTCACCACCCAGACCTGGCTGTGGAGCCTGCTGCGCTTCGTGGCCGGCCTGTCCAGCACCGCCGGGCTGCTGCTGGCGTCCGGGCTGGTGCTCAACTGGCTGCTGGCCCACCAGCATCGCCCACGGCTCGGCCTGCACTTCGCCGGGCTGGGGCTGGGCATCGTGGTCTCCGGCGTGGCCACCGGGCTGCTGGCCGGGCATGCCAGCTCCAGCGCGCAGTGGGTCTGGCTCGGCCTGCTCGGGGTCGTGTTCCTGATACCGGCCTGGGCCTGGATGCCCCGCCCGACCCCCACCTCCGCCCACAACGCCGCCCAGGCCCCACCCCCGCCCAGCCAGCGCTGGCGCCGCCTGCTCATCGCCGCCTACTTCTGCGCCGGGGTCGGCTTCGTGGTCAGCGCCACCTTTATCGTCGCGATCCTCGAACAGACCGCCGCGTTCCGTGGGCATGGCAGCGCGGTATGGGTGCTGGTGGGGCTGGCCGCCGTGCCCTCGACCTTCGCCTGGGACCGCATCGCCGCCCGGCTCGGCCTGATCCGCGCCCTGATGCTCGCCTTCGCCCTGCAGGCCGCTTCGTTCGTGCTGCCGCTGCTGGACGACGGCCTGGCCGCCGGCATGGGCAGCGCCCTGCTGTTCGGGCTGACCTTCGCCGGCATCGTCAGCCTCACCCTCACCGTGGTCGGGCGCCACTACCCACACAACCCAGCCAAGGCGATGGCCAACCTTACCCTCAGCTACGGCGTGGCCCAGATCCTGGCACCCGCGCTGGCTGGCACCCTGGCGCGGAGCAGCGGCAGCTATCAGGCGTCGCTGCTGCTGGCAGCGATCTTCATGGCGATCGGCATCGTGTTGCTGGCGGCGATGCACGACCAACGCGCATGAACGTCGATTCATGCGCGCTGCGTACCAGCGATCAAGCACTTAAGCGCGCCTTGCAGGCCCGCAGCAACGAATGTGAAATTTTTTCCATGAAAAGCTTGCCGAACCCTGCAGACCTACGTATTATTCGCGTCCTCGCCAGCGGCAACGCAGCGATGAAGTGGCCGAGTAGCTCAGTTGGTAGAGCAGGGGATTGAAAATCCCCGTGTCGGCGGTTCGATTCCGTCCTCGGCCACCATGATTTTAAAGACCTGCAGAAATGCGGGTCTTTTTTTTTGCGCGGAATATTCAGCACAATACAGGCACCGTCATTGAACAAGGATGTCTCATGCGTATTACTGTACTTCTGCCGTTGTTGCTGCTCACCGCCGGTTGCGCGCACCAGACGACGATGACCGCACCGAAGCCGCCGGTTGCGCCGATGGCGCCAATGGTGCCTGGTTGGATCACCCCTGCCGAAGCGGTATTCGCAGTCAACGAAGATCCGCAGCGCGGCATCAGTGGCACGTTCGTGTTCACCGTCAAGAACACCGACGTCACCGAACACCGCCTCTACCTCAACAGCGAACATGACTATCGCCACCAGCTCGCGCTGAACGTATCGATGGACGCGGCGCAGCGCGAAGCACTGCAAAAGCAGCTGGGCATGCCGCTTGAGCGGCTGGTCAACCGTCGCCTGCTGGTAAAGGGAACGGCGCGCCGCACCCGGATCGACTTCACCACCGAAGGCAAGCCCACCGGCAAGTATTACTACCAGACCCAGGTCCAGGTGTACGACCCGCGCCAGGTGCAGTTCGCGCCCTGACCCGACGCGCCTGACAAAACCTTTACACCTGACTGCGCGCCGCCCCCTAAGCTCGGGCCTCCTGTCGGGAGACCCGTTCATGCGCCTTCGCCCTGCCCTGCTCGCCACCGGCCTGCTGCTGGCCAGCCTTGCTGCCCACGCAGTGGAACCGGTGCGTTCGGTGCCGGCGCTGGACATGGGCCGCTACGCCGGGCAGTGGCATGAGATCGCGCACCTGCCGGTGTCCTTCCAGAAGAAGTGCGTGGGCGACATCACCGCCACCTACGCGTTGCGTGGCGACGGCCGGATCAGCGTGTACAACGCCTGCCGCACCGGCGACGGCGAGCGCATCGCCGCCGAGGGCGTGGCGCGCCCGGTCGAAGGCGAACCCGGCCAGCTGCAGGTGCGTTTCGTCCCCGACTGGCTGGCCTGGGTGCCGCTGGTCTGGGCCGATTACTGGGTGATCGCGCTGGACCCGGACTACCAATGGGCGGTCGTAGGCGACCCGGACCGAAAGTACCTGTGGATCCTGTCGCGCTCGCCGAGCATGGATGCCACGCTGCTCGCCAGCCTGAAGGCCAAGGCCGAAGCGATGGGGTATGACCTCGGGCCGCTGAAGGTGATGGCGCCCGTGGATTGACCTTGGGCCGGTAGAGCCACGCCCTGCGTGGCTGCCAGGCGGTGCGTGCCACCCCAACGAATTCAGCCACACAGAGCGTGGCTCTACCATTGATGCACATCTGCACAACCACCATACGCCGTAGTATGCTCATACCTGCAAGAGGACTTTCGCCCATGTTCCATCGCCTCCGCCCCGCCCTCACCGTGGCCCTGCTGGCCGGCATCGCCGTGGGCCTGGCCGCCTGCAGCAGCAACGTCAAGCGCGTCTCGCCGCCGGCGGCCAGCGTGCAACAACTGACCGTGGGCGCCAATGGCAACTGGACGCTGGCCCTGCGCCTGCAGAACTTCAGTTCCATGCCGATGACGTTCGACAGCGTGGACCTGCAGATGCAGGTGGGCGACCAGGACGCCGGCAAGGTGGCTGCGCGCCCGGGCATTTCCATCGGCGGCGTTTCCGCCGACGTCATCAACGTCGAACTGCAGCCCTCCTCGGCCGCGCGCATCGTGGTCGCCGACGCACTGGCCGGCAACCGCACCCTGGCCTATTCGCTCAAGGGCACCGTTGCCGCGACCCCGCAGGAAAAGAAGCAGCGCAGCTTCGACATCGACAACCGCAGCACCCTCAACCAGGCCCCGGGCCTGCCCGGCGTGCTGCGCTGATTTCCCTACTTTTCTGCATCTGATCGAGACCTGACGATGAGCAGCTACACCGCCCCGCTTTCCGATATCCGCTTCGCCCTGCACGACGTGCTGAAGGTGGAGTCGCTGTTCGCCCGCCTGGGCTTTGCCGACGCCACGCCCGACGTGGTCGACGCGGTGCTGGAAGAAGCCGGCCGCTTCAGCGGCAGCGTGCTGGCGCCGCTCAACAGCGTGGGCGATGAAATCGGCTGCGTGCTCGACCAGGCCAGCGGCGAAGTGACCACCCCGCCCGGTTTCAAGCAGGCCTACACGCAGTTCGTCGACGGTGGCTGGACCGGCCTGACCGCCGCGCCGGAACTGGGCGGCCAGGGCCTGCCGCACACCCTGGGCGTGCCGCTCAACGAAATGATCAACGCCGCCAACCTGGCCTGGGGCAACTTCCCCCTGCTCTCGCACGGCGCCATTGAAGCGCTCAAGCAGCATGGCGAAGCGTGGCAGCAGGACGCCTTCCTCAAGCCGCTGATCGAAGGCCGCTGGACCGGCACCATGTGCCTGACCGAACCGCATTGCGGCACTGACCTGGGCCTGCTCAAGACCAAGGCCGAACCCAATGCCGACGGCAGCTACGCCATCACCGGCACCAAGATCTTCATCACCGCCGGCGAGCACGACCTCACCGACAACATCGTGCACCTGGTGCTGGCCAAGCTGCCCGACGCACCGGCCGGTGCCAAGGGCATTTCGCTGTTCGTCACCCCGAAGTTCAAGGTCGACCGCGAAGGCAACGTCGGCGAGCGCAATGCGCTGCGCTGCGGTTCGATCGAACACAAGATGGGCATCAAGGGTTCGGTCACCTGCGTGATGAACTTCGACGGCGCCGAAGGTTACCTGGTCGGCCAGCCGCACAAGGGCCTGCAGGCGATGTTTACCATGATGAACACCGCGCGCCTGGGTGTCGGCCTGCAAGGCATCGGCCTGAGCGAGCGTGCCTACCAGAATGCGCTCAAGTACGCCCGCGAGCGCCTGCAGTCGCGCTCGCTGAGCGGCCCGAAGAACCCGGAGAAGCCGGCCGACCCGATCCTGGTCCACCCGGACGTGCGCCGCATGCTGCTCTCGATCAAGTCGCTGGTCGAAGGCAGCCGCCTGCTGGCCCTGCATGCGGCCACCCTGATCGACGTGGCCCACCACGCCGAAGACTCCGCCGAGCGCGAGCGCGCCGAGACCCTGGTGAGCTTCCTCACCCCGATCTCCAAGGCCTGCCAGACCGAATGGGGGATCGAGAACACCTACAACGCCCTGCAGTGCTTCGGCGGCCACGGCTACATCCGTGAGCACGGCATGGAGCAGCTGGCCCGCGATGCGCGCATCACCACCCTGTACGAAGGCACCACCGGCATCCAGGCGCTGGACCTGATCGGCCGCAAGACCGCCGCCAGCCAGGGCGCCGGGCTGAAGCTGATGCTGGCCGAGATCGAAGCGTTCGCGAAGGCCAACGAAGGCAACCCCGCGCTGGCCGAGTTCATCGCCCCGCTGCGCGCCAAGGCCGACGAATGGGGCAAGCTGACCCTGGCCACCCTGCAGCGCGCGGCCGCCAACCCGGACGAACTGGGTGCGGCCAGCTTCGATTACCTGTTCTATTCCGGCTACGTGGTGCTGGCCTACTGGTGGGCTCGCAGCGTCGCCGCCGCCGGCGAATCGGGGCAGAGCGACGCGTTCAAGCAGGCCAAGCTTGAAACCGCGCGGTTCTACTTCGCGCGGATGCTGCCGCGCACCCTGAGCCACGCCGCCGCCATCCAGGCCGGCGCAGACTCGCTGATGGCAATGGAAGACGCCCGCTTCGGGGAGTAAAGAAGTGCCGCCCGAAGGGCGGCAACCCAGCCATGTATCTGGAGAAAAGCCCCCTTTTGTTAAAGGGGGCGCGCCAACGGCGCGGGGTATAGGAGGAATGCCCCGGACCGGATTCGTTGCAATTTGGGCATGGGCGTCTTCGCCCATACCCAAATTGCAACGAATCCGGTATAAGCTGTTTTCCCGATGGAGACAGACACTACACGCTTAGGTCTGATCGATACCGGAGCCTCGCCAGCCCCGGTCGCCGAGGTATCGCCGATCGCCACGCTGCATCGGCCCGGCAGCGTCCGGTTGCTGTCCCTGGACGCCCACGGCCGCGTCCTCGACTGGATCACCTGGCAGGACGCCGCGTGCCTCTATTCGCGCGACGCCGTGTCCTGGACCCTGGGCGACCCCTGCCTGCACATCCACGGCGGCATCAACCGCCTGACCGGCCTGCAGAGCGGTATCGACCTGCACCCGATCATCGCCGCCCGCGGCCATGCCCGCTCGCGTGCCATCGACCCCACTCCGAACCTGTCCAACCAGGCCCTGTTCGCGCGCGACGCACACCTGTGCATGTACTGCGGCCAGCAGTTCCACCGCCCGCAGCTGACCCGCGACCACGTCATGCCGCTCTCCAAGGGCGGCCTGGACGTCTGGGAGAACGTGGTCAGCGCCTGCTTCCACTGCAACTCGCGCAAGAGCGACCGGACCCCGCAGCAGGCCGGCATGCCCCTGCTGGCGGTGCCCTACCGGCCCAGCTGGATCGAACACATGATCCTGTCCAACCGCAACATCCTGGCCGACCAGATGGCGTTCCTGAAGGCGCAGCTGCCCAAACGCTCCAAGCTGGCGGCCTGAGCCTGCGACAACCTGTCGCAGTGCACCCTCACTGTTTGCTCACCGGCACAGCGGTTTGCTTGCCCCACCCCGGTTTGGGGGCGAAAATAGGCGCTTGAGAAGAAGCGCGATAAACATGATCGATTCCGCACGCTATCCCCGCCTGTCGCGCATCCAGAACCCGGATGACCTGCGCAGGTTCGATGAATCCGAACTGCCCGCCATTGCAGATGAACTGCGTGCCTACCTGATCGAGTCGGTCGGCAAGAGTGGCGGCCATTTCGGCGCCGGGCTGGGCGTGATCGAACTCACCGTGGCCCTGCACTACCTGTACCAGACCCCGGTCGACCAGCTGATCTGGGACGTCGGCCACCAGACCTACCCGCACAAGATCCTCACCGGCCGCCGCGACCAGATCCATACGGTCAAGCAGAAGGACGGCGTAGCGCCGTTCCCCAAGCGCGAGGAAAGTGAGTACGACACCTTCGGGGTCGGCCACTCGTCCACCTCGATCTCCGCCGCACTCGGCATGGCCATCGCGCGCCAGCGCGAAGGCGACGACCGTCGCGTGGTGGCGGTGATCGGCGACGGCGCGATGACCGCCGGCATGGCCTATGAAGCGCTCAACCATGCCGGCGGCATGGACAACGAGCCGAACCTGCTGGTGATCCTCAACGACAACAACATGTCGATCTCCGAGGCGGTCGGCGGGCTCACCAAGATCCTGGGCCGGGCCACCGGCAGCCGCACCCTCAATGCACTGCGCGAGGGCGGCAAGAAAATCCTGGGCGACAAGAAGAAGTCGCCCTCGGCGCGCTTCGTCAAGCGCTGGGAAGAACACTGGAAGGGCATGTTCGTGCCCTCCACCTTCTTCGAGGAAATGGGGTTCCACTACACCGGCCCGATCGACGGCCACGACGTGCCCGCGCTGGTGGCCACGCTGAAGACGCTCAAGGGCCTGAAGGGCCTGAAGCTGCTGCACGTGATGACCACCAAGGGCAAGGGCTACGAGCGCGCCGAAGGCGACCAGATCGGCTACCACGCCGTGGGGCCGTTCGACCCGGACAAGGGCCTGGTGTCCAAGGGCGGGGTCAAGAAGCCCACCTACACCGACGTGTTCAGCGACTGGCTGTGCGACGCCGCCGCCGCAGAACCGCGCCTGCTCGGCATCACCCCGGCCATGCGCGAAGGTTCGGGCCTGGTGCGTTTCAGCAAGGAATACCCGGAGCGCTACTTCGACGTGGCCATCGCCGAGCAGCACGCGGTGACCCTGGCCGCCGGCATGGCCACCCAGGGCGCCAAGCCGGTGGTGGCGATCTACTCCACCTTCCTGCAGCGCGCCTACGACCAGCTGGTGCATGACGTAGCGGTGCAGAAGCTCGATGTGCTGTTCGCGATCGACCGCGCCGGCGTGGTCGGCCCGGACGGCGCCACCCATGCCGGCAACCTCGACCTGAGCTTCCTGCGCTGCGTGCCGCACATGGTGGTGATGGCCCCGGCCGACGAGGCCGAATGCCGCCAGATGCTCAGCACCGGCCTGCACTACGAAGGTCCGGCGGCGGTGCGTTACCCGCGCGGCAGCGGCACTGGCGTGGACGCCGGTACCGACCTGTCCACGCTGGAGATCGGCAAGGCCGACCTGCGCGTGCAGGGCAGCCGCATTGCGTTGCTGGCGTTTGGCAGCACCGTGCCGGCGGCCGAAGCGGTGGGCCGCGAGCTGGGCCTGACCGTAGTCAACATGCGCTTCATCAAGCCGCTGGACCGCACGCTGCTGCTGGAACTGGCCAAGACCCACCAGGGCTTCGTGACCATCGAAGACAACGTGGTGGCCGGCGGCGCCGGTTCCGGCGTGGCCGAACTGCTCAATGCCGAAGACGTGCTGCGCCCGTTCCTGCACCTGGGCCTGCCCGACAGCTTCCAGCACCATGCCAGCCGCGAAGACCTGCTGGCCGAAGCCGGGATCGACGCCGCCGGTATTCGCGCCGCCGTGTTGAAGCGCTGGCCGAACGCCAGCACGCAAGCCGCGTGATACAGGGCCTGCCCCGCTCAACGGGGCAGGCCTCTACCGTCAACGCACTTCAAACTCCGCACGGCAGCCGCCATTCACCCACACGCCGTCGCGGTCGTGACCCCACGTACGGCCTTCAACACAGGCCGTGCGTGAGGTCTGGCGCACCAACCGCACATCACGGCGCACGCTCACGTTGCAGCGGCGCATGCGCTGGTCGTTGGAATCGCAGCTGATGATCTGGCCGCGCCCACCGCCCCAGCCACCGCCGCCGTTGTTGCCCCAGCCACCGCCATGCGAAGGACGGCCGCGTTCGGCGATGAACTCGGCACGGCACCCGCGGGTCACCCATATCCCGTTACGCGCCTGGCCCCAGGTGTCGCCTTCAATGCAGGGCGACCCGGACAGCTGGCGCACCAGGCGCGCGCGGCCGTCGATCGGGCACTGCTGGGTACGGTTCTTGATGGACTCGCAGCGCACCGGGCCGTCGTTGTAACGGTCGTCGTAACGGTCATCGTAGCGCTGCGCATGCGCGCTGCCGGCCATGGCCATCAGGGCTACCGGCAGGAGGGCCCACATTCCGATCTGCGTTGCCTGCTTCATTGCGGTGTTCCTCGTGCCGGTGGATGAATAGGCACAGGATCAGCGAAATCCCGCACTTCGCCTATAGGCCGGCAGGGGGTTATTTCAGGCGCGATTCAACAAGCCGACGCGCAGCTGAAACTCAGTCGTACTGGATGGCGTCCACGAATGCCCCGCCCACTTCCACCCGGACCGCGCTGCTGTCGCCGGTTTCGGCATGGTGGGCGCGCGCCAGGTCGTTGGCAAAATCGAAGGCCGTTGCGCCACTTTCAAAGGGGACCGGCGCAGCATCAGGCTGGAGGACCTGCCATTGGTGGTCCTGGTGTTGCACTTTGATCATCATCGGTGCGGCCTCGGTTGGCATCCTGCGGGGGCGAGGCGCGCTCCAGGCGAGCGGCATCGCGGGGGATCTTGCGTGGCGTGGGTTCCTTCCCAGCGCTGGAGAAAAGATACGCGCGGACTGCCTGCCAAACTATCGGATTAATCTGAATTTACTGCCCACCTGTGCCCAGGAAGGTGAATGGTTTGGAGGGTGTGAACTGTGCCAAGGCATCGCCGGCGAATACATTGCGCTGGTCCGGGCCCAGATCCAGCTTCAGGACCTGCCCGGTGGCCGCGCTGAAATCGACCTTGTTGAGATCCACCCAGAAGGTATTCGGGGTCAGCGCGGATTCGAAGAAATACAGTTTCCGTTTGTGGTCGGCCACGGTTCGCCAGCGGGTGGAGGAAATATTGGGCTCTTCCGGCGTGGTAATCCCGAACGGCACCGATACGTTGCGGATCACGCTGAACACGCTGGCCAGCGCCACGCGCGGATCCTCGCTCTTGGGAATGGCATTGATATAGAACTTTGCCCGGGTAAACCGGTCCGACGCGCGGTTGGTGCCCGGCAGCATCACCGTGCCGCCAATCTGCTGCCAATAGGCATTCAACGCCAGCTGCTGGTCGAACACCGGCGAATTGGTCATCACCTGGTATTTGCGGTCATGGTGGATCACCTGCTTGCCGCCGATGTATTCGATGATGGCGCTGTCGCCACTGGCATCGGACAGCGAGAGGTGCAACGTCGCCGTACGGTCTTCGCCCGGCAGCTTGTCGGTTACCAGCGTATAGGGCTCGCGCTCCAGCGCCGTCACGGCTTCGGCCACGCTGGCGAAGTTGTCCAGTACGTACTGCGCCCACAGCGAAATCGCCAGGCCGGGTTTGCCATTGCCGTGCTGCGGGTACTGCGACTCCACCAGCCACAGCACATTGGCAGAGAGGCCCTTTTCATTCAGGCCATCGGTGGTGGAAATGTCGTAGCCGCTGGCGATCACGCTCCCGTACTTCGACGTCCATTCGATCGATTTCGGCCCGGCCTGCCCGGTCCGTTTCATGCCCTGCGGGAACACCCACAGATTGGTGGCGACGTCTTCTTTCCAGTCCATGGAACGGGCGGTAA
The DNA here is from genome assembly GCF_963519125.1 of uncultured Stenotrophomonas sp. Taxonomy (GTDB): domain Bacteria; phylum Pseudomonadota; class Gammaproteobacteria; order Xanthomonadales; family Xanthomonadaceae; genus Stenotrophomonas. Next base: position 20,300 of record NZ_CAUQLJ010000017.1, on the reverse strand, counting down.
TCACATCGTCGTTGGCGCCCAGGTACACCACCCGGGTGCAGGCATCGGCCTGGGCGGCAACCAGCGACAGTGCAACGGCCAACAACGCAGGGCGCAACGACAGCGGAAAACGCATGGCAACACCTCGTGTGCAGGGAAATCCTAGAAACGCCATTCAAGGCCCAGCCCGGGGCCGGCCATCGCGCCATCGAAATCCAGGTAACGCGTCACCTGGCGCATGGCCAGGTAGCGGTAGCCCACGCGCAGCCAGGCGTGGTCGGTGATGCGCACGCCGTAGCTGGCCATCAGGTCCCAGCGCACCGCATCGCTGGCGCTGCCGAGCGCCCAGACCGTAATGCCCTGCCGCCCGCTCAACGTCCAGCCCAGCCGCACACCCAGCACCGGGTCGACCCAGTTGCGGGAAATATCGACGCCGCGTCCCAGCGCCGGCACGTCGACCTTGCCGCGCAGGTGCCAGTAGCGCGCGCCGGCGATGGCATCCAGGCCCCAGCGGGCTTCATCGATGAAGCGGTAGTGCCCCATCAGCGCCGCCGTGGCGACGCGCGTTTCAAGCGTGGCAGGCAGCCCCACACGCGGCACCATGGCGTCTTCGCTGGTATCGACCCAGGTGAAATCCGAGAGTATTCCCCAGCGTCCACGGCGCGCGTCGATGATGGCCATCGCTGCCATGTCCAGGTGCTGGAAGGTATCGCTGAAGGACTTGTGCACCGTTATCGGTGCCAGCGGCGGCGCATTCACGTCCGCCTTTACGCTCGCGCCCCAGATATAGGGCACCACGCTGAGCTGCCAGTCATCCTGTGCGAACGCGGTGCACGGCAACAACAGGCACGACAACCACCAACCGCGCATATCCGTTCCTGGAGTAGATGGGGTGTTCTACCCCATCACATCGCACTCACGGTGATGGCGTGGTGAACCGGGACTCGGTAAAGGCCGCACCTAATGCCTATCGCGCTACGGGAAGCGACATCACAAAGCGCGCGCCGCCACCAGCGGCTTCTTCAGCCACGATGCTGCCGCCGTGGCGCAACAGGATTTCGCGCGCCAGGTAGAGGCCCAGGCCACTGCCGCTGCCACTGGGACGCAGGCGATGGAACGGCTCGAAGATTGATTGCCGTGCCTGCTCGGGTACGCCATCGCCTTCGTCGCTGACCGACAACAGACCGCTGGGCTGCAGTTCCACCATCACCGTGCCACTGCCACCGCCGTGCGCGATCGCATTCTGCAGCAGCCCGCTGATCACCCGATGCAGTGCATCCGGGTCGCCGTGGACCCACACCGCGTCGTCCGGCGCCTCCACCGCGAATGCGTAGCCGGCATCGATCAGGAGCGGCGCGACGTCAGCGGCCACCTCGCGCGCGAGTGCCGCCAGGTCGACGCGTTGGTGCTGGCTGCGGTGATGGTCCAGCCGCTGCAGGTCAAGCAACTGTTCGGCGATGTTGCTCAACCTCCCCAGATCGCGCTGCAGGCGCGAACGCAGCTGGCCGGGAGGAAGGTCGGCAATGCGGGTGGCAAGGATTGCGATCGGCATGCGCAGCTCATGCGCCGCCCCCACCAGGAAGCGGTCCTGCGCGTCATAACTTTCGCCGATGCGCTTCACCGCCGCGTTGAACGCATCCACCAGCGGCACGATTTCGCGTGGCACGGCATGAGTGTCCAGGCCGCGCCCCCGCTCACTGATTTCGATGGCGGCCGCCTGCGCCGCCACCCGGTTCACGCCGCGCAGAGAGCGATGGATGGCCCACGGCGCCACGACCAGGGTGATCACCATCAGCGGGAGGGTGATCCACCCGCCCAGGTAACCGATCACCACCAGCATCTGCCGCCAGAAACCGCGATGCGGAAGCCCACCGATCATCACATGCACGCGCGCACCGTCCTGCTCAGCCACCCACACCCGCATCGCCAGCTCGGTGCCTTGGGTGCGGGTGCGCACGTCGGTGGGTTCCACATGCTGCAACTGTTCCACCAGCGGCCGGTACACCGCGGGCACTGGGCCATGCTCGCTGCGGTGGCCGCGTTCGTCGGCCGCGGCAAACCAGAACGTCGCCGGCCGATCAGGCACGGCTGCATCGATCGCGGGCCAATCCACCTGCAGGGCGTTGTCACGCACGCTGATTGCATTGGCCACATCTTCACCGGTGCGCCAGTCCACGTAGGCCGCACTGCTGTCCCCATAGACCAGCACCATGCCAACCAGTGCACTCAGCACCATGGCCACCTGGATCAGGCAGATCTTCCACGCAAGGCTGAACGACAGCGAGCCGGGTTTGAGGAACTTCATGCGGTTTCCTTCAGCAGATAGCCAATGCCGCGCATCACATGGATTTCCACCTGCGCCTCCGCATCGGCCAGCGCGCGGCGCAGTTTGGAGACGTGCGCGTCCAACGCGTTGGACTGGATGTCATCGTCGAAGCCATACACCGCTTCCTGCAATGCCGCGCGTGCCACCGTGCGCCCCTGGCGCAGGGCCAGCGCTTCCAGCACCAGCAACTGCCGTCGCGGCAGCCCCAGCAGCGCACCGGCCACGCGGGCTTCGCGCGCCACGAAATCGAACTGCAGCCGCCCCAGCGTGAGCATCGGCAAGGTGATCTGCGCCGGCCGCCGCGAGATCGCGCGGATCCGCGCGAGCAGCTCTTCCACCGCGAACGGTTTGGTCAGGTAATCGTCGGCACCCACATCCAACCCGACCACCCGGTCGGCCACCGAGTCGCGCGCGGTCAGCATGATCACCGGCAGGTTGGGCACATGGCTGCGCGCCACCCGCACGAAGTTGGCGCCGTCGCCATCGGGCAGCTGGCGGTCCAGCAGCAGTACCTGGTGCACCCCCGCCTTGAGCGCCTCCGCCGCCTGTGCCATCGACACCACCAGGTCCACCACCATGCCGTGCCGCCCCAGGCTGGCCTGGATGGCACCGGCCAGTTCGGGGTCGTCTTCGAGCAGCAGGATGCGCATGGGCGGTGCAGGCAGGGGCGGAGGCCGCCGATGGTACCGCGCCCGGTGACGCAACGTTCCCATAATGTCCGGGGGACATCATGGCGGTTTGATCATCCCCCAGGAGCGTTACCCATGCACAGCGGTTCACGGAAGACAGCAGCGGCAAGCCTCGCCCTCATCGGGCTGCTGGCCAGCGGCAGCGTGCTGGCCCAGGCCGCTCCCGGGGCCAAGCCACGCAGCAGCGTGGGCCTGGCGGTGGTCGCGCAGAAGTCGCCCTACGCCGGCTACGACACCGACGTACTGCCGGTACCAGTGATCAACTGGGAAGGCGACCGGTTCCATTTCCGTGGCGGCAGCCTGGGCTACAAGCTGATCAGCAACGAAAAAACCGAGGTCTCGCTGCTGGCGTCGCCGTACTTCATGCGCTTCAAGCGCAACGACACCGACAACCCGCAGTTGCGCCAGCTCTCCAACCGCAGCATGTCGGCGATGGCCGGCGTGGCCGTGCGCCACACCGCGCCGTGGGGCGTGCTGCAGGGCAATGTGCAGGCGGAAGTGAGCGGGCACGGCGGCGGCGTCGCGGCCGACGCCAAATACACCTATCCCATTCCCACCGGCCGCGTGGTGCTGGTGCCCGGCGTAGGCGCCCAATACGCCAGCAGCAAGCTCAATGACTACTACTTTGGCGTGAGCGCGGTGGAAGCGCAGCGCAGCGGGCTGGCGGCCTACCGCGCCGGCAGCGGCGTTGCCCCGTACATGGACTTCAGCGCGGTGATGCCGCTCGGCCCGCACTGGACCGCCACCGCCTCGCTGCGCCGCACCCTGCTTTCCAGCGCGGTCAAGGACAGCCCGATGACCGTCGGCACGCACATGGACAGCGCGCTGCTGGCGCTGAGCTACGGGTTCTGAGCATGCGCACCGGCATCGTACGTCGCGTCGCCACGCTCGCGCTGCAGATCGAGCCGGACCGCAGCCGCGTGCTGCACTGGATCGTGCACACCCCGCTGGCCGCACTCGGCGGACTCACTACCTTCGAGCTCGCCTGCAATGGCCAGGGCGAGCGCGTGGTGGACCTGCTGCGCGGCCTTCTGGAGCAGCCTGGCCCCCTGCCATTGCACCTGCCGCAGGCCTCTGCGGCGCTCTGATGCCTGCCACCCACCCTGCCCCACTTCCGGAGCCCGCATGAGCCGACCCTTCCCGCTGCTCAGCACCGCCGAGCCGACCGACGCACCCGCACTGGCCAGCGCGCTGACCGAATTCGACCGGGCAGTGCAGACATTGGTCGCGCAGGATCCGGAGGCCTACGGGCGTTTCTCCCGCGCGTATGTCACCGCCATTTTCCACGCCTGCCTGCTGCCGCCGGAACCCGGCGCAGGCATTCCACGCGGACGACCCGACCCTGAAGTAGCGCAGGCGCTGAAGCACTGGATCCAGTCGCAGCTGCACCTGCATCCGGGCGAAGGCGACGACCATCGCCTTACCGCCGCACGGCGCGCCGCGCACGGGTTCTGGCTGCAGTCGATGGCCTGCCCGATCGACGACGACGGGCAGCCGCGCGCGGCACGCCTGCTGGAAGGCCTGTTGGCCCTGACCCGGCCGCTCTGACCGCACCGGCCCGCCCTCACGGCGCGTTGCCGCCGCATCGCTAGGCTGCTGCTGTTTCCTCAGCGTGGGTGTGGCGATGCGAGCATGGGTGGGACTGATTCTGGTGGCGTTTGCGGCGCCTGCCTGGGCGCAGCAGGACGAGGGCGAAACCCCGGCCTTCGACCGCCCGGGCCTGGGCTTCGCAGCCTCGGTGCTGCCCGCCGGTGGCGTCGCCCTGGAACTGGGCCTGCCCGATTACGAGCGCGACCGCGACGATGCAGGAACGCGCACCACGCAGTACGGCACCGACCTGCGCCTTCGCGTGGGCTTGGGCGCGAACCTTGAGCTGCAGGCCTTCGGAAGTCCGTGGAATCGCCTGCGCGAAGCCCCGCGCAATGCCCCATCGAACACCACGCGCGGCGCCGGCGACAGCGGCCTGGCACTGAAGTTCGCGCTACCGCTCGATTCGGACCGCCACGCCGTCGCCTTGCTGGCCAGCAGCAGCTTCGACACCGGTTCGCGTGATTTCAGCGAAGGCGGCACCCAATATCAACTGGGCGCCAGCTACGAATACACCTTCAACGACCGCTGGACCGGCGCCCTGTACGCCAACGCCACGCGCGGTGCCGGCGAGGACGCCTTCGAGTGGTCGCCGAGCCTCAGCCTGGCCGTAAGCGTCAACGTCAGTGCCTTCATCGAAGCCGGTTTCACCCACACCGACGGCGAACCTTCCACCTCTGTGGCCGGCGCCGGGCTCACCTGGATGCCCGCCCGCCGCGTGCAGCTCGACGCCTCCTTCGACCTCGGACTGGACCGCAACAGCCCGGATCTACAGGCCGGGCTGGGGGTTTCGTTCTACTTTGAGTGAGGCTTCCGACCACCCCGCGTCGCCACGCGATTCACAGCACTAATGAATTCGCTCAAATCGCGCTTTTGAATCAATTGGACGAGCACTCGTTAGCGTGTCTTCCTGTCTCGATGCCCCGTCAAAACCTGTACCCGGTCTACATCCATCACCAAGCCAACCGCGCCTACGGTGCGATCCTCCCCGACCTGCCCGGGGTGCACTCCGCGGCTGACGAGCTTGTGCAGCTTCCTGACGAAATCAGGGAAGCCGTTGCCTTGATGTACGAAAGCGACCCGGGCGACGTTCCACCGCCGTCCCCCATCACCTCATACATCGATAAAGCGGAGTACGAAGGCGGCTTCTGGATGCTGGTAGACATCACGCCACACCACCCCTGAGTTTCATGGCCGCAACAAAAAAGCCTGCGCATCGCTGCGCAGGCTTTTGCGGTTTCAGCCGCGGCGACCTTGCGGTCAGGTCACCTTCTTGGCGACCGTCATACCCAGCAGGAACAGGACGACGGCGATGATGATGCCTGCCCAGAACAGGAACTTGGCCACGCCGATGGCGGCGCCGCCAATGCCGGCGAAACCGAGCGCGCCCGCGATGAGGCCGATGATGGCGAAGATGATGGCCCACTTGATCATGTTGTTCCTTTGCCCGATTTCCGGGATGACTGACAGGCCTCCACGCTATCGATCCGGCTGTGCCGCAGGGGTGAATGAGACGCGGGCAGCGTGTGAAGGCGCTACCTAATGTGAACGGCACGCGCCACGTATTCAGAAGCGCTTGTAGGAATTTTCCGACGGACGGTAGGGAAGCACTCCGCCGCTTAACACGCAAGTGATTGATTTCAAAGCTCGCTCACGCATCCTCTCATCACAGCACTGAATGTGTGACCGTTGCCTCAATTTCACCGCATGGTCACAATGATGACGTCCCACAACGGCCATCACCGCCATGCGCGCATTCGTAACCAAGCAGCACCCGGCATTGCTCAAGGTGTACTTCGTGGCCTGCTACGTCGTGCTGATTGAAGAAGTGATCCGCGCGGTCAGCTGATCGCGCGACAGCCGCTGCCTCAGCGCAGCGATGGACCGTCGGCGCCGGGCGTTGCCCCGCCGGATGGGTTTGTCACCCTCTCGATTTCCCTGCGCAGCTCGCGCATCTTGAACGGCTTCTGCAGGCCGTAACGACCTTTCAGGCGCTCGGGAAGACTGTCCGGCCCATAGCCGGTGAGGAACATGTAGGGAATGCCACGTGCTTCGAGCACCTCGGCAACCGGGAACGACGGCGTGCCGGCCAGGTTCACGTCGAGCAGGGCCACATCGAAGGTGCACTTCTCGGCCGCATCCAACGCATCATCCAACGTGCCAGCCAGGGCGACCACTTCATAGCCCTCGTCGACCAGATAGTCCTGGACCATCATCGCGACCATCGACTCGTCTTCGACCACCAGCACCCGCCCGTTCAAGGGTGTACCCGCACGTCGTCATCCACCGGCGGGAACAGCACGCGATAGCGCAGGCCACCCGGGTCGAAGGCCAGCTCCACCTTGCCGCCCAGGTCGTGCTTGAGCCCCTGTTCCAGCAACCGGGACCCAAACCCACGCTGGCTTGGCGGCTGTACCGGCGGCCCACCGCTTTCCTGCCAGACCAGCTCGATCATGTTGCGACCGGCAAGCTTGTGTTTGTCCCAGTGCAGCGACACGCGCCCATCGGGACCGGACAGCGCACCGTACTTGACCGCGTTGGTGCCCAGCTCGTGCAGCGCCATGGCCAATGCCAGCGCCCGGCGCGGGTCCAACCGGCAGGGGTCGCCCTTGATGTCATAGCGCTCGTCGCGGTCTTCGGCGTGCACCGTCGCTGTGGCCTCGATCAGCTCGTGGATATCGGCGCTGTGCCAGTTTTCGCGGGTCAGCACGTCGTGCGCGGCGGCCAGCGCCATCAGGCGCTGTTCGACCTTTTCGCTGGCCTCGGCCACGTCGGCCGCATTGCGGAACGTCTGCCGTGCGATGGACTGCACCATCGCCAGCGAATTCTTGACCCGATGGTTGAGCTCGTTGATCAGCAGCTGCAGGTGCTGCTCGTGGCGCTTGCGCTCGGTCACGTCGCGGGTGCTGCCGGCGATGGCCTCCACCTGCCCGTCCGGCCCGATCACCGGAGTAAAGATGTAGTCGTAGATGCGCACGCCCTCGGTGGCGTGTGGAAACGGCACGTCGCCGCGGATGGGTTGTCTGGTAGCGATCACCCGATCGATTTCCGCGTCGTGCATGGCCGCATGCCAGGGCTCGTAGCCGATCTCCAGGCAGGTCTTGCCGATCGCCTCGTCCCAGGTCATGCCCACATCGAGAGGAGTGCCTTGTTGGCATAGATGAAGCGGTGGTCCAGGTCGAATACGTACGAAAGGTCGGGCGTCGCCTGCAGCAGGGCCTCGTAAATCCGCCACTTGGGGGTGTCTTCTTCCTGCTCCTGCAACACGGTTCGAACCCTGTGAATTTCGCCAGAGCATAGGGTGGCTGCCGTGAAGCCCGGATCACGTCGCGGCAGTGCCATCTGCATGGGCTGATAGACCAGTCCGGCGTACTCGCCGACCGCTCCGGACACCACGAATCCGTAACGCTGGTAGGCCGCCACAGCGGCCAGCGACGCCCGCACCGTGACCACCTCGGCCCGCGCGCATTCCAGCAAGGCGTCCATCAGCGCCCGACCAATCCCCTTCCCCTGCCAGCCCGGGGCCACGAACAAGGTGGCCACGTGCTGGCCGCCCATCAGTTCGGCCACCCCGACCACCCGGCCGTCGGCCTCGTACACGAACATGTCGTTCTCGTCGGACAGGCGCCCGGCAAACCCCTCCACCGAGACGATGCCGGCAAAGGTAGCGACACCCTCCGGCCCCAGCGACGGCGCAACCGCGTCCATGAAGGAGGCCATGCACACGGCACTGGCCTGCTCCAGATCGACAGCCCGCACTCTCCTTGTTGCCATCTGCCTGCGCCTGATCCTTGGGTTCCGGTCTGGAACCGACAGGGAAATGGTAACGGGGGTGCGGGCGGTAGGCACCGCTTACCAGCGCTGCATGGCCTTCCGTACCTGAAACAGTGCCTTTCATGACAGGCTTGATTGACAGTTGCCGAGCACCAAGAGCAGGATCGCCGCGTCGCCAGATAATCGGCGACCGGGATTGGCGTCCCGAATCAAAGGAGCAGCAGCAGCGCCCATCCGTGCATATCGGAAGGGCGCTGGAACTTACTTCTATCGAGGACGTCCTTCATGCACGTTGATCCCTTCGCCGCGCCGTCTCGCGTGACAGTTGACCTGAACTACTATTTCACCGCCATCGCCGAGACCTTGGACTGGGGCAGCCCCGCCTGGGTCACGCTCGAATCCAAGCTCCGAACCGACATCCGCACATCAGACCAGCTGACGATGGGCGAGATACTGAAGGCGATCTCATCGACTCGCTGCGATGCTACGACAAAGGCGGGAACGCAGGTGCACCGCCTGATCGGTGCCAACGACCCTTCAAGGCACGAAGTGTTCCGCGCAATCCGCAGTCTGCTGCGCATCTACGATTTGCGCATTGTCGAGCTGCTATCACTCATCGATGTAATCGAGCGATGCCCTGGCAATGTCGAAGACATGAGCATCAAGAACCTGCTGGCGCTGATATCGCTCGTGGATCTGGAAGAGGTGCCGTTGGCACCGTTGGGGCCGCCGCCGTCAACGGCCGGCGCACCGGCTCCCGTCGAATAATCACTGCCACATTCGTACGCAGCACCTGGAATGGAGGCTCCGACCGGAGCCTTCACTCGACGACAGATCCAGCCTTCGTCTCAGCGTGAGCAAGCTTACAATCCAATAGGGTGATTCGGGTGTGCGGCCACCGGCAACCCAGAGAGCAAGAGCGGCTTCGGCCACAAGCGAGCGCCAAAGGAAGTTTCAGTACCAGTAGGCGCAGTTCGGGGCGTGTGTCACACCGTCAGAAATTGCTGTCCGCTTCTCGCCCTGTCAGCACCACGCCATCCGGTCGAGGTAGGGTAATGCGATGGATCTCCTTCAGGGAGGCCAGATCAATCACGGCGACGAAGCCATCCGGGGTGCAGGAGATGAAGGCCCGATTGCCGCTGGGATCCATATAGACGCCAGCGCCATGCCCGGTCTGCAGACGCTTGATAAGCTTGTGGCTGGAAGCGTCGAAGATTGCCAACGCGCCGGTCTTGACGCTTGCCACCATGATCCGGTGACCGTCGGGAGTGAACGCCAAGCGGTGAGCCCCATCCAAGCCGCTGTCAAACCGATCTACAACACGTTTTGAGGTCAGGTCGATCACGTACAGCGTGCCGTCCGGCGCAACGGTCCAGAGCTTGCCTCCGTCAGGCGAGACGTCGAATCCCTCAGTGCCCGGACCTGTCGGCACCAGTGTGTGCACCCAGTCCATTCGCGACGTCGCCCCGGCCGGAGGGATGCCGGTGGGCGGGGTGTTCGGCGGCACCAAGCGCCGCTCGAACAAGCTGACAGTGCCTGAACCAGAGTTCGTGGCGTAGGCATGCTGGCCGTCTGCTGACACATGCAGTAGGTGGGTGGTGTCCTGACCTGTGCCCATGACCCATTCCACTTTGTTGGCTTGACGCCTTGGATCCAACCTTGCGATGGATTTGGATCCTTGGGCGGTAAACCACAGGCGACCCTTCACGAAGGCCAGCCCATGCGGCCCGAGCAGTGGCATCGTGTCGATCGGCGCCCTCGCCGTGCCGGTTCTCAGATCGATCACGTCAATGCGGTGTAAGGATCCGTAGCCAGGATTCGAGACGTAAGCGGTGTGTCCGTCCGGGTCCAAAGCGATCTCATGCGGATCGGGACCCAGTGGAGCGGTTTTCAGCAGCTCAAAGCTCTCAGGATCACGAAGTTGCAGTACATGATCGGCTTTCGATATCACCAGCAGCAGGTAAGGAGGCAAATCCGCTGCAACAGCGGAGAGCGGAGACAACACCACGAGCAAGGCGGCTGCAATCCTTTCCCGCCAGCACATCACTGCGCCGCGCCTTTGCCCGGGCCGCGGTAGCGAGACAGCCAATAGCCATAGGATGCCGGCAAGGTCTCCGACGGCTGAGCCTCACCCAGCGCAAGCGCCATCTGGTAGGCATAGTGCGGATTGGCCAAGTGGGCCCGGGCAATCAGCACGAGATCCATCTCGCCCTCAGCTACCGCCTGCTCGGCCATCTGCGGATCGTCGATGCACCAGCTCGCAGCGACCGGCATCTGTGTATCCCGCTTGACGCGGCCGGCCACCGGAACGAAGAAGCCAGGGCCCCAGGGCGCCTTACCATTCGTGGTGGAGAATCCAATGCTGGCGTCGATCAGATCCAGGCCCCCATCGCGCATCTTCCGCACCAGTTCGACGGCCTCGGGGTAAAAGGTTTCGTCGTGTCCGTCAAACTCAACGACGCCGAATCGCGCGGTCAGCGGAAGATGCTCAGGCCACACTTCACGCACCGCCTGCAATGTTTCCAGCAGGAACCGACCGCGATTCTCGGCGTTGCCGCCGTACTTGTCGGTCCGTTGGTTGGCGAGGGGCGAGAAGAAGCTTTGCGCCAGGTAACCATGTGCAAAGTGCAGTTCCAGCCACTGGAAGCCTGCAGACAGCGCACGCTCGGCCGCCGCCACGAAGTCGGCTTGGACCTGCGCGATGTCCTCCAGTGTCATCGCTTGAGGCACCTTGGACAGGCCGCCGCCGAAGGGAATGGCCGAGGGCGCAAGCGTCGGCCAGCCGCGACGGTCGCCTTCGCCGATGTGGTCATCGCCCTCCCAAGGCTTGTTGGCGCTCGCCTTGCGACCCGCATGGGCGATCTGGATGCCTGCAACCGCTCCGGCGGCCTTGATGGCCGACGCGACACGCGCCATGCCTTCCACCTGACCATCCTCCCAAAGACCGGTGCAGCCCGGGGTGATACGACCTTCCGGCGAGACGCCAGTGGCTTCCACGATGACCAGACCGGCACCGCCACGTGCAAGGCCGGCGTAGTGGACCACGTGCCAATCGTTTACGTATCCCTCGTGAGCCTGGTACTGGCACATGGGCGGAATTGCGATGCGATTGCGAAGGGTGACGTCTTTCAGCCCGAATGGAGTGAACAGCGCAGACATGAACTACCTATATAGCTATGAATGATTGAGAATGACAGGATGGGGCCGATGGAACCGTCACCGCGCTTTGTTCATCCGCGCAGCGTCCACCAATCCCACAAGCCAGTCCTGGTGTCCGTTGATCATCGGGTTTGGTTTGGCAGCATGCAGCTCCGCAGCGGGCTTACCCTTCTGCGTCTCCTGGGTAAGGATGCGAACACGGCCTCCCTCCAGATCCTCAACCAGCCACGCGTGGTGGACGTCCAGCCGATCATCGGCACCTACCTCCCCGGCCCAGCCGTGCCAGGCAACGCGACCCGGGTGGCCACCCGCCGGCGCAACATACTCATTGCACTGCGCCTCGACCGGGAAACCGAAGGTCTCAAAGTAGAAGCGGTCGCCATCAGCCAGCACTGGTCCCTTCCCGTCATGGAGGCGGACATTGGCCGAGTTGGCGTAATAGGACGGCCACCTGGCCGGCTCGGCGAGAAGGGGCCAGATATCTGCCGCGTTCAGGCCCGCCACGATGACCTCGTTGGAAGCGAAATTTTCAGTAAGGCCCGGGACGTAGCCCTCAGGCCAGTGGATTGCATTCATCTTCATGGGTGGAGCGTAGGTATTGGGAACGATTGTCCGACAGCGAAGACTAGGCGCATCGATACAACAGGTGATCTAATGGATCATTATCCTTTGGATAAATTATTGTTATGTACAATCCACAATGGCTTCGTTCGTTCGCCACTGTTGCCGTCCTCGGGGGCTTCACGCGGGCTGCCAACAAACTGGGGCTGACCCAGGCTGCCGTGAGCCAACACGTGCGGCATCTGGAAGAACAATTGGGTCCCCTGCTCATCCGTCGGCCACGACAAATCGAACTGACACCTGCCGGTACCGCGTTGATGGCGTTTATCCAGGACATGGAACGTGCTGAGCGTCGGTTGAAGGCGACCCTCTCTGAGGAAGTTTCCGATCAAGGCGAAGTGAGTCTGATCACCCCCGGCAGCGTCGGTCTTGCCCTCTACCCGGTTCTGCTGGACTTTCAGCAGAACCACCTGGGCCTCTCCATCCGGCATCGCTTCGCGCCGGATTCCGAGGTGCTTCACGCGGTTCTTGAGAAGCACTACGAACTCGGGCTAGTAACACTAAAACCAGACGATCCTCGCGTTTCCGCCTCAGCGTTCACGGAAGAAGTGCTGGAACTGGTGGTTCCCGCAGGTTCCAGCGCAAAGTCCTGGATTGATCTGCAGAGACTTGGCTTCATCGACCACCCAGATGGCAGGGCGATGGCCACCCGCCTGCTCTCCAGGCGCTTCCCGGGCAATCCGGGAATTGGCTCGCTACCCGTGCACGGCTTTACCAACCAGGTTGCACTGATCCTGGAGCCTGTGTCGCGAGGCCTCGGCTTCACGGTCATTCCGAGGCATGCTCGCGAATCGTTTGCACAGCCGGCATCCATCAAGACGGTGGCCTGCGGTGATCCTGTAGTGGACACACTCTGGCTGATTCATCGATCGGAATGGCCGCTGTCAGGAGCGGCACAATGGCTGGTCGAGCGACTGAGAGGAGTGCCGCGCTTTCGACGTGGTCGTGCCGGATAGTTCCTGCGGACCCTCGGCCGCTGGGCACGCTCGAACGCGGTCTCAATTAGAGGGCTTCTGCAGCAACTGCGTCCTACAGCCGGGTTAGACAGGGCTGAATCCAAGATCCTGCCGGATTCTGGCACCATCCATGAGCGCGCTGAAAGCGGATGCACGCTCGGCCTGTGAACCGTCAGGCGCGGGCTGGCCGACCGCGGCGAACAACTGCGAAATCGTTGGCGGCTCGTCGTCTACAACGGCCCAACCCGAACGATGTTCGGATAACCCATGCGTGTCAGACGCCGCCCGGAGCGTCACTTCGTCGGAACTTTCGCTGGCATGCTTTTTCGCAAAATCACGAAGATGCTCAGGCGATATCGCCATTTTCCGCCTCCGCCAGCGTCGGAACGAAGGCCACACTGACAGCCCTAGAGCTCGTAGCCGGATAATCGGCAGCTACCAAATGGTCCAGAAAATCCCACTCCGCGTCGCTGCTGATACTGGGTGGAGCATGGATCAACACGTGGAAGTGCAGCGTCGCCGGACCGGACTTGTCGGGAACAAAGGAGGATCTCACTGCAATGACCTTCAGACGCTGCTGGCGCAGGAACCTGATCGCACACCCTAGGGCTCCAACCAGGCGTCTTCTGCCAACCCGTAGGCCATCTGCAGCGCTTTCGCGTCCTCTGCACCGACCTCTTCGCCAAAGGTTTCGTTGAAGATCGTGTCGTAAGCGGCATTAATAGCCATGATCGTACGGCCAGTTAACGGGGGCGCCAACCTACTACCATGTGAAGTCAAAAACAGTGCACTTCGTTGCAACAACAAAAAAGGGCTCGCACCGAAAGTGCGAACCCTTGATCGTGTTACCAACAATGGTCGGGACGGCCGGATTTGAACCGACGACCCTCTGCCCCCCAGGCAGATGCGCTACCAGGCTGCGCTACGCCCCGACTGATGCTGCGATGTGCCCGCCAGTGCGGCGGGCCGTGAAGTATAGCGGATTACGATGGAAATGGGATCAGCGGCGCAACAACTGCAGCACTTCTTCCAGCTCCATGCGCACCTGCTTGATGATCTGGTTGCTCAGCGCCGATTCCTCGCGGGCATCGGGCCCATCCAGACGCAGGCGTGCGCCACCGATGGTGTAGCCCTGTTCGTACAGCAGGCTGCGGATCTGCCGCACCATCAGCACGTCGTGGCGCTGGTAGTAGCGGCGGTTGCCTCGGCGCTTGGCCGGCTCAAGGCTGGGAAACTCGGTTTCCCAGTAGCGCAGGACGTGCGGCTTGACGTCGCACAGCTCGCTGACTTCACCGATGGTGAAGTAGCGCTTGGCCGGGATCGGCGGTAGTTCGCGGTTACTGCCCGGATCCAGCATAAGCTTCCACCCTCTCCTTGAGCTTCTGGCCCGGACGGAAGGTGACCACCGTACGGGCGGAAATCGGAATTTCCTCGCCGGTCTTGGGGTTGCGACCCGGGCGCTGGTTCTTGCGCCGCAGATCGAAATTACCGAAGCCCGACAGCTTCACCTGACGTCCCTGTTCCAATGCTTCACGCAGCACATCGAAAAACGCGTCGACGAATTCCTTGGCTTCCCGCTTGTTCAGACCGACTTCGTCGAACAGCTTTTCCGCCATCTCCGCCTTGGTCAATGCCATTGCCTGCTACCCCCGAGTGCTGCCCGCTCAGCCGCGGATCCGGGCGTGGTGTTCACGCTCGATGGCAGTGACCGCCTCGGCCACCACCGCATCCACGTCGCGGTCCGTCAGAGTGCGCGACTTGTCCTGCAAAATCAAGCCCATAGCGAGACTCTTGAAGCCCGGCTCTACCCCCTGGCCGACGTAACGGTCGAACAGGGTCACCTGCTGCAGCAGCGGGCCGGCGGCCCGGCGCAGGGTCGCTTCGAGGTCGGACCAGGCCGCAGCCTCGGGAACCAGGAAGGCCAGGTCGCGGCGGACCGAGGGGAACCGGGACAGGTCGCTGGCGCGCGGCAGGGCGCGGGCGGCCAGGGCGGCCAGGTCCAGTTCGAAGCCGAATACGTCGGCGTCGATGTCCATGGCCTTGGCCAGGCGCGGGTGGATCTGGCCGATCCAGCCCAGGCTGGCGCCGTCGCGCAGGACCTCGGCCGAGCGGGCCGGGTGGCCGTACGGGCGGGTCGAG
Source organism: uncultured Stenotrophomonas sp. (assembly GCF_963519125.1). Classification (GTDB taxonomy): domain Bacteria; phylum Pseudomonadota; class Gammaproteobacteria; order Xanthomonadales; family Xanthomonadaceae; genus Stenotrophomonas. The sequence goes on along the minus strand of NZ_CAUQLJ010000017.1, from coordinate 5,070 downwards.
GGCACGAAGCTGAGCTCGGCACCGGAGGCGGCAGCCAGCGATTCCAGGTCGCCCTTGAGGTCGTGGAAGTCGACCTTGCGGGTTGGCAGGCCCCACTGTTCGGGGGTGGCGTCGCCGCACACGGCCACGGCCACGCGCTGGGTTTCCAGCGGGGCGGCGCCCTGCCCGGCCTGCGGGTGGAACACGCGGCCCAGCTCGAACAGGCGCACGGTGGGCTGCTGGCGCGCGGCGTTGCGCCCCAGCGTGGCCACCAGGCCCGGCAGCAGCGCCGGGCGCATCACCGCCAGCTCGGCCGAAAGCGGGTTGGCCAGGGCCACCACGTTGTCCTGCAGCTGCCAGCTGGCCAGCAGGCCGGCGTCGACGAAGGCGTAGTTGATGGTTTCCTGCAGGTCGCGGGCGACCAGCTGGCGACGGCTGCTCAGGTCGTCCAGGCGGGTTTCGCTGGGCATGGCGATGCGCGCCGCGCCACCCGGCAGGGTGGTCGGAATGCGCTCGTAGCCGTGGATGCGGGCCAGCTCTTCGATCAGGTCTTCTTCAATGGCGATGTCGAAGCGGCGGCTGGGCGCGGTGACCTGCCAGCCGTCGGCGGCAGCGGCCACGTCCATGCCCAGCGCGCGCAGGATGCGCTCGACGTCGGCATCTTCAATCTGGATGCCCAGCACGCGGGCGATGCGCGCGCGGCGCAGGCCGATGGTCGCGGTAGCCGGCAGGTCGCCTTCGCGCACGGCCTCGGTAACCGGAGCCGGGGTGCCGCCAGCAAGGTCCAGCACCAGGCGGGTGGCGTACTCGATGGCGGTACGCGGCAACGCCGGGTCCACGCCACGCTCGAAGCGATGGCCGGCGTCGGTGTGCAGGCCCAGCTTGCGGCCACGGCCCATGATGGCGGCCGGGGCGAAGTGCGCGGCTTCCAGGAACACGGCGGTGGTGTCGTCGGTGACGCGGGTATCAAAGCCGCCCATCAGGCCGGCCAGGCCGACCGGACGGTCGGCGTCGGTGACCACCAGGAAGCTGTCGTCCAGCGCGGCGTCGCGGCCGTCCAGCAGCTTGAGGGTTTCGCCGGCGCGCGAACGGCGCACGCCGATGCTGCCCTGCAGGGTACCCAGGTCGTAGGCGTGCATGGGCTGGCCGAGTTCGAGCATCACGTACTGGGTGATGTCGACCAGCAGCGACACCGGGCGCACGCCGCTGCGGCGCAGGCGCTCGGCCATCCACAGCGGGGTGGACGCGCGCGGGTTCACGCCTTCGATCACGCGGCCCAGGTAACGCGGCGCTTCGGCACCGGCTTCAAGCGCAATGCTGAGTTCACGGTTGCCCACCGCAGCCACCGGGGCGGCGTTGAACGGCACCACTTCGCTGGCGCACGCGGCGGCCACGTCGAAGGCGATGCCGCGCACGCTGAAGCAGTCGGCGCGGTTGGGGGTGAGCTTGATCTCGATGCTGGCGTCCGGCAGGCCCAGGTACTCGACCAGGGCTTGGCCAACCGGCGCGTCGTCAGGCAGTTCGAACAGGCCGGAGGCATCGCTGTCCAGGCCCAGCTCCTTCGCCGAGCAGAGCATGCCGTTGGAATCGGCGCCGCGCAGCTTGGTGGCCTTGATGGTCATGTCACCGAACCTGGCACCGATCATCGCCAGCGGCGCAACCAGCCCGGCGCGCGCATTGGGGGCGCCGCACACGATCTGCAGGTGCTCGCCCTGCCCGGCGTCGACCTGGCAGATCTGCAGTCGGTCGGCTTCGGGGTGGCGCTCGGCGGAGATGATGCGCGCGACCACCACGTGGTCCAGGTGCGCGCCGAGGTCGGTGACCTCTTCCACTTCCAGGCCGATCGCGGTCAGCACCGCGCTCAGCTCGGCGCGCGAGGCGGTGGTGGGAACGTGGCTGCGCAGCCAGTTTTCAGAGAATTTCATGGTGTCACCCTGGTGGGCCGGCGCATGCGCCTGGGCCTTGATGGTCTTGGATGCATTCCAGCCCGGCATGGCCGGGCTCTACGCTGATGTGCTTACGCGAATTGTTTCAGGAACCGCACGTCGTTTTCGAAGAACGCGCGCAGGTCGTTCACGCCGTAACGCAGCATGGCGAAGCGCTCCACGCCCAGGCCGAAGGCGAAGCCGGTGTAGCGCTCCGGGTCGATGCCCACGTTGCGCAGCACGTTCGGGTGGACCATGCCGCAGCCGAGCACTTCCAGCCAGCGGGTGCTGCCGTCGGGCTGCTGCCACGCAATGTCCACTTCCGCGCCCGGTTCGACGAACGGGAAGTAGCTGGGGCGGAAGCGCATTTCGAAGTCGCGTTCGAAGAACGCGCGCACGAACTCGGACAGGGTGCCCTTGAGGTCGGCGAAGGTCGAATGCTCATCCACCAGCAGGCCTTCCACCTGGTGGAACATCGGCGAATGGGTCTGGTCGCTGTCGCTGCGGTACACCTTGCCGGCGGCGATCATGCGCAGCGGCGGCGCGTGGTCGCCCATGTAGCGCACCTGCACACCGGAGGTATGCGTGCGCAGCAGGCGGCCGTCGCCGAAATAGAAGGTGTCGTGCATGGCACGCGCCGGGTGGTGCGGCGGGAAGTTCAGCGCTTCGAAGTTGTGCCAGTCGTCTTCGATTTCCGGGCCTTCGGACAGCTCGTAACCGAGGCGGCCGAAGATTTCGGTGATGCGTTCCAGGGTGCGAGTTACCGGGTGCAGGCCACCGCGTTCGGCGGCGCGGCCCGGCAGGGTGATGTCGATCGCTTCGGCGGCCAGGCGCGCGTCGAGCGCAGCGTCCTCCAGCACGGCCTTGCGCTCGCCCAGCGCGGTGGTCAGCGCGTCGCGCGCCTGGTTGATGGCTTCGCCGGCGGCCTTGCGCGCGTCGGCAGGAAGCGCACCGAGCTGCTTGAGCTGGGCGGTGATGCTGCCGCTCTTGCCGAGCAGGCCCACGCGCAGCGCTTCAAGCGCTTCGGGGCTCTGTGCGGCGGCCACGTCGGCCAGCGCCTGGGTGGTCAGGGATTGGATGTCACTCATGGATAGCCAGGACCTCGCGTCGGTCTGCCTTCGCGATGCGCGCCGGGCCGACTCCCGGCGGCACAAAAAAGAATGGGGAAGGACTTGCGCCCTTCCCCATGCATTGCCTTACCCGCAGCCGTTGCGTTTGCACGGCAACGGCGGGGAATGGACTTATGCCGCCAGCGCGCCCTTGGCCTTTTCGGCCAGTGCAGCAAAACCGGCTGCGTCGTGCACGGCGATATCGGCCAGGACCTTACGGTCCAGGGTGATACCCGCCTTCAGCAGGCCGTTCATGAAACGGCTGTAGCTCAGACCGTTGATGCGGGCAGCCGCGTTGATGCGGGTGATCCACAGCGAGCGGAAATTACGCTTCTTCTGCTTACGACCGATGTAGGCGTACTGCTGTGCCTTGATGACGGCCTGCTTGGCAACGCGGAAGACCTTGCGGCGTGCGTTGTAGTAACCCTTGGCAAGGGTCAGGATTTTCTTGTGGCGGCGACGTGCCTGTACACCACGCTTTACTCGAGCCATGGTTCAGTCCTCAGAGGTAGGGAAGCATACGGTTCAAACGGCCTGCGTCTTCTGCACGAACATGGTTCGTCTGACGCAGATTGCGCTTACGCTTGGTCGACTTCTTCGTGAGGATGTGGCTGCGGTTGGCGTGGCCAGCCTTGAACTTGCCGGAGGCGGTCTTGCGGAAACGCTTGGCCGCCGCCCGGTTGGTCTTGATCTTGGGCATTGCAATGTCCTTGATGATGTTTTTTTACTGACCAGGGCGGTGGCGATGCCACACTTTCCGTCCGTGCCCTTGCCTGCTTGTAAGCCCGGATTCCCCTCTGGGAATCGGGCGGGTCCTTCACCCCGCAATACGGGGCCGCCCATTATGCCAGCGACCGGAGCCGGTTGCAAATGGTTGATTGGGCGGGGGTAAAGCGGCCGGGCAGAGCCCGGCGCTACGGGCCGGTGCGGTCCCGTTCGGCGGTGCAGCCGGGCAGAGCCCGGCTCTACGTCCGCAGGTTATTTCTTTTTCGGCGCGATCATCATGACCATCTGCCGGCCTTCCAGGCGCGGACGGGACTCGATCACGATGTCCTCGCCCAGATCGGCTTCGATCCGGTTGGCCATTTCGCGACCCAGTTCCTGATGGCTCATTTCACGACCACGGAAGCGGATGTTCACCTTGATCTTGTCACCCTCTTCCAGGAAACCGCGCATTTTGCGCAGCTTGATCTGGTAGTCGCCTTCGTCGGTGACCGGGCGGAACTTCACTTCCTTGATCTCGACCTGCTTGGTCTTCTTCTTGGCCTCGTTGGCCTTCTTCTGCGCTTCGAACTTGAACTTGCCGAAGTCCATGATCTTGCACACCGGCGGATCAGCCTGCGGCTGAATCTCGACCAGGTCCAGACCTTCGTCTTCGGCCATCGACAGCGCTTCATCACGCGTCAACACGCCAATCATTTCACCGTCGCTGCCGATCACGCGTACGCGCGGCACCCGGATTTCCTGATTCTTGCGGTTCTGTTTGTTGTCAGGGGTACTGATATTGCAATCTCCCAGAGGAATCAAACCGGCCCATGACGGATCATCCGCGGGGCCGGGACTGTCTTACACGGACTGTTCTGCCTGCAACCGCTCGATGAAGGCCTGGACGGACATGCTGCCCAGATCCTCGCCCGAGCGCGTACGCACGGCTACGGCGCCATTTTCCTTCTCACGGTCGCCCACCACCAGCAGATACGGGACCCGCTGCAGCGTATGCTCGCGAATCTTATATCCGATCTTCTCGTTGCGCAAATCGGCCGTTACCCGGAAGCCTTGATCTGCAAGGGTTTTCCTGACCCCTTCCACGTATTCAGACTGGGCGTCGGTGATATTGACCACCACCGCCTGGGTCGGGGCCAGCCACGCCGGGAAGTGGCCGGCGTGGTGCTCGATCAGGATGCCCAGGAAGCGCTCCATGGAGCCCACGATGGCCCGGTGCAACATGACCGGGTGCTTTTTCTGGCTGGCTTCGTCCACGTACTCGGCGCCGAGGCGGCCGGGCATCATGAAGTCGACCTGCATGGTGCCCAGCTGCCAGGTACGGCCGATGGCGT